>NZ_JBNAGG010000001.1:0-1597188 GCF_049801075.1 Maritalea sp. S77 | reverse complement strand
TCCACCCCTGTAGCTGACGCGGAATAGTCTGCGGTATCGATACCTGATCCACCGTCCAGAGTGTCTGCGCCGCCAAGACCAATCAGGGTGTCATCACCCGCACCACCGCTCAGGGTGTTGGCGTTATTGTCGCCTGTCAGGCTGTCGTTAAAGTCAGACCCTTCAAGGTTCTCGATTGAGGTAAAGCTGTCCCCTGCGGCATCCCCACCAGATGCGGTGTTGGTGGACAGATCAACACTAACCGCTGACCCTGAACCTTGATAGGTTGCTGTATCTGTTCCGGTGCCGCCATCTAATGTGTCAGCGCCCGCACCACCTTCAAGAACATCATTACCAGCTTCCCCCTGAAGATCATCAGATCCACCATTGCCGGAAAGATTATCATCACCATCGCCACCTAAGAGTTGGTTGTCCAAGCTGTTGCCGGTCAAACCATCATCTTGAGCAGAGCCCACAATGTTCTCAATCTCGGAAAGCGTGTCGCCTTGGGCATCTCCACCCGAACCTGTGCCGGTGGATAGGTTCACATTCACCGCGCCAGAGGAGGCGGCGTAATCTGCTGTGTCTGTTCCGGTGCCACCAATAAGGGTATCCGCACCCCCAAGGCCCACCAGACGGTCATTGCCCGCGCCACCAGTTAAACTGTTGTCAGAGCTGTCGCCGGTCAGATCATCATCAAAGTCCGAGCCTAAAATGTTCTCAATGGAGGTAAAGCTATCCCCAGCCGCATCGCCACCAGAAGCGGTGTTGGTGGCCAGATTGATGGTCACCGCTGACGCTGAGGCGGAATAATCCACACTGTCTGATCCCGAGCCACCATCCAGAGTGTCCCCGCCGCCAAGGCCGATCAAAATGTCATTCCCGGACCCGCCAGTGAGGCTATTGGCATTGGCATCACCTGTTAGCGTGTCATCCCCTGATGACCCCAATAGGTTCTCAATATTGGTCAGCGTATCCCCAGCGGCATCACCACCTGCGCCAACACCTGTTGAAAGGTTCACATCAACCGCAGAGACCGACCCGGCATAAGAGGCTGTGTCTGTACCCGCACCCCCATCAAGCGCATCAGCACCAGCACCACCTTCAAGCGCATCATCGCCCAAGCCACCGGAAAGGCTGTCATTACCTGATCCACCGATGAGGGTGTCATTCCCATCTTGGCCTTGAAGGTCGTCATTGCCGCCATTGCCAGTGAGATTGTCATCCCCATCACCGCCAAGCAAAGTGTTGGCCCCAGCATTACCTGTGAGAATATCTGCTTGATCAGAACCGGTGACATTTTCGATAGAGGTGAGGCTATCGCCTTGGGCATCCCCCCCAGTACCTGTCCCTGTAATCAGTTCAACATCCACCCCTGTAGCTGACGCGGAATAGTCTGCGGTATCGATACCTGATCCACCGTCCAGAGTGTCTGCGCCGCCAAGACCAATCAGGGTGTCATCACCCGCACCACCGCTCAGGGTGTTGGCGTTATTGTCGCCTGTCAGGCTGTCGTTAAAGTCAGACCCTTCAAGGTTCTCGATTGAGGTAAAGCTGTCCCCTGCGGCATCCCCACCAGATGCGGTGTTGGTGGACAGATCAACACTAACCGCTGACCCTGAACCTTGATAGGTTGCTGTATCTGTTCCGGTGCCGCCATCTAATGTGTCAGCGCCCGCACCACCTTCAAGAACATCATTACCAGCTTCCCCCTGAAGATCATCAGATCCACCATTGCCGGAAAGATTATCATCACCATCGCCACCTAAGAGTTGGTTGTCCAAGCTGTTGCCGGTCAAACCATCATCTTGAGCAGAGCCCACAATGTTCTCAATCTCGGAAAGCGTGTCGCCTTGGGCATCTCCACCCGAACCTGTGCCGGTGGATAGGTTCACATTCACCGCGCCAGAGGAGGCGGCGTAATCTGCTGTGTCTGTTCCGGTGCCACCAATAAGGGTATCCGCACCCCCAAGGCCCACCAGACGGTCATTGCCCGCGCCACCAGTTAAACTGTTGTCAGAGCTGTCGCCGGTCAGATCATCATCAAAGTCCGAGCCTAAAATGTTCTCAATGGAGGTAAAGCTATCCCCAGCCGCATCGCCACCAGAAGCGGTGTTGGTGGCCAGATTGATGGTCACCGCTGACGCTGAGGCGGAATAATCCACACTGTCTGATCCCGAGCCACCATCCAGAGTGTCCCCGCCGCCAAGGCCGATCAAAATGTCATTCCCGGACCCGCCAGTGAGGCTATTGGCATTGGCATCACCTGTTAGCGTGTCATCCCCTGATGACCCCAATAGGTTCTCAATATTGGTCAGCGTATCCCCAGCGGCATCACCACCTGCGCCAACACCTGTTGAAAGGTTCACATCAACCGCAGAGACCGACCCGGCATAAGAGGCTGTGTCTGTACCCGCACCCCCATCAAGCGCATCAGCACCAGCGCCACCTTCTAACGCATCATCGCCCAAGCCACCGGAAAGCTCATTGATGGATGCATTGCCCGTCAACACATCGTCATAATCGGAACCCACGGCATTCTCGACATTGGCAAAGCTGTCGCCTTGGGCATCACCGCCAAAGCCCATGCCAGAAGCAAGATTGATGGTGATGGCGGAAGCCGAACTAACAAAGGACACTGTGTCGACGCCCGTGCCGCCATCAAATGTGTCAGCACCCGCGCCGCCGATCATTAAATCGTTGCCTGCGCCGCCCAATAGAGTGTCCGCGCCGTCCATGCCATAGAGCGTATCGTTGCCCGCGCCGCCTGATAACGTGTTGGCATTGGCATCACCCGTTAATAAATCAGCGAGGCTTGACCCTGTGATGTTTTCTATATTTGTAAGGACGTCACCAGCCGCGTCGCCACCCGAATGGATATTGGTGGTGAGGTTGATGGTGACTGCAGCGCTTGAACCAGAATAATCTGCCGTGTCGAAATCGGCGCCACCATCAAGCACATCGGCACCCGCACCACCTTGCAACACATCATTGCCAACGCCGCCGGAAAGGCTGTCGTCACCAGCCAAACCAGAGAGCACATCATCGCCCGCATTGCCAACCAAGCTGTTCGCAACGGCGCTGCCTTCCAAACTATCATCAGCAGCGGAGCCAATGATGTTTTCGATGTTGGAAAGCGTATCGCCTTGGGCGTCGCCGCCCGAACCTGTGCCTGACGACAAGCTTACGTTTACCGCTTGGGCGGAATCTGCATAATTTGCAGTGTCGTTGCCGACCCCACCATCAAGTGCATCACCGCCTGCCGCGCCCGCCAACATATCGTCGCCAAGACCGCCGGACAGACTGTTGCTTGAACTGTCTCCGGTAAGGTCATCATCGAAATTTGAACCGATAAGATTTTCAATTGAGCTATAGCTGTCGCCCGTAGCATCGCCGCCCGTGCCGCTAGATGTGGCCAAGTTGATGGTAACGGCAGAGGCGGAATTTTGATAGCTTGCCGTATCTGAACCAGTTCCGCCTGCTAGACTGTCCGCACCCGCACCACCTTCCAGCACATCATTGCCACTGCCGCCAGAAAGGCTGTCGTCGCCAGCTTGCCCCAGCAAAGTATCATTGCCTGCGCCACCAATCAGCGTGTCGTTGCCTGCACCGCCTGCAATATTGTCATCGCCACCAAGGCCAGACAAAATATTGGCATTGCCGTCACCGGTGAGGTCGTCGCTTTGTTGCGAGCCTTCAAGGTTTTCAATATTGACGAAGCTATCGCCTTGAGCGTCACCACCGCTGCCCGTTCCAGTTGATAGGTCAACAGCAACACCATTTGTTGAACTTTGGTAACTTGCGGTGTCTGTACCCGCGCCGCCATCTAGTTGGTCAGCGCCCGCACCACCTTCAAGCTCGTCATCACCATCGCCACCCAACAAAACATCATTGCCTTGACCGCCATCGAGAACGTCTGACCCTAGGCCGCCGCTTATGCTGTTGTTTGCTGCATTGCCAGTTAGGGTGTCATCAAAATCTGTGCCGACAAGGTTTTCGACGGATGAAAAGGTGTCGCCTTCTGCATCACCACCAGTAGCCAAATTTGCGGCCATGTCGATTTGAACCGCAGCACCTGAATCGGAATAGTCGGCAGTATCTACGCCGCTGCCCCCTTCAAGCGCATCGGCACCCGCGCCACCAATCAATGTGTCGTTGCCTGTGCCGCCAGAAAGTGTGTTGGCGGCACCATCACCAGTCAAATTATCTGAGAATGACGATCCGATAACATTTTCAATGTTGCTAAAGGTATCGCCCGCCGCATCGCCTCCAGTTGCAGAAGAGGTTTGCAAATTGATTTGCACGGCTGCGCCTGAACCAGAATAGTCAACCGTATCGACGCCTGCTTCGCCATCGATAACATCAGCGCCTGCGCCGCCTTCTATCGTGTCGTTGCCGTCGCCACCAAGTAAAGTGTCATCACCCGCGCCGCCGCGCAGAATATCGTCGCCCGCTTGGCCAGACAGGGTGTTGGCGTTGGCATCGCCAACCAAAATATCCGCATAGCCACTGCCTTGGACATTTTCAATTGAAGTAAAACTATCGCCCGCCGCATCACCCGAAGATCCCGAGTTTGTTGCAAGATTTACGCTGACACCACTGGTGGCTCGATCATAAGAGGCCGTGTCATTGCCGGCGCCGCCGATCAAAACATCTGCGCCGCCTTCGCCAGCCAAAATATCGTCGCCAGCGCCGCCTTCAAGTCTATTGACGCCCGCATCGCCCGCCAATTGATCGTCAAAATCGGTGCCGATGACGTTTTCGATGGAGTCGTAACTGTCCCCCGTAGCGTCGCTTCCTGTGCCGGTGCCCAGTGTCAAATCGACATTGACCGCAGATGCTGCGCCCTGATAGCCAGCGGTGTCATAGCCTTCGCCACCCTGCAAATTGTCGGCGCCACCACCACCAATCAAAATGTCATTGCCATCATTGCCCATGAGGATGTTGGCGTTCGCGTCACCCGTCAAACTGTCGTTAAAATCTGAACCTTCAACACCCTCGATATCGACGTAAGTGTCGCCATCAGCATCGCCGCCCGTTCCGCTTGATGTGGCTAGGTTTACATTTACAGCACTCGAGGAAGAGGCATAGCTGGCCACATCTTGGCCCGCACCACCATCAAGTACGTCCGCACCGCCGCGCCCTTCCAAATTATCGTCGCTTGCGCCACCCGACAAATTGTTCGCATAGTTGTCACCCTTCAATCTGTCGGCAAAGTCGGTGCCTACGACATTTTCAATATTGGTCAGCACATCGCCCGTTGCGTCGCCGCCGGTGCCCGTGCCTGCTTCAAGGTCAATCTCAATTGCACTCGACGTAGTGCTATAATCTGCAGTGTCAGTGCCTGCGCCACCATCCATTTGGTCAGCGCCTGCGCCGCCAACTAACTGGTCATTGCCAGTGCCGCCGCGCAATTCGTCATCACCATCTTGGCCCGAAAGGCTGTCGTCTCCGGCCCCGCCTGAGATAATGTTGCTATTGCTGTCGCCAGATAGGCTATCGGCAAAGTCCGAGCCTTGTATGTTTTCAAATTCGGCGATTGTATCGCCTGTCGCATCACCGCCGGAGGTCGCGCCGCTATCCAAATCAACATTTACGCCTGCGCCGGATTGGCTATAGCTCAGTGTGTCGTTGCCATCGCCACCAATGAGTTGGTCAGCGCCTGCGCCGCCTTCGATTGTGTCATCTCCGGTGCCACCGGACAAAACATTGCCATTGCCATCGCCAAACAGAGTGTCATCGTGGGTTGAGCCAGTGACATTCTCAATATTGTTCAAACTGTCGCCTGCGGCATGGCCACCAACGCCGGTTCCAGCAGCCAAATCTATGTTCACGCCCGCATCAGATTTGGTGTAGCTGGCAGTGTCTATACCAGCTCCACCGTCGAGTTGATCGCCACCCTCGAGGCCTTGTAAGATGTTGCTGCCCGCGTCGCCCGTAAGTTGGTCCGCAAAACCAGATCCCTCAATGTGTTCCACATTAGAAAGGCTGTCGCCCTCTGCATATCCGCCACTTGCTGTACCAGCATTTAAGTCAACGCTAACGCCAGCATTGGACATGGCATAGGAAACGATATCGCTTCCGGCACCGGCATCAATCTGATCCTCGCCAACGGCCGCGTAGATTTCATCATCGCCGCTGCCGGCGTTGATGATATTACCAGGCGGGTTAGCTGAAATCACTGCAATGGGCTCACCAGTCAGCGGGTCGATAAATTCAATGTCACCATCTGAGTTAACTTCACCTACGCCCAGCTGCGCCGACGCACTCGATGAACCAACGCCACCATTGCCATCATCCATCGTGTATTCAACGCCGATGGAACCAAGATTGTAAAAGCCATTATCATCTGGCACCAAACCAGAAGCTGGCACTTCAAAACTGATTTGAAGTTGTTCTTGCAGCGGCGAGCCTGGGTCGATTGGAAGCACCCAGCCCTTATCCGTTTCCGTTGCGCCGATGACGCTCATGCCTGGTGGCAGGCTCGTGACCGTTATGGCTGTCGGGGTCCATCCTTCAAACGGAAAAGTTACGCTAACCTCCAATGAAACTGCGCTTGTGCCGCTTTCGACAAGATCAGGACTATCCGCGTAAATAATGTCGTCGCCAGAGGTGCCATTGATAGCCTCATCAGCGCTCATGGCGCTATAGCCTGAATCCGTATCTGCTGGTGGTCGGTGCGTTGCCCCTTTTATGATTGTGCGTCCGTCAAGCGCGGTCTCTACCACTTGTTCGGTGATGCCGAATACCCGAAGCGAGATTTCAGCCTCTGGCAAGGTTTCAATGCCAGCTTCAACAGGTGACGAAGAAGCAGACGCGGTTTCGCTGAATTTACCGGTGAGTTCTTCGGCGCCCACATGGTCGTCAATCTTTGACCTGTCAAACTCGTTAAAGCTGTCGCCCTTCTTATTGTCGATCAAATCTTCAGGCGTTGGTTCGTTCGGATTCTGAACCTGTTCTACTTTCTCAACGGGCTCGATTTCCTCTGCTTCAACTTTTTCTTCTGATTCAGCTTCGCTTTCCTCAACTTTCTCCTGGCTTTCTTGCAATGAAGAAAATGTGCTTGCCGCCTCTGTGTCCTGACTTTTGAATTCACCGACTTTGCCGATTACTTCCTGACCGGAATAGATTTTGTCGGCAAATCCCATATCGGGCGCGTCGCCAATGGTGACCCGCAAGCCATATTCCAAAATGACCAGTTTAGAGCCGTCAGGAAATGTAATGATCAAATCAACATCGGAGAGGGCAACATTTGCATCGTCAAGATCGAACGCAAAGTTGAGCTGTTGATCGCCGTTGAGTTCAATAATCCGCGTTTCACCGGCTTGCGGCTTCTCAATCAAGTTTATCTGAGTTGATTGAGGCGCAGAGTCGTTTTGAGCGTTCGCTTGTTCTTGCTGGATCTGATCTTCCTGCGCCATACAACACCTTAACTCTTAGCTCAGAACATCGCATGATGTTTAGAATTTTCGACGCATTACGTGCGCAACGCGAGACGAGGGCATTGCTTTAACTTTCTAAAGAAGAATGGTTAATGAAAATAAAATTTAAGTTCTACGGCAAGTAAATGAGAGTTTGTATTAAAACCGCGTTGAATTCATATTTGACGACTTTGATTCACACTGAACACGTTAAATAAACAGGTGAGTTGGCAATTCCTAAGGCAATGAAAAAATGTAACTTTCTGTGGTGGAACAAATTCACCTTTATTTTGAAATTAACGAGGAACTTAAGTGTTTTTTAACTGCGTTTGTTAAATTTTAGAGCGGTTCTCAGGGATAGGGATTGACCGCTTTGCACAACGCAAATTGCAAAAAATGGCTAAAAACAAGCTTAGTGTTTGGCGCGCTTGCGGGTCAAATAATGCTTGCTGGCTGTGCATCCAAGCCCCGAACCGCTCCCTGTTTGAATTCAGGCAAAACTGTCTGTGACCAGCCGGTAAATCTGACCGATGCCGATTCGGAACAATACGTAAATGACCAGCGTGTTGAGCATCAACCGCTTGAGCAATTGGCGGCGCAAAGCGCAAAACGCGGCAAAAAAATCAGTCTTCAGCAAGTTGCTTTGGTGGCGCTGCAAACCAACCCCACAATCGATATTGCGCGCTGGCAAAAACGAGATGCGCAAGCAGGTGTGGGGATCACAGCGGCTAAATTCAGGCCGAAGGTCGAATACAACATCGCAAGCGGACCAGAAGTCACCTATGATACCAAAACAGAAATCGGTGAGGATCACACCCGCTCAGAAATAGGACTGACGCTCAGTCAGCTCCTGTTTGATTTTGGCAAAACCAATGCCGAGCTTGATTGGTCAAAAGCCTTGGTAAGCTCCGCCGATTGGCGATTCAAAGACAAAGTTGAAAGCACACTTTATGAGGTGTCAGATATATATCTGACTGTCCTTGAGTTGGATTTATTGCTGCAAAATAGCTATGCCAACCAAGCCGCGCATAAGGAAACTTATCGACTGGTCAAACTGAATGCTGACGCGGGCAACGCAACACAAGCCGACGTGCAAAAGGCGTTCACACGGCTAGAGAACTCCAAAACTCAATCCATCGAACTTGCGTCTCAAAGGCAGCGTAATGAGAGCGAGTTTAAAAGATTAACAGGCATCGTGCCGGGTAATCTAACGATGCCTGATTGGCGCAAACATGACCCGAAATTCCAACTCGGGCAGACCGAAACCTATGTGCGGCGAAATCCAAGACTGCGTAGTATTTTGGTTGACATGGAAAGCTTGCGCAAACAGCAAGAAGCCCTTCAGCGTTCATATTTGCCGCAAATTACCTTGGAGGGATCCACCTCCATCAAGCAAAATATCTTGGGTGAAAATCCAGTAAGAGGCGATGCCAAAGCGCAAATCGTATTGCGCGGCTCGCTCTATGACGGTGGCGATCGTTCAGCTAAAATCGATCAGATCAATGCGCGGATAGGTGAAACGGAAGCACGCTATCGCCAAGCACGTAGAGATCTCGAACGCGACATACGCGATGCTGCACGCATCCTACGAACCGCAAAAGACCGCCAGCGTTCAATCCATCAACGGATAAATGCGAGTGAGGACGTTGTTCGGCTATATCGTGAACAGTTTAAAGCCGGTAACCGCACGATCTTCGAACTGCTGGATGCACAACAAGAACTGTTCACGGCCAAAGCAGAGCAGATCACAAACCAATTTGACATCTTACGTGCAAAATATGCAGGACACCAATTGTCAGGCACACTTGGCCCCACACTGTTAGGTGATCTGGACATCTAAATTGCAGGCAATTTGATTTGAACCAAGTGCGCGCATTGTGGTTGCAATAGCCAAGCGATGAAATTTTAAAGAATTTCGCTTGCCTTGGTCAATGCATCGCGCGTCTAACTGTGATAAACGATATTGCGGCCAGCGGCGCGTTCTTGCAGCCATTGTTCGTTGGTGCCACAGAATAGGAAGCCGTCTAGTAGGCCATAGCAGGCTAGTTTCGCATCTTCGAGCGAAAATCCTTGTGGGTTTACACTGCGTTCAAGCCATAACCCGTCGACCAGCGAGGTGAGGCTGATTGCGACCAGCCCGGCGTCCACCTCATCAGCATTCCCCTCGATCAGGGCAACTTGCTCGATAATATCTATGAGCTCTTTGCGGTAGGTGGCGAACATTTTTGTGGCAGGCGCTCGAATTTCTGGCGTGTGACGCAACTCGCTCCAGAATGCCAGCATCATGGCCAAGCGATTTTCCGATGATCCATCCGCGCTAAAGCAAGCTTCAACAAACGCTGCCAATCGCTCGCGCGGCTCCTTGTCGACATTTCGTACGACATCTAGCAGGCTGGTGATGAAATCATTCAATAGCCGTTCATAAGCGTGCAGAATAAGCTCAGCTTTGCCTGAAAAATGAAACCGCAATAGCCCTGGCGAAACTTCAGCGCGGCGACAGATTTCGCGCACAGTGGTTGCAGAATAGCCCACATCGCCCACCGCCTCGATGGTCGCCAAAATCAATTTTTCGCGCCGCACCTCTGCATCGAGGCGCTCATATTTTGCCGATTGTTTTGCTTTAGCAGGCAAGTCGCTCTCTCTGTTTGATCACTGAATGTATCCAAGTTATCAAGCTGCAAACACAATGCAACCTCAAACAAGCTACGCCGAAAGTATTTCAGTTATTATACAACTGTAAAATAATTCTTGCCAACCAATTCCGCCTCGCTTAGTTTTAATGTTGGGATTAAGAAGAAGGCTGTTTTGGAAGAACGAAAAATGAAAAACCTAACAAAATTGATGACTGGTATTGTTGCGGCAGTGGCGCTGACTTCATTCGCACAAGCGGGCGAAGTGTTGGATAAAGTTATGGCCGAAAGCAAAATGATTGTGGCCACAAATTCGGAATATCCACCTGCTTCATACTTGAATGCGCAAGGCGAATTCGAAGGGTTTGACGTTGATGTGGCAAAAGAACTTGCTAAGCGTATGGGTGTAGAAGTGTCCTTCATTAACCCGGCTTGGGAGGCAATCACTTCAGGCAAATGGGGCGGACGTTGGCAAGTCGCCATCGGCTCAATGACACCGACCCCAGCACGTGCAGAAGTGCTAGATTTCCCTGCAGTTTATTATTACACGCCAGCGGCACTTTATGTGCACAAAGACGCATCCTACATGTCCGCGGAAGATGTAAAAGGCAAGAAGATCGGCGCCAGCGCAGGGTCCACTTACGAGTCTTACCTCAATAAAACCCTCAAGCTAGACGAAGAATATTCGCCAGCATTTGATTTCCTCATCGAGCCAGGTGAAATTCGCACTTATGAGACCGACACAAATGTGATGGATGATTTGCGCTTGGGCGATGGTGTGCGTTTGGACGCTGGCGTATCGTCCGTTCCAAACATTATGGAAGCTGTGAAAAACAACTATCCATTGCGCATTGTGGGCGAGCCTTTGTTCTTTGAACCGTTGGCAGTTGTTGTGGCCAAGGGCGATGATGAGTTCTCGCAAAAAGTGGGCGCGATCATCGACGAGATGGGTGCCGATGGCACATTGAAAGAATTGTCTCTGAAATGGTTTGGTGCGGACCTCGTGTCCACACAAGCCGAATAGGCATTTGAGGGGCACATACGTGGCTAGCCTTATTTCAATCATGCAACACGCGCTTGTTCGGCGCGTGTTGTTTTTCGCCATTCTCTTTGCAGCTTTGATCAATTTCAGTTTTCCTGAAACGTGGATCATCAGCGGACCAATGGCCGCCGCGCTGATTGCCGGGGCCATAATGCTCAATGTGCATTTAGTCCTTCTGCTGCCATTCAGGTGGCAAGTCATTGTGTTTTGGCTTGAGCTATTAGCACTATTTTTGGTGTTCTTTTATTCGTTCAACCTGTCTTACACATTCATCGTCGAGCGGCTGCCCCTGCTCATTTTCACAGGCGTTGGATACACATTATTGGTGTCTGGCCTGTCTATCGCAATTGCAAGCGTTATTGCTTTGTGTGGCGCGCTCATGCGGTTGTCAAAAAATGGTGCTGCATTTGCGATCTCGACATTTTACGTCTCGTTCTTCCGGGGCACACCTTTGCTGCTCCAAGTCTATTTGATCTATCTTGGATTGCCACAGCTCGGCATTATTTTGGATGCCATACCCTCCGGCGTGATTGCTTTGTCACTGTGCTATGGCGCTTACATGACGGAGATCTTCCGGTCTGGCATTCAAGCCGTGCCAGAAGAGCAAACGGAAGCGGCTTTGGCCTTGGGCTTGAAACGTTGGCAAATCATGCTGAAAGTTGTTTTGCCGCAAGCCATCCGCATCATCATCCCCCCCACGGGCAATAACTTCATCGCCATGTTGAAGGACTCATCTTTGGTCTCTGCAATGGGGATTATGGAGTTGATGTATTTGGCGCGCACGCTTGGCCGCTCAGAATTCAAACATTTTGAAATGCTGATCACGGCGGCGCTGATCTATTGGTTCATCAGCTTTATTTTTGAGCTGATCCAGGGTCGGCTGGAAGCGCATTTTGGAAAATCTGATAAACGCTAAATCCGAATTTTAAAGGATAATATGACCTATAAACTTTATTGGTATGCTGGCAGTGCGGCCATGGCGCCACACGCTATTTTGCACGATATTGGTGGCGAATTTGAATTGATCGAGGCGGAGGGCGCTTATTTGAAAAGCGAAGCCTATCGTGCGCTCAATCCAAATGGCACGGTACCAGTGTTGGTCTATGGCGATGGAAAAGTGCTTTATGAAAGCGCTGCTATTTGTCAATTTTTGGCAGAGCAGCATCCCGAAACTGGCCTAAGTCCAGCGGTTGATGATCCCCACCGCGGGCAATATCTGCAATGGATGGCGCACCTCACCAATACGGTGCAGGAAGCAATGACAATTTGGTGGCACCCAGATCACTATACTGAGGTCACCGAAGTGCAGCAAAAACTAGTGCGTGAATCGGAAGAGCGGTTGGATCGGTTGTGGCAAGTGCTAGACCGACATTTGCAGCATCATGGACCACATCTATGCGGTGATCGTTTCTTTGCTTGCGACTATTATCTCGCAATGTTGATCCGGTGGACGCGCGAGATGGAAAAGCCAGGCGAGCAATATCCGCATCTAAACCATTTGGTTCGCCTTACGATGGCGCGCCCCGGCTATCAAAAAATGCTGAAAGATCAAAAGATCACACAAACCGTGCTTCCAGATGCCGTGGCACGGACCTAGGTCAAGCGAAATGGGCGCGCGCAATATAGTGCACGCGCTCTATTATTTGCTGGTTTCTTCAGCCCCAAGGCGCGGCATTTCTCCCCAACCTTCAACTTTGCGCAGAAACTGCCACCAGCCGACAATGCGCCACCAACTGTTTAGCTGTCGGTAGCCAAAATTCTCAATCAACGCCACCAATCCAAGTTTGAGCAGGTCGCGTGCCCGTGGAGAGCGGGCAAGCTCAAGCTCCTCCAAGATTAGGGTGCTGATGCTGATAAAGGTGCCAAAAATGAAAAAGATCGCTATGAAGGCCAGTAAGAAGGATTGGTCTAAGACACCAAGAAAATAAAAAATGGGGAAGGCGAGGTAGCCAATAAATTCGGCAATTGGTCCCACGACATCCACAAGCAGATTATTTGGCATGGCGACCATGCCAAATCGGCCATAGCGCCGATTAAAAAACATGTCTTTGTTCTTCGCAGCCACTTCCAAGGCGCCTCTTTGCCAGCGCGTGCGCTGGGTGCGTAAAACCTTCAAGGTTTCGGGAGCTTCCGTCCAGCACACCGGTTCGGGCACATAGCGCATCTTGTAATCAATGTTTTGCTCGCAAAGATAGCGGTGCAGCTTGACCACAAAATCATAATCTTCACCAATCGTATCATTCGACCAGCCGCCTACTTTCATGGTGAGGTCGCGCCGAAAGATTCCGAATGCGCCGGAGACAATCGACAACATGTCCCAATGGCTCCATGCGAGCCGCGCCATAAGAAAGGCGCGGATATATTCCATCGTTTGAACAAGCGGTAGAAACTTCTTTGGCAGATCGATTGTGGTTATCCGTCCATTCTTGACGGTGCAGCCATTGAGCACGCGTATGGTGCCGCCAACGGCTACCATTTTTTCAGGCTCTTCCATAAAGGGCCGCACGCATCGCAACAAAGATTCTGGTTCTAACAATGAATCTGCATCGACAACGCAATAAAGCGGGTTGCGCGAAAAGTTCAGCGCGGCATTCACCGCGTCCGCTTTGCAACCGCCATTTACTTTGTCAATCACCACCAATTGCGGATAGGCCGGAGAGCCATAAACACCGCGTATTTCAGCGTGTGGTACAGTCAAATCATGTGCACGCGAAATGGGTTTCAAATCGAAGGCATCAATCAAAACCTGCAACGTGTCGTCGGTGGAGCCATCATTGGCCACCAGAATTTCCAAATTGGGAAATTGTAAGAACAACATGGAACGCAGATTTGAAACGATGGTCGCCGCCTCATTATAGGCCGGCACCAAAATCGAAATGGGCATGACTTCTTCTGAAATCAGCAATTGCCAAGTCGTCTCGCTATCTTCGGCCTGCGTGTGTTGCCGCATTTCAGTATAGGCAGCAGGCAATTGGATCGCGCTGATCAGGTTTTGCAAAATGCCGATTGCAAAAATAATACCCAAGAACACATAGACCCAAATGATATGCGCCAGAAAGAAGTCACTAAGCGTGCTCGTAAACTGCTCAAACACCTTGGAACTCCTTATATTCTTCCATAACGAGTTCTGCTAATCCCGCATTTTGGCCACCAGTATTGATGTAGGCTTGCAACAAAGCGCTACCGCGCGGGCCTGTTTGGATAAGCGTTCTGGCCGCATGAAAACGCACCCACCATTCCGGATCATCCAATGTTTCCAGCAATGTTGCGAACGCACGGTCGACCTGAATTTGGCCCAAGGCCGTAATTGCAGGTTGCCGCACGCTGGTGCGTTGGTCGCTCGCCAGTCTTTGCAAACTATCAATCGCATTGCCATCTTGCAGCTCGCCAAGGGCGATGGCTGCGGCACGCCGAACTTGCGCGCTGGTGTGTGTCGAATATCCAGCGATAAGCCGGCCGTGCCGTATGTCTCCAACATTGCCGAGCGCCATTAGAATGGCGGCGAGCCAGTTTTCGTCTTCCTGTTTGGGCAGCAAATTGAGCAAATGTGGCACACTTTTCGTGCCAAATTGCGTCAATACATCCGCCATAAAGGCGGCGTTCGTGCGGTCAATTGCATTGATTTGATCAAAGACCGCGCCCAACTCGTCTTCCTCAGCGCGCTTGGCCAACCCGCGCAGGGCCGCAAGCTGAACATAGGGGTCAGCGTCCGTTAAATGGGTGAACAGACATTCCTTGCTTTGTTCATCTTCTAAATAGGCCATTAAAGTCAAAACCTGAATGCGCCGCCCACGTCCGCCAACCTCCAATATCTTGTTGAGATGCGCACGGCCGATCCAGTTTTCGGCGATTTGGGAGATCTTTTTCGTTTCGCTGCCAGAAACCGATCGGACCATATCCAGCGCAGCGGCCAGCACCAACCCGCGTTGGTTTGGACTAATGTCGGGGGTCAGTGCATCCTGCAGATCAATCGGACTGCTCACTGCCAAAACCAGCATCTCTTCAAGCTTCTTACGCTCTTCGCCAAATCGCTGATCGGCGTTGGGCAAAAGGGTGCGCCGAACAATCAAAGCAATCAATATAACTGCGGCAGCAAGTGCCAAAATGGCGGACAGTGACCAGATAAAAAAGAGAATATTTTCTCTCACTAGACACGTCCTCTCTTTGCCAAATTTGATGTGATTGTGCTTAAACGCGCGCTGCTTGAACTTGGTTTGTGGATATGGCGGCGCGTTCCAAAAGCCGCTGACAGCGCAGCACAAGTTCGTCCAGATTAAAGGGCTTCACCACATAATCTGCCGCGCCAAATTGCAGCCCCATCATGATGTCCTTATTGTCGCGTTTAGCGCTCAACATCACCACCGGAATATCGTTAAACTCAGGGTTTTCCTGCATCTTATGTAAAACCGCCATGCCTTCTAGGCCGGGCAAAATACGATCCAGAATAACAAGGTCTGGCTTCACCGCGCTAAGCTCATCAAAGGCCACCATGCCGTCATCAAAGCCGATGCATTTAATGCCAAGAGTGCGAAATTTGGCGCGCAGTAGATTTTGTACGGCTGGGTCATCATCCACCAGCATGATGGTTTGCTGCAAGTGCGTTAGCCGCGTCTTCAGCTTGGTTGCCACTTCTTCAGGGTCAAACGGCTTGATCACATAATCAGCTGCGCCGGAAGTCAGAGATTCCAAAACGGCTTGAGGCTCGCCGCTGGCGGTAATCATCACAACATCAATATGCTTCAATTCCGGCGAAGTTTTGATGTCTTTGAGTAGATCAAGTCCACTTTTCTCGCCGGGCATTTTATTGTCGAGCAACACAAGATCAAACGCTTGATCGGCCATGAGTTGCTCTGCTTGATCGGAGTTTTCCGCCAGCGCGCAATTTGCATATTCGGAGATGAATTGCTTCAACAATTGCCGCATTTGTTGATCATCATCGATGATCAGAACGGACGGCAGCTCGATGTCGACTTCAGGCTGCTCAGCCGGCTCCGCCTCATCGACGGTCGTCGAAGCCTCGCCAAACTTCTCATCTTCTGCCTCAAATTGCTCACGCGCTTGGGCGCAGCTATTCAGCAGATTGAGAAGGGCAGGGTGCAAGGCGGACTTTTCAAAATCTTTGCCGTCGCGCACCATGTCTTCCACAACGATGGCCGCTTCGCTGATGTTGGGAAACTGATAGGTGCGGCCCGTCCCCACAAGCTTGTGGGCTGCGGCCTCTAAAACCTCGACATGCTCTTGAGAAAGCTCATCCGCATCCAATTTCGCCAGCGTATCCAGCAAAATATCTTCACGTTGCCAAAGGTCTTGAATGTAGGTGCGGCGCAAAACATGCAAAGCTGCTGCAAATTTATCCATATCATTCTGCATGGCACCGCCTAACTCGCTAATTCGGACTTTGTTTTTGATCCAAAATTGTTTTGACCTGATCAGACAACATCATAGGGTCGAAAGGTTTAGAAATCACTTGCGATGCGCCCAACTCGAGATAGGCCTCAATTTCTTGTGGCTGAACGCGAGCGGTCATAAACACCACGGGAAGCCCTTCGCATTCCGGCATGTCCAAAATCATCTTCAGCGTCGTTGGTCCACCCATATTGGGCATCATCACGTCGAGCAGCACCAAATCAACTTTGTTGGTCTTTAACCACTCGATGGCTTCCGCGCCGCTGCTGCAACAGCTGACTTGATAACCACCGATGGCTTCAAGCGAAGTTTTGGCAATGCTTAGTATATCTTGTTCGTCATCAACACATAAAATATGATCTGTCATCTCAACTGCTTTTTGCGCTACACCCATCTTGTTTAATCCTAACCAGCCTTCCGTTGCGTTTGAAGTTCTTTATCTTCCTCGCTCAAAATTTTGAACTCTGCCCAAAATGATGTTTCCACATTGGGTTCTGAGCTATAGCCAATTTCTCCACCCATCTGCTCGACCAGCTGTTTTGAGATCATCAATCCCAAACCTGTGCCATCTTTCTTGCGCGTGGTTGAGGAGTCGGCCTGAGCAAATTTCGTGAAGATGCGGTTCTGAAATTCTTCAGAAATGCCAATGCCATTGTCCACAACTTCGATCCGGATTCTATCTTCAATCTCCTGTGTGCGAATACGTACCGTGCCGCCGGCTTTCGAGAATTTCACGGCGTTGGAGATGAAGTTTGAAAGCACTTGATTGAACCGCCATTCATCCACCATGATTTCGGTGTCGGTGGAAACAGGATCGAGCACCAAATCTGCTTCATAGGTTGCGGCATAGGACTTGTTGTCCTCCACAATGCGCTGCAAACTATCGGCAAGCTTAACGTCGGTCATTTCATAATGCATGCCGCCATTGCCTAGCTTTTCCATGTCCAAAATGTCATTGACCAACCCGATCAAGCGGGAGCTATTGCGTTGCGCAATGGTCAACAGGCCATGCACTTTCGGTGAAATTTCGTCCTTAAACGCACCTAAAATGAGCGACAACGATCCGGAAATGGACGTGATTGGCGTGCGCAGCTCGTGGCTTACCGTTGCAATGAATTCATTTTTGATGCGCTCGGTTTTCTTGCGTTCCGTCAAATTGATCATCTGTTTGATGAAATATTTGACGGTGCCTTCCGCGTCATAAACGGGTGAAACATGTTGTTCGACCCAGATGGTTTCTCCAGACTTTGTTATCAGCCGTTTCTCAACTGCAAAATTTTGTGCTGTACCGTTTACCAGCTCTGCCAATTGTTCGGCATCAACTTCTGTGTCATCCGGGTGGGCCAGAAGGATTGCTGGATCCTGTAACTCTTCCATGGTGTAGCCAAGCATCGCGTTGGCTGTTTTGTTCATATGGATTAGCTCGCGTTCGGGCGAAATGGAAAGAGCCGCAATCGGCGCATTTTCCAATGTTTGCCGGAAAGTTTTCTCGCTCAGTTCGAGCGCCTTCTGGGCTGCAACTTGATCAGTAATGTCGCGTACACTGGCAACCAGGCGGCGTGTTTCACTGGTTTTTACAGCGCTTGCAGCGAGTTCGATTGGAAACGTTGTGCCGTCTTTGCGCTTTCCAGAAATTGTGATGCCATTCGCCATAACTTCAAAGTCAACTTTGTCATCATTATTGAGATAGGCCTTAAGTTTTGGTCGATCAAATTTGACCAACAGATTGGCAAATGGTTTGTCGATAACATCTTCGGCCTTGTGCCCGAATATGCGTTCAGCGGAGGGGTTGAAAGCCAATATTCGACCGCCGGACGACAACTCGACAATACCGTCAACCACGGTATCAAGAACGGCCTGCAGCCCGCCACGCGCTTTGTTGATTTCTTCGGTTTTGCGCTCAACCTCAGTTTGAATGCTGGCCGCCCGATGTGCGATTGAAATGAGCATCAAGCCAAGCAAGCCACCGATCACAATACCGGTAATCAAAATCAACTCCGCCTGAAAGTCGATTGTTGAATTTTCAAAAAGAGGCGTGCTGACCCATTCAACAGTCCAGTCTTGCTGCATAATGTTGAAGGTCGCCGTCTTTTTGAAGAGCGGTAGATTATTCTCGCCTGCATCTATTCTGCCTTCTTCAGAATAGATCAGCTTGTTCGTATCCGCAGTGGCCCCGTCATAAATGTTGAGGCCAATACGTTCGCCTTGGCTTGCGGTTAAATCGCCGAGAAGGTTTTTGCCGATAAAGGGCGCATAAACCCAACCAAGCAGCTCAGTCTCTGGGTTGGTTTGTGCGGTGAAAACGCCGGTAGAGTATATGGGAAATAGCAGCAGAAAACCGGGTGTTTTTTCCGCATCCTGAACCAACAGAATCCGCTGCGTGATTGCAGACTTTCCAGTGTTTGCTGCAAGTTCCGCCGCCGCTTTCCTGTTGGCCTCAAACGCAATATTTAGCCCCACCGCTGGTCCGTTAATGTCAACCGGCTCGATATAGGTGATGATGTAATAGGTGTTATTTTCCACCTCAGGGTGCGACCGGAAATCTGGCCGCCAGGTTGCGCGCTGCTCGGCAACATAACCTGCCACCTCTTCTTCAAGCACGCGGCCAATATAACCAATCCCGTTAATGCCAGGATAGCGGTTCACCACGTCTAGTGCTTTTACATATTCACGCCATTCCGCACGGGAAACTTCCTCGGAAGCATAAAACAAACCCGCGCCACCCAAAATGGCGTCCTCATAAGACAAGAGTCGATTTTTTAGCGCCTTTTCGCTTTCTTCCGCGAGGGCTTCAAAACGCTCATTATTTTTTTCCGCCAAGCTGGTGCTGGTGGCGTGCCATGCGAAAACTGTCATGCCGAAAATGGCTAGTACCAAAATGATAATGGCTGAATATTCGCGGCGGTTACGGGTCTTGTTGGTTTCGTGGAAATATTCCAATTGAACCTTTCCCACAATAAGCGGGAAAAGCGCGACGATACCCAACACATTGGCGCCAAAAATTTTCAATGCCACCAGTCCGGTGGTTTGGTTGTCTGCATGTCCAAGATAAGAAATTGTCAGCGCCGCGCCAAACGAAATGGCCACACAAGTTGCGGCGGTGAGGACGATGGGCAGCGCCTTATCTTTCCCGAATAGCCGGCTATATTTTACCATCAAATGGTTTTTGATGAGGTGGGAGATGGCCCAAGCGAACAAAAACGAACTCACCGAAATCGTCAAAATGGAGCTGCTTGCAAAGCTTACATCAGCAAGTTGAGGCGGCATATTTGGATACACCAACATCCCGATGGCAACACCTGCGGCTAAAGGAATGATGCACCTTCCGTTGCAGGTGAGGAACATCCAAGTTGCAATGCCAGTGGGCAGCCACAGCAATGGAATGTGTGAATAGGGGGTGTTCAACAATAAGCTGGTGATAAGACCCAATCCGATAAGGCCTGCGTGCAGCAAAAACGTTTGCAGATCAAATTCCAACTTCATAAGAACGCCCTTTCGCCGAGGCATATAATGGCAGACAAAATTCCGCTTGTCGGTAACCCAATATTGCCCAAAAAAATGGTTTCAATTGTGTTAAATATCCCACCATTGGGCACAACTGAGGTTAATCTTATATTTCTAAATAAAATTGGAATAATGATCTAAATGTATAAATAAAAAGTTTGTAACTAAATGTGAGGACTTCGCTATTAATCTGGCGATGACTAGACATGTGAGATAAAGCAATGAAAACTGTTTTGGTTATTGATGACGATCCGCAGATAATCAGCTTTTTAGAGGCTTTGCTGGACGAGCAAGGCTATCGCGTGCTGAGCAGCCCAAATGGCAAAGATGCGTTGAGCCTTCTCGAAACAGTTATTCCAGATGCAATCATCGTTGATGCAATGATGCCCAACATTGATGGCTATCAATTTTTGTGGCACCTGCGATCCGCGCCAAAGACCGAGCGCATACCCACCATCATGTTGACCTCGCGCTCCCGCGCACAGGATATTCAATATGGCAAGTCACTTGGCGCCAATGTATATCTGACCAAACCTGTTGGCCCACAAGAGCTAACAGCAGCGCTCAATTACATAAACCTTGTGGCCGCCGAAGATACCCGCCACGCCAGCTAAACGCAGGCTAGTCTTAAGCGATACTAAAGCGGCCAATTTAAACAAAATTGGTGGTCTTGGCATTTCCAAGATTTATCTCCCTGCAATTGTGGCATATTAGACTTCTAGTTTGATGCAACTTGATTGCGCTCGCGCGAACAGGTCGCTTTGATTTGGGAAGATGATGTGTATCCAACTTTAACGCTTATTGCTTTTTTGGTTTTGCTGAGCCTAGCTGTTTTTCCACTCGCAAGACGATCCGGCACACCCTTTTTGCTCATCGTATTGGGCATTGGCATGCTCGCTGGCGAAGATGGGCCGGGGGGGATTGATTTTGATGATTTTCGGCTCGCCTATGATTTGGGCAGCATCGCCCTAGCGGTCATTCTATTTGCAGGTGGCATAGAAACAGAGCGGCGGATTCCGAAAAAAGTGATCATCTCGGCGCTGCTATTGGCCATTCCTGGTGTGCTGATCACGGTGGGCATTGTTGGCGGCCTGACCCATCTTGCGCTCGGCATTCCAATTTTGACAGCATTGCTGCTGGGTGCGGTAATCGCCCCAACCGACGCGGCTGCGACTTTTATGTTGTTTCAACATGGCAATGTGAGTGTGCCGAAAAAAGTGAAAGACACTTTGTTTCTGGAATCAGGACTAAACGACCCGGTCAGCATTGGGTTGACCGTGGCACTCACCGCCTTCATCGCAACTTCCAATCATTTTGATACTAATAGCCTGCTCGGATCTTCCTATATTGTTGTTGTGCAAATTGTCAGCGGCATCATTGGTGGGTTGATTGGCGGGTGGTTGCTCACAGCTCTCATGAACAAACTGCCGGTGCCAGTGGGATTATACCCTGTATTGGCATTTGTCGGCGGATTGTTCGTTTTTGGTTTAGTCGGCATGCTCGGCGGCTCTGGTTTTATGGCAATCTATATTGCTGGCGCCGTTGTTCGAAACAGGCTGGTGCATCCCGTAGACCGCATCATGAATTTTAGCGAAGGCCTGCAATGGATTGCCCAGCTTTTGGTGTTCTTGCTGCTTGGGCTTTTGGTAACACCCAGTCAGCTGGCGAACACGCTGGTGCCCGCCCTGATTTGCGCGGCCATTTTGATGTTTGTCGCCCGTCCGATTGCCGTGTTTGTAACCTTAGGCGCATCGCGTTTCTCTTTTAAGGAACTGACCTTCATTAGCTGGATGGGGTTGCGCGGGGCCGTGCCCATTTTGCTGTCGATCTATCCGATTATCGAGCCCGGTCCGATCTCGCATGTGTTCTTCAACATTGTGTTTGTCGTTGTGGTTTCGTCGCTCTTGTTACAAGGCTTCACCGCCTCATTTTTGGGCCAAAAGCTTGCATTGGACCGGAAGGACGACGCTGCTGACAAATAGCTAAGGTCTGAACATCGACAGTTCGACTACCATGTTCAGGGGAGAGCGTGGCACCCTGAAATTTTCTATCTTCGTGAAAACGAAAGGATAGAAACGATGTCGTGGTTTAAACCAAAAGCCGCTTTGTTGGGGGCGTGTCTTTCCACTTTATTGACCCTGCAAGGTGCTTTGGCGGCAGATGCTGTGCCTCTAGGGGATGGCAGCCATTTTTTAATCGATGAATATCTGATTGAAACAAACACAGAAACAGGTGAAGTAAAGCTGTTGGTGCGGGGCAAGCCAGACTTCCAGCCGGAGCAATTTGGGCCTATCCCTGCGGACTTTTTCGCCAGAAAACTCGAGCCATTGTGCGAGAATTTGGTCAAAAACAGCTGGGATCAGCTTACCGCCCAAAAGATCCGTAAAACGCGCATTCGGTGGGATTTTACCCCAGCAAATCGACCAGAAGGTCTCAGCAAAAATGTAGAGTGGAGCCGGTTTCACGAAGTCGATTTTGCCATTGATGACAACAAACAATGCATCCCGTTGCCGCTGAGCGTCGCACAAGATAATTTAACGCCGCAAACGCCGAGCGGCGTGGGCGCAACGCTCCGCTATGTAGAGCAGGGCGACCAATGGGGCGAATTGCAATTGGTCTATGCATTGAAGGGCTCAGAACAATTGAGAAATCTTCCATTTCTCAAGAGTGCGGCAATGGAACTTTGTCTCATTCATGCGGATGGCGTGTTGGCCCAGCGTTTCAAATATTACAAACAATTTGAAACAGCTTCCGTTGCAATTCAGTTCGAGCAAAATTCGAACAATCAAGTCTCAATAGAACGGTTCATATTTCCTGTGGTCAATCAGAAGTGCGAAACCGGTCTAAGCGACTTGCTTAAATCTCATATTTTGGAAGTTGCCAGCGCAGGCAGTGAGTAACCAAATGGGGCGCTAGAAATACGGGCGCCCCCATTTGCCTATAATCCATTCGGGCCGAAAATTTTCGCCAACATATAATCGGGCAATTGCAGCTCACTTTTGGCATTTTTGGTGGCCAGCCAAACTTGCCCATATTCACGAGCTTCTAACACTGTGATGGCTTGTTTTGCCGCCATGTCGAAATCGAAACACGCCATATGCACATCTTTGCAGTCGCGATAGTGGCCTGAGAAACTGCGGCCATCCTTAAACAGAAGCGTGGCACGACCCTCGAACAACTGGCTGTAATTTAGGCCATAAAGAAAAAGAGACAGCTTGTTCGGACTATTTGCCATCACAAAATTGGTGCGCGCGGGGCCCTCTCTTGTCTGCACGAACACTTTGCTGGTTTTGTTCAACAGCTCCCAACTTTGATCTCGATGCTCTTTCGGGATCAATATCGTGCCATTTTGGTTAGATGCGGCAGATGCTTTACGGGTAAAAAAGCCTGCTTTCTCCATGCTCCATTCGAGGGTGACATCACTTGAAAATTTATGCGCGACGAGGGTTGCGTCTAAACTGTTTTCGACATTGTCAGCCTCAAACTCCGGCGTTGCCTTAGCAAGTCGAAAACGTCCCTTAATGTCGGGGTCCTCAACATAGAGAAAACGTAAATATAACTGCGCCTGTTGCGCGGAAAATTGACTTATCTTCTCCGCGCGTGACCCATATTCCCGCTGGATTAGGCCTTTCAGCGCGCCCATAGCGTTCAATTCAATTGTTTCGAACTCGAGTTTTGTCTGATGACCTTCAGGCAAATTGAACAATATTTCTGAAATGAAGATGTTCCGGAGTGCTCGTTGCCAAGCATATCCTCTGGCCTGGTTGATCAACTCTGCCGCCCGCGCGCCTTCGCAGCCGGCTTCTGTGGCCATTGCGGACGCTTCTGCATTCAGCGCAGCGGATGCCGCATCGAAGCGTTCGCGATCGATGGTACCAGCTTCATAGCTTTGACTGATCTCAAGCGATTCAAAAGTGTCCGCAACCACATCATCAAGTGCCCGTCGTTGCGAATAAAGATAGGGGAAACAGTCGCCAACATCGAGCAAACGCGCGGCTTGAAGTTGTACATAAAGCTGTTCGTTTGCGTGTGCCATCGCAGGCACAAAAATGAGGTGCAAGATTAAGGTGGTGATCGAGATTAGTGTTTTTCGCATCAAAATCACTCTACCCCACACCGACGATAAACGAGTGGTTCATCCCACTTTGCTTTGCCCGTTCGCATATCAACTTGATAAGCGAAAAACTCATTCTTTGCGGTCCAAACGGCCAATGTGCTTTCGCCCAATTCCGGCATCCACACCGAGCGGTCCATAAAGGCGGACAGCATGAACTCGACTTCAGTACCCGTGGTCGAAATATAGTTGATCGAAGTAGGATCAGTGCTTTTGATGTGCACTGGGTTTTTGCAGGTTGTGGTGCCGCGGCTGGACATGGATTTGCCTTCCGGAGTCTGAATAGACCATTCGCCGACAAAGGTGCTGGCAACCCCATTTGGCATGTCAGCAATACTCGCCCGCGGATAGTCATTTGCCATCGCGATGTTGCAGGCAGAAATTGTTGCCACAAGGCCGCTTAAGATGATGATGATATTTGTTTTTTTCATTTATTTTTCCCCGTTTTTGCTGCTTAATATGTCGTGCTGACTTGGCGAATACATCGCGAATTTGGGCAGCGAGATCAGGCATGAATGCTAGATTTTTAGAATGGCAATGGGGATACCCCGTTTGGGGTAAGGGAGAGCGTTGGCGACGACTGAACAAGCAGAAAATCAATATCCAGCGGTGTTGACGTATGCGCGCTCACCGTTCTTCACGTTGGCTGCGGTGGTGGCATTTACCGTCATGTGTGTTGGGGCGACATTGCTTACCGCAATCAACACGCCCTGGCTGGGGATCAAGCTTGTAGCAGGCGAAGGCAATGGCGTGGTTGTGCAATCAGTCGCGGAAAATGGCCCGTTCCAAAACATCACTGCGGGAACAAAGATCATTTCCCTAGGCGCGGATGAAATTCCAGAGCAACGCATCACCCCCAAAGATATCATCGATGAACCCGATACATTGCCGACCTTCGACCAATGGCTGGAGTTTAAACGTAACCAGGCTGCTTTGTCCCAAATCATCAATGAGAACAAATTCTTCGCGACCATCGCACCCCCAAAGGCAGAAGTGCGGCGCGTGTCGATTTCTTCAGTCGCGCAACGCCCCATTGCTGATCTGCCGATAGAATTTTGGTTGCAAGTTTCAATCGCCACCTTCGGTGCGTTGATCGGCGGATGGGTGTTGGCATTTCGGTTGAACGAAAGAAGCGCCCATTTCTTTGCATTTTGCAGTCTGGGATTTTTGGGATCAGCGCTGTCTGGTGCGGTTTACAATAATCGCGAATTAGCAATTGATGTCGGGCTTTACGAGCTCTTGTCGACGGTAAATTCAGCAAGCACCTTGCTGTTTGCAGTTGCCCTTGCCAGCTTGCTTGCCGTCTATCCCAAAAAACTTTTCAATCATATGGTGACCGCCACGCTTTGGGGTGTCACTTTGATGGTCTGGCTGCTCTATATTTTCCACATTGTGCCGTCGCCCTATCTCTACGGATATTTAACCTTCCTCTATGCTTTGACCGTGCCGCTAATGGTGTGGCAGGGCCTTCGCGCTCGCAAAGATCCGTTGGCCAGAGTTATCCTTTATTGGATCGCCTTTTCCTTCTTTCTCGGCATGATATTTTTCATGATGGTGAGTGCATTGCCGATCATTTTTGGCGGCGATGTTTTGATCCCCAATGCATTTCTTTTGCTAATCTTCGTGCCTGTGTTTTTGGGACTGGCCGTCGGTATCGGACGCTACAGGCTTTTCGATATTGATGTTTGGGCCTTCCGATTGTTGAGCTATTTTGCAGGCGTTTTGGCGCTGCTCTTGATCGATGCCTTCTTGCTTTACATTGTCTCATTTGACCGCCTGCCTGCGTTCGGCATTGCCCTCTTATCCATTGGCCTAATTTATCTGCCGCTGCGGAATTGGCTGAGCAACACACTGTTTAGGGGGCAGGCAATCACCCAACTAGCATTTCGGCAAATCATTGATGTGGCAAATCTTCGCGACAAGGCGGAGCAAGAAAATGCGTGGCAAAAACTTCTGGAGCAACAGTTTCAGCCTTTGGAAATCTCAGCTCAACCTAACATGCAAACTTCTCAGATTGATATTTTGGACAATGGCTTGGCGCTGCGCATCCCTACAATTGAGGGATTAAATGCGATGGAATTGAGGTTTGCCAATCTCGGCAAAAGCCTATTTGGCCCGCGGCATCTAAATCAGGCAAAAGATATGGTGGCGCTGTTGAAAAATGCGCTGCAAAGTCGGCAAGCTTTTGCGCAAGGGGTACGTGAAGAACGCACGCGCATCGCCCAAGATTTGCACGACAATATTGGTGCTCAGCTTCTAAGGTCGCTGCATATCGCCAATCCCAGCCGCAAAGACGAACTGATTTCAGATACAATAACAGATTTGAAGGATATTGTGCTGAATGCCCAAGGCGATGGCATCAACCTTTCGCAAATGTGGGCGCAATTGCGGTTTGAAAGTGCTGAGCGTTTGGAGGATCAAAATATTGACCTGTCTTGGCAGGCAGAAATTGACGAAGAATGTTTTTTGGACGCGAAGCCAGCACACAATTTACGGTCTATCTTGCGCGAAGCATTGAGCAATGTCATTCGGCATTCGCAAGCAGACAAAGTCGATGTGTCATTGGTGCAAAAAAAAGGGAAACTGGATCTATTTGTTGCCGATGATGGCGTGGGGATGATGGGTCAAGCAATCAATGGTCACGGCATTGCCAATATCAAATTGCGCGCAGAACAATTGGGCGGCGTGTTCACATTTAGCGATGCACCCAAAGGCGTAAACATACATGTCAGCCTGCCGTTGAAGGATGAAGGTGAATGATGGATATAACTTCACTTCTTATTATCGAAGACTTGCCTGAGGCGCGATCAAGACTGGAAGCAATTGCCACTGCAGCATTCACTCATGTCGAGGTAAGAGCCGTTGGCAATGTGAAACAAGCCCATCGCGCCATAGATGAAACCCTTTGGCAAATGGCTTTGGTTGATTTGGGTTTGCCAGACGGTTCGGGACTAGACGTTATCCGCTATGCGAAAAAGAAGCAGCCAGACCTTATGTGTGTCGTCAGCACAGTCATTGGCGAAGATTCTCAAATTGTCGCTGCCCTGTCGGCCGGTGCGCAGGGCTATTTGTTGAAAGGCCAACCTGACGCGCAGATCACTAAACAATTGCGGCAATTGCAGGATGGCGTTCCGGCTCTCTCGCCAGCAATCGCCCTCAGAATTATGCAACATTTTCAGCGTACCGGACCTGTCGTCAGCTCCAATGAAAGCCTCTCCGCACGCGAAGCGGAAGTCTTAAAGCTCATCGCAAAAGGCTTGCGCAACAGCGACGTTGCCATTGCATTGGGATTGGCAGAAACCACAATCGCCACCCACATCAAGTCGGTCTATCGAAAACTTGGCATTTCATCCCGTGCGGAAGCGGCGTTACATGCGTCGCGGCTGGGTCTCACCTAGGGATACGCCTTCGGTAACGGTTCAGCGCGGCATTCGGTCAGGCGAAATATACCCCGTGGCATCGGGTCCCTTTCGATTTGAGAATTTTCGGTAAGCAAATTCGCATTGTACCAAAGCGACAAACCGATCTCTGGCATCGCAATAAATGCAGGGGCAGGTGATGTCGATAAGGGGGGCTCGTAGAGGAAGCGCAAATGTTCATCCATCGGATAAAACCGCAACGAGATCAGGATTTCGTCAGCGATGTCATCGCTATAGCGCAAGTGTAACTCTTGCGGGCCGTTCTCGCGTGCATTTTCGTCGTAAGGATCAGAAATCGGGTGTAAGGTGATGCCGCTATAGCCATTGGAAACATTGAAATTGAACCAATAATTGTGGTTTGGGGTCTTCAATCGCAAATAGAGGTCTGAGGCGATGGTGGCAAAATGGGTGGCCTCCACAAATTGAACTTCAAATACTAAATCTTGTTCTTCAAATCGATAGACAGACTGGTTGGCCGGGCATTCAAGCGCATTGGCTGAACTGATCAACATGGCACCAAACGTCATTTGGCAAAGCGTGCGTAAAATCAGTTTTCTCATTGAAATGCGATCCCAATTACAATGGAAGACAAAAGCAAAAGAGCAGTGAGCAGCCCTAGACTAATTCGATAGGCCGAAAACCGGGGCGCGGTGAACCCCAACTTGAACACGGCAACTGTGGTCCCAAAGTCTGGTAAAGTTCGGTGCGAACGTTTCACTGCTTCTTTGCGCAGTTCCCACAGGAAGCCGATGGCCAGCACAATCCAAGCCGCAAAGATAGAACTCAAAATGATAAACAGCGTTGCCAGCCAGCCCATCTCGACCTCAATTACCGCACTTGAGCCGAACGTCAGCAAATGTATAGCTGCAGGCAATCTGGTAGAGGGATGAAAAGTCGTCTGAACCGTCCGGATCAATTTCCTCAACGCGGATCAGGCTGGAGTAATCATTCAATAACCCGACCCAAGCAAATTTAGTGCCTGAATTTGGATATTTTCCCGCGAATATAAAACCTGTCTCAGAGATGGATTGATGCGTAAACGACATTCGTAATTCGGGAAATTCAGATTTTCCCATCTTGAACAATAAGGGGCTGCCCACCTGTTCGATGATGCGGAAATTGTCGCGCTGAGAAATGCGCGCATAGGTGGACTGGTCTATTGTTTGCATCGACAAGGCGGTTGTTGGAAAGGGAAGATTGAGTTCGATTTCACCCAGTTCATTCAACGTCGCAAAACGGCGTTGTTGTAGATAAAAGGTGAAAAGCAACACACTGCCATCAACAACTTGGCTGGGATTGGTGAAGGCCTGGGTCATCGCATCTCGTTGGAATATCCGCTGTGTGGCCGAGCCACCTAAACCCAAAGTCGACCAGCCTTGATTGCGACTAAACATCGAAAGCAACGGTGTCACTGTGCCAGTTATGCCCGCGCCGGAATAAAGTGCGATGTCCAGCTCATCGGTTTGATCAAGTTGTTCAGTTGGAATGCCACAATAGCTCAGCTGCAAGGGATTGGCCTCATCAAGCTGATATCCGCTGAGCATTTTCCCATTTGAATCCATTGCGAAATCCGTCAAAAACGGCATATCGAAAATCTCGTTAAAGCCGCTGGGTAAACGTGAAAAATGCTGCGCCAGCAAATAGATACAGGCATTGCGCACTCGATCCTGTTTGTCTGAATTCCAAAATGAAACAGGCGCCGGGGGAAGCTGCGAACGCGTCAGATAAAAATCTTCGCCCATCACAACATCATAAGTCTGGTCTGGCCCCATGCTGACAATGTACGCGAGCACCTGCTTATCAACATTCCAAGAAACCAACTCTTGAATCATCAAAGCGATTTCGCCGCGTGATGAGCCGAGAACCTCCTCCATGCCAAATTCAGCTACAAGCGTGTCCAATGAATCGGCCGCTATATAAGGCGCGTGAAAACCGAGTGTGGCCGCAGGTTCAATCATCCGATCCACATAGGTGCCGACGGACATTTGGGTGGAATAGCCAGAGCCGCCCAAAAAGGCGAACGCGCAGGCCGAGTAACAATAGTCGCCAGCTTGAACGACACTGGCAATAGAATATTTGCGCAAGGTATTTGCCAACATCAGACCTTCGCGATAATTCCCGCCGGGACTGTTGAGGCTAATTACGCCGCAATTGCCGCCCTCGGCAGGCAAATCGTCTGTGTCGCACTCAATATATTGCTCAATTATGTTGATGAGCTTTTCAGCGTCACCAGCGATCACCGGACCGTCATAACGGATGTGCGGTGCAAATCGATCAGCGGAGTAGTGCATCGAGACCAGCTTGATCTCAGCGCCAAACGAGGCTGTGCTCAAAATGAGTGCACCACATAAAGCCCAGACAAGTCGAAGCCAATTCATTTGCTCTCTCCACCAAATTGATTGAGCTAAATTTAGGCTCAGGTGCTACTGCGGCCCATACTCTGTTCAGGGGAGGGAGAAGTGAATGAGGAAATGGCGATAAATTCTGCGTGAGAGAACCAGCTAGGTCGAATTGCACTAAGGCGCGAGAACTGGTTTGTGCTAACATGCGTGAAGGGGATGAAAACATCTGGCCACAAAACATTCAGTTTTTGTGATCAGTTGGCAATCATTTGTCTGGAAATTCGATCAAATTCTAAAAAATGCATAGCATTTTTGATCATTTTTAGGAAAAAGTTTGTCCTCACCCAATGTACGATTCTTCAAGGAGGACATCATGAAGAAAATTATTCATACAGTTTCTGCAAGCCTTATCGGCTTGGCGGCGTCGCTGCAAGGCGGCTTTGCTGAAGAATGGCGTTTAAACAATTTCTTGCCTGAAACACGGCCTGAAACCGCTGAGCTTGAGCAATTTGTGACCGAGGCCAATGCGGCCATCGAAGGTGACATCGAAATCAAGATGTATAGCGGTGGCTCTCTTGGCCTGCCAAACACAGACGCGTTGCGTTTCTTGCCGCGCGGTGCGGTGGAAATGAGCTTGCTTTGGGCCAACTATTTGGGCCGCGACGCACCCGCATTGAGCTCTGTTGTGGTGCAAGGCACCATCGGCTCCATTGAAGATTTTGAAAAAGCCATCCCAGTGGTGCGCGAAATCTATGAAGAAGAGTTCGCAGATTGGGGCGTTAGCTCAGTTGGCTATGTGGCGATCCCAATGTTGTCCGTTTCCGTGTTCTGTCGCGATGAACCAGTGCGCACTTTGGAAGATTTGAAATCGAAAAAGCTGCGTGTTTGGGCCCGTGATCAGGTTGAAACCTTCACCCGCTTGGGCGTTGCCGCACAAATCATCCCACAAGAAGAAATGTATGTGGCGATGAAAACTGGCGTTGTGGATTGCGCGCTTTACCCAGCGCTATATGCCCACACCGTATCGTTGCAAGAAGTGGCAAGCCACGCATCTTACCTCTATCCAATGGCATCTGGCCCATATGTAATTGGTGTGGCCACCGATAAATGGAATGCGACAGACGAACAAACCAAAGCTGCGATCACTGCTGCTGCAGAAGATTTGTGGAACCGCACAAATCAGTATGAAGACGATTTTGCACGTGAGCTTGAAGCCCGTGAAAAATTGGCAGCTGATGGCATCAACTGGGTTGAAGACTTCTCAGAAGAAGACCGCGCAACCTTCGTCAGCTCAGTGACAGAAACTTGGGAAATGCTGGCGGAAGAAGCAGGCGGCAACGCACCTGCTTACCGTGAACGTGTTCTCGAAGCGCTTGGTCGCTAAGCCAGCTTTATGTCAAAGCTTGGCAAAAAACACATTGCACAAGGGCTGGAAAAACTAGCCCTTGTGTGTTCCTGGGCTGCTGCCCTCAGCATGGTGGGGATTGTGGTTCTCATCGTCACCAGCGTGTTGATGCGCAAAATTGCAAACACGCCCATTCACATAACTGAGGAAGTAGTGGGCCTTATGCTCACCGTCTCGCTTTTCCTTGGCGTGCCGCTGGTTACGCTTAAATCCAAACATGTCAAAGTCGCTTTGATCATCGACCAACTCAAAGGCCGTACCCGTACGATCGTGCAAAAAGTCGCCATCTTGATTGGCATTGCCTTTTTCATGTGGCTGATCTGGGAAGCCGTGCCTTGGTTGGAATTTGCGTTCAAACGCAATTTAAAAACTGAAACCAGCCGCATCCTGCTTTATCCATGGATGTCGACAATGTTCTTTTCCCTTGTGCTTACCTTGCTGGTGTTCATCGGGCGCTTATTTGGCCTGTTTGATGCAGATGCCGAGCGCGATGAAGCCATGCCAACCCTTAAGGATGAGGTGTCCTAATGCTGTTTTGGGCAACATTAATCGGCGGTCTTATGACCACCGCTGGCACCAGTGTGGCTTTGGGGGCTGCCTTGGGCCTCACCGGATTGGTCATCCTGCATTTCTTCTCCAATGGCGCGACATCGCTCGCCGTTGATGCAATTTGGAATGTTTTTAACTCATTCACCCTCAGCGCAGTGCCTATGTTTATCCTCTTGGGCGAAATCCTTTTGCGCAGTGGGATCAGCCAAAAAGCCTATTCAGCTTTCTCCCCGATCTTTAGAAAAGTGCCCGGTGGGTTGCTGCATACCAACATTGCCGTGTGCACCTTGTTTGGCGCGGTCAGTGGCTCCAGCCTCTCCACCGCAGCCGCCATCGGCTCAGTCGCCTATCCAGAAATGACACGCCGGGGTTATGATAAAGACACGGTTGTGGGCAGTTTGGCTGGCGGTGGCACATTGGGATTGCTCATTCCGCCCAGCCTTTCATTCCTGATTTTTGGTGCACTCACCGAAACCTCAATCGGTCGCCTATTCGCCGCGGGCATCATTCCCGGCTTGTTGGTTGGCTTTATGTTTATGGCCTATCTATTTGTCAGATGCGTCAGAAACCCCGCCTTGGCACCAACCGATAATGAACGCACACCCTTTTGGGAAATCTTGGCGGGCTTCAAACAAATTTGGCCGCTGCTTGCCCTCATCATTGCAGTGATCGGCAGCATTGTTGGCGGATGGGCTACGCCCACCGAAGCCGCAGGCGTTGGCGTTGTGTTGGCGGTGATCATCTCCTCCATCTGGGGCGATCTCACCCTTGCCAAATTGCTCGAGGCGATCAAGCAGTCGGTGCTGCTGTTCTCCGCCATTGGCTTTTTGGTGCTCGGTGCAACCATTCTCGCGCAATCGGTCAGCATTCTCGGCGTGCCACAGCAAATCCTCATCGCAGTGGCAGATAGTGGTTTGGGCACATATAGCGTGCTGTTGATCGTGGTCCTGATCTACCTCATTTTGGGCTGCTTCTTCGATGGCTTGTCGCTGATGATCATGACGCTGCCCGTGGTGTTCCCTTTGCTCACCGGGCTTGGGTTCGATCCCATCTGGGTTGGCGTAATCATCACGATTGTGATCGAAATCGGTCAGGTCACGCCACCCGTTGGTTTGAACCTGTCAGTGCTGACAGCGCTCACAAATAATGAGGTGAGCTTAGGCCGCGTTGCCGTGGCCACCGTGCCTTATTGGCTGATCCATTTGTTTGCGATCTTGATGCTCACCGTTTTCCCCGCATTGGCGCTGTTCCTGCCCGATTTGCTTTTCTAACAGGGATTTTTAGATGGCTATGAAACTAAAACCAAAAACCTTTGGTCCGATCTATGTGTTCCACGATGGTAGCGACCAGATGAAATTCGCCTTTGGCGATCCGGCACAAAAAACGGACCATCCGCCATATAACACACCGGTCGACACAATGATCTCGTCGTTGGGATCATGCATCGTGAAATCGATGGTCTGGAGTGCGGCGCAACACAAAGCTGAGCTGCATAATTTCCACGTGATTGTCACCGCCGTTAAAGCCGCAGATTTACCCTCGCGCGTGGGCAAAATTTCGCTCGAGGTTGTGGGCAAATTTGTTGACGATGACGCGCTGGTGCCAGAGATCATCAAGCAGGCAAAGTCTGTTTGCACGGTTAGCAACAGCATGAATTGTGAAGTTGAAATCACAACTTCATAAGCGCAAACTGCGCGCCTATTCGATAAATATGTAACGTGAGAAACTATGCCCGCGATTGATGTGCCAATTGATGAGACCATCACTTTTGAGATGCTGGACCATGATCCTGCATCGGTCTATCAGCGCTTGCGGCGCGAAAACCCAATTGTGCGTATCAAAGCGATCAACCGCATTGTGCTCACCAAAGCGGATCATGTTTATCTGGCCAAAACAGATATGGTGCATTTCGGGTCGGAAGATGACCAAACGCCAATGCAACGCGCATTTGGTGGTCACACCTTAATGCGCAAAGATGGCGCTGCGCATTTGAAAGAGCGTGCCGCCATGACGGAGACGTTCAAGGTCAATCACTGGGCGTGTGAATGGAAAAACCGATTTGCCACCCACATTGATCAGGCTTTGGAACAATTGCCCACATCAGGTGAACTTGAGCTGAGTGATAAATTTGCTAAGCCACTGGTTGCACACATCTTGAATGATTTGTTGGGCATTGAACCCGATAGCGAAGAGCAATTGTTTAACTGGGCCAAATCGCTGATCACAGGCGCGATGAATGCCAGCTTTGACGAAAAAGTGTTTGCCATTAGCGATCAGGCCAATGCAGAAATGAATGCCTGCTTTGATCGAATGATTGAACGCCATCGCGCTGCACCGAATCCATCAGTCCTCAGCGTAATGGCCAATGCGGAAAATCCGCTGCCCTTAAGCCAAATCAGAACAAACATGAAAATCTGCATTGGTGGGGCCGCCATCGAAATGCGCGACGCGCTGCTCACCGTGTTGCATGGGCTTTTGCAAAATCCGGATCAATTGGCGTCCTGTCAGCAATCGCAAAGGTGGGATCTGGCATGTGAAGAAGGCTTGCGCTGGGTTGCGCCTATTCAGGCCAGTCCCCGCATTGTGAAAAAAGAAATCGAACTAGATGGCGTTCGGTTGCCTGCAGGGGAAACCATTATGGCGGTGCAAGGCTCCGCCAATTATGATGAAGATTATTGGCAGAACCCTGAGCAGTTTAACATTCACCGCCCCTTTGCTGCGCATCAAACATTTGGCGCGGGGCCTCATCGCTGCATGGGCGAAAATATCTATCGCCGGATTATGAGCGAATTGATCCTGCCAAAATTCTTTGCGCGATTCCCAAATGCCGAACCTGCGCTAAACAGCAAAGTTGAGTTTCGCGGCTTTGCCTTCCGAGGGCCGATGGAATTACGGGTAAAACTGGCCTAAAATTAAGTGCAAATTTGGCGCTTGACCTTCCATTCACTGGAAGGATTACATTGTATTCAGTCATCAAGAATTTGAACTGAAAGTACGATCATGTCCGCACAGGCAAAAAAAGACGATCAAGTCACCAAACTCACCATCTCCGGCCTCAGCTGTGCCTCTTGCGTAAAACGCGCAGAAGCGGCAATTGCGAGTGTTGATAGTGTTTCGGATGTCTCGATCAATTTGGCGACGGAAACGGCGCATATCCAAATGGCAGATCGAAATGGCCTACCAGCCGTCATCCAATCCATTGAACAGGCAGGCTATAGCGTCCCCACCAATACAATCACGCTTGATATTGAGGGGATGACATGTGCCTCTTGCGTGAAACGGGTAGAAGATGCGCTGAAGTCGGTCGAAGGCGTTGTGAAAGCCAGCGTCAATTTGGCGACAGAGAGCGCACAGATTGAAGTGGCGTCCAACTTTTCAATCGGCGATGCCATTGCTGCCACGCAAAAAGTGGGTTACCCGGCAAAATTGCAAGAAGGTACAAGCGACGCGCTGGAAGATCGTGCGGCGGCCAAAGAAGCTGAATATAATGGTCTAAAGCGCAACCTTACCATTGCTGCCATTTTCACAGTGCCACTTTTTGTGCTCGAAATGGGGTCACACTTTATCCCAGGCATGCACGAATTGCTGATGCAGTCTTTCGGGCGGCAAAATCTCTATTATTTCTACTTTGTGCTGGCCACCATCGTACAGTTCGGGCCGGGCATGGTGTTTTATAAAAAAGGCATCCCAGCGCTCCTTCGCCTCGCACCAGAAATGAACTCATTGGTGGTGCTTGGCTCCTCCGCAGCGTGGGGCTTTTCTGTGGTGGCGACTTTCGCTGCCTTCCTGCTGCCTGCAGGCACAGCCAATGTCTATTATGAGGCCAGCGCAGTGATCATCACGCTGATCCTTTTGGGCCGTGTGCTGGAAGCGCGCGCCAAAGGTCGCACCAGCGAAGCCATCACCAAGCTAATGCAGCTGCAGGCTAAATCTGCCCACGTGTCACGTGATGGTAACTTCATCGAAGTGCCTTTGCATGAAGTGGTGGCAGGCGACCTTGTGCGCGTTCGTCCAGGTGAAAAAGTGCCGGTGGATGGCGAAGTGATCAAAGGCAGTAGCTTTGTTGATGAAGCCATGATCTCAGGCGAGCCTGTGCCCGTTGAGAAAGAAGTGGGCAGCGAAGTCATCGGCGGCACCATCAATAAAACCGGCAGCTTCGAATTTCGCGCCACAAAAGTGGGTGCTGACAGTGCCTTGGCGCAAATCATCAAAATGGTTGAAAATGCCCAAGGGGCAAAACTGCCGATCCAAGCCTTGGTGGACAGAGTCACTGCAATCTTCGTGCCCATCGTGATGCTGGTTGCAGCACTCACGGTTGGTGTGTGGTTGATCTTTGGACCAGACCCAGCTGTATCTTTCGCCTTGGTCAATGGTGTCGCGGTTTTGATCATCGCCTGTCCATGTGCCATGGGCTTGGCCACGCCAACTTCCATCATGGTTGGCACAGGCCGTGCCGCTGAATTGGGCGTCTTGTTCCGCAATGGCGAAGCGCTGCAAGATTTGAAAAACACCGATATTGTCGCCGTCGATAAAACAGGCACTTTGACCTTGGGGCGCCCAGCACTAACTGACTTCACCGTGTTGAACGGCTTTGATGAAGGTGAAGCCTTGGCGCTCGTGGCCGCTGCGGAAAGCAATTCAGAGCACCCAATTGCGGAAGCCATTGTGATCGCTGCGAAGGAGCGGGGTTTGACAGTGCCAGAAACCACGAGCTTCAACTCGGTCACAGGTTACGGCATTGAAGCGGAAGCAAACGGCCGCAAAGTTGAAGTCGGCGCTGATCGCTACATGCAAAAGCTTGGCCATGATTTGAGTGCGCATGCAGGCATTGCAAAACAATTGGGTGATGAAGCAAAAACTCCACTTTATGCAGCGATTGATGGCAAATTGGCCGCCATTGTGGCCGTGGCCGATCCGGTGAAAGAAACCACACCGCAAGCCATCGAAGCATTGCATGGTTTGGGGCTGAAAGTGGCCATGATCACTGGCGATAATAAAGCCACAGCCGAAGCCATCGCCCGCAAATTGGGCATCGACACAGTGATCGCGGAAGTGCTGCCTGCGGGCAAAGTGGATGCGATCAAGCAATTGCAGCAGAACGATACTCATGTGAGCTTTGTGGGCGACGGCATCAATGATGCGCCAGCCTTGGCGCAAGCCGATGTGGGCATCGCCATTGGCACCGGTACCGATATTGCCATTGAAAGTGCCGATGTGGTGCTGATGTCTGGCGATATGCGCGGGGTGGCGAACGCGATTGGCCTATCAAAAGCGTCGATCAAAAACATCCACCAGAATTTGTTCTGGGCCTTCGCTTATAATGCAAGCCTGATCCCGGTTGCCGCAGGTGTGCTTTATCCGTTCACAGGCACCTTATTGTCGCCCATGTTGGCAGCTGGCGCGATGGCACTTTCCAGCGTGTTTGTGTTGGGTAATGCGTTGCGATTGCGGCGCTTTAACCCGCCAGCACAAACAACACCTGCAAAGGCATAATGCTTGTTAGAACTATAAATATGACACGTCTTTTCACCCTGCTGGCCACCATTGCTTTAATGCTTGGCCAACTGAGCATCGCCACGGAAGCGGCGCAGCGTTCTCACGCTGCGCCTTCGCATGTTCAAGGGGTGGAAACCGTGCATGGCTGTTGCGACTTGGATGTGTCGACCGTTGCTATGGATGATTGTGCAAAATATTGCGCACAAGCCGTGTTAGGTGAGAGCCACGCCAATGCGCCTAAACAAGCGCGGGATGTTCTGGCGCAAGACATCTTGCCGTTAAAATCCATCCTCGATTGGCCCACCGGGCCACCGCCCATTGGCCACCACACATCTTTCGAGCTTTAATCTAAATTTGCCAGCGCCAAGCGTTTGGCACAAATTATGTGTGGTACAATGAAAAACACAAACAAATGGGCTCTCGGAGCCATGTTCACCTTAGTTCTGGCTGGCGGATATTGGGGACTTTCCCAGTTCGCGACACCGCAGGCTGAAGAGCAAACGGGCTTGTTGCCCTATAAAAATGCGAGCGTAATCGCCACTGGGCAGAAAATTTATCAAGCCAACTGCGCCGCATGCCACGGCAATGATCTGCAAGGCGAAGCCAATTGGAAGCAGCCTAAACCATCAGGTCGTATGCCGGCACCCCCGCACAATGAAACAGGCCATACCTGGCACCATAGCGATGAGTTGCTGTTCAATCTCACCAAATATGGCATTGCTCGGCTCAGCAACAATCCAAATTATCAAACTGACATGCCGATCTATGAAGATATCCTGTCGGACGATGAAATCATTGCGGTGCTGGCTTATATTAAGTCAAATTGGCCCACCGAGGTGCAGCAGCGCCACGATCAAATCAATGCAGGCAGCTAACATTTGCTAAAAAATAGGGGCGGTTCAATCCGCCCTTATTCATTTGCCGCCGGAGAAGCTAAATCTTTTGTGCGATCGTATGTAATTTGGCGCGGAATTGGCGCATGGAGTCGATCGTATCCCGGTAGGATAAATAGACCCGATTTGTCAGGGCAATCACGATCAATCCAGACGATGGATCGATCCAGAGCGATGTGCCTGTAAAGCCAGTATGTCCAACGGCACCGTGCGCGAAGTGCTCGCCACAGGAGCATCCCAACTGGTTCTGATCATTATATTCAAAGCCAATTGTGCGTGGTGTTAATCCGTTGGGATTCCCATTCTCAAAGATAAGCGGATCGGCATTTTCCAGCAAATTCAATGCCATTTTATGCAGTTCCGGCGCGCTGGAAAATAGCCCTGCATTGCCAACTTTGCCGCCCAACACCCGCGCCGTGCTGTCATTCACCATGCCCCGGATATAACCGGCAGGGCGAATTGCAGGCACAGTCGGCACAATGGTAGGCAATTGCCGCGCCACTGACAGCGGCGCAAACAGGGTGTGCTTCAAGCCTAGCGGCTTTGCAATCATCTCATCAAAAGCTTCATCAAGCGGAAAACGGGTCACGCGCTCGATGATTTGTCCCAGAAGCAAATAGCCAAGGCAAGAATAAACCACATCGGTGCCGGGTTGATATTGCAGCTTAATGTTGTGGATCTCGCGCCAAGCTTGTTCTGCAGATTCAGCCTTTTTGGCGAAGGGTGAATCTGGCGGAAATCCCGCCTGATGCAAAGCCAATTGGCGAATGGTCATCTCGTGTTGTCGCGCGGCCATAAGCTCAGGCAAATGGGCTCGCACTAGATCATCAAGATCAAGTTTGCCTTCGCGCACCAGCTTCACCAACAGCTGCGCTGTGGCCAGCGGTTTGGTCAATGACGCGAGATCGAACAAAGCTCCCTTTTTGAGCAGGGCAATGTCGCTGCCTTCCATAAAGCCATAGGCTTTATGCATCAAAATGTCCGACCCACGCGCCAACAGCACCTCCCCGCAAGGGAAGGTGCCGTTTGCCATATATTGCTCGACCAAATTGTCGATGGTTCGCATATTTGCCTACTTGATGGCCCCGGCTGTCATGCCTGCGATAAAGCGACGAGACTGCACAATAAACACCAGCATGATGGGCAGGGCAGCAAGAGTTAGCCCAGCATAAAGCACGCCATAATTGACAGAATATTCGCCAAAGAACGCTGTCAGCCCTTGTGCCAATGTTTTCCATTCAGGCGATTGGATAAAGATCAAGGGGAAGAAGAAGTCATTCCAGATCGGCACCGCATTATAAATGCCTGCAATCACCATGGCGGGGGTGATCAATGGTACCATGATTTCCACCATAATGCGGAACTCGCTGGCCCCATCCATGCGGGCGCTGTCCTCCAATTCAGAAGGCAAAGAGCGCAAAAAGCCAGTCATAATGAACACGGTGGCGGGCAGGGACATGGCTGTGTAAATGCAAATCAGGCCCAAGAGATTGTCCACCAGTCCAAGGGCTTTAAGCTGAATAAACAGCGGGATAATCGCTAAGCGCAGGGGCAGCATGAGGCCGCTCAAAAAGAACAGCGAAATCATGATATTGCCTTTGAACTTATAACGCGACAATGCATATGCCGCCATGGTGCCCACCACCAGCAACACCAAAACCGACAAGCCGGTTACAATGGTGGAGTTGATAAAATAGCGCGGCACATTGGTTTGTGACCAGATCACCGCAAAATTGTCCAAGCTAAAGCTTTGCGGCAAGCTGAATGGCGAAGAGAAAATCTCTTTGTTCGTTTTGAAAGATGACAGCGCCATCATCAAAATTGGGTAGAGCATAATCACGGCATTAACGCCGAGAAAAATGTGCATCAACCAGCTGCCGAGATCGCCGGTTTTTTTAATTGCATTGGCCATTAGTTCAGCTCCACTTCGCGGCTGGTGAGATAGCGCGTGGCGATCGTCGAGAAGGTGAAAATGAAGATAAAGATCAGAACAGCAAGGGCAGAGCCTGTGCCGAAATCTGAGTTACCTGCGCTCACAGAGCCAAAGGCTGTGCGATAGAACAACAGGCCCAACATGTCGGTGGAGTAAGAAGGAGAGCCTTCAAGACCACCCATAATGTAGGGGATTTCAAACCAGTTGAAGGAGCCAATAAAGGTCAGCACCACAATGATGGTGACGGCAGGCGCCATTAGCGGCCAAATGATGTCGCGGGCGATCATCCATTCACTGGCGCCATCAAGGCGTGCAGCCTCGATCAAATCCTTTGGAATACGGTGGATGGCGGCAAGAAACACCAAGGTTGGGAACCCAACCCAGTGCCAAGCATTCACCAAAATCATCGCGCCCAGTGCCGTTTCTGGCAGACCCAACCAAGGCACGGCCCAGTCGCCCAAGCCCACATTGCGCAGCAAAGTGTTCACCAAGCCAAAGATTGGATTGAGGAACAATTTCCACTGGAAGCCGATAATCACTGTCGACAGGATTACCGGTAGAAAGAACGCAATTTGATAGAAGCGATAGCCTTTTGGTTCGCGCGCCAAGAACAGCGCGAGAATGAGCGCCAACCCGTTCTGCACAATCATGAGGGCGATAAACACCTTCACATTATTGAAAAACGCATTGATCAAAAACTTATTGTTGCGCGGGTCGAACAGCACCTCTTGGAAATTGCCCAAGCCGATAAATTCGCCGCGCACGAGACCGTCCCATTCGTATACTGAATACCAAATGGCCGACGCCATTGGCAGAAAAACGAAGGTCAGCAAAATCGCCATCGCGGGAAACAGCAAAAACGCCAGCCAGAGCTTGCGCATCTGGCGGCGTCGCACCACCGCATTGTCAAACGGGGTTTTTGCGGAATTGGTGAGTTGTGCCATCCTTTTACCCCTCAAACTCGACGCGTTGTTCATCTGGGCCAAACAGGTGGCAGCTCTTCAAGTCAAAGCTCACATCAACCTTTTCGCCAGACTGCACGTCCAAATCGCCAGCGTGGTGGATGATCATGCTCTCATCAATGGGTGAGCGCAAATAGACGTATGTCTGTGCGCCCAAGCGCTCAACGGCCGTTGCGGTACCAGCCATCGTGCCATGGCCACCGGTGCCGGGCTGTAAATCTTCGGGCCGTACACCCAAATCAACTTCATCGCCTTCGGCCAATTTGCTGTTCTTGGCGGTGAAGGTGAATTGCGCGCCATTTTCCAACATCACTTCATAAGCAGCGTCTTTGGCGCTGATCACACGTCCGTGGAAGAAGTTCATGGATGGCGAGCCGATAAAGCCTGCAACAAACTTGTTGGCTGGTTTATTGAACAATTCAAGCGGCGGGCCGACTTGTTCGATATTGCCCGCACGCATCACCACAATCTTGTCGGCCATCGTCATGGCTTCAACCTGATCGTGGGTCACATAGATCATTGTAGATTGCAATTGTTGGTGCAAATTGGTCAGCTCTAGGCGCATTTGCACCCGCAGTTTCGCATCTAGGTTCGACAAAGGTTCATCAAACAAAAATACACTGGGATCACGCACGATGGCACGGCCAATCGCCACCCGCTGTCGCTGGCCACCGGAAAGCGCCTTGGGCTTCCGGTCTAGCAATTCAGTCAGCTGCAAAATCTCGGCTGCAGCATGAACCTTTTCTTCAATTTCTTGCTTGCTCTTTTTCGCAACTTTGAGCGCATAGGACATGTTTTGAAACACATTCATGTGCGGATAGAGCGCGTAGGATTGGAACACCATCGCCAAGCCGCGCCGCGCGGGGGGCAAATGGTCGATGCGTTCGCCATCAATGTAAATTTCACCGGAGCTGAGCTCCTCCAGCCCGGAAAGGAGGCGCAGCAAAGTTGATTTGCCGCAGCCAGAGGGACCAACAAATACGACAAATTCATTGTCCTGAACCGACAGGTTCGCGCCATGAATAACTTGTACACCGCCAAAGTCTTTGGTCACGTCGCGCAATTCAATTGTTGCCATGTGTCTGTTGCCCTAAATCTTGTATGGAATGAGGTGTGGCCGCTCTAAATGCTTAGGCCAAATACCGAAGGGGACAAATCCCCTTCGGTGCTTATGTGTCGCCTTATTCGGCGGTTTTGATGCCTTCGCTGACGTCAGCAGCAACTTCTTCAGCAGACTTTTTGCCTGTGAACAATTCTTGCAAGCCATTTTGCAGCAGCGTTGAACCCGTTGGTGTGTTGAAGCGGAATGCAACCAACATGATGTAAGGCGTTGCCTCTTCATGCATGGCAGATACTTTTGCCAAATATGGGTCAGAGATTTCCGCGCCATCAACTGCTGGCACGTTAGCCAATTTATCAGTCAACATTTGTGCGAAAGGCTGTGTTGCGGTGAACTGGATAAATTTCAGCGCAGCTTCTTTGTTTTCAGAAGCAGCATTCACGCCATAACCACCGTCGAGCCATGTGGCCACCATGCGTGGGCCGCCTGCTTCAGCAGCAGGGCCAGGCATAATGTCAAAGTTCACGCCAGCATTTACAAATGTTGGGATGTCGAATGAGCCGCCCACAAACATGGCTGCTTGGCCAACACTGAACAATTGCTTCATGGTTGCATAGTCAACGCCTTCATAACCTTGCGGCATGAATTCTTTAAGCGCCGAGAACTTCTCCAAGGCGTTTACAAAACGCTCATCTTCAAAGTCGGTCGCACCCGATGTGACTTCGCCAAAGAAGTCTTTGCCATAAAAGTTCGGCAAAAACGCACCGGACATGATTTCCATGGTCCATGCGTCTGCAAGACCATTGGCCAATGGGGTTACGCCAGCATCTTTAAATTTTTGTGATGCAGCCAAAAATTCGTCCCAAGTTTCAGGCAAGGCAACATCATGCTCTTCAAACAGATCTTTGTTGTAGAAAACAACGATAGTTTGCGAGGCGAAAGGCACTGCATAAACATGGCCATCTGCACGCAATGTGGTGCCCAAAAGCTCATCCGCGCTTAGGGCAGACAAGTCGATTTGGCCGTCCAATGGCTCCAAATAACCAGGTGCGGCAATCGCTTCCAGCGACCCATAAGAGCGGGTGTGCATAATGTCTGGGCCCGCACCGCCGGCTAGGGCAGTTGTCAAGATGGTGTTGTAGCTTGTGGCTTCATGCGCAGTGAACGTGACTTTAATGTCAGGGTTCTGCTCTTCGAAAGCTGCAATGATTTCATTGTAAGCTTTTACGTCTTCTTGTCTCCAAGACCAGAAGTCGAGTTCTGTTTGGGCCAGTGCTGTACCGGCATATGCGAATGTCGCCGCGCCGAGAACCGCCATGCTGGCGATTTTACGAATTGAGTTCATCTTCGGTTCCCTCCCTCAAAATGATGTTTGGCGTTTTGGGATGCCAATTGCTGGGGTGAAGAGAAAGGTCAACAGCTCGACCCGAGATCCAAAAAATCAGAATATTTTATTCCAAAATATCGGTTCAAGCGCCTTTAGAGCTGCCTATTCCTCCTGATAGGAATATTAAATTCTAAAATCACAATGTCAATAATAAAAAATCACGAACGGCGGATTTGTGGAATAATCTATTTGATCCGATTGACCAGATTTTGGCTGTCTTGGATCTTGCTGGGCATATCTTCGGCGCGCTGTGCTTGCAAAATAAACAGCAGGTCGGTGATTGCCAGCTGTGCGGTGCGTGTGGCGATGGATGAGGAGCGAACCAGATTTTCGCTCGCTATGCAGCGCAGCCGAAGCTCTTGCGCTTCTGGTTCAATGTTGGCGCTGGGGCCCACCAGATAGATTGTTGGAATTTTATTGGCACGTGCATGATCCGCAGCCACCAATATCTCCTTGGTTTTCCCAGAATAGGAAATAAGGAACAGCAGGTCGTGAGTTGTAAAGCGGGCAAGGTTGGCCAGATGCACATGCGCGTCTGTGCCTTGCACAACTGCTTTGCCCAGCTTGGTGAGTTTGGAAGCAAAATCTTCCGCTACTAGCGCGGAGCCACCCACACCCATTATAATGATGCGGTTGGCTTTCATCAGCCGATCAACTGCTTTGCCCAATTGTGCGCTGCTATTGCCCTTCAATGTTTCAGAAAGGGCTGCCACTTTGCTGTTATACATTTTTTGCGCAACTTCGCTCAGCGGATCATCGCTAAAAATGTCGCCGTGAATTTGCTCCGCATCTTGTGCGCGGGCCACCTCAGCGCTGAGGGCGATTTTGAGTGAGGGAAAGCCGGAAAGTCCAATTTTCTTGCAAAATTTGATGATGCTGGATTGGCTCACACCGCATTGTTGTGCCAAATCCTGCGAGGTCATTGTCGTCACTTTAGAGGGGTCGTTCAATATCCAATGCGCGATGCGTTGTTCATTTTGCGACAAATCCTCAACAATGGCATTGAGGTGAGAAATCAAATTTTGCGCGTTCGGCATTGAACAATTGCTTTCATTTCTTGATGTTTGATCCCAAGCGTGTAAAAAGCACGACTAAGAATAATAAATTCTTGACGTAAATATCATAGGAATACATAATTCCAATATGACTGCTGACCATAACAAAAACGCCACAGATAATCTATTGCTTCTGTCTTCAACGCTGCAAGGCCTGACGTCAGAGGGCATTAACGCCCGTTCCGAGCGGCTGGATGAGATGTCCGCGCTGGAAATTGCGCAATTGATGAATAGTGAAGATCAAACAGTGGCCCATGCGGTCGAAAAAGTGTTGCCTGCAGTGGCAAAAGCCATTGACGCTGCACATGACGGCTTGGCAAAGGGCGGACGAATTATCTATGTCGGCGCGGGCACAAGCGGCCGGCTAGGCGTGTTGGATGCATCAGAGATTCCACCAACATTCTCAGCATCAACGAGCCTGTTTCATGCGATCATCGCTGGTGGACAGGCTGCCATTTTTGAGGCGCAAGAAGGCATTGAAGATGACCGCGCGCAAGGCGTTGTGGATTTGGATGCTGCCAATGTAACCGAGATTGATGTGGTGATTGGTTTGGCTGTTTCGGGCCGCACACCCTATGTATTGGCCGCATTGGAAGAAGCGCAGAAACGCAATGCGATTACGATTGGCATTTCGTGCAATCCGGGCAGCGAGTTGGAGCAACAAGCAGATATCGCCATCACCCCGGAAGTGGGACCAGAGGTTCTGTCTGGATCAACACGTTTGAAATCGGGCACTGCGCAAAAGATGGTGCTCAATATGATTTCAACAGGCGCGATGGTGCGTTTGGGCAAATGCTATCAAAACCGCATGGTAGATTTGAACATCACCAACGAAAAACTGCGCGCGCGCGCGTTGAACTTGGTGCGTGAACTCACTGAGGCAGACAAGGAAGCTGCATTGCATGCCTTGGTAGAAGCCAATTGGAACGTTAAGGTGGCAATTGTGATTTGCAAAACCGGCTTAGACGCCGCCGCCGCATTCGACCTTATCCAATCGGCTGGTGGACATTTGCGTCAGGCCCTTAACGAGGCAAAATAGAACCACATGAATAAGGCTCAATCCTGTGTGCTATTGATTGATGGCGGTGGCAGCGGTGCACGGGCGCGCTTGTGCACGCTTGATGGTACAATTTTGGCGACAGGCAAAGGTGGTCCCGCCAATCTCAGCTCAGATTATGCCGGCGCATCGCAAAACCTACATGCTCTGGCAGAGCTTGTTTATGCACAAGCTGGACGCGATCAAAGTCTGATGGCCGCAGATTTTGCCTTTGTTGCATTGGCAGGGGCAGGCGCCAGCGCCCAACGGCAAGAGCTGATTGATTCGTTCAGTTTTCAAAATATGACATTGGCCACCGATATTGATGTCACGCTGGCTGCGGCTTTGGGCACCGAGCAGGATGGCGTCGTGGCCATGCTCGGCACAGGCTCCTTCTATGTGTGGCGCTCTCAGGGCGAGGTGCGCCGTGTTGGTGGTTGGGGTATGCATTTGGGTGACGAATGTGGCGGCGCTTGGCTGGGCCGCGAACTGCTGCGCGAAGCCGTTAAAGCATATGACAAAGTTGGCATCCAAAGCCCACTTACTGCGCAACTAATTGAAGAATTTGGTGGATCGCCTAAAGCCATGGTGCCTTTTGCGCGCGATGCACAAGCCGCCGACTACGCAAAACTCGCTCCACGCCTCGTTGCCGCATATGAACAGGGCGATTCCGTCGCCACGGCCATCATCAACCGCGCTCTTGAGATGTTGTGTGCAACATTGGGGCCCGCAGACCAATTGCCCGGTCAGCGCCTGTGCTTTTTGGGCGGCTTGGGCCCCTTCTATCAAAACCATATGCCTGCGGACTATCAAGCCATTTGCCGGTCTGCAGCGGGCGAGGCGTTGGATGGCGCCTTCTGGCTCGCCCAAAGAGAATTCGGCTTTTAGCACGATGTAATTCGATCTGGTCCCAGACTCTAAGGGGCAGCAACCCCTTTAGATTCTATACGGAATGCCCCTCCAGCAATGTGTGCGGGGCATTCCTCGTATCGCGCTTTAAATCTTCCCCCAAAACACATCACACAAGGCTTGTCAGTTTTCGATTATTTAAATACAATTGCATATATTGCAATACAATATTTGCAATTAAGTGCTGATACAAAGCACGACAATAATCGGAGGGACATATGAATTTTTCTAAACTGTTTAAAACAGTATCGCTGGGCGCTTTGCTCGCCACCAGCCTTACGCTTTCGGGGCAGGCAGCCGCCACGCATCCCGAAACAGGCGAACAACTTGCTGAGGAACAAGTGTTCACCTATCGCCTTTTGGATGGCATCCCATCCCTTGATCCGCAAATGATGGAAGATGTGATGGGCTTTGCCTTTTCACGCGACCTATTTGAGGGCCTATTGAACCAAGATGCCGACGGCAATTTGGTGCCGGGCGTTGCCAAAAGCTGGGATGTAAACGACACCAACGATGTTTACACATTCCATTTGCGCGACGATGCAAAATGGTCAAATGGCGACACCGTCACAGCCCATGATTTTGTATATGCATGGCAGCGCTCAATCGATCCTGAGTTGGCCTCGCCCTATGCGTGGTATGTGGAATTGATGGCGATTGAAAATGCCAGTGAAATTCTTGCTGGCGAAAAGGACAAATCTGAATTGGGCGTACGCGCAATCGACGATTATACCTTTGAAGTGCGGCTCACTACGCCATTGCCTTACTTCGCGTCGATGACTGTTCTATCCACCGTATTCCCAGTGCACAAAGAAACCGTCGAGAAATATGGCACAGACTGGACCCAAGCCGGAAACATGGTTTCAAACGGTGCATATCAGCTCACGGAATGGGTACTAAACGAGCGTACGGTGCGCGAACGTAATCCCTATTATTGGAACAATGATAAAACCATCATCGACAAAGTTGTCACCCATGTGATCAGCGAAGAAAATGTCGCATTCACCCGCTACAATGCTGGTGAGCTGGACATGACTGCGGTGCCATCTGGTCAGTTCACGCGCCTCAAAAAAGAGCGTCCTGATGAGACATTGTCGTTGCCATATCTTGGCTCCTATTATTACAGCTTCAACCTTGCCGATAACGGCCCAGAGGCGTTTAAAGATGTGAATGTTCGCAAAGCCTTGTCATATGCGGTGGACCGCAAAGTCATCGTTGACAATATTTTGCAAGGCGGCCAGCGCGAAGCGTACAATGTTGTGCCGTTGGCCACAGCAGGCTTCACCGATCCGGATACGGATTATGGCAATTGGACCCAAGAAGAACGTGATGAAAAAGCACGCGAATTGTTGGCAGAGGCTGGCTACAGCGCCGACAATCCACTTGAGTTCAAATTGCTCTACAACACATCAGAAACCCACAAGAAAATCGCCACCGCGATTGTTCAAATGTGGAAGCAGAAGTTGAATGTGAACGCCGAGCTGAACAATATGGAATGGCGGACCATGCTGGAAACTGCGCGTAATGATGAGTTCGACATGGTGCGTTACGCATGGATTGGCGACTACAATGAAGCGTCAACCTTCCTTGATCTTTACACCTCAGACAGCCCGCAAAATTGGGCGAACTACGACAATCCTGAGGTCGACCAAATGATGGCCAGCGCAAAAGTGTCGTCTAACCCTGGTCCGATCTATACGGATATTGAAAAGATTTTGGCGCGGGATATGCCGGTTATTCCGATCTATCACTACACCTCGGTGATCATGTTGAATACGCAGGTCAAAGGCTGGCCAATGAACAATATTCAGCAAAACTGGTATAGCCGCAACCTCTATAAGGTTGCCGAATAAGCCACATTACTCTCCCAAACTAACCCCCAAGGGGCCGGTCTTCGGACTGGCCCCTTTTTATGGCTTAGCTAAAATGTGGGTTGTTGGCGACAGCCTCTGAGATCTGACGCGCTGTCTGCAACAGCAAATCAGCGTAGTTTTTCTCAACCTTAGCCATGGTCCAATCATTGCCATAAACGCAGATATTCATGGAAGCGATCACCCGGCCAAACCGATCATAAATCGGCGCGCCAATGGTGCGTTCGCCCACGATGCATTCTTGGTCTGCGCTGGCGAAACCGCGTTTACGCGCCACATCGAGCGCCGCGTTCAATTCATCCACTTCGGTTAGGGTGTGTGGGGTGAAAGGCTGCAAGGGGGATTGCGCCAAAATTGCATCGCACTCTTCTTGCGGCAAGGCCGACAAATAAGCGCGGCCACTGGCGGTGCAAAACATCGGCACACGCCCGCCAACGGGTGGGTTGCCGTAGGGGCTGTCCTCATAGGTTTGACGCATCACATAAACAACGTCGGTTCCACGCGGTTGTGCAAGGTTCACAGCCTTATTGGATTTTTCCCTTGCCCGCAGCAAAAACGGGGCTGCCGCTGAAATAATTGGCTCTGAAATGGAATAGCTGAAGCCAAGCTCGAGCAAACGCAAGGCAGGCTTTAGCTGCCTGCTGCGCGGATCGCGTTTCAAATAACCAAGTTCAACCAGCGTATGGCAAAACCGTTGGGCCGCACTTTTGCCCAAGCCTGTGGTGATGGCCACTTCGGAAAGGCTGAGTGAGCTGTGGCCGCGAAAGGCTTCTAGCACCATAAAGGCCTTTTCCACGGAGCCAACGAAAAGTGCGTCACGTGGTTTGCTTTCACTTGCAGGTTGTTGCGACCCTCTCAGTCTGTGCGAGAGTCCGTCAGAATTGGTCATTTATACGTCCTAAGATTAGCCCTGTTTGATCTTATCACAATTAAATTTTGCGCCGCAAATATCATGACGCAAATCGGGCGGAGGGTTGGAAGGCATCAGGGATTTGTGGCGCATCCGTATCTTCTATCGCCGCGCCGATCACTGCTTGCGCCATCAAATGGGCAATGCCGAAGCTGATTTTAAATCCGCCAGTGGCGACATAAAGCCATTCATTGTTTGGCAGTGCACCAACCAGTGGGTCACGCCCTTGTGCTTGTGGGCGCACCCCCGCCCAGCGCTCGATCACTGGCGCATCTTTGATCAGCGGACTAAGCAGGCGCGCTTTTTCAATCACTTCATCCAACAAATGGTCGGTTTCCCGGCCCTCTTTGAATTCTTTTTCGCTGGTGGAGCCAATGGCGGTGGTGCCATCATCATGCACGATCAGATAAATGCCATCGGAATAAATGATCGGCAGATTTGGGTCCAGGTTGGTGCCCAACATTGCGGCTTGGCCTTTAACTCCACGTCCGGCAATTTGGGGCGCATAGGGGCGCAACATGTCAAAGCTGGCCAATCCCGCGCTAACCAGAATTTTGTCAGAATATAAAACGCTGCCATCGCCCAGCGTTACCTGCTTTTCGCCCAAAAAGGCGGCGCGGGTGCCAAAGCGTAAATCAATGCTGCCATGCAATGCGCCAGCCAACGCCATGATCAATTTGCGAGGCGAAAGGCGTGCGCTCAAATTTTCCACCGCAACGCCGAATGGCATTGCGTCGGCAGCAGGCCAATTTTCCGCTGGGCCCGCTTCCATTTGCTGCATGGCAAATGTGCCAGCATCTGCCTGCCAAAACTCTTTGGCTCCTTCAGCGCGTCGGGCAACCTCATCTACATGATGGTCTTTTAGGATGGGCGCCAAACGTCCAACACGTTGATAGCCAACTTGCTGCCCCGTGCGGCTTTCTAGCTCGTCTACAAGGCTTGGCAGTTGGGTCAGCGCTTCAAATTGAAATTGTTTTTTGGCATTCCAGCGGTCGGGGCTATGCGGCATTAACGCGCCCAACAATCCGCCGCTTGCACCGGCCGCAATGCCGTGCTCTTCCACCAGCACGGTTTTCAGGCCACGCTGGGCGGCGAAATAGGCGCTCCATAGCCCCACAATGCCGCCGCCAATGATGATCAGGTCAAATTTGTTATCCGTGTCCATAGGTCATGGCATTCACCAGAATTTAGCCCCTTTGACAAGGCTTGATTGAAATAATGCAACGCACTTATGCCGACTAAAGGCAAATAAAGCGCCTAAACGAAAAAATGAGCATCCGATTTTTCATTGGATGCCCATGTGCGAGGGCTGTAAACGGATGATCAAAGATCAACCTCCAAAACCCCATTCGGCGCTGCAGCGCGCGATTGGCACAAAATAACGCTATCCTGCTTTTGCTTTTTCGACAGCACAAAATCCCGATGCTCAACCTCGCCAGAAACAATGCCGCACTTGCAAACGCCGCAAATCCCGTCCGAGCATTTCACATCGATCTGAATGCCATTTTCCTGCAAAATATCTGTGGCGGACTTGTCAGCTGGCACAGCAAATTCCTTGCCCGATTTGGCCAGTTTCAACGTGAACGGATGATTTTCATATTCAGGTAATTCCGGCACATTGAAATATTCCAGATGCTGTTCTTCTTCAGCAAAGCCTTGCTGTTCCGCGCTTTCCATCACGCCCGCCATAAACCGATCTGGCCCACAACAATAGACATGTTGTCCCGGTTCGTAATGGCGCAAGATTTCGTCGAGATCAGCGCGTGTGCCTTCATCGCTAAAGTGATAATGCACCCGGTTTGCCCATTCAAACTGCGCCAAATCATCGAGGTAACCCGCTGTTTTTCGCGAAGAGCAACAATAATGAAGTTCGAAATCGGCGCCCAATGCATGGAGGCGGTGAGCCATGGCGATCATGGGCGTCACGCCGATGCCACCGCCCATTAAAAAGCTTTTGCTGGCGTCTTCCGCCAATGGGAAGTGGTTGATCGGTTTTGAGATGAAAATCTTGCGTCCTTCTGTGAAGATGCGGTGCAGCAATTGCGAACCGCCGCGCCCTTCATCTTCGCGCAGCACGCCAATTTGATATTTTGAATTGTCCGCCGGATTGCCAGACATAGAATATTGCCGCAAAAATTCTGGTGCGACCACAATGTCGAGATGTGCGCCAGCCGTCCAATCAGGCAGGGGCGTGCCATCTAGGCTGGCAAATTCATATTTGGTCACCATGTCCGTCATGGGTTCTGCTTTGGCGATCTGCACGCGGATGACGGGCGCATCGCCTTCAATGCGATATTCATGCGCCAGCCCGTCCGTTTCACCCCGCGCCAGCTTCGCCTTATATTGGTCTGCGGTGATCATGGCTTGATAGGCTTCAATGCCTTTTTCGCGATCCATGGGGAAAGGGAACGGCCAAGGGTGCGGCGCCAAATTTGCCGGATAAACCGCCAAGGTTTGGTCCTCAAATTTCAAATCCAAATCTTTTTGCAGGTCGCGTTCATTCACCTTATGTGGTGTAGGGCGATAGCCGCCATCTTCATGCAACTCAATGTCCCACCACCATTTTTTGATCAAATTGCGCTCGCCATTGCCCAGCGCATCATCCAATTTGGCCAAAGCGGGCGCAGCCTTAGGAATGTTCATCGCGGCCCAGCGGAACGGCGCTTCCGCAAAAATACCTTCCAAGTTCCACGGGCATGTTTTCATGCAGCGGCCACACATAGCCCCACCTTCATTGGTAATGCGATAAGTGGTGCATTTTTGGCTATCCGATTTCCAAATTTCATAGCCGTTGAACATCAATTTCGGACCAGCGGTAATCGCGCCGGATGGGCATTCACGCGCACATTTGTTGCAGCTTTCACAAAATTGCTGCAGGCCGAAGGAAATGGGCTTGTCGTGGGTCATGGGCAGGGTGGTGGTCACCACACCAGATTTTAAACGTGGTCCCAAAAATGGATTGAGGATCACTTCACCAATGCGGCTCACCTCACCAAGGCCCGAAAGCAACAAAAGGGGTGGTTGCAGCACTTCGCCATCCATCACTGTGTGTGCCCGCGCGCCATAGCCGAGCGAGCGGATTTGTTTGGCGACAATGCTGCCCAAAATCGAAAAGCGGAGATAGGCACGCATTGATTGCGAAACCGCAATCCAATCGTCCCCAGATGCACCTTCCATGGTGTCATAGCCTTGGTCGATCACCATAGAAATGGCTTGATCGTGCGGCGGATCAATCGGATCGCCTACCGCGTCGTGGGAATACCAAGTCCAGTCCGGGCAGCGTGAAATCCCAACTGCATCTACCCCCAAAAAGTGCGACATGGCTTTGATGTTTTCTGCATTCTTTTGCGCATTGAGCGTGGTGGTGCTTGGTGCCGGGGCCGGTTCGCCATCCTGCAACAGTACAAACGCCCCCAGCGCACGCCGCTGCGCCATCGACGGGGCTGATTTGCGCACATATTTGCCACCGCGCGAGGCTTCCTGATTGCGTTTTCCCATATCGCCGAACAATGAGCGCGCAAACAAATCGGTGCGTTTGGGCACACGTGGGACGCGATCCTCATCGATAAATGTTGTGGGTTCCTCAACCCGCTTCAATGTTTCAAACGGGTGCGCCCCGTCCACAAATCGCCGGCCAGCATATGGATCAGCATTTTTGGCACTTTTTCCGGTGCCATAACCCAATTTCCACGCCCAGCCTTTAAGTTGCGATTTTGGTTGTTCGTCCAGTGGGGCCAGCGGTTTGTCGTGGGCAAATTCAAAATCCGTGGTCACCGCCGCGATGGAGAAATGGGGCCCTAAGAATGGATTGGTTAGGCAGCAATTTTCCGCTGTCGCCAAACCAGCTTCCACCGCCAAACGGTTTAAATCAACATCGCTTGTTGAATGTGAGTGCGCGCGGGCATCATAGCCCAGCAGTCGAATATATTGCGCCAGCACAACCGCCGCTTCATTCGCCCGCAGGGCAGAGCGGTGGGCCTGTGCGCCGTTCAACCAAGACGCGCCTGGCTCGTCAGGCCAGATTTTGCGTGGATGTTCCACCACAAACACCAATGCATGTTGATGGTGGGTCATTTCACGCGGCGGCGCATTCATCGCGTCGCGCAAGTCCGCCATAATCATGTCGACGCCAGAAGCGAGTGATTTTGTCTGATCTGTGCGCAATTTTTGCGCCAGTCGATCAATATCAGGATTGCGGACGGGGGCATCAAGCATCATGTCCGGCGCAAACGCGCAGGTGCCTGCCATGGCCACATCCGAGAAATAGCCAAACGCCTTTAGGTGGTTTTGTCGCTCAACCAGATCGCTCGGCACTTCTGCCTTCGCTTTATTGACCAAGCCATCGCGAATTGCGTCCAACATGGCCTGACCCTCAGCCATAGCATTGATGATGTTTTCAGGCGCGGCCTCAAACCGAAATTGCATTTGCTCAAAACGCGGAAGGCGATCCAAATTGGTCACACGATCCGCACGCTTAAGGCGTTCTAGCGGATAAGAGCCGAGGTGAATTGGACGCTTTTTGCTGGAAAAATACTTCACTCAATTTTCCTTTATGCCGCGCAGGGATGCGGCTGGTGGGTCAGAATGTCGGCAATAAGTTCGGCGGCTTTGATGCAGGCTTCGGCTGAAACATCAAGATGGGTCACAAGGCGCAATTTCCTTGGCCCCAAAGCGTTCATAAGCACGCCTTTTTCTTTGGCCGCGCGCACCAGCTCTGGTGCAGAAATAGTCCCCGACTTGAGGTTAAACACAATGATGTTGGTCTGCACTTTTTGCACATCGATCTCGATGTGCTCACATGTGGCCAATACTTGCGCGAGGGTGCGCGAATGGGTGTGGTCGTCGCTCAACCGCGTCAGATTGTGGGCGAGCGCATATTGCCCAGCGGCAGCGTAATATCCGGTCTGGCGCATAGCGCCACCAAAAATACGTCTTTGCCGCACCGCCTGGTCAATGAAGCGCGCTGAACCTGCTAGGATCGATCCGCCGGGCGCACCGAGTCCCTTGGATAAAGACACCATCACCGCATCAAATGGCGCGGCAAGCTCTTTGATATCAATGCCTGTGGCCACCGCCGCATTCCACAAGCGTGCACCATCCATATAACTGAATATATGGGCGGATTTCGCCATCTCGCAAATCTGCATTGCCGTGTCAGGTGAAAAGACAGTCCCGCTGGCCCGATTGTGCGTTTGCTCAATTTGCACCATCGTCGTTGGCGGATAGATGTGATGGTTCTGCGGTTTGATCGCCGCCTCAAATTGCGCCAAATCGAAATGGCCATCACAGCCAATTTCGGTCATGTGAACGCCTGCATTCGCTGCGCTGCCACCAAGTTCGTGCCAAACCGAATGTGCTTCGCGGGAGACGATAACATCGTCGCCGGGCCGGGTGGCGACACGCAGGGCAACTTGGTTGGCCATGGTGCCCGAAGGCAGCCACAGGGCGCGTGCTTTGCCCAATAGATCAGCGACGAAGTCCAGCAACTCGTTGGTCGCAATGTCCTCGCCATATTGATCATCGCCCACGCGCGCATCCGCCATGGCGGCCAGCATGCCTGCACACGGTTTGGTCACCGTGTCGGAGCGTAAATCAATAATGGCATCGTCATCCTGCACGTTCGATCATCCCCCCTCAAACATGGCGCTAAAGTCGCATCAACTTCACGTCTTCACCCTCGGTCATCTGGTCGATCGCGTTCATAACGATCGTGTAGGTGTCGTCATCCAACTTGCCTGCAAAATGCTCGTTCAGTTCGCGCACCAAAACGTGGCAGGCCTTCATTTTCTCTTGGCCCAGTTCCGTCAGCGCAATGTCGCGATAGCGTTTGTCATCATCAATGCCATTGCGCTCAATCAGGTTGCGCTTTTCCATGTCGCGCAAAAGGCGCGAAACAGCAGGGCGCGCTATGCAAATATATTCCGCCAAGCCGGAAGGCGAGCGCACATCCTCCATGCCAACACCGCGCAACACGCACCACATCAGCCGGGTCACCCCGTGCTCAGAGAGCTGCTTTTCCAGCTTTGCTTCCATAATTCGCGCCAAACGGGTCACTTTAAACCCGACGCGATTATGCAGTGTAAATTCTTCAGCCAATGATTGCCTCCAAAACAAACCAGTTGACTCATCATACCTCATAATCTTTTATGTAGTTAACATGGATAACTACCTATGTTAAGTACTATTGAGAATTCAATTGAGGGGGAGAGAAATGAGAGTTGAATTCAAGAAATTTAGGCAGATCGCTGCAATGGGCATTGCCACATTCGGCGTTATGGCATGCGCGGTTTCGGCTCAATCGGAGGAATTGAAGCTGGCGCACTTTATGCCATCTATGCACCCGATGGACCAAGGGGTGATGACACCACTGGCCGAACAACTTAGCGCGGCGACCGATGGCGAACTGACCATTCGTATCTATCCGTCAGGCGAGTTGGGCAAAGGCCCGGTGCAGCAATATAAACGCGTGGTAACCGGCGTGGCCGATATTGTTTTTGGCATTCCTGAATATACGCCAAACCAATTCAGTAAAACCGCCATGGTGCATATTCCCGGCCTGTTTGCGAGCGGCACTGACGCGACGCACGCGCTTTGGGACAATCTAGAGTTGATCGAAGATGAATATGCCCAAACAAAACTGTTAGGATTGTGGGCAAACAACCCGTCTGTTTTGCTCACGCGGGACAAGCCTGTGCGCTCTGTTGCGGATATGCAGGGCATGAAAATCCGCACCCCAAATCCGGTGATGGCCGAGCTGGTGAAAGCGTGGGGCGGCATTCCCGTTTCCATGCCAACAACTGACACCTACAACGCCATGAACACAGGCGTGATTGACGCCGTGATGATCGGGCCATCAGGCATCCGGTCTTACAAGCTCAATGAAACAGCTAAATATGTCACCACCAACATCCCATCTGCCTTGGATAGTTTCTATCTTTTGATGAACAAATCCAGCTGGGAAAAACTGAGTGACGAACACAAAGCCAAGCTAACTGAGCTGACCGGACGTTATTTGAGCCTGCGCGGCGCGCAAGCTTTCTATGATGCGGGGCAATCAGGCTTGGAACTGGCGCAAGAAAGCGGCGTCGAAGCCATCCAAATTGATGCAGCGGCGGATGCCGAGTTTCGTGAAAAGATGAAGACAACTTTGGATGAATTCATCGACAAAGTTGGCCAACAAAAAGGCGTGGATGCACACGCACTTGTTGATGCTTTGGCTGGCAATTAAGCCATGAGCGAACCACATATGGGGGCGTCAGCGCAGCACAATACTGCCTGGCGTCGCTGGGTTGAAGCGCCGCTGGTGATCTGCGGCGCCACCCTTATCTTCATCTTGATGGGCCTGTCTTTTTCTGACGCTTTGTTGCGGTCGCTGTTCAACAAACCCATCTTTGGCGCAAATGATTATGCGCAGATATTGCTGTCATTCGCCGTCGCAATCAGCTTCCCTTTATGTGTCATGTCGGGGCGCCTGATCGCTATTGATACGATCACAGATATGATGCCGGAGCGGGTGCAAAAAACCTTGGATTGGCTCGTCACCATTATGGGGGTGGTTATCTTGAGCTATCTGGCGTGGCGCGCCTTTTCCAACGCGCTGGAAGCCGCCATGTTCGGCGAAAGCACCCTATTGCTGCAACTGCCGTTCGGCCCATCCTATTATGCGGTCGCAGCAGGTAGTGGCCTCAGCGCGGTGTTGTTGCTGGTGGAAAGGTTTATGCGATGAGCCCCGAGCTTTATGGCGTGTTGGGCTTCGCCGCCCTGTTTGTCTTTCTGGCCATGGGCGCCCCTGTGGCCATCGCGCTCTTGGTGGTTGGTTTTGTCGGCACAATCTTTTTGTCTGGCTTTCAAGCAGCCGCATTCACGCTCAGCGGGCAAGTGTTCGCCACCGTCACCGTTTATGAACTGACCATCATTCCCCTCTTTATCCTGATGGGAAATTTGGCATCGGCAGCAGGCCTAAGTCGAGACTTGTTTGAAGCAGCGCATAAGATGATTGGTCGTTTGCGGGGCGGGTTGGCAGCAGCCACCATTGTGGGGTGCGCTGGCTTTGCCGCACTATCGGGCTCATCCATCGCTTCGGCCATCACCATGGGCAAAGTGGCCTATCCCGAAATGCGGCGGTTTAACTACGGGCCAAAACTAGCGACAGGCGCCATCGCAGCAGGCGGCACTTTGGGCATTTTGATCCCACCGTCCACAGGCTTTGTGATTTATGCGGTGTTGACCGAAGAATCCATCGGCCGCCTGTTTATGGCTGGCGTGCTGCCCGGCATTTTGCTCACCACCATGTTTTTGCTGGCGATTGCGGTGATCACCTTTATTTGGCCGGAAGAGGGGCCGCGCGGACCGCAATTCACCACCAAAGAAAAACTTGCAAGCTTGTTTCGGGCCACTGGCATTGGCGGCATCGTGTTGATCACCATTGGCGGCATTTACACGGGGTTGTTCACTCCGGTCGAAGCGGCGGGCGTCGGCGCATTCTTTGCGTTGGTGATGTTGATCGTTCGGCGCAAATGTACGTGGGCCACGCTTTACGATGTCAGCGCCGAAACGCTTAAAACAACTGGCATGGCGTTTTTCATTCTGGTGGGCGCCAACGTGTTCGCGCCGTTCGTCGCGCTCTCCCATCTGCCCGCCACCATCGCGGCGGCTATGGCTGGGTTGGCATTGGGCACCTATGGCACCTTGGCGCTCATTCTGTTGGGCTATGTGATTTTGGGCATGTTCATTGAAGGGCTTTCCCTCTTGGTGATCACTTTGCCCATCGTGTTCCCGCTGGTGGTCGGGCTGGGTTTCGATCCCATTTGGCTCGGGGTTGTGATGGTGATCGTTTTGGAAATGGGGCTGATCTCACCTCCAGTTGGCGTCAATGTGTTCATTGTGAAAAGCGTGGTGCAAGATGTGAAAATCGAAACCATCTTTGCAGGCATTATGCCCTTCTGGCTCGCCATGATCGCTACTTTGGCGTTGATTGTCATCTTCCCAGAAATAGCGCTAATGCTGCCCAATGCGATGTTTGATTAGCCCTTTTCTTATCGTGCGATAAATCCTAAAACACCCGGTGTTACAGCCGGGTGTTTTGCGGAGAAAAGAATGGCAAAGCCAACATCACCAGATTTGGAATGGCACGAAAATGACATGCCGTTTTCTCCCGAATTTGGCGATCATTTCTATTCCCACGCCGATGGGCGGTTAGAATGTGATTATGTTTTTATCCAATCCAATAATATTCTAGATCGTTGGACGCAGAAGGATCAATTCGCAATCGGCGAACTTGGCTTCGGCACGGGACTAAACTTTCTCGAAACGTGGCGGCAGTGGCGCGAAGTGCGCGGCGAGGGCCAAATACTTCAATTCATCTCATTTGAACTCTACCCCATGACTGCAGACCAAATTGAGCGCGCGCTCCAACCATGGCCCATGTTGGCTGATCTGCGCGACATTATGTTGAGCCATTGGGATCAAATTGCAGTTGGCCATGCGGTGGAAATTGAACCGGGCATTGTGCTTCAGCTCCAAATCGGTGACGTCACTCAAACCTTGCCCAATTGGCAGGGTACAGCAGACGCATGGTATTTGGACGGTTTCGCCCCGGCCAAAAATCCAGCCATGTGGGGTGAAGAGTTGATGCAGGCGCTCGCAGCGCACACGCATCCTAATGGAACGTTTGCCACTTACACGGCCGCAGGATGGGTCCGCCGCAATTTGCAGGCGGCGGGTTTCGAAGTGATCCGCAAAAAGGGTCATGCGGGCAAACGGCAGATGATGTGCGGCACTTTGGGCGGCGCTCAATTGAATGATTGACGCTTCCGGCTGCACATGCAATTCATAAGGTTCACGCGACGGTCTTATGGGTGCAAAAGCACCTCATAAGTGAAAAGGGAACATGGTGAGTTCGACCCAATTCGGGGAACGAATCCAAGGCTGCCCCCGCAACTGTAAGCGATAAGATCGCAACCAATTTGCCACTGAAATTTCGGGAAGGCTGGTTGAGATCGTTCGAATCGCGAGCCAGGAGACCTGCCATCGCCAACATAACTCGAATGCCGTCGGGTGGACGGTGAGGCAAATGCCTCAAGGAGCAAAAATGAAAAAGATTCCAGCAACGGTGATCACCGGTTTTCTTGGCGCGGGCAAAACGACCCTTGTGCGCCATGTGTTGAACAATGCCAAAGGCAAGCGCATTGCGTTGATCATCAATGAATTTGGCGATGTCGGCGTTGACCGTGATGTGCTGCAAGGCTGTGGCGATGAAGCGTGTAGCGAAACCGATATGGTCGAGCTGGCAAATGGCTGCATTTGCTGCACCGTGGCCGAAGATTTTATCCCAACGATCACCGCGCTACTGCAAAGCGACAATCGCCCGGATCACATCGTGATTGAAACCTCCGGCTTGGCGCTGCCACAACCGCTTGTGCGCGCCTTCAATTGGCCAGAGATCAAAGCCGATGTCACCGTCGATGGCGTGGTCACTGTAGCAGATGCGTCGGCTCTCGCAGCGGGCCGTTTTGCGTCGAACGAAGCAGCGGTAGATGCCCAGCGCAAGCAAGACGAAATGCTCGACCATGAGACCCCGTTGGGCGAACTGTTCGAAGATCAATTGATCTGTGCCGATTTGGTGTTGCTCAACAAATCCGACCTTGTGTCAGCAGAAGATTTGGAAAAAGTCGAAGCCGCCATCCGCAAAGAATTGCGTGAGGGCGTGAAGCTGGTGCGCACCCAAAAGGGTGAGATTGATATGGCCGCCTTGCTCGGCATTGAAGCCGAGAGCGAATTGGATATGGATGGGCGTAAGTCTCACCATGAACACCATCATGAGGGTGAAGATCACCATCACGAACATGATGATTTTGACAGCTTCTCCATCCGCCTGCCTGCTGCCGCAGACAAGGTGCAGTTGGGCAATGCGATCAGCAATGTGATCAAGGATTTCGACATTCTGCGCCTCAAAGGCTTCGCTGCGATCAAGGACGCACCGGCACGGCTTTCCGTTCAGGCAGTCGGTCCGCGCGTCGACACCTATTTTGATCGGCCTTGGACCAGCGACGAGAAAAAACAAACCTCGCTGGTGGTGATCGGCCAGTCTCCTCTGGACCGTGCAGCAATTTCAGAACGGCTCGAAAAAGCCTTTTCCTGATGCATTTATTATCAGCCCAAGCTGGGGCCATCCAGCAAGAGGGGGAGGCGATTGACTTAGGCCAATCGCCTGCGCCGCTGCTCATCCTGTCCGCCGCCGATAGCGAACTGGCGGCCTTTGCAGGCGCGGTAGATGCGCAAGGCGCTAACGATGTGCGCCTCGCCAACACCATGCGCTTGAGCCACAATTACTCCATCGACCTCTGGCTCGATGACACGGCGCAACACGCCAAATTGATCGTGGTGCGCGTGCTCGGTGGCCGCGCCTATTGGACCTATGGCGTAGATCAGCTCGCTGCCCTGTGTGCCGATCGCGGCATCGAACTGGCGCTTTTGCCCGGCGATGCCAATCCGGACCCGGATTTGAAAAGCCGCTCGACCATCGATGGCGAGATTTACGAACAACTGCATCAAGCCTTTATCGCGGGCGGCGCACAAAATCTAAGCGCTTTGCTCACTTATCTGCGCCACCGCGCCAAAGGCGAAACAGCAGTATTGCCCACACCGCAACCCGCCCCCAATGCCGCTATCTGGCACGAGCGGCATTTGGTCAGCAATCTCGATGAAATCACCGTCGACCCCGCTGCAAAATATGCCCCCATTATCGCCTATCGCGCCCTGATGGATGGTGGCAATCTGCGCCCCATTGAGCGCATGGCGAGAGCATTGCATAAGGAAGGGCTCACCCCGCTGATCTTGCTGGTGACCAGCTTGAAACAGGCGGAACCCGTGCAGTTTGCCCAAAAGCTGTTCCAACGGTTCGACCCGCAAGTGATCCTAAACGCCACTGGCTTCGCCTTGGGCATCAATGATCTCAGCGAAGAAGACAATCCCTTCGCCCGAACCGATGCGCCGATTCTGCAATTGGTGCAGGCGGGACGCGCTGAAGAGGTGTGGCAGGAAGATATTCAAGGGCTGAATGCCAAAGACTTGGCGATGCAAATTGTGTTGCCGGAGCTAGATGGTCGCGCGGGCAATATCCTGATCGCCCACAAGGCACAAAACATCTGGCACGATGCCAGCGAGTGCCCGCTCTCGGTCAACGAACCCCATATTTCCGGCATCGATGCCGCCGCCAAGCTGGCGAAAAATTGGGGCACCTTGCGACAAAAGCAAGTCGCCGAGCGCAAGGTCGGCATTGTCTTGGCCAACTATCCGATCCGTGATGGCCGCTTGGCCAATGGCGTCGGCTATGACGCCCCGGCCTCAACGTTCAATATTTTGCAGTTTTTGCAAGAGGCGGGATATGCCCTCGATCATTTACCCGAAAGCGGCAATGCACTGATCGAAATGCTGCAAAATGGCCCCACAAATGCCGCCCCAAAACGCGGCACCAGCCAGGCGACTATAACTCTAGAAAATTATAGAAAACTCTATGAAATTCTGCCTGAAACTCTAAAAAATTCTATTGAGGAAAGATGGGGAACTCCAGAAACTGACCCCTTCTTCCGCGACGATCATTTTGAGCTGCCCGCCATCCAATTTGGCCACGCCGCCATCCTGATCCAACCCGCCCGTGGCTATGATCTGGATGAAGAGGCGATCTATCACGATCCCGATCTGGTGCCGCCTCATGGTTACCTCGCTGGCTACTTTTGGCTGAAGCACCAATTCGCAGCGGACGCGCTGATCCATAATGGCAAGCATGGCAATCTGGAATGGCTGCCGGGCAAAGCCGTCGCGCTTTCTGACGAATGTTACCCGCACATGCTGTGGGCGCAACTGCCCCACTTTTACCCCTTCATCGTCAACGATCCGGGCGAGGGGACCCAAGCCAAACGCCGCACCGGCGCGGTGATCATCGACCATTTGACACCGCCGCTCACTCGCGCCGAAACCTATGGCCCGCTCAAAGATCTGGAAGCGCTGGCGGACGAGTTTTACAACGCTTCCGGCATGGATCAACGCCGCATCAAAGACTTGAAGCAGCGTATTTTTGACCTGTGCGCAGACACCGGCCTGGCCGCCGATATGGGGCTGGGTGATGCGCAGGATGACGATGCGTTACAGACCATCGACACCTTTTTGTGCGAACTGAAAGAGGCGCAAATTCGTGATGGACTGCATATACTTGGCCAAGCGCCAGAGGGGCGATTGAAGCACGATCTGCTGGTGGCGCTCACCCGTGTACCGCGCGGCAGCGAGCGCGATCAGGACCACTCCATCATCCGCGCTCTGGCCGATGATTTAGGCCTTGGGTTCGATCCCTTATCGGCCGAGCTGGACAAAGAATGGACCGGCCCGCGTCCGGCAATTTTGCAATCCCAACTGGACGAGACTTGGCGACATACGGGCCATACGGTGGAACGGCTGGAGCAACTGGCGCATGCGCTGGTGGCAGGCGAGGCAGCGCCGGACGAAGACTGGACCGCCACCCGCACCATCCTCCACCATATCCAAACCGATATTGCGCCCAAACTTGACCAGTCCGGCGCATTGGAAAAAGCCAATCTGCTGCGCGGGTTAGACGGTAAATTTGTGCCCCCGGGCCCGTCCGGCGCACCGACGCGCGGGCGGTTGGATGTGCTGCCCACGGGTCGCAATTTCTATTCGCTCGACAACCGCGCGGTGCCCACGCAGACCGCATGGGAACTGGGCGTAAAGTCAGCCGAAAATCTAGTCACCCGCCATTTTCAGGATCATGGGCTTTATCTCAAATCCATCGTTCTGTCGGTGTGGGGCACCGCCAACATGCGCACGGGCGGCGATGATATTGCCCAAGCGCTGGCGCTGATCGGGGCCAAACCGAAATGGGATTTCGGCTCCACCCGCGTCAGCGGTTATGAGATTATCCCGCTGGCCAAAATGAACCGCCCCCGCGTGGATGTCACCCTGCGCATTTCGGGCTTTTTCCGCGATGCCTTCCCGGCGCAGATCGACCTGTTTGACCGCGCCATCCGCGCCATTGGGGCGCTGGATGAGCCGGAAGACATGAACCCGATTGCCGCCCGTATGCGCAGCGATGCGCTGGAGCTGATGCAAAAGGGGCGTGACGAAGACGCTGCCGCGATGGAAGCGGGGTACCGCATCTTTGGCTCTAAACCCGGCAGCTACGGCGCCGGACTGCAAGGCATTATGGATTCAGGCCGCTGGAACGAGCTGGGCGACATTGCCGAAACCTTCCTTAATTGGGGGCAATATGCCTATGGCACCAAAGCCAATGGCACCGTGGCCCGCAGCGCACTGATCAACCGACTGAAAAACATTGATGCCGTGGTGCACAACCAGGACAATCGCGAGCATGACCTCTTGGACAGTGATGATTATTACCAGTTTGAAGGCGGCCTAAGCGCCACCGCCAAACATTTGCAAGGCGAGGCCCCTGCCAATTATCACAATGATCATTCACGCCCGGAGCGCCCGGTGGCCAAAACGCTCGAGGAAGAAATCGCCAAGGTGATGCGTTCCCGCGTGGTGAACCCGAAATGGATCAATGGCGTGATGCGCCATGGCTACAAAGGCGCGTTCGAAATCATCGCCACCACCGATTATATGTACGCCTTTGCCGCCACCACAGGCGCGGTAAAGTCGCACCATTTTGATCTGGCTTTTGAAGCCTTTGTGCTCAATGATGAGGTACGCGATTTTATTCAGGCCAACAATAAATATGGCTATGATGAGTTGATTGATAAATTTAACGAGGCGGCGCGGCGCGGTTTCTGGTCGCCAAAACGCAATTCGGTTTACGCATTTCTCGATGGAGGGAACGGATGAGCAAAAAAACTGATAATATGACAGAAGAAGAATTGAACGCCCGCCACGCGGAAAAAATGAAAAAGAAAAAGGCGGCGCGCGACAAAATCATCGCCACCAAAACCATCGAAAAAGGCCTCACCATCGTCCACACCGGCAAGGGCAAAGGCAAATCCACCGCCGCCTTCGGCATGGTGTTTCGCGCCCTGGGCAACGGCATGAAAGTGGCCGTGGTGCAATTTGTAAAAGGCAAATGGGGCACCGGCGAACGCAATGTGCTCGATAAATTCCCCGATCAAGTGTCCCTCGCCACCATGGGCGAAGGCTTCACCTGGGAAACCCAAGATCGCCAACGCGACATCGACGCCGCCCGCGCCGCGTGGGAACAGGCCAAAACATTCATCATGGACAATGAGCATGACATGGTCCTCTGCGACGAGCTGAACATTGTGCTACGCTATGACTATCTGCCCATCGAAGAAGTGCTGGAAGTCCTTGAGCAAAAACCAGAAATGAAGCACGTGATCATCACCGGCCGAAACGCCAAAGATGAACTTATCGAAGCCGCCGATCTGGTTACCGATATGACGCAAGTGAAGCACCCGTTCCGCTCTGGCGTGAAGGCGCAAGTGGGGATTGAGTTTTAAGCCAACATTCGAGGCAACGGACATGCGCATTCTGACAGAAGAAGAACTGAACAAAGTGCCTATGTCTATCTTGGTGGAGGCCGTGCAAGCCCAAATCGAGGCAGATGCCAAAGGGCGCGCTGTAGCGCCGCCGCGTCATCATGTGGATTTTGGCGAAGGTGGGCTGACCTTTACCTGCGGTGGCAATGACGCATTGGCCGGGTTTCGCGTGTATGATACCTTTCCGAAGACCGATGGCGTAGATGAAGATCAGGTCGTGATCGCATTTGACCGCGCACGTGCAAAACTGAAGGGCCTGTTTATTGGCGAGCGGTTGGGTGCCCTGCGCACGGGATGTTTGGGCGGTGTCGCCGCTGCGCTGATGACGCCCGATGAGCCGATCAAGAAACTAGGTTTGATCGGCACAGGTGTGCAGGCCGAAACGCAGTTATTGGCCATCGCCGCTGTGCGCAAAATCGAGCAAGTTTTCACCTTTAGCCGCAACGCGGAAAAGCGTTCAGCTTTCGCGCAACGTATGGCGGCGCAACTTGGCATTCCGGTTCACGCAGCGGATAATGCACAAACAGCTGTGGAGGGGGCAGAGTTTGTCGTGTTGGCCACCAATTCTGCCAAGCCAGTGATCAAAACTGCGTGGCTGGCCACTGGGGCGCATATCAACACGCTGGGACCAAAATTCAAAGATCGCCACGAATTGCCGCTGGATATTTTGCAGCGCGTTCGCACTTGCGCATCCGATAGCCCACAGCAAATTGCGGCCCAAGGCGAAAATCATATGTTCCACGGGCAGGCGCTGAATATTCAACATCTGGGCGATTATCAAGACGCGTATGGCGCCGGGGATTTATCTCTATTTTTGTCGGCAGGCTTGGCAGGCACCGAAGTTGCGCTTCTGTCCGCCGCCATTGATGCTTTGGCATAAAACAAATGTGATGCAACGTCTGCAGCGCCCATGCGTTAGGGTGTTGAACAGACACACCGTTTAAGGAGATCACCATGGCCGAATTAGAATATGATGTGCAGTTTGAGCAATCTGGCAATCGTGGCCGCTTTTTTATCAATCTTGGCGGTGGGCATGAGGCAGAAATGACCTTTCATGATCGCGATGGCACCTTCGTTGTTGACCACACTGGCGTGCCCAAGCCCTTCGAAGGCAAGGGGATTGCCCTTGAATTGGTGAAGGCTGGCGTTCAATATGCCCGGGAACATGATAAGAAAATTCAGCCCGTGTGCCCCTATGTGGTGATGCAATTTAAGCGCCATAAAGACTGGGACGACATCGCGGCCTAGCGAAGGAATTCGGCATGAGTTCGGCGATGGATTTGGTGAATGCCGCCACAGCAGAAATCGAAACATTATCTGTTGACGCAGCCAAAGCAGCGGTGGATGTGGGTGACGCACTTTTCATCGATTTACGCGATATTCGCGAGCTTAATCGAGAAGGGCGCATTGCTGGCGCAGTACACGTACCGCGCGGCTTATTGGAGTTTTGGATAGACCCGACCTCGCCCTATCATAAGCCAGAACTTTCAACTGATAAAAAGCTGATCTTCTTCTGCGCCGCCGGCTGGCGCTCGGCCCTTGCCACCAAAACGGTCAAAGATATGGGACATACCAATGTTGCCCATATGGAGGGTGGCTTTGGTGCATGGCGGGACGCTGAAGGCGAGATTATCGCGCCGAAAGATAAGGTTTAGCGGATAAAGAAACCGAGAGACTTCCACGTCATTGCAAGACTTGATCTTGCAATCCATTTGAGTCGTCAACTTGTGGAAAGGCTGGCGAGAAACCACTATTGCTTCGACAAGTGGAAAGTTGAATTGGACCCCAAGATCAAGTCTTGGAGTGACGTCCGAAGGGTGGGCCAATTTCGCGGGAAATACTAAAATCAGGCACCCATGGCGGGGGTGCCGGGGACGGGAGCGCAGCGACCGGTGGCGGCAAGAAAAAGAGGGGGTCGGGGACGGGAGCGAAGCGACTGGTGGCGGCGCGGAAAAAAGCCTCACCCCTTCTTCACAACCGCTGGAATGGCCTTTTGAAACTTGATCTTGTCCATCACCACCTGGCTGTAGGTTTTGGAAATGAACGGCTGGCGCATCAGGCTGTTGCGGACGAAGCGGTGGAACGCGCGCATGTCGGTGGCCAGCACTTTCAGCACATAATCATATTCGCCTGTGGTGGCGTAGCATTCTAAAATCTCGGGAATGGATTCCACGAGATGGATAAATTGCTCGATATAGTCATCGCTGTGCCGCTGCAGGCTGACCTGCAGCAAAATGGTTTCCTGATAGCCCATTTTTTCTGGGGAGACGGTGAGGCCATAGCCTTGAATAACGCCCGCTTCCTCAAGCGCATTGATACGCCGCCAAACCGAGGAAACAGAGCTGCCCACCTGATTGGCGATCTCTTGGTTGGAGATGCGACTATTCTTTTGCAACAGCTCGAGTATCTTTCCATCAATTTGATCTATTTTGAGTGAGTTATTCAAAATTTAGCTCCAAGGCGAAAAGATTGTGCAAATTTGACCTTAATCACCTGCAAATCTGATCAGCTTTGTCAAGTAAAATAGGCGATAATGCCTCCTGATTAGAGGGGGACATAATGGATTTAACAACGCTTGATCGCGATATTTTTGCTTATCCTGATTATGAATTGCGCCACGGCATGGTGCGCGAGCGGGTCTTTTTGTCTGGCACCGATGTTCTGGTGCGTATTCCTGTTGAACAGGCCAAACTCGACGCGGCCAATAATCTCAATACGGCGGGCTTTATTTCCGGCTATCGCGGCTCCCCCCTCGGTGCCTATGACCAGGCCCTGGGCAAAGCCAAAAAAGTGCTCGATGAGCACAACATCGATTTTCTCCCCGCCATTAACGAGGACTTGGCCGCTACCTCTCTCATCGGCACGCAGGAAGTGGCCAGCGATCCGGAAAAAACGGTCGATGGCGTGTTTGGCATCTGGTACGGCAAGGGCCCCGGCGTTGATCGATCTGGCGATGCCTTGAAGCACGGCAACGCCCTCGGCGCCTCCAAACATGGCGGCGTGATCGCCTTTTTCGGCGACGATCATGGCTGCGTTTCCTCTTCCATGCCGCACCAGTCGGATCAGGCGGGCGAGCATTATATGATGCCTGTGCTGCACCCGGCCGGTGTCGCCGATTATATCCCCTTTGGCCTTTATGGCTTTGCCGCCTCCCGTTACACGGGCGCATGGATCGGGTTCAAAACCATCTCCGAAGTGCTGGAAAGCAGCGCCGCCATCGAAGTGCCGGAACCACGTCAATTCAAAGTGCCGAAGGATTACTCTCCGCCGCCTTTCGGCTTAAACCATGACCCCGCCACAAGCTTTGGTCCGGTGCTGGAGCAAAAGCTGCTCGCCCGACTGGATGCGATGCGCGCTTTCGCCAAAGCCAACCCGATTGACGAAGTGGCATTTGGTGCCAAACAGCCCAAAATCGCCATCGTTGCCGTGGGCAAAGCTTTTGCTGATTTGATGCAGACCCTGCGCGATCTGGACATCAGCGAAACCAAAGCCAAGCGCATGGGGCTTGGGGTCTATAAGGTGGGGCTGGTGTGGCCGATTGAGCCAACGGGCTATCAACGCTTTTTGGCGAAAGCCGAAAAACTGCTGGTGGTGGAAGAAAAGCGCGCTGTGGTGGAAACCCAGCTGAAAGAACTGTTTTTCAACCAGCACGACTTCACCATTATCGGCAAAAAAGACCTTGAGGGCGCCCCGCTTATCCCTGAAGCTGGTGAGTTGCGCCCCTCCATTTTGGCGCAGGTTGTTCATAACTTTTTGGACCTTGAAGGCCTTCCTCCTTCCGCCTCACCTGCGCCAACGCTTGACGAGATCGACGTGGCGCGCCGGGTGCCTTATTTCTGCTCCGGCTGCTCCCACAATCGATCCACCAAACTGCCCGACGGCAGCACCGCGCTGCCCGGCATTGGCTGCCATTATATGGCCTCGTGGATGGGCCGCGACACAGGCGGCATCGTGCAAATGGGCGGCGAGGGCGTCAATTGGATCGGCATGGAAAGCTATACTGGCAAGAAGCACATTTTTCAGAATTTGGGCGATGGCACCTATTTCCATTCTGGCATGATGGCCATGCGTCAGGCGATTGCCGCTAAGTCGAACGTGACCTACAAAATCCTTTATAACCACGCCGTCGCCATGACCGGCGGTCAGGATGTGGATGGCGAACTGAGCGTGGAAGCCATCGTCGCGCAACTTAAAGCCGAAGGCGTGGAGCGGATTGCGCTGGTGAGCGACCAGCCTGAACGGTTTGCCCCCGGCCTGATGCGCGGAAAGGGGCTGAGCCTTGACCACCGCAAAAACCTCGACGCGATCCAAACCGAATTGCGCGATATTGAGGGCGTTACTGCGCTGATCTACGATCAGGGCTGCGCCACCGAAAAACGCCGCAAGCGCAAACGCGGGCTGATCGAAGACCCGAAAAAGCGGGTCTTTATCAACCCTGATGTGTGCGAAGGCTGCGGTGATTGCTCGGTGCAATCAAACTGCATTTCTGTGAGTCCGGTAAAAACCAAATGGGGCGTGAAACGCACAATTGATCAATCGTCCTGCAATAAGGATTTTTCCTGCGTTGAAGGTTTTTGCCCGAGCTTCGTCACCATCGAAGGCGACGCGGAAAAGGCTACCGGAGACCAACATCGTCGCGAGCATTTGCTGACCCATATTGCCAGCTTGCCCGAGCCCAAATTTGCCACAACCGGCGAAGTGCTGATCACAGGTGTCGGCGGCACCGGGGTGGTGACCGTGGGGGCCGTGTTGGCCATGGCCGCGCATCTGCAAGGCAAAGGGGCGTCCGTGCTCGACTTTATGGGCTTTGCCCAAAAAGGTGGCGCAGTGATCTCTCACCTCAAAATTTTGGAAAAACGGGGGTTGGACAGGCCAGTGCGGATTGATAAGGGCGATGCCAATGCGGTGATTGCCTGCGATTTGGTGGTGGCCAATATGCCTGAGCCGATGGCCTGCCTCGACCCGAACAAAACCCATGTGATCGCCAACACCAAAATCCTGCCCACCGCAGATTTTGTGCTGCGCGGTTTGGCTGATTTCCAAGAAGAAATGCGGTTGAAAAAACTGAATGAAGGTGCAAAACATGTCGATTATTTCGACGTGACCGATCTGTCGGTGGCCCTGTTTGGCGACAGTGTTTTCTCCAACATGATGCTCACCGGCATGGCGTGGCAAAAAGGGCAAATCCCGCTGGATGGCGATGCCATCCGCCGCGCGATTGAATTGAACGGCAAGGCCATTGAGGCCAATTTGAATGCGTTTGAACTTGGGCGTTTGATCGCTGATCAACCAGAACTGTTTGCTGAAGATCAGGAAGCTGATCTTGAGCAAACATTGGAGCAATTGATCAGTGATCGCGCCGCTTTTTTAACCCGCTATCAAAACACTCAATATGCCGACCGTTATAAAGACGTGGTGGGCAAAGTGCAGGCCGCAGAAAATGCCTTCGGCAAAACCGGTTTAAGCGAAATTGTAGCGCATCAACTGGCGCGAGTGATGGCTTATAAGGACGAATATGAAGTCGCGCGCCTGCATCTTGAAACGGCCCATCTTAACGAGATGAAAGGGCGGTTTAAAGACGGCGCAAAAATGACCTTCCATATGGCCCCGCCAATGTTCAATTGGATCAAAGAACCAAATGGCCGCCCGAAAAAGTTCGCCATCCCGGGAGCGGTCGCTCTGCCCAGCTTGAAACTGCTCAACGCCATGCGTCCCTTGCGCGGCACCGCCTTCGACGTGTTCGGCATCAGCAAAGACCGCCGCGACGAACGCAAACTGCGCGACGATTATATCGCGCTGGTGGAAGATTTGGCGGCCAACCTGACCGCCGATAATCACAGCGATGCGATGAAAAAGGCCAAGCTGGTCGATATGGTCAAAGGCTATGGCGTGGTGAAAGAGCAGGCGATTGAGAAATATAAAAAGGCGCTGGCGGAACTGGCCTAGGGGATAGGCCGCAACCGTTGACAGCCACAGCGCTATCGGCGCTGTGACAAGTCACAATGCGTCAGAATTTCATCCACCACTTGGTCAAGCGGTTGGGTCGCATCAATGCGGATACCATTCTTCGGCACATCACCGCCAGAAGCATGCAGTTGACGTACTAACTCGCGTTCAGATTCGCGACCGCCCCAATCATCAGCAGGGCGCTGAGCCAGGCGATGATTGAGCGTTTCAAGATCAATTTCGAGCACAAAAACCTTGTCGAACAGGTGGATAAACTTATCGAAGTTTCGACTGCCGCCACAGAAAAAACTTGCCTGTTGGCTTTGGTCTTCCACCAATTGCTCCACCTTTGCCACATCCCAAATATGTGTATCGTGCCCGCCAGCGGAGAGTGGTTTTCCGGTTGCCGGGTCGCCGCAATAGGCGAATACGTTATCACCGTTTAATGCGTAATATCCCCGCCGTTCAAGCAGATGACAAACCGATGTTTTGCCAGTGCAAGAAATGCCTTCAATCAAATAATTTTGAATCCCCATGTTCCAAACCTAGCAGAGGTTTTAAGCGGGTAACACACAAAGTGACTTCTGTTTAGGGCGTCGATCTCACAAATCGGTGAAAATAAATGCATGTACATGCATTGACTTGAAGTTGAAAAATATTGTATGCACATGCAAATAAATGGTGCGGTGTTGAAATTGGCCATTTGTCTATAGGCGCGAGCGCAGGAACGTTCGGCGCGATTATTTTGTTTAGAGCGATCGATTGGTCGCGTGATGAGGAGCATAAAATGCATTGGATATATCTTGGCATCGCCGTTTTATTCGAGATTGCCGTGGCCATTTCTGCCGGAAAAGCGGATGGCTTTCGAAATTGGTTGTGGACGGCAGCAACATTGATCAGCGGCATATGCGCAACGTTGGCGCTGAGCTTTGCTTTGCTCACTTTTGATGTCGGCGTTGGTTATGCCATGTGGACCTCAATTGCCGGGGTTGGAATTGTTGCATTTGGCGCAGCGTTCGGCGAGCGTCTCAACTGGAAGAAAGTGGGCGGCATTGCCATGGTCATATTGGGCGTGATTGGTTTGCGTCTCAGCGGCGCAGCATAAAATCAGATTTTTAAAGCGAGAATAAAATGACATTAAATTCAAATCAAAATTTGTCCTTAAACGCGTGGATCAGCTTGCTGATTGCAAGCATGTTTGAAATTGGATATGCGCTGAGCGTGGACGCCAGTGAGGCCTTTTCAAATCTTCCATGGTCAATCACTGCCATCATATTTTTCCTGCTCACACTTTACTTTTTGAGCCGCGCGCTGCGGTCAATCGATGTGGGTGTCGGCTATGCAGTTTGGGCGGGCATTGGTGCAGTAGGCGCTGCAATCTTTGGATATTTGTTGTTCGATCAACAATTGGCGTTTCACCAAGGCATTTGGCTGGTTCTGATTATTGCCGGGGTCGTGTGGCTAAAGCTCGCTGACAGCGAGAAGCTGAATGGCTAGTGCTCGGGAAAAGCGCGAAAGAGCCTATCAGCTTGTGCACGCCTAATCGCGTGCACAACCTTGTGACAATCAAGTAGCCGAGCTAAGACTGAGATAATATTTCTGGCGAAATGGATGCAAGCCAATGTCAAAAGTTAGCGATTCATGGATGCGACTGATCCAAATAGTTGCAGGGGTTGAGGCCGAGCTCACCAAAATGCTGCAATCAAAATTCGCTATTGGCTTGTCAGAATTTCGCGCCTTGCAAGTGTTGGCCAAATCCCCAAAATTTGAATTGCGTATGCAAGACTTGGCCAACCATCTCGGCCTTAATCAAAGCTCAGTTTCAAGGATGGTGGAACGCTTGGAGCGCAACGGCCTCACCATACGAGATCTCTGCCCCGATGATCGGCGCGGTGTTTACACGGTGATCACAGATAAGGGGCGCGAGCATCTCAAAAATGCCGAGCCTGATTATGAAAAAGCGCTACGTGAAGCAATCAAAGCCAAGGGCGGAGAAGCGTTGCTGGAAATGCTGTTGCGCAAACATTAGCGTCTTAATCAACTTTTGGGGCAATAGATAGACGCCCTCAGGAAGTATGCATTGATTCTACCTGCCAGATGTCAAATTGGAAACGTTGCATAGAATCCTTTTTGCTTGACATATTCATTAATAAGCTAGTTAATTAATAATTGTTTAACTTTTTTAATTTGTGTCATGATGAAAAGCCATTTTTTAAATGCTATTGCGGTTTGCCTTATTCTGTCAGGTTGCAACCAATCATTTAAGGAAAAGCCAGCGGTTACCTATTCTCGCAGCGCCGAACAACTAGGTGTGAATGCTGTTTACCCGCCGAGAAGCGATATACAAGTGGGTGATATTTTTGCGGTTCAAGTGACGGGCAAGAAAGATCGATTTGATAGGAAAAGCGCGTTCTTTACGACAACAGATCAGCGGGATGCAATCAAAGCATATTTAAAGACACGATACATTTTTGATACAACGAAACTCGATCAACAAGACAACAGCAAGATTGGCTTCGCGCAGTCAGATTTCCCTTCCGGCACAGCATTTGCCATCGGAAATATTGAAAAATTGCCAATAGCTGCATTTCCCACAATTGAAATTGATACAGGACTTTCTGCCGGGGCCAGCGGCGGAGCGCAAGTCGGCGTTTTACAAACAGTCTTCGGCATAAATGCCAGCAAAAATTTACGCATGCGCCTTGCCTATAATCAGGTGCGAAGTTATGAAATTACGATACCGCGAGCCCTACATGAATTGAGGATATTTTGCGGTGGGCAACGACAGCCAGCACTTGCTTGTACGCAATCAAATTTATCTCAAGTAATCAACGCGAAGTACAATCTCGCTCCACACGACGAAGAGTTTGTCCGCTCATCGCAACTTCTGTTTGTCTCCAAAGTCTATTTGGCGCGTGAAATCAATTACACCTATTACGATGAGTATTTAGCTGCTCTTCTTGCCCGGGCAACCCAAGTCAATACCTCGCAGGGGGAGGAGCAAAGCGATGCGCCGGCCGAAAATAACGGTGCAGTTGAGATTAAGCCCATATTCAACATAAACACGACGCCTCAGAATTCGTCGGATTCCAATATTGACACACAAAATATTAATGAACGCATAAACGAAATCGAAACCGCTCTTTTAGAGTTGGCCGCAAAAAATAGTGATGTGCCGACCGTTAGCTTCGGCGTGTCCGGGTATAATGCGCAATCGGTGACCTTCAAACAGATATTTCAGCGGCCGGTCGTTGTTGGTTATGAGGGCGTGCATCAAATCCCTTTGGCTAAAACTGAATAGGGAGGAAAGTGAAAATGTCCCGACAACTATTTGGCGTGCTGTTATGTGTTTGGGTATGCGCCAGTTCGACACCCGCATACACGCAAGAAGACAATGCCGACGATGACAACAAATGCATCGTGCCGGACGTTGTTTTAGGCGGCGCTGGAGGTGGTGCGACTGGGCCGTTGTTTCGAGTGGCACCAAAGATATCTGAAATATTCCAAGAACTGCGTAATGAACATCCTGAAGCCTATGAAAGCGTTCTCAAAAAAATATCTAGTTATGACGAGGGCGTGAAATCAGACTTTGAGTTCGTTTTCGGCGCGCAAGTCGATGGCAATATGGTTCGCTTCGACGCAGAATACGCGCTTCGACAACAATATCAAAATCGCCTTGAGTTCGTGCAAAATTTGAACAAAATTCAGCGGGTTAATGAACGTGCACTTATTTTGCACGACAGCGGCCTATCCGGCTATGATAAGTTGAGCTCAGGTCTGATTAATTCTTTGACACGACAGAACGAGGAAATTGAAGAGATACTCAACGATCAACTCATGTCGCGCTAGACCGAAAAAAGGAGGGCGATGCCCTCCTTAATTTTAGCTTTCGTCGAAATCCAGCGTCAGTTCGTCGCTGGTGGGGCGGGTTTGGCAGGCGAGGGTGAAGCCGGCTTCAATTTCCCACGGCTCGAGTGAATAATTCACATCCATTTCGGCGCTGCCTTTGGCCACTTTGCAGCGGCAGGTACAGCACATGCCGCCTTTGCAGGAGAAGGGCAGTTCCAGCCCGTGTTTATGGGCGGCTTCCAGCACTGTGTCTTCCGGATCGGAAAGGGTGAAGCTGCGCTTGGTGCCATCCAGCACCACTTCGACCTTCACGCCTTGTTCCGCTGCTTCGCGTTGCGCCTTGGTGGGGGCTTTGCGTGGGGTTTGGCCATCGGCGGGGGTGAACAATTCATAGTGGATTTTGTCGTGCGCCACGCCAATGCCTTCAAGGCTTTGCCGGGCCACTTCAATCATTTCGCCGGGGCCGCACAAAAACACGCCATCTGCGGCTTTGGGATCAATTGCGCCGGTATTTACCAAGGCCTTGATTTTATCTGCATCAATGCGGCCATTCAAAATCGGCACGTCCTGATCTTCACGGCTGAGAATATGGATCAGCGTAAAGCGGTCCATAAACCGATCTTTCAAAAACTCAAGCTGCTCGCGGAACATGATGGTGCCGGTTTCGCGGTTGCCATAAACCAAGGTCACTTCCGCCTCGTCATCGCCTTCCAACAAGGATTGCGCGATGGACATCATCGGCGTGATGCCGGAACCAGCGGCGATCAACAGCGCCTTTTTCATGCCGCCAATATCGGCCACAAAACGCCCGTCCGGGGTCATCACCTCAAGCTGGTCGCCCACCTTCAGATCGTTGGCCGCGAAGCTGGAAAATACACCATCTTCCACCCGGCGAATGCCCACGGTGAGGTCATTGCACCCGAGCGGCGAGGAGACGGAATAAGACCGCCGCACATCCTTGCCATCAATGGTGCTGCGCAGGGTCAAATATTGCCCCGGCTTGAACGCATAGGCGTCGCGCAGATCATCGTTCAAGGTAAAGCTGATGGCGCGTGCATCCGGGGTCAGCTCTTCAATTTTCGAAATCGTCAGTGTGTGAAACTTAGGGGTCATCTTTTTCGGCCCTCAAATGCATTTGAAATAATCGAAAGGTTCACGACAGCTCGTGCAGCGATAATGCGCCTTGCACGCGGTGGACCCAAATTCAGATAGCTTTTCCGTGTCGGTGCTGCCGCATTTGGGGCAGGCGACAATGGTTTCGCCAAATAAAGCCAGCTTGGAGTTGGAGCCATTAACCGGGGGCGCGATGCCATAGGCGCGCAATTTTTCGCGGCCCTCATCGCTAATCCAGTCAGTGGTCCAGGGCGGTGACACAACACGCTCAATTTGCGGGTCAAACCCGGCTTCGCGTAGCGCCACCTCAATGGCCAATTCGATGGCCAACACGGCGGGACATCCGGTGTAAGTCGGCGTTACATAAGCCACCGCTTTGCCGTCTATCATTTGCACATCACGCAAAATGCCCAGCTCGGCCACATTCACGCATGGCACTTCCGGGTCAGGCACCAGAGCGGCGGCCTCCCATGCCTTTTGCGCGTCGGCAGAGCGGGTTGGTTTGAGTTGATGTACGTCCGCCATTGCCCTTACCAGCTCATATTCGGATAGGCGCGCTGCATATATTGCAGTTCGCTGAGCAGATGGCCCATCTCTTCACCATGATGCCCGGTGCGGCCCCCCAATTGCGGGTACTCCACCTCTGGCATAGTCAATTTGGCCTGGTCAAACACATTGGAAATGGTGTTGGTCCATTGGGCGCGCATGGCTTCACGATCTGGCAAAGCACCATTGTCAGCCGCCGCTTGCGCATCAGCAGACATATGGAACAGTTCTTCCACATAAGGGTGCAGTTCTGTGACTGCGTCTTGCATACGCTGCGCACTTTCCTCAGTGCCATCGCCAAGCCGCACCACCCATTCGCCGGTATGGCGAATATGGTAAGCCACTTCCTTAACCGATTTTCCAGCAATGCCGTGCACGGTTTCATCGCTGGATTGCAGCGCCGCTTCCCAATAGGGATGCATAAAGGCTGCAAAATAAAGTTGCTTCAGCATGGTGTGGGCAAAATCTTCATTTGGCCGTTCCACCAGCAGGCAGTTCTTATACTCACGGTCATAACGCAAATAGGCGAGTTGATCCTCGTCGCGCCCTTCGCCTTCAATTTCACCGGCATGGGTGTAAAGGCTGCGGGCGGCGCCGATCATATCAAGCGCCATATTTGGCATCGCCAAATCTTCCTCCAGCAACGGGGCGTGGCCGCACCATTCTGAAACCCGATGGCCAAGGATCAAATGATCGTCTGCCAGTTCGAGCAAAGCGTTGAACAAAGGCGCACTCATTACATATGCCCCACTTCTTCTGGAATGTCATAAAAGGTGGGGTGGCGATAAACCTTGTCGACGCCGGGTTCAAAATTTTCATCCGCCTGATCAGGATCAGAGGCGAAAATGGCCTTTGAAGGCACAACCCAAATGGAAACCCCTTCGCCGCGGCGTGTGTACGTGTCCCGTGCAGCTTGCAGCGCTAGCACTTCGTCAGCGGCGTGCAAAGAGCCGCAATGCTTGTGGGACAAGCCGTTGCGTGGACGGATAAAAACTTCCCAAAGTGGTGTTTCGTTAGACATAAAATTCCTCCCTATTCGGCGGCGTGTTGGGTTTGGCGGGCGGCGCGTTTTTCAGCGTGCGCCAAGGCAGCTTCCCGCACCCATGCGCCATCGTCCCATGCTTTTTTGCGGTCTTTAATGCGGTCGCGGTTCATTTTGCCATGGCCTTTCACCACGCGCCAAAACTCGTCCCAATCGATCTCGCCATGGTCATAACCGCCTTTGCCACCATTCTTGTCCGGGTTCCACTTCAGTTCGGGATCCGGCACGGTCAGGCCCAGATATTCGGCTTGTGGCACAGTGGCATCGATAAATTTCTGCCGCAGTTCATCATTGGAAAAGCGCTTGATTTTCCATTTCATGGACTGTTCAGAATGGCTGGACTCCGCATCATGCGGCCCGAACATCATCAGCGATGGCCACCACCAGCGATTGATGGAATCCTGCGCCATTTGCTTTTGTTCTTCGGTGCCATTGCACAGTGAGATCAAAATTTCATAGCCCTGGCGCTGGTGAAAGCTCTCTTCCTTACACACGCGGATCATCGCGCGGGCGTAAGGGCCATAAGAACAGCGGCAAAGCGGGATTTGGTTCATAATCGCCGCGCCATCAACCAGCCAGCCAATGGTGCCAATATCGGCCCAGGTTGGCGTAGGGTAATTGAAGATCGACGAATATTTCGCTTTGCCAGAAAGCAGCTCTTCGGTCATCTGCTCGCGGGTCACGCCCAGCGTTTCAGCAGCGGAATAAAGATAAAGCCCGTGGCCACCTTCATCCTGCACTTTCGCCAACAAGGCAGCTTTGCGGCGAAGGCTCGGCGCGCGGGTGATCCAATTGCCCTCAGGCAACATGCCGACAATTTCTGAATGGGCGTGTTGGCCGATCTGGCGCACTAATGTTTTGCGATAGCCATTCGGCATTGCATCATTGGGTTCAATCTTTTCTTCCCGGTCAATGCGGGCCTGAAACTTGGCCAGAAACTCTTCAGTTTCTTCCGTGGCGCCATCGGCACCAATCAATCCTTGTGAATACATATTGGCATCCCTCTCTCTGGATGTTAATAATACGTCACGAAATTTCACATATCAAGTAATTTTCGTAACATATTGGAGAGATGGGGATGGAAAATCGTCTAGATGCAGCAGCGCTGGAAGCGCTGATCGTCGAAATTTGCGCACCTTGGGTGCAAGAACTTGGTATCAAGGTGTTGGACCTTGGAGAAAATGGCGCCCGATTCGTGATGCCAGCGACCGAAAAAATCTTGCGGCACCGCGGCCCAAACGGCGGTTTGGTGAGTGGACAGGCGCTGATGGCCGGATCAGACACGGTCAGCTTTTTGGCGCTGAGTTACCTCAATGGCCGCTTCCGCAATTGCGTGACGGTCGATATGGCCACCAACTTTATGCGGCCCTTGCCCGAAGGCAATGTGATCTTCGACGCGAGGGTCCTCTCCAACGGCAAACGCCTCGCCACTACCCGCATCGACATTATGGCCGAAGGCAGCGAAAAAGTGGCGACCACCTCGACGGGCGTTTTTGCTTATATTGAGGAGTAGAACGGCCTTGCGGGTTTAAGACCCAGCTTAGGCCACACGCTCACACGTCATTACCGGGCTTGACCCGGTAATCCATTTCACGCTGGCCAAACGGCACGTGATCTAAGCATTGCACACTTTCGCAAGTGGACAGGTGAAATGGACCCCAAGATCAAGTCTTGGGGTGACGATTGTGGATGGGGCGGGCTTTTCAGCGCTGCCATTTCACACGGTGCTGCACCACATACAGCGTCACCCCAGACTTGATCCGGGGTCCAAGCAAGGGTGGCAATTAAACACCAGCGCGATGATAAATTGAGAGGCTTCATGGATTACCGGGTCAAGCCCGGTAATGACGAGCGAGGGGGTAGTTGAGCCTAAAACCGCTCAGCCAAAACCGTCCGCGCGGCAGTGCCATTCCCGTTCGACCACCAATCTTCTGATGGGCCAATCAATTGCCGATAAAGCCCACTCACCAAATGGTGGGCGGCGGCGCCGGGCCAGTCTTCGGGCAGTAAATGCGCGGGGAGGGGCGGTTGCTTCAAAATCAGCCGCCGCCATTCATGGATCAATAGAATACGGGCGCATAAGGCATCGATCGGGGAGAGGTCGGCCAGCTGTTCGGCCTGCTCACCCAAGGGCGTGAACCGATTGAGCAGGGCCTGATAATCGGCCTCAATTTCGGTCAGTTCCAATTTCTCGGCTACCCAGCGCGGCAGTTCATCGAGGTCAGCATCAATCAACAGGAGGTCCGCTTGCTGCAATTGGCGTAGTAAATGATCGCTCGGGTCAGCAAATAGCGCCACGCCATTGCGCAGGGCCATGCCGCCAAATCCGGCCAGCAGGGCATTGAGCTGTTCCCGTGCGGTGCCGATCACATCGGGGCCGACGGCAAAAATCAGTTTTTGTGGTGTTGGCGCATATTGGGCGCGGTAGATTTTTTCTGTGGCCGGGATAAAACTTTTCAGGCCCGCTGGCGACAAGCGATAAAAGCTGTTGCGGCCCTGGCGCTCGCGCGTCACCCAGCCTTCTTTCGCCAGGCGCGACATGGCGGTGCGCAAGGCGCCATTTTCCACGCCCATATGACCCAATATGGCCTGCAAATCGGCCATGGCCACCGTGCCCCCATGGGGCTGCACGGCATCACCAAAAATGGTGATGACCACGGACCAAACGCGCAATCGACCATCTGAATGCAGATGGTCGATCAAAGGTGAAATCAGCTGATGCGGTGCACTCATGCACCTTATGTACGCTCAAACGCCACCATGGTCAAAAGCTCATATTCGGCAACTTGCTCATCATCCTGATTGAACATATTCACGTGCCAGCGCACTTCGCCATATTCGTCGGTCCGCTTGGTTTTGCGCTTCACGGTCAGCGTCACGCGCACTTCATCGCCCGGGCTCACCGGCTTTTGGAAGCTGAGGCTGTTAAGGCCCGTATTTGCCAGCACCGGGCCGGGGTCAGGCTGCACAAACAAGCCCGCCGCAAAGCTCAAGAGCAAATAGCCATGCGCCACACGACCGGGGAAGAACGGGTTGGCCTCCGCCGCTTCTTCATCCATATGGGCATAGAAGGTGTCGCCCGTGAAATGCGCGAAATGCTCAATATCCTCAAGCGTCACGGTGCGTGATTTGGTCTGGATGGTTTCGCCAATTTCCAACTCGTGGAAGGTGCGGGTGAACGGATGGGCGGGGCCTTCTTTAAAGCGCGCGCCTTTCACATAAGTGCCGCCAATGCCGGTTAACAGATCAGGGCTGCCCTGCACCGCGGTGCGCTGCATATAATGGGTGACGCCACGCACGCCGCCCAATTCTTCGCCGCCGCCCGCGCGACCCGGGCCACCATGCACCATATGGGGCAAAGGTGAGCCATGCCCGGTGGATTCTTTCATGCTGTCGCGGTTGTTGAAATAAAGTCGACCATGCCATGCGGCCGCGCCCATGGTCAGCTCACGCGCCACATCGGCGTCATGGGTGATGACAGACGCCACAAGCGAGCCGCCGCCCTTGTTCATCAACTCAATGGCATGGCCAAGATCACGATAGCCCATCACGGTGGCCACGGGGCCAAAGGCTTCAGTGCAATGCACGATGGTGGCTTTGTCCGGGTCTTTACAATGGAACAACATCGGCGCAACAAAGGCACCATTTTCCAAGCCTTCGCCATTCAGCGGCAAATTGTTCTGATCACCAAAAACAAGCTCGCATTCACTGCCGATTTCAGCAGCTTTTTCCAGCACATCCTTTTTCTGATCCAGCGATGCCAAAGCGCCCATGCGGGTGCCTTCTGCGGTGGGGTCACCAATCACATTTTTGGCCAGCTTGGCGCTCAATGCGTCAATCACATTTTGTACCTGTGCGTCCGGCACAACCATCCGGCGGATGGCGGTACATTTTTGGCCCGCCTTGGCGGTCATCTCGCGCAACACTTCTTTGACGAACAGGTCAAATTCCGGTGTCTTCGGCGTTACATCCGGCCCAAGCACAGAAGCATTCAAGCTGTCTTGTTCTGCAATAAAGCGCACGCCATTTTTCTGGATATTGTCGTTGGATTTGAGGTAGGACGCTGTGGCGGCGGAGCCGGTAAAGCTCACCACATCCTGGCAATCCAAACGGTCAAGCAAATCGCCCGTGCCGCCCATCACCAATTGAATCGCACCTTCCGGCAAAATCCCGCTTTCCACCATCATTTTTACGCACGCTTCGGTGACATAGGAGGTGGAGGTGGCTGGCTTCACAATCGCAGGGACACCCGCCAACAGGGTGGGGGCGAGCTTTTCCAACATGCCCCAAACCGGGAAGTTGAACGCATTGATATGCACCGCAACGCCCAGCAACGGCGTGCAATAATGCTGACCTAAAAAGGTGCCGTTGCGTGACAAGATTTCGAGGTCGCCATCAGGATAAATATGCGCATCGGGCATTTCCCGACGGCCTTTGGAGGCGTAGACAAAAACAGTGCCGATACCCCCATCAATATCGATCTTGCTGTCGGCCAAGGTGGCGCCAGTTTTATACGACAATTCATAAAGCGGATCGCGGCGGTCATTCAGATAGGTTGCCAAAGCTTTGAGCATCCGCGCGCGATCATGAAAGGTCATTTTACGCAGTGCGGGGCCACCCTTTTGCTTGGCGAAATCGATCATTTGCTGGAAGTCGAGCTTGTCAGAACCTGCTTCGGCGATCTCCTCGCCCGTCACTGCAGAATAAATCTTGCGCACCTTGCCGGAAGGGGCCACCCATTGGCCTGCAGCAAAGCTTTCTAATTGCATCAAAGTCATTTTAAACCCTCTATTTTAATGTCGCAGGCAGTTTCGCATAGCCGCGGAAGCGAATGCGTCCGCCCAGCTCTGCTTCGCCTGTCAATTTGTAATCTGGATAGGCCTTGAGGAACCGGTTGACCGCAATGCGGCCCTCCATCCGCGCCAATTGAAAGCCGACGCAAAGGTGCGGCCCGCCCGCAAAGGCCAAATGCCGATTTGGCTTGCGCGCCAGGATCAATTGGTCCGGCTGATCAAACTGCGCCGGATCGCGATTGGCCGCGCCAATGGCCAAATGTAAGTTTGTGCCTTTGGGGAACTTGAACCCGTCGAGCTCAATATCTTCAGTGGTTTCCCGGTTGCCAAACTGGTTGGGCGATAGAAAACGCAAAAACTCATCAACCCCGGTTTTGATCAAATCCGGGCCCTGTTTCAGCGCCTGCATCTGCTCTGGAAATTCATGCAGCACCGCCAAGGCATTGCCGATCAAATTGGTCGTGGTTTCGTGCCCGGCATTGAGAATGAAAATGCAATTTTGCAGCAATTCGGTCCCAGACAATTGCCCTTCTTCGCTTTCAATCAGGCGGGTCAATACATCGGTTTCCGGATCGCCGGGATATTTCCGCCGATGGTCCGCAAGGTCTTTCAGATAAAGCTTAAAGTCTTTGACCGACTGATTGCCCCATGCTTCTTGTTCCGGCGTGAGCGTTGGCTCCAACGCGCCCAAAATCGCTAAGGACCAGTCGCGCAAAGGTTCCCGATCTTCCATGGGCATATTGAACATATTGCCAATGATCTGGATTGGGATTTTGCTGGCGAAATCTTCGATCAAATCCACTTCAGTGCGATCCGCCATATCGGCTAGCAGCATATCGATGGTGTCGATCAGCCCCGGCTCCATATTGGAAATGGCGCGGGCATTAAGCGCCCCCACCATGATTTTGCGCACACGGGTGTGCAAAGGCGGGTCGTTAAACACCAGCGAGGTGGTGTGGTGCTCATAAAGCGGCGCATCGCCGCCAAACTTCGGCAGAAAAGCCTGCTTCTTGTCCGACGAATAAAGCGTGGTGTCGCGATAGATGCGATCCAGATCGGCAAAGCGCGACAGAATAAACGAGCCATCCGGCTGTGGTAGCACCGGCTGATGCGCCAGCATGGCGCGATAATAGGGAAACGGGTCTTGAATAAACCCGGCAGGGGGATGGTTCAGGTCAAATCCATCGATCAAATCGCGACCAATCTCGCTCATGAAAGCCTCCCCGCCACGCGCCAGCTATTGGGGCTTTGCGCCACAACTTCGGCCATGGCCTGTTTCACCTTGTCCATGCCAATCTGTTCGCCATAATGCATGGGCCCGCCGCGCCAGCGCGGAAAGCCATAACCATGAATTTTCACCAGATCGACATCGAGATCGCGTTCGGCAATCCCTTCTTCAACAATCAATGCCCCTTCATTGATCATCACCGCCATCAGCCGATCCACAATCTCCTGATCGGTAAAGTCGCGGCGCGTGACACCTGCCTGCGCGGCTTCCTCAATGATCAGGTCCGTCACAAACGGATCGTCCTGTGGCGTGCGATTGCCTTCTTCATATTGGTACCAGCCTTTTTGGCTGCGCTGGCCAAACCGCTCGGCCTCGCACAGCAAATCACCGATGCGGACATAGCGTTCGTCGGCGGGGCGTGTCGCGGCTTGCCGTTTGCGGTTGGCCCAGGCAATTTGCAGTCCGGTCAAATCTTGCAGCTCATAAGGCCCCATGGGCATGCCAAAATCGCGCATGGCGCGGTCAATCTGGCGCGGGGTGCAGCCATCCATCAGCAGATAATCGGCCTGCCGCCGATAGGCAGAGAGAATGCGGTTGCCGATAAAGCCGTCGCAAATGCCTGACAACACACCTACCTTGCGCAGGCGTTTGCCAAGATCAAAGCCCGTGGCCAACACATCTTTTGATGTGGTAGGCAGTTTGACGATTTCCAGCAGCTTCATAATGTGCGCAGGCGAGAAGAAATGCAGGCCAATAAAACGGGCCGGATTGTCGATGCCCTCAAAGATTTGCGTCGGGTCGAGATAGGACGTGTTGGTGGCCAAAATCGCGTCACTGCGCATATGCGCCGCCAGCGATTGGAACACCGGCTGCTTCACCGCCAAATCTTCAAACACAGCTTCAATCGCCAAATCTGCCGATGCCGACGCGGCATAATCTGACGAGGCGGAGAGCGCTGAGCGCAGCTTCACCGCTTTCTCATCTGAAATTTTACCGCGTTTAATGCCGCCCTCGATCAGGCCTGCAATGCGGTCCTGCCCAGCTTGCGCGGCGTCATCATCCCGCTCAATCAAAATGACTTGGTAGCCCGCCTGCAAGCAGGCAAAAGCGATGCCCGCGCCCATCAGGCCGCCGCCGACCACGCAGATTGTGTTGATCTCAAGCGGCGTGCCGCCCTCAATGGCTTTTGGCTTGGTCACCGCGCGTTCCGCAAAAAACACATGCCGAAGGGCTTGGCTTTGGGCGCTGTCGCGCAAATCCAAATGCAATTGACGCTCTTTGGGTTGCCCTTCAGCAAAGGGCAAAGTTGCCGCCCATTCGATGGCCTTTAGGTTGTCGAGCGGCGACGATTGCCCCTTGGCGCGTTTTTTGATCTCCGCGTGTTTTTGCGCGAAATAGTCGCTATCCACCGGCGCAATATCGCGGGCGCTGACTTTGGTGGGACGCGCAGGCAAATCGGCGGCAAAAGCAAGGCCCGCTTCTAGCGGATCGCCTTCAAAAATGCCGTCTAAACCGCCGAGCTCTTGCAGCTTTGCGGCATCAATCATTTTGCCTGTGGTCGCCAGATCAATGGCGGCATCAACGCCGATCAAACGCGGCAAACGTTGCGAGCCGCCGGCGCCGGGCACCAGGCCCAAATTCACTTCCGGCAAGCCAAAGCGTGTACCATTTTGCGCCAACCGGAAGGCGCAGGCCATGGCCAATTCAAAGCCGCCGCCTAAAGTGGTGCCGTGCACCGCCGCGATCCAGGGCACGCTGCTGTCTTCAATCGCTTGATACACATCTGGAAGGTGAGGCAATTGCGGCGGCTTGCCGAATTCTGAGATGTCGCCGCCCGCCACAAACGTGCGGCCCGCGCCATAAACAATGGCCGCTTTCGCGCCAGCCTGTCCAATTTGCGCGACCGCATCCAGCAACCCTTGGCGCACAGCCTGCCCCGTTGCGTTCACCGGCGGATTATTGATCTCCACCCGCGCCACTTGATCCTGAATATCGACCCGTACCACGTCAGACACTAATTTGCTCCCCCACTGCCGATCTTCGTTGAAACATATATTGACCAACCAGTCGGTTTATGTAAAGCTAATTTTCAAATGGAGATTGTTCTCGCGGTTTCGAAACGAAAAAAGCGACTACTTAGGGGAGGTTGGCGTGAGCGATACAATCATCGTCACCAAAAATGAGACTTGGGTTGAGATCGCACTCAACCGTCCAGACCGTCTGAATTCGTTCAACGACGAGATGCATGAGGTGCTGCAAAAGGCGCTGACTGAAGCGAAAAATGATGATTCTGTGCGCGCGATTCTGCTCACCGGGTCTGGTCGTGGTTTTTGCGCCGGGCAGGATTTGGATGCCCGCGATCCACGCAAAATGACATCGCCGCCGGATTTGCAGGCTACCATCTCCAATTTCTATAACCCGCTGGTGCGTTTGATCCGGTCGATCAATAAGCCAATCATCTGCGCCGTAAATGGCGTTGCGGCTGGGGCTGGGGTCAATATCGCACTGGGCTGCGACATTGTGCTGGCGGCGGAGAGCGCCAAATTTATTCAAAGCTTTGCCAAAGTCGGGTTGGTGCCGGATGCAGGTGGTAGCTGGATTTTGCCACGCCTGATCGGCGAGGCCCGCGCCAAATATATCTGCATGACCGCAACGCCCGTTATGGCCAAACAGGCCGTGGAATGGGGCATGATCTGGCAAGCTGTGGCCGATGATCAATTAATGGATGACGCACGCAAGCTGACGGCGCAGATGGCCGAAGGCCCAACATTTGGTCTAGGGCAAATGAAGCAAGCGCTGCAAACCTCGCATGACCATACGCTCGACGAGCATTTGGATGTGGAAGCTGAAATGCAGGGTCGGTGCGGTCGCTCAAAAGACTATGCCGAAGGGGTGAGTGCCTTTTTGGATAAGCGGCCCACCCAATTTGGGGGCATTGAATAATGAGCCCTCAGGAGCGCGCTGAACGCGCCGCCAAAGCCATGTGGGACAATGATTCCGCCTCGCAGCGGGTTGGGATGACATTGGATCATGTGGGGCCGGGCACGGCCACCTTGTCGTTGCCCTTGCGGCCCGAACATTTGAATGGCCATAAAATTTGCCATGGCGGCTATATGTTCATGTTGGCCGACAGCGCCTTTGCCTTTGCGTGCAACAGCTACAACCAACTGGCTGTGGCCTATCAAAATTCAATCACCTATGTGCAGCCCGGCATGGAAGGCGACGTTTTAACCGCAAAAGCGGTGGAAGTCAGCAAAGCCGGGCGCGCGGGCATTTATGATGTGACCATCACCAACCAGAACGGCGAGGCATTGGCGCATTTTCGCGGCCATTCGCGCACCGTGAAGGGAACCCATTTTGAGGAGAATGAGGCGTGACAGAAGCCTATTTGTGCGAAGGATTTAGAACGCCGATTGGCCGTTTTGGCGGCACGCTGGCGGCAGTGCGGCCCGACGATATGTTGGCGCATGTGATCAAAAAGACCATCGAAGCTGCGCCCGGTTTGGACCAAAGCGCCATCGATGATTGCTATATGGGTTGTGCCAACCAGGCAGGTGAAGATAACCGCAATGTGGCGCGCATGGCGACCCTCTTGGCAGGGCTTTCAACCTCAGTGCCCGGCACCACCATCAACCGCTTGTGCGGCTCTGGCATGGATGCGGTGGGCATGGCGGCCCGCGCCATCAAGGCAGGCGAAGCCGAGGTGATTTTGGCAGGTGGCGTGGAAAGCATGAGCCGTGCCCCGTTTGTGATGCCAAAGGCTGACACGGCCTTTTCCCGTAAGGCGGAGATTTACGACACCACCATCGGCTGGCGTTTCGTCAATAAGCTGATGAAGGCGCAATATGGCATAGATTCCATGCCGGAAACCGGTGAGAATGTTGCTGAGGATTTCAACATTTCCCGTGAAGATCAGGACGCTTTCGCCCTGCGCTCACAGGAAAAGGCCGCCAAAGCCATCGCCTCTGGCCGTTTGGCACAGGAAATTGTGGCGGTGGATATCCCTCAGCGCAAAAAAGACCCGATTGTGTTTGATACAGACGAGCATCCGCGCCAAAGCACGCTCGAGAAACTAGCCAGCCTGCCCACGCCGTTCCGCGAGGGCGGTTCTGTGACTGCTGGTAATGCGTCCGGCGTCAATGACGGTGCGGCGGCGATGATCATTGCCTCAAAAGCGGCTAGTGAAAAATATGGATTGACCCCGAAGGCGCGGATCACTGGCCTTGCCACAGCAGGTGTCGAGCCGCGCATTATGGGCATCGGCCCCGCGCCAGCATCGGAAAAGCTGCTGGATCGTTTGGGGCTTAAAATCACAGATGTGGATTTGATCGAGCTGAACGAAGCATTCGCATCGCAGGGCATTGCCGTGTTGCGCCAATTGGGCGTGGCGGAAGATGCGGATTTCGTCAATCCAAATGGCGGCGCGATTGCCCTTGGCCACCCGTTGGGGATGAGCGGCGCGCGTCTGGCGCTGACCGCAGGTGTTGAGATGATGAACACAGGTGCCAACCGCGCTTTGTGCACCATGTGCATCGGCGTTGGCCAAGGCATTGCCTTGATGTTGGAGCGCCCATAGGCGTTGATGGGGGGAGAGAGATGAAAGATTTATCGCCAAAGAAAGACGATCTGGAACCGATTGAAGTCGCCTCGCGTGATGAAATCAGCGCGCTGCAATTGGAGCGGATGAAAAAAACGCTCGCCCATGCTTATGAGAATGTGCCCTTTTATAAGGCCAAGTTCGATGAAGCGGGCGTGCACCCCAGCGACCTGAAAAGCCTCAGCGACCTGTCAAAATTCCCGTTTACAGTGAAAACAGACCTGCGCGACAATTATCCGTTCGGCATGTTTGCCGTGCCGCGCGAAGAGGTGGTGCGCATACACGCTTCATCTGGCACCACGGGCAAGCCAACCGTCGTCGGTTACACCAAAAACGATATCGACGTGTGGTCCGATGTGGTGGCGCGGTCTTTGCGGGCGGCTGGCGTGCGCAAAGGTGATATTTTGCACAATGCCTATGGCTACGGTCTGTTCACTGGCGGTTTGGGCGCCCATTATGGCGCGGAACGGCTGGGCTGCTCCGTTGTGCCTGTATCGGGTGGCATGACCGCACGCCAAGTGCAATTGATCGAAGATTTCAAGCCAAGCGCCATCACCGTGACGCCGTCATACATGCTGGCGATTTTGGACGAGTTCAAAAAGCAGGGCATCGACCCGCGCGCCAGCTCGCTGCAAGTGGGTATTTTCGGCGCCGAGCCATGGACCAACGCCACCCGCAAGGAAGTGGAAGACGCGTTCGATATGCATGCGGTAGATATTTACGGCCTGTCCGAAGTGATGGGGCCGGGCGTGGCCAATGAATGTGTGGAAACCAAAGACGGGCTGCATATCTGGGAAGATCATTTCTATCCCGAAATCATCAACCCGGAGACCGGTGAACTGGTGGAAGACGGAGAAGAGGGCGAACTGGTCTTCACCTCTTTGACCAAAGAAGCCCTGCCCATCATTCGCTATCGTACCCGCGACTTGACGCGGCTTTTGCCGGGCACTGCCCGCTCCATGCGGCGGATGGAAAAGATTACCGGTCGCTCTGACGATATGATCATTTTGCGCGGCGTGAATGTGTTCCCGACGCAAGTTGAAGTTCAGGTTTTGGCTGTTGAAGGACTTGCCCCGCATTTCCAGATTGAGTTGACCCATCAGGGCCGGATGGATGAAATGACCATTCACGTCGAAGCCATTGCTGACGCGGCTTCGGAAGAAAATCGGGTGCAGTTGAGCAAATCTTTGAGCAAAAAAATCAAAGATAATATTGGCATTTCCGCGCGCGTGGTGGCCAACGAGCCGGGCGGGGTGCCCCGTTCGCAGGGCAAAGCCGTGCGGGTGATCGATAATCGGGATAAGGGATAGTCCAGTGGTTAGAACCATTGCCAAAGATCATGGCGAAAAGCGCGAAGCGATTTTGAAAACCGCTGCAACATTCTTTGCAGAAAACGGGTTTGATCGCGCGTCGATGAGCCAATTGGCAAGCGAATGTGGCATCTCCAAAGCGCTGATCTATCACTATTATGCCAGCAAGGAAGTTTTGCTGTATGATATCATCCACACACATTTGAAAGATCTTGTGGAAGCAGTGGAAGCGGTAGAGCCAGTTGATGATCCAAAAACGCATTTGCGCAATTTGGTCCACGCCATTTTGACTCAATATCGCGATGCGGATGCCGAGCACAAACTTCAATTGGAAGCCACAAAAGTCCTGCCGCAATCTGATCAAGATACGTTGGCTGATTTGCAAAGACAGTTGGTAGTTACATTTTCAACTGTCATAAAATCAGTGTCACCTGACTATTTTGAGAATCGTCAGGAAACGCTGCGACCAGTCACCATGTCATTGTTTGGTATGCTGAACTGGTTTTACATGTGGTATCGGCGCGGTAAGGGGATGACGCGTCCGCAATATGCCGATCTCGCAACGGATTTATTATTGGGCGGCATCAAGGGCTTGGAGGAGCAATAACCTTGATGCGCCATAGGAATTCTCGGCCATCCGGTCGGGCATAGAGGAAGGTTCATTTAGGGAGGAAGAAATGAACAAGTTTTTTAAACTCGCTGCAGCTGCAGCCATCGCCGTATCCACCAGCACCAGTGCTTGGGCGGCAGACTATAACCTCACCATTTCAAGCTGGACCGGGCCAAACCACGGCATCAACGCACTAATGTGGCCGGGTCTTATTAAGATGATTGAGGACGCCACAGACGGCAAAGTTACGGCCGAAGTGAAATTGGGCCTTGCCCCACCACCAGCCCAAATGGATTTGGTGATGGATGGCGCTGCCGACATGACCATAATTTTCCATGGCTATCAGCCTGGTCGCTTTGTCGCGCCAAAGCTGATTGAATTGCCCGGATATGAGGGCAATGCGGAAGCGGCTTCTGTTGCTTACTGGCGTGTATATGAAGAGCATCTCGCTGCGCTTAATGAACACCGCGGTGTGGTCGTGATGGGTCTTTCCACTCACGGTCCGGGTCAAGTCCACTCCAATAAAGAAGTGAAATCACTTGCTGATCTGGATGGGTTGAAAACACGTTTGCCAGGTGGCGTTGCTAGCGACATTGGCCGCGAATTGGGCATGATCGGCATTCAAGTGCCAGCACCAAAAGTGTACGAAACTTTGGCATCAGACGCGGCGGACGCTGTGGCCATGCCTTACGAAGGGCGTGTTGGCTTCAAGCTGACCGAAGTGGCAGAAAATGTGTATGAAATGCCTGGTGGGTTTTACCGTGGGTCTTTCGCTTTCTTGATGAGCCAAGAAACATTCGACAGCTTGCCAGCTGAATTGCAAACCGCTTTGCAAGAAGAAGTGTTTGGTGAGCCAGCTAGCCGGATGTTGGGCCAAGCTTGGGACGAGATCGACCGTATTGGTCGTGAAGCGACTGAAGCGGCAGAAAGCAACACCATCACCATCGCATCAGAGCAAGACCAAGCGCTTTACGGCCAATATGCGGACCTGATCACCAAGCAGGTTTTGGCGGAATTGACTGAAGCTGGCATTGATGCCCAAGCTGCCTATGACATGGTGAAAGCCGAAATGGCTGCGCAATAGCGCATCCCTAAGACAAACTGACGTGAGGCCCATTGGTCTCGCGTCGACCCCACTAGGTGCTTAGGAAAACATATGCATTCTGCCTTAAAACTCATTCGACAGCTCTCTAAGCTGCCTGTTGCCTTGGCGTCGGTCGCGCTCTTTGCCTTGATGGTGATGATCTTTGCCGATGTGATGATGCGGTCTGCCTTCAATGCGCCGTTTGAAGCTGCAACTGAGCTTACTCGCTGGTTTATGGCCATTATTGTGTTCTTGATGTTGCCGATCATTTCGGGCCAACAAGAACATATTGTAGTGGACCTGACAGACTCATTTTTCACCAACAAATGGGCCGTTCGCATCCGCGATGGCCTGATCAATTTGATATGTGGCGCGATGCTGATTTGGCCCGCCCGACAAGTTGTGGTGTTGGCAGAGCGTGCGCGTTCTTATGGTGATGTCACCGAATATCTCGCCTTACCCCAGTTTTATATTGAGTGGTTTATCGCGATCATGACATTCATCACCGCCGCTGTGCTGGTGGTGCGTGGTCTGATCATTTTGATTGCCCCGCAACTTTTGGAGCCTTCAAATGATTGAAGCCGCAATTGGATTTGGCATCGTTCTGGTGCTGGTATTGCTGCGTATGCCGATCGCCTTCGCTATGGGCTTGGTCGGTATGCTCGGCTACATGTATGAAACAAGCTTCCGTGGCGCATTATCCATGGTCTCACGCTTGATCATTGATACGTCGCAAGATTACGGCTTATCCGTTATCCCGCTCTTCATTTTGATGGGACTTTTCGTCAATAAGGGCGGTATCTCGCGCGAATTATATCGGGTTTCGTTCGCCTTTCTCGGCCACTTGCGTGGCGGGTTGGCCATGGCCACTATTGTTGCCTGCGGCGGCTTTGCTGCGATTTGCGGATCTTCATTGGCGACTGCGGCCACCATGTCCAAAGTGGCCATGCCGGAAATGCGCAAATATGGCTATGCCGACAGTCTTTCCACTGCGTCCATCGCGGCTGGGGGCACCTTGGGTATTTTGATCCCACCCTCTGTGATCCTCGTGATCTATGGCCTTTTGACCGAAACATCGATTGGTAAACTGTTCATCGCCGGCATCATTCCGGGCATTTTGGGTATCGTTTTTTACATTCTAGCGGTGCGATACACCGTTGGACGCAATCCAGATGCGGGGCCCGCGGGCGAACGAACGGATTGGAAAGGTCGTTTTGCGGCATTGCGCGGCGTTTGGGCTGTGTTGCTGCTCTTCTTCCTTGTGATTGGCGGTCTTTATGGTGTGCTAAATGTTTGGCCGATCTATTTGACCTTCTCACCAACAGAAGCTGCAGGCATGGGGGCGGCTGGTGCATTTTTGATTGCCTTGTTCCGCGGCAATTTGAACTTTAAGGCCGTAAGCGAAGTGCTTAAAGAAACGGCAATTACAACGGCATCCCTGTTTAGCGTGTTGATTGGCGCGTGGATCTTTTCCAACTTCGTCAATATTGCTGGCCTAACCGAAGGGTTGCGGGACATGATCGCAACACTCAACATGGCACCATGGATGGTGATGGCAGTGATCTTGATGATCTACATCCTGTTGGGCATGATCTTTGAAAGCCTGTCCATGTTGTTGCTGACCGTGCCGATCTTCTTCCCGCTGGTCATTGGCCTTGGGTTCGATCCGGTTTGGTTCGGTGTGGTTGTTGTGGTGGTGACGGAAATCAGTCTGATCACGCCGCCTGTAGGCCTCAACGTGTTCATTTTGAAAAATGTGGTGGGCGATGTGACCACGGGCACCATCTTCAAAGGGGTAACTCCCTTCTGGGTGGCCGACATAATCCGCCTTGCCCTATTGGTTGGCATTCCAGCATTGTCGCTGTTCCTGCCCAGCCAAATGTAAGCATTAAGGGCCGCCAATTGGCGGCCCTTTTACTTTTGCGCAGCAGGCGCGAAAAAATGATCCAGCTCAGTTTTGAAATGCAAGAGCGACGGCATAATCGCTGCACAGCGCTGGGCAATCTCATCAATAGGCTGCAAAATGTCCGGCACCATAATGGTCGCCATGCCTGCGCCATGTGCGGCCCGAACACCATTGTGTGAATCTTCAAAAGCAATGCAGTTCTCTGGCGCAAGGCCAAGACGTTCGGCTGCTGTTAAAAAGGGTTCCGGATCGGGTTTGCCGTTGGTCACATCATTGCGTGTCACGATGTGATTAAAATGTGGCTTCAACCCAGCTTGGTCCAAAAACTTATGCGCCATATTGCGGCCAGTTGACGTGGCCACTGCGATAGGCACGTCGCGTTGGTTCAATTGCTCCACCAGCAATTTTGCACCGGGCTTCAGCGGCACAGCTTCGCAAGCAAGGGTGATCCGCTCAAAACACAATGTGTTGAAGGCTTCTACATCAAATGCATCGCCATAATGCTGGTAATAGATTTTCGCACTTTCATTCGACGGGATGCCCACCAATGAGATGAAAATCTCATCGCTCATATGTAAATCCCACTCGGTGCAAATTTCCACCATCACCTGTTTATAAAGTCGCTCAGTGTCCAGCAGCAGCCCATCCATATCAAACACCACGCCTTTAATCGGGTGTGGCCATTCGGCCAAATGCGGCGTTTGGATGATCGTGTCGATTTTGGATGCAGTCTGTGACATAAATGGCTTTCTGAACGGCGAGGCGAGTAGATGATTTATATTGCTTTATTTCGTGGCCTAAATGTGGGCGGCAATCACAAAGTGAAGATGGCCGATTTAGTGGCCTTTCTCAACCGCCATGGTGGAGAAAAAACCAAACATTATATCCAGTCTGGCAATCTGGTGTTTCAGCATGATGAACAAGCGGGCCCGCTCGCCGAAAAATTAGAAACTGCATTTGCGCAAAAATTTGGGTTTGAAAGCCAGATCGTATTGCGCACATTGCCCCAGATGCAATCAGCGCATCAGGCATATCCATTTGATCAGGAGGATCGTGAGCAAAAATTCATGATGACTGGCTTTGCCCGTGGCACACCAAATCCGGATGCACATGAAGTGCTGAATGGTCTGGCGACGGAGGTCGAACTCGTTGCGCAAAATGATCATGAATTTTTCTTCTACTATGGCGGCGGATCAGCGCGATCAAAAATTGCCAATCTCAATTTTGAAAAGAAGTTGGGCACCGCACTCACTGTGCGCAATCGGCGGACCATCAGCAAGCTGATCGAAATTGCGCAACAACTCTGATCCACTTGATTTTGCGATGATAAAATGCTCTAGTCTTTAGAGCTTTTGCGTGTCAGTGCAGCAAAAGCGGTTTGCAAATGAAAGAACGCTTATGGTGAAAGAATATTCAATTGGCCAGCTTTCAAAGCTATGCGATGTGAAAGTGCCAACCATCCGCTATTATGAAGAAATTGATCTTTTGGAGCCGCCTGCGCGCACCTCAGGGGGGCAACGCCGTTATCCGCAAGGGGCAAGAGACCGCTTGTCGATGATCGCCCATGCGCGGGATCTTGGTTTTTCGATTGATTCAATACGCGAATTTATCCGCATGTCGAACCACCCAACCGCCCCTTGCGAGGATTTAGATTCGATTGCGGAAAAACATCTAGCTGATGTGCAAAACCGCATCAAAAAGCTGCAAGCGCTGGAAACCGAATTGACCGCCATGCTCAAATCTTGTGATCATGGTCGTGTTGCGGATTGCCGAATCCTGCATGTGCTGTCTGACCACGACCAATGCCAGACCCAGCACTAGCCAACCAGCGATGAAGGGGCCAAATGACTGCACTTATATCAATCTCAGATATCCACAATGGCCCCGACATAGACCATTGCTTGGCAGGCTTTCTCGCGGCCAAATATAATCTTTCACACAAGCGATTTTCACTGCCGGAATTGGCAGGCAAGCCCGACCTTTCTGCCGAGGAATTACACCAGACCTTGTTTGAAGGTGGTGCGGCAATTGACGCTGCCGAACGCTTAATTGCGCAAGTGGACGTGCCGTCATTACTGATTGGGTACAGTGCGGGCGGCACAATTGGTGCCATGGCAAATAGCGTGGTGCAAATCTTCGAATCCCAACTCTTTGTCTCATCCACGCGCCTGCGGCACCTCACAGCCAGCCATTTCAAAGTGCCGTCTCTTTGCCTATTTGGACAATATGACGAACATCAGCCCAGTCCAGATTGGCACAAAGAAGCGCTGGTTGAGCGCTATGAGGTGGCCGAATTTGGGCACGATTTTTATAAGGAGCTGCCCGTTGAAAGCTGGGCGCCGCTAGCGGAACAATTCTTCGAGTTAAAAGGGTAGGGACTAGGCCGCGATGCAATTGCGGCCATTGCTTTTGGCCGTGTAAAGATTTTTGTCGGCAACCTTCATAAATTCTGAAGGCACTTCGCCAGCATGGTGGGTTGCGACGCCAATAGACACTGTTAGGGTATAACGCTTCTTTTGATTGTCGAATTTCAGATGCATCACATCTTGGCGAATATGTTCTGACACGGTGCGTGCAGTTTCCACATTGCCACCGCTTAGATAAACGCCAAACTCTTCACCGCCCAAGCGCCCCGCCAAGTCAGTTTGTCGGATATTTTGACTGATGACTTTGCCGATAAACGCAATGGCTTCGTCGCCTGCGGCGTGGCCAAACTCGTCGTTCAGCGTTTTGAAATGATCCGCATCGATATAAAGAAAGGCGCCGCTGCCATTTGGCGTTGTGGGGTGGCGCACCCGGTCTCGCATAGCTTCAATAAAGCTTGTGCGGTTAAGCAGACCGGAAAGCTGATCAGTGCTGGCGATATGCGCCAGCTGTACGCTCAAGCTGTTCAATTTATAGCGCTGCCATGCCATATACATTGCAAGCGGCATAGCCACCACTGGCGTGATGGTGCCGGTGATGATCAGGTTTTCACTGATCGAGTCCCAACTGGCATTTATGTAGAACAACAGGGTGAGCAGTTCCGCAGCACACAAGGCAATTAGGCTTATGCCAAAAGACTTGATCACTACCGGGCGCACCAGATGATGGTCTTTTTCGTCAATACCTATGAATGTCAGAAATTGTTTGAACAAAATCATGCCTTGTGAATCTCAATTGGATGCCCAAGATAAAATTATGCTGGAACCTCTTTAAAGTTTATGAGCGAATATAGATAAAATTTTATCTATCCCTTGGACCCGTGTTGACGGTTTAAAAAGCAATCCCTAAGACTAAGCCCCTGCGCAGCGTTCCAATTAAAGGAACTGAAAGCGATTCTGGTGCGGCTGACCCAAACAGGGAGCCAAGCCCGGAGCTGCTCGATGTTGATTTTTTGCGAACTCTGCCTCTCACGATTCAAAAACCGAAGAGGTAGAACAATGAAATATTTCTTAGCATCCATTTTTGCTCTTTTGCCAGGTTTGGCGATGGCGCACCCGGGCCACACTGAAGTGGTAGATGGGCATAGCCATTCCTTGATGGATTTGGCAGTTTATAGCGCCATTCCCGCGCTCATCCTGCTGGCCTTCGCGGTTGGATTTTTCCTCCTGCGGCGCGGCAACAAATAATGAACTTGAAATTGGACAAGGACACAGCGGTCATGCTGTGTGGCCATGGCAGCCGTAACAAACTGGCTGTGGATGAATTCGCGCACCTCAAAGATCGTTTGAAAGAACGTTTGGGCGATGTGCCTGTTGAATATGGCTATTTGGAATTTGCCGATCCGGTGATCCATCACGGCCTCAATCAGCTCAAAGAGCAGGGCGTAAAAAAGGTGATCGCCGTGCCGGGCATGTTGTTTGCCGCTGGCCATGCGAAAAACGATATCCCGTCAGTGCTCAACACTTATCAGGCGCAAAACCCTGACATGGAAGTGATCTATGGCCGCGAGCTCGGGGTGGATTTGAAAATGATCCGTGCAGCGGGTGCCCGCATCGAAGAAGCATTGGAACAAGCGGGTGGCGATGTGACGCGCGAGAAAACCTTGCTTGTGGTTGTGGGCCGCGGGGCCTCTGACCCGGATGCAAACTCCAATGTGGCAAAAGTGATGCGCATGTTGTGGGAAGGCATGGGCTTTGGCTGGGCCGAAGTGGCCTATTCCGGCGTCACATTCCCACTCACCGCACCCGCGCTGCAACATGCAGCAAAACTTGGTTATAAGCGGATCGTTGTGTTTCCATATTTCCTCTTCACCGGCGTGCTGGTGAAGAGGATTTACAAATATACCGATGAAGTGGCCGCCGAACATTCTGACATTGAATTTATCAAAGCGGGCTATTTGAACGACCATGACATGGTGGTGGAAACCTTCATCGATCGCATCCGCGAAGTGGTGGACGGCGAAAACAATATGAACTGCCAGATGTGTAAATATCGCGAGCAAGTTCTGGGGTTTGAAGCCGAAGTGGGACAAGCGCAAGAGAGCCATCACCACCATGTGGAAGGCATTGGCGGCGGCATGGAAGATTGCCCCTGCAATGGCGATTGCGATGCATCCTGCCGTGATGAGGAATTCTGCAAAAAGCACGGGCTGCCGTTCACCCCGGTGCATAAGCATGACCACGATCATCATCATGATCACGACCATTCGCATGACCATGGCGATGGGCACCACCATCATCATGATCACCATCACCACCCTTATCCGTTTAAGGACCATCCATTGGGTCCGAAAACCATGGAGAAAAAGGGGTCCTGATGGACTATTTGCGTGACCCTAAAGCCATTTACGAAATGAGCTTTAAGATCATCGAAAAGGAGGCGGCGCTGGATCAGTACCCGCCTTCTTTGCGGCCCGTTGTGGTGCGCATGATCCATGCGTGCGGCATGGTGGATCTGACGCAGGATATTGCGTTTTGCGGCGATGTGATGGAGGCCGGGCAGGCGGCGCTTGCCGCAGGCAAACCCATCTTATGTGATTGCGAAATGGTCCGCTCCGGCATCACCAAACGGTTCTTGCCCAGAGGCGGAGCATTTTCTGATGATGCGCCGAGCGGCACAAGTGCCGCCGGGCAACTTTTTGCCCGCCCCCGCGGAGGCGTTGAGCGAAGCGAAACTGCCGTGAGCGCAAAGACCAGTCAGGCACAGTGCTACCTCAATCATGAGCGCACCCCCACTTTGGCCAAGGAGCTTGGCACCACGCGCTCTGCGGCGCAGGTTGAGCTGTGGGGCGAGGCTGCAGATGACGCAATTATTGTGATCGGCAACGCGCCAACCACCTTGTTCAAAGTGATCGAATTGGTTGAGGCCGGGCACATGAATCCTGCGGCCATCATCGCCACCCCCGTTGGCTTTGTGGGCGCGGCAGAATCGAAAGATGCGCTCACCCAAACACGTGTTAGTGTGCCCTATATCACCGTAACGGGCAGACGCGGCGGCTCGGCCATGGCCAGCGCCGCGATGAACGCGATTGCATTGGGAGGGCAGCAACAATGAGCAAATGGTTAGATGTGGTGGGCGTCACCGCCAAAGGATTGGCGTCACTCAACAGCGAACAGCAGCAGCTTGTCGACGAAGCTGAAGTTGTGGTCGGCCCACCACGCAGCCTGCCAAAACTACGCGGCGATGATCCGCGCTATGTGGAATGGCAGGCCCCGCTCGACAATATGATCGAGCAAATCCTGTCCTTCAGCGGCAAAAAGACCGTGATCTTGGCCACGGGCGACCCCACTTGGTACGGCATTGGCGCCACGCTGACCCGCTATATTCCCTTGGATGAATTTGAAATTCACCCGGCCCCTTCGGCCTTCTCCCTGGGCGCTGCGCGGATGAAGTGGCCACTGCAAAACACCGCCTGCGTCTCGGTGCATGGGCGTCCCGTTGACTTGCTTAATGCGCATATCGTGCCAGGCAACCGGATTTTGGCCCTCACCAGCGATGCGACTACTATTGAGGCGATTGCTAAATTGCTGGTGCAGCGTAAGTTTGGTCAGAGCCAGTTGACGGTGTTAAACGCCATGGGGGGCGACACCGAAAGCAAAGTGGAATTTACCGCCAAAACCTATGAAAGCCACGGTATCGGCAATCTCAATACTGTCGCCATCGATTGCGTGGCCGATGAAGATGCGGCCCTGTTGCCGCCGTTGCCGGGCTTGCCAGACAGCGCGTTTGTCTCTGACGGACAGCTGACCAAGCGCGAAGTCCGTGCCGTCACTTTGGCGAAGCTGGTGCCGCTGATGGGACAACATTTGTGGGATGTTGGCGCGGGCTCGGGCTCGGTCGGCATTGAATGGATGCGTGCCGCGCCGCGAGCAACAGCCACGGCATTTGAAAAAAGCACCGCCCGCATCGAAATGATCAAAAAGAACAGAGACGTGCTGGGCACACCTGGCCTTAAAATCGTTGAAGGCGAAGCGCTGGCGCATTTGAACGAAGCGCCGCCAATGCCAGACGCGATTTTTATGGGTGGCGATGTGGGCAATACAGAATTGTTCGACGCCCTTTGGGCAGCCCTGAAACCGGGTGGCCGCTTTGTGGCCAATGCCGTGACACTGGACGGTGAGGCGGCGCTCCTCAATAGACTAGAGCAAAAAGGCGGCGACTTGGCCCGCATTGATGTCTCCCACCTCGACCATGTGGGCGCCCACAAAGTGCTGCGCCCAAAAATGACCGTGACCCAATGGTCAATTGTGAAAAAGGCAGATGAATGAGCGGCACGCTTTATTTGATCGGCACCGGGCCGGGCGATCCTGAATTATTGACTCTGAAAGCCGCGCGTGTGCTCAATGCGCTGGATGGCGTGGCTTATCCGCAAAAGCCGGGCACCATTTCGCAAAGCCTCACCATTGCCGAAATGCATTTGAACGACAATGTCGAGCATTTTGCCTTTGACGTGCCGATGGCCGTGGACCGTGGTCCGGCGCAAGCAGCCTATGATCAAATGGCGGAACAACTCGCCCCCAAATTGGCTGCCGGGCAGAATATAGGTTATCTGTGTGAAGGCGATCCGCTCTTTTATGGCTCGGCCATGTATTTGCTGCACCGCTTGCCGGAGGCGCAGATTGAAATCATCCCCGGCATCACCTCTTTGACTGCCGCCGCTGCTGAAATCAAACGGCCATTGGCTGCGCGCAATGAGCGGTTGAAAGTGCTGCCTGCGCCAATGGAAAGCGCCGCGCTGGAAGCCGAACTCGCCACCAGCGAAGCAGTGGCACTGATCAAGATAGGCCGCCATTTTGACCGGGTGCGCAAAGCACTCAACAAAACGGGGCATGGCGACAGCGCGATGGTGGTGGAATATGCCACCCGCGACACGAAAAAAATCACCAAACTGGCCGACTACCCGCAAGGGGAACGGCCCTACTTTTCGATCATCCTCAGCTATAAAGGCGACGAAGCATGGGGCAGCTAAACCAAAATCCGCCATTGGTGATTTCTTTTTCGGAAAGCGGCAATGAGGTCGCTGAGAAAATCGCGACCGCGCTTTCAATAGAAGCACAGCTTTACAAAAAAGGCGAAATGGACCCGGCCCGCGCCGCTGTCGAGCGGGACTTTCAGCAAGGCCGCCCCATCATCGGCATTTGCGCAGCGGCGATCCTGATCCGCTTTCTGGCGCCATTTTTGGCCGACAAAAAGACCGATCCACCAGTGCTGGCAGTTTCAAGCGATGGCAAAAGCATTGTGCCGCTCTTGGGCGGGCACCATGGGGCCAATCAATTGGTCAATGATCTCGCGCGGGACTTGAACGCTCACGCGGCGATCACCACAGCAAGCGAAAACATCTTTGGCGCGGGGCTGGATGAAGTGCCGTTCGGCTGGACCTTGGTTAATCCCAAATCCGCCAAGCGGGCCATGGCGTCTATGCTGGCGGGAGCCACATTTCACATCAAAGGTGAGGCCGACTGGCTGGCCAAACATCCGGCCCATGATCCTGCAGGCGAGGTGCAGCTGCTCGCCCATATCCACCATCGGGAAGAACAGGACGTACCGCATTATGTGCCGCAAAAGCTGGTGGTTGGCGTGGGCTGTGAACGCCATTGCCCGGCAGACAAAATTATTGAATTGATCAAATCAACAATCAAAGCCAACAAGCTGCACCCCAAAGCCATCGCGGCACTGGCCAGCATTGACCTGAAGGCAGACGAGCAAGGCTTGCAACAAGCCGCCGCCCATTTCGGCGTGCCTTTGCGCGTTTTCACCGCTGAGGAATTGGCGGCAGAGCGCGAGCGCGTGCCGAACCCCTCTGCCATTGTGGAGCAAGAAGTGGGCACGCCTTCAGTAGCCGAAGCCGCCGCCTTGAAAGCGGGATCTTTGCTGGTGGAAAAGCAAAAGAACACGCAAGCCACCTGCGCCATTGGCATCGCCGACGAGGTGATTGATCCGCAGCTTTTGGGCCGCGCTTTGGGCACAGTTTATCTTGTGGGGCTTGGGCCGGGCACCGCAACTCTGCGCACGCCAGAGGCAGACCGCGCCTTGCGGGTGGCAAGCGATTGGGTCGGCTATGGCCTCTATCTGGATTTGGCGGCAGACGCCAAAACCCACCAGACTGAGCATCGGTTCGATTTGGGCGAAGAGGAATTGCGTGTGCGCCATGCGCTTGAGCTGGCGGGCACTGGCCGCGATGTGGCGCTGATCTGCTCCGGCGATGCGAACATCTTTGCCATGGGCGCGCTGATCTATGAATTGCTGGTGGCCGAAGGCGACCGCGCCATTTCGGACGCGGCCAAGCGCGTGGCGATTGAAACCTGCCCCGGCATTTCCGCGTTTCAGGCCGCAGCGGCCAAGTCTGGCGCGTTGATTGGCCATGATTTCTGCTGCATATCCCTGTCAGATTTGCTGACCCCGCGCGAAGATATTTTGAAGCGGCTGGACGCGGCAGCGACCGGCGATTTTGTCACCGCCTTTTACAATCCACGCTCCATGCGCCGGACTGACTTGATCGAAATCGCGAAGGAGAAATTCCTCGCGGAACGGCCGGACGACACCCCCGTGATCATCGCCTCCAACCTTGGTCGCGCGGCGGAAAAAGTGCGGGTGGTCACATTGGCCGAGTTCAACCCGGAAGAAATCGACATGCTCACTATCGTGCTGTTCGGGTCTTCCCAATCCAAAAGCTTTGTGCGTGGTTCCGGCGAACGGGTCGCCTATACCCCGCGCGGCTACGCCAAAAAAGCAGCTAAAGAGGCCGCACAATGACTGTCTATTTTATCGGCGCAGGCCCCGGCGCTCCTGATTTAATCACTGTGCGCGGCTTGAAACTGATCGAAAACTGCAAAGTCTGCCTGTTTGCAGGCTCATTGGTGCCCACAGAAATTGTGGAGGCGGCGCCGAGCGATGCGTTGGTGATGGACACCGCACCCATGCATCTGGATCAGATCATCGAAGAAATCCAAAAGGCGGATGCCGATGGATTGGATGTGGCGCGGGTGCATTCGGGCGACCCTTCGCTTTATGGCGCCATTGCCGAACAGATGCGGCGGCTGGATGAAATGGGCATTGATTATGAAGTCGTGCCCGGCGTGCCGGCCTTTGCCGGGGCGGCGGCGAGGTTGAAAACCGAGCTGACCTTGCCTGAAATCGCGCAGACGGTGATCGTCACCCGCACCAGCGGCAAAGCCTCGTCTATGCCCGAGCATGAAACGTTGGAGATTTTGGGCCAATCACGCGCGACCTTGGCGATCCACCTTTCGATCCGCAACCTCAAATATATCGAAGAAACGCTTAGCCCCTATTATGGCGAAGATTGCCCCGTGGTAGTGATCTACCGGGCCACATGGCCGGACGAACAAATCATCCAAACCACGCTACAAGATATGCGCGCCGATGTACGGGCCGCGAAAATCACCCGCACGGCGTTGATCTTTGTGGGTCGTGTATTCGATGCCAAAGGCTTTAAAGACAGCGAGCTTTATTCCGCCGACTTTGCCCACGTGCTGCGCAATAAGGGCAAAAAGAAGGACCGCACCAAGACCAAAGGTCAGGCGGCAGAGGCGGAATGATCGGCCACAAACTTCACCGCGCCGTCAACCGAAAACACTTCCGGTGCCGTGGGCAGGGCGGGGCGCTCGATCATGATCACTTCAACGCCCAATTGCCGCGCGGCTTCAAGCTTGGCTACGGTCTGATCGCCGCCCGCATTTTTGGTCACCAAATGGGTGATCTTATGCTGGCGCATCAACGCCATTTCACCCTCAAGGCTGAAGGGCGGACGTTCCAGCATAACGGTCACACGCGGCGGCAGCACCATTTCGGGATGCTCAATGGCGCGCAGCACGATGGTACAATCGTCTCTCAACACAAACGGCTCCACATGCTGGCGGCCAATGGTCACCAGTGCGTTGGCCCCTTCGGGCAATCGCTCCGCCGCTTGGGCCAAATCTTCCACATGCTGCCACTTATCCTCCGGCCCCGCACGCCACGGTTGGCGCGTCAGGCGCAAATGGCTCTTGTTCAGCTGTTCGCACGCTTCAACAATATGGTGAGACATGGTGGCGGCAAATGCATGGGTCGCATCAATCATCAATTGAAAATCATTGCGGCCAATATAATCCTTCAGCCCGTCCACGCCGCCAAAACCGCCGCGATGCACATGCCCGTTGGGCAGGCGCGGTTTGCGGGTAACCCCGGCAAGGGAGGTGGTGACCTCATGGCCTTGACGCACCAGCGCATTGGCCAAATCAATCGCTTCGCCTGTGCCGCCAAAAATCAAAATGCGCATAAACCTGCCTCCCAGTTGGTGTTAGCTTTCGGCGATTATAACGCCTTTTCGGTCTGTCACCAAAACGCTGACATGGATGTCATTGTTCCGCAGCACACCCTGGGCAATTTCTGCGGCCAAAACCGCAATGCGCTGCGCAATATCGATGTCCGCTTCCGTACACAATTCCAACACCTGCTTCGCGGTGTTGGCCGCGCGAATGTCGCTGCACAGGGCCTCGTCCGCACCAAGGCTTTGCGCTTGTTCGGCCAACCAGTCAAAGCCAACTTGGGAGCGGCCTGAATGCAAATCCAGATGCCCTTCCGCGAGCTTGGTGATTTTGGCAAACCCGCCACAAATGGTGAGGTTGGGCACCGGATTGGCTTTCAGATATTTCAGCAGGCCGCCGGCAAAATCGCCCATATCCAAATAGGCTTCCAACGGCAGGTCAAGGCGTTTCTGTGCCGCCTTTTCCGAGGCATCGCCCGTGGAGCCGACCACATGTGTCAACCCTTCGGCCCGCGCCACATCAATGCCGCGATGGATCGAGTGAATCCATGCGGCGCAGGAAAAGGGCACAACGATGCCCGTGGTGCCCAATATGGAGAGGCCGCCAACAATGCCCAAACGCGGGTTCCAGGTTTGCTGCGCCAGCGCTTCGCCATTATCCACGCTGATCGTAATTTCAATGTCAGCCCGTGCGCCCAGTTCGGCGCAGATTTTTTCGCAATGCTCAATCATCATTTTGCGCGGCACCGGGTTGATCGCGGGCTCGCCAGGCGGAATGGGCAGGCCGGGCTTGGTCACCATGCCAACGCCTTTGCCCGCCTTAAACTGAACGCCACTTCCCTCGGGCAATTGCCGCACCGTCGCGCGCACCATCGCGCCATGGGTCACATCCGGGTCATCACCTGCATCTTTCACAATGCCGCACATGGCAAAATCATCACCGGGTTCTTCCGCCGCGAGGGCAAAATCGGGTGTTTGGCCGCCGGGCAGGGTGATTTGAATGGGGTCTTTAAACGCGCCGGAAAACAAGCCATAAAGCGCCGCGCTGGTGGCCGCTGTGGCGCACGCGCCGGTTGTCCAGCCGCGTTTCAGGGCCGTACCGTTCTCATTGACGCTATCTTGTGTGGACGCAACCATATATTCTCTATAGGTCACGCACCTTTAAAGGCAAAGGGCTAATTAAATGCGGGATTGGTTTAAACACCTCTTTGGCAAAAAACAGGATCATTTTGCACGGCTTGATGCGCGCGCTTTCCCAACCTTCGCGCCCGGCAGTGTGTGGTTGGTGGGCGCAGGTCCGGGCGATCCGGGCCTTATGTCGCTGCACGCCTTTTATGCGCTCGGCCAAGCCGATGTGATCGTTTATGACGCGCTGGTGGGCGAAGAAATTCTCACTTACGCCAACCCACAGGCCGAATTGCATTATGCGGGCAAGCGCGGCGGCAAACCGTCACCGAAGCAAAATGACATTTCGCTCAAGCTGATCGAGTGGGCCAAGCAAAATAAACGCGTGCTGCGCCTTAAGGGCGGCGACCCATTTATGTTTGGCCGCGGCGGTGAAGAAAGTGAAACGCTGCACAAGGCAGGCGTGAAATTCCGCATCGTACCGGGCATCACCGCAGGCATTGGCGGGCTGGCCTATGCAGGCATTCCCGCCACCCACCGTGACACCAATCAAGCGGTGATTTTCCTCACCGGACATGACGAAACAGGCAATGTGCCGCAAGCGGTGGATTGGCATGCGGTGGCCACTGCCGCCCCGGTGATCGTGATGTATATGGCGGTCAAACATTTGCCATCGATCGCGCAAAAGCTGTTGGAAGGCGGGCGCGGCCCGAAGGACAAGGTCGGCATTGTCTCCAACGCCACCTTGCCGCACCAAAGCCTAATGGTCACCCAACTTGGCGAGGCAGGCGAATTTGTGCAGCAAAATGAAGTGCCCACTCCCGCCATCGTGGTGGTGGGGCCGGTGGTTGATTACGCAAAAATTCTGAACTGGCAGGATAAGGACTAATGGCCAAGGGATTGATCATCGCCGCCACCCAGTCCGGTTCCGGAAAAACCTTGCTCACCACCGCGCTTTTAGGCGCGTTGAAAGAGCGGGGCATGAAGGTCGCCTCGGCCAAAACCGGCCCGGACTATATTGACGGCCAGGTGCATGGCCTTGCCACCGATCAAAGCGCCATCAATCTCGATCCATGGGCGATGAGCCAATCGCGCCAACGCAGCCTGCTGAGTCAGCAGGCCAGCGGCCATGATCTGGTGTTGGTCGAAGGGGTGATGGGCCTGTTTGACGGGTCCGCCAGCGGCAAAGGCTCTACCGCCGATCTGGCGAAAAATCTGCAATTGCCTGTGGTGCTGGTGGTGGATTGCGGCTCCATGGCCCAATCAATCGCCGCCCTTGTGTATGGCTTTCAAAATTTGCGCACAGACATTGATGTGGCCGGGGTGATCCTCAACCGTGTCGCCAGCGATAAGCATGAGAAAATGCTGAAATCAGCGCTCGCCAAACTGGATATTGAAGTGCTGGGCGCATTGCGCCGCAACGCAGAGCTGGACATTCCCTCGCGCCATTTGGGCTTAACGTTGCCAGAAGACTTTGCCAAAAGCCGCACCGTGGCGGCGCTGGCCATCAGCGAGGTAAAAAAGCGCTTGGATTTGGATGGATTGCTGCATTTGGCTAAGCCCATTTTGGCCGCACAAGCCAGCCCAAAGCTGGCGCCGCTGGGCCAAAATATCGCCATTGCCAAAGACGCAGCTTTTGCCTTTCTCTACCCGCACTTGCTGGCCGATTGGCAGGCGCAAGGCGCGCAATTGCATTTCTTTTCGCCTCTTGCCGATGAAGCCCCCGCCGATGATGCCGATGCCGTGTTTCTGCCTGGCGGTTATCCAGAACTGCACGGCGAACAATTGGCCGATGCACAGAACTTCAAGCAGGGCATGCGCAAGGCCGCCGAGCGCGATGCGCTGATCTATGGCGAATGCGGTGGCTATATGGTGCTGGGCGAGAGCTTGACCGATAAATCCGGCAACAGTTTTGAGATGACGGGTCTTTTGCCGCTGCAAACCGCGATCAACCGACCGCGTCGCCAATTGGGCTATCGCCGACTAAACCATAAAAGCATTTTGCCTTGGCCTGCCGATTTACTTGGCCATGAATTTCACTATTCAACCGAGCTGAAACGCGAGGGCGATGCATTGTTCCGCGCCAGCGATGCGGAAGCCAACGCGGTGGGGCAAATGGGCTTGCACCGCAACCGCATTTTGGGCTCCTATGCCCACATCATTGATGTGCGGGAGTAGCAGAGCGTGACGGCCAAAAGCATGATGTTTATGGGCACCGGCTCGGATGTGGGCAAAAGCCTTGTGGTCGCGGGGCTGTGCCGCCTGTTGCACAATCGCGGTTTCTCCGTAGCGCCCTTCAAGCCGCAAAATATGTCCAACAATGCAGCGGTGACTGCCGATGGTGGTGAGATTGGTCGTGCCCAGGCCCTGCAAGCCCGTGCTGCCAAGATTGCCCCAACAACTGCCATGAATCCCGTGTTGCTTAAGCCGGAGCATGAAACGGGCGCACAGGTGGTCGTGCGCGGCCAGCGGGTTGCATCCATGAGTGCGCGAGAATATTTCAAGCGTCGCATTGAATATCTGCCGGAAGCCATCAAAGCCTTTCAGGAACTGAGTGCAGTCCATGACTTTGTGCTGGTTGAAGGTGCGGGCAGCGCGTCTGAAGTGAATTTGCGCGACAGCGACATCGCCAATTTCGGCTTTGCCCAAGTGCTCAATCTGCCCGTGACCCTGATCGGCGACATCCATCGCGGCGGCGTGATTGCGTCCATCGTGGGCACCTTCGCCGTGGCACAGCCTGAAGATGCGGCGCTGATCAAGGCGAGTCTGATCAACAAATTCCACGGTGACCCATCGCTCTTTGACGAGGGCAAAGCCTTTATCGAATCGCACACCAAGCACCCCTGTTTTGGCCCGCTGCCCTTCTATGCGGATGCAAAATTGCTGCCGCCGGAAGACGCCTTGGCGTTGGATGACGCTGAGCTGGTGAAGAGCGATGGCTTGAAAATTGTGGTGCCGCGCCTGCCGCGTATCTCCAATTTTGACGATCTCGACCCGCTGCGGCAGGAAGCCAATGTGAGCGTTGAGATCGTACAGCCTGGCAATCCGCTGCCGCGCGATGCCGATTTGATTTTGTTGCCCGGCTCCAAAGCCACCATTGCCGACTTAGAAGCGCTGAAAGCCCAAGGCTGGGACATTGATATTCGCGCCCATGCCCGCACGGGTGGGGCCGTGTTGGGGCTGTGCGGTGGCTATCAAATGCTGGGCAAAAGAGTTCACGACCCCGAGGGTGTGGAAGGCGCGCCGCACTCTATCGATGGGCTTGGCCTACTGGATATTGAAACCACCATGGCCAACCAGAAGCAGCTGCGTGAGGAGGAGGCTCTCCATCTGGCGACCCGGCAAACCATGCGCGGCTACCATATGCATATGGGCGAAACGCAAGGGCCCGATCGGGCACGGCCTTTCAGCCAGATTGGTGATGAAACGGACGGGGCCATGTCCGCCAGCGGCAAGATTATGGGCACCTATTTGCACGGCCTATTTGCCAGCGATCAATTCCGCCGCGCCTTTTTGCAAAATTTAGGGGCCGTGCTGCAGATAGACCTTGAATATGAAGCCCGTATTGACCAGATTTTAGACGGATTTGCCGATCATATTGAGCGCCACATTGATGGCGACAAACTTATCAGCCTGTTCGCCACCCCGCGTGATCTGACTTTTTAGGAAATAGACCATGAGCTTTGCCATCGCCTTTCTCGCCATGTTGTTGGAACGAATGGTGGGCTATCCCCGGCAAGTGCTAGACGCCATCGGGCACCCGGTCATGTGGATGGGCAAACTCATCACCATTTTGGAAAAACGTGGCAACCATCCCGATTTGCCAGATCATCGGCGGCGGCAGAATGGATATGCCATGATCGGGTTGGCATTGGCGGCAACCCTGCTGATCAGCCTGATCATCATATCCATCACCCGCAGCGCGCCCTTCGGCTGGGTGTTCGAAATCATTTTCGCCAGCACCTTGATCGCGCAAAAGGAATTGGGTCGCGCCGTAAAAGCAGTCGGTGAGGGCCTGCGCAGTTCACTCGACGAAGGTCGTGAAGCGGTGTCGCACATTGTGGGGCGCGACCCAGAACATTTAGATGAAGATGGGGTGGCCCGTGGCGCCGTGGAATCGCTGGCGGAAAATGCCTCCGATGGCATCGTCGCACCCATATTTTATCTCATGCTGTTCGGCTTGCCCGGCATCGCGCTTTATAAAATGATCAACACGGCTGACTCGATGGTGGGCCACAAAAATGAGCGTTTTAAAGACTTTGGTTTTGCCAGTGCCAAGCTAGACGATTGGGCAAATTATGTGCCGGCGCGGATTACTGCTATGTTCTTCACCGTCGCGGCCAAGTTCAAAGCTGGCTTTGATGCCAAGGCGGCGTGGCGTTCTGCCCAGCGGGACGCGAAATGGCATAAATCACCCAATGCAGGCTGGCCAGAAGCGGCCATGGCAGGCGCCATCGGCGTAAAGCTTGGCGGCCCGCGCGACTATGATAGAGAAACGGTGGAACTGGCTCATATGGGCGAGGGCAAGGAGCATGTGGATGCGGATGATATTGACCGCGCCCTGTCGCTCTATTGGTTTGCCCTCACGCTGATGCTCGGCACTTTGTTGGTGCTGGCAGCGTTTTTCAACTAACCAGATTGGCGTGTATTTACGCCAAATCGCCCTTGAGATTTTGTGGGATACCAGCGGTGACAAACACCACATTCTGACAAATGCGGGAAAGCTCCTGATGGGCGATCCCGGCATGGTCCACAAATTCGCGTGCCATCTTATTGTCAGGGATCACACCTTGGCCCACTTCGTTGGACACTAAAACAACCGAAATATCATCATTGGTGCTGAGCCAATGGGCGAGGGCTTCAACGCTCTCATCCACATCATAGTCTGCCATCATCAAATTGGTGATCCATAGCGTCAGACAATCCACCAACACGCGATCATATTTACTGCGTGCGCGCTCAAGCGCTGAAATCAAGTTGATGGGCTGCTCAACCGTGTCGAAATGATCGCCACGTGCCTGTTGGTGGGCAGAGATGCGCAATTTCATTTCTTCGTCATATGCTCGGCCTGTGGCAACATAAAGTGGCTTTTGGTTGCCTTTAAGGGCAACGCCCTCAGCAAATCCAGTTTTGCCCGACTTGGCACCGCCAAGAATAAGTGAGTGGTTAGTCATCTTCTTTTTCTTTCTTCATTGTGGGCAGGCGCGCAATAAAATGTCCCATCATGGCCTGTGGCCATTCTGCAAATGGCACTTCGCCATCCAGGGTGCGTTGATGCGCTGCCGCCCAATCTATAATGGCCTCGGCGGTGGGTTGGTCTGGGGTGAACCCGCCCGCGTGATAGCCAATCTTTTCATCGTCCTGCAGTTGAATTGCACAGGATTGCTTGCAACTCCAAAGGCAAGGGTGGCGTACAATTTTGAGGTCCATCTGCCGATGGTCGCGCGCCGCTTCCACCAAATTGGCAAGCAACTCGCCGCCGGTTTCGCCTTTATCGTTAAAGGCGCTGGTGGAGCTAAATTTGCACGTAGAACAGATAAACAAACAGGACGCCAATTCATCACCTTTTTCAAACGAACGCCCTCAATAAAACATGCCGCAGACAAAGCCAATGGCTTGCAATTGCATTTTTGCGAAAAAACGAGCGAATTTGCGCGGATTAATACTTTCGTATAAGACGAATTGCGTTTATGGTCCGCGCAAATTTCAGCGTTTGAACAAAGGATGGACTGCGTGCAAAACTTGTTTCTCGGAATTGACGGCGGCGGCACCAATTGCAGAGCGCGGCTTGCGGACGAGAATCTGAATATTTTGGCACAAGTGCGCGGCGGCCCTGCAAACACGACGATTGGCGACGGGTCGCAAGCCTATAACTCCATCATCGAAGTAAGCCACAAAGCGTTTGAAGAGGCTGGCTTAGGCCAATCTGATATGGCCCGCACCATTGCCTGCTTGGGCCTTGCTGGCGCGCATTTGGAAAGCTCGCGCCGCGATTTTGCGGCTCGCGAATATCCCTTTGCAAAAACCTTGGTCCACAATGATGTGGAAACCGCCCGCGAAGGCGCGCATCTGGGCGAAGATGGTGCGGTATTGATCGTTGGTACAGGTTCGGCTGGGCTCGCCAAAGTTAAGGGCGAATATTTTCCCGTCGGTGGCTGGGGCTATCATATTTCAGATACGGCATCTGGTGCGATCTTGGGCCGTGCCTTGGCGCGGCGTTCAATTGAAGTGCTAGATGGCTTAAGCAAGGGATCTGATCTGACCGAAGTGGTGATCGACCATCTTGGCGGCACTCAAAACAGTTTGATGGCATGGTCCTTCAAAGCGTGGCCTAAAGATTTTGCCAGCCTTGCGCCGTTCGTGGTCGAGCACTTCGAAAAGAACGACCCAATTGCTTTGGAACTGATGCAATTTGAATTTGATCAGATCGAGCAATTCATCAACTGGTTTAAAGCCCGCGGCGCGCAAAAACTGGCCATTGTTGGCGGGTTGGGTGAGCGGCTTATTCCCATTTTGACTGAGCGGTTTGGCGACTATGTGCAAGGCGCAAAATCTGACGCGCAAAATGGGGCACTATTAATGGCGCAAAAAGCTGCATAAGCAGGCTTGGGGCCAGCGCGTCATGCGCGAACAATGAAAGGAATGTCTATGTCCGCCCGTATTATTCCGGTCGATCCTTTTGATTATGTGGTGTTTGGCGCCACAGGCGATCTATCGCAGCGCAAATTGATCCCTGCGCTTTATTACCGCTTTTATGACGGGCAGTTCGACACCAATTCGCGCATTATTGGCGTGTCTCGCTCTGAAATGAGCGATGAAGAATTTCAAAAGTTCGCCCGCGATGCGGTGAATGAATTTGTTGATGCTGATCACATTGAGCCTCAAATGCTCGATGATTTTATCGGCTGTTTTTCCTATATCGCCAATGATGTGACAGATCGCGAAGGTTGGTCAGAACTCAGCGCTTCATTGCGTGATGATCCAAATGTCGTGCGCGCCTTCTATCTGGCGGTCGCACCATTCCTATTCGCCCCTATTTGCGACTACCTCTCCAGCCAAAATTATTGGACACCCGATGCGCGGGTGGTGCTGGAAAAGCCACTGGGGCACGATCTGCAATCGTCTGTTGAAATCAACGATACAGTGGCCGAAGTTTTCCGCGAAGATCAGGTCTATCGGATCGACCATTATTTGGGCAAAGAGACGGTTCAAAACCTCTTGGCTTTGCGCTTTGCGAATGCCTTGTTTGAACCGATTTGGAACTCTGCCCATATTGATCATATTCAAATCACCGCCGCAGAATCTGTTGGGGCGGGCGGGCGTTCCTATTACGAAAAATCAGGTGCCTTGCGCGACATGGTGCAAAACCATTTGCTGCAGCTTTTGTGCTTGGTGGCAATGGAGCCACCCGCATCAGACGAAGCCAACGCCCTGCGCGATGAGAAATTGAAAGTGTTGCGTGCGTTGAAGCCCATTAATGGCGAAGCGGTGCATAAGCAAACCGTGCGCGGCCAATATCGCGGCGTGAGCGCCGAAGACACCAAGGTGCCGAGCTATGTTGAGGAATTGGGCGAGGGCGCCACTTCCAACACCGAAACATTTGTCGCGATCAAAGCTGAGGTGGAAAATTGGCGTTGGAACGGGGTGCCGTTCTATATGCGCACGGGCAAGCGCATGGCGCGTCGCGCGTCCGAAATTGTCATTCAATTCCGCGAAATTCCACATTCAATCTTTTCCCGTTCGGAAGGCGTGCCGACACCAAACCGCTTGGTGATCCGCTTGCAGCCGGATGAAGGGGTGAAGCTGTTCTTAATGATTAAAGATCCTGGCCCAGGCGGCATGCGCTTGCGCCAAGTGCCATTGAACCTTAGCTTTGCTGATACGTTTACCCAGCGGACCCCGGAAGCCTATGAGCGTTTGCTCATGGATGTGGTGCGCGGCAACCAAACCCTGTTTATGCGTCGTGACGAATTGGAAGCGGCGTGGGCATGGATTGATCCGATCCGCGAAGCGTGGGACAATGACGCAACACCTTTGCATGGCTACACCTCAGGCACATGGGGCCCCACCAGCTCAGTTGCGCTGATCGAGCGCGATGGCCGCACTTGGCATGAAGAGCTGGACGATCCCAAAGCAATATAGGTGAACAAATGGCAGATCTAATCGACCATAATTTCGACAGCAAAGATAAACTGGCACGCTCACTGGCGTTTCGCGTGGCCACAGAGCTAAAACGCGATATTGAAGCCAGCGGCAAAGCCAGCATGTTGGTGTCCGGCGGTTCCACGCCCAAAGCGTTCTTTGCGGCGTTGAGTGAAGAGGAACTGGATTGGACCCGCGTGACCATCTCACTTGTAGATGAACGCTGGGTGCCGCCAAGTTCAGATCGGTCGAACGCAAAGCTGGTCGGTGAGCATCTATTGCAAAATAAAGCCAATGGCGCTGCCTTTATGCCGCTTTATATTGATGGTGTTTCAGCACAAGAAGGTGCAGCGGCGCTTGGCGAACAGTTTGAAGGCGTGCACAAGCCCTTCACTGTGGTGATCTTGGGCATGGGCACAGATGGCCATACGGCCTCTTTCTTCCCCGGCGGCGATCAATTGGCGGAAGCAATTGACTTGAAAAATCAAAGCACATTCACGGCGATTGAAGCGCCAGGCGCGGGTGAGCCGCGGATCACATTCACACTGCCGCAATTGCTGCAATCCAGCTTCTTGGCGTTGCACATTGAAGGCGATGAAAAGCAGAGCGTTTTGAAAACGGCACTTGGTGAGGGTGAAGTGGCAGAGATGCCCATTCGCGCGGTGCTGCGTCAAACCATTAAAGAACTCAATATCTTCTGGTGCCCCTAGGGTATTATCCCAACATCCTTTGTTCCCAGTAAGGTCGCACTGATAAATCCAAAGGAGAACCCAATGAGCGTTCATCAAACGATCCGTGATGTGACAGACCGCATCACCAAACGCAGTGAGAAAACCCGGCGGATTTATCTGGACCGTATGGATGCTGCAGCCAAACAGGGCGTGCATCGTACGGCATTGTCTTGTGGCAATTTGGCCCACGGTTTCGCGGCTTGCGGCGCTGGTGATAAAGCCAAGTTGAGTGACGAGATCACGCCCAACATCGGCATCATCACAGCTTATAACGATATGCTCTCTGCCCACGCGCCCTATAAGGATTATCCAGACCAAATCAAAGCCGCTGCTGAAGCGGCAGGGGCTGTGGCGCAGGTCGCCAGCGGCGTGCCGGCCATGTGCGATGGCGTTACCCAAGGCCAACCCGGCATGGATTTGTCGCTTTTTTCGCGCGATGTGATCGCATTGGCCGCAGGCGTTGGCCTCAGCCACAATATGTTTGATGCAGCTATGTTCTTGGGCATTTGCGACAAAATTGTCCCCGGTTTGGTAATCGCCGCGCTTAGTTTTGGTCACATTCCAGCGGTGTTTGTACCTGCTGGTCCCATGCCTTCCGGCCTGCCAAACGACGAGAAAGCCCGCATTCGCCAACTTTATGCCGAAGGCAAAGTGGGTCGCGATGAGTTATTGAAAGCCGAAAGCGAAAGCTATCACTCTGCCGGCACCTGCACCTTTTATGGCACCGCCAACACCAACCAGATGTTGATGGAAATTATGGGCCTGCAATTGCCGGGCTCAAGCTTTGTCAATCCAGGCACCCCAATGCGCGATGCTCTCACCAAAGAGGCAACACGCCGCGCTTTGGCGATCACGGCTTTGGGCAATGAGTTTACGCCAGCCAGCCGCGTGGTGGATGAAAAAGCGATTGTGAATGGCATGATCGGGCTGCACGCCACTGGCGGCTCCACCAACCACACCATCCATTTGATCGCCATGGCTGCCGCCGCAGGCATTCAAATCAACTGGCAAGACATGTCTGACCTGTCAGACGTGGCGCCATTGCTGACCCGTGTCTATCCAAACGGCATGGCCGATGTGAACCATTTCCATGCAGCAGGCGGCATGGGCTTTTTGATTGATCAATTGCTCAATGCAGGCCTGGCCCATGACGATGTGAAGACCATTTGGGGTTCCGGCTTGCATGTTTACGCGCAAGAACCAAAGCTGATTGATGATCGCATTCAAATGGAACCTGCGGCCAAAGAATCCGGCAATGAAAATGTGCTCACGCCGTGCAACAAGCCCTTCGCGAAAAATGGCGGTTTGAAACTGCTTAAAGGCAATTTGGGTCAGTCCGTCATCAAAATTTCGGCGGTGAAGCCAGAACATCGTGTTGTGGAAGCGCCAGCCAAAGTGTTCCATTCGCAAGATGAGCTGAATGACGCCTTTAAAGCAGGTGAACTGAACGAAGATGTGGTTGCTGTGGTGCGGTTCTCTGGGCCAAAAGCCATCGGGATGCCAGAGCTACATAAGCTGACACCACCATTATCCGTGCTGCAAAATCGCGGCATCAAAGTGGCTTTGATCACCGATGGCCGGATGTCTGGTGCATCAGGCAAGGTGCCTGCCGCCATCCATATGACGCCGGAGGCTGTCGATGGTGGCCCCATCGCCAAGATCAAAGATGGCGACATCATCCGCCTTGATGCTGAAGCTGGCGTACTGGAAGTGCTGGTGGATCAAGCTGAATTTGATGCCCGTCCGGTGGCCACGCAGGACTTGAGCGCGTCGCATCATGGCTTGGGCCGTGAACTGTTCACAGGCATGCGTCAATTGGTCGGTGCCGCCGATCAAGGTGCAAGCGCTCTCGGTGAATTAATCAAATAAGACTTGAATTTTTTAAAATAAAAACTAAATACTCTCTCATTGAAAGATGAGAGGGTATTTTCATGTTTAAGTTTGCCCGAATGGCAATGCTTTTGGCTGTGCCATTCACTTTGAGCGCCTGTGTTTCGCTCAGCACAATTGGCACCATCCAAACCATGTCGAAACTGGATGTGGTCAATGATCCGATTGAAGAAATGGTGTTTGCGGTGGAAGCAGAACGCAGCCTCAAGCCCGTGACTGAAAAGACATTTTTCGTCTTTGCACTGACGCCAGAAGGCGGCAAAACGCAAAAAACATATGTAGGATTGCGCAAAGCAAGCGCGGGCGAAATTCCAGGCGCCAATAGAAGCGTTCCGGCCGGACAAAACTTGCACGTTTTTGTATTTCCCGAAGCGGAAAAACCAAAGCTGCGCGCCATCCAAGCAGAAATTCGCAGATTTAAATCAGAAAAGGTGAAGGGCAGCCTGTCGATTGGCGTCGAGCCGGAATTTTGCAGAACCACGCCACAAATTGCGCCCAACTCAACATTCAGTATCTATGTGGCGCGCACCCAAACAGAAAATTTGATGCCGCTATTGGCAGATATGAAAGTGAAAGAACTAGAGGCAAAGAGTGGCCCAAACTTTTTGGCGCCTTGCCCCTAACGGGAAAAGCACTAAAGCCGCGTTGCGCTATAGGCTTCGGTGACATAGGGGAAAGAGACATGCTCTTTCCCTTTGATCGCAGGATGATTTGCCGCCAAATCGCGCAATTTTTCTGCAATATCCGCTTGCACCTGTTCGTCCTGCGCGGCGATAAAGCTGACCGACAGGAAGCGGTTGACGATCACGTCTTCGGCAGTCCCATCATGGCTTTGCGCAAAGCTTTGCTTTTTTAAGGGAGAAAAATGCGCTGAGGGCAAAGGCTTTTTCCAATCGCCTTTGTAATAGCGCGGTGCATCACCCTCAAACGGCGTGATCAGTTTGGTGATCGCTGCCACCCAGTCCACAGTTTCATCGCGCACATTCCAGATCAGACCCAACTTGCCGCCGGGGCGAAGCACGCGGGCCATCTCATTCACCGCCATGTCGCTGGCGAACCAGTGAAAGGATTGTGCGCAAATCAGCGCGTCGACACTCTGATCTGGTAAGGGAATGGCCAACGCATTGCCCTCTAGTGTTTCGACTTGTGGCAAATTGGCGTGCAATGTTTTGCGCATGGCTGCGACTGGTTCCACGGCGATCACATGATCGGACAGTTCACAAATGCGCTTGGTGAACTTGCCTGTACCTGCGCCCAAATCCACCACTTTGCTGCTTTGGCCAATTGCCAACGCGTCCCGCATCCAATCCAAGCTCGCCGCCGCATAATCTGGACGCCCAGATTGATATTTATCGGCATTCTTTTGATAGCCGGTGCGGGCGCTTTGGTGGATGTCGGTCATAAACTAGAACTTGCCGCCTGTTTTAAAGCCGCCATGATCGCGCTTACCTTTAGAACCACGTGGCGTGCTGCGCGGGCGGGAAAACTCTGAAGAGCTGGACCCGAAAGTGCCATAATCTTTCGATTTACGGCGTTTTTTCGAGCTATAGGACTTGCTTCCCCAGGGGTTGCTATATTTGTTTTTTGATCGACTGCGCTTCGGGCCACGATATTTCTGTGCATCTTGCCATTTGCCCCAATAGCTGGAAGCGGTGATGGCACCTTTCAGAAATTCACCCAAAAGATCCTCAACAAGATCATCGTCAAAATCAAATGAAGGGCGATCATAGCGTTTTTGCTTGAACTCCCATTCAATATCTTCCAATTCGCGCCGACGCGCCGCCAGCATTTTCAAACGGTCTTTACTGGCGTGTAACTCGGTTTCCAGCGAGACGATTTCTGAGCGTACCGCATCAATCTTGCGTACAATTTGGTCGTCTTCACGCGTCGCCGTTTGGCGTGCCGCAGCATAAAGATCTTCCAAGCCTTCACGTTGCAATCCAGAGGCCAGCAAGTCTACCGCTTCGCGATAGGCCGGGTTTTGGCCTTGCGAAAATTTGCGTTGGCGATGCACAAGCTCGTCACGCTTATCCTCGAGTTCGATCAAGCGAGCATCAATTGCCGACATAATCTCTTCGGAGCGATCTGCTGTCTCTCGCGCTTCCTTGCCGCCATGCGCATCAAATGCCGCATCTTCAAGCACGCTTAGCTTTTGCCGCTCAGCGTCGATATCCTCTTGCAGCTGGTCTGCATGTTCGCGCAAGCGCATCGGAATTTCATTCAAAATAACGAAATTCGGCTTCGCATCATGATAGCGCACCATCCGCGCCACCCAGCCATCTAACATACGTGTAATGTTGCTGGCCTTGTAGGCATTGGTGTTGTAGCCGCGTTCGAACAAATACATAAACAATGGATCGTTGCGGTAAGGCGCGCCTTTTTCCTCACGATCCTGCTCCGCCACTTCGGCCTTTTCATTGGCATGGTCAAAGGTGGCGATGGCATCGTCTACGGCTTGCTTTTGCGCCTGATATTTCGGGTCTTTATCGAGACTGTCAAAAACTTCAGTGCTTAGCTGATCCAGTTTTTTCTGCGCAGCTTCAAATTCCGCCATGGCCGTGTCGCGCTTGTCGCGCGTGGATTCAATATCCTTATCCACTTCCGCTAAGAGGCCCGAAATCTCGTCCAGCTTGCCCGCCTGACGCGATAAAATCAGGTTGGCTTCTTTTTCCGCGCGGGAAATATATTCGGTAACTTCCTGGCGCTTTTGCGGGTCAAGGCGCACTTTGGCCAGGGCCAAAAACTGCTCGCTTTCCACTTCGCGTAGCCGCGCAATTTTTGATGACGCATCCGCCGACGAGCGGTTGAGCGCGCGTTCTTCATCGCGAATGTCGCGCATGGAGCGATCTAAGCGCCGCAGTGCTTCTGGACCTGATACCATTATTGCTGCCCTACCACTTTGTTATCGCGCCGCCCAAAACTGGCTGCGTGTAATCCACGTTCAAGTAGCCAAATTGTTTCAAGCCCATAATGTTGTTTTGAATGATGCCATCATCCAGCTTGTCGTCGCGCACGGCTTCAAATTGAACTTCGCTAACGCGCACGCCCCATTGTTCCACCAATTCGGCCACGCCGGATTCTTCATTGGTGATGGTTTGCGGCAATATGTTGCCGTCCGGCCCAATGGCCTCAACAATCACATAATAATTGCGGGCATCTTGATTGACCTCGGGATAAACCCAAACGCCAGTATCCGCACCTTCGCGATTGACAATTTCAACGCGATATTCGCTTTGTAGCGTTGTCAAAAGCCCGTTGAGATCGTCCAAAAACTTCTCAGCTGCGACCTGATCACCCGCGCTGGCGGCAAGTTTGCCGCGGTCAGCAATTTCTGCCGCTTGCACATTGGCTGCATCCACTTTTGACGTGGCCTCAATTTGCATAACCAGCTGATCAAATTGGCTTGGCAATTCCTGATTGAGATAGGCCTGCGTTGCCGCCACTTGGCCGGCCTGCATGGGCTGGTAAACCAAAAAATAGCCTGAAAGGCCGATGCCAAGCGCTAGGCCAATACCCAGCGCCCATTTGCCCCAACTGCCGCGCGACACATAGGCGCGCGCCAGCATATAGCCGAACCCGCCAGTGGGCGGATTATAAGTGAAACGAGATTCTTTAAGCGCACTCACACCTTCTTGCAAAATGTGATCAGGCACATCAATGCCCTGCTGGTGATAGATTTCACGCAGGCGATCCACCAGCGTGGAGGCACGGTTCTCTTCATTCAGTTCCCGCGCCACCAGATCATTGCGATGGCGCAGTGTATCCACCACGTCCATCGCCATCATCACATCGTCAAGCGGTAAAGACTTGTCTTTGCTCAAAACGCTTATCCCGTTTCGTCTCTATGCCGTTTGCTTAGCTTTGTTTCTCTTCAACCAAAATGGTGTTGCCTTCGGCTGCCAATTTGGCCAAACGTTGCTTGCCATCTTCAACGGCATCGCGAATTTCAGCAGAGTTCTTTGTGCTTTGTTCGCGCATATCATTGATGATTGAGCGCGACTTCTCTTGGAAGTTGACAACGCTATCAACAAGCTTCTTCACCGCATCGGCGCGAATGGTTGGGCCGTAGCCAGCTTTAAGCGCTTCTTCCTGCACGGTGTCGCCAATTTCAGCCAATGTCTCAAGGCTTTTAGACATGCCTTCTTTCATCGCATTCAGCGTTTCGGTGCTCTCATGCAAACCAAACAGGCCGGTGAAGGACGCGCTCAGGGCGGTCAACACGGTTTCGTTTGTGGAGAAGAAGGAGATGGATTGCTGATAAACCCGCTCTTTGGCGTTGGTGGTTTGCATCAAGCGCGCCATGATCACTTCAGACGTGTTGTATGAAATGGTCAAATTGTCGGAAAGATCTTTCGCAATCTGATAGCGACGCTCTTCCTGCTGCATTTCGCGCAAGCGCTCATCGCGTGCCATTTCCAAACGCGCCCGATCGGCTGGTGTGCCATCTGCAAAATTCTCAAGCTCTTTCGTGGCGTTGCTCAAATGCTCTTTGCGCTCATTCAGCTTTGCCTCAGCTTTATCAAGTACTTCCAAAGCCATCACTTCTGATTGCTTCAGGGCACCGCGGAAATCGCGATAGGCTTCCAAAATTGTATGTTCGCGGTCAACCTGATCTTTGGTGTCTTTGGTGACTTCAAGATAGGTGGTGCGGATTTTTTCAAAACGGGTCGGAATATCGCCGCGTGTGACCTTCATCCAAACGTTAGAAGCGCGCTCCAGCATATCCAGCTTGCCATCTTCAAGCTGATCAACCATGCCCTTGGCATCGTCGCGGATGCTGTCAAAACCGTTGGTGATGTCTTCGTAGCGTTCACCAATGTTCATGGCTGCGATTTGCTCGCGCACAACTTCATTGAACACGCTGGCTTGGTTCAATGTCCGCCCGATCAAAATGATGCGGGTTTCATCCAATTCGGTAATTTCTTGCAAAAGCCCGGTGATCGGGGCTTCTTCAACTGTTGTCGGCCAGAGGCCCATTTCGCGGATCGCGCCCACTGCCTTGTCCAAATATTGCAATGGTTTTTCAGCAATCTCATTTGCCATAATCTTTTCCCCGTTCAGCCTTGGAACCAAAAGTGTTAGATATTTCTTTTATCGTCATCAATTGACACAGTGCAAGCATGTTACCATGTGTTGTTGATATTGGAATTGTTTCGCTTGAGGTAAAGGCCTTTTATGAAATTTGTTGGACATTACCGCATTACTGCACCGCGATTGTCGGTTTGGGAGGCGTTAAACGACACCGAAGTTTTGAAGGCTTGTATCCCTGGATGCGACCGAATTGAGTGGGTGGATAGCGAAAACCTTGAAGCATCCATCACCGTCAATCTTGGCATAATGAAGCCAACTTTTTCGGGTGATTTAACGCTATCCAATGTTGAACCTGCGCGGGCTTACACCCTTTCGGGCGGCGGTCGCGGTGGTCTGCTGGGATTGGCGCGCGGGTCAGCAGATATTGAATTGCAAGATTGGGGCTTGGCCAATGAAGCCTGCATTTTGAAGTTTGAGGCCCATGGTGAGGTCTCCGGCTCTATTGAAAAGCTGGGTTCAAAAATTGTCGGCAAAAGCGCTCAAGGCGTCATTGATCGGTTCTTTAGCCGCTTTGCCGCGCAAATTGACGCAGAGGCCATTCCCGTCGAAACGGAAGACGCGGCAGATGCCCAGCAAAACTAAATGCATTTCACACTTATGTGAGTAAAAGTTGTAGCCTTAAGGGGCTGTACTTCTGCCAGCAATAGCGTAACAAATGTCCTTAATGTTCAATCATTAAGCACCGCAGGTGCGAAGGATATTTTATGCGTAAAAGCCGGTTTTTCCGACCATTATCTGCAAAACAACTCGCTTTGGCGTCGATACTGGCCCTAAGCGCGGGTACGCCCACTTTGGCGCAAGACAGCGCGCCAGATCCTGCCGATTGGCAAAATGTGTTGGAGCAGGCAAAGGGTCAAACCGTATATTTCAACGCATGGGGCGGTGCACCAAATATCAATAATTACATTGCTTGGGCGGGCGAGCAGGTCAAAGCCGAATATGGCGTGACCATTGAGCATGTGAAGCTGGAAGATACTGCCACCGCCGTTGGGCGCGTAATTATGGAAAAAGCAGCGGGTCGCAATACAGATGGTTCTGTCGATCTCATCTGGATCAATGGTGAGAACTTCGCCGCCATGAAAGAACAGGGCCTCCTGATCGATAGCAATTGGGCCGAAAAACTGCCCAACTATCAATTTGCCGATATTGAGGGCAAGCCGACCCTAACTTATGATTTTACCGTGCCAGTCGAAGGGCAGGAAAGCCCGTGGGGCATGGCGCAATTGACCTTTTACTATGACAGTGAAATTTTGGCGGAACCGCCAACCACGTTGGAAGAGCTTGCCACTTGGGCAGAGGCAAACCCCGGTCGCTTTACCTATGCTGCACCACCAAACTTTATTGGCACCACTTTCTTGAAACAGGTGCTTTACGGTGTGGTGGATGACCCATCTATCTTGCGAGAGCCCGCAACCAAAAAGGTTTTCGAAGAAGCCACAGCGCCACTTTGGGCCTATTTGGAAGAGCTCAAGCCAAATCTTTGGCGAGATGGCGTGATCTACGCAACGGACACAACACAATTGAAGAACCTGCTTGCTGACGGCGAAATCGACATTGCCATGACCTTTAATCCCGGTGAAGCGTCATCTGCCATCAATGCCAGCGAGCTGCCGCCAAGCGTGCGGTCATTTGTGATGGATTATGGCTCCATGGGCAATTCGCACTTTGTGACAATTCCTTACAATGCCAAGGCCAAGGCAGGTGCAATGGTGGTTGCCAATTTCCTCCTATCTGCTGAAGCACAAGCACGCAAAGCAGATGAGAATGTTTGGGGCGACCCTTCTGTGCTGGCCATCAATGATTTGCCAGACGAGCAAAAAGCCTATTTCGATGCGCTCGAATTGGGTGCGGCCACATTGCAGGGTGAAGAGTTTGGCCAAACCTTGCTGGAGCCACATGCAAGCTGGGCCACTATGCTTGAGGAAGAATGGTCCAAACGCTTCATGCGCGATAATTAATGACCATGACTAACCGGGCGCTAAATGCACTTTTTTGGGTGGCGCCCGCCCTGGTGATTCTGTTGCTTACAGGCCCGCTGCTGGCGGGCCTGATTGGCGTAGCGGCGCCGGCATTGGGCTATTTCCCCACATTGGGCGGGGTCGATTTAACGTTGGAGCATCTGCATAAGGCGATGCATGTGCCTGGGTTTTGGCATTCAGTGCATTTGTCCATTTGGATTGGCCTGTCCACCACAATCATTTCATTCGTGATCGTTATCGGCTTCTTCGCCGCATTTTGGGATGCCCCATTTTTTGCAAAAATCTCCCGCTTTGTTTCGCCACTAATGGCGGTGCCCCATGCGGCAGCGGCCTTCGGTTTTGCGTTTCTGTTTGCCCCTTCCGGTTGGCTGGTCCGCCTGTTGTCGCCTTGGGCGACAGGGTTTGATCGCCCACCAGATTGGTTGATCATCAACGATCCTATGGGCTATGCGCTTTTGGCAGGCTTGGTGTTGAAGGAAGTGCCTTTCCTGTTTTTGATGAGCTTAAGTGCTGCATCGCAAGTCAATGTAGATCAACGCCTTAAACTTGCGCGATCCATGGGCTATGGCCGTGTTTGGGCATGGATGATCGTCGTGATGCCCGCTTTATATCGCCAAATCCGTTTGCCGATATTCGCGGTCATTGCCTTTTCCAGCTCAGTCGTCGATGTCGCCCTGATCCTTGGCCCCAATTTGCCACCAAGCCTACCCGTTCAGATATTGCGGTGGATGAACGACCCAGATTTTGGTATGCGCTTTGTGGCGGCGGCGGGTGCCATTTTTCAGCTTGGCGCCACCCTATTTGCACTGCTTATTTGGTGGCTGCTGGAATGGGTCTGCCGCTATGTGATGGCGCAAATGCAGATCAAAGGCGCGCGCTATCAAAATGATCAGTTTGTGCGTGTGTTCTTTAATGTCGCCATGCTCGGCATGGTCACCATTTCTGCCGCTAGTTTGGTGATTTTAGGTATCTGGTCCATCGCTGGCTATTGGCGTTTCCCTGAGGCTTTGCCGCGCACAATGGATTTGATGCGCTGGGTCGATAATGCGTCAAATCTTTGGGGGCCGGTGTTCAACGCGATTAAGATTGGTCTCGCCGCAGCACTGATTTCGCTCATGCAGACTTTGATTTGTCTTGAGAATGAAACGCGGCACAATATTCGCCTAACGCAAAATGCCTTGCGCCTGATCTATCTGCCACTGATCGTGCCGCAAATCGCGTTCATTTTCGGCATTTCAATTTTGCTGCTGCGGTTCGGCATCGATGGCAGTTTCTGGCCCGTCACCATCATGCATATGGTGTTTGTATTCCCCTATATGTATTTGGCGCTGGAAGCGAGCTTCCACAATTTGGACCCGCGCTACATGCAAACGGCCACAGCGTTGGGCAAATCGCAAAACCGAATTTTCTTCCAGATCAAATTGCCGATGCTGCTTAAACCAATCCTCACCGCGCTTGCGCTGGGGTTTGCCATCTCAGTGGCGCAATATCTGCCAACGTTGTTGGTTGGTGCAGGGCGGGTGCCCACAATCACAACTGAAGCGGTGGCGCTGGCGTCTGGTGGCGATCGTCGTTTGATTGGCATTTATGCACTGGTGCAAACATTGCTGCCCGCAATTGGTTTCGCGCTGGCATTGGCCTTGCCTAAATTGATTTATCCCAACAAAATCTATTTCACGAAACAGCGGGAGGCGTAATTGCCCGATCACAGTTTGGTTCTCAAGGATTTGCGTATTTTGCTGGGAGATGAAGTTCTGTTTCACCTCAATGCAGAAATCGGGGCGGGCGAAGTGTTGACTGTGATGGGACCGTCCGGTTCGGGTAAATCCACACTCCTAAATGCTATTTCAGGCTTCTTATCGCCCCGCTTCACATGCGAAGGGCGGATTATTTTGGATGGGGAAGACATTACCCACAAAGACCCAAGCGCCCGCAAAGTCGGGTTGATGTTTCAAGAACCCCTTTTGTTTCCGCACATGAGTGTGGAAGACAATATGTTGTTTGCGTTGCCTCGCGGTGGCTCTAAGCATGAGCGGTGTGAAAAAGTGCGTGAAAAGCTGCGTGCCGTGAATCTGGAAGAGCTGGGCGCACGCGATCCGCTTACCCTTTCTGGCGGGCAACAATCGCGCATTGCATTGATGCGTGTGCTGCTGTCACAACCACGCGCACTTTTGCTGGATGAGCCATTTTCTTCGCTTGACGTCGACCTGCGTGAGCGGGTTCGCGAGTTTGTTTTTACACAAGCAAAGCAGAATCGATTGCCTGTTTTGATGGTGACCCACGACAAAGCTGACGCAGAGGCCGCTGCAGGCCCGATTATTAACCTGTTGAATCACAAATAAAAATTTCGTCCTTCTGGTCAAAAATGCAATTATTTTTACCAACTGGTTAAAAAAATCTTGAACTTTTTGTAGGGGATAGGTAACGATTGCGTGGGGATTTAGGCGTTTTTACTTGCGGAGGGACCAAGAAAGCGCTTGAATTAAAAACACCACATTCGGACCTTATTCTAGGTCCTGTACGTGTGGATAAGTTGACAAGGGAGATATTCATGTCAGTCCAGAATAAAAAGTTCACCGGCGCGAAAGCCGTTCTCGGTACAGCCGTTTTTGCTGCATTGATGACAGGCACCGCATTGGCAGAACCTGCATTGATTTATGATGCTGCCGGCAAAAACGATAAGTCGTTCAACGAAATGGCTTACAATGGTGCCGAAGCATTCAAAGAAGAAACCGGTAATTCATACCGTGACTTTGAAATTCAAACTGATGCGCAGCGCGAGCAAGCCTTGCGCCGTTTCGCACAGCAGGGCTCAAGCCCAATCGTTGTGCCAGGCTTCACATGGGCAGAGCCACTCAACGTTGTTGCTCAAGAATTCCCAGACACACACTTTGCCATTATCGACTCTGTAGTTGATCTGCCAAACGTGCGTTCTGTGTTGTTTAAAGAGCAAGAAGGTTCATACCTTGTTGGCGCTTTGGCGGCCATGAAGTCTGACTCAGGCACAATCGGCTATGTAACAGCGTTTGACTTCCCATTGTTGCAAGCGTTTGGTTGCGGCTATGTGCAAGGTGCAAAAGCTGTAAATCCTGACATTGAAGTGCTTCAAAACTTCATTGGTACTGACTTTGGTGCGTTTAACGACATCAACACTGCAGGCGAAGTTGGCCGCTCACAGCTTGAGCGTGGTGCAGACGTAATTTACGCCGCAGCAGGTGCTGCTGGCGAAGGTGCGTTGCAAGCTGCCGCAGACGCTGGCAAATTCGGCGTTGGCGTTGATAGCAACCAGAACTATTTGTTCCCAGGCAACATGCTCAGCTCAATGGTGAAGCGTGTTGACGTTGCAGTGCAAGATGCATTCAACGACGAAGCCAATGGCGAATGGACTTCTGGTGTACAAACACTTGGCCTTGCAGAAGGTGGTGTTGGTGCAGCTATGGACGAATACAACGCAGATTTGGTGACCGACGAAATGATGGCGAAACTCGACGAATTGACTGCAAAAATCAATTCTGGCGAGATTGAAGTCCATGATTACCGGTCAGACAATTCCTGCCCTGTTTCATAAGTCGAAAATAAAGACAGGAATGGTTACTCGACATGGTTGAGCACCAGACAACAACTGCCCAGCAGCCTTCAAAGGCTGCTGGGTCTGAATATGCCATTGACTTGAAAAAAGTGTCCAAAGCGTTTGGACCAGTTCAAGCCAATAAGGACATTGACCTCGCTGTAAAGCGCAATTCCATCCATGGTATTGTGGGTGAAAATGGCGCGGGTAAATCTACCCTGATGTCAATTCTTTATGGCTTTTACACTGCCGATAGCGGGCAGATCTGGGTCAATGGGCAATTGGTGAACATCAAGGACTCCAGTCACGCGCTGGAGTTGGGCATCGGCATGGTGCACCAGCACTTCATGCTGGTTGAAAATTTCACCGTTTTGGAAAACATTATTCTGGGTGCAGAAGGCGAATATTTGCTTGCATCCAGCATGGCAAAGGCGCGCGAGGAATTGGAGCGACTGGCCAAAGATTATGGGTTGGATGTTAACCCGGATGCGTTGATCGAAGACCTCTCTGTGGGTCAGGAGCAACGCGTTGAGATCTTGAAAGCGCTTTATCGCGGCGCGGATGTGCTGATTTTGGACGAACCGACAGGCGTGTTGACGCCGACGGAGGCCGACCAGCTGTTCCGTATTCTCGAGCAATTGCGCGATGAAGGTAAAACCATCATTTTGATCACGCATAAATTGCGTGAGATTATGGCCGTCACCGACACTGTTTCGGTGATGCGGCAAGGCGAAATGGTCGGCACTGTCGCTACAAAGGACACGTCACCCGAGCAATTGGCCGAGATGATGGTCGGGCGTCGCGTGCTGTTGCGCGTCGACAAAACGCCCGCTGTACCCAAAGACAAGGTTTTGGAAGTCAAAGGCTTGTCGGTAACCGATGATATTGGTGTGCCACGGGTCAAGGACGTGAGCTTCGACGTGCGCGCTGGTGAGATTGTCGGTATTGCAGGGGTTGCTGGTAATGGCCAGTCAGAACTGTTGCGCGCCATCTCAGGCATGGAAGCGCCGTTGCTCGGCCAAATTCGCATCAACGGCGAACTGGTGCGATTTGATGGTGATGATAGCGCTGCCAAAGTGCGGAAAATGGGCTTGGCCCATGTGCCGGAAGATCGGCTCAAAATGGGCCTGGTCACGAACTTTGAAGAATGGGAAAACTCCATTCTCGGCTATCACGATTCTGAAAATTATGGCTCTGGGCCGTTTCTTTCGCCCAAGCAATCTATTGCTGAAGCGGAGCGGCGGATCGAAATGTTCGATATTCGCCCGCGCAATCCACGTTTGAAAACCGCAAACTTCTCTGGCGGCAACCAGCAAAAAGTTGTGTTGGCGCGAGAAATGGATCGGGATCTGGATGTGCTTATCGTGGGGCAACCCACACGCGGCGTAGATATCGGTGCGATCGAGTTCATTCACAAGCATATTATTGAATTAAGGGATAAAGGCATTGCTGTTTTGCTGGTCTCAGTGGAGCTGGACGAAATCCGCGCACTTTCCGACCGGGTCTTGGTGATGTTTGACGGGGAAGTCGTCACCGAATTGGCACCGGATGCCAGCGAACGTGATTTTGGCCTGTCCATGGCCGGGGTTGATCCCAAAGAGGGGGCTTAGCAAATGTCTGGAGTAATCAAACTATGAGTGCGCGCCAGCCTTTGCCCAATTGGGTAACAATTGTTTTGATGCCAGTGCTCAACGTGCTGCTGGCATTTGTGATCGGCGGTCTGGCCGTGGCCATCATCGGTGAAAATCCGCTTGATGCTATGTGGGCCTTGTTTTACGGGGCCTTTGGCACTGGCATGGGGTGGGGCTTTACGCTTCACTACGCCACCAACTTCATCTTCACAGGCCTCGCCGTGGCGATCGCTTTTAAGGCAGGCATGTTCAATATTGGTGGGGAAGGGCAAGCCTATGTGGCTGGCCTAGGTGCCATCATGGTGGCGCTCTGGCTCGACCAAAGCCATTGGACATTGGTGCTGCTCGGCTCAACCCTGGCGGCTATGGCCATGGGTGCGCTTTGGGCCATGGTACCAGCGTGGTTGCAGGCTAAACGCGGCAGCCACATCGTGATCACAACCATCATGTTCAACTTTATCGCTTCTGCCTTCATGAGCTATATGTTGGCCCAGGTGATCACCGCACCCGGTGCAAATGCGGAAACCCGCACCATTGCAGAGCCGGGCCGGTTGCCATTGATGTCTGATTGGTTTGACACTTTCCAATATTCGCCACTCAACATCACCTTTTTCTTCGGTATTGCGGCATTAATCTTCACCTATGTGCTGATCTGGCGCACCAAACTGGGCTACAAAATCCGTACCCTCGGCGCTAATCCTGAAGCTGCCCGTTATGCCGGTATTTCAGCGGTTTCCATCATCATTATTGCCATGGCCATCTCGGGCGCTTTGGCAGGCTTGATGGCGGTGAACGAAGCTGTGGGTGTGCAAAAGCGCTTGGTGGTTGGCTATGTACAGGGCTTTGGCTTTGTCGGCATCGCCGTGGCCTTTATGGGGCGTTCGCATCCCGTTGGCATCGCCTTGGCCGCACTCCTGTTCGGCGCGCTTTATCAAGGCGGTCAGGAACTGGCGTTTGAATTGCCAGCCGTGCCGTCTGATCTTGTGGTGGTGATCCAAGCCTTGGTGATCCTATTCACAGGCGCCATGGGCGATATGTTCCGTCCGCTTTTGGAACGCATATTTGCCCGAAGGGTAAAGCCGTCGCCCGAAGCGCCAACAACTGCAGATTCGGAGGCATAGATCATGGGTGCAACAGATATTATTCTCTTGCTCGATTCCAGTGTTCGCTTTGCCGTGCCGTTGATGTTGGCCGCGCTAGCGGGGCTTTATTCCGAGCGATCCGGTATCGTTGATATCGGCCTTGAAGGCAAAATGTTGGGTGGGGCGTTTGCTGCCGCTGCTACAGCAGCCGTCACTGGTTCAGTCTGGCTCGGCTTGGCTGCGGCAATGGGCGTCTCAGTCTTCATGTCCATGATCCATGCGATGGCATCGATCAACTTCCGAGGCAACCAGATCATTTCCGGTGTGGCGCTTAACTTCTTGGCCGCAGGCTTCACTGTGTTTCTGGGGCATGCATGGTTCCGCCGTGGCGGCACCACACCAAACTTGCGCCCTGACGAACGTTTCTCCAATATTGAGCTGCCCTTCGCCAGCGAATTTGGCCAAGTGCCGATCATTGGTGAAATCTATGAGCAATTGCTCTCCGGTCACTCGATCATTGTTTATTTTGCCTTCCTCGCCGTGCCCGTAACAGCATTCGTGCTGTTCCGCACACGCTTCGGTTTGCGCTTGCGCGCTGTGGGTGAAAACCCCAAAGCACTCGACACGGCGGGTATCTCCGTTGCGTTGCTGCGGTATCAGGCATTGATTGTCACAGGTTTGCTTTGCGGTGTTGCAGGTGCGTTCCTATCTACTGCTCAGGGCGCAAACTTTTCTGAGAACATGACTTCGGGTCGTGGCTTTATCGCGCTTGCGGCATTGATTTTTGCCAAGTGGCGCCCGTGGCAAGCCATGTGGACATGCTTGTTGTTTGGTGTGCTCAGTGCAGCGCAAATTCGTTTGCAGGGCGTAGAGTTCCCATTGATTGGCGAAGTTCCAGTGCAAGCCATTCAGGCACTGCCTTACATCCTTACCGTGGTGCTGCTCGCTGGCTTTATCGGCCGGGCCAACCCGCCAAAAGCCATTGGCCAACCTTATGTAAAGGAGCGCTAAGATGGATGCGGTTACCCAAGCCCTTTATGATGCTGCTCAAGCCGTGCGCAAACATGCGCACGTGCCTTATTCCGACTTTCCAGTCGGCGCCGCCATTTTGGCGGATGATGGGCAAATCTATGCGGGCTGCAACATTGAAAATGCGGCTTACCCGCAAGGCAATTGCGCTGAAACCGCAGCTATTTCGGCAATGATTGGCGCCGGCGCGAAGAAAATCCACCGCATTTTTGTCATCGGCAAAGGCGTTGATCCAGTCACCCCATGTGGTGGCTGTCGCCAACGCATTCGCGAATTCGCGACACCTGATACGCAGATCACATGCACAGGTGAAGATGGTGACGCCAAAAGCTACACCATGGATGAGATTTTGCCGGATTCCTTTGGCCCGGAATTTCTGGAGTAGGGACCAATGACCGCAAAATTTAACATGCGTTTGATTCAAGAACGCGCGGGCGATGAACCTATTGCTGCTGCGCTTGTTCTTGGATCAGGCTTCGCCGCGCTTGGCGAAATGCTGAAAGATCCTGTGATCATCAATTATGATGAGCTGCAGGGCTTTCCCGGCGGTGGCGTAACGGGCCATGGCAAAAATTTGCTGGTTGGCGAGTTGGAAGGCAAGCGCGTGGCGCTGCTCACAGGTCGCGCGCATTATTATGAACATGGCAATGCAGCCGCCATGAAAATGGCAATCCAGACGTTGGCAGGCTTGGGCATCGACACATTGATGCTCACCAACGCCGCCGGGTCCATTGTCAATGATATTCGTCCCGGTGATCTGATGCTGATCAATGATCACATCAATTTCTCCGGCCTCAACCCATTGATTGGGTTGGCGGGCGATAAGCGCTTCGTCAATATGGTGGACGCTTACGATCCGGCCCTGCGCCAAAAGGCCCTTGATATCGCCGAGCGCGATTTTTTGGACCTTAAACAAGGCGTTTATACATGGTATTCTGGTCCCTCATTTGAAACGCCCGCTGAGATCAAAATGATCCAAGGCTTTGGGGCTCAAGCGGTGGGTATGTCCACCGTGCCAGAATGTATTTTGGGCCGATATTACGATATGCGCGTTTGGGGATGTTCATTCATCACCAATATGGGAGCGGGCATGTCGGATGAACATCTCTCTCACGACCATACGCAAACCATGGTCGCATCTGGCGGAGAGCGCATGCAAAGTTTGCTGACAAAAATGATTGCAGAACTATGAGTTTAAAAGCAGTTGAAATGCCGCACGCGGCAGAAGAGCATAAACGCAATCCCGGTTTCGATTTGGATTTGGGCTGGTTGCGTCATGTGCGGATGAATCGCTCAGCATTGGAACGTCGGGCCGCCACCATCGGCACCCGCCGCTCAGTGAAAAAGCAATGGCAGGCCGCTTGGCTGCTTCACGCCATCACCAATATCGATTTGACCACTTTGAATGGTGACGACAGCAAGGGCCGCGTCGAACGCCTGTGCGCCAAAGCGCGTCAGCCTGTGCGCACCGATATTTTGAAGGCGCTGGGCGTTGAAGATTTGGGCATCACCCCAGGCGCTGTGTGTGTTTATCACAACTTTGTCGCCGATGCGGTGGCTGCACTCGAGGGCACCGACATTCCAGTTGCTGCCGTTTCAACCGGGTTCCCTGCGGGCCTAACGCCTTTGGAAACCCGCATCGCTGAAATTGAAGCTTCAGTGAAAGCTGGCGCCAAAGAAATTGATATCGTGATCGAACGACATCAAGTGCTCACGCAAGATTGGCAGGGCCTTTATGATCAGGTCAAAGCCTTCCGCGCGGCATGTGGTGAAGCACATTTGAAAACCATTTTGGGCACAGGCGAATTGGCCACCCAAACCAATGTCGCCAAAGCCTCGTTGGTGTGCATGATGGCCGGGGCTGATTTCATCAAAACCTCAACTGGCAAAGAAAAGGTCAACGCAGATCTGGTGACCTCGCTATCCATGATCCGCATGATCCGTTGGTTCCATGAGGAAACGGGCATTGAGATTGGCTACAAGCCTGCGGGCGGCATTTCCAAAGCCAAAGATGCAATCACATATCTTGCGATGATGAAGGATGAGCTGGGCAATAAATGGCTCTCTCCACATCTTTTCCGCTTCGGCGCATCCAGCCTTTTGAACGACATTGAGCGGCAGCTCGAGCATAATGTCACCGGGCGCTATGCGGCCGATTATCGTCAGCCTCTGGTTTAGGTGGGCAACATGAACGTTAAAGAGATTTTTGAAACCATGGAATATGGTCCTGCGCCGGAAGGCAGCGCCGAAGCACATGAATGGCTTGATGGCTATGGCCGCAAATTTGGTCATTTCATCAATGGCGAGTTCACCAAACCGGGCAAAACTTTTGCCTCCACCAACCCTGCTAACGGCGAGGAATTGGCGCAAATCAGCCAAGCCAAAAAGGGTGACATTGATTTAGCCGTTTCTGCCGCACGCAAAGCCCAATCAGATTGGGAATCCTTGTCTGGCTATGAGCGGGCGAAATATCTTTATGCCATCGCCCGACAAGTGCAAAAGCATTCGCGCTTGTTTGCGGTGCTCGAAACCCTAGACAATGGCAAACCAATTCGCGAAAGCCGTGATTTGGATATCCCATTGGTCTCGCGTCATTTCTATCACCATGCCGGATGGGCGCAGCAGCGCGATCGCTTGCTCCCCAACCAGTCTGCTTATGGCGTTTGCGGGCAAATCATCCCATGGAACTTCCCACTTTTGATGTTGTCGTGGAAAATCGCGCCAGCCCTAGCAGCGGGCAACACTGTTGTGCTGAAACCAGCTGAATTCACGTCGCTGACCGCGCTTCTGTTCGCAGAAATCTGTCAAGAAATCGGCTTGCCGAAAGGCGTGGTGAACATTGTGACGGGTGACGGCGACGCAGGCGAAGCCATCGTCAACCACGCGGGTATTGATAAAATCGCCTTCACGGGCTCCACAGGTGTGGGCAAAGCCATCCGCAAGGCCACGGCGGGCTCAGGCAAAGGCCTCTCGCTCGAACTGGGCGGCAAGTCACCGTTCATCGTGTTTGAAGATGCAGATTTGGACAGTGCTGTTGAAGGCGTTGTGGACGCGATTTGGTTCAATCAGGGCCAAGTGTGCTGTGCTGGATCGCGCCTATTGGTGCAAGAAGCGGTTGAAGAGCGCTTCATCAAAAAGTTGAAAGCCCGCATGGCAACATTGCGCGTGGGTGATCCGCTCGACAAAGCCATTGATATCGGTGCCTTGGTGGCGCCAGTACAGGTGGAACGGGTTCAGGATTTGATGAAAAAGGGCGAGGAGCAGGGTGCTGTTCGTTATCAGCCGGATGGCACAATCCCTTCCAATGGCTGCTTTGTGAAGCCAACGCTTTATACCAATGTACAGCCCGCCAACATCATTGCGGAAGAAGAAATCTTTGGTCCCGTTTTGGTCGCCATGAGCTTCCGCACGCCAGACGAAGCTGTGACCTTGGCCAACAATTCGAAATATGGATTGTCCGCCAGCATCTGGACCGAGAACATCAACCTCGCTTTGGACATTGCACCACGGGTGCAAGCCGGTGTTGTGTGGATCAACTCCACCAACAATTTCGATGCGGCGGTCGGCTTTGGTGGCTACAAAGAAAGCGGCTTTGGTCGTGAAGGTGGCAAAGAAGGTATGCGTGCCTATCTGCGTCCGGAATGGGAGCTTAAGCTGAAATCTTTGGGTAAAGCCCCAGCGCAAGCAAAACCAAAATTGTTTGCAACCGACGGCATTGACCGCACCGCCAAACTTTATGTGGGTGGTAAGCAAGCCCGGCCAGATGGCGGCTACGCCCGTTCCGTGGTGAATGCTGATGGCAAACTGGTTGGCGAAGTCGGCGAAGGCAATCGCAAAGACATCCGCAACGCGGTGGAAGCTGCGCGTGGCGCATTGGGATGGGGCAGCAAAACGGCCCATCTGCGCGCGCAAATCCTCTACTATATGGGCGAAAATCTCGACTATCGCCGCAATGAATTTGCGGATCGACTACGCGAAATGACTGGCGCATCTGCTGGTGCCGCCAAGAAAGAAGTTGAGCTTTCCATTGAGCGCTTATTCGCTTTTGCAGGATGGGCCGATAAATATGATGGGGCGGTGCACAACCCGCCAGTGCGTCAAATGGCAGTCGCCATGGTAGAACCTATCGGCGTTATCGGCATCGCTGCGCCAAATGATAATCCGCTGCTCGGTGCGATTTCTTTGCTCGCGCCGTCTATGGTCATGGGCAACACCAGCGTGCTGATCCCTTCCGAAACCGCACCATTGGCCATGACTGATTTCTATCAGATTTTGGACACAAGCGATGTGCCCGGCGGTGTTGTAAACATCGTCACCGGGGCCAAAGACGAGCTAACCAAAACCTTGGCCGAGCATGATGGCGTTGACGCCATGTTCTATTGCGGCGATGCTGAGGGTGGCAAAAAAGTTGAGCAATATTCGGTGCACAATCTCAAACAGACTTGGACCAACAAAGGCAAAGCCATGGATTGGACCGATCGCGAGATTTGCGAAGGCGAATATTTCTTGGAGCGGAGCACTCAGGTCAAAAATGTTTGGGTGCCCTACGGCGCATAGGAGCCTGACCCATGAGCGACAAGGTTGAAGTTGAAAACGTAAACACACCGGGCAAAATCACCCGCGTTGACGCGGCGAAATATAACGCCATGTACAAAGCGTTGATGCAGGTTTTGCCCCATGAAGCACCGGGCATGGTCGTCAAAGATGTGATTGCCGAAGCCAAAAAACATCTGCCGGATGATCTGTTCCCCGGGGGCAGCACCGCAGGCTGGTGGGTGAAATGCGTGCAACTTGATCTTGAAGCGAAAAAGAAAATCGCACGGGCGGAAAAACCGCCTGTGCGGCTTTATCGCCTAGACTAAAAGCCATCGAGGAAATTCGAACATGTTCTTGCCGGCAGAAATCATCGCCAAAAAACGCGATGGTGAAACCCTTACCCCTGCTGAAATCAGCGCCTTTATCGAAGGCGTGGTCAGCGGTGCGGTAAAGCCGGAACAGGCCGCTGCTTTTGTCATGGCAGTCTATTTCCAGAATATGGATATGGACGAACGCGTAGCGCTCACCTTGGCCATGCGCGATAGTGGTGAGGTGCTCAATTGGGATGAGTTGGACGGTCCCGTCATCGACAAACATTCCACCGGCGGCGTGGGCGACAATGTTTCCTTGATGCTGGCCCCCATCTGGGCCGCTTGTGGCGCCTATGTGCCCATGATTTCGGGTCGTGGTCTTGGCCATACTGGCGGTACGCTTGATAAATTTGATGCCATCCCCGGCTATCAAACCAGCGTAGACAATGCCTTATTCCGCAAGGTCGTTGCCGAAGCAGGCTGCGCCATTGTAGGGCAAACCAACAATCTCGCGCCTGCAGACAAAATCCTTTATGCCATCCGCGATGTCACTGCGACGGTGGATAATGTTTCCCTGATCACAGGCTCCATCCTGTCCAAAAAACTGGCCGCCGGATTGGACGCTTTGGTGCTTGATGTGAAAGTCGGCTCTGGTGCCTTTATGAAGTCAGCGGACGAGGCAAAAACCTTAGCCGAAAGCCTTGTGCAAGTCGCCAATGGCGCAGGCGTGCGCACCAGCGCCTTAATCAGCGACATGAACCAACCGCTCGCCAGCGCGGCAGGCAATGCGCTTGAAGTGCAGAACGCGGTGCAGTTTCTCACAGGCAAGCACCGCGATGCTAATCTCGAGCAAGTGGTTTTGGAACTGGCGGCCCATGGCTTGATGCATGGGGGCCTGTCAGCCGATCTGGATGCAGCGCGGCAAAAGGCACAAGACGTGCTGGATAATGGCAAGGCGGCAGAGCAGTTTGGCAAAATGATCAGCGGCCTTGGCGGCCCAACAGATTTTATGACGCGGACAGAACATTATTTGCCCAAAGCTAAAATCATCCGTGACGTGACACTCGGACAGGTTGGCTATGTCACCGAAATCAACGCCAAGCAGGTGGGCATGGGCGTGGTGATTTTAGGCGGCGGTCGCAAAGCGCCGGGTGATCCGCTGGATTATGCGGTCGGCTTCGATCAGCTCGCTTCACTTGGGCAAAAGATTGAACAAGATACACCCATCGCGCGTTTACATGCCAATGATGAAGCCTTGGCCGATGAAGCGGAAGAGCGATTGAAAGCGGCGTATAGCCTTGGCGATGCGCCGCAAACCCCACCATTGTATTATGGCGTGATTGAGCAAGATTAGGAGGCCCTATGCCCCGAGCAATATTATGTGTGTTGGACAGTTTTGGCATTGGCGGCGCGCCTGATGCAGTAGACTTTGGCGACGAGGGCGCCAACACGCTCGGCCATATTGCTGAGAAATGCGCTGCAGGTGAAGCCGACAAAGAAGGCGTACGCCAAGGCCCGCTCTTCTTGCCCAATATGGATATGCTAGGGCTTGGCCTTGCAGCCAAAGCCGCGGCGGGCACCGTGCCGCCGGGCTTGAGCGAAGATCACAAAGCGGGCGTCTGGGCGCACGCAAAAGAGGTCTCCAAAGGTAAAGACACCCCATCGGGCCATTGGGAAATTGCGGGCGTGCCCGTTTCATTCGACTGGGGCTATTTCCCCGAAACAGAACCTTGCTTCGCACCGGACCTGATCGAAAAATTTATTGAAGAGGCCAAACTGCCCGGCATATTGGGCAACAAACATGCGTCTGGCACCACCATCATCGCGGAACTGGGCGAAGAGCATATCAAAACCGGCAAGCCGATCTGCTACACCAGTGCCGATAGTGTGTTCCAAATTGCTGCCCATGAACAACATTTTGGTTTGGATCGCCTTTATGAGATTTGCGAAATCGCCCGCAAATTGCTTGATCCCCTTAATATTGGCCGTGTGATCGCACGGCCTTTTAACGGTGAAAATGCTGACGATTTTCAACGCACGGGCAACCGTCGAGACTTTTCGGTTCTGCCGCCAGAGCCAACCCTTCTGGATCGCGCCAAGGAGGCAGGCCGCAAAGTGTTGGCCGTGGGCAAAATCTCGGATATTTACGCCGCCCAAGGCGTGACCCACAAAATCAAAGCCAGCGGCAACATGGCGCTATTTGATGCGACATTGGATGCGATGGATATGGCGGAAGATGGTGATTTGATCTTCACCAATTTTGTCGATTTCGACATGGAATATGGTCATCGCCGCGACGTGCCGGGATATGCCGCTGCGCTGGAAAAATTTGATCGCCGTTTGCCCGAATTGGTCGCCAAAATGCGTCAGGATGATGTGTTGATCCTCACCGCAGATCATGGCTGCGACCCCACATGGAAAGGCACAGATCACACCCGTGAACAGGTGCCTGTTTTGTGTTTTTCCCCAAATTTGCACAAAGCCAGTGCAGGCGGGCGAGAAACATTTGCAGATATAGGTGAAAGCGTGGCAAGTTGGCTAAAACTGCCAGCCGGACCCTATGGTAAGAGCTTTTTGTAAGAGGTAGAATATGGAAAACGTCACCGTTGTCGAACACCCGTTGGTGCAACATAAATTGACCATTATGCGGAACAAGGACACATCAACGGCGAGTTTCCGTCGGCTCCTGCAAGAAATTGCGCACTTGCTCTGCTATGAGGTCACCCGCGATCTCGAGACCGAAATGATCGAGATCGAAACGCCAATTCAAAAGATGCAAAGCCCGGCCCTCAAAGGCAAAAAGCTCGTGTTCGCTTCAATTCTGAGGGCGGGCAATGGCTTGCTCGAAGGCATGTTGGATTTGGTACCAAGCGCCCGCGTGTCTCATATCGGCCTTTATCGCGATCCAGAAACATTGGAAGCGATTGAGTACTACTTCAAAGCACCATCTGACATTGCTGATCGTTTGGTGGTTGTGGTTGACCCGATGTTGGCGACAGCCAATTCGGCCGTCACCGCGGTAGATCGAATTAAACGCCGTGGTGCCAACAATCTACGCTTCTTGTGTCTGTTGGCTGCGCCGGAGGGCATCAAACGCTTCCAAGAAGCGCATCCAGATGTGCCAATCTACACCGCTGCGATTGACGAAAAGCTCAATGAAAAAGGCTATATCGTGCCGGGCTTGGGCGATGCGGGCGACCGTATGTACGGTACGCGCTAATGCAGCCTGAAGATTTGATGGGTGAGTGGCGGCTTTTGTCCGCCACTTTAACGGTGGCTGGTGAGGACAATTCGATCCTTGACCCCAATCGTCATTTTGTCAAGCTGTTCACAGCCAGCCATTTCGCCTTCTTTTCTCGCTTGCCAGAACGGCCACGCTACACCCTACCGCCCAGCGATAGCGAGCTGATCGCAGGTGGAAAATCTTTTGATGCTGGCGGCGGTCAGTACGATCTTGAAGGCGAAAATTATATTGAGCATATTGATTATTGCTCATTCCCCAATTATGAGGGCATTTCCATCGCCTTCAAACTGTCCTTCGAAAATGGTGTGCTCACCCAGCAAGGCACCTATCCTTTGGTGAAATTGGGGCTGGGTGAGGTTGATGGTTATCTCGTCGAAACCTATGAGAAGCTCTAAGCCTTTAGCGGCAATCCCAGCGCGATTAAATCTTCACGCAATTGCTCGGGGCTTTCAAAATGAATGGCCTTCATGCCGATATGCTCAGCAGCCACCACATTGGGATAGCTATCATCAATGAACACACAGCTTGAAGCATCGAGGCTGTAACGTTCCAAAAAGCGGTGATAGATCCGATAGTCCGGCTTCACCAGTTTTTCTTGGCCGGAAACCAAAATACCATCAAACTTTTGCAAGAACTTATAGTTTTCCAGCGTCAGCTGAAATTTCTCTTTTGAATAGTTGGTGATAGCAAAGGTCGGAAGATCCGCTGCAATAAGCTCTTCATGGATCGCAACTGTTCCATCGAAGATACCAGCAATGGTCTCTAGCCAGCGTTTATCATAGGCCACAATCTGGTCCGTATAGGCGGGGAAACGGGCACACAGCTCCGCAATGCCATCGGCATAAAGTTTGCCAGCGTCAAATTCCAAATTCCACAAGCCGGAATAAACATTTTCGACAAACCAAACAGCTTCTTCCTCAGTGTCAAACACATTGCGATAAAGATTGAGCGGATTCCAATCGATAAAAACGCCACCCAGATCGAACACGGGGATCAGATAATCAGACATAATTTTCCTGAAGATAGGGACCAGATGAGGCAACCCTAGATCAGTTGGATGATTCCATCAAACCGCGATCTAAAGAAATAACGCTGCTGAAAGCTGAACGTGGAGTTCATGACGAAGCCGATCACTGGATCAGCCTCATTCCAAGCTTCACCCATAATCATAAATCTGTTGCGATTTGCATCTGCAATTTCAGGGGGGATATCGACATATTGACTGTCTTTAGTCAAAGCGGTGCCGCCATTGTAAGTTCGAGACCAGATCACCCATGCTTTCGCGTCGCCATCTATGCGTAGGCTTGTCACGCGCTGGCGCAAATTAGAGGAGGAATAGGGCTTGATGGTAAATTCGGCAGCCTTGAAATAATCGTCGACTGTCGAGGTTTCGATCTCATCTTCGGCCCGTGCAACAAGGTCGGCCACAGAACCAGCCACAACAGAAACTTTTCGATCAACAATGATGAAAGTGCTCACATCGATCGTGCCAAGATAGAGTGTCAGTAAAACGGGCAGCACCAGCGCAAATTCAACGGCGGACACACCTCTATTGTCGTATAAACCGCTATTCAATTTTCTGATGAAATGTCTCAACATGCGCACGGTCCTAAAATGGCTCATTCATAAATACGCGAGAGGCGCTCATAAGCATGGCGCTGTTGCCATCAAGGTTGCCAAATTGGAAGCCCATAATGTTCAGAATGGTTGGCCATTTATAATAGGCTTCGACCAAAACCACCTCATTGCGCTGGCCAGGTTTAAAGCTTGCGGAAATGATCCATTTGCCATCTTTGTCGACCGGGCTGGAGGTCGAAGCATTTGAGAAGCTTTTGATCGTGCGCACACGAATTTTAATTTTGTTACAGTCAAAGAGACCAAAAGTATGTTCACATATTTTGGCTCGGAACTCAGGCATGTTGTAGCCCTTGTTCTGCGCTTCACCAGTGCGAACAACACGGCTTGCATCATGCACCGCACTGTCAAACACTTGCGAGGCCAGCAACACCAAGCCAGTTTCTAAGATAGCACCGATAATGGCGAAGAAGGGTAAAGCAAGCAGACCAAACTCAACAACGGTAACGCCGCGCTCGTCTTTGCCAAAACGCCCCAACCGTAAAGATTTATATGCCCGTCGACATTTCTTGGCGAACAACATCACTCTTTCCTTAAGTTAAGTGATGAAAGCATAACGCTGCAAAATTACTGAATCATTGCAATAATTCGTTGTAACTAGAGGTAGTCGCAACTATTTCGATGCTTCTTCTACAATCGTTTTGGACCCGGCCACTTCGCCAAGATAGTCCACATCGTCGCCCATCATTAGCGCTGGGCTACATTCTGGTGTACATGAAATTGTATTGCGTTGAGTGCCGTTATAAACCAGCACGATATTGTCCTGCTGGTTCACCACCTCCACAACCAGATCAGCAATTGGATTGCCAACTGAATCTAGAGCGATCAGGTTGGTCTGGCCGAAGGTTTTCCCGGTCAATACAATGGTTTCAGGGTCTTGGATGGTGGCGTCCGCAATTGCTGGATTGCCAATAACCACTGTCGATGCAGCTGAGGGCAGGCGTAGAATACGCGCCATATTCACCTGCACATCAATTTCACCATTCGGGTCTGCGGCGAAAATGGTGCTTACACCGGCGGCAGCCATCAAGCTCACGGCAACAGCGCCAGCGGCAGTCCAAGAACGGATCACTCTCAAAACACGTTGGCCAAGCATGATATTAACCCTTTATTCAACATATACTTTCCAGCATCATCGAATAGAATGGTGAATAAAGTGCAAATGATTGTCGCATAACTGCATTATATGCTGATCGCCGAACGCATTATATATATGCGTGAAACAATCCTAGGGCTATTTCGCCATAGGCGCACATCGTATGCATTATCAATCAAATGGGCTTCGGCGACCTAAATGCCGAAAATAGTTGCAAATATTTTCTTTTAACCACTTGATAATCATAAATATATCAAGTGCCATTATTGGCGATTGCAAGATTTCGATTAACACAATTTCAAGACTCCAAGCCTAACGTTGGGCCTGAGTTCGATGGTGAGGATCGGACAATGTGCAGTCACGTTGTGTCGTGACGACGAGCAAGGAGCAAAGAAATGAAATTGGTAAAACGTTTTTTGAACGATGAGTCTGGCGCGACAGCTATTGAATATGGCTTGATTGCCGCTTTGATCGCAGTTGTGATCATCGGTGCAGCAACTGCATTGGGCGATTCATTGATTGGTATCTTCAACCAGATTACAACTGAACTTGGCGGCACACCAGCTACCTAAGCTTCAGCGTTCTGGAAAGAATAATCGAAAGGGAGGCTTTTTAGCCTCCCTTTTTTTGTGCGCATTTACATTTGGCTAATCTTAAACCCGCACATTGTGCGGGCTAATTCTTAGAAGATCTGGACAACATGAACACACTCTTGCTTGCGATTTTCCCCATAATGATGGCCTTTTGTGCAGCATATGATTTGCTGACCATGCGCATTCCCAACTGGCTCTCTGCAGTGCTTATTGTCGGCTTTCTTGCCACAGCTCTCTTCGCTGGTATGCCCTGGCAACTGATTGGGATGCACTTTGTGGCCTTCTTAATCGCGCTGGTTGTATGCATCGCATTGTTCATTCCCGGTTGGATCGGAGGCGGTGACGCTAAATTCGCCGCAAGTACAGTTTTATGGATGGGCATGACGGACACAGTTCCCTATTTGCTTTATGCAGCGGTCGCGGGTGGTGTGCTAACCATCATAATTCTCGTGTTTAGATTTGCTGTGAACCCGGCCATGCTTCCAAAATGGCAGTGGTTGGTGAAGCTGCATGACAAAAAAGTCGGGGTACCTTACGGTATCGCGTTAGCCGCAGCGGGACTTATCGTCTTTCCCAGCACAAGCATTTTTGCCGCGCTGGCCACGCTCTAAGCTGCTCAAATCACGCAACTTTTCGTTAACTCTATTTGACAAGGCTCCATTAACCAAACCTTGACGCTTTAGTTCGATACTAGCCGGGAAAATCTGCGCATGTTTTGCGTGGAGACTTTGAGTTTAACCGGGGAAATTGAAATGAAGCCGGCGCGTTTGATTCTAGTTTTGGTCGCATTGATTGCAGGGGGCATGGCAGCTTTTTTTGCCTTGAACTCCAATAGAGGCCCAGCGACCACGCCACAAGTGGCTGAAGAAAAGCCAACCACACAGATGAAAGTGTTGGTGGCAAGCCGGACCATTGGTATTGGCGAGCGGTTGGACCCCGGTTCTGTGAGCTGGCAAAAATGGCCAGAGGATGCAATTCGCCCTGAATTCATCACCGATGAGCGTCTGCCAGATGCACCGCAGCAAATGCAGGGCACGATCTCTCGGTTTGAAATTTTTGAAGGCGAACCGATCCGCGAAGCGAAATTGGTGCGCACCGGCCAGGGCTATCTTTCAGCTGTCATTGGCAAAGGTATGCGTGGCGTTTCAATTGAAGTATCGGCAGAAAGTGGCGCTGGTGGCTTCATCGTGCCGAATGATCGTGTGGATGTTGTGCTGACCCAAATCAGCAATTTGGGCGACACATCGCAAACCATTTTGAACAATGCCCGCGTATTGGCGATTGGTAAAAAACTGGGCGAAGTTGGCCCGAATGCCGGCGGCGGCGCGGGTGAGCAAGCATCACCGGAAGCGTTTGAAGACAAAACAATCGCAACGCTTGAGCTGACACCAAGACAGGCCGAAACCATTATCAATGCGTCTAAGTTTGGCGAGTTGTCACTTATCCTTCGCTCGATCGTGGATTTTGTTGAAGGCCCGGCGACGGGTGGCGATCTAAACCAGGCAAGCATCAAGTTAATTCGTGGGGGCAAACCCAGCGCCGCATTGGCAGGCAATGACAAAGAAGAGACCACGCCAAAGTCTAACAGTGAACCAATGCCTTCAAACGATAGCGGCCCTGTTTTTTCAACAATTCCGCCTCCGGCCGGCCCACCTCAGTTCGATAGTCCACCACCCGTGGTGAAGGAGTAATGGCGATGTCAAAATCAGCACAGACCAATCTGAACATTGTCCATTTTGATAACTGGGTTATGACGATGAAAAAGAACTTTCTTTTGCTAACACTCCTGTTGTTGCCCTTCTTTATGGGCACAGAGGCAGCATGGGCCAATGCCACAATGCGCGTTTCCGCCAATCAAATTGGCCAAACCTATGCGGTTGAAGTGGGGCAGAATAAATCATTGATCGTTGATCTTCCGGTGTCTGCCGCAGAGGTAATCGTCTCAGAGCCCGCAATCGCCAATGCCATTGTGCGCACAAAACGTCGTGCAATTGTGCAGGGGCGTGCATCCGGCGATACGAATGTGATTTTTCTTGATGCCAAAGGCAACCCGATTGTGATTTTGGATGTGACCGTAGGTCAGTCCGGCGGTGGTATCGAATCCACGCTCGCACGATTGCTGCCAGGGTCATCAATTGAGGCAACCATATCCAACCAACGTGTTGTATTGTCGGGTTCAGCCCGCAGCGATGATGATGTTCAAAAAGCAATCTCTATTGCAGAGCAGTTCAGCGGAAGCGAAGTAGTATCTGTGATCAATGTCGCCGGTGCGCAGCAGGTTATGCTGAAAGTTATCGTGGCTGAAGTACAGCGCGAAACAGTGAAGCAATTGGGTATTGATTTGAATGCCAGCCTCAATGTGGGCGGCGTCGCAACTTCATTGCTGACCAATCCTGGTCTTGGTGGCGTATCCAACGTGGTCGCGTCAAATTCTGGAAAACTCGGCTTTTCATTTGGCAACCTTTCTGTTGACGCGACAGTGAAAGCGCTAGAACGCCGTGGTGCGTTGCGCACATTGGCTGAGCCAACATTGACCGCGCTATCTGGTAAAAGTGCTGAATTTCTGGCTGGTGGCGAATTCCCAGTGCCTGTTGGCTATAAAGATGGCGAAATCACTTATGAATTCAAAGAGTTCGGTGTAGAGCTGAATTTCACGCCAACCGTGCATTCAAACAACGCAATTTCTTTGGATGTGGAAACGAAAGTTTCGGAGTTGAATGCTGAAGGTGGATACACAGCTGGTCCAGTTAACATCCCCGCAACAAAAGAGCGGCGCGCCAAAACATCAGTTAAGCTGCCCACAGGATCAACCTTGGCACTTGCTGGCTTGATCGAAGAGAAATCTCGTCAGCGTTTTAATGAAGTGCCGGGCTTGAGCAAGATTCCAGTTCTTGGTGCTTTGTTCCGCTCTCGCGACTTTGTCCGCGCAGAAACTGAATTGTTGATCTTGGTGACACCATATCTCACCGCTGCTGGGCACATGAATGATTACACTTTGCCAACCGAGAAGATGGAATTTGCCGGTGATGCTGAAGCGGTATTCTTGGGCAGAATGGAAAAGTTATATGGCGTCGGTGACGGTCCAAAAGGTCTCGATCTTAAAGGCGGCGTTGGCTTTGTATTGGATTAATCGGGCACAAAACGAGTTGGAAGTATAAATTATGTCAGATGATATTCGTCAGAATGTGAACGGCGCGTCGGATATTCCCTCGGGTGCGCGCTTGGTGCCTCACATTACAATTCAGGCATTTTGCGAAAACGCGATGACTGCCCAATCGGTTGAAAGCGCGGTCAATGACCGGCGTATGCACAAGGTTGCGTTGACCACCCATAATGGTGGTATTGAAGCCGCGGTAGAGACCTACAAGGTCAATCCAACGCCAAACCTGATCATCATTGAATCGAACCTGGCAGGTAATGATTTGCTGTCCGCGCTGGATCGCTTGGCTGAAGTTTGCGATGCATCCACTCGGGTGGTGGTTATAGGCAGCGTCAATGATGTGGAACTATATCGTCGTTTGATCCGCTATGGCGTGTCGGAATATATGGTGACCCCAGTTGAAACGCCAGCATTGGTCGATACGATTTCGGATCTGTTCGCGTCAGAAGGCGCAGAACCTATCGGCCGCACAATCGCATTTATTGCCGCCAAAGGTGGCGCCGGGTCTTCCACTGTTGCGCACAATACCGCATGGGCGCTCAGCCAGCAGGTGCGCCGCGATGTGTTGATCATGGATATGGATTTGCCGTTCGGCACTGCGGGCCTGAACTTCAATCAGGAGCCACCACACGGTATCGCCGATGCTGTGTTCTCCAATGACGATGTTGATGATGTGGTCATTGAACGTTTGATGTCAAAATGCGCCAATCACATCAATTTGCTAACGGCCCCGGCGAACCTCAATCGCGACTATGATTTCCACGATCAAGCCTTTGAAGGCATCATTGAAATTTGCCAGAAAAACATGCCGCTTGTGGTGTTGGATTTGCCGCATACTTGGAATGGATGGGTGCGCCACACCCTCTCAACCGTTGATGAGGTGGTGATCGTTGCTGAGCCAGATTTGGCCAATTTGCGTAATGTGAAATTCATGATGGATACGCTCAAATCTCTGCGTATGTCAGAAGCCGAACCAATTTTGATGATGAATAAAGTTGGGGTGCCGAAGCGGCCAGAACTGAGCACATCTGAATTCGCAAACACAATTGAAGTCGATATTTTTGCTGAGATTGCGTTTGAAGCTGCATTGTTTGGCACGGCGGCGAACAATGGTCAGATGATCGCGGAAGTGAACAATTCTCATAAGCTGAACGATGCCTTTAACGGTTTGGCGCGCCGTGTAAGCGGTCGCGATAGCGCAATGAGCAACGATGCGAACGGCTTGTTGCCGGGCATTTTGAAAAAATTAAAGCTGGGATAACCCACGGTTTAGCGTGAAGTAAGGTTAGTCATGTTTGGGAAACGCACAAGTTTTGGCGGAAATACAGATCAGCAACAGGCCAAGCCGAAGGCTCAGCCGAAGCCTGCTGCGCCGAATCCAGTCGCGAAACAACCAACCCCGAAGCCGCAAGCGGGTCAGTCGGGCAATTTGAAAATCAACAAGCCGCAAATCGGTAAAGAAGAAGTTGTTGATGTCGACAAGGCACCCAAAGATCGTGGTGTAGATTCCGAATATTTCAAAACGAAATCTTCCGTTTTCAATGCTCTTATTGACTCGATCGATTTGAGCCAATTGGCAACGATGGAGCAGGATTCTGCGCGCGAGGAAATCCGCGACATCGTATCGGAAATCATCACGCTGAAATCAATCGTGATGTCAATTTCCGAGCAAGAAGATCTGCTCGAAGATATTTGTAACGATGTGCTCGGCTATGGCCCATTGGAGCCATTGCTGGCGCGCGATGACATTGCCGATATCATGGTCAACGGCGCTGGCCGAACCTATATCGAGGTGGACGGCAAAGTGCGTCTCACCAATGTGCGGTTTCGTGACAACTCCCATTTGATGAATGTGTGTCAACGCATCGTAAGTCAAGTTGGTCGTCGGGTAGATGAATCTAGCCCGATTTGTGATGCGCGTTTGCCTGATGGCTCTCGTGTGAACGTTATTGCACCGCCTTTGGCGATTGACGGTGCGTCCCTCACCATTCGTAAATTTAAAAAAGACAAGCTCACCCTCGATCAGCTTGTAAAGTTTGGCTCTATCTCACCAGAAGGGGCGAAAGTTTTGCAAGTGTTGGGACGGGTACGCGCCAACATCCTGATCTCTGGCGGTACGGGCTCGGGTAAAACAACTTTGCTCAACTGTATGACGGGTTTTATTGAATCCGACGAGCGGATCATTACCTGCGAAGATAGTGCGGAACTACAGCTACAACAGCCACACGTTGTGCGTTTGGAAACCCGCCCGCCTAACCTTGAAGGCGAGGGTGAAATCACCATGCGTGACTTGGTGAAGAACTGCTTGCGGATGCGCCCAGAGCGGATCATCGTGGGTGAGGTGCGTGGCCCTGAAGCATTCGATTTGCTGCAAGCCATGAACACAGGTCACGATGGCTCAATGGGCACCTTGCACGCCAACTCACCGCGTGAAGCTCTCAGCCGTTTGGAATCCATGATCACCATGGGCGGCTATTCGCTGCCATCGCGCACCATTCGTGAAATGATCGTTTCGTCTGTTGATGTGGTGGTGCAAGCTGCCCGTTTGCGCGATGGCTCGCGCCGCATCACCCACGTTTCTGAAGTGTTGGGCATGGAAGGCGACGTCATCGTAACGCAGGACGTATTCCTTTACGACATCATTGGTGAAGACGCGAATAGCAACCTGATTGGTCGCCACAGATCAACAGGCATCACAAAACCGAAATTTGCCGAACGTGCACGCTATTACAATGAAGAGCTGAATCTTGTTGAAGCGCTCGAAGCTGCTGCTGTTCCCGATGAAGAGATGAGAGGCTAACAATTATGTCACCGCTTCTGTTGTTCTTACTCACCGCAGTGGCCATTGGCGCAGTTGGCCTGGCCTTTGTGCCTGGCGTTGCAGGTAGTGGTCGTGCGGGGAAGCGCATGAAAGCGCTCAAACAGTCTGACGGCCGTGCCGCTTCCGGTCGTCGCCAAAGCCGCGCTGACGCGGACGGACGCAAGAGCAAGGATCGTCGCCGTAAATCACTACAAGAAGTGTTGGACGAGCAGAACGAAGCCAACAAACAGCGCAAGAAAAAAACGCTCAAAAAACGTCTCATCCAAGCGGGTATGAAGGGCAATGTAGCTGCATTCTACCGCAATTCGGTGATCATTGGTGTTTGCGTGTTTCTGTTTACTTGGGTCACAGGCGTGCCGGTTTATTTCGCGCTGGTGTTTGGTGTTTGCGCTTTTTACGTGCTGCCCCGTTGGTATGTCGCAAACCGCACAAAGGCTTTTCGGTCTAAATTTCTGGATGAATTTCCCAACGCCATTGAAGCGATCGTGCGCGGTGTGAAAGCCGGTATGCCGATCAACGATTCAATGAAAGTTGTGGCGGCAGAGGCCAAAGAACCCGTAAAAACCGAGTTTATCCGTGTGGTTGAACAACAATCCGTCGGTAAAAATATGGGCGAAGCAATTTTGATCATGTTTGAGCGGCTTCCCATTGCTGAAGTGAACTTCTTTGTGGTGGTGATCACTGTGCAGCAGCAATCTGGTGGTAACTTGTCAGAAGCCCTCGGCAACTTGTCTAAAGTGTTGCGGAACCGGAAAAAGATGAAGGCCAAGATTAAGGCCATGAGCTCTGAAGCCAAAGCATCTGCGGGCATTATCGGCGCGTTGCCATTCGTTGTTGGCACGCTGGTGTCTCTGGTGAGCCCCACTTATCTTTTGCCGCTGTTTCAAACTCCAATCGGAAACATCTGGTTGGGTGTTGCGGGCTTCATGATGGCGATGGGTGTGTTTGTAATGTACCGCATGGTCCAGTTTGAATATTAGAGTGCTACGAAAGAGTTCACATGGAAACGCTAATTGAAACACTCACAGATCGTCAGTTTCTGATCGCCGTTTTGGCGGCGATATCGGTTGCGGCAATTGTGTTTACATTTGGCGCGCAGCTCACAGATGGCAAGGATATGAAAAGCCGTATCCGCAGCGTGGCCAGCGAACGTGAACGGTTGCGGACCGACGAGCTCGCGCGGCTGCGAGGCGAAGATAAGAAATCCAGCGCTGTCGCCAAACGCAAAGATCTAATCCAACGGATTGTGGATCGCTTTTCGCTGAAAAAGGCATTCGCTGACGAGCAAACCAGCTTCAAGCTGGCGCAAGCGGGCTATCGCGGCCCCAATGCGGTCATGACCTATGTGTTCTTGCGCTTTGCCATTCCGCTGGGTGTTTTTGCAATCGCCCTTTTCTACATCAAGTTTATCATTCTGCCAGACGCACTGCTGTTCTTGCAGATCACATACGCATTTGGCGCGGCAATCCTATCGTCATATTTGCCAGTATTGCTGCTCTCTAACAAGATTACTAAGCGCCAACAGTCCATCAAGCGAGCCTGGTCCGATTGCTTGGACTTGATGCTGCTCTGCGTGGAAAGTGGCATGTCCATTGAAGCAGCATTTCAAAAAGTAGCCATTGAAATTGTTAGCCAAAGCCCTGAGCTTGGAGAGGAAATGACGCTGACCACAGCGGAATTGAACTTTTTGGAGAGCCGAGCCAAGGCCTATGAAAATATGGCCAAACGGATCAATTTGGATGAAGTAAAATCAGTGATGACAGCGCTTATTCAGTCTGAGCGCTACGGTACATCAATCGGCACATCGTTGCGCGTTATGGCCGAGGAGGGCCGGGACATGCGTATGATGGAAGCTGAAAAGAAAGCTGCGTCTTTGCCGCCTAAACTCACCGTGCCGCTGATCCTGTTTTTCTTGCCAGTACTTTTTATCGTCATCATGTCGCCCGCGATGATCACCGCATTCGGTACACCCGGTGTGAACTAGAAAAACAACACGTAAATCTAAAACAAAACAAAACCCAAATGAGGTCATCTCATTTGGGTTTTTTGCTTCTAAGCGATCTGAAATTCGGCGCGAGACCTAGGAATTGTCCTTGATGCGATCCCATTTGTTTTGCTGGGTCAGTAGGGCGCGGATATAGGCCATATTGGCCTCTACATCTTCCGCCGGCAATTCTCGCGCATAAATGCTGCGGGCTTCATCAAAGCGGCCCTGCAGGCCCACGACCAATGCCAGATTCAACCGCACTTTGCGCGAGGCTTTCGGCATAGAGACTGCACGGCGTAGCGCGGCCTCGGCTTGATCTAATTTGTTGGACATGGCGAAAGACAGGCCCAAATTCGCATATAGCGATGGCTCGTTCGGCGCGATCACCAAGGCTTGATTGTACAGCGAGCGGGCGCGTTCGTTCTGGCCCATCTGATCATAGATGGCACCTTGAACGCTCAATGCATTCCAGTTTGGCCGTTCCGGCCGGATGGTCGCATCCAAAACATTCATGGCACGATTGAAATTGCCATCTGCGGCCAATGCTTTTGCATAGGCGAGGGCAACATCAGAATCGTTTTTATATCTCAGTCGCGCTTGTTCCAAAACAGAAACGGCCTGGCTCGTTTGGCCGATCGCGCGAAGCGCTGCAGCAAAATAAATTGCAGTCTGCTTGCTGGGGCTTTGTTGATATTTCGCCCCTAGATCTTGTACGGCAGCGTGCTTGGCTTCGTTCGACATGCCAGAGAAATCTGGCGTTGCCGTGCCGCCACCAGCACCACGCGGTGAAGCACAGGCATTTAGCGCCAAAGCCGCAACACCGGCGAGGGCCAACATCTTGGCTGTGCGAATAATGCTCTTTTGCCGATCAACCATGCGAACCTCTGCACAAAATAAAGCGGTGCGCACACTGCGCGCCCTTCTTATGCAATAAATCATTAACCCTAATAGTCAGTTAAAATGCCGTGCAGGATGCAGCCTTCATTGCGTTTGCATTGCCAAGCGCTTCGCGGTAACTCTTGGTCAAACCAATCCAAATGAAAGCGGAAATATGTCTGTTTCAAATCCCATCACAGTTCATTGTCTCTGGCAGGATGAAGCCTTGCCCTCAAACCTGACGGCGCAACAACAAGCTTGGGCGAAATCCCATAAGTTTGCTGGCAACAAGGGCGAGCTTGTGGCGCTGCCCGGGGCTGATGGTGACGTGTCGGCCTATTTGTTCGGCATGGGGGCGCAAAAAGGAGCGGACCCGTTTGTCACCGGCCTTGCTGCAGCAGCATTGCCAGATGGCAAATATGAGCTGAAGGGCAATTTCGACAATGCGACATTGGCAGCAACAGGCTTCCGCTTGGGCGCCTATGATTTTGACAATTTCCGCAAATCGGCAAAAACAGTTGAACTAAGCGCCCTCGAAGGGGCAGATGCCGCGGAAACTGATTTGCTGGTAGAAGCCGCAACACTCGCGCGCGACCTGACCAATCGGCCAACCAATGATCTCGGACCAGAAACCTACGAGAAAGATATTCGGGCATTTGCACAAAGTCATGGCGCAAAAGTCTCATCAATTGTGGGGGAGGAGTTGCTCGAGCAAAACTTCCCGATGATCCACGCCGTGGGCCGTGCGTCGGCAGAAGAGCCACGGCTGCTTGATTTCACCTGGGGTGATGAAAGCGATCCAAAGGTTACTTTGGTTGGCAAAGGCGTCGTGTTCGACACTGGCGGTCTCGACATCAAGCCAGCGCAGTCCATGTTGCTGATGCGCAAAGATATGGGCGGCTCCGCCAATGTGTTGGGCTTGGCCCACGCGATTATGAAAGCCAATTTGAAGGTGCGGTTGCGCGTGTTGATTCCTGTTGTTGAAAATTCCATTTCAGCCAATGCGTTCCGCCCCGGCGACATTCTCAACTCACGCAATGGCATGACCGTAGAAATCGGCAACACAGATGCCGAAGGCCGTTTGGTTTTGGCCGATGCCTTGAGCTTGGCGGACGAAGAAAGCCCCGAAATGATCATCGACATGGCCACACTAACAGGCGCAGCGCGCGTTGCGGTGGGCACAGATATTGGCGCGCTCTATTCGACCGATGATGGGCTGGCGCAAGAATTGGTCGCCAAAGGCAAAGCCAACTCAGACGCGCTTTGGCAAATGCCGCTCTGGGATGAGTATGACGCGATGCTCAAATCAACAATCGCTGATGTGAACCACATTTCAAATGGCCCATTCGCCGGGTCCATCACGGCAGCCCTGTTCCTGCGGCGTTTTGTGAAAAACGCCAAAAGCTGGACCCATATGGACATCATGGCATGGTCACCATCGCCGCGCCCGGGTCGCCCGGCCGGGGCCACCGAGCAAGGTCAACGCGCGGCCTATTTCATGCTGAAAGAACGGTTTGACAAAAAATAGATTTAGTAGCCTTGGGCGGGGTCAACAATGTGTTTCAATTGTTCGCCCCGCTCAAACCGTCCAATTTGCTCTGCCACCAAATTGACACCACCTTCAAACGACGAAATTGCGGCGATATGCGGCGTGATATAGCAATTTTCTAAGTCCCATAGCGGGCTATCTTTCGGCAATGGTTCGGTTTTAAACACATCCAAACTCGCAGCACCTAATGTGCCATCATTGAGGCAGGCCACAATGTCATCTTCGTCCTGATGGCCGCCCCGCGCCGCATTGATCACCACTGGTCCATGCGGCAATACTTCTCGGCGCAGTTTTTCAAATGTTGCCCGGCAAAGAATATTCTGTGTTTCCGCCGTAAGCGGCAATAGATTGACCAAAATGTCGGTGTGCCGCAGGAAATCGTCTAGCTGCTCTGTGCCCGCAAAAGAGTGTACGCCATCCAACTCTTTTTTGCTGCGGCTCCAGCCATTGACCTGATAGCCAATCATAGACAACTTCTTCGCAGCATCTTCGCCCAATTGGCCCATGCCCATAACCCCCACGGCAATATCGCCAGCAGGTGCAGGGTAATATTGGGTCCAATGATGCGCGCGTTGGTCTTGGCGATAATGGGTCAGCTCGCGATGGTGCATGGCCACATTGGCAATCACATAATCGCTCATACATTGCGTCAGCGTCTCGTCCACAAACCGCGTGATGGGCACACCCGTTGGCAAATGGGGATGTTTGAGGATTGGGTCTACGCCCGCACCAAGCGACAAAATGGCTTCTAGATTGACCAGCCCATCAAATACGTCATCCCGTGGTTTCCACACATAAAGATAGGTGATGTCTGCGGGATCAAACTTATCAGAAGAAGTGACAATTTTTTGGTTTGGCATCTTGGCCCGAAAGGCTTCAGCCCATTCATTTTCATCAATGCCGCCCAAATGCACCAGAAGCGTCATGCCATCCTCCAAATATGTTCAGAAATAAAAAAAGACCGCACCTTTATGGCACGGTCTTTTCAATGCATTCAAGCCAAAGAGTTAAGCTTAGTTGCTCACTTCTTCTGTTGTGGCAGCGTCGCCTTCAGCGTCCGGTGCAGCTTGTTCGTCAGTCGCTGGTGCTTCCTCTTCGGCTGCAGGAGCTTCCTCAGAAGGCGCTTCCTCAGTTGTTGGCGCTGCTTCCTCTTCAGTCATCGGCGCTTCTTCTTCTGCAGCAGGTGCCATCTCTTCAGTGGCTGGTGCGTCTGTGCTTTCTTCCATCATTTCTTCGGTTGATGTCGCATCAGCGTTCACATCTTCTTCGTCAATCACGGCAGCTTCTTCAACCGCTGGGAAAGGAACAGGATCAGCATCAAGTGTTTGCAAATAGGCCAACAAGTCAGCGCGGTCAGTTTCTTTTCTCAAACCAGCAAAGCTCATTTTGGTGCCCGGGGCGAAGCCTTTTGGATCTTCCAAAAATGCGTTCAGTGCTTCATAGGTCCAAACTTGACCCTCGGCGCCTTTGCCAGCCAAATCGTCTGAGTAGGAGAAGCCTTCATGTACACCAATTGTGCGGCCAACAATGCCGTAAAGCGCTGGGCCAACTTTGTTCTCGCCGCCTTCTTCAAAGGCATGACAAGAAGAACATTTCTTGATTACGTCCACACCGTCTTCAGCAGAAGCAGCAACCAGCAGTTCAGCCAATGGCACAACTTCTTCTTCCACTTCAGCAACAGCAGCGCCTTCTTCAGGCTCTTCCAAGGTGTATCCGCCACCTGCGCCAGCTTCTGTGTGATAAATCGCGTCAGACAAAAAGCCTACGCTAAACACAAACACAAGGGTGCCCAAAGCAGCCCCGATAAATTTTTCCAGATCAATCCGATTCATTGTTCAGCTTTCTCCGCGTCGCTTCCCCGCCAGCGACATATTCCGCCTGAGCCCATCTTTACGGTGGAAAAGAGGGCCAATTGATTCTTAGCCCGCCAAATGACGTGCTTTTGCGCGCGGACCTTATCCATAAGCCGCTTTTTGCGCAACTCCCTTATCACCATCTGCGACATTTCGCATGAAATTTTCCCAAAATTCCAGCAATAAATGCCCTTCAATTGACTTCGAGAATAAAAAAAATGAATAGTGCGCGGCGAAAAAACAAAAATTGAGGAAATTTCGATGCTTAAAGTGGCGTTTCAAGGTGAATTGGGGGCTTTTGGACATGCGGCGGTGCGCGCCACATTTCCAAACGAAAAGGAATTCCCTTGCACCACGTTTGAGCAGACAGTGGCAGCGGTTCAAAATGGTGATGCAGATTATGCCATGGTTCCAGTGGAAAACTCGCTCTATGGCCGGATTACAGATATTCACCACCTCTTGCCTGAGAGTGGATTGAAGATCATTGGCGAATATTTTCACCGCGTAAATATGAACCTTCTTGGGGTGAAAGGCTCAAAGCTCGAAGACATCAAGGAAGTGCAAAGCCTTTCTGTCGCACTGGGCCAATGCCGCAAATTCATCAAAGACCATGATCTGATCCCTGTAAACTCGGTTGATACCGCTGGATCAGCTCGCGAAGTTGCAGAGCGTGGCGACAAGAGCCGCGCCGCCATCGCATCAAAATTGGCTGGCGAAATCTATGGGCTGGATTTGATCGCCAGCGATATTGAAGATGAAGATCATAACACCACTCGCTTTTTGATCATGTCACGCGAAATGATTGATGTTGATCCAACTAAGCATAAGGTAAAAACCACCTTTGTTTTCCGCGTGCGCAACGTGGCGGCGGCGCTTTATAAAGCCATGGGTGGCTTTGCGACCAATGGGGTCAACATGACCAAGCTAGAAAGCTACATGGTGGATGGCAACTTCACAGCCACACAATTTTACGCCGATATTGAAGGCCATCCAGAGGACCCCGGTGTGAAGGATGCCTTCGAAGAATTGGCCTTCTTCACACATCATATCGATATACTGGGCGTCTATCCCGCAGCAGAGAAGCAGGAATAGCGCGCCGGCACGCAAATTCTTTGGGCGCACCCCCTTGCACTTTGGCGCAAAGTGCATGATATAGGGCGTCGGGAGATTGGCGCGGACGAACCGCTCGCCAACTGGGTCAGGTCCGGAAGGAAGCAGCCCTAACGAGTTAGGAACGGGTCGTTGCCAGTCTCCTTTATGTCTTTGCCCAAATATTTTGCGCCCCACCTCAGAATCGGTGTCAAATAGACGTCGAATATCAAACGCACATCCAGCAGGCAGGCAGAGTTGGCAGATCAAAATTCCTCATATGTAGTGCTCGCGCGTAAATATCGCCCAGAGAGCTTTGAGACCTTCATTGGTCAAGAAGCCATGGTGCAGACCTTGAAGAACGCGTTTGAAGCAAACCGGATCGCCCATGCCTTCATGCTCACTGGTGTACGCGGGGTGGGCAAAACCACCACAGCGCGTATTCTGGCTCGCGCCCTTAATTTTGAAGATGACAATGGCCCGCGCCCCAATCTTGAATTGGCGGAAGAAGGCAAGCATTGCCGCGCGATCATCGAAAGCCGTCACGTGGACGTGGTCGAAATGGATGCGGCGTCACACACGGGCATCGACGATATTCGTGAGATTATCGACAGCGTGCGCTATGGCCCGGTTTCCGCGCCTTACAAAGTGTTTATCATCGATGAGGTGCACATGCTCTCCAAAGCGGCCTTCAACGGCCTCTTGAAAACGCTGGAAGAGCCGCCCCCATATGTGAAATTCATCTTCGCCACCACAGAAATTCGCAAAGTGCCTGTCACCATTCTATCGCGTTGCCAACGCTTTGATTTGCGGCGCGTGGAGAGTGGCACGCTCAACGAATATTTGGGCGGCATTTTGGAAAAAGAGCAGATCGCTTTCCAGCCGGACGCGTTGAAAATGATCATTCGCGCAGGCGAAGGTTCCGTGCGCGACAGCCTGTCATTGTTGGACCAAGCCATTGCCCATGCTGGCGGAGAAATCGGCACCGATACCGTCAAGCAAATGCTGGGTCTTGCAGACAGGGCATTGATCCTCGATTTGTTCGAAACCCTTATGCGCGGTGATATTGGCGATGCGCTTGAGCAGATGCGCCACCAATATGATGCGGGCGCAGATCCGCAGACTATCATTTCTGATTTGGCCACCGTCACCCATTTGGTGACCCGCCTTAAAGTGGTGCCAAGTGCAACAGACGATCCGGCATTGACACCGGATGAAAAAGAGCGAGGCCGCGACATGGCGCAAAAGCTAAGCGTCAAAGTGCTTTCACGTGCGTGGCAAATCCTCAATAAGGGGATCGGCGAAATCAATCATAATCATGATGCGGTGCAAGCTGCGGAAATGGTGCTCATCCGTTTGGGCTATGCCTCCGATTTGCCTTCGCCTGACGAGTTGATCAAAAAAATTCAATCCAATCCGCAAGCAGCAGCTGCGTCGCAACATAGCGGCGGCGGTGGCGGCGGAGAGGCGCCTCGCGCTTTCGCCAATGGCGGCGGCGTGAATGCCATTGGCCAAAAAGCACCTTCTGCAGCGCGAGAACAAAGCCCGCTGCGGGCCATGGCCACCAATCCTGATCCAACGCCTGCCGCGGTTCAAGAGCCAATCATCGAGGTCAAATCCTATGAGGAGTTGATTGAAATGGCGGGCGCAAACCGCGAATTGGTGCTCAAACACGCGCTTGAAGCTCATGCGAGCCCGGTTTCATTTGCCAATGGCCGTATTGAGTTGGCGCTAACAGATGAAGCTGACCACACATTCGTGCCGCTATTGTCAGCTAAATTGCGCGAATGGACCAACCAGACTTGGATGATTTCCGTTGCGCGCGAAAAACCAAGCGATACCATCGCTGCACAAAAACAGCGCGCCCGCGATGCGCGGCAAAAAAAGGCAGAGCAAGTGCCTGAAGTAAAAGCGGTTTTGGATGCATTTCCCGGCGCGAAATTGGTAAATATCCGCGCGCTAACAGATGATGATGGGCCAGAAGACTGGCTTGAAGATGATTTTGAAAATGAAGAAGGTGACCTATGAAAGACATGATGGGCATGATGAAAAAGGCGCAGGAAATGCAGGCACGCATGGGCGAAATGCAGGCCGAGCTTGAAGCGCTAGAAGTTGTGGGCACAGCTGGTGGCGATGCTGTGCAAGTGACATTGACCGGCAAAGGCGAAATGCGCGGCGTGAAGATTGATCCGGATTTGCTCAAGCCTGATGAGGCTGAAATCGTAGAAGATTTGATCATCGCAGCCCATGCTGATGCCAAGCAGAAATCAGAAGAGATGGCACAGGAGAAAATGAAGGAAATCACCGCTGGTTTGCCTATTCCTCCTGGCATGAAGATGCCGTTCTAAGCGACGAGACCTAGTCTATGTCCTCACGGTCGGGCGGCCCCGAAATTGATCAGCTTATCCAACTCTTGGCGCGACTGCCGGGCCTCGGCCCGCGGTCAGCGCGCCGTGCTGTGTTGCACCTGATCAAGAAAAAGGAAACTTTGATGGTGCCGCTCGCCTCCGCGCTTGATCGCGCGGTGGATAGCGTGATGACCTGCCAAACCTGCGGCAATGTAGATACAATCTCTCCCTGTCATATCTGTACTGACCCAAAGCGAAACGCCTCCGGCTTGTTGATCGTTGTGGAAGATGTGGCCGACCTTTGGGCATTGGAACGGGCTGGCGTTGGCGCGGCGCTTTATCATGTGTTGGGTGGCACATTGTCGCCACTTGATGGTGTTGGGCCGGAAGATCTGAATATACATAGTCTTGTGCACCGCGTGGAAGCTGGCAATATCACCGAGATCGTGTTGGCGGTGAACGCCACCGTCGATGGGCAAACAACAGCCCACTACATCACCGACCAACTGCAATCATTCGACGTGAAAATTTCACGCCTGGCCCATGGGGTGCCTGTTGGTGGTGAGCTTGATTATTTGGACGAGGGCACCTTGTCCCAAGCACTGAAAGCACGCACAGACTTTTGATTTAAGGAGTGGACATGCCAGCATTTTCGAAGAAGCAGTGGATCAAAGATTATCTTGCCGCTTTATCGAATATGGCAGTTGGCGACACTCTTTCAGTCTTCCTGCATCCTCAAATCGAGCAAGTTGAATTTCCCAACGCGCTCACCTAGCAAAAGACCACACGCGATCTAACTGCGATGCTACAAGGCGCCGAAGCGGGGCGGAAGGTTCTGCAGGGGCAAAACTTTGAGCTGATCAACTTTATGGCAGATGATCAAAATGGCGCGCTGGCTGAAGTGATCTGGTCGGGAAAGCTCGCTGTTCCTATCGGCGATTTGCAGCCCGGCGATGAAATGAAAGCACATTTCGCTTGTGTCTTTGAATTTAAAGACCAAAAGATATTCCGCCAGCGCAATTATGATTGCTTCGAGCCGTTCTAAAGCGATGTCATTGTTGAAAATTTGCCCACAACATCCAGATTGCAATGGCAGCCATGAGCAATCCAAAGCCCTGATTAATCACCTTTTGCTGTGGCCCACCGCGAAAGCGGCGCATCAGCAGATCGCCCATTTGTGACCAAAACAAAAAGGCCACTAAATTATTGGCGGTGAAAACAACTGCAATGGCAAGAGCACCGGTCAGCGGCGCGCTGGGGACTAACTCGCTCGGCGCAAATTGGGTGAACATCAACACAATGATCAAATAGGCCTTTGGATTCAGCAACAGCAAAACGGCGCCATCTGTAAAACCTGCAGTGCGCGCGTGTTGCGCGTCCGCAGTCATCTTTATGGCTGGCGCTTTGAAAAACCGTATGGCCAAATAAAAAACATATAGACTACCCAACACCCCGATCACTTTGGCGAATGTCGGAAAGGCGTGCAGGCTTTGCAGTAGACCAATGCCGATCAAGATGGTGACCAACAATGTCGCCACATGATAGCCGACCAAAGCTGGACCAATGGCGCGAGCGCCTGAATGCGCCGCAAGTGCGGCAAAAAACATATTGCCCGGCCCCGGCGAATAGGCGAGGGGAAACAGAAACAATAACAGCGCAATCCATTCAAACATTCGGTCATCCTTTTTGACCGAACATGCTGTATAGACCGCGAATAATCGACCCGATTTTAACCGGTGTTTACGGCTAGACTGAACTCAGCAAAATGCTGGTTTCGCTGTTGAGAATATTGTCAATCATGCGCACCTCGCGCAGCACGCGGTCGAACTCCGGCAAGCTTGAGGTTTGAATTTCCACCACCAAGTCCCATGCGCCATTGGTGGAGTGAATGTGCTGCACTTCGGGCATCCCGCGCAGCCGCCGGATCACGTCGCTGGTGGTCTTGCCCACCACTTCAACCATCATGATCGCGCGCACCATGTCGTGCCCATAATCTTCCCGCACACGCACAGTGAAGCCGAGGAGGGCACCCACTTCAGTGAGCCGATCCAGTCTGTTTTGCACCGTGCCGCGCGAGACACCTAAGATATTGGCCAATTTTGCTAGCGACGCACGCCCGTCTCGACGCAGCAAAGAAATCAATTCGCGGTCCAATGCGTCATAAACATAATGGGGAATCTCAGCCATGCCGATGCCTTTTGTAAATATGCACAAATTGACTATACAAATTTAGTAATATGAGTGGCAAGAATTATAAATCATTGCCATTTTTTTTGAACGATCCATTGCGTACTATTTTATTTCCAAGTTTCCGCTTTGAATGACGAGGGATATTCAATGGCTAAATTCCACCGCGACACACTTAACCTGGTGCCGTTTGTCAGCGTCGATAATATGATGAAATTGATCTTGCATATCGGCGTTGAAGAGGCGATGGCTGGCATCGCTCAAGCCATTGAAGAGGATTTTGTCCGCTGGGAACTTTTTGACAAGACGCCCCGCGTTGCATCTCACTCAAATGAAGGTGTGATCGAGTTGATGCCCACCAGCGATGGTGAGGTTTATGGCTTTAAATATGTGAATGGCCACCCCAAGAATACCAAAGATGGCATGCAGACGGTCACGGCGTTTGGCCTGCTGGCCGACGTGGCCAATGGCTATCCTGTGTTGCTGTCTGAAATGACCATTCTCACCGCCTTGCGCACCGCTGCCATGTCTGCGGTTGCTGCAAAATATCTCGCGCCGAAAAATGCAAAGACCATGGCCATCATCGGCAATGGCGCTCAGTGCGAATTCCAAGCTTTAGCCTTCCGCAAAATCTGCGGCATCGAAAATGTCCGCCTTTATGATACGGACCCGAAAGCCACTGAAAAAGCCATGTTCAACCTGCAAAATAGCGGCTTGAACCTCACCTCCTGCATCACGGGTGAAGATTGTGTGGCCGGGGCCGACATCATCACCACCTGCACCGCAGATAAGCAATATGCCACCATCTTGACCGACAATATGGTCGGCTCTGGCCTGCACATCAACGCCATCGGCGGTGATTGCCCGGGTAAAACCGAGCTGCATAAAGACATTCTTTATCGCTCAGAAATCTTCACTGAATTTACGCCGCAAACACGCATTGAGGGCGAAATTCAGCAATTGGCAGAAGATTATGAAGTCACCGAATTGTGGGAAGTCATGTCCGGCAAAAAAGATGGCCGCAAGTCCGACGGGCAAATCACGCTGTTTGATAGCGTAGGTTTCGCTGTCGAAGACTTCTCTGCCCTTCGCTATATTTATCAATCGATCCAAGGCACCCAATTCTATGAAGATTTGGACATGCTGGCCGATCCAGACGATCCGCGCGATCTTTATGGCATGGTGCAACGCGCCGCCAAGCAGAATATGACAGCAGCGGAATAACAAAATAGCCCCGGTTCTCCGGGGCTTTTCTTTGTGCCATTTCGGCGCGACCAAAAGAAAATTCATGACAGTCGCTAATCTGGCGATATATGATTTGCCCATGCGACTCCCAAAAATTCTCACCACGATTCAAACCTATAGTTGGCCGCTTTTTCTTGCCGATCTGATTGCAGGCATCACCGTTGCCATGGTGGCGCTGCCGCTCAGCTTGGCCATTGCCATCGCCTCGGGTGCAACGCCAGAAAAAGGCATCGTCACCGCAATTGTTGCGGGCTTCTTGATTTCCTTGTTTGGTGCTGGCCACTTTCATGGCGGGCATCATTTTGTTGATCGCCGGATATTTCCGGGCAGGCAATCTCATCGCCTTTGTGCCGGAAGCGGTGGTGGCCGGCTTCACCATTGGCATCGGCATCATCATTGGCACCAGCCAGCTCAACAGTTTCTTCGGCTTGTCTTTGGCAGAAGTACCCGCAGAGTTCTTCGAAAAAGTACACGCTTTCTGGGACGCCCGCGACACGATGAGCTTGGTCACCTTGGCCATTGCTTTGGCCACTTTGGTGATGATCGTCGCCCTGCGCCGCATAGCCCCCAAATTTCCTGGCCTGATCGTGGCTGTTGGTATTGGCTCACTCGCCGTGTTTGCCTTTGCCCTGCCGGTCAGCACGCTTGGGTCGCAATTTGGCGAACTGCCCAGCAGCTTGCCCATGCCGCAACTACCCGTGCTAACAATGGAGCGTATGGTGGAGCTGCTCCCTTCGGCTTTTATCATCGCCTTTCTCGCAGGCGTGGAATCGCTATTGTCTGCCATGGTGGCGGACAAAATGATCGAGGGCCATCATCGCCCAAATGCGGAGCTAACCGCGCAAGGCATCGCCAATATCGGCTCGGCCTTGTTCACCGGGCTGCCCGCAACAGGGGCCATCGCCCGCACGGCAACCAACATCAAAGCAGGCGGCAAAACGCCCGTGGCCGGGTTGGTGCACGCCGTCACCATCCTGATCGTTATGTTGCTGGCCGCGCCGCTCGCTGGTTATTTGGCCATGCCCGCCCTGGCTGCACTGTTGATGGTCACCGCATGGAACATGATGGAAGTGGACAAATGGGGTGAGTATGCCAGAGGCAAAAAGAGCGACTTGTTCCTCTTACTGCTCACACTGGTCCTCACCGTTGCCGTTGACTTAACGGTCGCCATCGGCGTCGGCGTTATCATCGGCTTGGCGCTAAATCTAAACCGGCAAAAATCAATTCAAAGCGATTGGCGACCGCCCAACCGCTAAAAAACGGCGATCAGCCACGCTTTGTCCACCATGGGTCTAAGGCCGATGAATAGCGGGCAATGGCATAGCGCCAAGGCACAATAAACACGAAGGGCACAACAAAGGCACAGGCAAACAACACCTCCATTGTTGCTTCGTCCATTGTGCCCGTTTGCCAGCGCGGCAGCGCAACAAACAGAACCCAAATCAGTTTCCAGCCGAGCTCAAACCAAAGCAGCGGCAACATAAAGATCGGCGCGAACAGTCCTAGAATAGAGAGCATGGCCAACGCACTCAGCATGGCAGTAACAACGCCATCCATCAGCGGCATCGTCACCACTGGTCCAAACAGGTCTGGCACAATTTGTATCGATAAGCCAACCAGCAGCAACAAGTAACATCCGCGCAACAAATGAAGGCGTAATAGGGAAGGGCTTTTCATGTCTCATGTCCTTCTTGCAATTCGCATCTGGAATAATGATCTTGTGGAGATGGATTTGTAGCTCGGCATCAAAATATGTCCATGATCTAAAGTTGCTTGATATTTGATCTTTTGTAACAGGAGACAAGTTTGGCTCATTCTACGGTATCAGCTGGGTTGGCGGCGGGCCTTCTGGCCTATGCCCAGTCGCGCTGCACCAATGCGGCAAACTTACGGGCCAAAGTGGGCCTTACTGATAAGGATTTGATCGATCCAGATGCGCGGGTGTCTTTGCGGCAATATCTTGTCTTGATGCATCACGCGCAAATCGCAACCAAAGATCCTGCCTTTGCCCTGCATTGGGGGGAAGATGTGGGCATGGCGGACATCTCGATCGTCGGACTGATTATGAATGCAGCACCAACCATGGGGGCTGCATTCCAGCAATTGCAGCGCTATGGACGGCTGGCGATGGAAATCAATGATCCAGCGGGAAGCCCGCATTTTGAACTGCATCAACAGGATGACCGCCTATTTATGGTCTATGAAGGCACCACTGTTCAAAATGTGCCTGAATTGGTGGAAAACGCCTTTGTGCGGCTCACCTGTGGCCCAAGGCAATTCCTCACCGCGCCACATATTTTGTCGGTATATTTTACACACGCCGCACCGTCTTATCAGCACGAATATGAGCGCATTTTTGAGTGCCCTGTGCATTTCGATGCGAAGTGGAATGCCATGGAACTGCACCCCGACGTTGCATCATGGACTGTCGCGCAAAGCCCGGAATATATGTCCAAACTTCTTGAAGAAAAGGCTGAGCAACTTCTGTCAAACATGTCGGCGCAGCAAAGTTTGTGCGGTCAAGTCGAACAGGCACTTCTGCCGCTATTGCATTTGGGCAATCCCGGCGCTGATCAGGTTGCAGCTCAATTGGGCATGAGTCGCCAAACGCTGTTTCGGTATTTGAAAAACGAGGGCACCACCTACCGACAGGTGCTTGAGGATTTACGTCACACCAGCGCCATATCTCATTTGAAAAGTCAGACATTAAGTATCGGCGAAATCGCCTATCTTCTTGGGTTTTCTGACCTTGCCGCCTTTTCCCGCGCCTTTAAGCGTTGGACAGGCCGGAGCCCGCGCGACTTTCGGCAAAATCTCTAAACCAAACCAGTGGCGCCGCCGTACACCCGAAGGGGCCGGCAGCGCAAATAAGTGTTAAGCCGCGTGTCTAAAGCTTAACGTTGCACGTTGGCCAACATCTGGCTCTTCATCGGTGATATTGGCTTTGATGGTTTCAAACAAAAACACCGCACCGCTTTCCGTGCTCAGCCAAATTTCGCCATCACGCGGAATAAACTTCACCAGCACCAGATCATGGTCCTGCTTGCCTTCGTCAAACCAAGCCGAAGCAACAATGCTCCAGATCTGGTCTAGCTTGTCCTTGTCATCCGAAACGCTCAGCCCGCCATTCACATAGCCGTGCAACCCAGCACTATTGTCTGCCATCGCAAATCGAATATCCTTGCGCGCAGTGGCGGCATCCGCAGCGTCGGTGCCCTTGGCCGTGATAAACCAAATCGCCCCATCGTCATCCTGCGTCAGGTTCGGCGTCATCGGAAACAACCGCCCGTCCACGTCCATCAACCCAGCCTTAACATCGGCCAACCGCTTCCAAAATTCTTTCTCAAAATCCGTCATAATTTCAAGCTCCTTCTGTTGACAAGAGCAACGAGTGGGAAGGGAAGATGGTTCCTTGATTTTGTGGAAAGTGTGAGCGACCACAGTGAAATTTGATAGCGGAAACATCCAATTGCGAGGACACGAGAAATTCTTGGTCTCTGAACAACCTAACTCCACCACCGTCACCACCGGACTTGATCTGGAGGCCTGTTTGTTTCTTAGGCAGAGGGAACCGACAAATCTATGGTGTGTTCTGCAAGAGTTTAAAGCACACCAAGAAGATTTTTGGCAGCTGCGATCACTGCCTCAAGTTTTTCAGGGTTGAGCGCGAAATAACCCGTGCCACCAGCCGGAATTGCCCATTTAATTGTAGTATCGACCATTAGGTCCACTTTCTTGAGACACCATGCAAGGCCAGTATTTAAAGCGGCGGTCAGTGCTTCAATGATGTTTTGGAGTTGTGTTGGGTCCGGAAGTTCCTTTGAGATTTCATTCTTGAGATCTTCCAATGGCCGCAAGACGATAATCAATTCCTGCGCAATCGGTACGTCATCTAGAGGCTCAGGTGGCATGTTTCCGCCAATCCCGTGCCTGTTAATGGGAACCTTGCGTAGTTCAACTTCGAGCGCGTCAATGTGTTTTTCCAAATAGTACTTAGCTCGGACTTTTTCGATCTCCTCCGCTACCGCCTCCGGACCAGCTTTCCATATAACATCGTCAATTAAAGCAACACGTCGTTGCAATTCCCATTCCAATGGCTTTCCGTCAAGAAACCCTTGGTACCATTCGCGCCAAAACGCTCCATTTTTACCCGCCCATTCATACCAATTTTCAAAAAATTTAAGTGCGTAAGTTTGATTTCTCGAACTTACACCTCTCCACAATTTTTCGTTTCTAAGTGCTTCTGCTCGCCGATCTGCTAGCGCTTTAGTGGTCAGACCAACATTCTTTGCAACTGCGTGAATTTCAAAGCTAAATAGACCATCTTCGAAGGAAACTTCTGTTGAATTCTCTAACCCGAAGCCATCATCGGGGCCCACATGGAAGTGGATTTCGGGCATCCCACTTGCGATCGAAGTACTAAAGATGCGTTCTTTTCGCGTGAACGCTAAGTGGTGGGTTTCTGGACGATTTGGCGGATCATATGGGCTTGAAAATTGCTGGGTTTCTCGATTTACTCCCGCCAAGATCGTAATGGCGCATCTGAATAAATTGAGCGCGAATTCACCAGAAATAGCTCTAGGAATTTCATCAGGATATGAAATTTCAGATAAGTTTCTAAGTAAGTGCCGAGTCATCAAAATCTGACGAGAGTAAGCTGACAGCCAACCAAGCCTGCGCAGCCCTTTCTCAAATCCCTCGACAGATTTCGCTCTATTTAAATCCATGAACCATCCTGGAAATTCACTTATGGCACCAAAAAAGTTGGCAACCGCCGGACACACTTATTACTCCTGTTTGGTATAGATTAATGTAAACCGTATTTGGTTGGGCAAGAAAAGAAATCAGTTGGCAAATAATTAGTATGTTTGGCGTTGATTCAGGAGATGATCAGTCCCCCTCAAGCATCACTTTGGTTTCTTCAAATTCCAGCTGCTCAATCCGTTCGCCGCGTTTTGTCACTTTGCCGGTAGAAATCAAAATCTGTTCCACATCGCGGTTGGCCTGTTGGAAATGGGTTTGCAGCTTATGCACCCGCTCAGAAAGGCGGCTGACATCGGCCAGCAAATTGGTAACTTCTGACTGGATGATATGAGCTTGCTCGCGCATTTTTACATCGCGCAGCAGGGCTTGGATGACTTGGATGGACAGCATCAAGAGTGACGGCGAAACAATCACAACGCGCATCCGCAAGGCCTTTTGCACAAGATCGTCAAACTTCTCGTGGACGTCGGCAAAAATCGCCTCTGACGGCACAAACATAAAGGCCGTATCTTGGGTTTCTCCGGCGATAAGATATTTTTCCGAAATATCCTTCATGTGTTTGGTCATGTCAGTGCGGAATTGGGTCATAGCGCCTTTTAGTTCTACCGCATCTTGCGCATCATTAATGCGCTGCCAGCTCTCCAGAGGGAACTTCGCATCCACCACCAAGTCGGGCGCTTTGTTGGGCATCAACACCAAACAGTCGGGTCGCGAATTGTTGGAAAGCGTGGCTTGAAACTGAAAGGAGCTGGCAGGTAATCCATCAGAAATGATTGCTTCCATGCGCCCTTGGCCAAACGCGCCGCGCGATTGTTTGTTGGCCAAGATATCGCGCAGCGACACCATTTCGTTTGAAAGTTCTGAGATGTTGGCTTGCGCCCGGTCGATCACAGCAAGTCGTTCATTAAGCTTGGAGAGGCTTTCCTCAGTTTTGGTGCGCGATTCAGTCACCGTTTGCCCCATGCGATGGCTGGCACTGTCGATTCGGTCGGTCAACGCCTTAGCCAAGTCGGAGGTGCGGCTGCCAAAAATCTCTGACATGGTGTGCATGCGCCCGGTCATTTCACTTTGCACGCGCATCAAGTCGGCCAGATGCCGTTCCATCTCATGGTTGCGCTCGGCAATGCGCGCTGCCTCCAGCGCGCGCTGTTGCCCGGCACGCCAGCTGCCCACCAGCGCCACAATGGCCAAAAGCAGCAACAGGCCAACGCCGATTAAGGTGAGTTCAAGTGCTGTGAAATCATGCCCAAAGGCATTAAAAAGTACATCATCCATAAAAAGAACATATCGTGATTCGTGCGCCCATGCCCCGATAAAGCGCGTGCGACTTTAATGCTGTCACGCTTGTGCCTATATCTAAGGGGAATAGCCAAGCAATCTGCCGAATTTCTTGACCCGTAGGGCTAATCGGCCTATCCAAGCAGCCAAACCTGAACCAAGAGAATTAGACCATGACCATCCGTCCTATTTTACATATCCCAAACGATGTTTTGCGCAAGGTCGCCAAGCCGGTTGAAACGGTGGACGACGAAATCAAAACACTGATCAAAGATATGTTCGACACCATGTATGATGCGCCGGGCGTTGGCCTTGCTGCGCCGCAAATTGGCGTGTTGCATCGGGTGATCGTGATGGACCCGGCGAAAGAAGATGATGAGCCAAGCCCCATCGCCATGGTCAATCCGGAAATTACGTGGTCGTCAGAAGAAACGTGGGTCTATCAGGAAGGCTGTTTGTCGATCCCTGAATATTATGAAGATGTCGAACGCCCCGTGAAAGTGCGCGTGAAATATCTTGATGAGAAGGGCGCTGAGCAAGAGCTGGAAGCTGAAGAATTGCTGGCCACAATCGTGCAGCATGAGATCGACCATTTGGATGGCAAATTGTTCATCGATTATCTGTCGCGCCTGAAGCGCGAACGCGTCACCAAGAAATTCCAAAAGATCGCGAAACGCGCAGCGGGGTAATATGCGGGTCATCTTTATGGGCACGCCTGAGATTGCTGTGCCAACTTTGAGCGAAATTATTGGCCGTGGCCATGATGTGGTGGCGGTGTACACCCAGCCGCCGCGACCTGCAGGCCGTGGCAAGAAAGACCGGAAATCGCCAGTACATGAATTGGCTGAAGGTTTCGGGCTGGAAGTGCGCACGCCGCTCAACTTCAAAGACCCCGCTGAGGTGGAGGCTTTCCAAGCACTGGACGCTGATGTCGCCGTTGTGCTGGCCTATGGCCTGCTGCTGCCGAAGGCGATTTTGGACGCACCGGAAAAAGGCTGCCTCAATCTGCATGGTTCATTGCTGCCCCGTTGGCGCGGTGCGGCCCCGATCCAGCGGGCCATTATGGCGGGTGACACGCAAACCGGCATCATGGTCATGCAAATGGATGAAGGGCTGGACACGGGCGATGTGGGGCTGATCGATGAAATCCCCATCAGCGCCAATATGACCGCTGGCGAATTGCATGATGAAATGATGATCCGCGGTGCGGATATGATGGGCCGTGCCCTATCAGCTTTAGAGCGTGATAGTTTGCACTTCACCCCGCAATCCAGCGAAGGCGTGACATACGCCAAAAAGATCGACAAAAAAGAAGCCCGGATCGATTGGACGCAACCGGCGGAGACAGTGCACAACCAGATCCGTGGCCTGTCGCCATTCCCCGGCGCTTGGTTTGAAATTGAGATCAACGACAAACCTGTCCGCGTCAAAATCATCAAGGCCGCCTTGACCGAGGGCAGCGGCGAACCAGGCACAGTGCTGGATGATGAAATGCGTATCGCTTGCGGATCTGGCGCTATTTTGCCGCTCACAGTGCAGCGCGAAGGTAAAGGCGCGATGGATGTAGAAACATTTTTGCGTGGTCCCGGTTCACTTAAGGGCAAGGTGGCGCGATAGTGCCCCGCTATAAGCTCACAGTTGAATATTTCGGCACGCCCTATCATGGCTGGCAATCTCAGCTAGATGGCATGGGCGTGCAAGATGCTGTTGAAAAGGCAATCGAAAAATTCTCTGGCGAGCGCGTAAAGGTGCAGGCCGCAGGCCGCACAGATTCTGGCGTGCACGCCACAGGGCAGGTCATCCATTTAGACCTTTCCAAAGAGTGGGATCCCTATCGCATTTCTGAGGCGATGAACCATCACCTCAAGCCGCATCCTATCGTCATCACAGCTTATGAAGCGGTACCCAATAGTTTTGAAGCGCGCTTTTCCGCCTTGGCGCGGCATTATGAATTTATCATTCTCAACCGCAAAGCCCGTCCGGCGATTATGCGCAATCGCGTTTGGCATGTGCCGCACGATCTTGATGCAGCAAAAATGCATGAAGCTGCCCAATTGATTTTGGGCAAACATGATTTCACCACCTTCCGGGCATCTCTATGTCAGGCAAACTCGCCCATCCGTTCGCTTGATCGGTTGGATGTAGAGCGGCGCGGCGACATGATCCACATCTTCGCCTCCGCCCGCAGCTTTTTGCACAATCAAGTGCGCTCGATGGTGGGATCATTGGTCGAGGTGGGGCGCGACCGTTGGACGCCAGCAGATTTCCGCGCAGCATTGGATGCAGCAGATCGCTCAGCTTGCGGCCCCGTATCGCCGCCAGATGGGCTATATCTGATCGGTGTAGATTATCCGCCCCTAGACGCCTGACGGTTGCGTTTGCTGTTGCATGTCCAAGAATGTACTTGGATCAATGCCCGCAGCCGCGAACATGATGTTCACTGAAATCATTGCCGCAATCAGCACCGCCATAATGGTCGCCACGAAAAAGATGATGGTTTGGGGCACACTAAAGCCCAAAATCAACCGTGCTGTCCGCCAAAATACAATGATTGTCAAAATAACAATGATAAAATAGCCAACCGTGGCGAGCAGTTGGAAAATAAAAATTGCGACGATGATCAGCGTGAAAAAGAAGCTCGACCAATTGTTCACCACCATATAGGGCAACATGCGCTCGCGCTGCCCCACAATGCTCAAAAAGCCGTAAGCCACGATAAATGGCGTGGCGTAGAGGATTGTATAGCTGACCAAATTGGCCCAAGCGGGTATCTGCAAATCGTCGGGCGAGGGGCCTGAAAATAGTTCTTGCAAAAATAGGCCAATAAATACCGCAATAAAGCTGCCTACCAGCCCCGCCTGGCTAAAATTGAAATAGCCAATTTTGTCCTTTTCCCCACGGATCAGCGCAAAGACACCTTTGGCGGCGTCGATCATTTCTTCAAAGTAGGGGCGGTTATTCATATCAGCTCTTTTGGTTTAGAAAGGCACGCAAATAGTCTGTGTAAACGCTTTGCAGCCGTTCCACCATGGCCATAGGCACTTGCTCGTCCACTTGGTGCATGCCTTTGCCCACCAAGCCAAATTCGGCAACCGGGCAATAATCAGCAATAAACCGCGCATCTGAAGTGCCGCCACCAGTGGAGCGGATAGGTGTTATATTGGCGTGTTTTTGCACGGTTTCAATGAGCAAATCTACATCTGCTGAATCATTTGAGACAAATGACCGCGACACTGGGTGATGGATTTTCAATTCCACATCACATCCATTCGCAGGCACCGCCAAAATTTGCTGGCCCAGCCAATATTCCAGCTTGAATGCATCCCAAATATCGTTGAACCGAACATTGCCATGCATGGACCCGCGCGCGGGGATCACATTGCCGGCTTTATTGCCCACATCAATGGTGGTCAGTTCCAAATTGGTCGCTTGGAAATTTTCATTGCCCTCATCCAAGGTCGCATCTGAAAGCTGCGCTGCAATTTTGGACAGCACAGGCAGCGGATTATTCGCTTTATGTGGATAGGCAACATGGCCTTGGGTGCCAGTCACGGTGATGGTGAAACTCAAAGAGCCTCGGCGACCAATCTTCACCACATCGCCAAATTCTTCTGCGCTGGATGGTTCGCCCACAAGGCCAAAGTCAAATTGATAGCCTTGCTCTTTTGCCCATTGTAGCGCTTTCACGGTGCCATTCACCGCATCGCTTTCTTCATCGCCGGTGATCAGCAGCGAGATTGTGCCTTTGTCGGCCTCGCCACTCTCTACCAGCTCGGGCAATGCGGCGCAAAAAGCGGCAACGCCGCTTTTCATATCTACCGCACCACGGCCCCACATCACGCCATCCACTTCGTCTGCGCTGAAGGGATCGTGTGTCCAAGCCGCTTCGTCGCCCACTGGCACCACGTCGGTGTGCCCTGCAAACAACAAGTGTCGGCCACCCGTACCACGGGTCGCAAACAGATTTTGCACCGGATAAGAGCCGTCGCCCTCAAAAGTGAGCATGTGGCACTCGAACCCCAAGGGCGTCAGAAAATCTTGCAAGATTTCCAACGCGCCATCATTGGCGGGCGTCACTGATTTACAGCGGATCAAATCCCGTAAAAGATCGAGTGCCTGGCTCACTTACGCCTCCCGAAGCAGATCGTTGATGGAGGTTTTAGAGCGGGTGCGCTCATCCACCTGCTTCACGATCACCGCGCAATAAAGGCTGGGGACCGGTGTGCCATCTGGGAAAGGTTTGCCCGGCATAGATCCAGAAACCACAACAGAATATGGCGGCACTTCACCCATATGAATTTCACCAGTTTCCCGGTTCACAATTTTGGTGGATTGGCCAATGAACACGCCCATGGAAATCACAGAGCCTTTGCCCACGCGGACGCCTTCCACAATTTCAGACCGCGCGCCGATAAAGCAATCATCTTCAATGATCACAGGGCCAGCTTGCAATGGCTCCAAAACGCCGCCAATGCCCACACCGCCAGAAAGGTGAACGCCTTTACCGATTTGCGCGCAAGAGCCAACAGTGGCCCACGTGTCCACCATGCAGCCATCATCGACATAGGCGCCAAGATTCACGAAAGATGGCATCAAAACCACATTGCGGCCAATATGCGCTGATTTACGCACAATTGCGCCCGGCACAGCGCGGAAACCTGCCTCGCGGAAACGATTGTCGCCCCAACCTGCAAATTTAGACGGCACTTTGTCCCACCATGTGGCGCCACCGGGGCCGCCTTCAATCACGTCCATATCGTTCAAACGGAACGACAGCAGCACGGCCTTTTTCAGCCATTGATTGACCACCCATTCGCCCTGATCATTTTGCTCGGCCACGCGGGCTTCGCCGCGGTCCATCAATTCAAGGGCTTCTTCCACGGCTTCGCGGACAACACCTTGTGTTGCAAAAGTGATCTCATCACGATTATCAAATGCACTATCAATAGTTTGAGCCAGTTCGGCGCGATCCATGAGCGGGTCTCCTTAGGGATGGGCAATTTCTTTGGCGAGACATTAGCGTGCAAGGGGCACCTGTCAACCTCGCTTTTTCGCGCTTTGGTCGCAAAATTGCAATCAAGCCAAAACATCTTTAACGCTTCACGCGCAAAGATAAAACAAACCGAGGCACCTAAAAGGGGAAATTTATGGCCAGACGTCGCAGACAGCACCACACGTCGCTTCGCACATCAGAAGAAGATATCAACGTCGCGCGCAGGGTACCGCGTACGCCACAAACAGAAGCCGCCGCCTATAAGTTGGCTTTTTCTGACGAAGAATTCATGACCGCTGAGGAAACGCGGCCCATTCGTTTGCAGCTTGAAATCCTCAAGCCCGAATTGTGGTTGGCCGAACGCGGCATCAATTCAACCGTGGTTCTGTTTGGCGGTGCACGTTTGCCAGCACCGGGTGAGGATGCTTGGGCAGCGAAAAACGACGTACAAAAGAAAAATTTGGAAAAGAACTCCAAATATTATGAAGAAGCGCGCAAATTTGCCCGCCTTGCTTCGCTTACCTCCGAAACCTTGGACTACAAGGAATATGTCGTGGTCACCGGTGGTGGCCCAGGCGTAATGGAAGCGGGCAGTAAAGGTGCGGTCGAAGTAAATGCACCCAATATTGGTCTAAATATCGTTTTGCCGCACGAGCAAGCGCCAAACAAATATGTCACGCCAGATCTTTGCTTTAACTTCCACTATTTTGCCACGCGTAAAATTCACTTCTTGTTGCGTGCGCGGGTAATCGCAGTATTCCCCGGCGGCTTTGGCACGATGGATGAGTTTTTTGAAGCGCTCACCCTTATCCAAACCGGTCGCATGGAACGGGTGCCAGTCTTGCTCTTTGGCAAAGAATTCTGGTCTCGCGTCATCAACCTTGAAGCGCTGGCTGAAGAAGGCACCATTTCACCAAGTGATTTGGAATTGTTTGAAACAGTCGATTCTGCCGAAGAGGCTTGGTGCATTGTGCGCGAATTTTACAATTTGCCCAAAGTCACTGACGAAGGCTGCTAAACGAGTTAAGCCCGGCAAATGCCGGGCTTTTTTTATGCGGTGATTTTATCAATGCTGAAATGCTTCATGCTTTCAACGCTGGCGATTTCCGCCATCATGCCTTGAAAGGCGGGCAGGGTCATCACCTTCTCAGCCGCAGCCTGTGCAGCCTCAAGGCTGGCCCATTCCACCAGATCGACAAACTGGGTTTTGTCTTCGACATTCACAAGTGCATGATAACGCACAAAACCCTCTAGCTCTTTGGCATGCTCCATGGCGTCGCGGCGCAGTTTAAGGGCGGTTTCGGCATTCTTTGCAGTGTAAGTCACCACTTCAAAAACGTGAGACATTTGATTTTCCTTTCCTGTTGATGGAAAGCGATTTAGCATTCCCCTGTTGCCACCCTTGTGGCCACAATGTTGAGTTGGGATTTAATTTATGCGCCGCGCCGAACGCCTATTCCGCATCATCCAAATCATGCGCACCGCCAATGGTGCGCTCACCGCGCTTCAAATTGCGGAAAAATTGGAGATTTCTAAACGCTCCGTCTATCGGGATATGGCGCATCTGATCGGCTCAGGCGCGCCAATCGACTCCGAACCCGGCGTGGGTTTTATGCTGCGTGATGAATTTGATCTGCCGCCGCTCAGCTTCACCTTTGAACAGCTGGAAGCGCTAGCACTTGGGGCAAAAACATTGGCGCTGATTGCCGACAAAGACATGTCGGCCGCTGCCAAAGAAGCGCTCGCCAAAATCCGCGATGCTGTGCCGCAAAGTCATCAGGAAAAATTGGACAGCCCGCATTTGATGGTGGTGCCCCCTCAAGGCATCACCATGCCGCAAAAAGAGCTGCGGCAGGCACGTAGGGCCATAGACGAGAAACGAATTTTGAGCGTCACCTATCGCGCGCTGGACGACAAAGTGAGCGAGCGTCAACTCTACCCATTGGCGCTCACAAATTTTGGCCCCATCTGGCTGATGACTGCATGGTGTGTCTCCCGGCAGGACTTTCGAGATTTCCGCATGGATCGGTTTGACAATATGCAAGTGCAGCTCGAGAAATTCACTCTCGCGCCGCACCGAACTTTGGAAACCTATCTCAAAAGATTTGAGGGCTAAGCCTGTCGCGCAAATGGGCTGAGAAACGTGCCTAGATCGTCTGTCACGTGATGAATATGCTCTTCATCATCCTTGCGCTCTAGCTCAAAGGGCTCCAGCTTGCTGCCGTCAAAATCAGCGCCGGGCACCACATGCACCGTGCGCATGCCTAAGCTGTGCGGCACCTTCAAATTGACTTCCATGTCTTCAAAAAAGGCCGCACTGGTTGGCGCAACACCATGGTTGGCGATGAATTTTTCGTAGGAATTATTGTGCGGCTTCGGCGCAAATTCGGCTTCGATAATGCCGAAAATATCCTCAAACACATCTTCACCGCCCAACCGCTTCAACACATTTTGCGCATGGCCACGATCAGCATTGGTGAAAATGATTTTGCGGCCCGGCAAAGCGCGGATCGCATCCATCAAAGCGGGGTTAGGTGCCACGGGCGAATAGTCAATATCATGCACCTTTTGCAAATAATGGTGTGGGTCCACATTGCGCGTGGCCATCAGGCCGCTCAATGTGGTGCCATATTCTGCAAAAAATTCCTTCTGCAATTTGCGCGCATCGGCCCAATCATACCCGGTCACATCCACCACATAAGCGGTGATCAGCTTGTCGATCTGGTCAAACAAGCGGCAGGTGCGAGGATAAAGCGTATTGTCGAGATCAAAGATCCAACAGTCGACATGCGAAAGGGGCATTAAACAGCAACCTCTTCATTGTTCTTGTGAATCAACGTGCCCGCGCCATGTTCGGTGAACAATTCCAACAGCACCGCATGCTCGGTTTTGCCATTCACGATCACGACAGCTTCAACACCATTTTCAGCGGCTGAGATGGCTGTTTCCAGCTTCGGAATCATGCCACCTTTGGCAACACCATCTTTGATCAATTTGCGTGCGCCATCCACATCTATATCTGCAATCAGCTCGCCATCACCGCCCAAAACGCCCTCAACATCGGTCAGCAGCAAAAAGCGTTTTGCGTCCATGGCGGAAGCGATTGCTCCAGCAAATGTGTCGGCATTAATGTTGAATGTGTCGCCCTTTTTGCCAGCAGCAATGGGCGCAATCACCGGGATAATTTCTTCAGAGATCAACCGATGCAAAATCTCAGGTTTCACGTCGCTTGGCTCGCCCACAAAACCAAGATCAACAATGCGTTCAATATTGCTGTCCGGGTCCATCTGGGTGCGGCGCAGTTTCTTGGCAGTCACCATGTTCGCGTCTTTGCCGCAAAGGCCAATGGCCCGGCCACCTTCTTGGGTGATGGCCGTCACGATCTGTTTGTTGATCGCCCCAGCGAGCACCATTTCCACCACGTCAACAGTGGCTTGATCGGTCACCCGCAAGCCATCTTTAAATTCAGATTGAATGTTCAAGCGCTCAAGCATTTTGCCGATTTGCGGCCCGCCACCATGCACCACAATCGGGTGCACGCCAGATTGGCGCAGCAACACAATGTCCCGCGCAAAAGCCCGCGCCAGATGTTCATCGCCCATGGCATGGCCGCCATATTTCACCACCACAACGCGGTCATCATAGCGCAGCATATAAGGCAAGGCTTGGGCCAAAATGGCGGCTTCTTTGGTTTTATCCGGCTTGGGTTCGCTCGTCATGGATGTGGGGATTCCTTGATGATTGTGTTGTGCCTATCGTGCAGGTTCGTCCCGCTTTGTCCAGACCTTAAAACCCCTCTTGTCATGCAAAAGTCAATAGTCTTAGATGCTCGCGATTGTTCGAGGATAGCTTTTATGAAAATCACCATTCTGCAAACCGGCCTTGTGCCTGAACCCATGCGCGACGATTTCCCAACCTATGGCGAAATGATGCAAACGATGCTCAAGCGGGCTGGGGGAGAGTTTGAGTATGAGATCATCAGCGTGGTGGAAGATGAGCCGTTGCCATCTTTGAACCAAGTTGAAGCTGTGCTCATCACAGGCAGCTCGCATGGTGTCTATGATCCGCTGCCATGGATTGCACCGCTGAAAGCATTTATTCGCGACGCCTATGATCACCATATCCCGATGGCGGGTATCTGTTTTGGCCACCAAATTATGGCCGAAGCGCTCGGTGGCCATGCGGGCAAATCTGAAAAAGGCTGGGGTGTTGGGCGTCACACCTATCATCTGCAAAATGCACCTGCGCATTTGAAGGCAACCGCTGATCAGGTCCACATCACTGCCTCGCATCAGGATCAGGTCTTGACCCAACCACCGGCAGCGCAAATCATTGCAAAAAGCGACTTCACGCCTTTTGCAGGTTTATACTATCCGGAAGGGCCCGCGATCAGCGTGCAACCTCACCCTGAGTTTGATGATGATTTCTCTGAAACATTGTTCACCAAGCGCAAGCATGTTGTTTTTGATCCTGCTGACGCAGACCAAGCCTTGGCCTCGCTTAAAACCCCATCTTCTGCCGCTGAGCTGGGGAAAATGTTTGCTGAGTTTTTCCGCGAAAATGTAACCAAAACAGCCAAAATATAATCAAAATTTAAGCATCGCTTATATATGCTGCCAAGAATATGAAAAACAAGGCAGCCTAAACAGTGAAAAAGCAGGGGCAAAATAGCGGCTTCTGGCGCAATTCGATCTGGCATTTTACCAATATGCCGGCTCTGATTTGTGTTGTCTTTTTCTCCTTCTTTTGGATATTTGTTGAAGACCAGCGCAATCGCGTTTACCTGCAAGAGCAGCGCAATGAGGTGTTGGCAAGTGCCAGCCTCGTGCGGGCTGAGCTTGAACATAAGGTCAATTCGAACCTGCAGCTTGTAAAAGGCTTGGTCAGTGTGATCGCATCTGAGCCAGATATGGGGCAGGTGCGCTTTTCCTTTTTGGCCCGCGCTCTGTTTGATGATTCTGAGCAATTGCGGGTGCTGGCAGGCGCGCCAGACCTAAAGGTCAAAATGATCTACCCGTTTGTTGGTAATGAAAGCGTCATCGGTCTCGATTATTTGGAAAATGAAGCCCAGCGCGATGCAGCTTTGCGTGCCCGTGATTCGAGCGAGCTAATTTTGGCTGGCCCAGTTGATTTGGTGCAAGGTGGCACTGGCTTCATTGGGCGCTATCCGGTCTTTCTAAATCATTTTACCGGCCAAAAAGAATTTTGGGGCATCGTTTCTGCCGTGATCGATGCTGACCGCCTTTATGAAGCCAGTGGCTTGTTGGATGAGAAATTGATGCTCGACATTGCGTTGAGGGGTGAAGACGGCCTGGGCGATAGCGGGCGGATTTTTTATGGCAATGAAGGGCTGGTGCGCGACAACCCGATATCTGTAAAGGTCAATTTGCCTTCTGGCAGTTGGACAATGTTGGCAACGCCCAAAAATGGGTGGGCAGATACCGCACCAAACGCTTGGCAATTGCGTTCCGTCCTGGCCATCGTTTTGCTGATTATTGTTGTGCCGCTTCTATATACAGGCCATCTGATCCGCCTGCGCGGGCAACAAAACCAAGAGTTGGAAACACGGGAGCAGCAGCTTGAGTTGTTGCACGAGCGTTTGCGTGTGGCCTTGTCTGCATCGGCGATTGGCGTGTGGGAAACCAATTTGAGTACCGGTGAAAATGTATGGGACGACCGCACAAACGCACTGTTTGGCTTTGACGATTGCATCTATATCCGCTCGGGTAGAGACTGGGAAGAAGCGCTACATCCTGAAGATTTGGAACGCGCAAAGCGAGAGTTCCAAGTTGCCATAACGGAAAAAGGCAATTTGAATTCTCAATTTAGAATTATCACTGCGAAAGGTGAAGTTCGTCATCTTCAATCGCGTTGCTCTTATTATCATCCCGAGGGCGGCGACCCTAAAATGGTCGGCGTAAATTGGGACGTCACTGACGAAGTTGAGATGAAAAACGCGTTGATGAACGCGAAAAAGCAAGCTGAGGGCAAGAATGCTGAGCTCAAATCTGCGCACCAGAAAATCGAACATCTGGCGATGCATGATGAACTGACTGGTTTGCCAAACCGGCGGTTGCTGGATCAACATTTGAGCAAAATGCAGGAAAAAATGAGCGATGATATGGGCCTCGCCATATTGTCGATCGATTTGGACAGATTTAAGCAAATCAACGATACACTTGGTCACCGGGCTGGCGATGCCACCCTTTGCCATTTTGCGAGTGCGCTGCGCTCCAACGCCCCGAAAGAGGGATTTATCGGCCGTGTTGGTGGCGACGAATTTGTTGTGGTCATGCCATGCGATGGCAATCTGGACATACTTGCTGAGTTGGCCAAACGCATTATTGATGCCGCCAATCAACCGTTAAATTTCGAAGGCCAAGTCTGTCGTTTTGGCGCCAGCATCGGCATTGCATGTACGCCAGATAATGATGTTGAATATGCAAGTCTCTTGGTCCGTTCAGACATTGCGCTATATCGCGCCAAGCAAGATGGCCGAAACTGCTATTCCTTCTTCACCGATGAGCTACAAACCAGCATTGTTGAGTCGCGTGAATTGGCGGATGAAATCTTGCGCGGCATCGAGCAATCTCAATTCGTCCCTTATTACCAGCCACAATTTGATGCTCACACGCTCGAGATTATCGGCGTGGAAGCACTGGCGCGCTGGAAACATCCTTCCAAAGGTGTGCTGTCTCCATTTGAGTTTATGAGTGCGGCACAAGAGCTGAATGTGATGGACAAGCTCGATCACATCATGTTGCAACGTGTGTTGGACGATATGAGCACATGGCGTGCCCAAGGGCTCGATGTGCCCAATGCATCAGTTAACGTGTCTTCTAGTCGATTGGAAGATGAGGACCTGATAAAAAATCTTTCTCAATTCGACATCAAGCCAGGCCAAATCACATTTGAATTGGTCGAAACGATCTTCCTTGATGAGTCGAAAAAGATTGTTGATGAGAACCTCGCCCGCATTCAGGATATGGGCATCGACATTGATATTGATGATTTCGGCACAGGCCACGCGTCAATTGTGGGGCTGTTGCGGTTGCATCCGAAGCGATTGAAAATTGACCGCCAATTTGTTGCACCGCTCACCCAGTCAGCAGAGCAACGTCGCCTTATTAAATCCATCATCGATATGGGTAAATCCCTCAATATTGAGGTGTTGGCAGAGGGCGTGGAAAAAGAAGACCAAGTGCGCATCTTGCGCTTGCTTGGCTGCGACGCTTTCCAAGGTTATCTATTCGGGCGTCCAATGCCCGCTGACGATATGGCGCGCTTTGTTAAAGACCAGCAATCAGAAGCACAACTACGGAAAACTGCCTCACTTTAGGCGGATGCTAGCTCACTAACAATTGCGCGATCACTGCACGCAATTCATCAATGCCATCCTTCTTTTCAGATGAAGTAATCAACATTTCAGGATGCGCAGCGCCATGCTTGGAGATGATATTGCTGGTGAGGGCAATCACCTTCTCAAGTTCGGCAGCTTTGGGTTTGTCGGCTTTTGTGATGACGATCTGGTAGGAAACCGCTGCCCCATCCAGCTCGTTCATAACAGTCTCGTCAGCAGGTTTCGGCCCGTGACGACCATCAATGAGCACAAATACACGCCGTAGGTTTGGGCGGCCTTTCAAATAGGCATGGATGAGTTTGGTCCATGTTTCCACGGTCTTCTTTGGCGCCTTCGCAAATCCATAGCCTGGCATATCGACAATGCGCACCGGTGCATCATTAGCTTCAAAGATATTCAGCTCTTGCGTGCGCCCAGGTGTGTTGGAGGTCCGGGCGAGGTTAACACGCCCGGTCAATGCATTGATCAAAGATGACTTGCCCACATTTGAACGGCCCGCAAACGCGATCTCCGTGCAATCTGTTGGCGGCAGGTCGTCAATGCGCACGCACCCCTTGATGAAATTCCAAGGGCGTGCGAACAGCAGGCGACCGGCTTCCAATTGTGCAGGTGTATATTCAGTCATCGTCTAAGCTTGCCTTTTCTAACTGGGCGATATCGGCACCCATTATCGCATCTCTGTGCTTTGTAATCTTTTCCACCGACCAATGCCACCAAGCAATCTGCTCAAGTCGCGCGATGACGTCATCGCTAAATCGCATTTTTACCGTGCGCGCGGGATTGCCCACCACGATGGCGTAGGCTGGTACATCTTTGGCCACAACGGCCTTGCTGCCAATGATGGCGCCATTGCCAATGGTCACGCCGGGCATGATGGTCGCTTCACGACCAATCCAAACATCATGGCCGATGGTGGTATCACCTTTGGTGTTCTCCACCCACTCAGCACTATTGAAGCCTGCTGCCCAATCTTTTGAGAAGATCTGGAAGGGGTAGGTCGAGAAGCCATCCATTAAATGATTGGCTCCATTCATGATGAATTGACACCCTTGCGCCAGTGCACAAAACTTGCCGATGATTAGCTTATCGCCAACAAATTCGAAGTGATATTGAACATTGCGCTGTTCAAAATCCTGCGGTTTGTCACCATCGTCATAATAGGTAAAGTCCCCGACTTCGATGTGCGGGTTGGTGATATGATTTTTCAAGAAGACGATCCGATCAAGATCTTTGATCGGAAAAGGGGTATTCGGATTCGGGCCGTACATAGGCTGTCCTTTGCAAAAGTGTGTGAGCAAATTGCGCGTCCGCAGCGATCGCGGTTGTACGGTTATTGAATCATTGGCTGAGCCTACCCTTTAAACAATTGAGGCGGCTAAGTTAGCCGCCTCATTTTAGATCGTCAATTACTTCGCTTCTTCTTCAGGCTTCTTCCGCTTGAAGGAGGCGGCGATGTTGCCGAACAGGTCAACATCCACGCCATGGCGACGCATGATCACATATTGCTGCAGAATGGAGAGGAAGTTGTTCCATGCCCAGTAGATCACCAAACCGGCAGGGAAGCCTGCCAACATGAAGGTAAAGATAACTGGCATCCACGCAAAGATCGCAGCTTGTGTTGGGTCTGCTGGCGGAGGGTTCAAACGCATTTGCACGAACATGGTGATACCCATGATCAATGGCCAAGCGCCCAACGCCAAGAAGCCGCCCAACAATGGCAAGCCCGTTGGGTCAAACGGCAACAAGCCGAACAAGTTGAAGATATTGGTCGGGTCTGGTGACGCCAAATCCTGAATCCAGCCAAAGAACGGCGCATGGCGCATTTCGATGGTTACGAACAACACTTTATAGAGCGAGAAGAACACTGGGATCTGGATCAATACCGGCCAGCAACCACTCATCGGGTTGATCTTTTCGCGCTTGTAGAGCTCCATCATCGCTTGCTGTTGCTGCATGCGATCATCTTTATGGCGCTCTTGGATTTCTTTCATCTCAGGCTGCACTTTTTTCATTGCGGCCATTGAAGCGTAGGACTTGTTCGCGAACCAGAAGAACAAAGCTTTGATGATGACGGTCACTGCCAAAATAGCGAGGCCGAAATTGCCCAAGATGCCATTGAGGAAACGGATCAAGTAAAAGATTGGCTTGGTGATGAAGTGGAACCAACCCCAGTCAATCAAAAGCTCAAACCGATCAAAACCAAGATTTTGCTCGTATCCATCGATATATTCTTCAACCTTCGCACCTGCAAACACATGGCTTTTGAAGCTGCCGGTTTGGCTTGCGCCAATCACAACAGGGTCTTGCGCCACAAAGCTTGATTGATAGGTGGGGCGGCCATTGGCCAAACGGTGAGAGAAACGGGCATTCACCGATGTGTCCGGTGTCGGCACAACAGCTGTGGCCCAATATTTATCGGTGAAGCCAAGCCAACCGCCATTTGAAGAATAATCTTTGCGGCTCTCTTCAGCCAAATCACCATATGACAATTCAATCAGATTGTTATCTGACAACACGCCGATTGGACCTTCATGCAAAATGAAAAAGCCGGAGGTTTGCGGTGTTTCTTGGCGTGTCACGCGGGAATAAGGGAAAAGTGCAATATCGCCAGAACCGTTGTTTTCAACAGTCTGTGTCACTGTGAAGAGATAGTTTTCATCCACATTGAATGTGCGCTTAAAGATTTGGCCATTGCCATTATCGAACTGCAACGTAACGTCGTTGTCGACAGAAAGAGTCTGATTGCCAACCACTTGCCACTGTGTATCAGATTTCGGCAAATTCGCTGTTGAGCCGGTGGCGCTTACCCAGCCTTGTTCCACAAAGTAGGGCTCTGGCGTGCCTTCTGGAGACAAGAGCGTGATGATTGGGCTGCTGTCATCCACCGTTTCGTGATAGCGCTTCAAGCGCAAATCATCGATACGGCCGCCAGTCAAATTGATCGAGCCAGTCAACGCTACTGTTTCAATTGAAACGCGATCGCCTTGGGCGATCACTTCATCCCGACTGCCCGTCAGGGCCGCCGTTGGTGCGGCGATCTCGCCAGTGCCACCATCCGCTGAAGGTGTTGGCAAGTCTGCTGTTTCTGAGTTGGTTTGCTGTTGCTGCGCAGCAAGTTCCGCTTGTCGTTGGGCTTTTTCCAATTGCGGCCCGGCAACAAAATATTGCCAACCCACCAGCACCAAAATCGACAACCCGATTGCCAGGACGTAGTTGCGGCCTTCATTCATGATTTTGACTTCCGATCTATTGCATGCGCAGCAGCGCTTCTTTCGACATGTATCTTTTCAAGCGCCCGCGAAAGGCTCTTTTTAAGTTCACTAAAGGGTTCATGTAACGCTTCTTGACGACCAATCAATACATAGTTGAAGTTTGGGTCAAAGTTTTTCGCGAACTCCCGGGCAAGTGCGCGCAAACGTCGCTTCACCCGGTTGCGTTGTGGCGAATTGCCCACCCTCTTGGTCACTGTATAACCAACCGCGGGGCCAGTTTCACAACCCTCATTGTGCGCAACAGCTTGCAGCACAAAGCCGCGCCGGACAATTTTACGTCCCCGCGCGGCTTTCAAAAATTGCGCCCTTTTTTTCAACTGGCGCATAGGTGTCATCTCGCTTTTCGGACCCTTATCGTGCCCAAATCGTCACTTAAGCTGACAAACGCTTACGGCCACGTGCGCGACGTGCATTCAAAATTTTGCGACCATTCTTGGTGGCCATACGTGCGCGGAAACCGTGACGACGTGTGCGAACAAGATTGCTAGGCTGAAATGTACGCTTCATTGCTCTTCAAGACCGCATCTTAAAGGACACGGTTCCTCTTTTATTGTTTAATTCTGGATTGACCAAAGATGCAAAAGGCTTTTGTTTTGGCAAAACAGAGCCGACCGCACCATCAAAAATGGTCGAGTTGGGCTGGCTTATAGGCAATCGCGCCCCTCGAGTCAATCAAAACCCTCGCGCGCGAACGCACTTTTTCCCCTATCTGTTTCACAACTTAAGCTCAATTCTGAGTGATCATCCTGTCATTATAATTTACTTGGGTCCGCGCGCGACAAATGTTTAGTTTGAGGGGAACGAAACGGACTGGACATCCCCATGGCCTTGTTAACACAAACCAATCTATCGCAAGTGAAACGCTGGCTCCCTGTGGCGCTACTGCTGATCATCATTGCAATCCTGTATTTTACGGGCAGCTATAAATGGCTTTCCATTGAAGCATTGGTGCAAAATTATTCGGCCATGGTGCAGTTTGTGACCGACTATCTGTTGGTCGCTGTGCTTATATATATGGTGTTCTATGCGGCGGCAGTTGCTTTGTCCTTTCCCGCAGCTTGGGTGCTAACGGTTTCCGGCGGGCTATTGTTTGGTTGGTGGATTGCAGGGCTCGCCACCATATTTGCGGCAACCCTTGGCGCCTCAATCTTATTCTTTATTGCCAAAACCTCGCTTGGTGAGCATATGCGGGAAAATGCCAAGGGCTATATTCAGAAAATGCGTGATGGCTTCCAAAAAGACAGTGTCAGCTACATGTTCTTTTTGCGCCTTACGCCGGTTTTCCCTTTCACGCTGGTCAATATCGTGCCCGGCATCTTGGGTGTGCCGTTCGGCATTTATTTTTGGACCACGCTTGTTGGTATCGCGCCGGGCAGCTTTGCTTATGCCTATGCAGGCGAGGGGCTGGATTCCATCGTGAGAGCTCAAGCTGACGCTTACGAGGCCTGCGTGGCTGCGGGCAACGCCACATGCGGTATCTCGCTTAAGGTTGGCAATATCATCACAACCGACTTGTTGATTGCATTAGGCGCCCTCGGCGTGGCATCGCTAATTCCTATTATTGTCAAACGCTTGCGGAAATCTCCCGCATAATCAATTATGACCAAAACGCACTTGGTGCGAGGACAAACTCTATGGCAAAAATTCTTCAACCTGACTTGTGTGTGATCGGTGGTGGCTCTGGCGGGCTCACGGTTGCGGCGGCGGCATTATCGCTTGGCGCCAGCGTTGTATTGATCGAGCGCGACAAAATGGGCGGGGATTGCCTCAACTATGGGTGTGTGCCGTCAAAATCACTCATTGCTTCAGCCAAGCGCGCGCAATATATGCGCACCTCCACCTCGTTTGGCATCGCCGCGGAAGATCCAAAAATCAATTTTGGTCGCGTGAATGAGCATGTGCACGGCGTTATCGCTGATATTGCACCTCACGATTCGGTCGAACGATTTGAAGGGTTAGGTGCAACCGTACTTCAAGGAGAGGCAAAGTTTGTCGATCCCAAAACGGTCAAAGTGGGTGACCAGGAGGTCAAAGCTCGTCGGTTCGTCATCGCCACAGGTTCCCGCCCAATGACACCGCCAATACCCGGCCTTGGCGATATTGAATATCACACCAACGAGACCATTTTTAATCTCACCCGCAAGCCGCAACATCTTATAATTGTTGGAGGTGGGCCAATTGGCATGGAGATGGCCCAAGCGCATCGGCGGTTAGGGTCAAATGTCACCGTGCTGGAAATGCAGGCGCCATTGGCAAATGATGACCCTGAATTTACTGAAATCGCCCTAAAGCATATTCGCCGTGAAGGTGTGGATATTCGCGAAGGCGTCAAAGTCACGCAAGTTGCACCAAAGGCGAAAAACATTGCGGTGACCATTGAGACGAAAAGTGGTGAGACTGAGGAGATTGTTGGGTCGCACTTACTGTTGGCCGCAGGCCGAAAGCCCAATGTGGAAGCATTGGATTTGGAAAAAGGCAAAATCAAATTCGACGGGCGCGGCGTCAAAGTCAATAAAGGGCTCAAATCGTCAAACAAACGCGTCTATGCCATTGGTGATGTCGCGGGCGGTCTGCAATTCACCCATGTTGCGGGCTATCACGGTGGTCTAGTGGTGAGAAACGCGCTTTATCGGCTGCCGATCAAAAACGACACGTCCATCATTCCTTGGGCCACATATACCGATCCGGAAATCGCAAATGTGGGGTTCACCGAAGCAGATGCGCGTAAGAAATATGGCGACAAGTTCAAAGTGTTGCGTTGGAGCTTTGCCGAAAACGATCGGGCGCGTGCCGAGCACGTGGAAGAAGGTCTCCTCAAGGTTATCACCACCCCGTCGGGCCGAATTCTAGGCGCAGGCGCCGTCGGCAAAAATGCGGGTGAGCTGATCAACATTTATGCATTGGCGGTGGCCAACAAAATGAAGATTGGGGCTTTCACCAAAATGGTTGCGCCCTATCCAACGCAATTCGAGATTGCAAAGCGCATCGCGGTGGAGTTCTATAAAGACAAGGTCGATCATCCTGTTTTGAAGTTCTTGCTAGAGCTGAACAGGACGTTGGGCTAGGGCACGGGCTGCAAAGGCATCTATGGCGAACGAACAGTTTGACGCTCCAAAACGGGTCATATTTGGCCTTTCTATGAAACTGATCACCATGATTATTGCCATGATCATGGTGGTGGAAGTTTTGATTTATCTACCCTCCGTGGCCAATTTCCGCATCAGCTGGATGGATGACCGCGTGCATGTGGCGGGCGTGGCCGCGCGTGTTATTGAGACCGTGCCAGATACGATGGACCTCACTCCGGACATGATCGGCAAGCTGCTCAGTTCGGCCGAAGCGGAAGCCCTGGTGATCCGTACAGAAGGGCAATCGCAATTGATTGAGCGCCCGGACATGCCGATGCCTGTCGCCGCCTATGCAGCAGATACGCGTGAGCGTGCACCACTTGATTTGATCGCCGGCGCTTTGGAAATCCTCTTTTTTGGGTCAAACCGCACCATGCGGGTGATCGGCGTGCCGATGGACAGCCAGGATGTTGTTGTCGAGGTGTTGGTCAATGAGGCACTGTTGCGTCAAGAACTGATCGCCTATTCCCGCAATATCTTCTGGCTCTCACTTCTGGTCGCCAGCTTCACGTCCTTTGCTATTTTCCTGTTCCTAAACGGCTTGTTGATTCGCCCGATCACGCGCTTGACCCGCAACATGGTTGCTTTTCAGCAAGATCCAGATGATGCCCGCAAAATCATTGTGCCTTCCGAGCGACGAGATGAGGTGGGCATCGCGGAGCGTGAACTCGCCGCGATGGAATCCAATTTATTTACAATGCTCAAGCAAAAGCAGCATTTGGCGGACCTCGGGTTGGCCGTTGCAAAAATCAATCACGATTTGCGCAACACGCTCGGCTCTGCGCAATTGCTTTCCGATCAGGTGGCTAATCTAGACGACCCGCATGTTCAGCGCTTGGCGCCGCGTTTGGTGAATACACTCGATAGGGCGATTAAGTTTTGCCAGTCGGTATTGGATTATGGGCGTCATAAATCGGTTGCCCCAAAATTCGAACAGGTTGATTTGCGCGCATTGCTCGATGAATCAGCGTCCGAAGCGGCGATCCGGGTTCATCCTGAAATTGAATGGCTAAATCAGGTGGAAGATGATGTCATCATATCGGTCGATCCGGATCAGATTGCACGTGTTTTCACCAATCTGTTTAAAAATGCGCGGGAGGCACTAGAGACGCACAGCCTGAAAAATGGCGACCATCCGTCCATTTTAGCTAATTTGATTGTTGATCAAGCGCAAGTTTGCCTCACAATTGCGGATAACGGGCCGGGCCTGTCCCCACGTGCCAAGGATAATTTATTCCGTGCGTTCGAAGGTTCTGGTCGGGCGGGGGGCACTGGGCTTGGTTTGGCCATCGCCAAAGAACTGGTCGAAGCCCATGGCGGCGCACTCAAATATATTCCAGAAGAAAGCGGCACAAAATTTGAGATTTGTTTGCCCCGCTAATCCGGGCTTTTCCGCCTGAAAATGACAAAGATATGAAAAAGATGCGATTGAAGGTCTTGCAATCATTTCAAAGCCAGTATATGGCTTTGCGCTGTTGATTGACGGAACAAATTGAGCCGTTGATTTTAAGCACCGGTAGCTCAGCTGGATAGAGCACTAGACTACGAATCTAGGGGTCGGGAGTTCGAATCTTCCCCGGTGCGCCACTTTTCCCCCTCTTGAATGTTATAAGTTATTGGCTTGCGGTCATGGTGGACCAAACGTCGATTTTGAATTCTATATTAGCATGTCCGCTACGCAGTCAGCGCGGGCGTTTGTCCTGCCTAAGCCAGCGACCGATTTTATTTGCTCGGGATAGGTTTCGGTCGAACTAAGGTGTTGTGCAAGGCTACGGTATGGTCAATGTTACAAGCATGACGACCGAGACAGAGTTTTCCTTCGCAAATTTAACTGGTTCCGCACAACGGCACATTCGCGTATTTCAGATGCACCAGTTTCTGGACCGTTTTGCGATGGGGCTGACGGTTGCCGTTGTTGTCCTGGCGTTGACTGACCGAGGGATGGACCTCTTTCAAATTTCGCTTCTCTTCGGCGTCTACTCGCTCACAACGATGGCGATGGAGTTACCATTTGGCGGCCTTGCCGACAGCATTGGCCGTAAGCCAGTCTTTCTAACGGCGGTTGTCGCAAGTTTGATTTCGCTAGCGCTATTCCTTTCAACCAGCAATTTTTATGTTCTTGCGCTCTCATTTGCATTTATCGGCTTTGGGCGGGCGCTTCGGTCGGGCACACTTGATGCATGGTTTGTCGAAACCTTTAGGGCCGCCGCACCAAACGTTGATGTCCAACCCGCACTCGCGAAAGCGCAATGGGCCAACGCTCTGGGGCTGGCCATTGGGGCGGTTCTGGGAGGTCTTTTGCCGGATATGTTGGGATATGTCGCGGAACGCTTTGGGTTCAGCATCTATGACGTGTCCTATGCAGCAAGCTTTGTTGTCATGTTGGGCGTGTTTGTATTTACGGTATTGGCCATTGTCGAAAAGCCGCGCCCGATGGACGGCAATGCTCTATTGCATGGGTTTTCAAATGTTCCAGTGATGATAAAGGACGCGAGCCTACTGGTGCTGAACCGTCCGGCTTTGTCGATGCTTTTGGGATCGCTGTCATTCTTTCTGATGGCGACAAATCCGGTGGAGGTGCTATGGCCAACCCATGCGAAGCCTATGTTGGAAGAAGGCTATGCCAACACCGTCATTGGTGTCGTGACCGCGACATATTTCTTTTCCATTGCTTTCGGCGCTTCCATATCCCCACACCTTAGCCGGGTATTCAAGCGACGGCATGCGATGACACTGGCGGCAATGTTTGCTTGCTTGGCGGGTGTTCAGATCGCGCTGGCATTGCAAGGAGGCATCATCGGCTTTGTCGCCGTTTTTATCCTATATTCAGTTATCCTTGGCGCCTGTGAAACACCCGCCAGTAGCATTCTACATCGCTGCGTTGAAGATCGTCAGCGATCAACCATGTTGTCGCTGAGATCGTTGATACAACAGTTGGGAGCAGCATTGGGATTGGTTTTGGCCGGCGCTATCGCGAAACTATATTCTACACCAGTCGCGTGGATGATTGGCACGGTCTTTCTTGTCATTGCGGTCATGTTGGCTTTGGTTTTAGCTAAACGGTTGGACGCAGAAGCTGAATAGCCAACACCCATAAAATGTGACAACCAGCGCTTTACTCATTGTTTTGCTGTGTTCAAACCCAGTTTTTTGGGTAATCGGCTGGTCATTACGCCGTGAGTTAGATCGGACTGTTGCGCGACATGGAGATCATTGTTCAGCTATATCGAATAAATTATCCACAAGCGAAACTATAAATTCTATATCCGTTATGTTAGCCTTGACCCTAATGGCGCAGCCAGCGGAGACCGAAAGTAGTTAAATCTCGTATTGGGGTAGTATAAATCGAGATTTTATTGGTTTTACAGTCGCAGTTTTAATTTTGCTGTAAAATTTTGCGAAAAGAAAATTCCCTTAGAAAATAAGCCGATTTATATTTCGTTTTATTTTTGGGGAACCGTTGTTCTTTTGACTTTTGTTTCTGTTGCTTGTTTGCCGTTAACGACTAAGTCAATAGGAGGCTAAATTGACGGAAAATCAGGAACCAGAACTGGATGCGATTCCCGCACCAGAAGGTCCTACCGAAATCATTGATAGTGATTATGAGATCGGCCAGGACAATATTGAGACAAGCATTGGCCCATTTGGGCTAGATATTCACAATCCGGTTTTTGTGATTTCAGGGCTAACAGTGGTGGCATTCGTGTTTCTCACACTGGCCTTTCAAACTGAAGTTGAGCCATTGTTCAATGGCTTGCGCAATTGGTTGACCCAAACATTTGATTGGTTCTTCCTTCTATCTGGCAATATTTTTGTTTTGCTGTGTCTGGTTTTAATCGTCACCCCATTGGGCAAAGTGCGCATTGGTGGACGCGAGGCGACACCGGACTTTACCTATGTAGGATGGTTTTCCATGCTCTTCGCTGCGGGCATGGGCATTGGGCTCATGTTCTATGGTGTGAGCGAGCCGATCTCACACTTCACCAGCTCTATGGGCGGTGTCGTTGCTGAAAATGGCGTGCGGACAGACTGGGCCCCCCTCGGTGGCGCTGAAGGCAATGCTGCCGAAGCGGCACGCTTGGGCATGGCGGCGACAATCTTCCACTGGGGCTTGCATCCATGGGCGATCTACGCCGTTGTCGCGCTGTCCTTGGCGATCTTCTCTTACAATAAGGGACTGCCGCTAACGATCCGCTCTGTGTTTTATCCAATCTTTGGCGAGCGTGTTTGGGGCTGGACAGGCCACATCATCGATATCCTCGCTGTGTTTGCCACCTTGTTTGGTTTGGCCACATCCTTGGGCATCGGCGCACAACAAGCCAATGCTGGCTTGAGCATGTTGTTTGGCTTCCCAGAAAGCAACACCAGCATGGTGTTCTTGATCATTGCCATCACTGGCCTAGCCTTGATTTCTGTTGTGGCGGGCTTGGATGCAGGCGTGAAACGTCTATCTGAGATCAACATGGTCTTGGCGATCATCTTGTTGGTGTTCGTGATTATCGTTGGTCCCACCTTGGCCATTTTGACAGGCTTCTTCCAAAATCTTTGGGCCTATGTCGAATATCTGCCTGCCTTGTCCATGCCGTTTGGCCGCGAAGATGCGAACTTCTCACAAGGCTGGACTTCATTCTACTGGGCTTGGTGGATTTCTTGGTCACCATTTGTCGGCATGTTTATTGCGCGGGTAAGCCGTGGCCGCACGGTGCGTGAATTCATCACATGTGTGTTGATCATTCCGTCTATCGTGTCTGTTTTGTGGATGACATCTTTCGGCGGTACAGCCATCGATCAGATCGTCAACCAGGGCTACACAGCCGTATCTGAAGCCGCGCTGGAGCTGAAACTGTTTGAGATGCTGGGGCCTTTGCCTTTGGCACAGCTTACCTCTTTTGTGGGTATCTGTTTGGTGATTGTATTCTTCGTCACCTCATCAGATTCAGGCTCATTGGTGATCGACACCATGACTGCAGGCGGCAAAGTGAATGCCCCAACGCCTCAGCGTGTATTCTGGGCGAGCTTTGAAGGTATCGTGGCGATTGCCTTGTTGCTTGGCGGTGGCTTGGGTGCGCTGCAGGCCATGGCGGTGTCCACAGGCTTCCCCTTCACCTTTATCATTCTGTTGGCCTGTTTCGCGCTGGTCAAAGGGTTGATGAGTGAATTGAAGCACGCTTAACAAGCCTCAAAAATGACAAACCTGATAGGCCCGCCACTCGGCGGGCCTATTTTTAATCTAGCGCATTGCGAATTCGACTGAAGCTGACGGGGGTCATGGCCAGAAAAGAGGCAAGGCGCCAATGGTCAAACTTGTCTTCCAGCTGTTCAAAATGCTCACGAAGCCACAAAAGTCGTGCTTTACCGCCAAGTGCTGCAAGCGCCCATTGATGCGTTGATTGGTGCAAAAGCTGCTGGCGCATAATATCATTGCCCCAAGTCCGAATAGCTGCATTGTCCACCATTAGATCAAGCAAAGTTGCGGCAGATATCATGGCCACACAGCCAGGGGTGAGCATTTCGATATTCAAGAGAGAAAAACCGTCTTTCGTGCGGCTGATATGTGGCGGCAAAACCGCGGGCGCATCGTAAAAGCCGAGATGCACCTGTTCGCCATCCTGTGAAAGAATATAAGCCACACAACGGCCAGACAGCAGCAAAATTTCATCCGTTTCTGGCGTGTCCTGACGCACCAATAAGCAGTTTTCAAGGATATCTTTTTCAATGAAGTGCGGTACAAGCCTTGCCACCGCTTCGTTATCAAGCGGAGCAGCTGAGATAAGCGCTTGGCGCAAGTCCGTATGATCAGTAGGGTCAGTCATTATCAAATGATAATGCGTCAGTTCCGTGCCCGTGTCATCACAGCATTTGTGATATCGAGGAGACGCAAATGAGATTTCAGTTGAAACACAGTAGTATGCGTTGGGCCAGCTTTCTAGGTGCCGCCGCCATTTATATCTACATGCTTTCTGTCAGCCTGCCAAAGCTCACCTCATATGCAGGCGGTCTAGCGCCGTTCGATATGCGACCCGGCGGCTATAACCGGCAGGAGGCTTTGCAAGTGCTGCAAGCGCTCGGCCCAGACGGCAGGGATTATTATCTCAACCACCAACTGGTCCTAGACATTGCATACCCAGCCTTGCTAGCGCTGTTCATCTGGCAAATGTTAGACTTCATCGCGCGCCATCACACCAATTGGTGGATCAATTTCCTGAAGCGCGTCGCTTGGGCTGCCCCACTTGTGATGATCTTTGATTATGGGGAGAATGTGCTGATTGCAAGAATGCTATTGGCTGAAAATGTGACCGTAGATTTGGTCAATATGGCCAGCACCTTTTCACGCGCAAAAGCTATCACCACAAGTTTGTTTTTAACGCTATTGCTGGCTGCTGCAATGGCATATGGCTGGCAACGTTTTCGGAAGCGAGCCAAATCCGGCTAAGAAGCCAGCATATGTGCAACGGCGGCCTTCACGTGCAAGTCCGTGCTATCATAGGTCGGAATGGGGCGATCCTCATCGCTAATCAGCAAGGTGATTTCGGTGCACCCCAAAATAACGGCTTCCGCACCCCGTGCCACCATGCCTTCAATCGCGCGCTGATAAGTTGTGCGGGATTGATCGGAGATAATGCCACGGCACAATTCGTCAAAAATAATGGCGTTTAGGTTGGTGCGATCAACCTCCGGCACGACAATGTCCAGCCCATGGCTTTGTAAGCGGTCGATCAAGAAAGGTTTTTCCATTGTAAACGCAGTGCCCAATAGCCCAACGCGTTCAAAGCCATCTTCTTTAAGGGCCGCAGCAGTGCTGTCGGCAATGTGCAAAAGCGGTATGTTTGTTGCGGCCTCAATCTGAGGGGCAACAAGGTGCATGGTGTTGGTAGCCAACACCAAAAATTCTGCGCCCGCTTGTTCAAGTCCATTGGCATAATCTGCCAATAGTGCGCCAGCCTCGTCCCATGCCCCATCTTTTTGCATTTGCGCGATGGGTGCAAAATCAACCGAACGCATCAAAATGTCGGCGCTGTGCAATCCCCCCTTGTGGGTGCGCACCAACTCATTGAGCTGTTTGTAATAGAGCGCGGTGGATTCCCAGCTCATGCCTCCAAGAACACCAATCGTCTTCATGATTTTTGTTCTCCCTCAATCTGTGGGCGTACCAAATCAACAAGTTCTTGATAGAGCTTCCTTTTGAACGGCACGATCAGGTCGGGCATCTCTTCAATATCGCGCCACGCCCATTCAGAAAACTCCGCCGGATGCTCACCACCGGCAGGTTGAGTCACATTGATTTCGCTTTCATCACCAATGAAGTGAAACACAAACCAACGTTGCTGCTGGCCGCGATATTTGCCTTTGAGCGCTTTGCCCAGCAATTCATCTGGCAAGTCATAGCTAAGCCATTTTGGCACTTCAAACAGCAGTTCAACAGAGGATATGTTGGTTTCCTCATAAAGCTCCCGCTTTGCTGCTACAAGTGCATCTTCGCCCTTATCAATGCCACCTTGCGGAAACTGCCATTCATAAGCTTGCGGCACACCCGCTTTGGGCTTGCGCCGTCCAGCAAACACTTGGCCTTTATCATTGACCACGCATACACCAGCGCAAAAGCGATAAGGCATGCGTTCACGATCGATTGGCTTTGTCATGAAACCTATCCTAATTGTCTTGCATCAGTGCGCTCACTGGCACTAACACAAGATCTTTTTCTTCCAAGCCGTCGGCCCATTCTGCGATTGTGCGCACGGTGACGGGAAGGGATGTTGCGGTGGCAATGGCCGAGCCATTTTCATGCGCTAGCGCTTCCAGTTTCGTCAATTGGCGCAAAATATCGCTGCGTGATGGGGTCTCGTCCAAATTCACCTGAGCCCGCGCAAAATCAACGCCAGCTTGTTTCGCCAACTGTGGTGCCAGCGATCTGTTGGACGCACCGTCATCCAAATATGTAAGCCCACGTAGGGCGATCTCTTCCATCATCGGCTGCATATCGTTCGCCGAGGAGGTGAAGCGCGCACCCAGATAATTGATCACGCCGGTATAACCACCCATGCGCGACATCAGCCAATATAGGCGGTCCAAATTAGCCCGCGCCGCTTGCCCCACCAAAAGGGTTTGGGGGCCGGGGTCATTTTGCGGATAGTCGAATGGCTCCAGCGGAATTTGCAACATAATCTCGTGGCCACCAATGCGGGCGGCGAGCGCAAGGCTGCCAACTTCTTTGCCATATGGCGCAAAGGCTAAAGTCACTTCATCTGGCAGGCGTTCAATTGCGGAGCGGGTATTTTCCTCTGAAAGGCCCAAGCCTTCCACAACGATGGCAATAAGGCCGCGGCCCTTGGCGCTGTCCGGGGTGATAGAAGCCCGAGCATAAACATCGGCAGGTCGGTCGCCATTTGTCGCCACCTGCGGAATAAATCCATGCTGGGTTTGTTCCAGCAGTTCAGGCTTCGGTGCCGCTGCACGGGCAGCGTCGGCACCTTCTGGGAACTCGTCAATATTCACGAAGGACGGGCTATCAATAGGTTCGGCCGGCTCGTCAGGCGTTTCCTCTGCTGCGCCTTCATCAAGGGATAGGTTACGGGCGAAGTCATTATTGCCGGTGTTCGACACACCAACTTCAACATGGGGACGCCCTTCGAGCGGGCTATCAACATAAGCCACCCATATCACAGGCACCGCAATAAGCACGGTGAGCAGAGCAACAGAAACGGGCAAAAGCGGAAACCCGCCAACGCGCACCTTTTGGGTGCTGTCTTTTCGCTCGCCGCCTTTGCGCCCCAAAGGCTTATTCAAATTGTCCGCCATATGCCGCCGCAACTCATGGTTCGGTATTGGCCCCAACTCAAGGTCGGGGCCAAATCAGTTTATTCGTTTGGATTAGGTGGAAAAGCCTCATTGCTCTTTTCACCAAGCATCAAATCGATCGCATATTGCAATTGATTGTCTTTCTCGCGATCAGACGGAACATAGACTGATGAGCCGGTTGTCGCCTCATCCTCTGTGCCGCCGCCGATCTGGCCATCAAGCGCCGCTTCGCCGATGATCTCGTCGCGACCCTGCAGCTCTTCAGGCACATCTTGGAACACTTCAATGTCCGGCATAATGCCCGCTGCCTGAATAGAACGTCCACTTGGCGTGTAATAACGCGAAGTGGTGAGGCGCATCGCACCGCTTTGACCGAGCGAGATAATAGACTGCACTGAGCCCTTGCCGAATGTCCGCGTACCCACAAGCGTTGCGCGCTTTTGGTCTTGCAACGCACCAGCCACAATTTCAGAAGCAGAGGCAGACCCGCCATTGACCAAAACGATCAATTTCAGATTTTCCACTTTCTTATCCAAATCATCTGCGTTTGCGTCATAACGTGCATTTTCTTCCGCGGAGCGGCCGCGTGTGGACAAAACATTGCCACGGCTCAAAAACGCATCTGAGATGAACACGGCTTGATCGACAAGCCCGCCAGGATTGTTCCGCAAATCAAGGATGAGACCTTTGAGGTCATCGCCCAATTCGGCCTGCAAATCATCAATGGCGTCTTCCACACCAGCATAGGCTTGGCCGGTAAACCGAGCGAGGCGGATCACGCCAACATTATCTTGGGTGAAGGAGCGAACCACTTGGAATGTGATCACATCGCGTGTGATGGTCAATTCAATCGGCTCATCAGCGCCCTCGCGAACGATCACCAAATCAATGTCTGTGCCCACTTCACCGCGCATCATATCGACAGCTTCATCCAATGTTTTGCCGCGCACTGGCTCGCCATCCAACTCCACAATATAGTCGTTGGCCAAAACGCCAGCTTCGGCAGCAGGCGTATCGTCGATGGGCGACACAACTTTAATCACTTCATCTTCCATGACCACTTCAATGCCGAGGCCACCAAAGGTGCCTTGGGTATCTTCGCGCACATCGGCATAGTCATCTGGATCGAGATAGCCTGAATGCGGGTCAAGGCTGCTCAACATGCCCTGAATGGCCGCCCGCACCAGTTCTTTTTCATTTGGTGCATCCACATATTCAGATCGAATACGGTCAAAAATTTCGCCAAACAGGTTCAATTCTTCATAAACCTGTTGTTGGTCAAGTGGCCCTAGTTCTTCCTGCGTGGCCTCTTGTGCAAAAGCGGGCGCGCCGCCCGCAAAAAGGCCAATTGAGAGGGCAAGAAGAGCTGATTTCATGGTCGATTTCATAAGTGACTATCCATTCTGTGCTGTCCTGGACCCTTTGTCCCACCATCCGGTTGGGTCAATAGGCGTGTCTTCATTTCGAATTTCAATATAAAGCGTTGGCCGAGAGTTTCCAGCACTGGTCGCGATTGTTTGAGAATTTGTGCGCGCGCCCATTTTGCCCAAAGGTTCGCCCATCAATACAAATTGCCCCAAATCGACGGCAGCGCTGTCCATACCCGCCAACAGCAAGTGATATCCTTGCCCCATATTCAAAATGACAATTTGGCCATAATTAAGATAAGGGCCTTTATAGACGACCCAGCCATCAGCTGGTGCAACAATTTGCGCCTCAGCGCGGGTCACAATGTAAGATCCCTGCGAAGTGCCGCCAAATTTATCATCCGCGCCATAAGACACCACTTCAACGCCGACAACAGGTGGCGTTAAGTGGCCTTTGCCAAGTGCGAAAGGAAAGGCGGGTTCAGTGCGGGATTTGTCGGCCAATGCTAAATCAATCACGCTTTGCTCAAGCGCTTCACCTATCTCACCTTGCGATGCATCCGATGCATCAGCTTCGGCATTGGCATCGCTGACGGACTTCACCTTGTCTTCCAAGGTTTTGATTAATTGTGAGAGAGAAGTGGCGCGACTGGCCAGCAATTCTGCCTCGCGCTCTTCGGCTTCCAGCTCTTCATTTACGCGGGCCAAGCCGCGCTTGCGGGCTTCAATCAGTGTGGCGATGCGCAGCCGTTCTTCCCGCAAAACTGTAAGATTGGCCACAAGCAGTTTCTGTTCTGCCTCGGCTTCTTCTGAAATCGCCAATAGGCTATCCAGTTCAAGCCGTACGGCATCGGCGCGGCTGGCCAGTTGCGGCAAAACTGACGCCAACAGGCTGCCAGCGCGCGCTGAATTTACGGCATTGTCAGGTTCAATAATCAGGGCAGGGGGTGGGTTGCGTCCCAATTGCTGCAACGCGGTGAGCAACGTGCCGATTTCGTAGTTTTCATCATCCAGCGTGGCGCGAATGGTTTGTTCTTCTGCCCGCAAGCTGCCCAATCGTTCCGCGATGGCATTGGCTTCAATCTCCGCCAATTTCACACGCTGCGCTGCTTCAATCAGCGCGGCTGTTTGTTGGGTTCGATCGCCAGAAAGTTCATCAACCTGTGCCTTGAGCTCTTCAACGCGCTCTTCTGTCAACTCAATCGTCAGCTTGACCTGATCGAGTTCAATCTGTGCATCTTGTGTGGTTGTGGGGTCGTTGAACTGGCCAAGGCCCGGCACCATCATCATGGCGCTGAGCAGCAAAATACCAGTGCTCAACCGAGTGGCTTTTCCAATTTGGCGCAAATCAAGACTCACAGGTTAATTTCGGCTCCACGCAAATGGCGAATCACCACTCTAATGTATCAAAGGCAGGCGTTTTGTCGCGTTTAACTTTGACCTTTTTTGGGCCAATGCGGGTCTTTGGTCCACATCAATTAGTTGCGATGATAGGGATGGCCACTCAAAATGGTCATGGCGCGGTAAATTTGCTCCGCCAACATGATGCGCACGATCTGATGCGGCCATGTCAAATTTGAGAAATTGAGCGTAAGCTGACCCTGTTGCCTTAGTGATTTTTCCAGCCCGTCGGCACCGCCGATCACGAAATAGCAGTCACGTGCGGCTTGATCGCGCCATGCGCCCATTTGTTGTGCAAACTTATCGCTGGTTAGGCTTTTGCCACGTTCATCCAAAAACACAAGTATTGCACCTTCCTGCACCAAGGCAAGAATGGCATCAGCTTCTTCTTTTTTGCGTTGATCGGATTGTTTGGCGCGGCTTTCAGCCAGCTCGCGTATGCTCACATCGCCAAAGCCAAGTTGGCGGCCAGTTGCTTTCGCGCGTTCAATATAGCGGCTGACAAGTTGGCGCTCGGGGCCGTCTTTCAACCGCCCCACCGCCAAAATATGGATTTTCATGTGCGGCGAACTCTAGTGCGTCGCATCATTGGGCAAATTGGCTGCCCACATTTTCTCAATATTGTAGAATTCGCGTACTTCGGGGCGGAAAATGTGAACGATCACATCGCCAGCATCCACAAGTACCCAGTCACACTGCGGCACGCCTTCAACTTTTGGCTTGCCGAAGCCCTTTTCGCGTAGCTCGCGCGACAATTGGTCGGCAATCGCGCCAACATGACGGTTGGACCGCCCAGAGGTCACAACCATATTGTCAGCAAGGCTGGATTTACCGCGGATATCAATTGAAACCGTATCCTCGGCCTTTGCATCATCCAAAAGCCCAAGCACGATATTCAACACATTTTCCGGTGATGCAGCAGAATCAGGCGCTGCGCCCTTATTGTTGGTGTGGGGCGTCATGCACCAGCACCGAGTTCAAGTGAGATAGAAACCATTGTGGTTCAATCGTCTTTCACGCTAATTTTCACTAATTCCAATATGCGCTTTTTACGCCGGTTTTTCAAGCCTGCTGCAAGCGGTCAATCGCGGCGCTTTGCCGCTTGGCGCAATTGGGTTGAAGAAAGGTCGGACATGATCCCGTGCAGATATATCCATGCAGGCGCCGGCCGATTAGCAAAATCATGGGCATCGCTTTCATCCACGCGCCAGCGGGCCATGGCCTGCGCAGCGGGGGCAAACGGCGCATTGTGCGCCGCCCCCGGGCGCACATAAACGGCAATCGGCATCAATTGTGCCATATCTTGCCAGCGATCCCATTTGTGGAAGCTCACAAGATTGTCCGCGCCCATAATCCAAACAAATTTGCGGCCGGGCAAAGTATGTTTGAGATAGGCCAGCGTGTCATAGCTATATTTAAAGCCGTGCATGGCTTCAAATCCAGTGATCCGCACGCGTGGATGGTCCACCAGATCTCTTGCCGCCGCAATCCGCTCGGATAAGGGCTTGAGTTCGCTATGATCTTTCAGTGGGTTGCCCGGTGTCACCAACCACCAAATCGCATCCAGCCCAAGCCGTTTCAGCGCTTGGCGCGACACAAGTTTGTGGCCTTCATGCGCTGGATTGAAACTGCCGCCAAACAAGCCAATGCGCATGCCGGGCGTAGAAATAGGCAGACTCAAATCTGCATGACTGTTTTTTACAATATGTGTCACGGACGCGTTTGCCCTTTGCCATGCACGCGATAATTGAAGCTGGTGAGCTGTTCAACACCCACCGGGCCACGGGCATGCATTTTGCCCGTTGCGATACCAATCTCGGCGCCCATGCCAAACTCGCCACCATCTGCAAATTGCGTAGATGCATTGTGCATTAAAATGGCGGAGTCAACTTCGCTGAAGAACCGTTCGACGACTGTTTCATCTTCAGCCAACACGGCTTCTGTGTGGTGAGATGAATATTGGGCAATATGGTCAAGTGCCTGATCGAAATCATCGGTGATCCGAATTGAAATAATCGCATCCAAATATTCGGTGGACCAATCTTCTTCCGTTGCGTCGATCACCCGATTGTCCAGTCCCGCCGTGCGTTGGCATCCCCGCACTTCGCATCCTTTTTCCGCCAAAGCATCCACTAGCTGTGGCACCAAAAGCGGCGCGACATTCTGGTCGATCAACACCGTTTCCACCGCACCGCAAATGCCCGTACGTCGCATTTTTGCGTTTATGATCACGTCCAACGCCATATCGAGATTGGCGCTTTGATCCACCACAATGTGGCAAATGCCTTCCAGGTGCGCAAAAACGGGTACACGCGCTTCTTGCTGCACCCGCCCCACAAGCCCTTTGCCACCACGGGGCACGATCACATCTACATTGCCGTTCAAGCCCTGCAACAATTTGCCAACGGCTTCACGGTCTGTGGTAGGCACAAGCTGAATGCCATCTTTGGACAAGCCAGCGGCCTCCAGCCCATCCACCAAACATCGGTGAATGGCACGCGAGCTATGGAAGCTGTCTGATCCCCCGCGCAAAATGGCGGCATTGCCCGCCTTCAAGCAAAGTGCGCCCGCGTCTGCTGTCACGTTGGGGCGACTTTCAAAGATCACCCCGATCACCCCCAAAGGCGTGCGCACGCGATCAATTTTCAACCCATTCGGGCGGTTAATTTCCGCCAGTTTCGTGCCAACTGGATCATCCAGCAGGGCAATCTGCTCCAATCCGTCGGCAATGGCTTCAATGCGCTGGTCATCCAATGTCAATCGATCGATGAAGGCCGCGCTGATGTCATTTGCCTTGGCAGCGGCCACGTCTTTTTCGTTTGCCGCCAAAATCTCGTCTTTGCGTTCGCGCAGCAACGCGGCGCTCTTGCGCAGCGCGTCATTTTTTTGCGCTGTTGGGGCAATGGCCAACACACGCGCCGCCAAGCGGGCCCGTTCGCCCAACCCCATCATCAGCGTATGAATATCGGCTTGATCTGACATCTAACTCGCCTCCAACAAAACCAAATTGTCGCGATGCACCAATTCAGTGCGCGAGCTTGGTCCAAAAATCTCTGCAATTTGGTCTGAACGTTTGCCCAACACCATTTGCGCGTCCGCCGCATCAAAGTTCGACAAGCCGCGGGCACGTTCTACCCCAGTCGGGTCAAAAATGGAAATCGCATCGCCGCGTCCAAATGCCCCCTCCACCGCAGTCACGCCAATCGGCAGCAGGCTGGTGCCTTTGGCCAGTGCGTTGGCTGCGCCTGCGTCAATGGTAACGCGACCTGCGGGCAGGGCTGACATGATCCAGTTTTTCCGGGCCGCACGCTTTGTGGCCATGGGCACAAAAAAGCTGTGTCGTGCACCTTTAGCGACGGCCCGCAAAGGGTGATCGACCGCGCCTTTGGCGATGATCATCGCAGTGCCAGCATGCACGGCCATCTTGGCCGCCTCAATTTTTGTGCGCATACCGCCGCGAGATAAGTGGCTGGCTGCGCCCCCGGCCATGGCTTCAATCTCTGGTGTAATCCGCTCAATGCGCGGCAAAAATTCGGCATTGGGATCGATATGCGGCGCTGCGCTATATAGGCCGTCTACATCAGAAAAGATGATCAGCCCGTCGCTCTCCACCATCGTGGCCACGCGCGCGCTCAGCCGATCATTGTCGCCATATCGAATTTCGGACGTGGCGACGCTGTCATTCTCATTGATGATTGGCACAGCGCCCAATTCCAACAGCGTGTTCATCGTGGTTTTGGCATTCAAAAAATGCCGACGCTGTTCGGTGATGTTGGGGGTCACCAAAATTTGGCCCGCCACAATATTGTGGGTGTGCAAAATATCGCTAAAGGCTTGGGACAGGGCAATTTGCCCCACAGCGGCCGCCGCCTGGCTTTGATCGAGCGGGAGCGTTTCTGCATCCAATCTCAAGATGCGCCGACCCAGCGAAATCGCTCCGGACGAAACGATAACGATTTCCATGCCCTGAGATTTGAGCTCGGCGATATCAGCGGCGAGGCTTTTCAACCAAGTTTTACGCAGCGCACCGGTGTCGGCATCCACCAGCAAAGCAGAGCCGATTTTGATCGTCAGGCGTTTAAACCCGAAAAAATCGCTGAACGCATCTGCCATAAAAATCTCATTTCCGCCTTCAAATGTCGCCTAAGGCGTCCAAGGTGCGTCTTCCTCTTGCGCTGCTTCCGCAGCTTCTGCTTCAGTGGCGTCATCCATTTGGCTCAACACGTCAAACAGCACTTTGTCGACATCCATGCCTGCAACGGCTGAGATCACATGCACTTTGCCACCACTGGCTTCTTCAAGTGCCGCTTTTTTCTCCACCAACTCGTCTTCAGGAATGGCATCAGCCTTATTCAAGGCCAAGATTTCATGCTTTTCCGCAAGTCCATGGCCATAGGCCTCAAGCTCGCCGCGAATGGTTTTATATGCCGCTACAACATCTTCTTGCGTGCCATCAATCAAGTGCACAATGGTGCGGGTGCGTTCGACATGGCCCAAAAATCTGTCGCCAATGCCTGCGCCTTCATGCGCGCCTTCGATCAGGCCCGGAATGTCGGCCATCACAAATTCGCGGTTGCCAATTTTCACCACACCCAAATTGGGGTGCAGCGTGGTAAACGGATAGTCTGCAATTTTTGGCTTTGCTGCCGTCACGGACGCGAGGAAGGTAGATTTGCCCGCATTGGGCAGGCCAACAAGTCCAGCATCCGCGATCAGTTTCAACCGCAGCCAAATCCACATCTCTTCGCCAGCAAGCCCCGGGTTGGCGTGGCGAGGCGCTTGGTTGGTGGAGTTTTTAAAATGCATATTGCCAAAGCCACCATTGCCACCCTTCAGCAAAATCATCTCTTGACCCACTTCGGTGAAGTCGGCCAGCAAGGTCTCATTGTCTTCTGCAAAAATCTGCGTGCCCACGGGCACTTTCAAAAACACATCGTCCCCGTCAGCACCTGTGCGCTGGCGGCCCATGCCATGGGTGCCTGTGCCAGCTTTGAAATGCTGTTGATAACGATAGTCGATCAGCGTGTTCAGCCCATCCACACATTGCACGATCACGTCGCCACCGCGTCCGCCACTGCCGCCGTCCGGTCCGCCAAACTCGACATATTTTTCCCGTCGAAACGAAACAGAGCCTGCGCCGCCATTGCCAGATTTAATAAAGATTTTTGCTTGGTCTAGAAATTTCATGAGTTTTTACGCAAGGCTGCCAGCGTTGGTGCGGCATGTTCAAACGCATCCTTTGTCAGTTCCGTATCGATATGCGCGAAATCTTCGTTTTGTGCAAGAGAATGCATAACGGACTGGCCAACAGTTTGAAAGCCCAGCTTTTCCTGCACCCGCATTGAAGCAACATTATAGTCGAAAACACCCGAAACGATTTTCGTGGCGCCCGGCCCATCAAACAGCCATTTGATCAGCGCCCAATTGGCTTCCGTCATAATGCCTTTACCCCATGCATCTGGATGCAAATAATAGCCAAGTGAGGGCAATTCGTTTTTCTTAGTAAAACCTGTCATGCCGCAAAATTGATCTTCGTGGGTGAAAATCGCAAACTTCTGATCAAATGGATGCACCAAAGCAGGCTGTTTTTCCAACCAGCCCACAGCGTCCTGTAATTCATAGGGGTGGGGCACAAACGCCAAATTTTTCGCCACCTCATAATTTGACAATGCAGCAGTAATCGCCGCCGCATCGCCAAATTGTGGTGGACGCAAATATAGCCGATCAGTTGCTAATTTCAGCATGCCGCTCTCTCCGAAGATCCCAATAGGCTTGCCGGGTCAAAACGGTGTCGACCGCCGTAACGGTTTCGCCACGTGTTTGGCATTTGAACTGGCACGTGCCAACCTCTTCAAAACCGAGCTTTGCTTGCAACCGGCGCGAGGCGAAATTATCTTCAAAAATGTCAGAGACAATAAAGTCCCGATCATCTTCTAAGAAATACCAATCAAGCGCCGCGCGCATTGCGTCGCTCATGTGGCCTTTGCCCCAATATTGCTTTTTCAACCAATAGCCGACATTAACGCCACGGTCCGTTTTACCAAAATCGATCAAACCACCCAATTTCATGGGCTCCACTTCAATCACAAAGGCAATATTGTCCCGCGACCGGTCATGGATCGTCCGTCCCAACCACGCCAAAACATCTTGGGGGCGGCAAGGGGTGGGGATGTTCTTTAGGTTCCGGGCAACCTCAAAATCGTTGAGTGCTTCAGCTAGGTTCGCTGCATCTCCAATTTCAACCGGACGCAGCAGCAGGTTCTTGGTCTCAATGTAAGTCATGATCTATCCGCTCGTCTCTATGGTTGAATAGGAAATGGTGCATTTCCTTGTCGGCATGAAGGCCGCTTTCTTCGGTGAGAGTCTTCTGATGTGCGAAGCCGCACTTGGCGAGCAATGCTGCAGAAGCCTTATTCGAAACGAGACAACGGGCGAAAAGTTCCGCGTCATTTTTCGTTTCTTTCACCGCATTCAACAAAGCAGAAATAGCTTCAGAACCAATACCTTGGCCCCAATGGGGTTCGCCTAGCCAATAGCCCAATTCCGGCGTCGAGATTTCGTCAGAAAAGGTGAGGCCACAAACCCCGATCAGTTGGTTGTCCAGTGTGATTGCCCAAATCTTTTCCTCCCCATCCGAATTGGCCAGATTGATAAAATAATTGGCATCATCCTCGGTATAGGGGTGTGGCAGTCGGGCCAGCACATCGGCGATTTTTTTATTATTTGCGAGCACCACCAGTTGCGCCACATCCTGACCGCCAAGCGGGCGCATCACCAAACGCTTCGAGCGAATGGTTGAAGGAAGAGTGGTTTTCAAAACTGATTTAGTCATTTTAATGCTCCAAACAAAAAAGGGGACCGGTTTTCACCAATCCCCTTTAAAACTTTGAAGCTTTTAGCAGTTCTGATCGATCCGCCGGGGTTTGGTTAAACCGGCGGATGATATGTGAACCGCCGTTATTCTGCTGCCTCTTGTGGCATCACAGATACAAATGTCTTATTGTTGCGACGTGTCGAGAAGGTCACTTTGCCTTCGACAAGCGCGAAAATTGTGTGATCTTTGCCAAGACCCACATTTTCACCTGGATTCCATTTTGTGCCGCGCTGACGCACAAGGATGTTGCCGGGCACAACGTGCTCGCCACCAAACTTCTTCACGCCGAGACGACGACCAGCTGAATCACGACCGTTACGGGATGAACCGCCTGCTTTTTTATGTGCCATTCTGTCAGTCTCCTATAACTTACTTGCCAGCCAGCATTTCTTTAGCTTGGCCAATCCAATCTTCACGTTCAATGCGGCCTTTAAAGTTCAGCTCTGCATCAATACGTTCAATGTCTGCTTTGGTGAATTCAGCCACTTGCTTCAAAGAAGTTACGCCTGCTGCGTGCAATTTCTTTTCCAATGCAGGGCCAACACCAGAGATCAATTTCAAATCGTCTTTTGCTTCCGCTTTAGCAGCAGGCGCTTCAGACTTTGCTGTTTCTTTGGCTGCTTCTTTTTTAGGAGCAGCTTTCTTTGTTGCTTTTGGCTTGGCGCCACCGGTCAAAATGTCGGTGATGCGCACAACGCTCAAATGCTGACGGTGACCATTTTTACGACGATAGTTTTGGCGACGCTTCTTTTTGAAGATCACAATTTTCTTATCGCGCTTTTGCTCAACCAACTCAGCAACAACAGAAGCACCGTCTACCAATGGTGCACCGATTGTAACGTCGCCTTCAGCGCCAACCATCAACACTTGATCAAATGTTACGGTGTCGCCAGCTTCGGCATCGAGTTTTTCAACATTCAAGACGTCATCAGCAGCAACTTTGTACTGCTTGCCGCCTGTCTTAATCACAGCAAACATATTTATTCCTTTCAAAGGCCGTTCGTGGGCCAGAGTGTTGTCACGCGCTGTGCGGCGCCGGATCACCGGTCTTTTATTCAGGTCAACCTGAAAGCCTTAAGCTGCAGTTTTTCCAATGAAAATAGGCGCAACTGTCCCCAGCTACGCTTCAATTCGAGGGCGGTTATGCTGGAGAATCCCTTTCAAGTCAAGGGAAAAGGCGGATTTTCGGCTATTTATCAAAGAAAACGGCGCCACAATGGGCGCCGTTTTGATAGATCTTTTGTAGTGACTACCGGCCACGAATGCGCGGATCAAGCGCATCGCGAATGCCGTCGCCAATATAATTGACGCTAAGAACGGTGAGCGAGATGGCCAAGCCAGGCCAGATCACGCGGGCCGGGTTAAGCGTCATAAAGTTGGCGCCATCATAAAGAAGACGTCCCCAAGTTGGGAAGTCAGATGGGAACCCGAGGCCCAAAAAGCTCAACGCGCTTTCAGTGATGATCGCATTGGCGATGCCCAATGTGGCCGATACCATAACCGGGCTCAGTACGTTCGGGAAAATGTGCCGCGCAATTGTTTTGAGCGAGCCAGTGCCGATGGAGCGGGCCGCGAGCACGAACTCACGTTCCTTCACCGCTAGCACTTCGCCGCGCACAATACGCGCCGTATTCATCCAGCTGGTGATCCCGATCACGAAAACGATCAATAAGAAGATGCCCGTCTCCGGTCCAAATGCCGCCCGCAATGTGTCGCGGAACAGCAAGATGATCACCAGTAGAAGTGGCAAAATGGGCAGAGCCAAGAACAAGTCCGTGGTCCGCATCAATGGTCCATCCAACTTGCGGAAAAAACCCGCCAAAATGCCAATTAAGGTGCCCAGCAAAAGCGAGAGTGCCATCGCCGCAATGCCCACCGCAAGCGACACGCGCCCGCCGCTCAGCACTTGCGCCAACCCGTCACGCCCCAAATTGTCGGTCCCCATCGGGTGTTCCCAGGTTGGGCCCAAATTTTTGTTGCGAATATCGAGATATTGCGGATCGATTGTATGGATATAAGGCCCAAACAAAACCGCAAAAACGATAAAGAGAAAAATGACCAGTCCGGCCACGCCGCCCTTGTGTTTTAAAAATTGGCGGATAACGTCGCCCCATAAAGAGCGCTGTGGCCGGCCCAGTGTTGTCGCTGCCTGATCAGTCATAGCGGATCCTTGGGTCGAGAATGCCATACACCACGTCTGCAATCAGATTGAACAGCACGATAAGAATGGCAAAAATGAATGTCAGTGTTTGAACCAGCGGAAAATCGCTGCCTTGAATGCCGATGATCAGCAATTGGCCGAGCCCGTTCACCCGGAAAATCTGTTCGGTGATAATCGCACCAGAAAAGATTGTTGGAATGCCCAACGCGATCACGGTTACAACCGGGATAAGCGAGTTGCGCAGCACGTGGGTCAACACAACAACTTTTTCGCTCATGCCTTTGGCGCGTGCGGTCCGCACATAATCCTGGCTCAAATTGTCCAACATGGATGAGCGCATAAAGCGGGAGATTTGCGACGCATTGTAAAGCGCCAACACCATAACGGGCATCACCATCTGCTTCACCTGCAACACAAATGTGTCCCAGCTATTCACGTCCAGTGTCGTGTCATAAACCGACGGGAACCAGCCCAATTGAACGGAAAAGACAACGATCATCAAAAGGCCAGTGAAAAAAGTCGGTACGGAAAAGCCCACCATGGAGATAAATGTCCCCAACTGGTCGAACCATGAATATTGTTTATAGGCTGAAATCACCCCAATTGGCACGGCAATCAAAATGCCGAACACATAAGAAAGGCCAACCACCCACAATGTTTGTGGGATACGCTCCAAGATCAGATCAAATACAGGGCCACGTGTGGCATAAGAGATGATCCGTGCCCGCTCTGATGGATCACCGATGGTAATGCCAATCTGGTCGAGCCAATGAAGCGGTTCATAAACGAAAAAGCCACGGAGCCATTTGAAATAGGCGATGTGTACAGGTTCGCCAACGCCGAGGCTTTCGCGAATTTTCGCGCGCACTTCAGCGGGAATGGTCAGTGGTAAGCTGCCGGTAGGATCCCCCGGCGCAAGATCCAAAATCACGAAGATAATGAAGCTGATCACCAAAAGGGTAGGGATCGCGAACAGCAAACGCCTAAGGGTGTAATTCAGCATGAAAAGTTCCCCAACACTATATTATTGCCCAAATTTGGGAAGGTGGAGCGCGCCAAGCGCGCCCCACAAGTTTGCTTATTCAACGCGTGTCCACTCTTCAGCGAATGCCAATTCTGAATCCCATGGGTTCAGTACAACATTGCCAAGTGTGTTAGACGCTGCAGATACGCGACCACGGTGGATCAATGGAATAATCACATATTCCTGCATCAGCATGTCGTTCATTTTCTTCGCCAGCTCAGACCGCTTTTCGATTGAAGCAGTTTTGCCCATTTCAGCGCTCAAAGCGTTGTACTCTTCAGAGCAATAGCGCGGCATGTTGTTGCCGATCCACTGGTTTGAAGGAGATGGGATTTCTGAACATACCCAGTTGCCCATATAGGCTTCAGGGTCAGTGCCATCGAAGTTGTTGGTGTACATTTCGATGTCAGCAAAGAACTTCTGGAATGTATCTGGTGAAGATTGGTCACCACCGAAGAACACGCCAGCGTCGATGTTGCGCAATTCAGTTTCAACACCAATTTCCTGCCACATCTGCTTGATCAAAGCTTGTGTGCCTTGGCGAACAGAGTTGGTGGATGTTTGGTATAGAATTGACAAGCGTACGCCGTCTTTTTCACGCACGCCATCAGAACCTGGCACCCAGCCAGCTTCGTCAAGAAGTGCTTTGGCGCCTTCAACATCTTGTGTTTTACACGCATCATTTGCGGTTGAGGCATAAATTTCAGGCGCAGGCAAAACGTTACATGTAACCTGACCGTTAGGGCCATAGCCCACTTCTACCAAAATCTCGCGATCGATTGCCATAGACAATGCTTTACGCACATTGATGTCGCTCAAGAACGGGTGGGGCCCGCCTTCAACAGTTGCGCGCTTGTCGCCCAAAGATGGATCTGGGTTGGTCAATTGCACCATCAAACGTTCAACAGATGTACCAAACGCAGAAATGATTTCGCCTTTACCAGCAGCCATCATTTGGTCAAGCACTTCAGGCTCAACTTGTACGTTCCAAGCATAGTCGAACTCGCCAGTTTCAAGCACTGAACGTGTTGTCGCTGCGCTGTCGCCGCCACCTTTCAACACAACAGTTGCAAATGCAGGCTGCGCTGGGTCACGGTAATTGTCGTTGGCTTTATAGGTCACAACGTCGTTCGCGCGGAACTCGTCGACAACAAACGGGCCTGTGCCGATTGGGCCAAAGTTGGCTTCAGTACATTCTGGAGCTTTTGCGCCCATACACTCTTTAAACTGAGCTTCTTGGATCACAGGTGCAGTTGCGCCCACAAATGGACCATATGGGAATGGCTTAGCCACTGCGAAGTTGATTTTCACAGTGTGATCGTCAAGGGCTTCCACGCTTTCAACATCAGCAAAGTTTGATGCTGCGTTACAGCCGCCTTCTGGGTCCAAGCAGTAATTTGCTGAGAACACAACGTCAGCTGCTGTAAACGGTGTGCCGTCTGACCAAACAACGTCATCCCGCAACTTCCAAGTGATAGACCGCAAATCTTCAGAAACGCCGCCATTTTCAATGGTTGGGATTTCTGTTGCCAAAGCAGGCTCCATAGAACCGTCAGGGCGATAGTTTGCCAAAGGATCCAAGATCAAAGACGAAGCTTCGATGTCCTTGGTGCCGCCAGACAGATATGGGTTCAAAATCGAAACCGCTTGCCAATAAGCAATATTGAGGTTTCCATCAGAACCGCGCTCTGCCAAAGCAGCTGTTGCGAACGTAGACGCCGCAGCAGTAGCCATAATCAGAGTTTTAAGTTTACGCATTATTTCCTCCTGGTTAAGAGCTCGCGCCTTCTTTTTTGTTATTCTGAAGGCGACGAACGCCCAGCCCGAAAGCTGGGGATTTCCCCGACCGGCAAGCCGGCCAGAAATGAAAACTGGCAGATCACTCTGCCAGATGGCAGGCCACAAACTGGCCCTTTTTCAGCTCGCGCAGTTCCGGTTCCTCAATGCGACATTTTTCAATCGCAATCGGACAGCGCGTGCAAAAATTGCAGCCCTTTGGTGGATTGGCCGGGCTTGGCACATCGCCTTTAAGAACAATATGTTCTCGCTTGGCTTCCAATTCAGGATCGGGCACAGGCACCGCAGAAAGCAGCGCTTGGGTGTAGGGATGTTTGGGCGATTTATAGAGATCACGCTTTTCTGCGAGCTCAACAATTTTGCCCAGATACATCACCGCAACGCGGTCTGCGATGTGGCGTACCATGCTCAAATCATGCGAAATGAACAAATAGGTCAGTCCCATCCGCTCCTGAATATCTTGCAACAAGTTCACCACCTGCGCTTGGATTGATACATCCAGCGCGGCAATGGGTTCGTCACAAACAATAAAATCTGGATCCAGCGCCAATGCGCGAGCAATGCCGATCCGCTGCCGCTGGCCGCCGGAAAATTCGTGCGGATAGCGGTTCACATAATCTCGGTTCATGCCCACCGCGTCCAGCAGCTCTTTCACCTTCTCGCGCTTTTCGGCGGTCGAAAGATTGGTGTGCTCGTCCAGTGGCTCGGCAATGATTGACCCAACCGTCATGCGCGGGTTCAAACAGGCTTGCGGGTCTTGGAAAATCATCTGCATGCGCGGGCGCATTTCGCGCAAGGCTTTGGGATCAAGGCTGGCAATATCAACGCCCTCAAAATCCAACTGCCCCTCGGTCAATTCATATAGGCGCAACATGGCGCGGCCCGCTGTAGATTTGCCACAGCCACTTTCGCCCACAAGGCCAAGAGTTTCGCCCTTGCGGATTTCAAAGCTCAAACCGTCAACGGCCTTCACTGAGCCAACTTGCTTGCGCAAAATCCCTTTATGGATCGGGAAGTGCACTTTCACATTATCGGCTTTCACCAACACTTGATCATGTTTGGTCATCGGGGCGCTCCCTCTTCAACATCCCACCAGCAGGCCACTTGGTGGCCATCGCCCATTTCCATCAACAAAGGATTTTCCTTTTGGCACCGGTCGAAGGCATGTTCGCAGCGCGGCGCAAAGGGGCAGGAATTGGGATATTCGTGAAGTGACGGGGGGAGGCCGGAAATAGATTGAAGCCGATCTTCGCCTTCTTCATCATCTGTCGGCAGCGTTGCCAATAGGGCGCGTGTGTAAGGGTGAAGCGGGCGCTTATAAAGGTCTTTCACCTTGGCGTGCTCCACCACAAAGCCCGCATACATCACCATGATCCGGTCCGAGATGCCAGCCGCCACGCCTAGATCGTGGGTGATCCACACAATGGCCATGCCGAGCTTTTCACGCAGCTGTTTAACCAGCTCGATGATCTGCGCCTGAATGGTCACATCCAAAGCGGTGGTCGGCTCGTCGGCAATCAAAATTTTCGGGTCGCAAGCCAGTGCAATGGCGATCATCACCCGCTGGCGCATGCCGCCAGAAAACTGGTGCGGATAATCATCCAGCCGATCAGCCGCGCTGGGGATACCCACCAGCTCTAAAAGCTCAACAGCGCGCTTGTGCGCTTCTTTGTCGGAAAGTCCCAAATGTTCTTTTAGTGGCTCCATGATTTGAAAGCCGACTTTGAACACAGGGTTCAGTGAAGTCATGGGATCTTGGAAGATAAATCCAATATCGCCGCCGCGAACTTGGCGTAATGCTTCGGGTTCTAATTTAAGGAGGTCTTTGCCGTCAAAATCGACCGTGCCTGCAACAATTTCTGCAGGTGGCATGGGTAACAACTTCAGAAGCGACATCATGGTCACACTCTTACCAGAGCCGCTCTCTCCAACTACGCTTAATAACTCACCTTCCTCAAGATAAAAACTAATGCCGTTTACAGCGTGCACTGTGCCATCTTGAGTATGAAATACAGTTCTTAAGTCAGTAACATCTAATACCGGCTTAATCGCTCTTCCCCCCAGCTCTTCTTTTTATTTTTTAGTGAGCGTAGCGAACTTTCGGGGTTTTTCAAGAATAAATTTATGATGATGAATTGGTTTGATCAATTTAGTTGCGGCATTTTCAAGAAGAGAAAAATTGGTCCAGCCAATTATCTGCCGGATTCCAAGAGTTTTTTAATGAACACTTGTATTGATTGATCAATTATCGCTTTAGATTCATGCCTGTGAAAAATTTTTCTCTGCAGCACTTAGGGTAGGTCAGTTATACTTACCTTCGAGGTGTTTTAGCTCCAATAAAGGAAGTGAAAGCTTGTTTAAATGAGACCTATGAGATCGGTACTGGACCTACCCAGCTCGGCTCACCACATGCTGGTTTTTGCGCGCTCTGGCCATTCTTGATCATATTGGTCGCCATCAAATGCGCCCTCGGTGATCTCTTTCATCATTTGTCCGGGGGTGGGAAGGTCTGGCAGGGTTTCAATCTCTCCCCAAAGATCGGCACGCATAATGGCACGGGCGCATTGGAAATAGGCTTTTTCCACTTGTAACCGGATGACACTGCGGGGAGCTTTGCCTTCCATTTCGAAGCTGGCGCAAAGTTCAGGATCAACATCAATTTCAGCACGTCCGTTCACGCGCAAAACATTGCTGTTGCCGGGCACCATAAACATGAAGCTGCAGCGGGGATCGCGCACAATATTGCGCAAACTATCAATCCGGTTATTGCCCCGCCGATCTGGCATCAAAAGTGTGCGTGGCGTTTCAATGCGCACAAAACCTGCCTTGTCACCCCTTGGGCTCGCATCGGTGCCTTCGGGGCCAGCAGTGGTGAGAATGGCAAAGGGTGAGTGGGTAACAAAAGCCTGATAACCGGGAGAGAGAAAGTCGATCTCTTTAACCAGCGATGCCTCCGAGCAAGTGCCATAAATTGTCTCAAGGTCAGCTTCGGTGCGTAAGATCGTCATATCTTTACTTTCTGAGTTTATTCCCGTTGTTTGAAAGATAAACTCTAGCTTGAATGAATAACAAGGGCGGAAAATGATGTCAGATCAAAAAGTACATTTTGGTTCAGGCGGGCAACCCTACGAGATCAAACTAAATCGGCCCAAGGCCCTAAACTCGCTTGACCTCGATATGATTGACGCGATTTCCACCAAGCTTGATGAGTGGGAAAGCAAGCCAACTGCTGATCTAATCATGCTGTCCGGAAATGGCGAAAAAGGCTTTTGCGCAGGTGGTGATGTGAAGGCCGTGCGCGTGGCACTTATGGAAAATGGCGTAAAGGGCGCAACCGCATTCTTTGATCGTGAATATGCCCTTTATCAGCGCATCGCCAATTCAAAAATTCCTGTTGTGTCGTTGCAGCATGGCATTGTGATGGGCGGCGGAATAGGCTTGTCAGGTCATGCCCAACTGCGTTTGGTGCGTGAAGGTGCGCGCTTCGCCATGCCGGAAAAATCTATTGGCTTCTTTACTGACGTTGCAGTCAATCATTTGGTCAAGGCTGCGCCACTCCATCAACGGGTTGCCTTCTTGTTGACTGGCGACATGATTTCGCCTGCCGACGCGATCGCGTTGAACCTGTCCGATCAGTTGATTGGTGAGGAAGAGTGGGAGAATTTGGCCGCTTACATCGAGCAATGTGCCGATATGCCCGATGCGCTGGACTGCATCAAACAAAGAGCTGCCGAAATCGGTCAGCCATCACCGCACGCGCCCTTTATTGAATGGGCAGATAAGCATCAGCGCATTTTTGAAGAAAAGGACCTTGGCACTTTGCTGGCACATTTGGGCGAGGCGACCGACGAGTGGGCGCAAAAACTATATGCTGACTTGTTGGCTGGGAGCCCAACTTCCATTGTAGCCTCATTCCTGCTGGTCCATCGCTCGCAAACAATCGACAGCCTTGCGGCGCAATTTGCGCTGGAAAGCGAATTGGCGCGCGTCATTGTCGGGGCGCCAGATTTTGCTGAAGGTGTACGGGCAGTGTTGGTGGACAAAGACAATCAGCCAAAATGGCAACCATCCAGCATTGGCGAAGTGCCAACAGAACAGTTTGGATTTTTACTTTCAAACTGACTTTGAGAAGCCCCAGTATTCGGCGCAAATCATAAAATAATTTCGCATAATCGCCATATGGTTAGGAAATCTTAAATAGTTAGCAGCGAAACTGCCCTGAATTGAATCGTGTGTATGGGGGACAGGCTAGAATGGCCGACGCTCAATTAAAGACAATCGAAATGCCCGCTGTGGCTGACACTGGCGTTGTCGACAATATGCGCGAAGAGATGCTGGATGCGCTTAATGCCGGCAGTCTTGAGATTGAACTTTCTAATGTAGAACGCGTATCCACAAGCGCTTTATTTATGCTGCTCAGTGCTGGCGAAGCTGCCAGACAGCATAATTACGAATTGCGCCTCTCCGCGCCAAGTGAACATTTTGCAAGTGCAGTCTCAACACTCGGACTCGAAGACGCATTTGAACCATTTATGAAAGGATAGTCGGTTTATGCGTGTACTCACGGTTGATGATTCCCGCACCATCCTCGCCATGCTTCAGCACACGCTTGCTGGGGCCGGGTATGAGGTTTTGCAAGCCGAGAATGGCCAGGAAGGCCTAGACGTTTTGCAAAATGAGCCAGTTGATGTGGTGATCACTGATATCAATATGCCGATTATGGACGGCATAGAATTTATCAAAAATGTCCGGGCTTCTGGCAAGTATCAAAGTCTGCCGATCCTTATTTTGACGACAGAAACAAGCCAAGACAAGCGAGACCAAGGGCGCGCCGCAGGCGGCACCGGTTGGATCGTGAAGCCTTTTGATCCGGACAAGTTGCTGAGCGTAATCAAGAAGGTCAGCCACTAATTAGTATTGTAACAGGGCTGGGTAGGTCATGAGTGAACTAGACGAGTTTAAAGCCACGTATTTTGATGAGTGTTCCGAGCTTTTGATTGAGCTTGAGGAACAATTTGTTGCGATTGAAGAAGGTGATCAGGATACTGAGCGCCTTAATGCTGTTTTTCGCGCAATTCACTCAATCAAAGGCGGCGCTGGGGCGTTTGGTTTCCAAGGCTTGGTGGGGTTCGCCCACTCCTTTGAAACGTTGCTCGACTATGTGCGCGATGGCCGCGTTGAGCTCACAGAGGATGTGACCACGCTCTGCATTCGCTCAATTGACTTGGTTGCCGATTTCGTGACCGCGGCGCAAGAAAACCGCGAGCTCGGTGCGGACTATGGTGCGGACGAGAAGCGCCAGTTCGACCAATTGTGCAATCCTGATGCCGCCGAAGGCGATGGCGAAGACGAGCCCGAAGATTTCGATATCGAATTTACACCAGTCATGGTGAACGTAGCTGAAGAAGCTGACGAGTTTGAAGAAGCACCGCTTGAAGATGAATTGAATGCTGCATTGATGGACAATGTTGACGACAGCGACGAAGAAGCTTTGGCCGAAGAAATTGCCAATGCTGACGTGGTTTTCGAAAATGATGACATTTCCGACGATGTGGTGGTTGATGACGCGGGCGACGACGATTTGACCGAGATGCCAATCTCCGATTGTTGGCTTGTGTCCTTCAACCCGTTGCCAGCCCTTTACGAGCGCGCAAATGATCCGCTGCTCTTGTTCCGCGAAATGTCAATTATTGGCGACACCGTGGTGCGCGCCGAGCTGCGCGACATCCCGCCATTACAAGATTTTGAGCCGTTTCAGCCTTATTGTTCTTGGAAGATTTTCCTTCAGGGCGACGATGTAACCGAAGAGCGTATTCGCGAAGTCTTTGAATTTGTTGAGGGCGATTGCGAGATTGAAATTACCCCTCCAGGCGGCATTTCAGAGCAACAAGCCGCGCATCTTGTTGGCGATATCTCGGCCACAGCCAAATTGGTTGTTGCACCAGAAGATATGACGCCAGCGACCGACGATGATGTTGCAGAGGCGGGTGACGATGTGAGCTTTGCCGCGTTGGCTGGCGAACTCGGTGTGGAAGGTCTGGGCGAAAGCGCAGACGAAACACCGGTCGCAACGGAAGCATCTGACGTTGCGCCGACACCTCCAGCTGAAACGGTAGAGCCTATGGCTGAAAAGACAGATAAAGTGGAAGAAAGCGATACTTCGCTTGCAGATCTACTTGAGGCTGAAAAAGCAACAGCACCCGCTGCAAAACCGGCAGAGGCGAAAGCTGAGACCGAGCAAACATCTGATCCTGCGCCTGCGATGCCGCCAGCGGCTGCAAAAGCACCTGCCGTGCCGAAAGCGCCAGAAAAAGCGCCAGTTCAATCCATTCGTGTGGATCTGGACAAGGTTGATCGGGTGGTGAACATGGTGGGTGAATTGGTGATTACCCAGTCCATGCTGACCCAGCAAATGGACGAAACACTGCGCGAAAAATATCAAGAATTGGTGCGCGGCATTGAGGTGCTGGCACAAACAACACGTGGTCTGCAAGATAGCGTGATGGCCATTCGGGCGCAGCCGGTGAAATCAGTATTCTCTCGCATGCCGCGTTTGGTACGTGAGTTGGCGTCGAAAACAGGTAAAAAGATCAAGCTTGAGATGGTCGGTGAGCAGACCGAGATCGATAAGACTGTGATCGAGCAATTGTCAGATCCGCTGACTCATATGATCCGGAATTCGGCCGACCACGGTGTTGAAACTGTCGAAAAACGCACCGCGGCAGGCAAGCCAGAGCAAGGTACAATTCGCCTCTCTGCTGAACAAGCCGGCGGCAACATTTTGATCATCGTTGAAGATGATGGTGCAGGTATCAACCGCGAACGCGTCTTGGCTATTGCCAAAGAGCGTGGTGTTGTGGCGCCAGAGCAAACACCAACCGACGAGCAGATCGACAATTTGATCTTTGCACCAGGCTTCTCCACAGCCACTGAAGTGTCAGATATTTCTGGTCGCGGTGTGGGCATGGATGTGGTGTTGTCCAACATCAAGAAAATCGGTGGTTCCGTGCAGGTACGGTCAAATCCAGGTCGCGGTACCCGCATGACATTGCGTTTGCCGCTCACTTTGGCTGTGCTTGATGTGATGTTGGTAAGCGTTGCAGGCTGCCCATATGTTGTGCCGCTCTCCTCAATTGTAGAAACAATTCAGGCTGGCAAAGCAGACTTTGGCAAAACCCCAAGCGGCGCACGTTTGCTGTCTATTCGTGGCGAATATGTGCAAGTTGCTGATTTGGCAACAAGATTTGCGATGCACACCACAGCGGATGAGCAAGATCGCTTTGTGGTTCTGTGCGAAGCCGACGGTTCTAGTAAGATTGCGTTAGTTGTAGATGAAATTATTGGCCAGCAGCAAGTAGTTATTAAGAGTTTAGAGGAAAACTATGAGCGTATCGACGGCATAGCTGGTGGCACAATCCTTGGTGATGGCCAAGTGGCGTTGATTGTCGATGTACAGGGCCTCAAAGCAGGACCAAACCATCGAAACGCCGCCTAACGGCACAAATGGAGACTGAATATGGAAGCAATTGAAGTCAGCGAAAACGGCCACGAGCCTGGCGGTGCGAATTCAATTCAATTGATCGCCTTTTCAATTGGCGAACAAGTTTACGGTGTTGAGATCACTACCGTTCGTGAAATTCGCGCATGGAATGGTGCAACACCTTTGCCAAACACCCGCGAATATGTTCGCGGTGTAATCAATTTGCGCGGCACAATCGTGCCAATCTTTGATTTGCGCGCCCGTTTTGGTGAAGGCAAAACAGAAGTAACAAAAAATCACGTGGTGGTTGTTCTTTCTGTTGGTGATAAATGGATCGGTATCTTGGTGGACGCTGTGTCCGACATTTTGACCATTCAGCGTGATGACATCCACAATGTGCCTGAGGGCGAAAACATGGATGCAGAATTGCTCAATGGCATCATCACTCACGATAACCGCATGGTGGGTCTGATCGATTTAGACACTGTTGTTGGCAGCACAGGTGAAGAGTCCTAAGCGCCGCAACGTCAAAATGACAAAAGAAAAGCCCGGCATTTTTGCCGGGCTTTTTCTTTGAAAAGATGATGAAAGAGTTGTTGGTTTAGAACAACTCGATATCGTCATTATTGCGTTGTGCAACACCGGAAAGGTTTGGCTTGCGCAACTCGTCCAAAGTTAGCCCCGCCCAAACATCTTCTGCTTCCACACGATCTGCGATTTCAACCATTTCCGCCATGCGTCGTGCGGCGCCTGCCATATTATCGCAACGTTGCTGCACTCGATCTTGCATTTGCAAGCCAACAATGATTTTTCGAATGGCTTCGTCGCGCGCATTTTTGCAGCCCACGCTGTCGTCCATCAGCACGGCAAGTCCGTCATTAACACGGTCCACCATCTCTGCCGTTTGACGGGCTGTTTCTTCTAACTCAATGGCCAGTTTCGCCAAGGACATACGCTATCCCCCCGATTTTTAAGACCTTCAGCCTAACCCGCATTTCCTAACCAGTGCTTGCCCCTTCGCCCAAAAAAATCTGAAAGTTTCAGTTTAGGTTAGCAGTTCACTAACAATTTAGCGTGTAGATTTGTGAAAACGATTATTTCAGGTGAGTGTAGTGAACCCGAGCGCAAGATCGCCAAGAGATATACCCGCAGGATCTACCCAGCAAGTGCATCAGGGCGACTGTCATGTCACCAAAGATGCCAATGTTGCGTTTTCAACCGTACTGGGCTCCTGTGTTGCCGCATGTGTGCGAGATAAATTGACTGGCGTCGGCGGCATGAACCACCTTTTGTTGGGTGTGCAGTCGGATAGTTCCCGCGATCGATATGGCGAAAGCGCGCGTTATGGTGCCTACGCGATGGAAGAACTGATCAACAAAGTGCTGACCCAAGGGTCTGGCCAACGCGATCAACTTGAAATCAAAGTTTTTGGTGGTGGCAACATCAATCAAAAAATGGACGATGTTGGCGCGAAGAACGCTGCATTCGTGCGCGGCTTCCTGTCGGCGGAAGGATATAAAGCTGCTGCTGAAGATTTAGGCGGTACCTATGCGCGCCGCGTCGTTTTCCAGCCGGTGGCAGGCAAAGTGTTCGTGAAACACCTCGATAGCTCGGTCAACGATTCATTGATTAAGGAAGAAATTTCCAAGGCCAACAAGCCAGCTGTGGCACACGACGATATCGAATTGTTCTAAACAGCATCAATTCATTGGAATTAAAAGATATTTGGGCGCGCATTGGTCGCGCCCTTTTTCGTGCAGCTGTCGCCATTAAAACCAGTTATTAACCAATAATGTTTACGTTTGTGCAAGGAATAGAGCAGGCGAAAACAGTGAGTCATTCGCCATTTTCTTTTCCCGTTAATTTTGCTTCTCGCGTGGCGGTGCACATTTACCAAATTTAAGGGTGTGATCCGCCATACTTGGCTCGAAGGCGTATGCCGACCAACGGTACGTCCACCAATTAACGGGCTGTTTTTGCATCTTATGATGCAAAGTCAGGGGAAATGAGGCTGTGACCAGTATGGATAATGGTGAGATCTCCTTGTCAGATCGCGAATTTGAAGCGGTAAGAAATAAAGTCTACAAACTCGCGGGCATCTCGATGAGTGATGCAAAGCGCACGCTTGTGGTTTCACGACTGTCAAAGATTGTGCGTCGGCTAAATCTAAATACCTTTTCCGAGTACATTGACTTTTTGGACCGCGGCGCCTCTGCCGAAGATGTTCAAGAATTTATCAATGCCTTGACCACCAACCTGACGCGGTTCTATCGCGAAGATCACCATTTTGATCATTTGGTGGAACATGTGGGCAAATTGTTGGAAGATCCAAAAATCAAGTCAGCAAAGCGTTTGCGTTTCTGGTCCGCTGGATGTTCCACCGGGCAGGAGCCATATACAATTGCCATGGCGCTTTATAATGCCTTTCCACAGCTCAAAAGCTGGGACATGCGCATTCTAGCGACAGACATTGATACCGATGTGGTGCGCCGCGCCCAAATGGGGATCTATAAAGAAAACGATCTTGCGGGCCTGAGCCCAGAGCGATCAAAATTCTTTGAACCGCTGGGCAATGGCGATGTGCAGATTCCAGATTTCATCCGCCAAGCGATTGCCTTTAAGCCGCTTAACTTGATGAATGATTGGCCAATGAAAGGGCCGTTTGACGCCATTTTCTGTCGCAACGTTGCCATCTATTTCAACAAGCCAACGCAAGAGCGCATGTTCACCCGTATGGGCGAATTACTGGCGCCGCATGGCTATCTATATATCGGCCATTCTGAAAATCTGAACTCAGTTTCCGAGAAATTCCAGCTGGTGGGCAAGACCATCTATAAACCTAAAAACGAACCGGCCTCCCGGAGCGCAGCATGATCAAAGTACTAATCGTTGACGATTCCGCCCTTATCCGCAGCGTGTTGCAAACACTGCTTAGCGAAGACCCGAATATTCATGTGGTGGGAACGGCGTGTGACCCGATGGACGCACGCGGCAAAATCAAGACGCTCAATCCAGACGTGGTGACACTTGATATTGAAATGCCCAACATGAACGGTTTGGCGTTCTTGGAAAAGATCATGCGCTTGCGGCCAACGCCGGTGGTGATGATTTCGACCCTTACGCAAAAGGGCGCGCAGGAAACTTTGCTGGCACTTGAACTCGGCGCCGTCGATTTTGTCGCCAAGCCGGGGCACGATTTGGAAGGTGGCCTTGAGCAGTTTGGTCGCGAAGTGCGCGAAAAAGTGATCGCAGCGTCGCAATCAGATGTGCGTGGTCGCGCCATGGAGCGTCGGCCTGCTGGCGCACCCGCTGCGCGGGCACCTGTGCCGACCAAAGTCAATTCCTCCCGCAAAGCATTGATCGCCATTGGCGCGTCAACTGGCGGCGTGGAAGCCATCAAAACCGTTTTATCCGGCCTGCCGAAAGATTGTCCGCCTGTCGTGATCGCCCAGCATATGCCGCCGGGCTTTACTGAGCGGTTTGCAGCGCGCTTGAACGAAGTCAGCGGTCTAACCGTACTTGAGGCGACCGACCGTGAAATCGTTAAGCCGGGCCATGCTTACATCGCACCTGGTGGCGCACATTTGCGGGTTGAATATAGTTCTGGCCAGCTTAAGTGCCGCATTGGTGCAGATGAAGTGGTGTCTGGACATCGCCCATCAGTGGACGTGTTGTTCAATTCTGTTGCACAGCAAGTGGGGGCTTACGCTGTTGGCGCAATTCTCACGGGCATGGGCAAGGATGGGGCGCAAGGCCTGCTTGAAATGCGCAATGCCGGTGCGTACACCGTCGGTCAGTCGCAGTCTTCTGCCCTGATTTATGGCATGCCCGGTGCCGCCAAAAATATCGGCGCGGTGCAAGAAGAGGCCAAAATTGAGGTTATCGCATCCAAACTTATTTCTGCTTTGGAAGCAAAACGTGACGCTGCGTAAGCGTGAGTTGAGAACTTAGTAACGGTTTGACGTTTATGATGCGATTTGAATTAAAGTTAACTAAGAATATGTCAGAGGCCCAAGCGTATGCCTAAAGCCAGTTCTTTGACCGTTTTGATTGTTGATGATCAGCAATCCATGCGCGGGATCTGTAAGTTTATCTTGAATCAACTCGGCTTCAAAACCGTGATTGAAGCCAAGTCCGGTCGTGATGCGCTCACCAAATTGGAGTCGGCAAATGTGGATCTGATCATTTCAGATTGGAACATGGACGACGTTGATGGGCTCACTCTGCTGAAAGTTATTCGCAAACATCCCAAAACCAATAAGATGCCGTTTATCATGGCAACGGGTCGGGGTGACAAAGAACAGGTGAAAGAAGCCATCGCCTGCGGCGTAAATAATTATGTCATCAAACCGTTTGATGCCGGCACGATGAAAAAGAAGATCGAAGCAGTTATTGGCGCTTTGACTTAAAGTGCACCGCTTCTTTACTGTGAGTATTCACGGCGCCTTTGCTACGCATTGGCGCCGTTTTTTAAGATAAGTTTAGCTTTTCCATCATAAATTGTTTTCTGAAGTATTGCGGATTTTGCTCAAATTATCGCAATTTGGGGGGAATTCTACAGAACGTAGAAAAGGGCGAGCATGTTCAAAAAACTCAAAATGCCATCCATCACAATCGCAAAGAAATTGCCGATTGTTGTTGTGTCAGCGGCGCTCCTCGTGGGGGCCGGCGTTGGTTTTGTGAGCTATCAGGTTTCACAAAATACAGTGAATAGCCTAACACAACAACGGCTTTCGACCATTGCGTCGATCCGGGCTGAAACCCTGTCGGACATGTTGAACAAGATGTCGGCCGATTTGGTCAAAGCGGCGGCAGACCCAAATGTGGTCACTAACGCCACTGAATTGCGCAAAACCTGGGAACAGGCAGATGCAGCAGACCCGACCGGCTATTTGCAGGAAGGGTTTATCGACAACAACCCGCATGCCGAAGACGAGCGCCACTTGGCCAACACGGCTAAGCAGTTCACGAACTATGATTTCGCGCACTCTCGCATTCACCCTGAATTGGCAACACAAGCTGTTAACGCAGGCTACAAAGACATTTTGATGATTTCACCTGATGGTGTGATCGTCTATTCCGTTTTCAAGAAGCGCGATTTTGCCACGAAGGTTGAATCTGGCTCGGCGCTGGATACCATCCTGCAAAAGGCAAATGGTGCGGAAAATGGCGAAGTTGTCTTCACTGATTTTGCACCATATCCGCATTATGCCAACGCTGCTGCGAGCTTTATGGGCTCTCGGATTGTGGACGATAAGGGCAATTTTGTCGGCGTACTTGTGTTTGGCGTGCCATACGAAACGATCGCCGGCTTTATCGGTTTGACAAAAGGTTTGGGTGAAACTGGCGAAACATTGCTGGTGGGCGCTGATAAGTTGTTGCGGGTAGATTCAACCCACACCGAAGAAAACGATGCATTTGTGACCAGCTTGGACACTGTTGCAATTGATCAGGCCTTGGAGGGCGAACCTGCCCACTCCATCACTGTTGACGCCCATGGCGACCAGGTGCATGTGGAAGCTATTCCGGTTGAGTTTGCTGGCGTGAAGTGGGCCATGGTAGCTAGTCAGGAAATTTCAGAGCTGTTCCAGCCAGTGGTTGAAATGCGCAACATGATGTTGATCGTGGGTGCCATTATGTTGGCCATTGCGGTTGCTGGGGGCCTATTCTTTACCCGTACAGTCACTGTGCCAATCTCTCGCCTGACCAAAACCATGCGGGCATTGGCTGATGGCGATTTGGACGTGGAAGTGCGCGGCACCAAAGGCAATGATGAGCTTGGTGAAATGGCGCGTGCTGTTGAAGTGTTCCGTGAAAATGGCATCAAAGTTGAGCAAATGACCGAAGCGGAGAAGGAAGCATCTGCTTCCCGCGCTGCCGAACGTCAAAACATGATGCGCGAATTGCAATCAGCGTTTGGCGATGTGGTGGATGCAGCAGTTGATGGCGACTTCTCTCGCCGCGTACAAGCTGAATTCCCTGATCAAGAGCTAAACACACTTGCTGAAGGCGTGAACCGCTTGGTAGAAACGGTTGACCGTGGCATCAACGAAACAGGCAAAGTATTGTCTGCTCTTGCCGATGCGAACCTGACTGTGCGGATGGAAGGCGAATATAAAGGGGCCTTTGATCAGCTCAAAACAGACACCAACCGCGTAAACGCAAAACTAAGCGACGTGATTGGTCAGTTGCGTTCAACCTCTCGTGCGTTGAAAGTGGCAACAAGTGAAATCTTGGCAGGTGCCAATGATTTGTCTAGCCGCACCAACGAGCAGGCCGCGACCATCAATCAGACCTCTATGACAATGAATGAACTGTCCAAGACTGTTCTGGAAAACGCCAAGGAAGCATCAGACGCCAGCGCCAATGCTGAAGAAGTGCGTCAGACAGCTGAGCAGGGCGGTGAAGTGATGCGTCAGGCTAATGAAGCCATGGAGCGGATTACATCCTCCTCCAACCAGATCTCCAATATTATTGGCATGATCGATGATATCGCATTCCAAACCAACTTGCTGGCCTTGAACGCTTCTGTTGAAGCCGCACGGGCAGGCGAAGCAGGCAAGGGCTTTGCTGTTGTGGCCGTTGAAGTGCGGCGCCTGGCTCAATCTGCAGCGAATGCATCTTCTGACGTGAAGAAACTCATTGAGCAGTCTGTATCTGAAGTGTCAGACGGGTCTCGTTTGGTGGCGGAAGCAGCAACCAATCTAGAATCCATGCTGGATGCGGCGCGGTCTAACAATGCGATCATGGTGTCAATTGCGGATAAGAGTAAGGCGCAAGCCACCTCCATCGAGCAAATCACCACCTCTGTGGCGCAGATGGACGATATGACGCAACGTAACGCAGCACTTGTTGAAGAGACAAATGCAGCCATCGAGCAAACAGAGGCACAAGCATCAGAGCTTGATGCGATTGTTGATGTTTTTGTCACCGATGGAGTGCGTGCAGAAACGCCAACCGCAACCCAAGCTCCTGCAGCGCAAAGCGCTCCGCAAACAGGCATCAAGGGTTTGCAGCAAAAGGTTGTAACAGCAGCCAAATCCTACCTTACACGCGGCAATGCGGCGGTGAAGCAGGAAGAGACTGCAGCGGTTGATGAAGATGCTGATTGGAAAGAATTCTAAGGCATCAATACAGCTCTAGAAATTATAAGGCCCAGTTCTCGCGAACCGGGCCTTTTTTGTCCACGGGCAATTAGGGGGGATGTGGACAAAGGATGTCTCAGGCAGGTGACATCTAAACATGAGTATAAAAATCATATTTATTTTCGCCTGTCAACTCGACATGATGTGGAAAAAAGGGTGATTCCGTGTCTGATAGTCGTTTTTGGCGGTTGATCTGGTCTGCCGTAGCGTGGACCTGCTTAGGCTTGGGCCTGATTGGGGTTTTCCTGCCCATCATGCCCACCACACCATTTCTTATTATTGCGGCCTTTGGCTTTGCCCGCTCAAATGAGCGCATCCACAAATGGCTTATCGAACATCCTCAACTTGGTCCGCCAATTGCGGATTGGGAGAAATATGGCGCCATTGCCACCCGCGCCAAGATCACTGCTGTGCTCACTATGGGTGCAGTTTTTATGGTGTCGGTTTTGATTGGCCTAAGCTGGAAACTATTGTTGATTCAAGCCGCATGTCTGGGTGGAGCGGCCTTGTTTATTCTCACTCGAAAAGCACCGCCAAAAATGTAATTTCCACAATATGGAATGCAATTCCATTTTGTTTGACAGCGGCAAGGCTTTGCCGTTATTCTGGCCAAAATTCAAATTGGTGAGGAATAGATTATGCGTGCGTCAGACTATCAAGAAATCGGCCAACTCAAAGTTGCGAAGCAATTGGCGCAATTGGTCGAAGAAGAAATCTTGCCAGGCCTTAATCTAGACGCCACAAAGGTCTGGATCGCCTTCGAGAAGATTTTGGATGACCTCGCACCGCGCAATAAGGAGTTGCTTGCCAAGCGGGAAAAGCTTCAGCAACAAATCGATGATTATCATCAGGCGCGCAAAGGGCAGGATTTAGATCCAGCTGATTATAAAAAGTTCCTCAAAGACATCGGCTATCTGGTGCCCGAGGGTGCCGACTTTGAAATCGCGACGCAAAATGTAGATGATGAAATTGCCAAAGTTGCAGGCCCGCAACTTGTGGTGCCGGTGATGAATGCGCGCTTTGCATTGAATGCTGCCAATGCCCGCTGGGGTTCGCTCTATGACGGATTTTATGGCACTGATGCCATCTCAACGGATGGGGAACTTGCCCCCGGCAAATCCTACAATGCCAAACGGGGTGCAGAGGTGATTGCGCGGGCTGCTGCATTTTTGGATCAAGCCATCCCATTGGCAAAAGGAAAGCACAGTGATGCGTCTGCCTACCAGATCAGCGATGGTCAATTCATCGCGACCATTGATGGCAGCGAAGTTGCGCTGGCTGATCCAAGCCAATGTATCGGCACGCGCGAAACGCGAGCAGGCGAGAGCTATTTGTTCGTCAATAATGGCTTGCACATAGAAGTTGTCATCAACAAAGAAGATCCCATCGGCCAGCAAAGCAGTGCGGGCGTTAAAGATGTGGTGTTGGAAGCCGCGCTTACCACCATTCAAGATTGCGAAGATTCTGTTGCAGCCGTTGATGCTGAAGACAAAACTGAAGTGTATCGCAACTGGTTGGGTCTGATGAAGGGGGATTTGCAATCCAGCTTCACCAAAGGCGGTAAGGAGATGGTGCGCTCTCTCAATGGCGATCTGACCTTCAAGGGCATCGACGGCGAGGCATTTAGCTTGCCCGGCCGCTCGCTGATGCTGGTGCGCAATGTTGGCCACCTGATGACCAACAATGCTGTGCTTTACGCTAATGATGAGGAAGTGCCCGAAGGCATGCTCGACGCGATGATCACTGTGCTCTGCGCCATGCACGATCTGAATAAAGAGCAAGGACCACGCAATTCGCGCGCTGGCTCTATCTATATTGTGAAGCCCAAAATGCATGGCCCAGAAGAGGCCGCGTTGACCGACGAACTCTTTGATCGGGTTGAAGATGCCTATGGCCTTGCGCGTCACACCATTAAGGTCGGCGTCATGGATGAAGAGCGCCGCACCACTGTCAATTTGAAAGAATGCATCCGCGCAGTGAAAGACCGAGTTGTATTCATCAATACTGGCTTTTTGGATCGCACCGGAGATGAAATCCACACTTCCATGGTGGCCGGGCCAGTTTTGCCCAAAGGCGATATTAAGGGTGCCAAATGGCTGACCGCCTATGAGAACTGGAATGTCGATACAGGGCTGGAAACAGGCTTCTCGAAACAGGCGCAGATCGGCAAGGGCATGTGGGCAATGCCCGACGAAATGGCAAAAATGCTTGAGGCGAAAACCGATCACCTGAAAGCAGGTGCCAATTGCGCGTGGGTGCCATCGCCCACAGCAGCGGTGTTGCATGCCACCCATTATCACCAGATCAATGTGTTCTCCGTTCAAGATCAGCTGAAGACACGTACAAAAGCCACTCTTGATGACATTTTGACACCGCCACTTCTGGGTGGGCGCAATTTGTCGCCAGAAGAAGTTCAGAATGAACTTGAAAACAATGCCCAAGGCATTTTGGGCTATGTGGTGCGTTGGATTGATCAGGGCGTGGGTTGCTCTAAAGTGCCTGACATTCATGATGTAGGCTTGATGGAAGATCGGGCGACATTGCGCATTTCATCGCAACATATTGCCAACTGGCTCTATCATGGATTGGTGGACAAGCAGCAAGTGATGGACGCGCTTAAAAAGATGGCAAAAATCGTAGATGCGCAAAATTCTGACGATCCGGCCTACCAGCCAATGGCGAGCAATTTTGACAGTTCCGTTGCTTTCGCGGCCGCTTGTGAGTTGGTGTTTGAAGGTATCAAACAACCGTCAGGATATACAGAACCAATCCTTCACCGCCGCCGCCTTGAAGCGAAGGCAAAAGCCTAAATGGCCGATCAAAAACAACCCAAAAGTCCGGTTCAATCATTGGATCGGGCTTTTGGCCTTCTCAACATCATCGCCAAAGAGCCAGATGGTATTGCTTTGGGCGCATTGGCGCAAAAGGCAGATTTGGCCCCCTCAACCACCCACCGATTGCTGGGTGCGCTGGAAGGGCAGGGCATGGTGGCATTTGATGATCAGGCAGGCGCTTGGCAAATTGGACTCGGGGCATTTCAAATTGGCGCTGGCTTTTTGCATCGCCGCGATTTTGTTGCTGCCGCCCGCGCGCCCATGCGGCGTTTGATGCAGGAAGCAGGAGAAACCGTAAACCTCGCCATTCTCAACCAACATCGTGTGGTGTTCATCGCGCAGATTGAGTGTGAAGAGGTGATGCGCATGGCGGTGAAAATTGGCAGCGTGGGGCCATTGCATGCGAGTGCGGTAGGCAAGTCCATGTTGGCCTTTAAATCTTACGAAGAGGCGAAGCCAATTATTGACGCTTTGAGCTTCCCGCAGCTCACGCCCAAATCATTGCCGGACAGAAAAGCCTACGAATCGGAACTGGAAAATGTGCGCAAAAATGGCTTCGCGCTGGACGATGAAGAGCAATCTTTGGGCTTGCGCTGCATCGCTGCACCGGTTTTTAATGAATTTTCTGAGCCGGTTTGCGCCCTATCCATTTCGGGTCCAACAGTGCGCGTCAGCCAAGCGCGCACCGCAAGTTTAGCGCTGTTGGTGCAGGCGGCAGCGGATCGCGTGACAGAAAAATTAGGTGGAAAAAAGCCAGATTAGATGGAACTTCACGAAAAAGTGCGCGTTATTCTATGTGAAATAATCTGGAGTGTGGCAAAGATGCTCTATAATTGACGGCGAATTTATTATAGTTTGCCCAAAATTCTTCACCGCCATGCTGTGGCGGCTTTTTTGTGGATGAGAGATATTAAAGTGAAGCTATCACGTCGACAGTTTTCGATGCTTTTGTCAGGTGCAGCGATGTCTGCAGTGTTGACAGGCTGTGGTGCACAAAGCGCCAAAATGGCTGAAGGGCCAAAAGTGACCACACCAGATCCTGATCTGTTGCGTTTTGCTTCCTTCACCGACAATGGATACACAGTGCCCGCGATTCCGGCCAATCGGTTGGATCGTGATCTGTGGCGTCAGGTGGTTGACGATCCGTTTGGCGAAACGCCAGGCACAATCATCGTCGATACGCCAAATCGCTTTCTATATCTCACCATGAAAAATGGCCAAGCCATGCGTTATGGCATTGGTGTTGGCAAGGCTGGGTTCACTTGGTCGGGCCGCGCGAAGGTTCAGTTCAAGCGCCCTTGGCCAACTTGGACACCACCAAGCGAAATGATCGAACGTCAGCCTGAATTGGAAAAATGGCGTGAAGGCCAGCCTCCAGGCTTGGACAACCCGTTGGGCGCACGCGCACTTTATATCTTTAAAGATGGTCGCGACACGCTTTACCGTATTCACGGCTCACCTGAATGGTGGACCATTGGCACGGCAGCATCTTCAGGTTGTATCCGTATGACCAACCACGATATCGTCGATTTCTATGAGCGCGTACCACCAGGCTCGCCAATTGTGGTTATTCCCGATAACCGCATCCAAGTCGACACAGTTGCATAAAAATAGGCGCGGTTTTCCGCGCCTTTTTATTTGCCTATTCGTCCTTTTGGCAATGGGCCAAAAAGGTCTCGGCAGATTGCACAATATGCTTGTCCATCTTGCCAATTGCGCCCATGTCTCTGCCCGCATAGTCAATAGCTGAAACAACGGTTTGAATGGCCCCAATGCGCGCGCGCCGCTTGTCGTTGGCCCGCACCACGGTCCAGGGCGCAAAGTCAAAATTGCTGCGCTCCAACATTTCATTGCGCGCAGCAGAATATACGTCCCACTTTTCCAATGCGCGCAAATCCACCGGGCTTAGTTTCCAATGTTTGAGCGGGCTGTGCCGCCGATCGTGAAAACGCTTCAGTTGCATTTCCTGTCCGATATTCAGCCAAAACTTAAAAAAGTGAATGCCTTCCTTCACAATCATATGTTCCACGTCAGGCAATTGCTGATAGAAATTTTCAGTCTGCTCAGGGCTACAAAAGCCCATCACGGGTTCCACCACCGCACGGTTATACCACGAGCGATCAAACAGTACCTGTTCACCAGCCGTTGGAAAATGCGCCAGATAGCGTTGGAAATACCATTGGCCTTGCTCTGTTTCGGTCGGTTTGGAAAGCGCAACAACCCGATTGTGCCGCGGGTTTAGATAATGGGTATAGCGGCGGATCGTGCCGCCTTTGCCTGCAGCATCGCGTCCTTCAAAAAGCATGATCACGCGTTCACCAGATTGCTGCAGATGGCTTTGCAATTTGGTCAATTCAATTTGCAAGGCTTCTAAATGCGCCTCATAAGTCTTGCGCTTCAGCTTGTCCTCATAGGGATAATTCCCAGATTGAAAAGCACGGTCTTTTACGTGATCGGGGAGTTCGGGGTTGTCTAAATCAAAATCAGCCAATTTGCGCTTTTTCCCTTTTCAGTCTATTGGGGGACACGAAAAATCAATGCACCAAAAACTTTATGGTGCAGTTGTGCCTGCGTAAAGCCTTGAGTGGACTGAAAAAGTCGGGCAGCGAATTTTGGTGTCATCGCAAGTGTGCCGCCTATTGTCGTTGAAACTTCATATTGGCTCACTAAATCAGGTCGGATCATTTTAGCGCGGTATTAATTTAGGATATAGCATGAGTGGATTGGACACTTCCGCCCCCAAACGCAGTTTGACCATCCGTTGGCGCGATCGTTTTTATGCGGCGCGCTGGGTCTTGTTGGCATGTTCGCTCGTTTTTCTGGTGCTTTATGTCGGTGATTTGCTGACCTTTGTTCAGGCGGCCTTGTCCTTCGGCATTATCTTTTTGGCAGCCATCGCCGTGCCGCGCCGCGCCGTGTTGGTGCCCTCTGTTCGCAATCTAGATCAGCAGCCATCGCTTTGGCCGGATACGTCAACCAAACGATTTGCCGAAGCGTTGGCCGACCCGTGCCTAATCGTAGATCGCCGGGTGATTTTGCGTTACCGCAACGATGCGGCGGCAGGGGAGTTTCCGTCCACCTCAATTGGAGACCCGCTTTCTTTCTCTTTGCGCAACCCGCTTTTGCTCAACACAATCGAAAAAGCGATTGCCGAGAATGATCGCGCGACGGGGGAATATCGCGAAACGGTGCCTGCCGCGAGTTGGTATCAGGTCAGCGCAGTGCCGCTGGAGGTGCAAAAGCCCGGCGTCGCGCCCACTGAGCGCACCAACCTTTTTGTGGTGACCATCGTCAATCAAACAGAGCAACGCTCGCTTGATCAGATGCGTGCGGACTTTGTCGCCAATGCCAGCCACGAGCTGCGCACGCCGCTCACCTCCCTGATGGGCTTTTTGGATACGCTGATGGGGCCCGCTGCCAACGACACCAAAGCTCGCGACCATTTTTTGGGCATTATGCGCGGACAGGCAGAGCGGATGTCGCGTCTGATTGATGACCTCTTGTCACTCTCACGTATTGAATTGCGCCAGCATAAGCGACCGACTTCGAAAGTGGATTTAGGCAATTTGGTCAAAGAATCGATTGAAATGCTGCAACCGCAAATCGCTGAAAGCCAAGCTATTCTCGATTTTCAGAACCATTTGGATGATCTTCAGGTGACAGGCGACCGCAACGAGCTCACACAAGTGATTACCAACCTCATTGAAAATGCCATTAAATATGGCGACGAGGGCGGCAAAGTCGAAGTGCACCTTGATAAAGAGCAGAGCCGCGCCAATTTTGATGTGCGGCTGACGGTCAAAGATAATGGCCCGGGTATCCCTGCAGAGCACGTGCCGCGCCTCACCGAGCGATTCTATCGCGTGGATGTTGAGTCGTCTCGGCGCAAAAAGGGCACGGGACTGGGCCTCGCGATCGTCAAACACATTGTGAACCGGCATCGCGGGGCACTCGATATCTCTTCTGTGGTGGGTGAGGGCACACAGATTAGTGTGTACCTTCCGTTATAAAATATGTCATCTAACCAGTTTGTACACAAGCGAGATTCATAAAAACCTTTATAATCCAGTGTGTTATACTGTCATTTAATTGTCATTTAAAAGACATAAAACCATTAGCGCAGAGCAATAATGTGCCCGCAGACCGGGAGGAAACGGCCAGTTAAAAAAGATGCTGGTTTCTCGGTGCAAACACTGAATTTGAGTGCAAGCTCTAAAGAGGATGACATTATGAAATTCGCCCAATATGCAAGCGTTGCTGCTTTGGTTGTTGCTGGCACTGTTGCCGCAACTGGCGCACAGGCACGTGACCAAATCTCCATCGTTGGTTCTTCAACTGTATTCCCATTCGCAACAGCGGTTGCTGAGCGTTTCGGTCAAACAACTGACTTCCCAACGCCAATCGTTGAATCAACTGGTTCAGGCGGTGGTCTGAAATTGTTCTGTGAAGGTGTTGGCGAAGGCACACCAGACATCACCAACGCATCACGTCGTATTAAAAACTCAGAAATCGACACATGCTTGGCAAACGGTGCAACACCGGTTGAAGTTAAAGTTGGTTTTGACGGCATCGTATTGGCTGGCGCAAAATCAGGTGCTGATTTGGCTGTAAGCCGCGACCAAATCTTTGCTGCTTTGGCAAAGAACGTGGTTGTTGACGGTCAAGTTGTTGCCAACCCATACATGAACTGGTCAGACATTGACCCTTCATTGCCAGCAACAAAAATCGAGGTTCTTGGTCCTCCTCCAACCTCTGGCACTCGTGACGCCTTTGTTGAATTGGTGATGGAAGAATCTTGTCAAGAAGGCATCGAAGAAGATGCTTGTGGCGAAATCCGTGAAGACGGTGCATTCATTGACGCTGGCGAAAACGACAATCTGATCGTTCAAAAGCTTGAAGCAAACCCAGCTGCTGTTGGCATCTTCGGTTTCTCATTCCTTGATCAAAACGCTGACAAAATCAAAGGCGCAACTGTTGATGGTGTTGAGCCAACATTTGATGCCATTGCTGATGGCGACTATCCAGTTTCACGTTCGCTCTACTTCTATGTGAAAAAAGAGCATGTTGGCGTGATCGCTGGTATCCAGGAATATGTTGGTGAGTTCACTTCAGAAGCTGCTTGGGGCGACGAAGGCTATTTGACAGAAAAAGGCCTTATCCCATTGCCTGCGGAAGCACGTGAGCAATTTAAGTCAGACGCTGAAAACTTGGTGCCTGCAGAAAAGATGTAAATCTTTTCACTGAATAAGCGTCGCCTCGGGGCTTTTCCCGGGGCGGCCTTTATGCTCTTAAGGGGCATCAACGATTAAGAACGGGGTGGCAAGGTGCAAGGCTGGTTCTTCGTACTCATATTGGTTTTAACCGGATGCGCGCTATTTTACATTGGCCGCTCTCGTGCGGTCACCACTGTTGGTGGTGATGCAACGATCCTTCACTCAAAACCCGGATTTCACGGCGCCTTTGTCTTGATATGTGGCCTAGTGCCCGCCGTGCTTTTGTTTCTCACTTGGCTTTTGTTCTCGCGTTATTTGACCAACGCCTATGTCGCCGCCCAGCTTGGGGCGGATTTTGCCAATTTGGCAACAATTGAACAACACGCCTTGATGCGCAATATGCGCTCTTTCGCTGACCGCACAGATCTAAGCGCGCTTGGTGCGCTGGAAGTATCTGCGGTTGAGCATTACCGTGCTTTCGTCAGCACAGCAGCTTTGGCATTGCAAATTGTTGTCGGTGTAATGGTTGTTGTTGGCGGCTGGTTGGCCGTGCGGGCCATCAACCAAGATTTGCGCGCACGACAGTTCGTTGAAAAAACAGTGATGGCGATTTTGGTCGCTGCGTCAGGCGTTGCCATTCTCACAACGCTCGGCATCGTGCTTTCTTTGATTTTTGAAAGCATCAACTTTTTCCAAAAAGTGAACTTTCTCGATTTCTTGTTCGGCACACACTGGAGCCCGCAAAGTGCCTTTGAAGGTGTGGGTGAAGAGGCGACAGACCGCAATTCTGAGGTCTTTGGCGCCATCCCCGTATTTGCCGGTACTTTGCTGATCACAGCGATCGCCATCATCGTGGCCGCACCAATCGGCTTGATGTCCGCGATTTATTTGTCAGATTATGCGTCGCCAAAAGTGCGTGCTACGGCCAAGCCAATCTTGGAAGTTTTGGCGGGCATCCCAACCGTGGTTTATGGCTTCTTTGCCGCGTTAACGGTCGCACCTTTCTTCCGCAACTCGGGCGATGCCATCGGCATTTCTGTGTCGTCGGAAAGTGCGTTGGCCGCAGGTTTGGTCATGGGGATCATGATTATCCCATTTGTTTCATCACTTTCAGATGATGTGATCAACTCCGTGCCGCAGAGCCTGCGTGACGGGTCCGCTGGCTTGGGTGCAACCAAATCTGAAACCATCCGCCGCGTGATTTTGCCAGCCGCTTTGCCGGGCATTGTGTCTGCCTTGATGCTGGCCATTTCCCGCGCCATTGGCGAAACCATGATCGTGGTGATGGCCGCTGGCCTTTCTGCCAATATGACGGTGAACCCGCTCGAAGCGGTAACCACCGTAACCGTGCAAATTGTAACCCTACTGGTGGGTGACCAGGAGTTTGATAGCGCGAAAACACTTGCCGCCTTTGCCTTGGGTCTGGTGCTGTTTTGCGTTACGCTGCTTCTGAACGTCATTGCGCTTCGGGTTATCCAAAAATATCGAGAGCAATATGACTGATTTAGCAGGTGGCAATGTGGAACAGGCCTCGGTTCATACCAGCGAAGGTGCACGCCAAAGATTGGCCAAGCGCTATCGCGGCGAGTCGATTTTCAAATGGCTTGGGCGCTCGGCGATTGGCGTTTCAGTCGCCTTCTTGCTCTTGCTGTTGTCCACAGTGGTGTTTCAGGGCTTGCCTGCATTCACCTTCAACTTCGTCAATATGCCGTTTGAGCTGAGCGAAGAAAAGCTGAACCTTGATGGCTCCGAAGATGGCCTGCGCCGAGCAAATTATGACGCAGTAGTGCGCGATGCCATTCGCGGCGAATTTCCGACGGTAACAGGTCGTAGCGAACGCCGCACACTTGGTGGTCTGCTCTCATCCGGTTCTTCTGTTTACTTGCGCCAACAGGTTCTGGACAATCCAGAAGTTGTCGGCACCAGCGCAAATTTGGAAGTGCCGATTTCTGACTTTGCTGACCTTTATCTTAAAGGCCAAATCACCAGCGATTACACAATCGATGGCCAGGGCGCATTGCGCGTTGACCGCAACGAAAATGGTTTTCGCTTGATCGCTGATGAGCCCGTTTTTGCTGACGCATTGGCGCGCGCTAAGGAAGCGCTTGCGGCACAGGCCGTTCGGCTGCGCGGGCAACAATCTGGCTTGCAATTGTCACTCAACAAAACACGTGGCGACATTCAGGCGTTGCAAGCGCGTATTCCAGCAGAAGCAAACGCCAATGTGAAATCGCGTTTGGAAGCGGAGCTAGAGCGGTCAGAATCTGACATCACCGTGTTGGAAGCCCGCATCAAACAGATTGAAGAGCAAACCAAAAAAATCGATAGCCGTGTGGCCAATCCGGGCTTGGGTGAAGACCTCACTGAGGAAATGATGTCTGTGTTGGTTTATGCCAACGGCGCGGTGTTGAAAGCGGTTAAGGTCACTTCAACCACAGCAAACGTGGAAGAATATATGCCGCTCGATGCCGATGTGAGTAACATCGACGCCAGCGAGTGGAAAATCCGCGTGCTGGAAGTGCCCGAGGCCAATCGCAAATTCACCGACCAAGAAATCGTTTGGACCGATGTGTTGGTTGACCGCGGCTATGTTCGCTCCGGCCTAAACACCATCTTCTTTACTCGTGGCGCAAGCCGCGAACCAGAAATGGCGGGTGTGCTTGGCGCGGCTGTTGGCTCGGCATTGACCCTGATCATTACCTTGCTCTTGTCCTTCCCGCTCGGCGTTGCCGCGGCAATCTATTTGGAAGAGTTCGCACCGAAAAATCGATGGACCACATTGATTGAAGTGAACATCAACAATTTGGCTGCGGTGCCCTCCATTGTGTTTGGTTTGCTGGGCTTGGCGGTGTTCCTCAACTATTTCGAGTTGGATCGCTCTGCGCCTTATGTTGGCGGTATGGTTTTGGCTTTGATGACATTGCCAACCATCATCATCGCGTCCCGCGCTGCCTTGCGTGCCGTGCCACCTTCAATCCGCGAAGCTGCGCTGGGCATTGGCGCCTCCCGCTTGCAAACTGTGGTGCACCATGTATTGCCATTGGCAATGCCGGGTATTCTCACAGGTACCATTATCGGCATGGCGCAAGCCTTGGGTGAAACAGCACCGCTGTTGATGATCGGCATGGTCGCCTTCGTGGTCGACATTCCGATGGGCTTTTCAGACCCATCCACCGTTTTGCCCGTGCAGATCTTCATGTGGGCTGATTTCCCAGAACCAGCATTCCAACAGCGTACATCCGCTGCCATCATGGTGTTGCTTGGGTTCTTGATTGCTATGAACGCGCTGGCGGTTGTGCTGCGCAAACGTTTCGAACGCCGTTGGTAGGCCGATATTCGGCCCCACCACACATATTGAGGTAGATAATGAGTGTAGAAGCAAATTTGGCCACCGCCACAACGCACGCACCTGCTGCGAACAAGGGCAAGGTGAAAATGAGCGGCAGCGGCGTCAACGTCTTTTACGGTGCAAAGCAAGCGCTGTTTGATGTGGATTTGAACATCTATGAAAACCAAGTGATTTCATTGATCGGCCCATCGGGCTGCGGCAAGTCCACCTTTTTGCGTTGCCTAAACCGGATGAACGACACAATTGATGTGTGTAAAGTTACCGGCAACATCATTCTGGACGACCAGGACATCTACGACAAAAATATCGACGTTGTAGAATTGCGCGCCCGCGTGGGCATGGTGTTCCAAAAGCCAAACCCATTTCCCAAAAGCATTTATGAAAACGTGGCCTATGGCCCGCGTATTCACGGGATGACCCGCACAAAAGATGAGTTGGATGAATTGGTCACCTCTTCTTTGCGTCGCGCAGGCCTTTGGGAAGAGGTGAAAGATCGCTTGGATCAGCCAGGCACAGGCCTTTCCGGCGGTCAGCAGCAGCGCTTGTGCATTGCGCGTGCTATTGCAACGCAGCCAGAAGTATTGTTGATGGATGAGCCCTGTTCAGCGCTTGATCCAATTGCGACAGCGATCATTGAAGAATTGATCGATGAACTGCGCGCCAACTTCACCATTGTGATCGTGACCCACTCCATGCAGCAGGCCGCTCGCGTAAGTCAGAAGACAGCGTTCTTCCATTTGGGTAAACTGATTGAAGAAGGCCCAACAGACCAGATTTTTACCAACCCGATCGACAAAAAAACACAAGATTATATTACTGGGCGTATCGGGTAATATTTAGCGGCGAGAGATTTAACAATGGCAAATCCAGATAACGAACATATCGTCACATCTTACGAAGATGAACTGACTTCTTTGACCCGCGCAATCTCAGAAATGGGCGGCATGGTTGAAGTGGCCATCACCAATGCGACACAGGCGCTGGTCCGGGTGGACCATGAATTGGCCAAGCAAACAGCCAATAGCGACAAGCGCGTTGACGATATGCAGCGCATGATTGATGAGCAGGCCGTGTCCATGATCGCACGTCGCCAGCCAATGGCGGGTGACTTACGCCACATTGTTTCAGCCATTCACGTGGCCAACGATTTGGAGCGGATCGGCGATATCGCGAAAAACTTGGCACGTCGTACCTTGCATATCGATAGCCAGCGCGTTTCCAAGCAGCTTTATAATGGCGTGCGTCACATGTCAGACCTATCGTTGCAACAGGTTAAGCGGGCGCTTGATGCGTTCACCGCGCGGGATTCAAAAATCGCAATAGATGTGTGCCGCCGCGATGACGAGGTAGACTCGCTCTATATTTCACTGTTCCGCGAATTCCTCACCTATATGATGGAAGATCCGCGCAACATCACTGATTGCACCCATTTGTTGTTCTGCGCCAAAAACCTAGAGCGTGCAGGCGACCACGCGACCAATATCGCAGAGGCAGCCTATTATCTGGAGACAGGTGGCAATCTCTACAACGATATTGAGAGCGGCAAGGTCTCTTTGGGATAGTCTTAAAATTGCGAGGATGGGGTTATGTCACCACACATACTGATCGTCGAGGATGAAGCCGATCTGGCATTAATGCTGCGCTATAATCTGGAAGCAGAGGGCTATAAAGTCTCTGCTGCTGAAAGTGGCGATGAAGCTGATTTGATCATGCGGGAAGATGTGCCGGATCTCATCCTTTTAGATTGGATGTTGCCTGGTCTTTCCGGCATCGAGTTGTGCCGCCGCTGGCGCACACGCGAAGAAACCCAGCGCACTCCCATCATCATGATGACTGCCCGTGGCGAAGAAGAAGAGCGGGTGCGTGGCCTAGCTACTGGCGCTGATGATTATGTGGTGAAGCCATTCTCTGTGCCTGAACTTCTGGCCCGTGTGAAAGCCTTGCTGCGTCGATCAAACCCTCATCTCACTGCACAAAGCCTTGCTGCAGGCGATATTGAGTTGGATCGCGAGACCCACCGCGTGCGCCGCTCTGGCCGCGAGGTACATCTCGGCCCAACCGAATATCGTTTGCTGGAATATCTCATGCAAAACCCCGGCCGCGTCTATTCTCGCGAGCAGTTGCTCGACGGTGTTTGGGGCCATGATGTCTATGTAGACGAACGCACCGTAGACGTACATGTCGGTCGCCTCCGCAAAGCCATCAATCGCGGCAGATCCAAAGATCCAATCCGCACCGTCCGCGGCGCTGGCTATAGCTTTGACGAGAAATTCGCCACCGCATAACCCGCCTTCGAGATATTAAGTTTGGGGGAACATTTGCACGCTGATCCCTTATGGTTTCGCGAAGGGATCAGATTGGGGCTACGTGATTGGGTTGCGCTGGGAAGCTTTCAGAAGCCTTCCAATTTATCACTCAAATGACTCCGTCCACGCGAAATTTATTTAAAGAGCAAGTCGCGGTATGATTGCATTTCTTCCGGATAGCTCAAAAGTTCCAATGTCTCAGCTGCTTGTTGCACATCTTGGCGCAGAGAAGGGAGGGCGTCTTGATCATCGGTCATAACCGCCAATTCAACAAATGAGCCAAGACTTGCCACCTGATCAAGCGTGACATGAAACTTATCAAAAAAGTAGATATCGCGACGCTTTTGAATTTGTCGCTTCTCTTCAAAGCCTAAAGATTTAAGCATCGCCAATGCTTTGTCATAGTCGGCAAGGTCCATGGCCACGCACTCGTCCTTTGCAGGGCCCTTCGAAATCCAAAGCACCCGTCCAGAGGGTTGCATATGCCGAAGGGTTTGAAACTGGCCGTTTGTTTCCAAACGCCCATCGGGTAAATCAAGAAACACATCTGTTTCGACATTCCCAATTGTGAAGGGCGTTGCCGCCAATCGTTTCAGCCGGTCTCGAACTTGGTCTAAATCAACAACCCGGAACTTCCGTTCCACCTCAAAGCGGCCCACAAAATGGTCGCCGGGATCACACAACATCCCCTTTGTTTCCAAAGATTCAGCGCCTTGTTCCATTTGTAATCCCTTTTCGTCTTCGAGATTTAGCGTGGATTGCCAAAATATCTACAGATGCCTAGTCAACCTGTCGCTTTTGCCTGTTTAGCGGCAAATTGGGGTAGCGGCAGCTAAATCTTTCCATAAAAAAAGGGCCGCACAAGGCGACCCGATTTAAAGTTTCGCTGCTCTAATTCTTCTTGCGCCGGTCAAGGGAATGGTAAGCACGCTTAGAGTGAAATTCGCAATAGGGCTTACCTTCATCGCTATGGCGTCCACAAAAGTGGAAGTCATCTGCAACAGGGTCGCCAATTGGCCATTTACACGTATGTTCGTTCAGCTCCATCAGGCCGATGCGCTCGGCTTCTGGGATAAAGATTTCAGATTCAGCATTCAGTTCAAAGCTTTGCTCGGCCTCGGTCTCTGCACTCATCTTCAGCGCGGTGTTGCCTGCAATTGCTGGCCCACCAGATGAACGGCGCGGCGCTGAAGAAGCGGCCGCCGGGCGGCTGCTCGCAGGGCGCGCGCTTGTGTTTGATGCTGCGCCGCTTGGTCGCCTTGGCGTGCTGGACGCCGTGGCCCGTGGCTTGCGCGCACGCGGGGCTGAAGATGCGGGCTTTGCCCGGCCTGAAAGTTTAAGCCGATGCACTTTGCCGATCACTGCATTGCGAGTGACCCCTTCGCCAAGCTCAGCCGCGATTTGGCTTGCACTCAAGCCTTCCATCCAAAGTTTTTTCAAAATCGCAACGCGCTCGTCTGTCCACGCCATGGAGGTCCTCCATTTTAATCAAAAGATAGACTCCGGCACCTCACCGAAAAATGCGTAAAATCCGGTTCAAATACCATCCATCGTATGTACTTATAGGTCCGCCACACGAGATATCGTGTTCCTATGGCCTCACTTTACAAGACCGGATGAATCCGTGACAAGGCTCGTCTGCTTTTATTTCCGGTTATCCAAGACATTTTTTAATGTCGTTGCATTTCCGCCATTTCGCTGCCGATTGACTTTTCCCAGTTAAACTGGTCATAAATGCACTTGTTATCGCGTTGCGCCGTTGTGGGCAACGCGTTTTTTGGTTTTGGCGCTGTCTTGCAGCGCCGCAGTTCAGGGCAGAAAGGAACATCAAGAACATGTCCGCACTCTATAAAAATTATCAACGCGCCGATCTCTCTTTTGAGCGGGGCGAAGGGGTGCGACTATTCTCATCAGACGGTGGCGAATATCTTGATTTTGCAGCAGGTATCGCGGTGAACGCGCTGGGCCATGCTGATCCTTATGTGGTGAGCAAGCTTAAAGAGCAGGCCGAAAAGCTTTGGCATGTCTCTAATGTTTTCTCCATTCCTGAAGCAGAGAAGCTCGCTCAGCGGCTCGTAGACATTTCTTTTGCTGATATGGTGTTCTTCACCAATTCAGGCGCTGAGGCGCTTGAATGCGCTATTAAGACCGCGCGTCGCTACTTCTATAATAAGGGTCAAGAAGATCGCTATGAGATCATCACCTTTGAAGGCGCGTTCCACGGGCGGACTTTGGGAACCATCGCGGCAGGCGGTAATGAATCCTATTTGACAGGCTTTGGCCCTAAGGCTGGCGGCTTTCCGCATGTGCCAGCGGGCGACCTTGACGCAGTGAAAGCCGCCATCAGCGACAAGACAGCTGGCATTTTGCTGGAGCCGATCCAGGGTGAAAGCGGCATCAATGTCTTTAGTGCCGAGTTTTTACGCGACCTTCGCGCACTTTGTGATGAGCACGGCATTTTGCTGATTTTGGACGAAGTGCAATGTGGTTATGGCCGCACGGGCAAAATGTTTGCTTATGAATGGGCAGGTATTATGCCTGACGTGATGGCTTTGGCCAAAGGCATTGGCGGCGGCTTCCCGCTGGGCGCATGTTTGGCCACTGAAGAGGTTGGCGCTGCGATGGTGCCGGGCACCCATGGCAGCACCTATGGCGGCAACCCCATGGCCTGCGCCGTAGGCAATGCGGTGTTAGACCGCATTTCAGAAGATGGGTTTTTGGCCCATGTTGAAGAAATGGGTCAATATTTAAGCTGGTCATTGCAGCAATTGGCGCAAAAATTCCCAGAAGAAGTTCTGGAGGTGCGCGGAAAAGGTTTGATGGCGGGGATGAAGGTGAAACAACCCGTAGCGGAAATGGTCGCTAAAATGCGCGAGCATCATCTGCTTGTCGTTGGCGCGGGTGATAATGTCATTCGTTTCTTGCCGCCACTCATTGTTGAAAAACAGGATATCGATGAGGCGATCAACCGAATGGAAAAAGCGCTTTCGGCTTAGGGCTTGCCCGTTTCATTCACTCGATCTTCGCTTCCCCCACAAGCAACTCATGACAAAAGGACAGTCACCATGGCTGCAACGCAACATTTTTTGGATCTTGGCCAATTTACAAAAGAAGAGCTGAGAAAAATTCTTGATTTGGCCCACACGCTAAAAACCAAATTGAAAGAGGGTGAACGCCCGCCATTGCTGCAAGATAAAGTACTGGCAATGATTTTTGACCGTGAAAGCACACGCACGCGCGTCTCATTTGATGTGGGTATGCGCCAGCTTGGTGGCCAAACATTGATGCTTACCGGCGATGAAATGCAATTGTCGCGCGATGAAACAATTGCCGATACGGCCCGGGTTATGTCGCGCTATGTCGATGCGATTATGATCCGCTTGCTCAGCCATGATGATCTGGAAGAAATGGCCGCGGCGGCCACCATTCCTGTGATCAATGGGCTGACCCGCTTTTCGCATCCATGCCAAATTATGGCGGACATTATGACCTATGAGGAACATCGTGGGTCGATCGAGGGCATCAAGATTGCATGGCAAGGCGATTGTAACAATGTGTTGATGTCATGGATTCAGGCGGCAAAATTCTTTAACTGTGAGTTGAAAATTGCTTGTCCTGAACAATATAAGCCTAATCAGGCCATGCAAGCAGAGATCGACGCGACAAACGGACTTGTGCAAGTGACACAAGATCCAGTTACCGCGATGAAGGATGCAGACCTGGTGATCACCGATACATGGGTATCGATGGGCGATTTGGATGCCACCATCCGCCGCGAGATTTTATCACCGCACCGTGTGACGCCAGAATTGATGGCTGAAGCCAAGAGCGATGCAATTTTCATGCATTGTTTGCCGGCGCACCGTGGGGATGAAGTGACCTCAGAGGTGTTGGATGGCCCCCAATCGGTTGTATTTGATGAAGCTGAAAATCGGCTGCACGCCCAAAAAGCCGTTTTGTGCTGGGTGTTCGGCATTGAGGAGCTTAAATGACAGAAGATTTGATGAAAGCCGTCGGGCTTGATCGAGAAGAAAGTGTAAGCGACAGCGTTGTGCCGTTCGCCGTTGAAAATTTGGATGTGCGTGGTCGTGCCGTCAAATTGGATGAGGCGCTGAACACCATCCTGACACGTCATAATTATCCAACGCCCGTTGCGCGCTTGTTGGGTGAAGCCATTGTGTTGGCTTCATTGGTTGGGTCGTCCCTCAAATTTGAAGGGCGGTTCATCTTGCAAACGCAAACGGATGGTCCGGTCAATATGATCGTGGTCGATTTGCAAACGCCAAACGGCCTGCGCGGCTATGCCCGGTTTGACGAAGTGGCCTTGAACGAGGCTGCGGAAGCGGGCGAGCTTTCGCCAGAGCAATTGTTGGGCAAAGGCATCTTGGCCATGACCATCGATCAGGGTGAAATGACCGAGCGCTACCAAGGCATTGTGCAGCTAGACGGGGCGTCGCTTGAAGAAGTGGCCCACCGTTACTTTATGCAATCTGAGCAGATCCCAACCAAAGTGCGTTTGGCAGTGGCTCAGTTTAGCGAAAAGGGCAAAGCACAGGACCAATGGCGTGCTGGTGGCGTGTTGTTGCAGCATTTGCCTTCTCATGGCGAACGCACCATGGCCGATTTGCCCGGCGACGGGGATTTCGACAATCCGGAAACCGCGGACAATGTGTTCGAACCGGAAAATAACTGGGTTGAAGCCAGCGCTTTGCTGCAAACCATTGACGATCATGAACTTGTCGATCCAGAAATTTCGGCTGAACGGCTCTTGTTCCGGCTTTATCATGAAACCGGTGTGCGGGTTTATGAGCCGATGGATCTGGAAGAGAAGTGCGGCTGCAATGCGGATAAAATTGAAGCCATGCTTGAGCAATTCTCGAACGATGATATTGACGCGATGGTGGTTGATGGCGACATCCAAGTGGTGTGCGAATTCTGCTCCACTGCCTATCACTTCAACCCGCATCAATTCCGCAAAGACTAGGCTTAAAAACCAAACGGCTTGATCCAGAGAGGCGAGCTCCTACGTAAAGATGGACAAAGTTTAATTTGTTCAATGCGCGCAATAGGCGTAATTTGAGCAAAAAACCGGGATCTTTGCTATGGACCGTCATCTGGATCAGACCGAGCCTTCTGATCAAAAAACACCTTCTCAGCCGCAAAAACCAAAACGCGCGGGCGGAATTTTCACCGCCATCGGGCTTTTTGTGCGGCTAGGTGTGGCCATCGCCATTTTAGCAGGCGCTGGTTTTTTTGCATTTCAGATGGTCAATAGTAGGCCGGAGCCGCCCGAGCGGCAGGGGCGTGAACGCACCTTTACGGTGCGCACGGTCGATGTTGTGGCCCAAGCCGCCCAACCGCATCTGACTTATTTTGGCGAAATTGTTTCTGCAGGCACGCTAGATGTGCGCGCGCAAGTGGCGGGTGAGATTGTGGAAATTCACCCGGATATTGCCGAAGGCAACACGATTGCCAAAGGCGAGCTGATCGCCCGCATTGACGATTTCACCTATCGCGGTGCACTGACAGAGGCAAAAGCGAGTTTGGTCGAGGCACAATCTGGCGTCACCGAGGCCCGCGAACGCTTGCAGCTTGAACAAGACAATTTGAGCTTTGCCCGCGAGCAATTGGAATTGTCCAAGAAAGATTTAGAACGCGCGCAAACGCTGCTGCAATCTGGCGCCTTAACCCAAAAGAATGTGGATGACCGTGAGTTGCTGGTGTCACAACGTGAGCAAGCGCTCAAGCAGCGTCAGGCCAACATTGCCATCCAACAAGCACAGCTTGACCGTCAATTGGCCAGCATGGAGCGGTTTGATTGGCAAGTGGAGCGTGCCGAACGCAACCTCGCCAACACCGAAATCATTGCGCCATTTGATGCTGTGGTCAGTTCTGAATCCATCGCATTGGGCAAAATTGTCACCAGCAATGAGGCACTGATTAGCCTTTATCGACAGGACCAGCTTGACGTCCGTTTCACCATGTCAGATCGGCAATATGGGCAAATTTTTGCCGATGGTCTGCTCGGTCGTCCGATTGAAGTGGTTTGGGAAGTTGAGCCAGAAAATATCAAGGCCAGCGGCACCATTTCTCGCGCTGGCGCACAGGTGGATGCCGCCAAAGGCGGTGTTGAGGTGTTTGCTCGGCTTGATAATGCCGAAGCAGCGACTTTCCGCCCCGGCACATTTGTCAAAATCATGGTCCCCGGCCGGACCTATGAAAATGTTATCCGCTTGCCGGAAACCGCGATATACGACAATCGCCTAATCTACACCATCGAAGAGGGGCGTATGGTCTCCCATGACGCCGAAATAGTGGCACGCGATGGGGCGCAAATGCTGGTGCGCGCTGATGTGCCCGATGGTGCTGAAGTCATTACCACACGTTTGGCGCAAGCTGGTGACGGCCTTGCCGTGATCACGGAGGGAGAGGCACCTCCAATTCCGCGCCGTGGCCAAGGTGGCGAGCGCGCGCGCGGCGGCAACGCTGAGCAGGGTGGGGGCGATGAACAGTCACGCCCTGATGCTGAGAGCGAAGGGCAAAACTCATGAGCATGACCGGCACAAATCGGGCCCGCTCCATTGTTGAGCTATTTGTGCGCCACCGCAATGCCGCCAACCTGTTGATGATCTTGATGATCCTGTTTGGCGCGTGGGGCATTTCCAAACTGAACCGACAATTCTTCCCTTCACTTGAAGTGAAGCAGATCCAGATTTCGCTCTCTTGGTCTGGTGCCAGCGCCGATGATATCCGCAAAAACATGTTGCAGGCGATTGAGCCAACCGTGCGCTTTCTCGATGGCGTAAAGTCCATGTCGTCGCAAGCACGCGAAGGGTCAGGTTCCATCTCGCTAGAATATGAGCGCGACACCGACATGCGACAGGCCGAAGCGCAGGTGGAGGCCGCGGTGGCGGGCGTCACCAATTTGCCGATCGAAGCCGATACGCCAGAAGTGATCACGCCCAAATTTTTTGACCCCATTGCCGACATTGGCATTTCGGGGCCGTTCCCAGAAGCGACTTTGCGCCACTATGCGCGCGACATCCGCGATGGTCTTTTGGATGCAGGTGTGGATCGGGTCACCTTCACGGGCTATCGAGATCGCGAAATCAACATTGTGGTCGATGACCAGAAATTGCGTCAGCTTGACCTGACAACCGCAGATATTGCACAGGCTATTTCCCGCAACACGGCCGACCGTCCTTCCGGTTCAGTTGAAGGGGATTTGCAAGCCCAAATCCGTGCACTCGCACCGGAAATTGGCGTCAACGAACTCTCAAAACTTGAGCTGAAAACCACGTCGCAGGGCGACAAATTGCTTTTGGGCGATGTGGCAAATATCGAAGATGGGTTCAATCAGGATCAAAGCGTTGGCTTTATGGGCGACGATCAAGCAATCCGCCTCTCGGTCTCCCGGTCTGCAACCGCCGACACGGTCGAGTCCTTCGAGACCATGAATAATTATCTCGATGAAATCCGCCCCACGCTGCCTGCCTCCCTAAAAATTGAAGTGTTCAATGCGGCGGCTTCGTTGGTGGAAGATCGTTTGAGCCTGCTCGTCAATAACGGCTTGATGGGCCTGGGCCTCGTCCTGTTCGTCCTTTTCATATTTCTCGATTTTCGCATCGCATTCTGGGTTGCGGTCGGCATTCCTGTTTCGATCCTCATGACGCTTGGGGTCATGTATTTCTCGGGCCAAACCATCAATATGATTTCGATGTTCGCACTGTTGCTGACATTGGGGATCATTGTGGACGATGCCATTGTGGTGGGTGAGCACACAGCAACCCGATATGCTTTGGGGGACGACCGCGCCGTGGCCGCTACCAAAGGGGCAGGGCGCATGGCTGCGCCGGTGATCGCTGCCAGCCTGACCACCATGGCTGCATTTGGACCCATCTTGTTGCTGGGTGATGTGGTGGGGCAAATCCTTTCAGCGCTTCCCATGGTCGTGATCGCGGTTTTGATCGCCTCGCTGATCGAATGCTTTCTGGTTTTGCCGGGCCACTTGTCACATGCCTTGCCGAAAGAGCGCAAAGCACCGGGGCCGTTCCGTCGCAATTTTGACCGTGGCTTTGACTTCTTTAAAGACCGCATTTTCGGCGCGATCTCACGTGTTTCTTATCGCTGGCGCTATGCCACCACCGCGATTGCGATTGCCTTGGCCATTTTGGGTGGCGCGCTCATTCCATCGGGCAAGCTTGGCTTTGAATTTTTCCCAACTGTGGAGGGCGAAACTGTTTCGCTAAATGCCAACTTCCAGCCGGGTGTACCGCAAGAAGATATGTACACGCTGATCGGCGAGATGGGTAAAGTGGTCAACAAGGTCGAAAAAGAACTCACGCCGGAAGGCGAAACGTTGATCGTCACCAGTTTTGCATCGCTTGATGTGGAGAATGGCCGAGCCAATATTCAAGTCTATCTCACGCCCTCGGAGCAACGCTCTGTGCGGACCCGCGAGATTGGCGCAGCCATTCGTTCGCAATTGCCAAGCTTTGCAGGTGTAAACCGTATCGGCGTGCGTGAGCCACGCGGTGGCCCTCCCGGTCGGGCGATCGACGTTGAGTTTACGGGTGCTGATACAGCAACTCTTAAGGCGGCGGCCGAAGATCTAACCGCCATCCTTGAAGGTTTTGATGGCGTGCAGGACATCAATGACACCCTAAATTACGGTAAGCCCGAATTGGTGTTGGAAATAACACCGCGAGGCAGTGCACTCGGGTTCAACATTGATAGTTTGGGCAGTCAAATACGTGACGCTTTTGAAGGTCGCGTTGCGCGCCGTGTGGCGGCTGAAAATGAAGAGATCACCATTCGTGTTGAGCGTGATGGCGAGAATGAGGGCACGGCTGCCCTGCGCAATCTGTGGGTGCGGTCGCCCGCAGGCAATTTCGTTCCACTGCTGGAAGTGGCCAGCTTGAGCGAGCGCCAAGGCTTTAACCGCATCGTGCGTGAAGAAGGCAAAACCACCGTGCGCGTTATTGCCGATACCGATGCAAACATCATCTCAGGCGCAGAAGTGATTGAGCGTTTGGAAGAAGATTATCTCGGCACTATCGTGGCTGACCATGGTGTCGCCTATAGCTTTGGCGGTACGCAGGCTGAACAAAGTGCTGCCTTTGGCGATTTGCGTCTCGGTGGCCTTATCGCGTTGGGCATCATGTATGTGATCATTGCGTGGATTTTCGCTTCCTATTTTGCCCCGCTGGCGGTGATGTTGATTATCCCGTTCGGCATCGTCGGGGCCATTTGGGGCCACTATATTATGGGCTATTCGCTGACCATCATTTCGGTCATGGGCCTATTGGGATTGGCGGGCATCTTGGTGAATGACTCAATCGTTTTGGTGTCACGATTGCAGGAGCGGTTGGAAGAAGGTGATAGCCTTTTTGAGGCCGCCACAGGTGCATCGCGAGATCGTTTGCGGGCCGTTTTGCTCACGTCCCTGACCACCATTGGGGGCTTGGCGCCGCTTTTGTTTGAAACCAGCTTGCAGGCGCAGTTCTTGATCCCGATGGCGATCACCATTGTGTTTGGCCTGGGGTTGGCAACGGCGCTTGTGCTGTTTCTTGTGCCAGCCTTTATCGGCATTGGCGCGGATATTGGCGCGCTGTTTGGTTGGTTGTTCTTGCGGCCAAATGCGCCCACTTTTGCAGGCTTGCTGCGCGGCGAGCATCACAACGTGTCACGTACACCAACGCCTGCTGAATAGCGGCCAGCTGAATTGGGAAAAGTCTTAGCCGCGCCAAAAGCGCGGCAAGAACAGCACCAGCACGGTGAAAATTTCCAACCGGCCAACAATCATGCCAATAGAAATTAGCCATTTGGACACATCGCTGAGCGGGCCAAAATTGCCTGATGGCCCGATAATGTCGCCAAGGCCGGGCCCAACATTCGAGATGGCTGTTGCTGCACCTGAAAATGCGGTCAAACTGTCCAAGCCAGTCAGTGACAACAACAGGGCCAAAATGATGAAAAAGAAGAAGTAGAGGAAGATAAAGCTCATCACAGAAGCGGAAACCGTATCTGAGATGACTTGCCCATTATAGCGTTTCACAAACACGCCAGAGGGGTAAAGAATTTGCCGAATATGCTGCTTCAAATCCAAGAACAGCACCTGGAAGCGGAAAATCTTGATCCCGCATGAGGTCGACCCCGCACACCCACCAATGAAGGTGATGATGAAAAACAGGGTGATGGCAATGCCGCCCCAAGATCCATAGTCGGTCGTGGCATAGCCCGTGCCCGTCATCACTGATGTCACCGAGAATATGGCATGTCGGAACGCCACTTCGCCCCGATCAATATCATCAACATATTGAATGAGAATAGCCACCAAGGTCACCGCTGCAAGCAAAAGCAAAAATGTGCGGACTTGGCTGTCGCGCCATAGGCCCAGCAAGTCGCCCCGCACCATTTTGATGTAGAGCAAAAACGGCAACGCACCCAAAATCATGAAGGTCACCGCGATATAGTCGATAATTGCGGATTCATAGCTGTCGATGGAACCATCACGGGTGGAAAAGCCGCCTGTAGCGACAGTGGTCATTGAGTGGGCAATTGCATCAAAAAGACCCATCCCCGCCGCCCAATAACAAATGGCGCAAATAAAGGTCAGGGCAATATAAATCGTAGTCATGTTGGAGGCGATTTGCGCGGCGCGCGGCAAAATCTTCTCCGCCGTATCAAACGCTTCTGCGCGGAACATCTGCATGCCCCCAATTTGCAACATGGGCAACACGGCAACCGCCATCACAATGATCCCCAAGCCGCCAAACCATTGCAGCAAGCTGCGCCACAGCAATATGCCGGGCGGCAAATCATCAAGGCCTGAAATCACCGTCGCCCCGGTGGTGGTCAGACCCGACATGGATTCAAAAAACGCGTCGGTGAAATTGAGATTGATCCCGGCCCAATAAAAGGGAAGGGCACCGAACACGGCCAGCACTACCCAAATGATGGCGGTCATAAAAAAGGCTTGGCGCGCATTCAGGCTTTGATCATAGCCGAATGAAGAGGCCCAAATGCCTGCGCCCAGCAATGTGGTGATCAAGCCAGAGGTAACAAAAACGATCCAGTCATCATTGCCCACCAGCGCATCGGCAATAGCGGGCAGAAACATGGAGCAGCCCAAAATCGCGGTCAGCACACCAATGATCATCAAAATCGGACGAAATTCCATAAATGTGTAGATCCCGGATGGTTGCCGACTCTTTTGCGCTGCCGCAAAACTACCATAACATTCTGCTCACAAACATGTGCAGCCTGTTCTCAACTCCTGAGTGATAGTTTAGTTTGACCCGCAAGTGAAGTCTTGTCTAAGGCTTTGCTCCAAGTCCGATGTTTGTGAGGGATTTATTCATGCTTGATGGCCAGATGCGTAGATGGATCGATCCACCGCTCAATTTTATCGGCCAGCAAATGGCGCGGGCAGGCATATCCGCCAATGGCGTCACCCTTGCCGGTCTCGCAATTGGCCTGCTTTCTGCCGTTATGGTCGCCCTGGGCATGTTTTATGCCGCGTTGATTTTGATGTTACTGTCCCGCGTGATGGATGGTTTGGATGGCGCCGTGGCCCGCGCCACGCAAAAAACAGACTTTGGCGGCTATTTCGACATCACCGTAGACTTCCTATTCTACGGCGCATTCCCCTTCGCCTTCATTGTGCTGGACCCTGCCCAATATGGCGTGGTCGGCGCACTGCTTCTCGTCAGCTTCTATTTTAATGGCGGTACATTTCTGGGCTATGCGATCCTCGCCGAAAAACACAAATTGAGCACCACAAAGCGCGGGTCGAAATCACTCTATTTTTCTACGGGCCTCACCGAAGGCACCGAAACAATTGCCTTCTTCGCCGCGCTGTGCATCTGGCCACAATATTTCAACGTGCTCGCGGCGATCTTTGCTGCTGCGTGCTTCTACACCGCCTTTGCGCGGATGCTCTTGGCCTATCAGGAATTTGGCGGCGTCAAAACTGAAGAATAAGCGCCGGATCGATCAGCGCCTATTGCGGGGGTGGTTTTTAGCAACGCGTTCATTGCCACGTTTATAATTTCCCGTCAGCCGCGCCATAATTTGCTGCTGCTCATCGAAATCGCAATCGTCCATATCTGCCAAAAAGTCCGTTGCCCGTTGTCCGCGCAGCGTGGTTGCAAGGCGGCCATGATGCAAAATCTGCACATCGCCGCCTTTACGCGTTTGAAAGTCGAACCCCAAATCGTCAGACATAGCGGTCCTAGATTTGGTCCAAAGCAAACTGCAGGTCAGACAGCAAATCTCCTTCCGCTTCCAACCCAACAGACAAGCGCAACAGCTTTTCTGAAATGCCCAACTCTGCCCGATCTTCTTCTTCCAACCGCTGGTGGGTGGTGGTGGCAGGGTGGGTGATAATGCTCTTGGCATCGCCCAAATTGTTGGAGATTTTGATCAGCGCTAAATGGTCCGCAACAGTGTAAGCATCTGCCTGCTTGCCCTTCACGTCAAAGGCCAACATGTTGGAGCCGCCGCTCATTTGCTTTTGCGCCAATTCATATTGCGGGTGCGAAGGGTGTCCGGCATAATAAACCCGCTCTACCTTGGGGTGGTTGGCCAACATGTCGGCCACTGCCCGCGCGTTTTGGGTCATTTTTTCCACCCGCAAGCCAAGGGTTTCAAGTCCTTTGAGCATCACCCATGCATTAAATGGGCTGATGGATGGGCCAGTTTGGCGGATAATGGTGTGCACATCGCCTTCGATCAGCTCTTTATCGCCCACAATCACACCGCCCAAACAGCGACCTTGCCCGTCAATATGCTTGGTGGCGGAATAAACCACCAAATCCGCACCCAATTCCAATGGGCTTTGATAGATCGGGGTGGCGAACACATTATCGACCACAAATTTCGCCCCATGGGCTTTTGCAATTTTGCCAACCGCTTCCAAATCTACCAGCTCAATGGTGGGGTTGGTCGGGCTTTCCACAAACACGGCTTTGGTGTTGTCGCGCATTGCGGCTTCAAAATTCTTGGGGTCGCGGCCATCCACAAGGGTGGAGCTAACACCCCAGCGCGGCAGAAAATCTTCCACCACATAGCGGCACCCGCCAAACAAGGCGCGCGAGGCCACCACATGGTCACCCGCCTGCACCAAGCTCATCAGCGCGGTGGTCACCGCCGCCATGCCGGTGGCAGTGCCCCGCGCAGCGTCTGCGCCTTCAAGGCCCGCCATGCGGTTTTGAAACATCTCAACGGTGGGGTTAGAGAAGCGCGAATAGATATGGCCTTCTGTTTCCCCTTTAAACCGCATTCGTGCTTCTTCTGATGTGGCATAGGTAAAGCCAGATGAGAGGTAAAGCGCTTCTGAGGTTTCGCCATGATGGCTACGCTCAGTGCCGCCATGCACAGCGCGCGAAGCAGGGGATTGGTTTTTCGGGTCCAAAAGTGGATTTGTCTTGGTCGCCATATCTTTTCTGACTAAACGCCAGTCTCCAAACAAAAAAGCCGACCCAATTGGCCGGCAAACGGTCGCCTTTAGCTAATTCTTTAAGGTGGCTGCAAGCAGACCGGCCAAATCACCACCGAATTATGTGATCTAATGCCAATTGTGGCTTGGCGTCAATGTTTAACATTGCTAACAACAAAGGGTCAGCAAAAGAATTTAATGGAAACGTCAAGTAAATGACTTCGCCAACTGGTATCTATTCAGCCCGCATGATCAATCAAATGCATCAGGATGGCGCCATTATTGTCGCCCATGCCTTCGATGAAGATCAGGTGCAACCTGCCAGCTTGGATTTGCGCTTGGGCGAAATCGCCTATCGCGTGCGCGCCAGCTTTTTGCCGGGGCCGCAAACCTCGGTGATGGAGCGCATTGAAGACCTCAAATTGCACCAGATCAATTTGAGCGAGGGCGCTGTGCTTGAGCGGGGCTGCGTCTATATTGTGCCGCTGATGGAAGAACTGGCATTGCCGGAAGGCGTCAGCGCCACCACCAACCCCAAAAGCTCCACCGGCCGCTTGGACATTTTCACCCGCGTGATCACAGATGAAGGTCGCGCTTTTGACACGGTGCCTGCTGGCTACAATGGCAAGCTTTATCTCGAAATCAGCCCGCGTACGTTCCCCGCGCTGGTGCGTCAAGGCTCTCGCCTTAGCCAAATCCGTTTCCGCTCGGGCGATAGTCGTTTGAGCGTTGAAGAACATAAGGCGCTCCACGCTGAACAAACCTTGGTTTTTGATGAAAACGCCATCGTGGAGCAGGGCGTTTCATTGTCCATCGATCTGCAAGGCAGCGATCGCGGCGGCCTGATCGGCTATCGCTCAAAGCGACACACCGCGGTTGTTGATGTCGATAAGAAAGCCGCACTAGACGTACTCGATTTTTGGGAACCCTTGCACGATCGTGGCACAGGCGAACTGATCCTCGACCCTGACGAATTTTACATTCTCGTCTCCCGCGAAGCGGTGCACGTCCCGCCGGATTATGCCGCCGAAATGGTGCCATTCGACCCGCTGGTCGGCGAATTCCGCGTCCATTATGCAGGCTTCTTCGATCCCGGCTTCGGCCACGCTGGCGCTGCCGGCGCAGGCAGCCGCGCCGTGCTGGAAGTGCGCTCACGCGAAGTACCATTCTTGGTCGAGCACGGCCAAACCATCGGCCGTTTGATCTATGAACGTATGGCCGAACGCCCCGACAATCTTTACGGCGCCGACCTTGGATCAAACTATCAGGGCCAACATTTGAAGCTTTCCAAGCACTTCAAACAAAACTAGCCACGCAGTGGCCCCGCCTGGGGACTAGGGGTAGGTGTAAGCGATACCTATTCGCAGCCCTAACCACCCCCTCCGTCATCCCAAGACTTGATCTTGAAATCCATTTCACCTCAGTGATATGGCGAAGCCCAAACCAAATATACTGGCGTCATCCTCGGGCTTGACCCGGGGATCCAGTCAAGCGCAACCCAAGCGCAAAATATCAAGGTCATCACGAGACGACAATCCCATCTGGATTCCCGCCTATGCGGGAATGACGCGGGGGATGAGGCCAACGCTCATTTTCCTCCCCCTCAGTGGGGAGGAATTTAGGGTGGGGGGAAACCAAAACACTCACTCCTCAAGCGAAGGCAACTGCCGCTCTTTCCAAAAACGGAAAACCATATAGGCGAGCAAGCCAAACGGCCCGTAGAGATAGCTAAACAACATCATCGGCGCCACAATCATATGAGAGTAGTTGCGCCGCGCCGCATCGCGGCCAATCCATGCACCAACAAATAGGTCAAACGCCAGATAGTGCGACCATCCGATCAAAACACCATTTGGGTGATCAAACAGCGTTGCCACTCCGTCTAGGGTGAAAAAACTAAAGCCCTCTGCCGCTTGCCCCAAAAAGGCTGCCGCCAAAAAGCAAAGCAGATAGAAAAGCCCAATGCCGATGGGATAAATGCCACTATGCACCAGCTTTTGGGTCAATTCTGCCCGCGGCATAAACAAGAGCAGCGCCCACGCAGGCACAATAGCCGCATTCAACAGCAGATAAAGCGTGTCCCAATTCATCGCATTGCCTTACTCTGAAGTGACGATGGGCGTACCATCCAACCGTGTGAAGCTCCGCTTGTCGCGATCACGATGCAAGGTCACATCATGATCAGGATAATGCACCTTATCCTGCTCAGCATTGGCACCAACGATCAGATAGGTCGCATCTTCACTTGAACGGTTTTGCAGGCAATGGCCAACCGGGTTCCCCGCTTTCCAAGCGGCGCAATCGCCCGCCTGCAAAATGGTCTCTTCATCTTCAACCAAAACTAATTCGCCAGAAAGCATCAGCAAAAATTCATCTTCAGTTTCGTGCCAATGGCGATGGGATGAAGCAGAACCGGGCGGCAGCATTTCCATGCGTACACCCAACCCGGTCAGGCCAATCTGTTTGCCCAGAACCTTCTCGCCATAAGCGCCATCATCCTGCCCAGTCAGTGGGTTTGGCTCACCTTCATGGTGGGTCCACTCCGGCATATCAATTTTGGGCATGGCTTAGCGCTTCAGCTTTACGGCAGTGCCATAAGCCAAAATTTCTGCCGCGCCTTGGGTGATCATAGAAGTGGTGAAATTCACCCCAATCACAGCATCAGCCCCAACGCTTTGAGCATGAGCCACCATGCGGTCATAAGCCTGCTCGCGCGCCTCGGCCATCAGCTTGGTATATTCACCCACTTCGCCGCCCACCAAATTGCGCAAGCCAGCAATAATGTCTGTGCCCACATGCTTTGCGCGGATGGTGTTGCCCCGCACAATACCAATCGTTTCGATGATTTCGCCTTCAGGCACGGTCAAGCCAGTTGTCACGATCATGCAAATTACTCCTGAATATTATCTTCGTAATATTTATCTTCTTTGTTGTTCAACTTGTCGGAAATGACCCGTGACATCAAATAGATACCGATTGCCAGCAAAATAAAGAATGGCCAAAGCGGCACGCCCGACGCAAAAATTCCAAACGCCATCACGCCGACATAAATCCCGGCTGCAACAATCACAATGATCAAGGCAATCTTATCGAGCGACATCATCTCTCTCCTTCACCGCCGCCCCGCAAAACGCACAGCGCAAAGCTTAAAAGTAGGCAGAGTCCCCACACTTTTCAATCAAATTGCTGCATTTGATGATGGCCATATTAATCTCAGACACGGCAATCGGGCACCAACTGGCGGGGGTGCCGGGGTAGCGAACGTAGTGAGCGACGGCGGCGCGTAAAGACTCTGGGGGTGCCGGGGTAGTGAGCGCAGCGAACGACGGCGGCAAGCATCCTAAGTTTCGTGCAAGCCGTTGATCCCGGCTCAAGGCCGGGATTGCAACTGGATGAAAGGTGCGAGCCCTATGGCCGCCCCGGACTTGATCCGGGGCCGCTCAAATTCAGCTCAAAGCCCTAACCACACTCTCCGTCATCCCAAGACTTGATCTTGGGATCCATTTCACGCCAGCCATCAGGAAAAGCGACTTTTAAGGATAAATTGCTATTCGCTCTTGGCAATCAAATATGAAACAAAGGAAGCGCAAGCACCCAGCATAAACAACGCGTCGGCCTCACTTACGGTGTCTTCTGTACCAAATACGTTTGCATGTCTAACTCCGGTTTTATCGTCGTTCGTATAACCGTATAGCTTCGAAAATGCGTCTTTCAGTCGCTGATTAAGCGTGCCCTGCTTCTCTAGCTGTTTCAAAGCATTTCCCAGAGTTCCGCCTGGTGCGATAGACTTTGCCATTGCCTCGACGGCGTGAATGCTTTCATGAACACTGCCAACCCAATCCTCTATTGCAATTTTTTGTCCGGCTTCGAGAAGGTGTTTTCTCGCGCCGAGATTACCTGACAGTTCAGTTTTGTCGATGGCACGCAGGAGTGCATCAGCCTGTTCGTTCGTGCCAACTGCTACAACACGTTTTTCGATAAGTCGGTAGGCCAAATGCCCTTCGACAAATGCGCTAGCCAAATCGTCTTTCAATTTATCCGTACAGTTTTTGTGGTTCGCTAAGAACTCAATAAGGTCGAACAAACGGTTATATGCTTTATTCTGGGTAAATTCTTCCAATGCTTGGTTCAATTTGTATGCACTGTTGTCGTATGTACTTATCCTATTACCAAAAAACTTTACGTGGATGTCTTGAGCGACAACCTTCCAACTTCCAACAAAATAGTAACCGATCGAGCCGGCACTTCGAACGCGTTCGATTTCTCTGTTGATTGCATAATCAACCAGCCTACGGAAGTCAGGAGAGACTTTTCCTAGCTCAAGTTGTTGGGGAATAGCTTGCAAGCCATTCCTTTGCGAAAAGCTTAGATTGGAAATCTCATCTGACATATTTGGTCACGCTTTGGCACGAAAAGTCCCATTATATTCACTTGGGGCCGTAATGCACGGGCATTTCCCTTAATCCACAGGCGTGCTTTTTGCTAAAATCACTACTTCCCCCGCAACTGCGAAATCGTTGCCGTTGGTGAAATTGCCTCAGCCGCCGTCTTGATATGGATAATCGCAGGCTTGCCGCTTTCCCGCGCCCGTTCAAAGGCGAGCGGGAACTGGTCGGTTTGTTCCACCGTTTCCCCATGTCCACCCATAGCACGGGCCCACGCGGCGAAGTCAGGGTTCACCAAATCCGTGGCGGAAATCCGTTCGGGATAGTGCTTTTCTTGGTGCATGCGGATGGTGCCGTATATGCCATTATCGATCACCAGCACAATAATGTTGGCGCCAAACTGTTTGGCAGCGGCAAATTCTTGCCCGGTCATTTGGAAACATCCATCGCCCGCAAAGCAGATCACATCCCGCTCCGGGTGCCGCAATTTGCCGGCGATGGAGGCAGGCACACCATAGCCCATGGATCCGGAGGTCGGCGCCAATTGGGTGCCATAGCGCTGGAAGCGCCAAAAACGATGCAACCAAATCGCATAATTGCCTGCGCCATTGCACATAATGGCATCGTCAGAAAGCGCCTCGCGCAAATAGGTCATCACGCCGCCCATTTGCACATCGCCAGGTGTTTCCGGCATCGCATCGGTCCAGGCCCGATAAATTTCATTGGCCTTTTTGCCGCGATCCGCAGCGGGCAGGGCGTCAATATGATCCACCGCATCAAAGAAACATTCCGGCGTGGCATTGATGGAAAGTGTAGGCGTGTAAATCCGCCCCAACTCTTCCGCACCGGGATGAATATGGATCAAAGTTTTGCCCGGATTAGGCATGCCCAAAAGCGTAAAGTTCTGGCTTGGATTTTCAGAAAAACGCGCCCCCAGCAAAATCAGGCAATCTGATTGTTCAATCTGCTCTTTCAGCGCCGGGTTGATCCCCAAGCCCACATCGCCCGCATAATGGCTATCTGTATGGTCAAACAATTGCTGTCGCCGGAACGAGCAGCCCACCGGAATGTCGTGCTTGTGGGCAAAGGCTTTCAACTGCGCCACAGACTGCTCTGTCCACCGCGAGCCACCGGCCACGATGAAAGGGCGCTCCGCCGTGCGCAGCAGCTCTTCAAACCGCGCCGCGGCTTTCACGCTGGGCGCAGGCTCTGCCACTTCGATGTAGGGGCAAACGGGCACGTCCACCTCGTCCCGCAACATATCTTCCGGCAGCGCCAGCACCACAGGGCCGGGGCGGCCAGACATGGCGATGTGATAGGCGTGGGCAATCACTTCAGGAATGCGCGCCGCATCGTCAATTTCTTCCACCCATTTGGCCAAATCGCCAAAAGTTTGCCGATAATCCACTTCCTGAAACGCCTCTCGGCCTTTCATGGCGCGGCCAATTTGGCCAACAAACAAGATCATCGGTGTGCTGTCCTGTTTGGCGATATGCACGCCCGCCGCGGCGTTGGTGGCGCCCGGTCCGCGGGTTACCATGCAAATGCCGGGGCGGCCCAGCATCTTGCCGTCCGCTTCCGCCATAATCGCCGCGCCGCCTTCATGGCGCGAGGTCACCACATCGATATTGCTGTCATGCAGCCCGTCAAGCACTGCCAAATAGCTTTCGCCCGGCACGCAGAACACACGGTCCACCTCCTGCGCTTCAAGGCATTTCACCAAAATCTCGCCGCCGGTCATTTTCGCCATTTTATTTGCTCTTTAATTGTCGTTGAGAGCTTTAAGCTCGTTCAGAATTTCTTGCGTATGCTCGCCCACCTTGGGGGAAGGGCGGTCAAATGTCATGGCCGCGTCTGAGAATTGGATAGGCGTGCGTACGCCGGGCACCCCATCCATATCAAGCGCCATCTTGCGGGCCAGCACTTGCGGATCGGCAAACACTTCATCAATCCGGTTGATCGGCCCCGCAGGCACGTTCGAGGCGTGCAGGGCATCCAGCAATTTCAGCTTTTCCCACTTTTGAAACTCAGTTTCCAAAAGCGCGGTCAGCTCAATTCGGTTCGCAACACGTGCGGCATTGGTGGCAAAACGTTCATCAGCGCCAATCTGTTCCTGCCCGATCAGTTTGGCCAAGCGTTGAAACTGCCCATCATTGCCCACAGCCAAAATAATATGACCATCTTTCACGGGCAGCACTTGATAGGGGCAAATGTTTGGATGCGCATTGCCTAGTCGCGTAGGCGCAGTGCCGCTCGCGAGATAGTTCATCGCTTGGTTGGCCAAAACGCCCACCATGCTGTCCAAAAGCGCCATGTCCACTTGCTGGCCCAGCCCCGTGCGCTCACGTTGCCACAGCGCCGCTTGAATGCCGATGGTGGCATAAAGCCCAGTGATAATGTCCGCCAGCGCCGTGCCGATTTTTTGCGGTTGCCCATCCGGTTCCCCGGTGATGGACATCATGCCAGACATGCCTTGGATGATGAAATCATAGCCCGGCTGCTCGGCATAAGGCCCATTTTGACCAAAACCGGTGATGGAGCAATAAATCAGGCGCGGATTAATCGCTTTCAGGCTTTCATAATCCAGTCCATATTTTTGCAACCCGTTGAGCTTGAAATTCTCCACCAAAATGTCTGACTGTTTGACCAATTGGCGAATGGTTTCAAGGTCATCCGCATCCTTAAAGTTCAGCGCAATCGAGCGTTTGCCCCGGTTGCACGAATGGAAATAGGCGGCGCTTTTATCGTCGCCGCGTTCAATCCATGGTGGCCCCCAAGCGCGGGTGTCGTCACCATTGGGCGATTCCACCTTGATCACGTCTGCGCCCAAATCCGCAAGGGTTTGGCCAACCCAAGGGCCAGCCAATACCCGTGCCAATTCAAGCACTTTCAAACCTTTAAGCGGTTGCTCTTGCATTGCTTCTACCTTGCTGTCCGGGCTTAAAAGAATGCCTGCAAGCCAGTTTGCGCACGGCCCAAAATCAGGGCATGCACATCGGCAGTGCCCTCATATGTGTTCACCGTTTCAAGGTTGATCATGTGGCGGATCACGTCAAACTCGTCTGAAATGCCGTTGCCGCCATGCATGTCGCGGGCCATCCGCGCAATGTCCAAAGCTTTCACGCAATTGTTACGTTTCATCAGCGAGATCATTTCCGGCGCTGCTTTGGCTTCATTCATCAAACGACCCACCCGCAGCGAGCCTTGAAGGCCGAGCGTAATGTCGGTCATCATGTTGGCCAGCTTCATTTGGAACAATTGCATCTGCGCCAATGGCTTGCCAAATTGCTTGCGCTCTTGGCCATAGCGGTTGGCCGCGTGCCAGCACGCTTCCGCCGCACCCATCGCGCCCCAGCTAATGCCATAACGCGCACGGTTCAAACAACCGAATGGGCCTTTCAACCCTTCCACATGCGGCAGTAGCGCGTCTTCGCCCACCTCCACATTGTCCATCACAATTTCACCAGTGATCGACGCACGCAAAGACAATTTGCCGCCAACTTTCGGTGCGCTCAGGCCCTTCATGCCTTTGTCCAGCACAAAGCCTTTGATCTTACCGCCATGGGCTTCTGATTTCGCCCACACCACAAAAACGTCAGCAATCGGGCTGTTGGAAATCCACATCTTTGTGCCGTTCAGCACATAGCCATTTTTGATCTTTTTGGCGCGGGTCAACATGCCGCCGGGGTCAGAGCCTGCATCTGGCTCAGTCAGGCCGAAACAGCCAATCAAGCTGCCATCAATCAGACCCGGCAAATATTTTTGCCGCTGCTCTTCAGTGCCATAGGCATAGATTGGATAAATCACCAATGAGCTTTGCACAGACATCATGGAGCGATAGCCGCTGTCCACGCGTTCAACTTCCCGCGCGATCAGGCCATAGGCCACATAGCCCAAATCCGCCCCGCCATATTCTTCCGGAATGGTTGAGCCCAAAAGCCCCATCTCGCCGAACTCTTTAAAAATGTTCGGGTCAGTCTTTTCCTCATTATAGGCTTCGCGCACACGTGGGCGTAGCTTTTCATCAGCAAAGGCGCGGGCCGTGTCCACCACCATGCGCTCTTCTTCTGTCAACTGATCGTCCAGCAAAAATGGGTCTTCCCATTTAAATGAACCAAGGTCAGGGCGGTCTTTGTCGCGCATTGTGGGGCGGTCGGCAGTCATCGGCTTATCCTTCTCCTAATGTCGGTGCATCTTAAAAGGGCCGATATCCTCCTCGATATCCCATTCAATGGCCCATGCACCCAACAAGGTGGTATTTATGAGTTTGAAGCATTAAACGCTTTAGGTTTGAAGGATTGAAGCGATAAATGGGTATAAGTTCATGCATTTGCCGCATGAACGTGGTGTTTTAACTCAATTTAAGTTCATATATGTCTGTATCAAGCCCGTCTTCATCTTTGGTCTTAGCAAAAAGTTCAAAGCCCACTTTCTTCAGCAGGTTGATAGAACGGTTGTTTTCTGGATCCACAGTCGCGTGTAATGGCCAAATTTTATAACGGTTTCGCGCCGCATCCACCAAACCTTGGGCGATCTCGGTGCCCAAACCATTGCCCCATTCGTTGGGGGATAAGCCATAGATGATCTCAACTTCCGCGCCTTCTGGCCACACAAAGCCAGCCCAGCCAATCAATTGATCATCATTTTTGCGCACAATTGCCCCCGTGCCGAAGCCGTTCTTTTCGATATTTTCGCGTGAACGGTTGATCCATAAGGTCACCTGATCCGGCGGCAAAGGCTTCCCGTCTCCGACATATTGATAGACCTGCTTGTCGCTCTGCAGCGTCAACAAATCATCAAAGTCCTTCGCTTCAAACGGACGGCAAATCACGCGATCAGTTTCAAATAAGATATCGGGGAGGGGCATAACTCTATCCAAAAAATCAAAATGCAAAGGTGAAGCTTATGCCAATTCCTCATGATGTGGGAGGGTTGATTTGCGCATCCCACCATTTATCATTTGATTACGTCCTTAATTTACATTGGTCGGACATTATTTAAGGTCTGGCTATGTTACCCAGCATTTCAGGGCAAAACGAAAAGTATAATTTTAGTGATTTGGAAGTGCTGATTGTGGACGACAATCAGCATATGCATACGATTTTGCGCGATATCTTGCTCGGCATGCGCATTAAGAAAATCAAGCATGCATATTCATCAAGCGAAGCAATGAAGAAGGTCGAGGCGGGTGTGCCCGATGTTATGCTTGTGGATTTGCTGATGAAGCCGGTGAGTGGATTTGATTTTATCAGGTCGGTGCGGCGGCATGAGCGGCAAGAAATTAGCCTCTCCGCCATTTTGGTGCTCACCTCATTCTCCTCCGCTGAACTGGTGCGCCGTGCACGCGACAGCGGGGCAAATGAGCTGTTGTGCAAGCCAGTTTCCGTTTCCGGCTTGGTCGACCGATTGACCCACATGCGCGACCATCCGCGCCAATTTGTGAAAACAGAGACATATATCGGTCCTGACCGCCGACGCGCCGTGCGCGAATTTGAAGGCCCTGATCGCCGTAAAAAGCAAGACTAATCAATGTCCTATTTCGGAGCGGCGTTAGGCCCTTGTGAAGGAAGATAAAATGAAAGATGACCGCGAGAATGAGAAACCTATAAAGCCAAAGTCGAAGAAGGTCGAATTCATTACGCCAGAAAATCGGTTGGCTGAGGTTATCTCTACAAAGTCCGGTATGACGCTTCAGGAAATGGAAGATGAGGTTGAAAAGCGCATCAAACTCATTCGCGACAAATATCCCGAAAAGGTTCGCACCATTGTGGCGCAAATGAATGCGGAGCGAGAAAAAGATGCGCCGTTCACTTCAATCCTTGAAGCCATATATGTGTCTGCCCATGATTTAAAAGGCCAGTCCGGAACCTTGGGTTTCAATTTGGTGGGCGACGTAGCGTCTTGTCTTTGCGATGCGATTACTGGCGCCCCTAAAAAGCTTCAAGCCGAGCCAGATATTTTAAAGCTGCACATCAACGCCATCATTTGGGCGTTAGAAAACGAGCACAATGACGCCGTTGAAAAACAAAAAACGGCACTGCTTAAATCGCTACAAGAGTCAGTCAGAAAACAACGATAGTTGCTTTTGCCGTTGCGCCATTTCTAAGCGAGGCAGGTCATCTTATGCCGCCTGCAAAAGTCAATTTTTCTTGACGAATATGCCCAAAACACGGCATATCAACAACGCAATCTCTCGCGGGTGTAGCTCAATGGTAGAGCAGCAGCTTCCCAAGCTGACGACGAGGGTTCGATTCCCTTCACCCGCTCCATTCTCGCCAGTTCACCTTTTCCTTACTCAAAACTGATAGCTTGAACGCCAAGATATAGGCAGGCATATGTCGAGCAATTTATTCGGGCATAATACGAAATATAACTTTGGTGATTTAAAGGTCCTGATCGTCGACGACAATCAGCACATGCATAACATCTTGCGCGATATGTTGTTGGGCATGAGGATCAAGAAAATCCGCCATGGCTTTTCCGCTAAAGAAGGCATGCAACTCGCAGAGAGTGAACTGCCCGATATCATGATCGTTGATTTGTTGATGAAGCCTGTCGATGGTTTCGAGATGATCAAAAAAATCCGTAATCACAAGGACGAAGCCATCCGTGATTTGGCGGTGTTGGTCCTTACATCCTATTCAACGGTGGAACATGTTCGTCGCGCCCGCGATAGCGGCGCAAATGAAGTGTTGTGCAAGCCGGTTTCCGTGGCGGGTCTGTTTGATCGGTTTACCTATATGCGCGACCATCCGCGCCAGTTTGTGAAAACAAAAGACTATGTCGGGCCAGACCGTCGCCGCAATCTGCGCGGGTTTGATGGCGAAGATCGTCGGGCCAACCCGACCGGGGCGAACATTGCGGATGATGGGCATGGCGACGCCGTGCAAACTGAGCATAATCCGGAAATGCGGGCGGAAAATGAGGCGCAATCCAATGAGTGAAAATAAAGATGAGCACCTCAATAAATCCAAGGGAAATCCGGATGATGTGGAGTTTTACACGCCACGCAATCGACTGGCTGAGGTCATTCGGTCCAATTCTGGTCACACATTGAAAGAAATGGAATTTGCCGCCGAACAACGCATTCGCAAACTTGGCGAAAACTATCCAGACCTCGTCAAAAAAGCTGTCGAGGATATGAAAGCTTACTTGGCGTCAGATACACCGTTTAAAGAACGGTTAGACAATATATTTATGTGCGCTCACGATCTGAAAGGGCAGGCCGCCACCTTTGGCTACAAGTTGGTGGGGGAAGTGGGCAAAAGCCTTTGCGCCGCCATTCGGGCAGTGCCAGACCTGTTGGAAAAAGAGCAGGACATTTTACAACTGCACATCAACGCTATCTCTTGGGCCCTGCAGCATGAGCATGATGATAAGGTGGCTACCCAGAAAAGCGAGCTGATCAACTCCCTGCACGAGTCGATCAAAAAAGGGCTTTAGCTGTCACCCAATTGCACTAGTCAGCGCATGGTGCCTCCGCCACACTCCGGCATTGGAGGGGCGATATGTTTGACTTTACACCAGACCAGTTTGGTCAACTCAATGCAGAAGATTATGACATTCAATTTGATCCGGGCAATGCTGATCAGATTGTTGAGTTCGTCAAATTCTATGGGCATCAAGGCCGTATTCTAGAATTTGCAATCGGCACGGGCAGGGTGGCCATTCCCCTTGTTGAGGCGGGCTTTGAGCTTGTCGGCATCGAAGGCAGTGCCGAAATGGTCGATAAAATGCGCGCGAAACCCGGTGGTGATGTGCCGTCTCAAATTGGGGATTTCGCCTACATCGAAGTCGGTGGCGAGTTTGATATGGTTCTGCTGGTCTACAACACCCTGTTCAACCTCACCTCCCAGGCCCATCAGGTGGATTGCTTCAAAAATGCGGCAAAGCATCTAAAGTCGGGCGGACGGTTCATTCTGGAAACATTCGTGCCGGATCTATCAGGCTTTAAAGATCATCAGCGCGTTTCCACCCAACGGGTGGGGGAAGACCATGCATGGTTGGAAGCCGCTTTGCACGATCCGTTGGCACAAAAGTTCCATTTCCAACGCATTCGCATCACAAATGAGGGCATAAAACTTGTGCCGTTGCCCATGCGCTATGCCTATCCGCCAGAGATGAATTTGATGGCTGAACTAGCTGGCTTGCAGCTCGAACATCGCTTTGCCGATTGGCAGCGAAACCCGTTCACCGCCAACAGCAAGTCGCATATTTCGGTCTACCGAAAAGCCGGAGCTTTAGGCCACTGAACGATGGGTGTGGGCAGCGCCGCTGCCACGTTCGTCTAGTTTGAACTGCTCGACCATCATGTCTAAATCTGATGATTGGCGCTCACATTGCTCAATCGCAGCATTCATTTCCTCCACCAGCGCCGCATTGCGTTGAGACATTTCGTCGATCTCGCGGATCGCCAAGCTCACTTCGTTGATGGTGTTGGCCTGTTCGCTCGTTGCGCTGGAAATTTGCCGCACCACATCGTTGGATTGGGAAATATCCGTCAACATGGCCCGCACTTTTTCCGTTGCGTCTTTCACAAACTGTTCGCCGCCGCCAACTTCCTTGGAGGCCTGCTCAATAAGCTGCTTAATCTCGGTCGACGAATTTGCGGAAGATTGGGCAAGCCGACGCACCTCAACCGCAACCACCGCAAAACCCTTGCCGGCTTCGCCTGCGCGCGCCGCCTCGACTGACGCATTCAGCGCCAGCAGATTGGTTTGAAACGCAATATCATCAATCAGGCTGATGATATTTGAGATTTTTGAAGAGGATTCAGCAATTGCGGTCATCGCGCCTGTTGCACGACCCATCGCTTCATCGGCATTTGCTGCGCCCACGCTCAACGTGTCTGTCGCTTCTGATGCGTGCGAGGCACTTTTCTTATTGGCCTCTACAGTCGAAGCGAGCATTTCCACAGATGAAGTTGTTTGCGCAATCGCACTAGCCTCTCGATTGGTGCGATCACTCAAATCGTTTGCTCCAGCCAAAATCTCCTGCGTTGCCGCACGTATGCCGCTTGTTGAGAGCTTGATGCGGCTCACAATGTCCACAAACGTGCCAATTGATTTGTTCAGCGCAACGCGCACCGGGTCCAAATCATTATTGAACTCTTTTTCGATCTGACAGGTCAGATCACCACTTGCCAAGGCGTCCAATGATTGGCCGATCGCCTCCATTGCATCCTTGCGCGCCGTGATAACCGTGGCAAATTTGATCACTTTGACGGGCGTACCATGTTCATCGAAAATGGGATTGTAAGAGGCCTGAATCCAAACGCGTTTGCCCCCTTTGCCTATGCGTAAATATTGGTCGGATTTGAACTGCCCATTGCGTAAGTCCGACCAAAATGCAGCATATTCAGAGCTTGCAGCCTCATCAGGATCAACAAAAATACGATGATGTTTGCCAATGATTTCAGCTTCCTGATAGCCCATCGCATCAAGAAAGTTCCCATTTGCCTTCAAAATCGTACCATCAAGATCAAATTCAATTGCTGCTAGCGAACGGTTGATCGCGGCGATCTGCCCGGCATCATTAACGGCCCGGTTTTTTTCGTTGGTGATGTCGCTGGCCAGCTTTACCACCTTCGCCACGTTTCCCTTGGCATCTAGAACGGGGGTGTAACTCGCCTGAATCCAAACGATTTCGCCAGCACTATTGAAGCGCTTAAACTCGCCACTACTTGCTTCGCCGCGCGCTAGATCGCGCCAAAAGTTTTGATAAGCTGCTGTGTTCGCGTAGCTTTCCTCAACAAACTGACGGTGATGTTTGCCAACAATTTGTTCTAGCTCGTAGCCAAAAGTATCCAAAAAGTTTTGATTTGCAGTCAGCACAATACCCTTCGGATCAAACTCGATGATCGCCTGCACGCGTGAAACTGCCTCTAATGTTGCATTTCTAGAGGAATCTTGCGTCGATGGCTTTTTAAAAGGTCTAACAAACAAACTCATTCACACTACTTTCAATTGTGAAAGACAAATATAGTTACAAAATATAATAGATTTGGAATAACTGTTTGTTAACGCGAGTTTTAAATGGCGGGGTGTCGAGCTTTGTTGAATTTCTAGTCAAGCCCGATCAACTCCAGCCTCTCAATTGGCTCAAAAGATTAGAGTTGAAAGAGCGCGTTGGTGCCCACGATGAAGCAAATCAAGACAGTGAGGTTTGATTATTGCGTCGGCATTAAAAATATCTCGTTCACCGCGCAACGGGCATTGGCTTCAAGCGCATGGAGAACGGCGTCAGCAACATCCTCTGGTTGCAACTTGTCCGGCTTCGGCTCCTCAAAGAAGGGCGTATCCACCATCCCGGGCGCGATGATTGTGCAGCGGCCGCCAAAGGATTTCATTTCTTCAGAAAGATTGCCGCCATAGCCATGCACAAACCATTTGGATGCGCCATAGACCGAGCCTGCAATATGCCGACGCCCCGCGGCGGAGCCAGTCAACAGCATATGCCCTTTGCTTTCCTTAAGATGAGGCATGGCCGCTTTCACGGTCCACAACACGCCCAACACATTCACCTTGATCATGCGCTCCCAATCGTCCGGGTCGCCCGCATCAGTACCTGCCGCAGAAAGGCCGGTGCCCGCATTGGCATAAACCGCGTTGATCCCGCTCGCATGGTCGGCAAACTTATCCATCGCCGCCTTCACGCTTTCAAAGTCGGTGACGTCACCGGGCAGGGCAATCGCCTTGTCGCCCAATTCGTCGACCAATGCGTTGAGTTTGTCTTCCGAGCGGGCAAACAGTCCTACGGTCCAGCCATTCGCAATGGCTTGCCGAGCGGTTGCCGCGCCAATGCCGCTTGATGCGCCGGTGATAAAAAGTGCCTTCTCGCTCATCAAAAACTCCTTTGTTCAAATATGCTCTATGCACAACGTGCACAAACCATAATGGTTGCTTCCTAGGGCTTTGCCGCCATGATAGGTCGAAAATGCAACACTGCCCACCTCGTTGGGTGATAAAGCCAGTGCAGGTGCTGTAAACCCTTGAACCACCAAACCAATCAAGCGATAATGTGGCAAGCGACAAACCGTTCAGGAATGTCATAACAACAGACCTCGCCGCGATGCTGGCGTAAATAATATTTCAGGAGACAGGCATGAGCGGTTTGATGGCATTGTTGGATGATGTGGCGGCGCTGGCCAAATTGGCGGCAGCATCGATTGATGATGTTACGGCGCAGGCCGTGAAAGCCGGGTCCAAAGCCGCAGGCGCGGTGATCGACGATGCAGCCGTAACACCGAAATATATGCAGGGCTTTTCCCCTGCGCGCGAGCTCCCCATGGTGTGGAAAATTGCTCGCGCGTCGCTGGTCAACAAACTGGTTTTCCTGCTGCCTGCTGGCCTTGCCTTGTCGACCTTCGCACCTTGGATGATCCCACCATTGTTGATGCTGGGCGGCGCATATTTGTGCTTTGAGGGCGCAGAAAAAGTTGCGCATTTTCTCGGGTTTGGCAAAGGCCATGGCGGACCAGATGGCAGCCACGCCGAAGGCGATGCCGCACACTTAGAACAAAAAAAGGTCGCAGGCGCTATTAAAACGGATTTCATCCTCTCCGCAGAGATCATGACCATCGCACTCGCCGCCATTCCCGAAAGCACGTTGTGGATGGAAGCCGCAACTTTGGCCATGGTCGCCGTGGGCATCACTGCTTTGGTTTACGGTGCCGTGGCACTGATCGTGAAGGCCGACGATGTGGGCCTCTATCTGGCAGAACGCGGAAAACTAGGCGCAACCCGCGCCATTGGCCGTGGCATTGTTTATGGCATGCCCAAATTCATGACCCTGTTGATGATCGTCGGCACCGCCGCCATGCTCTGGGTTGGCGGCTCCATCATCCTGCACGCGCTAGACCAAATGGGCTTCTCCGCCCCCTATGATTGGATTCACCACATCGCCGTAGACGCAGCCCACGCCATCGGCGCATGGGAAGGCGCTGTTGAATGGACCGTCACCGCTGGCCTAGACGGCATCTTCGGCCTCGCCCTCGGTGTGATCCTCATCCCCATCGGCGTAAAAATCATCAAACCCCTCTGGACCCGCTTCGCGCCAAAACCCGTCGCCGCCCCCAAATAGGTCACTGCGCGAGTCTATTTTCGCTCACGGTTGAGCGGTGCTTGCAGCACCTAACCTCCGCGCGGGCGGCCAAAAAGTTGGCCGAGATCCTCAGCCAGTCGGCTTCGTCCGTTCCTTTCTCACGCTTGCTCAGAGTTTGTTTAGTGCTCCATCCGGCGGGGGCGGGGTTGTGAGCGTAGCGAACGACGGCGGCGCATAAAATTGGGGCCAAGGGTGGGGGAGCCATTTGGCACATCGCTAACAACCCGCCCACCCGTCACCCTCGGGCTTGACCCGAGGGCCTATGTAGCATTCACCAATTCCTATAGTTCTTGCAAGATCAGCGGACTTGATCCAACTCGCTCAAAGTCAGCCTTACGGACCAGGAGACCAAATTTTTCAATTACCACATATCTCCAAAAGCGGCCACTCGAAACAATTTGCTCGCCGTCCTTGCAAGGTCTACACCATACAGGATTCAGATCGGAAGCCCTACGACTTTACTATTATACTCAAAGCTGCTCAAATCTGGCGGTGTTATTTGATTCATACTAGTTGAACTGGCGTTTTTCATGCAGCTAAGTCCTGTGCATCTATCGGTCGCCAAGCTCTTAAACGGGCGGCTGTTCCGAATCCCTGACTATCAGAGAGCCTACTCTTGGCAAAAGCGTCAACGGCAGGACCTATTCAATGATATTGAGGAGGCGCAGCGCTCCGGTCGCGAGCACTTTATGGCGACCGTCGTCGCACTTGCTCGTGAGAAGCGCATAATCGCTGCAGACGAACTTCAAGCTGTGGAGGTTGTGGATGGACAGCAGCGGATCACAACAATAGTAATTCTTTTAAAGGCTGTTGAAAAACAGTTATCGGCGAGTGGAGATAAGGGTGATGTACGGGCAAAACTTGACCTCCAAGATCTTCTCGTCAAAGGCGATGATCATTCGCTAGTCCTTCTGCAGACTAACCATGATAGCAGTAATGTGTTCACCAGTTACCTCCGCAAGGGTATAATTGATATTAATTCGATCGTTACGGCCTCCGACAAGAACATCGTCGATGCGATGCAAGAGTGTGAGGAGTATGTCGAAGATTGGATAAAAAAACGGGCGCTGATCGATCTTCTCGGAACAATTCGAAACCGGCTATCGATGATTTACCATGAACTCGCTGACGAAGCGACCGTCTACCGAGTGTTTGAAGTACTGAACAGCCGCGGCCTAGACGTGAAGTGGATTGATAAGACTAAGAGCCAGTTGATGTCTTCGTTGTTCGAATTTGTGGAAGACGGGGCCCGCGCAGACGGCCTGCGCGAGATGCGGAAAATCTGGCAAGATATTTACCGCACTCTCGGGCTCAAACAGGCGTTGGGCAATGAGGCGTTGCGTTTTGCAGGCACCCTCTCAATTAAATCACGACCTAACCGGGTCATGGGGGAGGAAGAATCTTCTGTCGCGCTGATCCAGCTTGGCGGACGTGATCTCAGAACAATTATTGAAGCCGCAGAATGGTTGTTTCATGTTGTTCGCTTGGTAGATGAACTAAGTAATGACATTCGGCGTGCCGCAGTGACCAAAATCGCACACGCGAGATTCCTAGCGATATCGATCATGCTACGGGGGTTCGAGAAAGAAGTGCAGGAAGAGTTGCTGGGGGCTTGGGAAAATGTGACTTTTCGTATTTTTGCGCTTGGAGGTGCCGACACGCGTATGAAAGTCGGCGACTACGTCAGGTTGGCTCACGACATATACACTAAAAAGCTTTCGTCTGATGAAATTCTTGCTGAGTTAAAAGCACTGGGAAATGACTATGGTCTAAGTGATTTGCTTGACGACGATGAGTATTGGAACGATTGCTACGAGGGGTGGACTGAGGAGCTACGATATCTTCTCTTCCGTTACGACGAGCATCTGGCATCTCAGGCAGGGGAAATGATCAATTCGTCACAATGGAATAAGATATGGACGGTCGACCCCGCAAAATCGATCGAGCATATTGTTCCGCAAAGCGTCGAGCCTGAATTCAAGCATCATTTGGGGAACCTTACGATGCTCCCACCAGGAATAAATTCGTCGTTACAAAACAAACCACCAAAAGAGAAGGCTGATTCCTATTTGAGTTGTGGGATTCGTGGAACTATGGCGGTTGGTAATGAGATTAAAGAATCTGGCAATTGGGATTATTCGCAAGCAAAGAAGCGGGCAGAGCGTATAGAAAAATTTGTAAGAACGGAGTGGGCATGATTCCGGCAGGGTTACAATCAAACTGGATCGACCTATTGTCAATAGCCTCATTTTCTACGTGTAGCATTTGAACGGCTCACAAAAGCCAAGCGTCTCAACAGGGCTCGGAGCGGTCGTCGGCTTTGCGGAAAAAGCGGCAGTTCTGGATAGGCCGCTACTATTTTACTCGGCTTTAACTCTCCAATAGTTGGAAATGTTGCTTGGTTAAAAGGGTATTAGAATTTGTTTTTCGTCAGATTGGGCACGTTAATTGCGTGGATGCTTTTGGTTTTTGGGGTGCTTAGGGGCACCATGGGATTTTACGTGGCGACCGCGTACAATACCCAAGAAAGCATGATTGCGGCTTCGGAGCGATATTTATCAACATCCAATTCTGGTGAAGCAATTAATCAAGGTATGTTGCTGGTCATGGCTGGCATGGTGCCGGGTCTTTTGGCTAAGATCGCCAAGAATATGCGTCGTTAAGGACTCAAAACAACCATCTAACTCCCAACAAAAAAGCCGCCTTGCGGCGGCTTCCTCAGTCTCTCTCAACCCCTTAGGTCAAATCTTCAATGCTGGTGATCACCCGGCCTAGCAAGCCATAATCGATCGCCTCTTTGGTGTTTAGCCAGAAATCGCGGTTGGTGTCTTCGGCGATTTTTTCTGGGGTTTGGCCTGTGGCTTCAGCAAACAAAATGTCGAAGCGTTCGCGCATTTGTTTGATTTGCTCGGCCTGAATTTGAATGTCAGACACTTTGCCGCCCACGCCGCCGCTTGGTTGGTGCAACAAGAAACGTGTGTTGGGCAGGCACAGGCGATTTTCGCGCTTGGCGCCGATAAAGATCAGCGCGCCGGCGCTGGCCACCCAGCCGCTGCCGATGGTGCGCACGGTTGGTTTGATGAACTTGATGATGTCATGCACCATGTCGCCACTTTCAACATGGCCGCCAGGCGAGCTGATAAATACATTGATGGGCGCATCTGAATGGTCGGCAAGGGCCAACAAACGACCAGAAGCTTCCCGCGCCAACTTGTCGTTGATTTCGCCTGTGATCAAAACCGTGCGGTTTTCAAACAGGATTTTCTCAACGCTTGGGTCTTTCTTATCGTCTTTTTTGTCTTCGTTCTCATTTGCCATAGCTAAAAAATGTCCTTGCCCTTGAGTTCGCGTCGTAATTTGCATCTTGGCCTTTTAATTCATGATTCGGCTAAATCTAACGTAAAATTGTGTTCAGCCAAACAATTCCATTTGCCATCCTTAATGGGACATGATGATAATCTGACCTAGTATTGGTTGCACCAATGTTCAAGGGGAGACAAATGGCAGTCATTAATCGTGTTGCTGAATTTCATAAAGAACTGACCGAAATACGGCAAGACATTCATGCCCATCCAGAATTGGGCTTTAACGAACATCGCACCGCGGCGCTGGTGGCGGAAAAACTCGAAAGCTATGGCGTGGACGAAATCGTCACCGGCATTGGCAAAACTGGCGTTGTGGCGGTGATCAAAGGGCAGCAAAATAAGTCCGGCAAAACCATCGGCTTGCGCGCTGATATGGATGCGCTGCCCATCACCGAGATTTTGAACCACGACTATAAGTCGCAAAATCAAGGCGTGATGCATGCCTGCGGTCATGATGGCCACACCACCATTTTGCTGGGCGCGGCAAAATATCTGGCCGAAACCCGCAATTTTGACGGCACCGCCGTGATGATTTTCCAGCCCGCTGAAGAAGGCGGCGGTGGCGGCAATGAGATGGTCAAAGACGGGTTAATGGAGCGCTTTGGCATTGATGAAGTCTATGGCCTGCACAACTCCCCCGGCACCGATGTGAACCATATTGAGGCCCGCACCGGCCCGCTAATGGCAGCCGCGGATTTCTTTGAGATTGAGATCATCGGCAAAGGCGCTCACGCGGCCCACCCGGATACGGGCATCGACCCAATCATTGTCGGCACCGATCTGGTGCAAGCTTTTCAGCGCATCGTCTCGCGCAATGTCGATCCGCTCAAATCCATCGTAGTGTCCGTCACCACCTTTCATTGCGGCACCGCCGACAATGTGATCGAGCAAACCGCCAAACTCTCCGGCACCGTGCGCACGCTCGATATGGATGTGCGGGACTATGCCGAAAAACGGATGCAAGAGATTTGCATCGGCATCGCGCAATTGCATGGCGCCAAAATCAATTTGAATTACCAAAAAGAATATCCGGTCACCATCAACCATCCTGAGCAAACCAAATTTGCGCTGGACGTGGCCAAAAAAGTGGTGGGTGAAGATCGGGTGAAAGACGATATTGAGCCAGTGATGGGCGCGGAGGATTTCTCTTTCATGCTGTTGGCGCGGCCCGGCGCTTATGTGTTTTTGGGGCAGGGCGACACGCCAAATTGCCACCATCCGGAATATGATTTTAATGATGAAATCATCCCCACCGGATCGAGCTTTATGGTCAAGCTGATCGAAGAGGGTATGCCGATCGAAGGATGAGAATAAAGGGGGAGTTTTCCCCCTTTTTTATGTCATCTATTTATCGGTGATCAGGGTGGAGCGTTGCACCCAAAATGTGTTCGGAACGACCAATCACATCATTGGATGAGCCCACGATAAGTGGGTCAGGGCCATGCACCACATGTGCGTCCTTGCCGGGATAGTCGAGCGAGGCTAAAAAATGGCGCATGCAGTTTAGCCGTGCACGCTTCTTGTCATTCGATTTGATGATGGTCCAAGGTGCGTCAGCGGTATCCGTATAGAAAAACATGGCTTCTTTGGCTTCGGTATAGTCATCCCACTTATCCAAAGAGGCTTTATCAATTGGGGAAAGTTTCCACCGCTTTAGAGGCTCATTCTCTCGTGCATGGAAGCGCCGCCGCTGTTCTTCCTGCGTCACAGAAAACCAGTATTTAAACAATCGAACGCCTGTACGCACAATCATGCGCTCAAATTCAGGGGCCTGACGCATAAACTCCAAATATTCGTTGGGGTTACAAAACCCCATCACCCGCTCAACGCCAGCGCGATTATACCATGACCTGTCAAAAAAAATCAGCTCTCCCGCCGAAGGTAAATGCTGCACATAACGTTGAAAATACCATTGGCTTTGTTCGCGTTCGGTAGGTTTCTCAAGGGCGATTACGCGGGCACCGCGAGGGTTTAAATGCTCGGTAAAGCGTTTGATCGTGCCGCCTTTGCCCGCAGCGTCACGTCCTTCAAAAATCAACACAAACTTCTCGCCGGTTTCCCGCGCCCAGTCTTGAACTTTCAACAGTTCGACTTGCAGCTTGGCCTTTTGCGCTTCATAGCTCTTGCGAGAGATTTTGTTTTTGTAGGGGTAGTCGCCCGTTTCAAAACTACGCCGAATTGCTTCAAGATTGTGGCGCATTTCTGCCAATCGGTGTTGTGGCGTTGGCTCATTAAGATCGGGCACGCCTTGTGTTGCCAAGTCAGCGTCAACTATTGCTTCACCTGGTCCCTTATTCATCTCCTCATTCATGCTATTCCCCCTTTTCAGTTAAAGGGGAATTATGCGCCGACGAAAACGAACATCCTTTGATGTGAATCAACAGGCTTAAAAGAAAAAAGCTGCATGTCCTGCAGCTTCTAGCAACTTTACCATTTGTATACGTCTGAAAAGTTTAGAGGATTCCGGATTGCTAGATCCGAAATCCGTTCTATTAAGTGCGCTTAGCGCCTAGAATGTTTTGAAGGTCAGTGTGGTCAGCGAACGCTCAATACCTTCAATGTCCACAATATTGTCATTGATGAACATGCCCACATCTTCGCCTTCGGGTATGTAGATCTTCATCATCAAATCAAAATTGCCCGAGGTCGAATAAAGCTCAGAAACAATTTCGCGCTCGTGAATTTGGTCAGCAACTTCATAAGTTTTGCCCGGCTTGCACCGCAATTGAACAAATACGCAGGTCATAATTGTGTCCTCACATGCCAAAGTTCGGGGAATAGTTCCACATCCAGCATCCGGCGTAAATAGCTCACGCCACCCGTGCCGCCTGTGCCCCGTTTAAAGCCGATAATTCGTTCCACCGTTGTGACATGGTTGAAGCGCCAACGGCGAAAATAATCTTCAAAATCAACAAGCTTTTCCGCCAGTTGATACAGTACCCAATATTTCTCCGGGTTCTCATAAACCTTGGCCCAAGCCGCTTCAACGCCATCGTCAGCCACATGGGTTTTGCTGACATCGCGGTTCAAAACAGCTTCTGGCACGCTGATGCCGCCAAGCTGCAGTAATTGCAGCGCCACATCGTAAAGGCTTGGCACATCTAGCTCTTTTTTGAGCATGGTGTGAATTTCTTCACGGTGCGCATGGGGCTTCAGCATGGATTGATTGCGGTTCCCCAATATATATTCAATCTGCCGATATTGGTAAGATTGAAAGCCGGAGGATTGGCCCAATGTCTCGCGAAACTGGGTATATTCCGACGGTGTCATGGTGCGCAACACGTCCCATGCATTGTTGAGTTGCTCAAATATGCGCGCCACCCGCGCCAGCATCTTAAAGGCTGGCTCAAGGCGGTTTTCTTGCATTGCAGTGCGGGCCGCATGCAGCTCATGCACCGCCAGCTTCATCCACAATTCGCTGGTTTGATGCTGAATGATAAACAGCATCTCGTCATGCGCTGTGGAAAGCGGCTTTTGGGTGTTGAGGATGGTATCAATTTGCAAATAGTCACCATAGGACATGCGTCCATCAAATGACATTTGAGCGCCTTCTTCGCTCGGATCATATGGCTTGATCATGTAACTTTTGACCTTTTTTGGTACTTGGGATCGTCCCAAACTTTTTCATTAATAATAGTACCAAGAATGGCCGCAGCGCCACGCACATCATCATGATTAACATAAAGCGGGGTAAACCCGAACCGCATCATATCCGGGGCGCGGAAATCGCCGATAACCCCGTTGGCAATCAGTGCCTGCATCGCCGCATAGCCATTCTCGAAATGGAAGGAAACTTGCGAACCCCGGCGCCTGCCTTCACGCGGCGACCCCAATTGCAATTGCGGGCAAAGCCGCTCAACTTCATCAATAAATAAATCACATAGTTCGATGGACCGCTCGCGCACCGCGTCCATCTCCACCATGTCCCAAATGTCCATGCTGGCTTCCAAAACACTCAGTGCGATGATCGGCGGAGTGCCGACGCGCATCCGTTCAATGCCCGGCGCAGCGCGATAATCAAGATCAAACGCGAATGGTGCCTCATGACCCATCCAGCCGGAAAGGGCAGGGCGCGCCGCATCTTTATGCTTGTCAGCGACATAGATAAAGGCAGGCGCGCCGGGGCCGCCATTAAGATATTTATAGGTGCAGCCCACCGCAAAATCGGCGTTGCAGCCTTCAAGGTCAACGGGCAACGCGCCTGCGGAGTGGGCCAAATCCCAAATGGTCAAAATGCCATTGGCATGGGCTTTTCCGGTGAGCGCTTTCATGTCGTGCTTGCGCCCGGTGCGATAATCGACCTCGGTGATCATCATCACGGCCACATCGTCCGTCAGCGCATTTTCAACCTCTTCCGGCGCGACCACACGTAGCTCATATTCTTCGCCCAAGCTCTTCAATAGGCCATCAGCGATATAGAGGTCAGAAGGAAAGTTGCCACTGTCGGACAGGACAACTTTGCGGCCCGGATTAAGCTCCAACGCCGAGGCCAAAGCCTGATAAACCTTGATCGACAAGGTATCGCCCATCACCACAGAGCCAGCAGGTGCGCCGATCAATTTGCCAATTCGGTCGCCAATCTCGCTGGGCTTGTTGATCCATCCGGCCTTGTTCCACCCAGTAATCAGCATCTCGCCCCATTCATCCTGAATGGTGCGCTCCACCACGCCCATCGCCGCTTTTGGCAGCGGGCCAAGGCTGTTGCCATCCAGATAAATCACGCCTTTTGGCAGATGAAATTTGGCTTTGGTTTGGGCAAAAATATCGGTCACTTTTGGTTTTCCCTTAGCTGGAACCGCTGGATTTTTCCTGTTTGGGTTTTGGGCAACTGATCGGTGAATACCACAGAGCGCGGATATTTAAAGGGCGCAATGGTTGCTTTCACATGATCTTGTAAAATCTTGGTGGTTTCATCAGATGCTGAAGTGCCTTCGGCCAGCACCACATGCGCCTGAACAATATGGCCGCGCTCAGTGTCGGGCACGCCGATCACTGCACATTCAAGCACATATTCATGCGCCAACAGCGCGGCTTCCACCTCTGGTCCGGCGATGTTGTAGCCAGATGAAATGATCATATCATCATTACGGGCGGCGAAATGGAAATAGCCATTTTCATCTTCCACAAAGGTGTCACCCGTAATGTTCCACCCGTCTGTGACATATTTGGCTTGCCGCTCATCATTCAAATAGCGGCAGCCCGTGGGGCCGCGCACAGCCAAACGCCCCGGTTCGCCGCGCGGCATTTCGTTCATCTCGTCGTCAACAACTTTGGCCTCGTAGCCCGTCACTGGCTTGCCCGTGCAGGCAGGTTTCGCATCGTCCAGGCGGTTGGAGATAAAGATGTGTAGCATTTCGGTGGCACCAATACCGTCCAGCATCGGCTTACCCGTCTTTTGCTGCCATTCATCAAACACAGGCTCGGGCAATGTTTCACCCGCCGAAACCGCGCAGCGCAAGGTGGACAAATCCGCCCCTTCATCCATAGCCCGCAGCATCACGCGATAGGCGGTGGGGGCGGTGAAGCAAATAGTGGCTTTGTGGGTTTCGATGATCTCGATCATATTTGGCGGTGACGCAGTTTCCAGCAAGGTGGCAGTTGCACCAAAGCGCAAGGGAAACACGGCCAAACCGCCCAAGCCGAAGGTAAAGGCCAAAGGTGGGGACCCGACAAACACATCATCTGATGTGACTTGCAGAACCTCTTTGGCATAGCCATCGGCAATAATCAGCAAATCGCGGTGGAAATGCATGGTGGCTTTTGGTTCGCCCGTGGTGCCGGAGGTGAATCCCAACAGGGCCACATCGTCACGACCCGTTTTCACCGCATCAAACTTCACCGATTTGCCCAAGGCAATCCGGTCCAACTCCGCATCATGATTGGCAGTGCCGTCAAAACCGATAATGGTTTTGAGGAACTTCGATGTTTTGCCGCAGGCAACAATCTCGTCCATCATCCGTGTGTCGCACAAGGCAAACTCGATTTCGGCCTTGTCGACAATGGCGCCCAATTCGCCTGCGCGCAGCAGCGGCATGGTATTGACCACCACCGCGCCTGCCTTGGTGGCGGCAAGCCAGCAGGCGACCATGGCGGGGTTGTTGGCGGAGCGGATCAACACGCGGTTGCCCGGCTTCACGCCATAGTCCTCCACCAGCGCATGGGCCAAACGGTTGGTCCAGTCCGCCAATTCCTTATAGGTGCGCTGACGGCCATTGCCGATCAATGCGGTGTTGTCGCCAAAGCCTTTTTCCACCATCGCGTCGGTGAGGGCACGGCCCACATTCAAATATTCCGGATAAGTGAAATCTTCCGCATTGATCTGCGGCCATTGATCAAATGGCGGCAAGTTCTCCCGGCAAAAATGGTCCACATGACCAGTTGGTCCCAATTCCATGATCCCCTCCCAAGGAATTTTAGCTTAGTGTCTGGCGCGCAATCACAATTTTTTGGACGTCTGAGGCGCCCTCATAAATGCGCAAGGCGCGAATTTCTCTGTATAGGCTCTCTACGATCGATCCTTTGCGCACCCCGTCGCCACCGTGGATCTGCACGGCTTTGTCGATCACCTCTTGCGCTTTGTCCGTCGCGTAAAGCTTTGCCATGGCGGCTTCCCGCGTCACGCGCGCAGCGCCCATATCTTTGGTCCATGCGGCACGGTAAATCAGCAAGGCCGCCGCATCCACATCCAAGGCCATGTCGGCGATATGGCCTTGCACCATTTGCAATTCGGCCAAGGGCGCGCCGAACAGTTCCCGCGATTTGGCGCGGGCCAAAGTTTCGTCTAGCGCCCGGCGGGCAAAGCCCAATGCCGCCGCCCCAACTGTGGAACGGAACACGTCCAAAACGCTCATGGCGATTTTAAAGCCTGCACCTGCGTCGCCGATCATGTCGGTTTTCGGCACATGCACATTATTGAACTTCAGCCGCGCGAGTGGGTGCGGTGCGATCACGTCCAAGCGTTCGGCAATCTCGAGCCCTTCGCTATCCGCAGGCACCACAAAGGCAGACAGCCCCTTGGCCCCCGGTGCTTCGCCCGTGCGGGCAAAAACCGTGTAAACATTGGCGATGCCACCATTGGAAATCCACGTCTTTTCGCCATTGAGCACATAATGATTGCCCTTGTCTTCGGCGCTCAATTCAATATTGGCCACATCGGACCCGGACTTAGGCTCGCTCAGGGCAAACGCAGAAAGCGCTTCACCTGCGCGGGTTTTGTCTAGCCAGGATTGCTGGTCAGGCGTGCCGAACAGCGACAGCGCCCCGGTGCCCAAGCCTTGCATCGCAAAGGCAAAATCAGCCAAACCATCATGCCGCGCCAAAGTTTCGCGGATCAGGCACAGGCTGCGCACATCCAGCGTCTCGCCTTGCTTCGCGCCGCTATATTGCAAAAAACCTGCTTTGCCCAACGCGGCCACCAGATCTTTGCAGGCCTGATCCACGTCGCTGTGATCGACGGGCAAATTGGCGCTGGCCCAGCTTTCCAGCTCAGCGTGCAAGGCGCGGTGCCTATCTTCAAAAAAGGGCCAGTTGAGAAAGCTTTGATCGGCCATTAATTGCCCTCAAACTTTGGTTTTTCTTTTGCGACAAACGCGTGATAGGCACGCTCAAAATCTTTGGTTTGCATGCACAAAGCCTGCGCCTGTGCTTCGCTTTCAATCGCTTGCTCGATGCTCATGCTCCATTCTTGGTTGAGCTGGGTCTTGGTGATGCCATGGGCAAAAGTCGGTCCCGTCACCACACGCTCAGCGAGCTTCATGGCCGCATCGTCCAGCTCTTCGGCGCTGTGCAGCGCATTGTAAAAGCCCCAGTTATGGCCTTCCTCAGCGCTCATGGAACGGCCCGTATAGAGCAGTTCCGCTGCGCGACCTTGCCCGATCAAACGGGGCAGCATCGCGCACGCGCCCATATCGCAACCGGCAAGGCCGACACGGGTAAACAAAAAGGCGGTTTTGGCTTCAGGTGTCGCCAGCCGTATGTCCGACGCCATGGCAATAATCGCACCCGCGCCAACGGCCACGCCATCGACAGCAGAGATGATCGGAGTGGAGCAATTGAGCATCGCCTTGACCAAATCCCCGGTCATGCGGGTGAAGGCCAACAGTTCTTTCATATCCATGCCCACCAGCGGCCCGATAATGTCATGCACATCACCGCCGGAACAGAAATTGCCGCCATTGCTGGCAAAAATTACGGCGTTGATGTCGTCGGCGTAGTGAAGCTCGCGGAAGAAATCGCGCAGCTCAGCATAGCTTTCAAAAGTGAGCGGATTTTTCCGGTCCGGGCGGTTCAATTGCACAATGGCAATGTCGCCCTTCATGGTCAGCAAAAAATGCTCGGGCTGATAATCGGCCAATTTAGTCATGCTGATGATCCTTTCGGATATGGTTGAGCGCGTCGATAAAGTGCTCAATGTCCTGATCTTGTACATTGTCCATCAATTCATCGATCCAGCGTTCATGCTCGGCTGCCATTTCGGCAAACTTTTCGATGCCTTTGGGCGTGAGACGCACCAGCGTGGCGCGTTTGTCGCCTTTCACGGAGACGCGCACCACATAGCCATCCTGCACCAGCCGATCGATAATGCCCGTCACATTGCCGTTGGAGACCATCAATTGTTGTGACAATTGGCTCATCAACAGGCCTTCGCGGGTGCGGTCCAGCATCGCCATCACATCAAAGCGGGGCAGAGTGGATTGATAGGTGATGCGCATGCGCTCGCGCAGCTCATTTTCCACAAAACGGGCGGTTTTAAGCATATGCAGCCATAGGCGCAAGCGCTGCTTGCTCATGGGGTGTCCCGTCACCGGGTCAGTTGCGCTCATATTTCACCTCCTGAAATAGATAGGGCCACACCATTCAGCCCCCCACTATGCGGACCGCACAAATTCAGCGCCGCCGCCGCCACTTCTTCCGGCTCGATCAGCCGCCCTTGCGGGTTGTTTTTTGCTAGTGCCTTAAGGGCTTCATCTGCGCTCATGCCCGTCTTTTCCATAATATTGGCGATGGACCGCTCGGTCATTTCCGTATTGAGAAAGCCGGGGCAAAGCGCGTTGGCAGTGATGCCAGATTTGGCCACTTCCAACGCCATGCCTTTAACAAGGCCGATCACCCCATGTTTCGCCGCCGCATAGGGCGCGACATAAGGATAGCCTTTCAGGCCAGCTGTAGACGCAACGGCGATCAAACGCCCCCAGTCTTTGCCCTTCAGCCGTACCAAACCCTCCTTGAGGGTCAAGAAGGTGCCGGTCAAATTCACATCGATCATATGTTGCCAATCGGCAAGCGACGTCTTGGCCAAGGGCGCGCTGGATGAGGCACCAGCATTGGCGACAACAATGTCCATCACGCCGATTTCGTCAAACAAGGCTTTCATCGATTCTTCGTCGGTGATGTCCACGGTTGCCACTTTGATGTTGGCATGTTGGTTCGCCGCCTGTTCAAGCGTTGCGCGCGTGCGGCCCGCCACGGTGACCGTGCCGCCCGCCTCAGCGAATTGCTTCGCCATCACGGCACCAACTCCGGTGCCGCCGCCTGTGATCAATATGTTTTTGCCCGCTAAGATCATACCTTAATCCCGATGCCTTCATTCCGTTCTGCCAATCGCATCATTTGATCCCGACCAGGCAAATAGGGCAAGGGCCATTCGCTATCTTTGTCGCCAAGGGCGGCTGCGGCGTGCAACGTCCAATATGGATCAGCCAAATGCGGACGCGCCAAACACACCAGATCAGCCCGACCCGCCATCAGGATCGAATTGATATGATCCGGCTCATAAATATTGCCAACGGCCATGGTGTTAAGCCCGGTCTCGTTGCGTATGCGGTCCGAAAATGGGGTTTGGAACATGCGGCCATAAACAGGTTTTGCTTCGATAGAGGTTTGGCCTGCTGACACGTCAATAATATCGATGCCGAGTTCTGAGAACATTTGCGCGATTTGCACCGCTTCGTCTGGCGTTACGCCATCATCGCCGACCCAATCATTGGCGGAAATCCGCACGGACATGGGCTTATGATCCGGCCACGCAGCGCGCATGGCCTTGGCCACTTCCAGCGGATAGCGCATGCGGTTTTCAAGCGAACCGCCATATTCATCCTGCCGATTGTTTGACTTGGGCGAAATGAAAGAAGAAATCAAATAGCCGTGCGCCGCGTGCAGCTCGACCATATCAAACCCGGCCCGATCCGCCATTTCGGTGGAGGCGACAAACTGGTCGCGCACCTTGTCCATATCGTCGCGATCCATGGCCTTTGGCGTCGCATTATCTGGCGACCACGGAATGTCAGATGCGGAAAGGAGCGGCCAATTGCCCTCTCTGATCGGCGCATCCATGGTTTCCCAGCCCAGTTGGGTGGAGCCTTTGCGGCCAGAATGGCCGATCTGCATCGCCATTTTGGCGCTGGTCTCGCTATGCACAAAATCTGTCAGGCGGGTCCACGCCGCCTCATGCTCGGGCGCATAAAGACCCGGGCACCCCGGAGTGATCCGCCCTTCAGGCGACACACAGGTCATTTCCACATAAACAAGGCCAGCGCCGCCTTTGGCGCGCTCAGCATAATGGGCAAAATGCCAATCGGTGGGGCAGCCATCCTTGGCCTTATATTGGGCCATGGGTGAGACCACCACGCGGTTCTTCAATTCCATATCGCGCAGCTTGAACGGCGCAAACATCGGCGCACGATGCACGCCTTTCGCGCCAGCCTGTTCCTGAAACCAGGTTTCAGCAGATTTCAGCCATTCCGGATCGCGTAAACGCAGATTTTCATGGCTGATCCGTTGCGAGCGGGTGAGCAATGAATAGTTAAACTGCACGGGATCAAGATCGAGATAACGTTCCACATCCTCAAACCATTCGGTTGAGTTGCGGGCCGCGCTTTGCAGACGCAAGACGTCTAAGCGACGATCTTCCTGATATTTGCGGAACGCGGCGTCTAGGGTCGGCTCGGTGTGCAAAAACTCGGCCAGGGCAATGGCGCTTTCAAAGGCGAGCTTGGTGCCGGAGCCGATGGAGAAGTGGGCCGTGGCCGAGGCATCGCCCAACAGTACCACATTTTCATGGTGCCACTTCTCACACAATACACGCGGGAAGTTCAGCCAGGCCGAGCCGCGAATATGGTTGGCGTTGGTCATCAAGCTGTGGCCGCCCAAATGATCTTTGAAAATCTCTTCGCAGATCGCGATGGTTTCTTGTTGGGTCTTGTCGCCAAAACCGAATTTCTCAAAGGTCTCAGGCGCGCACTCCACAATAAAGGTCGCCGTATCTTTGTCGAATTGATAGGCGTGGGCCCAAATCCAACCATGCTCGGTTTTCTCAAAGATAAAGGTGAAGGCATCATCAAATTTTTGATGGGTGCCGAGCCACACAAAGTGACATTTGCGCGTGTCGATTTCGGGCTTGAAATGCTCGGCAAACTCAGTGCGGGTTTTGGAGTTTAACCCGTCGGAGGCGACGACAAGGTCATATTCTTTCATCATCGGTGAGGCGCTGTCGATCTCGGTTTCAAACTCCATCTTTACACCAAGCTCGCGGGCACGTTCCTGCAAGGTCAGCAGCAATTGCATGCGGCCAACGCCGCAAAAGCCATGGCCCGTGGAAACAGTGCGGTGCCCATCGTGCACCACTGCAATATCGTCCCAATAGGCGAAATGCTCACGGATCGCTTCGGCGCTCTCCTTGTCATTTTCAGCCATATTATCAAGGGTTTCATCGGACAAAACCACGCCCCAGCCAAATGTATCATCCGGCTTGTTGCGCTCAAAAATCGTAATGTCATGCGACGGATCACGTCGCTTCATGCTGATGGCAAAATATAGACTGGCTGGGCCCCCGCCCAAACATGCGATTTTCATAATGTCCTCCCATTGGCGCAATGTCGATCACGCATGGCGAGTATGATTGCATCTGAAACAAGATATTTCAAGCTCAAAATTTTATACTTGAAATATATTTGTTTTTGGTGAAGACTTAAGGCTGATAGGGAGGATATATGGGCGAGCAAAATATGCTGCGCATAGAGCAAGTGGACATTAAAGGCCACAATGCCGCGTGGGCGATTCTCAGCATTGATCGACAAAAGCAGCGCAATGCGCTCAACACAGAATTGTTGGGTCAGATTGCCGATGCGTTGGAAGGTTTTGCTCAATCCTCGACTGTGCGTGCGGTGCTGATTTGCGGCGAAGGTGAACACTTCGCCGCGGGAGCGGACATTTACGAAATCAAAGATAAAGGCCGGGAAGAGGGCTATCTCGATCCACGCAAAGCGCATTGGAAGCGCATCCGCAATTGCCCCTTGCCGCTGGTCGCGGCAGTGGATGGCTTTTGTCTCGGCGGCGGTTTTGAACTGGCGCTGATGTGCGATCTAATTGTGGCTGGCACCACCGCCAAATTCGGCTTGCCAGAACCCAATTTGGGCCTGATCCCCGGTGCGGGCGGCATTGAGCGCCTGACCGCTATGGTGGGCCGCGCACGAGCAGGGCGCATTGTGCTTGGCGGCGAAATTGTTGATGCAATCACCGCCAATGATTGGGGTATTATTAGCTATATGGCCGAAGACGGCGCATTGCCTTTTGCGGCAAAACTGACCGAACGCATGGCCTTGCGTGCGCCATTGGCGATACAGGCGGCGAAAAAGGCGATTGTCGCCAGCGCCGAAACGCCGCTCAAGCACGTAATGGGCGAAACCAGAGGCGATTTTGAAATATTGCTCGGCACCGCAGATAAGGTCGAAGGTGTGACGGCATTCCTTGAAAAACGCAAACCCACATTTGAGGGCAAATAATGGCTGAGCTGAATAAAATCGGTGTGGTCGGCGCAGGCGCAATGGGGCGCAACATAGCGCTCTTCTTTGCCCAAACGGATCATCAAGTGCAGCTATTCGATGTGAACCAAGACGCGGTGACCTCAGCGCGGGACGCGGTGCGCAATAGCTTGGCGCGCGCTGTTGAAAAGCAGCGTGTTAGCGCCGCAGAGGCAGATGCCACAATCGGGCGGCTTCATGCAGCCAAAGATCTAAGCGAACTTGCGGATTGCGATGTGGTGATTGAAGCTATCGTCGAAAAACTTGAAATTAAGCAAAGTCTATTTGCCCAACTCGAAAGCATATGTGGACCCGAAACAGTGCTGGCCACCAACACTTCGTCGCTGAGTGTTACTGACATTTTTGCCAAACTTGACCGCAAGGAGCGGGCGCTGGGCCTGCACTTTTTCAACCCGGCCCACATTATGAAGCTTGTCGAGGTCATCACAGCCCCACCCGTATCTCAGATACGATGTGATGACCTCGTCATCCACCTCAACCAAATCGGCAAAACCGCGATTAAAGTGAAGGATAGCCCCGGCTTTATCGTCAATCGCTGCGCGCGTCCTTTTTACGGCGAGGCACTGGCGATTTTGGAAGAGGGGATGTTTTCTGCTCATCAAGTGGATGCGGCGATGAGGCAAGCAGGCTTCCGGATGGGGCCATTTGAGCTGATTGACCTTGTGGGCGCAGACATAAATTTGGCCGCCAGTGAAACCATGGCTAAAGCCTTTAACCACCACCCGCGTTATTATGTGTTCGACCGCCTAAAACAGCAGGTTGCACAAGGGCATTTGGGTCGCAAAAGTGGCACTGGCTTTGTCACCGATGAGGCAAATGCAGAACTTTCCGAAGCGGATCAGCAGCGCATAGCCCAACGCATTCTGGCAACATTGGTCAATGAAGCCGCCTCCGCCGTGGACGACCAAGTGGCCGCACCGCAAGATATTGATCTGGCGATGCAATTGGGGTTGAATTTTCCAAAAGGCCCATTTGCATTTTTGGCCGAAATCGGGCTTGATCGTGTGCGAGAGATTTTGGCGCTACTGGATGCAAACGCCCCAGTAAATTTGGAGGGTCGTTATCAACCAGCCGCCGCTTTGCAAAGGGAATCGATAGATGCGTGACGGATTGCCAAATTGGACTAAGCCCAGCGATTGGGACGATGCCTATGCCAATGGCGCTTACATCGAGAATTCTGGCTCTTATGTAGAGCATTGGGAACGCGCATCTGAACGATTCCGCGAAGAGATGCTGACGGCAAATCGTGCCGAATTAGACCTTGCCTATGGCGACGCCCAGCGGGAAAAGCTGGACCTGTTTATGCCGGAAGGCACGCCGAAAGGACTGTTTGTTTTTGTGCATGGCGGCTATTGGCTGAGCTTTGACAAAAGTGCTTGGTCGCATCTGGCAGCAGGGCCGGTCGCCCGCGGTTGGGCTGTGGCCATGCCTTCCTATACCTTAGCGCCTGAAGCGCGTATCAGCACCATGACCCAACAAGTTGGCGCTGCAATTTTATATGCCGCGACCAAGGTGGAAGGTCCGATCCGCATCGCTGGCCATTCGGCAGGTGGGCACTTGGTGTCGCGCATGATGTGCGCCGATACGCCCCTGTCCAAAGAGGTGCAAGACCGGCTGAAACATGTGATTTCCATCTCTGGTTTGCACGACTTGCGACCACTGCTCAACACCCGCATGAATGACGGTCTGCAGTTGGATTTGGCCGAGGCGCGCGCGGAAAGCGCAGCGCTGCGCGAACCGTTGGCAGGCGTGGACCTCACCTGTTGGGTGGGCGCAGAAGAACGGCCAGAATTTTTGCGACAAAACCAGCTTTTGGCCAATATCTGGACTGGACTTGGCGTGGAAACTGATGCGGTGGAAGTGCCCTATAAGCACCATTTCAATGTGATAGCGGATTTGGAAGAGGCGGATAGCGCCTTAACCAAGCTGGCCACCAACGAGGTTGGTGACTGAGATATTTTAAGCATGATATTTTAATATTGAAATATATTGAGATTCATGCATGGATGTAACTATTAGAGTTTTGCGGCGATTGGGTACTTTGCCCCATTGTTGCGAGAATTGGCCTTTGCTTTGGGAGAGGCAAAGGGCAAATTAAATGCTTCACCTGTTGTGAAGTATTTGTCATCAGCGGACCTTGGTTCGCAGTTTGGGAGGAAACTATGAAGACGCTAAAAACAATTATGGCCAGCGCGTTGGCGATGAGCTTAGCCCTTGGTGGCTCAGCCATGGCTGAAGGCGCGAAAATCGGCATGATCACAACCTTGTCCGGCGGTGGCGCTGGCCTCGGTGTAGATGTGCGCGATGGCTTTATGCTGGCGATTGAACAAGCTGGCCGTGACGATGTTGAAGTCGTGATCGAAGATGACGCCCGCAAGCCAGACTTGGCCGTGCAAATCGCCGACAAGATGATTCAATCTGAAAAAGTTGACATTCTAACCGGTATCATTTGGTCAAACTTGGCGATGGCGGTTATTCCATCTGCTGTGGCGCAAGGCAAAATCTATGTGTCACCAAATGCTGGCCCATCTGCTTTGGCAGGCAAAGGCTGTAATGCCAACTATTTCAACGTGGCATGGCAGAACGACAATTTGCACGAAGCTATGGGCGCTTACGCCAATGTGGCTGAATACACAAACACCTTTATTTTGGCCCCAAACTATCCGGCTGGCCAAGATGCGCTGAACGGCTTTAAGCGTGAATATCGCGGCCAGTTGGCGGGCGAGGTGTTCACCAAATTGGGCGCAACTGACTACGCCGCTGAAATCGCACAAATCCGCGATTCCGGTGCAGACAGTGTGTTCTTCTTCTTGCCAGGCGGCATGGGCATTGCGTTCATGAAGCAATATGCGGCCTCTGGTGTTGATCTGCCTGTGATGGGCCCAGCCTTCTCATTCGACCAGGGCATTTTGGGCGCTGTGGGCGACGCGGCACTTGGCGTGCGCAATTCGTCACAGTGGAGCAAAGACATCGACAACGAAACCAACAAGGCGTTTGTTGCTTCGTTCCAAGAGAAATATGATCGCTTGCCATCTCTATATGCCAGCCAAGGCTTTGACGCCGCAAATCTGATCCTTTCTGCATTGGACAAAGCCGATGTGAAAGACGCAGAAGCATTCCGCGCTGCCTTGAAAGAAGCTGACTTTAAGTCCACCCGCGGTGACTTCAAGTTTGGCAACAACAACCACCCAATTCAAAACATTTACGTACGTGAAGTTGTGAAAGAGGGCGATGTGTTGACCAACAAAATCTTGGGTCTGGCGCTGACAGATCACCAAGATGCTTACGCTGAAGATTGCGCTCTATAATCATTGCGCTTGAGATGATTGGCGGGGTGTTTTCATCCCGCCAACCTTCAAACCGCTGGGGAAATTATGTCCACCACTCTTTTATTTGAACAGCTCTTAAACGGCCTGCAATATGGTGTGACGCTGTTTTTGATGGCTGCTGGTTTAACGCTGGTTTTCGGCGTGATGGGGCTGATCAATTTGGCACACGGCTCGCTTTATATGATCGGGGCTTTCGCCTGTGCAGCAGTGGCTGCGGCCACTGGTTCGTTCTGGCTTGGCCTTGTGGCGTCAATCGTCGCAGCTGGTTTCGCTGGTGTCTTGATCGAGATGCTTGTGATCAGACGATTATATGATCGCGATCACCTCGACCAAGTGTTGGCCACGTTCGCCTTGATCTTGATCCTTTCTGAAGGCTGCCGGATGGTGTTTGGCTCTTTCCCATTGTATTTGGACGCACCGGGCTTTTTGGCCGGACCCGTCACCCTGTTTGGCGGCTTCCAATATTCTGCTTATCGCTTGGCGATTATCCTTGTCGGCGGCCTAGTGGCGTTGGGGCTTTATCTCCTCATCACCAAAACACGTCTCGGCATCCGCATTCGGGCGGGCGAAGCTGACCGTGAAATGATCGCGGCGCTCGGCGTGAATATCGCCACGCTTTATACCATCGTGTTCGCCATTGGTGCCGCTTTAGCTGGCTTTGCCGGGGCGATGATGGGCGCCATCCAATCGGTGCAAGTAGGCATGGGCGAACCCGTGTTGATCCTGGCCTTTGTGGTGATCGTAATCGGTGGCATCGGCTCGATTAAGGGCGCACTGATCGGCTCCATTCTCGTGGGCGTGGTCGACACGCTCGGGCGGGTAACGCTGCCGGGCTTTTTCAATCTATTTATGGACACAGCAGCCGCCAACTCTGTCGGTGCGGCGCTATCCTCCATGTCAATCTATGTGCTTATGGCGGTCATTCTGATCTTTAAGCCGGAAGGGTTGGTGAGCAACAATGCCTAATCTTTCCAGAGAAACCATCATCAACATCATCATTAGCCTTGGCCTGTTGGTGTTCCCTTTCATTGCCACAGCGATGGATGAACCGTTTTACATCACGCTGGCAACCCGCGTGGCGATTTTGAGCCTTGCGGCGGTGGGGTTGAACCTCGCCCTTGGCACAGGCGGCTTGGTGAGCTTTGGCCATGCAGCATTCTTCGGCATTGGCGGCTATGCCATGGGCATATTGGCCAGCCACGCGCAAACCTACACGCCCATTTTCACTTGGCCTTTCGTGATCGAAGGCACCAACCAAATGCTGATCATTTGGCTGGTGGCGATTGTGATGAGCGGCATTGCGGCCCTGTTTATCGGGCTGTTGTCCCTGCGCACCTCCGGTGTTTATTTCATCATGATCACCTTGGCCTTCGCGCAAATGATCTACTATTTCATGATCTCATGGCCCACCTATGGAGGCGAAGATGGTTTGTCCATCTATGTGCGCAACCAATTTCCGGGCGTGAACACGCTTGATCCGTCGAGCTTCTTTTATATCTGCCTTGCGCTGATGTTTGCAGGATTGGGCCTGTCGGCCATGATCAAAAACTCACGTTTTGGTGCGGCGCTGCAGGCGGCACGGCAAAATGAAGAACGGCTGGCGGCCACAGGCATTCGCCCATTCAACATCAAACTCACAGCCTTTGTGATCTCCGGCATGATCACCGGGTTGGCCGGGGCGCTTATGGCGGATTTGAGCCGCTTTGTGTCGCCCACCATGCTGTCTTGGCACATGTCAGGCGAGATCATGGTGCTGGTGATTTTGGGCGGCGTTGGCCGACTTTATGGCCCTGTGGTTGGCGCGATGATCTATATCATCTTTGAATTTATCTTTGGTGGCATGACCGATCATTGGCAATTCTATCTGGGTCTTGTGCTGCTCGGCGTGGTGCTTTTTGCCCGCGGCGGTGCCATTGGCCTGTTGGCCGGAAAGGCGCGTCATGACTGATCAAACTGTGTTGCAAATTCAAAATTTGAATAAGAACTTTGGTGCGCTGACAGCTACGGATGACGTGACCCTCGATCTGAAAAAAGGTGAAATTCACGCCCTTATTGGGCCGAATGGGGCGGGTAAGTCCACCCTGATCAAGCAGATCTGTGGCCAGCTGAGTTCCGACAGCGGCAAGGTGATCTTTAACGGGAAAGACTTGGCGGGCATGGACGTGGCCGACCGGGCGAAGGCCGGGCTGGGACGCACCTTCCAAGTGTCGTCACTGGTGATGGAATTTTCCGCGCTGCGCAATGTGATGCTGGCCGTGCAATCTAAATTGGGCACCAGCTATCGCTTCTTCAAAAATGTGCGTGGCGACAACAATCTGACCGCGCCTGCCATGGCGGCGCTAAAGCGCGTTAATCTGGAAGAACGCGCACATATCATGACGGCCGAGCTGTCGCACGGTGAACGGCGGCAGCTTGAAATCGCGATGGCACTGGCACTTGATCCCAAAGCCTTCCTGCTCGACGAACCCATGGCAGGCATGGGACCAGAAGGGTCGAAAAAGCTAATTGGCTTTCTGGACGAACTGCGCTATGAAGCGCCGATACTGTTGATCGAGCATGATATGGACGCGGTATTCTCGCTGGCCGACCGCATCTCTGTGCTCGTGTATGGCCGGGTGATCGCCACGGGATCGGTGGACGATATCCGCAATAATCCTGCGGTGCGCGAAGCCTATTTGGGGAGTGCAGCCTAATGTCAAACATTCTGCTTTCCATCAAAGATATTGAGGTGTTCTACGGCCCGTCACAGGCACTGTTTGGTGTGTCGCTTGAAGTGAAAGAAGGCGAAGTGGTGGCGCTGATGGGCCGCAATGGTATGGGCAAAACCACCACCATCCGCACGCTTTGTAAAATGTCTAAACCTGCCAAAGGCGACATTCACTTTGATGGCACATTGGTCAATAAAATGCCTAGCCACAAGGTGGCGAAATTGGGCGTGGGGCTGGTGCCGGAAGGCCGGCGCTGCTTTTCCAATTTGACCGTTGAGGAAAACCTGTTGGCAGCCCAACGCGATGGTGAATGGACGCTGGAAAAAGTCTATCAATTGTTCCCGCGCTTGGAAGAACGCAAAGACCAACTGGCCAACACTTTGTCAGGCGGTGAACAGCAAATGTTGGCCGTTGGGCGCGCCTTAACCACCAACCCGAAATTGCTGGTGCTGGACGAAGCAACCGAAGGGCTAGCGCCCGTGATCCGTGACGAAATTTGGCGGGCGGTGAAAGAGCTGAAAGCGCAAGGGCAATCCATTTTGATCGTCGATAAAAGCCTAAGCGAGCTGCTGCCACTAGCGGATCATTGTGTGATCTTGGAGCGCGGTGAAACCGTTTGGACAGGCACACCGGATGCGCTGACGGACGATCTGGCTGATCGCTATTTGGGGGTCTGATGAGCAAGATTTTCACCCACGATCAGGACATTTTGTTCCAGCATTGTGACCCGGCAGGGATCGTGTTTTACCCGCGCTTTTTCGAGATGATCAATCTCACCATTGAGCGCTGGTTCGACAAGGCGGTTGGCTATTCCTTCGCGCAAATGCATGTGGCCGACCAAACAGCGGTGCCCACCGCCAGCGTGGAAGCAACGTTCAATGCGCCGGGCAAACTGGGCGAAGAATGGCAATGGCACCTGACGGTTGAGCGGGTGGGCCGCACCAGCGTGAAAGTGCACGTGTGGGGCACTCATGACACGCAAACAAAGGTGGAAAGCACCATGACTTTGGTGCACATCACCAAATCCACCGGACGGCCCATCGAATGGTCTCCAGAGCTTAAAGATAAAATGACACTCTATTTGGAAAAAGAATAATGGCACATATTGTTGTACACCCTGAAGGATGGAAGCCCGCAAAAGGTTATGCCAATGGCATGCTTGCTGAGGGGCGCACGCTGTATGTGGGCGGCCAAATCGGCTGGACGAAAGACCAGGTTTTTGAAGCCAAGGACTTTATCGGTCAAATGGAACAGGCCCTGCGCAACATTTTGGATGTTGTGGAAGCGGCGGGCGGCAAAGCCGAACATTTGACCCGTCTCACTTGGTTCGTGACCGACAAGCAAACCTATCTGGATCACCAAAAAGAGGTAGGTGCTGCCTACCGTCGGGTTTTAGGTTACCATTTCCCCGCCATGACTATGGTGGTCGTGTCGGCGCTGGTAGAAGATGAAGCGCTGATTGAAATTGAGGGCACCGCAGTGCTGCCGAATGAATAGTTAGGTCAATTGCTGTTTGGCGAAATTCAGCGTTTGCTGCGGGGTTTCGCCAAAGGCTTCTCGATAATCCTGTGAAAATCGCCCTAAATGGCTAAAGCCTAAATCCGACGCAATTTGTGTGACGGTTTGGTCGCCATGTGCGCCTTGTAGCATATAATGCGCCCGGCGCAGCCGTTCTAGCCGCACCATCTGCATAGGCGTCACACCATAGGTTTCCTTAAACCCATATTGCAGCGCGCGCAGCGATGCACCCGCCGCGTGGGCTACGTCTTGCAAACTGATATCCGATCGATATTCGCTTTTGATATAAGCCATGGCCCGTTTGATTTGTGCGGGTGCGAGATGTACGGGCGCGGCATCAAAAAAACATTGAATGTTGCTGGGCGCTGCTTCCAACAATTGCAGCAGCAATTCCGATAGGCCATGCGGGGCATCGCCTGCGTCTAAATCCGCAAAGATGGACCGCAATTGCTGCCGCCACGGGCCAAGCTGTTTGGCGCGCATGCGCAATTTTGGATCGAACCGAATAGGCGCGTTCAGCGAACGACCCAGCATCAACTCCGCCTGTTTGCGCAGATGCAGCGCATCAATTTGCACCAGCAACATTTCGCAATCTGCATGCCACACCATGTCGGTTTTTAGGTCTGGATTGAGGATGCTGGCAAACTCAACAGTGCTCTCAACTTCCATTTTGCCATTGGTGATGTGGGCACCACCGGCCAAAGGAATTTGGATCAAATAGAACTTCTCCAATTCGCCGGGATTGATGTGCACCGCGCCGCCATAGCGCATATAATTGAACGACAAGCCGGGTAGGGCCACATGGTTATGCACCGCGTCTAACCGCGATTGCGGCGCAACAAAATCTAGCCGATGGGCGCAATATTTCTGCGCCACCATCTCTCGCGCACACTCTAACTCAGCCGATTGAAACAGCCGATATTTAGCCAGTGGCTCCATAAAGTGCCTTCCTCCCGACGACGATATCCGCATTATTTTGCGTTTTTCGGATAGCCGCCTCCCTCTATCTGACATTTAGTTTAGGCATAAAATAATAAATGTTGCAATCGGCTTGGAGGAGGGGACGATGACAACGAAGAAAAAGGTGGCCGTAATCGGCGCTGGGGTAAGCGGTCTTGTGACCGCAAAAACGTTCAAAGAAAAAGGTCACGATGTGACCATTATTGAACGCAGCCACGATTTGGGGGGCGTGTGGGAATTGTCGCGGTCCTATCCCGACGTGCAAACCCAAAGCCCCAAAGATTTGTACCGATATACCGATAAGCCCATGCCGGATGATTATCCAGAATGGCCTAAGGGGCCACAGGTTCATGCCTATCTAGATAGCTATGCCGCAGACTATAATCTGCGCGACCATATCCGCTTCAACACCAGCGTTTCAGAAATGACCCGCCGCGCGGACGGGCAAAAAGGCTGGACGCTACATTTGGTGGACCAAAACGGGGCAGAAAGCACCGAGGATTTTGATTTTGTCGCCGTCTGCACTGGCCAGTTCAGCGAAAAGAACATTCTCACCCACCCCGGCCAGGAAGCATTTGAAGCCCAGGGCGGGCAGGTGATGCACTCATCTGAATATACCGATCCGTCCATCGTTGACGGCAAAGATGTCACCGTGCTCGGCTTCTCCAAATCCGCCACCGACATTGCGGTGAATGCGGTGAAGTCCGGCGCCAAATCAGTCACCATTGTCTATCTGCAATCGGTGTGGCGCGTGCCCTATTTCATCGGCGGGCTGATCAATTTCAAGCGCATCCTTTATATCCGTAAACAGGAGCAAATGTTCCCTAGTTGGGGCCTGAACCCAATGCAGAAGTTTGCGCATGTGATTGGCAAACCCTTTGTGTGGGCCAATTGGCGGGCGCTTGAAGCCTTGCTGACCATGCAGCTCAAGCTGAAAAAGACGGGACTGCGGCCGGAGATCAAAATTGAAGATGAGATCAATTGCTCGGTGCCGATCGTTACCCCCGGCCTTTTCGAGATGATCGCCGATGGCCGCATCAAATGCATTAAAGGCACCTTTAAGGATTATGAAGGCGACAGCGTGGTGCTGACCGGCGGCGAAAAGGTGAAAACAGACCTCGCCATTTTGGCCGTGGGCTGGAAGCTGGGCGTACCTTATCTGCCGAAAGAATATCAGGACAAACTGGTGGAAGAGGACGGGCAATATCGGCTGTACCGCATCATCGCCAACCCCGACTTGCCGGATATGGGCTTTGTGGGCTTCAACTCATCTTTCTGCACGGTGCTATGCGCGGACCTCGCCGCCAACTGGCTGGTGCGCTACGCCGATGGCAAGCTGGCCAAGCAGCCGACAGAACAGCAGATGAACGACAATATCGAGCAAATGCTGCACTGGAAGCGGCACGAAAAACCGTCGGCTAAAGTCTATGGTGGGCTGTGCGTAGCACCGTACCATTTTAAACATTTTGACGAATTGCTGGACGATATGGGCGCGAAGGTGCGCCGCCGCAATCCGCTGGCGGAAAATTTCACCCCGCCTGACGCTGACGCCTATCGCCGCTTTTTGGATTCAACCCCGGACTATCGGGTGAATTAGGAGGAGAAGAAAATGACATTAATACCAGGCATCACAGCCAAAGGGGAAGGCCTTGAAGGCACCAAATGGAATATTTTGGGCCAAACCTATATCCCGAAACTGCATTCGGAAAACGCCATGATCTGGCACGCATTGTTGCCTGCCGACAGCTTTGTGCCGCCACACATTCACCCCACACAGGATGAGTGGATCACCATGTTGGATGGCGAATTGGAGCTGGCGTTCGGCGATCAAATCTTGACCGCCCGAGCGGGCGACACGGTGCGCATGCCCATGGGCATCGCCCACGGCATCACCAACAAATCCGGCAAAGACGCGAACTGCTTTTTCGGCGTGGCACCAAGCCGTAAACTCTTTGATTTGTTTGAAGCTTTGCATGATTTGGGCGACCCAGATGAAGTGGTGCGCCTATCTGCCTTGCACGAAGTGAATTTTCTCCCACCGCCATCTGAATAGGGTTTATTCCTGACGCGTCTTCAACAGATGGCACAAAGAAAAAGGGCGGGGAATTTCCCCGCCCTTATGGTCTCAATGAAGATGACTAGCCTAACAAAAGGCCAGGCAACCACAACACAATGCTCGGGAAAGCAATAAGCACGGCGATGGTGATTGCATCCGCGACAAAAAACGGGGTCGCGCCGCGGAAAACGTCTTGCACTGAGATATCATCGCGCACCCCGGCGACGACGAAACAATTGAGTCCAATGGGCGGGGTGATCAAACACAGCTCTGCCATTTTCACCACAATGATGCCGAACCAGATGGCGCAGCCCCAGCCGCTCATGCCAAAGGCACTTTCCGCAGCCGTAACATCCATGCCGCCATTCAGCGCCATCACAGCGGGGAACACCACAGGCAGGGTCAGCAGCAACATGCCAATCGCATCCATAAACATGCCCAGCACCGCATAGGCCAACAGGATCATGATGAGGATGATCATCGGGTGTTGATCAAGCGAGGTGATCCAATCGGAAAACGCGCCGGGCAAATCGGCAAAGCCCAAAAAGCGCACATAGATCAACACGCCCCAAATGATGGTGAAAATCATCACCGCCAATTTGGCAGACTCGGTGAGGGCGTCTTTAAACTGGCCCCACTTCATGCCGTGGATCAGCGCCATCACGAAGATGATAAACGCGCCAATCGCGCCACCTTCAGTTGGCGTGCCCCAGGCATCGCCGCCAAACGGGTTGTAGATAAAGCAAATGATGATGATCACCACCGCAAAGATCGGCAGGGCAGGGGGCAGCGCTTTAAAGCGTTCGCCCCACGTAAAGCCGCGCACTGGTGGGCCAAGATCTTTGTTGAACGTGGCCAACAGCACCACCAAGCCACCATAAATGAGGGCAGATACAGCGCCGGGCAAGAAGCCTGCAAGCAAAAGGGCGCCCACATCCTGCTCCACAATAATGGCGTAAATCACCAAAATGGCAGATGGTGGGATCAAGGATGCAAGCGTGCCACCAGCAGCCACAACGCCTGCCGCAAATCGCCTGTCATAGCCGACCTTCAACATTTCAGGGATGGCAATGCGGGCAAAAACCGCTGACGTGGCAACAGACGCACCAGACACAGCTGCAAAGCCTGCCGTGGCGAAAACGGTGGCCACGCCCATGCCGCCCGGCAACCAGCCCACCCATTTCTTGGCCGCCTCAAACAGCGCTTTGGTTAGCCCCGCATAATAGGCGAGATAGCCGATCAAAATGAAGGTGGGGATCAAAGAAAGGGCCTGTGAGGATACCTTCGAGTGCGGCACTTGCCCCGCAGTTTTCGCCGCAACGCTCAAGGCCCAAAAGAACTGGTTCGGGTCATATCCCTTTTTTGACCAGAACACCCACACCAGTCCGATAACGCCAGCCATCGCGGCGGCAAATGCCACGCGCACGCCGATCAAAACCATCAGAAGCAGCAGGCCCGTAACGATCAAACCAATATCAATCGTGGTCATTTGCTGTCCTCCTCAAGGCCGGAAACGCTTTCAGCTTCCCGCTGCGCTTGGGTGGCTGCATCTTCAATCAGCGGCACAGCAACAGGATTGGTTGCATCTGTTTTCACGGCGCGGCCAAAGCCCCACAATTGAATGGTGAGACGCAGGGCGAGCACAAAAAACGCAATGGGCGCTAGCAGTTTTGCGGGCCAGAGCGGCAAGCCAATGTCAATTGAGGAGTCGCGGCTCCACATGGGCACGCTAAAATCAAATGAGCGCTGGAAATGGGCCCATGATCCCCACAGCAGCAATAGCGTGAGAACAAGCATCGCAAAAGTGGAAACAAACTCAGCAAGCCACAGTGGACGACCTTTGAGCTGACCAACCAAAATATCCATGCGGATATGGCCACCAACGCGCTGGGTATAGGCGATGCCAACAAACGCGATCAGCGGCATGGCTTGCTCAATCCAATCCACATATCCCGGCAAGGGGCGGTTGAAAAAGTTGCGTCCACCAACCGAAATCACGGCCATAAGCATAAGCGAGAAAATCGCCAAGCCGCCGATCAGGATCAGTATTTTTTCGATGGAAAAGAGCCGTTGATCTAAACGGCTTAAAAAGCTGTCATCCGTTAAAACGGAAGCTGTGCCCGCCATGGTGTCCTCCCCCGAAAACCAATAGCAAAAAAGAAACCGGCCACGACAAGCGTGGCCGATTGTTCAGATTAATTTGCCAATGTTGAATTGACCAAATCCAGCAATTCTTGCGCTGGCAGGCCTTTGGCGTTGTTTTCTTCAACCCAGTTTTTGGCAATGTCACCAGCAGCTGAACGGAAATTGTCCAACTCTTCGTCTGTGTAGGTGATCCGCTCGATGCCACGCTCATCAAGCGCCGGGCCCCAAGCCGCCATGGTTTGGTTGTTGTAGAAATCAACATAATATTGCAGGGACTCTGGAATAGAGCCCAGCAAGGCTTCGCGATGCGCATCAGACAAGCTGTTCAACGCATCGGTGTTGGCCACAACTGGGCAGTTCACTGTGCCCGGGTTCATGTTGGTGGTCCACCATTCGCCACTCTCAATGGTGCCGAAAGACATGTGCGCGTGCGGTGCAAACGACACGGCTTTCACCACACCTGAATCAAGCGCTTGGCGCACTTCAGTGGCGGACATGGAGTTTGGCACAGCGCCAATGCTTTCCATCGCCCGGCCAATGCCGCCAGTGGCGCGCACGGTCAAGCCTTCAAAATCATCCAAGCTGCGCGGTGCTTCGCCAACGCCCACAAAGTTATATTGCGGCAAAGGTGATGGCATCAGCAAAGTTGCATTCCAACGGCCCAAATCTGCTTGTGTGGCCGGGTGATTATAAACCGCCATGGATGCAGCAATTTCTTGCTCCAGCGTGGTTACGCCCAAAAATGGCAGTTCCAACACGGTGATGGATGGGTTTTTATCCGCGTGATAACCCGCACAGAACTGCGCCATTTCAAACGCGCCGATGGAGATGCCATCCAAATTTTCGCGGTTATTCGACAAGCCACCATAAGACAAGTTCAGCGTGAACTCGCCATTAGTTTTTGCGCTGACCAGTTCGGCCAATTTCTCAACATGTTCGGTGAAAGCACGGCGCTGACCCCAAAGGGACACATTCCACTCAACCGCAACGGCTTCGCCCACAAAGGACATGCCCAAAAGCGCAGCAATAGCTGTTTTCGTAATGGTCTTCATCTTGTTCCTCCCAAGAAAACCTAACCCAAATCTGTTTGCACAATTCGCCCCAGCCCATGGCCGAGTCGATGCTGCCAATAGATTAGGTGCGGCGATGAGGCTTGGGTATGAAGAAAACTGCCAATGGGAAAAGCACGGCCCTGCGGATTTCCGCAGGGGGGGGTGGGCACTGTTGGTTGTTGGGCTCAGTCTTTTTCGCTGCCACAGGACACTGCGGTTCCGTCCCCGGCACCCCCGGAGTTTTTACGCGCCGCCACCGGTCGCTACGCTCCCGTCCCCGGCACCCCCGCCATGGGTGCTTCACTCAAAAGCCGTGCGCAGTGTGGCACCACACCCTCACGTCATTACCGGGCTTGATCCGGTAATCCATGTAGTGGGGACATTTGGCGCTTCACCCGGCATGTTGTGCAACTTCACCAAAGCTACGTGGACCCCGGCCAACTTTTTGGCCGCGCCGTCGCAGGCTGGTGCGCAGCACCGAATAGCCGTGAGACAAAACAAACACCCCTACAACAACTCAGACTTATCCAGGTTCAGCTTCACAATCTTCTCATTCAGCGTCCGCCGTCCGATGCCGAGGGCTTCGGCGACCGCGTCCATGCGGCCCTGGTGGGTTTGGATGGCTTTGGCGATTAGGCTCCGTTCGAAGCTGGCGACGGCTTCGCGCAATGTTTCGGGCACATTGCCCATTTCATTATCGAGACGCATGGAGGCGCCGATGGAGCCGCCGCCGCGGCGCGCGGAAAGCACCCGCCGTTCAGCCACATTGCGCAATTCGCGCACATTGCCCGGCCAATCATGCGCCAAAAGGGTAGCAATCTCCTCGGCATCCAATTCAGGGGCCGCGGTTTCGTAAAGCGTTGCATAATGGGAGAGGAAGTGCTGCATCAGCAGCACAATATCGTCCTTGCGCGAACGTAGGTTTGGCAGATCAATCACCACGGTGGAAAGGCGGTAATATAAATCTTCCCGAAAGCGACCCGCGGCGATGGCATCGTCCAAATTTTCATTGGATGCCGAGACAATGCGCACATCAACAGATTGCGGCTTATCTGAGCCGATGGGGGTAATTTCGCGATGCTCAATAGCGCGGAGCAGCTTAGCTTGAATGTCGGGATTGAGCGAGGCCACCTCATCCAAGAACAGCGTGCCGCCTTCGGCCTGCATAAATGTACCTAAGCTTTCATTTTGCACGCCAAACACCATGCGCTCAAAGCTGCTGGCTTCAAAGGTGGCGCAATTCATGGCGATAAAAGGCTGATCTGCGCGGTCGCTCAAATCATGAATGGCGCGGGCCACCAGTTCTTTGCCGGTGCCCGTTTCACCCGAAATCAAAACCGGGGCAGGGGTGGAACTGAAATCTATGATCTGCTCGCGCACGGTTTGCAGTTGCGGTGATTGGCCAAGCAATACCCGGTCAATGCCGGAGAGTTTGGCCAAACGTTCCTGCAAGCGCTGGGTATTTTGTGTCAGGCGATGACGCTCCGCCGCATTGTTCATGATCCGCAACAGGCGCTGTGGATCGAACGGCTTTTCCAAAAAGCTATAGGCCCCAGCGCGCATGGCCTCCACAGCCATGGGAATATCACCATGGGCAGAGATCAGTACGATTGGCGGCGTTTGTTGCTCAAGATGCAGCAACTCCAAACCCGATCCACCGGGCATCCGCACATCAGACAAAATGGCATCTGGCTGCCATTGGTTCAGCTTTTGCTCCACCTGAGCAATGCCGCTGAGCAGTTCCACACGCCAGCCTGCTGCATCCAAAAGGTGCGAGAGCGAAAGGCGCATTTCCTTATCATCATCGATCACAAGCGCGCGGAAGGGGCGTCTTTTTTGCTCGGCGTCGCTCATTCTGTGCTCTCTTCATCAAGGGTGGTGAGGGGCGGCACCAGTACCGTGAAGGTGGCGCCGCCATGATCATTATCTTCAGCAAACAATTCGCCCGCATGTTCTTTCACAATGGACGCGGAAATGGCAAGGCCCAGCCCCATCCCCTCGCCAGACGGTTTGTCGGTGCGGAATGGCTCCTGCAAATCTTCAATCTGCTGGCCTTTAAGGCCGTGCCCATTATCCGCGACAAAAACTACCACCTGGCCATGTTCCAACGTCCAGCCAATCTCGATGCGGGGCGCATCCACATCATCCACGGCGCTGATCGCGTTGCGCAGCAAATTGACCAGCACCTGCTCAAACCGGGCGCTATTGCCCAAAATCTGCGCGCCGGGACTTGGGGCTTTAACCTGCAACTCAATCTCTTTCGCCTGCACATCATGGCGCACCAAGCCCACCGCATTGTCGATGGCGCGGGAAATGTCGAACGGGGATTGCTGGTCTTGCTTCGGCTGCGAGAAAAAACGCAGATCGCGGGTGATATTTTCCATGCGCCGCACCAGTGAGGAAAGGCGGGTGGCCAGACTGTCCGGCTTTTGCGTGGCGCCCATTTCCTCAATCGCAATATAATTGCGCATGGCAGAAAGAGGTTGGCCCAACTCATGCGTCACCGATGCGGCCAACTGGCCAAGGGCGGCCATGCGGCTGGATTTCTCCAGCTCCTTTTGGGTCTTGGCCAGCGCCTGTTCAGTGGCCTTGCGTTCTTCAATCTCGCGCAACAGGCGCTGCCGATCTTGGTGCGAGGCATGGAGCGCACGGCGCAACCGCTCAGACCGCCAAAAGATGAAGAGAATGGCCAAAAGCGCGACAGAGATCGCCGCCAGAAACACGACAAACAAGGCCCGTTCCTGCAACCCTGCGGTGCTGACAATAAAGTGCAATTGCCAAGGCTGACTTTTCACCGGAACGCGCACACCAATATGGCGCTCCCCCGCAAAATCGATCTCGTCATCGTCTAAACGTGCCCAATCCAACGGCTGCAACGCCTCTTGCCCGAATTGGCGCATATTGCGGATATCCAACAGGCGTTCTTCGCTGATGGGCAGCAATGTGCGGTAATGCCAGTCGGGCTGGCTGGCAAGCACAATGATGGTATCCAGATTGGTGATCAGAATTTTCTCGCCGGATGCTTGCCAAGCGGCGACCAGTTCATCCAGTTCGATCTTGAGCGCAATCACGCCGATGATTTTGCCCGCCAAATTGCGCACAGGTTCGGCGACGAAAAAGCCCGGCCGTTTGGTGGTGGCGCCAATGGCGAAGAACTTGCCGCGTTGGCCACTTTTTGCGGTTTGAAAATAGGGGCGAAAACTGTAGTTCTCGCCAATAAAATTCACCGGCTCTGCATAATTTGAGGCAGCGACCGTAAGCCCGGTCAAATCCATCACATACAATGCTTCGGCATTGGCACGGCTAGCAAAATCGGCCAAACGGCGGTTAAGCGCGTCGCGGCTATCTGGATCAGTTAGCCCGCGCACAACCGCTGGGTCTTGCCCGACAATAAAGGGCAAGTGTTCAAGCCGATCCAAGGCGCTTTCCAAGGTTGTGCGATAAAACTCTGCCCGACCTTCAGCCCGCTCCAATTCGCTGGCCTTAAAGGTGGAAAAGGCGGCGGCATAGATCACCAGAAAGGAGACCGCCAGCAAGAAAATCGCGATAAGAACTGCCGCGAGGCGACGCCGCTGATATTGCAAAGAACTGGTGGTTCCTGCAGCAAACATTAGACAATCAAGCTCGACAGAAGGTCGTTTTCAGTAATGTCCTGATAGGAAAAACCAGCGGCGGCCATCTTATCAAACAATGCTTGGAAATTGGCCGGATCGTTGGTTTCGATGCCCAACAGCACCGTACCAAAATTGCGCGCCGACTTTTTCAAATATTCAAACCGGGCAATATCGTCGTCAGGCCCAAGCATGTTCAAAAAGTCTTTCAACGCACCCGGGCGCTGCGGCAGGCGCAGGATGAAATATTTCTTCAGCCCGCGATAACTCATCGCCTTTTCTTTCACTTCCGGTAGCCGCTCAAAGTCGAAATTGCCACCAGAAACGATGCAGACAATATTTTTGCCTGCAATGCGTTCAGCGGGCAAATCCTCGAGCATGTCAATGGAGAGGGCACCGGCAGGCTCCAGCACCAAACCTTCAATGTTCAGCAACGAGCTGATGGTGGCGCACAAGCGATTTTCGGGCACCAAATGCACATGCTCGCTAGGCACATCTTTCAAGATGTCGAAATTCAACTCGCCAATTTGCGCAACAGCAGCGCCATCGACAAAGTTGTCAATTTTGTCGAGCTTCAATTGAGTTTGAGTTTCAAGGCTGCGTTTTAGGCTTGGCGCGCCAGCGGGTTCCACAAACACAAATTCGGTGTCCGGCGCGATCTCGCGGAACAATTGCAACAAGCCAGCGCTCAACCCGCCACCGCCGACAGGCAGGATGATCATATCCGGTGCGTTATCTTCCAACTGCTCCATAATCTCCAAGCCGATGGTGGCTTGGCCTTCAACAATATCTGCATGATCAAATGGCGGCACCAAATGCGCGCCCTGTTCCGCGCAAAATTGCTGTGCGGCAGCGTAGCATTGATCAAAAATATCGCCCGTGAGCTTCACCTCAACAAACTCGCCACCGAAAATCTTGGTCTTGTCGATCTTTTGCCGTGGCGTGGTGACAGGCATGAAGATAGTGCCATGCACGCCAAAATGGGCGCAGCTAAAGGCAAAGCCTTGCGCATGATTGCCGGCAGAGGCGCACACAAAATGCGGCTTTGTTTTACCCATATGAGCAGCAAGTGCCTTGGAGATAAAATTAAACGCGCCGCGCAATTTGTAAGACCGGACGGGGGTCAAATCCTCGCGCTTGAGGTAAATTTCGGCGCCATATTGTTGTGATAGATGCACATTGCGCTGCAGCGGCGTTGCGGGCAAAACGGGTGCCAAATTGTCTTTCGCCTGTTTAACTTGTTCTACAAAACTGCCCACGCCAACCTCTTTGCGCCATCAATACCTTATTTTGTCCTATTGTTTTTCCAACAAAAGATCAATCTGTGGTGGTAGACGCACGTTTGGCTTTGGCAATCAATTGTCGCTTGAAACGTCTTGCGTGTACCAACAAACGCCGCGTACGGTTTTGCTTCTTTGCCCACAAATTGCGCTGCACACGGGTTTTGCCATGGGTTGTCTTTTCCCAACTAAACGGATCAACCGCCAATTGCCACGCGGCACGCAATGTGGCGATTGAGGTGAGTATCCAATAAAGCGGCAGCAACAATTGATAGACAATCAGCAACGGCTTTCGGACCCGAATAAGCCCCAACACACCTGTGATGATCGCGCTACCATAGGTCATGGACAACACGATAAAATAGGGCCACGCATGGGCCAGTCGGGCGGGCAATTCGCCTTGATAATAAAGGGCCTCACACGTGAATTTGACCAGAAAGATGCCATGCATTGGCGCGGCAAACACCATGCCGCCAATATAAAGATAGAAAAACAAAAAATTGCGCCAGCCCAGTTGAATGCTCAGCAATCGCAATTGGCTGGAATGCACCAACAATGTCTGCATCCAACCCTTCATCCAGCGGGTGCGCTGTTTCACCCAAGGCCAAATATTGATCGGCGCTTCTTCGCGCGTGGCGGAAGGCAGCATGGCACAGCGCATGCCGAGCCGCGCGAGCCGCATCCCCAAATCTGCATCTTCCGTTACGTTAAAACTGTCCCATCCGCCGACATAGCGCAAAGAGGCAATGCGGAAATGGTTGGACGTGCCACCAAGCGGCATCGGCATCTTGAACTCTGCCAAGGCAGGCATGATCAGGCCGAATTGGGTGGCATATTCAGTTGCGAACAAAGAGGCGAGGGCATTTTCGCCGCTATTGTCGATCAAGAGCTCTGCCTGAAAGCAATCGATGTCGGGTTCCTGTGCGAAAAATGTGGCGGCCATGCGCAGTTGATTGGGATGTGGAATGTCCTCCGCATCATAAACAACCACATGCTCGCCCCGGGCCAAAGGCAAAGCAAAATTAATCGCCTTGGGTTTGGTGCGCGGCATACCATCGGGCACCTTGACCAGCTCGAATGGTAGATAATCCAATTCGCGCTCGACGGCTTGAACAGTTTGCGGGGAAACAGTTTCGACCACAAATTTGATGTCCAGTTTCTCAGGGGGATAGTTGAGCGCTTTGAGGGCATTTGCCAATTGCGGCACCAAGCTGGCTTCGTCGCGAAGTGGCACAAGAATGCTGTAGATAGGCAAATCATGGTTCGACATTAGACGCGGTTTTTCCGGACGGCCCAGCAATGTGCCATAAAGCGAAGCATAAAGCCGGAAGCTAGCGGGGCTGACATAGAGGAGCGCCAAAAAGGCGAAAATCAAGAATTCAAGCATGGGAGGATCCCATGCAGAAAGGGCGGCCACCGAAAGGACCGCCCCTAAAAACAAAAATCTTCTGAAATGACCTAAGCCCAAATGGGCGCTGGCATGTGGCCAAATCCGCGCGAGCTTTTGTGTCGCATATTGATAAAGCGACGGGTTTTGCGTCTCCTGAATAGCGTGTCGCAATGTTTTTGGGGGCACGATGCAAATCTGCCGGCGCAGATTATCGTTTCGCTGTAAACGCGCGTGCAATGTGACAAAGCCGTCCAAAGTAGGTGCTGCAAAAACCAAATCGCGGTCGAATATCTTGGCTTTGACTTGGCGAATATCAGTGAGATGCTCAAGATGGTCCACTTGTGGCATCTTGACAGCTCCATGTGGCACAGCAGGATGAAACGCCATCCCTATGAGCGTGGACGCGCGTTCATAAAGTTCGGTTTCAGACAGATTATATCGAGCAGCGCACAAGCGGAGTGCATCAAGCTTTTGCACGCGCGCTTCTTCAATCAGTGCGATACAGCGAGGCCGCCCCACTTGATAGGGAGCTAAAATATGTTGCAAAAGATCTGCAGGCTGCAGATCAACGCGCAAATGAACCAAAGTAAATCACTATAAAAATCAAATAAAATAAGGTTTACTGTGCCAAACTATGCGTGATGAGTCAAAATCTGTCGGGATAAGTGTTTGAGACCAATGATAAAATCTGCCTTGGCTACAACCATGGGTTTCTTTTTTGCGGTGTTGGCGAGCTTGGCGAATGCACAAACGCTGCCCAATCATGCAGATGTGCAAGCTCATGAAGACGTGTTTGATCCGGCACAGATCGGCGCCATACGTTTTTTGACCACCAATGATTTTCCGCCGCTAAATTTCCGCGGCGCGGGCGGTGAACTGGCCGGGTTTCATATTGATCTTGCCGCAGCTATTTGCACCGAAATAAGCGTGAAATGCACCGTACAATCATGGCCATGGGAGCAATTGGGCAGTGCAATGGAAAATGGACAGGGCGACGCGGTGATCGCTGCTGTTGCCATCACGCCCGACCGGGCACAACAGATGGATTTTTCCCAAGCCTATCTGAAATTCCCCGCGCGCTTCGTCGTGCGGCAGCAAGGGCAGTTGCCCGCAAAAGAAGAAAACGACAATAAGGTTGGTGTGCGCGAAGGGTCGGCTCAGGCTCAATTTTTGCAGGCGCATTTTAAACAGCTAGAGCTTGTGCCTTTTGCCAATGAGCGCGCCGCGCTGGATGCGGTGAAGTTCGCCGATATTGATCGTGCCTTTGTGGATGGTATGCGAGCATCGTTCTGGCTAAATGAAAACCCAGATTGTTGCACGTTTGATGATGGCCCCTATTTCTCCAGCCGTTATTTCGGGGAGGGGCTCACCATTGCCGTGAAGCGTGGCAGCGACAACACGCGCCGCGCTATAAATATCGCGCTGCGCCGCCTGCAGGAAAATGGAAAATTCGCAGAGCTATATCTTAAGTGGTTTCCTGTGAATTTTTATGACTAGGATTGGACGCATCCGTGTCACCCTTTGACTTCATTTTCAGTTTGAAAAACGGCAAGAGGATCGACCACAAAAATGTCTCCGGCCCTTCTTCCTGTGCATCCTTTTGGCCAATCACCATCTTATCGTGACCCAACTCTGGCTCGACGCTATATACCCGAAATAAGCGGTCCCATATGCTCAGGGCGAAGCCATAATTGGTGTCATGTTCGTGCCGTTCAATCGAATGGTGAATCCGATGCATATCTGGTGTCACGATAATCCAACGCAAAATATGGTCGAGCTTTTTGGGGATTTTGAAATTGGCATGGTTGAAGATGGCCGAACCATTGACCACCGCCTCAAAAATCACCACCACAACTGCGTTGGCACCCAAAAGGATAACGGCAGCAGATTTGATGAAGATCGACAAAATGATCTCCAGCGGGTGGAAACGCACAGCGGAGGTGGCATCCAAATCCTGATCTGTATGGTGCACCCGATGAATTCGCCAAAGGATCGGAATTTTGTGGGTGATGACGTGTTGTCCCCAAATCACAAAGTCGAGAACCAAGAATGTGATCAACCACTCAAGCCAGTTTGGCCAATCCAACCAATAGAAAAGGCCAATTTGATATTGTTGCGCGAACAGGGCGGTGATCACAGCGGTTACTGGGACCAGCAAAACGACTAATGCCACTGCCACATAATCTGAAAACAAAATGCCCAAATTGGTCGACCAGCGACGCAACCGCGTGTGCCGCCGCTCGCGGCGTGGCCACATAGCTTCCAACGCGATCATAACCAACAATACCACGGCAAAGGCACCAAAACGCCAAATACCTTCATTAAAACCAAGCTCAGGCATAGTCACTCCTATTCTGATTGGGTTTTAGCACGGTAAAGGTGGGCGCAAAAAGACAAATGCACGTGAACAGAGTGTGAGTTAAAAAAAACGCGCCCAGCGAAAACCGGGCGCGTTTCAAATTCTAGCAATGTGCTGTGTGGTTATACCGTACGATGACGTGCGCGGGCAGCCATCTCAATGGCGGCACTGGTCAATTTGTCCAAGCCGAATTTCATGCGCAACAAATCGAGCACGCGGCTCTCTTCTGGGCGAATTTGCAAATCAGCGGCAGCAATTTCAACGGCCATTGCATAGGCTGTATCATTCAAATGCGACGGCAAATCTTGGGTGATCGCATTGATCACGCTTTGCAGGTCGCTATCATTGTCGAGCATACGGGCACAATCCGCTGCCACGAGCGGCAAGCTGTCCTCAGAAAAATCTTCAAACACAGGGAGCTGCCGCACCACAGACCCAATGCGCTTCAATTCGGAATCGTCCATCGTCCGATCCGCAGCGGACGTCACGACCATAATATAAATCAGTGCTTCTTGTGGTGACAGTGACATAAAACCCTCTTTGCTTGCCCCATTGTCTAACTCGAATCTAGGGCGCACCTTGGCCAATTACAAGCATTAGGCAACGCCTTTATCCATTTTCAAAAAATCCCACACTATTGACGCCACCCGCGCAACGTGCGAAATGCCGCAGGCACGGGCTTTGGCGGCAAACATTGTTGCCTTGAAATTGCCCATCACAAAAATGATTTGAAACCGGAAAGGGACGCCAAAATGGCAAACACCCCCACACTTTTTGACGCTGATTTTTTTGACGCGGCACAAAATGCCCGCGCATGGCCTTTTGAAGAGGCAAAAAAGGTGCTCAAACGTGTGGAAAAATCCGGCAAGAAAGAAGCGATTTTTGAAACGGGCTACGGCCCATCAGGCCTGCCGCACATTGGCACCTTTGGCGAAGTTGTGCGCACCTCCATGGTGCGTCATGCCTTCCGGCTTTTGACAAAGGATCAAATCCCCTCGAAAATTATCTGCTTTTCTGATGATATGGACGGCTTTCGTAAAGTGCCAGCCAACGTGCCCAACCAAGAGCACTTGGCCCATTATATTGGCAAGCCTTTGACCAAAGTGCCGGACCCGTTTTCAGACGAATATCCGAGTTTTGCGCACCACAACAATGCACGCTTGTGCAAGTTTTTGGATGATTTCGGCTTTGAATATGAGTTTGCAAGCGCCACAGATTACTACACATCCGGTCGGCTAGACGCCGCGCTATTGCGTATGCTTGAAGTCTATGACGACGTGATGAAAGTGATTTTGCCAACGCTTGGGGAAGAGCGGCAAAAAACCTATTCGCCGTTTTTGCCTGTGTGCCCACGCACAGGCATTGTGCTGCAGGTGCCCATGATCGCCCGCGATGTGGAAAAAGGCACGGTGACTTTTATTGATCCGGAAACCAATGAAGAGGTGACCGTGCCCGTAACGGGCGGTGCCGTGAAATGCCAATGGAAAGCCGATTGGGCGCTGCGTTGGTATGCGCTGGGCGTGGATTATGAAATGTCTGGCAAGGATTTGATCGACAGTGTGAAGCTTTCGTCGCGCATTGTGCGCGCCATGGGCGGCACACCGCCGGAAAGCCTGAGCTATGAATTGTTCTTGGACGACCAGGGCCAAAAAATCTCAAAATCGAAAGGCAATGGCCTGTCGATTGAAGATTGGTTGACCTATGCCTCGGACGAGAGCTTGGCATTGTTCATGTATCAAAAGCCAAAAACTGCAAAGAAGCTGCATTTTGATGTGATCCCAAAAGCGGTGGATGAGTATTACACCTTCTGCACAAAGGCGGAAACACAGACGCCCGCAGAGGTGTTGGAAAACCCTGCCGTGCATATTCATGCGGGTATGCCACCAAAGCACGACATACCGCTGACCTTTGCACTGTTGCTGAATTTGGTTTCAGCTGCCAACGCATCTGACGCGTCAGTACTGTGGGGGTTCATCACACGCTATGCACCAGAGGCGACACCGGAAACACATCCAGAGTTGGACCGGATGGTGGGCTATGCCATTCGCTACTTTGATGATTTCGTAAAGCCAACCAAACAGTTCCGCGCACCCACAGACCAAGAGCGAGCAGCAATGGAAAAACTGGCTGTACGCTTGGATGAAGTTGAAGATCAAAGTGATGCGGATGCAATCCAAACGCTTGTGTTTGAAATCGGCAAAGATTTTGAATTTGAACCGCTGCGCAATTGGTTTAAAGCGCTTTACCAAGTGCTGTTGGGCCAAGACCAAGGTCCACGCTTCGGCTCATTCATCGCCCTTTATGGTGTAGATGAAACCAAGCAACTGATTGCCGACGCATTAGACGGCAAATTCGTCTAGTCGCACACGGAGTGGTCATACCACCATTAACCTCTCCCCATCAAAGGGGAGGGGATATCTCTTTGCCTTGCCGATCGTTTTACAGCGCCGCTCCAACTACCGTCGCCACCCCGGACTTGATCCGGGGGCCAAGCAGCATTGGCGTAGGTGCACAAGATGAGCTTCTCCTACCCATTGCCGCCGCTACATGGATTACCGGATCAAGTCCGGTAATGACGTGAGAGTGGGGTGGCTTAGCCCAGCACTGCGTAAGAACAGGGCACCCATGGCGGGGGTGCCGGGGTAGTGAGCACTTTGAACGACGGCGGCGCGTGAAGACCCCCGGGGGTGCCGGGTCAGCCGGTCCGGCGTGAGGACAAAAAATGTGAGCATAGCACCCGGTGGCGACTAGAAAATTTAGCCCCGCGCAGTGGACATTGCGCGGGGCTTTTGCGACTTTTTTTATTTATTCTATGTCGCAAGGGTTGGACGCACAGAAGTCGGGATAATATTCCTGCAGCAGTGGCAGCGCGAAACTCTCCCGTTCCCACTTCTTTGAAAATTGAAAAGCGTTCAGCCCATCATCATTGAGAACGGTTGGATCAACGCCATTTTCTAATAGCGCCCGCACAACCTTTTCATCACGCTGATAAATGGCCCCGTGAAGCGAGGGATCGCCCACCTTGTCGGGCGCATTCAGATCGACCTTTGCTTCAATGAGGGTAAGCGCATGGTCAGTGCGATGGTTCATGATGGCCAATTGCAAGGGCGTCATCACCCAATCGCCGCTCTCAAATTCCGCATCGGCACCACTTTCAAGCAGCAGACTGATCAGGGCAGATGCATCACTGCTGGACACCGCCGCAAGCGAAAGTGGGCGATCCTCACTGCCGGGCCGAACGGGTTGGTTCACGTCCGCGCCTGCTTCGATCAGCAGTTTGGCAATTTCCGCATCGCCTTTATAGGCCGCCATGCCCAGCGCAGTGAAAGCACCTTTTTTGATATAGTTTGGATCAGCGCCCGCGTCCAACGCGCTTTGAACTGTTGCCGCGTCTTGGTCTTGCACGGCTTTATATAGTTCGTCGCTACCAAAGCTGGTTTGCGCCGACGCAGCACAAAAGCTGAGGGCAATGATGATTGATTTCCATTTGTTGATCATGGAATTGAACTCTCCCAATTCGTTTAAAAACAAAAGGGATTGAATTGGTGCGAAAGAAACGGTTCAATTCAGGATGCGTGAGGGACCAATAAAAATTCGGCAACAACCAATGGCACTGCATCAGTTTTTCCAAAGAAGCGATTTTCTTGATGTGCGGCGACTGCTGTTCTTCCTCGCCATTGCCGCCAGTTTGGCGATGACCGGGCCTTTTGGCACCTTTTATCTGCCCTTGCTCACCCGCGCGACCTATTGGACCTTGTGGCTCATGATGATTTGGGCCCCCACCGTGTTGATTTTCGGCGCAGCGCAACGCAGCTTTTTGGCGAACTATGCGTCAAATTGGGCAATAAGCGCTGGCGTATTTCTCATTTCTTGGCCTATCGTCGCTTTTTGTGCGGTGTCTTTGGCCAGCCAATTCTTCGTAGATTTTCCGCTGACAGCACAAAATATCCTGGCTGAGGCCAAGGTGCTTTGGCCCGTCTTGTTCGGCTTGGTTTTACTGTTGCATTTCACCCACGCCAAGGCGGAAACAAAGGACGAGCGCGAAGAGCGACCAATTGCGTTTTTGGCACGACTGCCCGCCAAACTTGGGAAAGATCTAATCTCAATTTCCAGTGCAGACCACTATTTGCAGGTGAAAACAAAGCAGGGCGAGGCGCTGATATTGTTGAGCCTTAAGCAGGCCGAAGCAGAGCTGAATGCTTATCGCGGTCTGCGCATCCATCGCGGCCACTGGGTGGCATTGGATGCCGTTGCCCAAAAAGTGTGGCGCGATAGTCGGCTCTTTCTGGAATTGAAAGATGGCTCGCAGCTGCCTGTCGGCCGTTCCTACCGCTCAGAAGTTTTGGCGCAAATCTGACATTATTGGCTGGCCCACAAGATGCGGGCGATCCAATCTAAATCCATCGATTTGATAATGCGTGGCTCATGTTCGGGATTGATGGAGTGTAATTCAATCTGATTGGCGGTTTGCCGATGCAAAATCTTCGCCATGACTTCACCATCTTGCGTCCGCACCACCACGCGGTCGCCACGGCGCACCTGCTCGGAAGGCGAGACAATAATCACATCGCCATCGCGATAAAGCGGCAACATGCTGTCGCCGCTCACTTCTAATGCATAGGCGTTCGCATCTGGCCCAACGGGAAAGTGAACTTCGTCCCATCCATGACCGACCGGAAAGCCGCCACTATCAAAAAAGCCACCTGTGCCTGCCTGAGCAAATCCCAACAAGGGAATGGGGCTTTCATGCACATCGGGCTGGGTGTAAACACCGCCGCCTGCCAAAAAACTATCCATATCTTCATTGGTTGCATCGAGAATTTTTGCTAAACTCTCAGTAGACGGCCATCGTTCGCGACCATCTTTGCTGGTGCGTTTTGACGGATTGAAACTTGTCGAGTCCAATCCTGCCGCACGCGCAAGCGCAGAAACAGAGAGCCCTTTGCGCTCTGCCAAAGCGTCAATTGCGTTCCATATATTGCGGTGAGAGATCATGGTTGGACCCTGTTCGTTACAGGAATAGTTTCGCAGATGCGGATTAAAATCCTATATCTTGGTAACTATTCTTAATAAATTTGTAAAGTAAAAACGATTTGGCGCGCTTGCACTTTTGGCTATAAAGGACTAAGCCTTTGTTGAATAAACAATTTAGCGTTTAACACCCATGATCATTTACAAAGTTTGCCCTAAAGCAGATTATGAAGCAGCCGCAGATGTTGGTTTTTATCGCGGTATGCCCATTGATCATGAAGATGGCTATATGCATTTCTCCACGGCTGCACAATTGCCAGAAACCTTGGAAAAACACTTCTCCGGGCTTTCTGACCTTGTGCTTTTATATGTGGATGCAGAGCGGGTAGAGAACCATTTGAAATGGGAACCGTCACGTGGCGGCGATCTATTTCCACATCTCTATACCGAATTGAATATGGCTCATGTGCTTCGAACGCACGACCTGAAAACAGATGAGAGCGGCCGGTATATTCTGCCCGACGATATACGATAAATGAAATCCTACATTTCCAAATTATTGAATAACCCGCTGGTTCAAAATCTTACGCGGGACGCTTTGCTGAAAATGGATCCAGAGCAAGCCCACCGCACAACGATTAGTGCGCTGAAGCTGGGCGCCGTGCCAGAGCAGGAAGATGCTGATCCCACTTGCCTCACCACAAGCTTGGCCGGGCTAGAGCTTAAAAACCCAGTGGGTATGGCAGCGGGCTTTGACAAAAACGCGGAAGTGCCAAACCAGCTGATGCAAATTGGGTTCGGCTTTGTTGAAGTGGGCACCATCACCCCACGCCCACAGGACGGGAACCCAAAACCCCGCCTGTTCCGTTTGCCAGAGCATATGGGCGTGATTAATCGCATGGGGTTCAATAATGAAGGCCATGAGGCTGCATTTGAGCGCCTAACCCGCAACAAGCAACCTGGCACCACCATCGGCATCAATGTGGGCGCCAATAAAGACAGCGAAGATTTTGTAGCTGATTATGTGGAAGGCGTGAAACGCTTTGCCCCAATCGCCGATTATCTCACCGCCAATATTTCATCGCCCAACACGCCGGGCCTACGCAATCTGCAAAGCAAAGAGGCGCTGAAGCGGCTTTTGACCGAAGTGCTGGCCGAGCGCAGTCGCGCTTCAGTTCGCGTGCCGGTATTTTTGAAACTCGCGCCCGATTTGAGCGAGACAGAGATGGACGAAATTACGTCTGTTATTGAAACGCTCGATCTGGATGGATTAATCATTTCCAACACCACCATTCGCCGCGATTTGGTGGAGGGTGCTGAGAATGCAGATGAAGCTGGCGGGTTGAGCGGACGTCCGCTATTCAACTTCTCCACCCAACGTTTGGCCCAAATGCGCCAACGGGTGGGCAAGGACATGCCGATCATCGGGGTTGGTGGCATTTATTCTGCCGAAACCGCTTTGGCCAAGTTCGAAGCTGGTGCGGATGCGGTGCAGCTTTATTCTGCTCTAGTGTTTGGCGGCATGGAATTGATGACAAGCATCAAAAAAGGGCTGGTCAGCGAAATGATGCGCCATTCTTACAAGAGTGTTGCAGATATTTCCGGCACCAAAACCGACGACTGGGCCAGCGGCAAGATCGAAATCTAAGCCGCAGCCTGCTCGGGATGATCTTCCTCAAATAAGCTCGGCACGCGCCGCATCAACAGCCACAAAAAGATCACGCTGCGGGCGATGAAAAAGCCATGCAGCGCCAGCCACAGCCCATAAATACCCCAAAGCGGCACCGCAATCGCCCAAATCGCAAAGAAGGCGACGGCGGATAACATCATGCCATTGCGCATATCTTTGCCCATGGCCGCGCCTGCAAACACGCCATCCAACACAAACGCCAGCACCCCAAACACAGGGGCGAGGGCGGCGAGCCACAAAAAGTCGCGTGCGGTTTGGCGCACCACATCACTGGTGGACATAAAGTCGATGATCATCGGCCCGGTGAGGATGAAAATCACCGTCAAGCAGCCTGATAAGATAAAGCCCCAAAGAGACGACAGCTTGATTGCGCTGAAGAAAGCAGGCTTCCACCGCGCCCCAATCGCCTTGCCGCACAGCTGTTCCGACGCGGCGGCAAGCCCGTCCAGAAAGAACGCGGCGACCATCAAAAAGTGCAGCAAAATGCCATTGGTGGCGAGAATGGCGTCGCCTGCCTGCGCCCCTTCGCGGGCGAAGAACGAGAAGACCGCATTGATGGTGACCGAGCGCAACAAAATATTGCTGCTCAAAGAGAGCATTTTTTTGATCTCGGCTTTGTCCAGCAAATTGGCTTCATCCAAGCGCCGCGCCAGTTGGGAAAAACCACCGAGCGTGTGAATGGCAACAAAGACGCCTATGGTCATAAAAATGACAGTAGCGGCAACCGTCCCCCATGCCACGCCAGCAATGCCCATATCGAACTGGAACACCAGCACATAAGACACGATGATGTTGGTGATGTTCAAACCCGCTTGTAGCACCAACGCCGTGATAGATTGACCGCGGCCCAAAAACCAGCCTGCCAACACAAAGTTCATAAGCGCGAAGGGCGCAGCAAAAAGCCGGATGAAGAAATATTGGTCAAAGGCCGCATTCACCGCGTCGCTGGCACCATAAACCACTTTGGCGAACTGGGCGAGAGGACCGCCGAGCAGCAAGATCAATAGTCCCGCCGCCAACCCGATCACCAAACCGCGCGCCAATTGTGCTGTTTGCTTTGCCTCATCCCGTGCGCCGAAGGCTTGCGCAGTGAGGCCCGTAACGGACATGCGCAAAAAGTAGAAAAAGGCGAACATAAAGTCGAACACCAAACCGCCCAACAGCAAGCCGCCCAGCAAATCCACTTCGCCCAAACGCCCCACAATGGTGGTGTCGGCAATGCCGAGCAGAGGCTCAGTAACGAACGCAAGGGCCGTGGGCAAAGCGATGTACCACACATCTTTGTGCCGCACATCAAACGGGTAGGTTTTGGCTGTCATGTCAGACGCTTTCAAGACGCGCCGAAAGGCGCAAGGGAACTAGCCGCGCGTGATGGTGGGCGCGCTTGGTGTTTGGGCAATCGGCATCACTTCAACGCAGTTGATGTTCACATGGGCAGGGCGCGTGGCGAGAAACCAAACAATCTCCGCAATATCTTGCGGCACCAATGGCAACACATCTTCATAAAGCTTTTCATTGGCTTCTTCGCTGCCTGTGCGCACCAAGGTGAATTCTGATTTGGCCATGCCCGGCTCTAGGCTGGTGACACGAATATCGCCGCCTGCAAGGTCGCTGCGCAAATTATAAGAGAATTGATGGGTGAAGGCTTTGGTGGCGCCATAAACATTGCCGCCAGGGTAAGCAAAGCTGCCCGCGATGGAGCCAACATTGACAATGCTTGCGCCTTTACCAGCTTTTTTCAGGTGTGGCAGCAAGTTCAAAGTCACGTCCAACACGCCCATAATGTTGGTGTCAATCATGGTGCGCCATTGCTCGCGCGATACATTGGGAACCGGGTCTACACCAAGCGCCAAACCGCCATTATTGAACAAGCAATCAATGGTGCTGTGGCTTTCAGGCAGGGCATCAATGCCCGCTTTGATGGACGTCTCGTCAGTCAAATCCATCTGAACAATGTGAACTTGCCCGTCAGGAAATTCGCTTTGCAGATCCTTCAGTCGCTCTTCGCGCCGGCCGGTGGCCACGATCTTCCAACCATTTTGCGCAAACAGCCGCGCAGTTGCCGCGCCAAAGCCAGAAGTTGCGCCGGTGATGAAAATGGTTCTTGCGTTAGCAAAATCGTGGTGCGCCATCGTAAACGACTCCGAAAAGTGGTGGGACCACTTTTCTAACAGTGTTTATTTTTGGCTGTAAAGCGTTCTGAACTACTTAAAGGACTTGAGAATGCGAATAAGAATCCAAAGTGGGAAAACAACCGCCGCACCATATCCAAACCAAATGGCAACCGTGCCGATGGTGGAGCCAAAATCAGAGAAGATGGAGCCAACCCAGCGGCCAAAACCACCAAAAATATCACCCGGGGTGAGGCCGGATTGATACATAACAAAGCCAACCAGCAAGGAAGCGAGGACCAGTTTGATGAACTGTTTGCCGTTCGATCTGTTGCGATCTCTCCGATCATCAGCATCATATGTGTGATCATGTTCAGGCATTTTTGTCCCCTTTGTCGAATTTAAGCTGGCGCGTTGGCGTCTCATTTGTGAAATATAAGCACGATGGCGAAAACAACAAGAAATCAATCTGATTCTTTTGCGGCCACTCCAGATTTGTTTTCGCAAAGCTGGGGGCTGCCACCCATTGTGCGCGACTGGTTTTTAGGCCGAAAATGGGCGCCGCGCGCCCACCAGCTTGATATGCTAGAAGCGGACAGAGCCGGGAAATCAGCGCTTTTGATCGCGCCCACCGGGGCGGGGAAAACCCTGTCCGGCTTTTTGCCCAGCATTTGCGATTTGGCCGAAACGCCTCATGAAGGGCTGCATACGCTTTACATTTCGCCACTCAAAGCTCTTGCCGTCGACGTGGCGCGCAACCTGATCAACCCGATTGAAGAGATGGGGCTGGAGGCGCGGGTGGAAACTCGCACAGGCGACACCCCGTCCTCTCGCCGCCAACGCCAGCGCTTTGATCCACCGCATATTTTGATGACCACGCCAGAGCAACTGGCCTTGATGCTCTCGCATCAAGAAGCGCCAAAATTGTTCGGCACTGTAAAGCGGGTTGTGCTGGATGAATTGCACGCGCTGGCCCTGTCCAAACGCGGCGATTTGCTGGCGCTCGGTTTGGCGCGGTTGGGTACGCTTTGCCCTGACCTGAAAGTGTCAGCCCTATCGGCCACCGTGGCGCACCCGGAAATGTTACGCGATTGGATTGTCGCGCCGTGCCCGCAACGAGAGGTGGCGATGGTCACCCATGATGGCGGAGCAAAACCGCAATTGTCGATTTTGGCCAGCGATGATCGCGTACCGTGGGCAGGGCATTCGGCGCAATATGCGGTGCCGGATTTGCTGAACATCATCAAAGACAATGGCACCAGCCTTTTGTTCGTGAACACAAGATCGCAAGCCGAATTGCTGTTTCAATCCCTTTGGGAACTGAACGAAGACTCGCTGCCCATCGCGCTGCACCATGGCTCGCTGGATGTCGAGCAGCGCCGCAAGGTGGAAGCCGCGATGGTGGCAGGGAAATTGCGGGCGGTGGTGTGTACCTCCACCCTCGATCTCGGCATCGACTGGGGCGATGTGGATTTGGTGATGCAAATCGGCGCGCCCAAAGGCTCGTCGCGCTTGTTGCAACGCATTGGCCGCGCCAACCACCGTTTGGACGAACCGTCCCGCGCCATTCTGGTGCCCGCCAACCGTTTTGAAGTACTGGAATGCGAAGCCGCCGTGGAAGCCGCAGAGGAGGGTGCGCAGGACAGCGAAGACCCACAGCCCGGCGGCCTGGACGTATTGGCGCAGCATATTCTGGGCATGGCGTGTAGTGATCCGCTGGTTGCCGATGCGCAATATGAGGAAACTTTGCGCGCATGGCCCTATCGCGAGCTTAGCCGTGATCTTTTTGATCGGGTGATCGAGTTTGTGGCCACGGGTGGCTATGCCCTCAAGGCATATGAACGCTACGCACGCTTGCGCAAAACCGCCGATGGCACATGGCGCATTTCCCACCCGAAAGTGGCGCAGCAATATCGGTTAAATGTGGGCACCATTGTGGAAGAGCCGATGCTCAAAGTGCGGTTGGTGCGCTCCAAAGCCCATAAGCGCGGCGCGACCACTGGCCCGATTGGCCGAGGCGGGCGCGTTTTGGGCGAGATGGAGGAATATTTCCTCAGCCAATTGATGCCCGGCGATACCTTTCTGTTCGGCGGCGAAATGGTGGCGTTCGAAGCCATTCGCGACAATGAAGCCTATGTGTCGCGCTCTTATAACAACAACCCGAAAATCCCCTCCTATATGGGCGGCAAATTTCCGCTCTCAACCTATTTGGCCGAACGAGTTCGGGCGACATTAGCGGACCCCACAAGCTGGAAAGTGCTGCCCGATCAGGTGCGCGAATGGCTGAGCTTGCAGCGCGATGTGTCGTTGCTGCCGGGCAAGGAAAGCCTGTTGGTGGAAACCTTCCCTAAGGCCGATAAATATTTCATGGTCTGCTATCCCTTTGAAGGGCGGCTGGCCCACCAGACTCTGGGCATGTTGCTGACGCGGCGGTTGGAGCGTGACCGCGCCAAACCGCTCGGCTTTGTTGCCTCCGAATATGCGCTGGCCATTTGGTGCGCTACCGACATTGGCCATCAATTCAAATCTGGTCGCCTTAGTTTGGATGAACTTTTTTCCGAAGATATGTTGGGCGATGATCTGGAAGATTGGCTGGATGAATCCAGCCTAATGCGCCGCACCTTCCGCAACTGCGCCATCATTTCAGGGCTGATTGAGCGCCGCCATCCGGGCAAGGAAAAGACCGGGCGGCAAATGACCATGTCGTCTGACCTGATTTACAATGTGCTCTATGAGCATGAGCCTGACCATATATTGATGCAGGCCACGCGGCGCGATGCCGCGCGCGGGTTGCTGGATATTGAGCGGCTGGGCCATTGTTTAAAGCGGATCAAACGGCATATTATTCATCAAAAGCTAGACCGAATCTCTCCGCTGGCGGTGCCGGTGATGCTGGAAATTGGCAAAGAGCCAATCTTTGGCGAAGGGCGCGAAAGCGTGTTGGTGGAAGCGGCGGAAGAATTGATGCGCGAGGCAACTGGACAATGAGCAAAGCTGAAATCCGCGAAATGCGACCTGAAGAAGAAGACCATTGGGCACGCATGCGCGCCGAACTTTTCCGCATCTCATTTGATGAGGCGAAAGAGGAAACGGCAGCCTTTATGGCTGGCGAGCATCTGACGCTCAAAATTGTATTTGTTGGTGTCGTCGATGGCGATGTCTGCGCGTTCCTAGAGATCAGCGAACGCACCTATGCGGATGGCTGTTATGACGGACCAGTGGCCTATATGGAAGGCTGGTTCGTGGGTGAAATAGCACGCGGCATGGGAGTTGGCAAAGCATTGGTCGACGCGGCAATCGCTTGGGCGAAATCCAAAAACTATCCGCATTTGGCATCTGATGCTGAACTGAAAAATATTGATGGCCATCGCGCCCACGAAGCAGTGGGCTTCGAAGAAGTGGACCGCGTGGTGCAATATCGGATGGCGCTGAAATGAACAGCGCTGCCGTGCGGCAAAAACAAGAGCCAGTGATGTTAAGCTTTGGCGGACAAGATTTTGTGCCGCTGCTCTCTGGTGCGCTATATTGGCCGAGCCAAAATGCGCTGCTGGTGGCGGACTTGCATTTGGAGAAGATGTCGTCCTTTGCCAAATCTCGCCAGTTTCTGCCACCTTATGACACAAAGGCCACGCTGGCAAAGCTAGAGCGTGACCTAACCCAGACAGGCGCAAGTCGCGTATTCTCGCTGGGCGATAGTTTCCATCGTGATGAAGGCACAACCACCTTGCTGCCGCACGACCGTGAGTTGGTCACCAGCTTTGTGGCGCATTATGATTGGATTTGGATTGCCGGCAATCACGACCCAAGCGCCCATGATTTGGGTGGCCATTGTTGCGATGAATTGTTTATGGATGGCCTGACCTTATCGCATGAGCCAGATGCAAAGTTCGCCCCGCAAATTGCAGGCCATCTGCATCCCGGCGCACGTATCCGTATCAATGGGCGCTCCACCAAACGCCCATGCTTTGTATTTGATGAAGCGCGGCTGATCATGCCGTCTTATGGGGTCTCCACGGGCAATCTCAATGTGCTGAACCCTGCGTTCAAACCTGTCATCAATAATGATGAGATGCGGATTTTCGCGATTGGCCGCGATCAGATTTATCCCGTGAGCGCGAAATATCTGGTCAAAGGCTAGAGCCGTTTCTGAAAACCAGTTTTATCCTGCGTCAGCCCCGCTTCAATATAAAAATCAAGCGTACCCTGCGTTGTGCTGCCCGTAAGCAACATCACCTTATAACAGCCCGCTTTCTCCGCCCGCTCAAACGCATCATGCAGCACGCGCTTGCCCAATCCCATGCGGCGATATTGCTTGTGGGTGACCACATTTTCAATCAGCGCCATGGGGCGATTGCCGCGGGTAAGGTTGGGCAGAATAAATAGCGTGCAGCTCGCAACAATAAGACCGTCCATCTCAGCTACGATGATTTGGCGATCTGGATCATCCAGCAGCTTTGAAAGGTCTTGCTCAAATTGGGCAGGGCTCACCACAGGATCGTCAGGGTTGAGATGGGTGTAAATATCCTGCAGGGCAATGGCATCGCGAATGGTCGCCAGCCGAATGGCACATCCCATCATTGGCCGACAAGCAACCGTGCGATCAGGATCAACACCAAGGTGACGCACACAAGCCATGTCATCACCAGCCGTAACCGTGCATAGGCGGGTGGCACCCGGCCACGAATGCCGGACCAAACGTCCCAAAGCCCATGAATGCCAAAGCCAACTGTGAGGATAAGCAAGCCGATGGTGAGGGGCAGCAAGAGGGTGATAAACCCGGCCACAGAGCCGAAAATACCCACAATGTAGGTGAGGTCGCTGCCCGCGCCGCCTTGCAGACGAATGCCCCAGCGCACCCCGCCCAAGAAGGACAGGATCAACGCGCCATAGCCGAGCAAAGCTCGTTCAAAAACAACCGGATCAACAGGCGAAAGCCCAGGAAAAATAACGATGAGAAAGCCCATGGCGAACGGCACCCAGCCTGCCAAGGCAGCCAACGAAACAGTGCGTGACCAAAATATGGGAAGAGACATATTATCTCCTAAATACAACCCCACTCAACCAACCGGTGAATATGGCTAGGATGACGCAAACCACGCCATAAAGCAAAGAATATTCTTTCGCGCTGTTCGCAACAAACCGTTCAAATCCGACCGTACGCACCGTGAAGCGCTGCGGGGCATTGTCGATCAACTGCCCTTCTTGAAACACATATGTGTTTGCCAAATAGGTGCCGTTGGGCACATGGGCGGGCAAAGCGATGCGGGCCGAGAAAAATGTGTCCGACAGGAACTGCACCCCATGCTCGTCCAACGAGTAAAGCCCGCGCTTTTTCATCAGGCGAATAAGCTCTTGCGCGAATGGATCAGTGTTCTGCGTGCGGCGCACCGGGCGAATGTGCGGGGCGCTGTCAAAGGCCAATCCGGCGACGCTTAGCACGCCAGGATCAGCGATCTTTTCAAGTGGCGCGCTGGACACCAAAGCGAAGTAAGACGGAAAGCCTTCAAATGCTTCTTGCTCGCCATTCAGCCAAATGCCTGCTTGCCGCGTTTTTTTGCGTGCCACATATGTGCCAGATGGCCCCTTGATGGAAATCACAATATTATAATTATTGGTCACTTGCTCAGCACTGCCGCCAACATCTGGTTCGATGGTGCCAAAAATGGTGATCGTGTCACCAGCAAAGTTTGAGCTGATGGACACCACGGGCTCAGATGTCGACATCACCAAGCGTTGTGCGGAGGCTTCAATCGTGACTGCAGCAAGCGTGAGAAGGGCAAGAAGCAACCGCATTAGCCACCTCCCACGCTGGTCATCACGGCAACCGAGAATGGGTCGCTTGGGGTGAGCAACAATGACAATGCAAAGCGCAGCGCAACCGCCAAAACGATAATGGCCAGCAATGCCCGCAACTGATCACCACGCAGATATTGGCCGGCGGAAACGCCAAATTGTGCGCCAATTACAGAGCCAGTCATCAGCGTGAAGGCCAAAACGATATCCACTGTCTGTGAATTAACAGCGTGCAATATGGTGGTGGCCGCCATAATCGCCAACACTTGCAGTAGCGACGTACCGATAACGATGGAGCCGGGCACGCGCAGCAGATAAATCAGCGCAGGCACAAGAATAAAGCCGCCGCCAATGCCAAGCAAAGAGCCCAAAAAGCCAATGCTGCCGCCAATCAGGATCACAGGAAAGATCGAAACATAAAGGTTGGAGCGCTTAAAGCGAACACGCATGGGCAGCCCATGCACCCAGTTATGTTTGCCGGGCAATTTGGTTGGCGGGCCGTTGCCTTGCTGCCGATGTTTGATGATCGACCGCACGGCTTCCACCAGCATCAGGCTGCCGATGGAGCCCAAAAAGATCAAATAGCCAAGTGAAATCACAAGGTCGAGCTGGCCGGCTTCGCGCAATTGGCCAAATGTCCAAACGCCTAAGAAGGCACCGCAGACGCCAGAAACGATCAGAAATAGAGCCAATTTCAAATCGATGCCGCCGCGCCGCCAATAAGAAAGGGCGCCCGAGGTGGACGCCGCAACAACTTGGCCGGTAACTGAAGCAACGGCGACTGGTGCGGGGATGCCAGAAAAGATCAGCATGGGGGTGAGCAGAAAACCGCCACCTACGCCAAATAGGCCAGATAAAAAGCCCACAGCGCCCCCCAAACCAACCAGCATAAACAGGTTGAGCGAGAGTTCAGCAATGGGCAAATAAAGCTGCACGAGACCGCGATCCTAAAATTCGATGCACACCCAATTGGTGATTTGATGTGCGCCCGGTGTAGGCCGCGCTACAACCGGCTGTCAATCGGTGAGAACCAAGTTTTGGTTCGAATTTTCTAATCCATGGCCTTTTGGCGCAAAATTATATCGGTTGGCTGCTCAAAATCGCCATCAAACGAGGATTGATGGTGCCACTTTCATTCATGCCAAGCGCACGTTCAAAGCCGCGAATAGCATCTTCTGTTTTTGGTCCCATCACGCCATCAGGTTGACCAACAGAGAAGCCAAGCTTCATCAGAGCAGATTGCACACCCAACACAACTTCTTTCTTGTCGATGGATGGGCCAGGATCAAATTCAGGGTCCCAAGTGCCGATCGGCGCATAGTTTGAACCGAGCGCAACTTCTTCGGGTTGCCAATTGGCCAATTGCTCTTTCAAAATTTGCATTTGTGCAGGATCGATAGAGCGCGCCACATCATCGCGTGCGCCTTTTGCGTCTTGGTCGCCCTGCATCGCGGCAAGTGCGAACCAGAAGTAAGACTGGTTCAAATCTTGCTCGACGCCAAGACCGCGTGCAAACAACATGCCCAGATTGAACTGGCTATCAACCACGCCTTGGTCCGCCGCGCGCTGGAACCAAACGCCAGCTTTGCTGAAATCTTGCTGGCTTTCATCAGCAGACGCATAAAGCGCTGCGAGATTGTGCATCGCCATCCGATTGCCGTTCTCGGCCGCGCGCTTATACCATTCTTTTGCCTGCTCAATATTCTGTGGCACGCCAATGCCATGCTCGAAAGCGGCTGCCAATCGATATTGCGCTGGGGCATAGCCTGCCGCTGCAGCATGTTCAAACCACTTGCTCGCAGCTTGTGAATCTTTCGGAACGGCTTGACCTTCCATCAAAATGGCACCCATTTCGAATTGCGCGCGTACGTCGCCTGCCGCTGCAGCCATTCGCAGCCCTTCAGGGCCAACTTCTGGCACAAGCGCTTCAAGCGCTGCCTTTGTTGGCTCTGGCGAAATAGAGGCGGTGGTCAATTGCTGATCCACAGCCTGCTGTTGTGGTGCAACAAGGCCAACATTTTGATTGGCCAAATTATTCTGGTCTGTCAGCGCAGCCAATTCGCCTACCTCAACAGCGGAGGATTGCGCCATATCGATTTGGCGCGGCATCGCCGCATCGCTAAGTGACGACATTTCAGCTTCAGCTGGTTCAGTGATAGCAGGTGCACCACCACTAGCTTGGTTGCCGCTCGAATTGGTGTTCTGATTGATCAGGTTTGCGGTCATGGCGATAATCGCCAAGATTGATGCACCCAACAAGATCGGTTGACGGTTACGGCTCAAGAAGCTTTCTTTGCCTTCATCTTCGTCCAACTCATCATCTTCGGCATCGCGATAATCTGGTTGGCCATCAAGCGCAATGCTGTGCTCATCGTCAAATGCACTCTTTGGGCGTTCAATCTCTTCCGCAGCCGGTGCTTCCGGTGTCTCGTCTTTTTGTTTGCTGCCAAAAGGCATCATGAACCGCTTGCGGCGCTGTTCAGCCGCCACTTCCATTTCAGCCGCATCGTCTTCCATATCAGCGCTGGCGGCATGCAAATGGTTTTCGCCTGCGCTCAGCCGGTCAGACTTCGCTGCGCTATCCACATGTGTGGGGGCGGGCGTTTCAACTTCGGCCTTTTCGTCCTTGCCCGCCTTGATGCGGGCGAAAGCGCGGCCCAACAAGCTGGTGGTTTGCTCAGGCGTGTCATTCTTGGCCACGGCAGCGCTGCGGGCAGCGGCGATAAAGCTTTGCCGCGCATGATTCACAGTGTCGTTCTGCCCTTGCCCTTCATTGGCGCGCAGCTCGCGGTCTGAGAAATCATCAGCAGACGGCGCAGGCGCATCAGCCATTGTCTGGGCCAACGGCGCGGGGGCATCGTCGAAATCGCTAAGTGAACGAGGACCATCATTGAAGTCAGACGGTGCGCTGTCGAACGAGGAGCGCGGCTGAGGCACGTCTTCATGCATTTCTTCAGCTTCTGGCGCCGTTGCCTCGTCTAAGCTGGTTGCTTCCATTGGCGAAGGTTCTGCCAAAGGCGGCACTTCTTCGTGTTGGCCATAGCCAAATGAAGGTTCAGCCTCTGTTTCTTGTTCCTGTGAGAACTGAGCATCACTGCTCTCTTCTCCACCCAACTCGGCGAGGCCAAGTCCAAAAGATTGGTTGTCTTCTGCTGGTTCGTCCGCACCAATGGCTTGCTCAAAAGATGGTGATGCCTGTTCGTACTCATCTTGAGGAGCTGCTTCAGGCGTCCGAGGCATCTCTGGCGCTTCGACTTCGGCTGCTGCATCCCATGCTGCGAAATGATCATCGCGATCTGGGGCAGGTGTCGGCTCTGCCATCGGCAAAGGTGCCATGGCTTGCGGCGCGGCCTGCGCGGACGCAGCATGTAAACGGCTATCAAGCGCGTCAAGTTGCTCCGCCAAGCGCACCTCAATGGCGCGAAGCCCATCCAGGTCAATTGAAGGTGCTTCAGCAGTATGAGGCTGCTCTGTCGCGCTGCGCAAAGCCTGAATAGCGTCAACAATTCGGTCTTCCATGCCTTTTAAGCTCTGGAAGAAATTATCGGTTGGTGCATTGGGGGTGTGCTGTGTTTGATCAATGGCGTCAATGGCAGCATTTAGCCGATCTTCCATTGCGTTTAGCGCGCCCAACACATCTTCATTGTCTTGCGCTGAATGCATCTGTGCGGGCGCATCGCGCACCGCATCCAAACTCGAAATCGCATCGTTCAAACGTTGTTCGATGGCGTGCAATTCACTCAAGTCAGGCTGTGCAGGCTCCATTGGAGCTTGCGCTAGATTTTCCTGTAGCCCTTCAAGGCGCGCTTCAATTGAATCGAAGCGCGGTTCGAACGCACCAGTGACATCCGAGCGAACACCTTGCATTTCGCGGCGAATATGATCGGTCACGCGTGTAGAATGCTTGTCATCCAAAACCGAGATGCGGTCGCCAATTTCCTGCAACTGCGCATAAATCTCAGGTAGCTTTTGCCCCATGGATTCTTCTTGCAAATGGCCAACCGCGCTGGCGATGCCTGCAACTGAGCGGGCAATCGTGTCCAGCTCTTTTGATGGAGCAGCCGCTGTGCGCTCTAACGTGTCCAGGCGCTCATATAAATTGTGAATACCATTCTCCAAGCCATCGAGATTAATCGCAGGGGGCTGGTTGGTTTCGCGAAACTCTTCGAATTGCGCCAACTGCTTAATTTGAATTTCCGCAAGCCGTTCAGTTGACTTCATCAACTGATCAAGCTGCTGTCCCATATCAGCGAGGGCTGGGTCGCTATGACGATCCATAAGATCGCCCAGCGCACTGATGCGCTTTTCGATCTGTGCAAAATTTGCGCTGAATTGCTGCGGATCATTTTTCAAGTTTTGGTTTGCCAGATCGCGCACGCTGCGGTGTAGCCCTTCCATCGCCTGCATAATCTCGCGCGCATAGGCTGGCGGATCTTGTGGCATATGCTGTTGCTGCTGCATGGGCGCAGGGGCAGGCGTAGGCGCGGGGCGATTGTCCTGCCGCGGCGCTGCGGGGCGAATTTGGCCCTGACGCGCCCGAATTTGCGCAACTGCACGGTCAAGGCGCGAGCCAACAGGTTCGCTATCATCATGACGCATGGTGCTGCGGGTTATGTTTTGCTTGCGGCCCATCCGCGCGACAGCAGATTGCACATGGCGCAGCGCGTCTTGCCGACGTGGGTCTTGATGACCAGTATCCTGATGCATGAAATGTTGCGCACCATCATCAGTGCCATAGCGGCGCACGGGTTCGAGATAGTCCTGCCGGGTATCGTTTTGGTGATGATGCTCATATTCTGCGATTTGCCCATGCACCTGATCCAGCAAACCTTCCAACTCGCCCTTAAGGGCATCCCACTCATTCGATTGAGCGTGGCTGGGTTGGTAGCTTGGGTGTTTTGGCGTAGGGAACCGGCGGTTTGGCATCTTCTATCCATATCGCGTGCAGGCAAATCAACACGCATGTTTGAGTTCTCGAACGCCCTTACCTTTTAACATCCTTGGTAAAGAAGCTGTTAATTTGGGCCAAATTTCGCCGCATATTGAGAAAATTCACTGATTTTTGGTAGATTTTCATCACTTCTGGGGGCAGGGGCAACAAGTGTTTGTTAAGATTTTCCCGTCATGCCATAAAGGAGCAGAAGCTGAAAACTGGCCAGTTTCAAAAAGGCCAGAGTAAACCGAACAGGCCCAAACCATGTCGAGTTCAATGCGCGAAATGACCCAAGATGCCCAAAATCTCGCCGGATATGTATATACTATTGGCGATTTGGCGGACTTTTTTGGCATTACCCATCGCGCGTTACGCTTCTATGAAGATAAGGGCATGCTTAAGCCCAAACGCGTTGGGCAAAAGCGACTATATTCCAAAAAAGACCGCACCAAACTGCGCCTGATTTTGAACGGCAAGCAGATCGGTATGACCATACGCGAAATTCAAGATTTCTTGGAAAGCTATGAATTGCGCGATGGCAACGAGCGGCAAATGCGCGAAGCGCTCAACAAAATTCGATCGCAACGCTTGCTGCTCAAACAACGGCGTGAATCCATCGAGATGAGCTTGGCGGAGCTGGAACGGGTTGAGCAAATTATTGCTGGCATGGTGGATGCTGGACTGACCGATGATTAAGCATTTAATGACAGATGAGTGACAAGCTGACCAAAAGGCGACTTGTTTGCCAAGAAAATGTCAGTTAAACCAAAATAATCGGGACCAACCGGATAAGTAAATGGCACAAACGCGCATCATTATCGCCGACGATCACCCGCTGTTTCGTGCAGCTTTGCGGCAAACCATTGAAACACATTATGGCAACGCTCTGATTGAGGAAGCTGGCGATATCGAAGCCCTGACGGGACTTTTGGAAAAAAGTCGCGACTGCGACTTGGTGTTGTTGGACTTGGCCATGCCCGGCGTACGTGGCTTTTCAGGCCTTTTGCTGGTGCGGGCGCAATATCCTGACATTCCGGTGATGATTGTTTCGGCGAGCGACGATCAGCAAACCATGTCCCGCTCAATTGATCTTGGCGCTTCCGGCTTTTTGCCAAAATCAACCAATGCAGATGCAATCCAAGCATCCATGAAAACGGTGTTGGATGGCGGCATTTGGGTGCCAGATGGGTTCACCTTCGATGATGCACAAGCTGAGATCGCCGAATATACCAAGCGTCTCTCAACCCTCACACCACAGCAAGTGCGCGTGTTGATGATGCTCTCTGACGGGTTGATGAACAAGCAAATCGCTTATGAATTGAGCGTATCTGAAGCGACAGTGAAGGCCCACGTTTCGGCCATTTTGCAAAAACTGAATGTAGATAGCCGCACCCAAGCGGTGATTGTGGCATCAAAGCTTGAGCAAGGCCAAATCGAAGCGGTTGCTGGCGCTTAGACAGTTCGACCGTAAACGAACCATCCAACGCTGCGAACCCGCTAAGGTTTCCTTTGAAAAGGAGACCTTATGATTACTTGCTTTATTCAATATCAAATCGACCCCACCAAGAAGGCGCAGTTTGAACAATATGCACGCAATTGGGGCGAAGCCATTCCCCGTTGCGGCGCGGATTTGATCGGCTATTTTGCTCCCCATGAAGGCTCAACCAGCCTCGCCTATGGTGTCTATTCAATCGAAAGCCTTGCAGCTTATGAGGCTTATCGTGCCCGTCTGGCCACTGATCCACAGGGGCAGGAGAACTATCAGTTTGCGCAACGTGAAAAGTTCATTCTGAAAGAAGAGCGCACCTTCCTAAAATTGGCCTCGGCGGGGGAGCAAAAATGATTGCCGTGATCTTTGAGGTGCAGCCCAAGCCTGCCCATGCGCACACCTATTTTGATATCGCTGCGGACCTGAAGGCAGAGCTTGAATTGATCGACGGCTTTATCGGTGTGGAGCGTTTTGAAAGTCTGACTGAAAAAGGCAAGTTTCTCTCGCTTTCCTTTTTTAAGAACGAGGAAGCCGTCGCGAAATGGCGCACCCATGCCCAACATCGCGACGCGCAAACGCTTGGCAAAGATGAGCTATTCGCTGGCTATCGCATTCGGGTGGCGCAAACTGTGCGTGACTATGGCCATGGGGTGCTGGCGCCAACCTCATCCTCTTGACTCCTAACCCAAAAACTTGGCAGCTATGACACTCATTTATTAGCGCTTTGGTTTTTATGTTTGAGCTTCTATTTCTTGTCGGTTTCCTGATCATCATTTTTAGTCATGTTCGCTCAAAGCGAAACGAGCAGGAGATAAAATCTCTTCAACAACGCCTCGTGCAGCACAAGGCTGAGATAGAGATGCTCAAAAACCGCACGTCCCATCTGGCGCAAGAAGAAGCTGAGGCCGGTGCGGCGCCAGATGTGAAGGGTGTTGAAGAAACACGCAACGAGGCGGTCGCGATAAAGGAAGCCTCTGAGCAACCCACGCCGCCGCCATCGACTGCGCCAGAGGAAGCTGCAGAAACTCCAGGGTGGCCCTATCAACGGCCTATGCCTGCGCCGCTTTCGTTTGGTAAAAGCAAAGTGGAAGAACCCACGGCGCCCAAAAAGCGCGTCAAAGAAGGGCCAAGCTTTTTTGATCGGGCGCTCGCAAATTTTAAGGCCAATTGGGTGATTTGGCTGGCCGCCTTATCTCTGGCGCTTGGTGGGCTTTACTTCATTCAATATAGCATTGAAAACAACCTAATTCCGCCAAGCGTTCGGTTGGCCATCGCAGCGTTGTTCGGCTTCGCTTTATTGATCTTCGCCAACCATTTGCGTTCAAAGCCTTTTGCCGAGCTGCATGGATTTTATTCAGTACCCGCAGCATTTGCAGGGGCCGCGCTGGCGATCCTATTTGGCACCGCTTTGGCCACACACATGCTCTATGGCTACACAGAAGGCTTGTTGGCATTCGGCTCTATTGCTGGCGTGGCCGTCGCTGCCATCGGTTTGGGTTTGCGCTTCGGGCCAATTGTGTCGGTAGTCGGTGTGCTCGGTGCATTCGTCTCGCCATTGCTGGTGACCGGCGGGACCCTATCGCCAACCATGATCATATACCTCCTATCCGTATTTTTGGCCGCACTTTTGGTTGAACGGGTGCAAAAATGGATTTGGCTTTCAGCGATCGCCACTGTCCTCGCATTGCTTTGGATCTTGCCACTTCTCAGCCTGGATGGGGAAGGACTTTGGCTATCGATCTATCTCAGCGTCATTGCGCTTTCAGTGATCTGCATACCTGCCTTCAACTTGCCGCCAAAATGGCAAGATACATCTGTGTTGAATGTGCCGAATTTGCTGCAGCTCTCAAAGTCCTATCCTACCGTCTTGGCGGTTTTGGGCGCTGGCTTCAGCATTTTGGTCATTGCATATCTGCCGATCAACGGGCAGATCGAAAGCATAGCGCAATCAACCAGCTTGATCCTATTCGCATTCTTCGCGATTTACATATGCACACGCGCCCAAAATCTAGACCAGCTCGCGGCGATAATTGGTTTCGCATTGCTTGTCGTGATCGACGACAATAACCAGAGTTCCCTATTTAGTCAGTCAGGTGCGGCGGCAAGTCTGTTTCTGATTATCCTGCCAGCGATATTCTATTATGCCGCAGCTTTTGTTCGCGCACCTTCATCAGCGCGACCCAAATATTGGATGGTGCTTGCGGCGCTGTTCCCAACATTGTTTGTGATGCTGCAAACTTCAAACTTGCAACGCTACAATCTCTTGTCCAATCAGGGCGAGCTGATGGCCTTGATGTTGCTCGCATTTACCTACATTGCGGGCATGGCTGCCTTGTTGGCGCGCAAAACGCAGCGTGGAAAATTTGGCGCAGACATGTTCGCCATTGCAGCGCACCTCACGGCACTCACTATGCTGGCCAGTCGCATCGAGGCGGATTGGTTGCCGCATTTGTTCGCTGCACTTTCGATCACCCTTATGGGATTAGCGATCCGCTTTGATTTGAAATTTTCACGCTATCTGGCAAATGGTTTTGTGGGCATGTCTTTGCTTAGCGCGGCAACATTGCTTTATCCCGAATTGCTTTGGGATGCGAGTATCGGCCAGATGCTCACCGCATTGCTGTCGTTGGTGGCGCTTTGTGCGGCTGGCTATGCCATCACGCGCAACAGCAAATATCGAATTGGTTACGAGAGCTATGGCCTGTTTTTGATCGCGTTGATTGTTGCGGGCTTTATCCTGAAAATGATGCAGCCCCGGCCAGATGAGTTCAACTTTTTCAGCTTGAGCTTAATGGCTTGTGCCGCCAGCATTCTAGCAGCAACGCAATATGCCTATGCAGTGGCGAGCGAGGGCATCCTGCGAAAAATTCGCATGTCCATGGCCACCTTCTACGCTGTGATTAGCGGGGCAAATATGCTCGTTTCGCTCCTCTCGGCGCCGTTATTCGGCAGCGTACCCATCATAGGCCCATTCCCACTCGATAACATCATGTTGGCGTATGGCCTGCCCATGTTGGTCATTTATGGTCTTTATAAAACCGTTTTGGGTGAAGATTTACGTGAAAAAATGCTTGTCCACTATCCCCTGACAGGGCTGGCTCTTTTTGTGATGATCCAAGAAGTGCGCCATTTCTGGCACGGCAATCTAATCAGCTTTGAGCGCGGCTTTGTTACGGGCGAACTTTATACCTACACGGTGATGTTGATGGCGCTAACATTCTTCTTTGTTGGTCAAGCGGTGTTGAAGAAAAATGAGAATTTAAAACGCATGGGGCTGATCTTTGCTGGCTGCACCGCCGCAAAAGTGTTTTTGGTGGATACATCCGGCATGGAGGGCATTGCCCGCGCCACCATCATGGTGCTTTTGGGCTTCTCCCTCGCCGCAATTTATTGGTTGCTGCAGGTGAGCTTCAAATCCAATGAGGAAACAGAAGGCGCGAGCTAATGCGAAAGATAGAGCGGGCTGCGCCTAACTTAGGCGCGACATCAGAGCTCTCAGTGCAGCAGGCTTTAGCGGTTTCGGCAGCACTGAAACATTGCGCTCTTCAGCCAAGGTTTGCACCTGTGTGCTGCGGTCGGCAGTGATCAAAATGGCAGGCAAATGGCCGCCCACCGTTTGCCGCAGCCATTGAATTGCATCAAGGCCGGAGGATTGGTCCAAGTGATAATCCATCAGCACCAAATCCGGCACCCAGCCTTCCAACAAATTTGCCTGCGAGATATCTTTAAGCGAGCGCGCCACGCGCACATCACATCCCCAGCCCTGCAAAAGCGCCTGCATGGCCTCCAAAATATCCGGCTCGTTATCAACGCATAAAATCTGCTTGCCGGTCACCGAGCTGCTCAACGGTGCATTTGTATGTTGTGCGGCTTGCGGTAGCGGAATTTCAGCGGATGGGGGCAGATAAATCGAAAAGCGCGATCCACGACCGGGCACGCTATCCAGTTCCACATCCAGCTTTAGCGCCTGCCCAAATCGTTGCACGATGGAAAGGCCAAGGCCCAAGCCTTGTGCAATTCGGGCGCCGGGTTCCAGCCGCGAAAACTCGGTGAAGATCAACGAATGTTGGTCTTTGTCGATCCCAATTCCATTGTCGATCACATCAAGTCGAATGCGATTGCCTCGCTTGCGACAACCCACCAAAACCGCGCCGCCTTCTGCTGTATATTTAATAGCATTGGATACAAGGTTTTGCAGCACCCGTGCCACCATGCGTCGATCCGTGCTCACTGTTGCATCGGCACCAACCAACCGCAGTTGAATGTTTTTGGCCGCGGCAGCAGGTTCAAATTCCACCTTCACCTTTTTAAGCAGTTCGCGGATGGAGAAAGCTGAATAGGCTGGCTTTATCGCGCCGCTATCTACACGCGAAATATCCAAAAGTGCCGACATGATCTCTTCGACAGCAACCAGTGAATCATCAACATTTGCGGCCAAACGGGCCAAATCGCTGCCATGGGCGCGCTCCACCATGGTTGACGTATAAAGCCGCGCCGCATTTAATGGCTGTAAAAGATCGTGGCTGGCGGCAGCAAGAAAACGGGTTTTGTCCAAATTGGCGGCATCCGCTTTGGCGCGGGCGCGTTCCAATTCTGTATTGAGATGGGTGAGGGCCTTTGTGCGTTCTTGAACCCGCTTCTCAAGGCTCTGGTTCACCTGCGCCAAGGCGCGTTCCGCCTCTACCCGAGCCGAGATGTCATTGTAGCTGATCACAAGTCCATCATTGGGCAGGCGGTGTGTCCGTACCTCCAAATATTGGCCCTTCGGTCCCGAACGTTCCAAATGGCCTGACTTGTTTTGCTCGATATCGTCTAACCGACTCTGCGCCAGCGTTTCAATATCGCCCTCGCCAAAGTCACCGCGTTCCGCAAGGTGGCGCACAATGTCCGTCAATGCGGTGCCGGCCTTACATAGGGCAGGCGGCAAATCCAAAATGGTTTGAAATTGATCGTTGGATACATCCAGTGCGCGCTGTTGGTTGAACACAGCGATGCCCTGCCCAAGATGCTCCACTGCCAAACGCAATGCGGTTTCATCGCATTTGTGATTCTCATGTTCCGCCATGCGCACTCCAAAACTCTTTGGCGCAATTTATAGCCCATTCATCTTAAAGGAAAAAGACCGACGAAAGGGCAAGTGCAACCGACAGCCTCGACATTGGTTCAATTCCCAAATTGCAACTTGAATACAATTAAAGGTTGTGTTATCGATATAGGAAAATAAAGGCGATTATTCATTTGACAAACCCAAATTAGAATCGGGTATTATTCTCGAATTCAGCAAAAAAGGAATTCGAGAAATGGGATATAATCTCTTCATTGCGTACGATCTAATGTCGCCCGGCCAAAGCTACACCGAAGTGAGTGATCGAATAAAACAGCTTGGCGATTGGCATCAGTTTCAACTCTCACTCTTTTACGTCCATACCAGCAGCAGCCCCGCCGAGGCTTACGCCCATGTTGCGGGCGCTATAGACTCCAACGACAGACTTGCTGTCATTGAGGCTACGAGCGGAGTCGTCACGAATTGGGATCAACCGCCCATCGATGCTATAAACGCCATTTGGCATAGGCCTTAATGTGAACCTTTCGGCGTTACCGTCACCGGAAATCGGTTTGAACATTGTACTTTCTCCATAAAAAAACCCGCCTATTTGGCGGGTTTGTTGTCTTTGTCTTTTTTTGCCGGGGGCGGCGATTTCGCTATCTTCTTTAGCTTTCTGTCGAATGCATCCTCGTCTTTACTGCATCCAATTTCCTGCGCAACGGCGATGAATTTAGCGTATTGATTGTTGTGTTTAGCACTCATAGTTTTAAACTACCCTCATGAATAAAATTTGTATAGACCAGCCTTATGCATTTTTTGTAGACGAGTCGGGAATCACCAAGGACAGGTTTACAGTTGTTGGCGGCGTTTGTGTGGCCAAAGAGGGTGCAAAAGTAGCGTACAACTCGATTCAGAAGTACCGAGACAAGTTCGGAATGCACGCCGAATTGAAGTGGTCTAAAGTATCGAATCACAAGCAAATTGAATACGAAGCCTTGGTGGATTTGTTTTTCGCATTGAACAATAATAACCGGATACAGTTTCACGCCATAGTTTTTGATAACCACACATGGAACCATAAAGAGTTCAACGGTGGTGATAGAGACGTGGGACTCTCAAAACTGTACTATCAGCTAGTATACCACCAATTTGTCAAGCGATGTTACAGTCGTGGCAATTTGTCAGTCTGCCTAGATCGTAGAAATAGCAGCACTTCCCTGCATGACTTCCGCCGCATGATAAACGCGCAAGCTAAGAAAGACTTTGGTATACATCACGACCCATTGAGCGTGTTGGTTGCCCAGGATTCTAAAAAAGACGACCTGCTGCAACTGAATGATGTAATTCTCGGTGCTGTTTGTGCGGCGAGAAACGGACGACATCTTTTAGCTGGCGGCAAATCGTCCAAACGAGAAATTGCGAACAAAGTCCTCACATCGTCTGGATTAACCGATTTTTCGGTCAATAGTATGCCAAAGGTAAACAGGTTTACTATTTGGAATTTTCAAAGTGCTCATAAAAAAAGTAGGGCCGACTAGATCTACGTCCGAAACGGATTACGCATTTAGCGTTCTCTTAACATCATTAAGATTTTCAACCTAGAATGACCCTACTCACAAACTATACATCTTTGCCCCATTTGACTCAAGTTATTTGTTTGTGCTAGGTGGCCTTTTGCGAATCAGGCCCTTGATATGTCAATCGCTTGCCAACCACACCCAATAGTGCATTTTTTGCACGTTCTTTATCATCAACACCCAGCTTCACACGGTTATTATAACGGAAATCAAATTCCGCAAGATAGCGATGCAAGTGCTTTTCACTGCAATGCTGATAAACACCCTTCATGCCGCGTTTGAAGATAGAAAACACGCCTTCAACTGTGTTTGTATAGGCTTCGCCCTGCACATATTCATTTACAGAGTGATTGACTTTATCATGACGGGCAAATTCGGTGCCGATCTGCGTATAAAGGCGGCTTTCGTCTGTGTTCAGAACTGTTTCATTGTGTACGTTAGCGGCAACGATTTGGCTCACGTTAGTTTTTGTTGCGCGATCAACGTGGAAGGAACGGACATTGCCGCCACGCTCTACCAACGCAACAACTGCGCGCTTACTGGCTAAACCAGACTTGCCGCGTTTAGTGCGCTTTGTTACCACTTCTTTATCGCCAAAATATGTCTCGTCGGCTTCAACTGTTTTGCCGCTGCCACCCAACGGTGCCAATTCGCCAGAACGCATTGCTTCACGAATGCGGTGCGCCAAAAACCACGCTGTTTTGTACTGCACTTCCAAAACGCGGTGCAATTGATGGGCGCTAATGCCTTTTTTGCTGGAAACCATCAAATAGATTGCTTGCAGCCACTTATGAAGCGGTAGGTGGCTTTCCTCAAAGATAGTGCCAATTCGTACTGTGAACTGTTTGCGGCACTGGCCGCACTTCTTTAAGCCATGACGAACCACGCCTTCGGGGTTCTTCTTAGAAGGCTTAGTGCGAACATTCTTCAATGCGTAAATGCGCTCTACACCGCCACAATGGGGGCAAATAGGATTATTATCCCAGATGATAGACTCCACATGCTCAAATGCAGCTTCTTCATCGTGAAAATATTTAGCGCTTAGTACAGACATCGTTGTTTCTCCTAGGCTTTTAACCTAGCAAAACATCATGGGTTTGTCAAATACATAATCGCCAAAATAAACCTATAGAGGAAATTAATCATTAAATCCGGAGAAATACCTACGAATATAAACCTAGATATTTGTCCGATCTGTTAATCAAAATCTGAGCAAGCATAATTGCGCATATAGCGATGTTCCGTATTTTAAAGCATTGAATTCATACTTTTTTCTATATTGGGGTAAAACACAATGGTGACAAAACCTACTTCGCTTAAACAAGCATTTTTTCCTAGAGGCTTGGCGCGATGACCAGCACAATCTATTATCCCAATGCTTTAAACCGTGATTTGATGGTGAAAATCGTAGATGCAGACCCGGCCACCTGCGAAGCGCTCGGTGTTCTGTTCCGTCTCGAAGGGTTTCAAACCAGTGCTTCTACCAGCGTTGCTGAATTCCTCGCCTCGATAGAGCGCAAGCTACCTGACGTGGTGATCATCAATATGACGGTTGGGGAAGAGGACACGCTACCAACGGTGGCACGCTTCAAAAATATGCGCACGGGTGCGCCCATATTCATGCTGACGGAATCACAAAATATCGGCGGTGCTGTCGACGCTATGAAGGTGGGCGCGGCGGACGTAATCACCAAACCCATAGATACTGAACATTTGGTGCGGTCTGTGCGTCAGGCGCTTCAACGCAATGTGCATATTGGTGCGGTTCAATCTGGTTCCCATCGGCCAGTTGAAGTACGCGGCTTTAGTCAGCTCACCCCGCGGGAGCGCGAGGTGCTGCAATTGATCACCAATGGCCAATCCAACAAAGAGGCTGGCCGCGAACTCGGCATTTCCCCCAGAACCATCGAAGTGCATCGCGCACGGGTGATGGAAAAACTAGGCGCACGCAACACAGCCGATTTGGTGCGCATTGTCTTGACCAGTTGATCTTGCTTCCTCTCGACTGATCTCAACTGGCGGTCCTGTTAAAGGGCCGCCCTTTTTTTCTTGCGCTTTCGACATTGTGTTTTTAAGTTTGATCTGTGGGACGACCCACCGCTGAACTTTCCTTCAGGACGACCTGACCCAATTGAAAGCGGAGGTATCATGTCCGATCAATCCACCAATGGCGAAACCGATTTGAACAAATTGCTGGCAGAAATGACGCCGCAATTGGATGAGCAGATTTGGGTTTTCCTCAGCCTAAAGGCGCGTGATGCGGCGCTGGAGGAAAAGGCGTTGCTGCGTTTTGATGAGGAGGAGGGGGCGACTTACATCCTCAAAGAAGCGGATGCGAAAGGCTATGACGCAACATTTCGCTGCCGGCGCATCACGCTGCAAATTCACTCGGCTTTAGAGGCAGTTGGATTTTTGGATGCCATCTCGACCGCGCTAGCGCTCAATGGGATTAGCTCAAATGTGGTCTCGGCATTTTACCATGACCATTTGTTTGTGCCGATTGAGAAAACGGCACAAACCATGTCGGTGTTAAAGGCGCTGAGTGCGTCCGCGCGGGAGTGAGGGGTTAGCCACCAATCGTCGGCAGCACCAAATCCCCTGAATTGAGCGCTTGGGCGGTCAATTGCGAGGTGTCGATGTTTTTCGGCAAGCCAAGCACATCCCACACCTGCAACAAGGCATCGCGCAATTCAAAGATCATCTCATCATTGTGCAACGGTGTTGGGGTGATCCGCAGCCGCTCTGTGTCTTTCGGCACAGTTGGGTAGTTGATCGGCTGAATATAGATATTGTGCTTTTCCAAAAGCATATCGCTGGCCGCTTTGCAGCCGCGTGCTTCACCCACAATCAGTGGCACAATATGCGTTTCAGTTGGCATCACCGGCAGGCCCGCTTCGGTCAAAATTTCTTTTGTCCGCTGCGCCTGGCGCTGTTGACCTTCACGCTCAACACTGGATTGCTTCAAATGATCGATTGATGCACGTGCCGCGGCGCAAAGCGCAGGCGGCAAAGCAGTGGTGAAGATAAATTCAGACGCATAAGAGCGCACCGCATCCACAATCGGCTGGCTCGCAGTGATATAGCCGCCCATCACGCCAAAAGCTTTGGCCATGGTGCCTTCAATAATATCAATGCGGTCCATCAAGCCTTCGCGTTCGCAAATGCCTGCGCCGCGGGGGCCATACATGCCAACTGCATGCACTTCATCGATGTAAGTGAGGGCGTTAAACTCTTCCGCAAGATCGGCAATCTGCTCAATCGGAGCAACATCGCCATCCATAGAGTAAACTGATTCGAACACGATCAATTTCGGACGATCTCTGCCAGCCGCTTCCAACAATTCGCGCAAATGCGCCATATCGTTGTGGCGGAAAATTTTCTTCTCCATGCCAGACTGGCGTACACCAGCAATCATGGAGGCGTGGTTCAACTGGTCAGAAAGCACCAAGCAATTTGGGATCAGTCGCGCAATGGTCGAAATCGCCGCTTCGTTGGACACGAAACCTGAGGTGAACACCAAAGCCGCTTCTTTCTTGTGCAGGTCAGCGAGCGAACGCTCAAGCTCAACCAGCGGGCGGTTTGTGCCAGAAATATTGCGGGTGCCACCGGCGCCAGCGCCGAGCTTGCCTGCAGTTTCCTGCATGGCGGTGATCACTTTATCATTCTGGCCCATGCCCAAATAATCGTTGGAGCACCAAATCGTGATTTCCCGCGCGTTGTCTGCCGCATCGCGGAACACCGCGCGTGGAAACTTGCCCGCAACCCGTTCCAAATCAGCAAATACACGATAGCGTTTTTCACGACGTAGTGTGTCGATGGCGTCTTCAAAAAGTCCGCGATAATCCATCAACTCGTCCCCTATTTCTCATGCCCTTGTTGGCCCTTATTCACAAGGCCAACTTAGCCGCAAATTATCATGCAAGCGATCCGGCAACATGACGCAGGTCAATTGATGAGATATTTTTTCGCGACCATATATGCAATAACGCGAACCCGTTAACGATTGCAATTGATTTTGGCTAAAAACCAGCAATCTCCGGGGCCTAATCCATCAAATAGATGTGAGGGAGGACTCTATTCGTCCTCAGATGCAGGCACATATTCGAGCAAATCACCTGGCTGGCACTCAAGCACATCGCAAATCTTGGACAATGTTTCAAACCGCATGCCCTTGGCTTTGCCGGTTTTGATCATCGAGAGATTCTGCTCGGTCAGTTCCACCCGCTCAGACAATGTTTTAAGGCGCATTTTTCGCTTGGCCAGCATCACATCAAGATTTACGACAATGGGCATAAAGCGGGCCTAAACAAATGATTGGTTCTCTTCATAAGCGGTTTTGCCAGCAGCAAAAATGTGCGCCACAACCAGAATCGCCAAGGCAATAAACAAAGCGGTGAAAAACTCTGTGGTCAACCCAAACATAAAAGAGATCTGGTTGGGAATCTGTTGCAAGCGGATATAGGTGACCAAAAATGCACCGCCAAACACTTCATAGCATATCAGTGCTAAATTGGCCCATGCAAAGCGCTGAAAGCCAGCGACAGACTTTTCTGAAAGCCACCGCGCTTGCGCCGCTTCGTCAAATGTTTGCTTCAATCCCATAAAGCCCACCAGAAGGGGTGTGAGATAACCAATGGCAAACAGACCCAAAATCGCACGCATCACCGGGGTGAAATCATCTTTTTGCAGTTCAACATCTGCATTGCCCAGCAAAGACAGTTCGAGCGAGTCGCCGATGGTGACAAAAGCAAAAATCATGGCCGGGATCAGCACTGAGGCGATCACCAGAAAAATGGACAGCGAACGGGCTAAAGTTGAAATTGCGCGCGGCGACATGGTGCACTCCCTAAAGGCTCGAAATTCAACTATTACTTTAATTTTTAAAAGTCAACAATCGGGCGGAAGGCAAAAAATGGCCCGCTAACCAGCGGGCCGTGAGGTGAGGAGGGAGGATGTCTAACCGTTCAAGATGAAAAAGCCAGCATTAAGCGCCGTGGCAAAGCCAATCCATGCCATATAAGGCGCCGCCAGCCAGAAGCTGATCCGGTCACGTGACCAGAGCAAATACATGGTGCCCAGCAGCACAATATCGAGCGCGCTGATATAGATAAGTGCAATACCCAAATTCTGCGCCCCAAAGAAACTAGGCGTCCAAATGGTGTTCAACGCAAATTGCAACGTCCAAAGCGCAATCAATACCGGCTTAAGATGGCTCTGCGGCGCCATCACAATGCGATAAGCAATGGTGGCGATAAAGATGTAAAGGATCGTCCAAACCGGACCAAACAACCACGCAGGCGGCGCAAAGAATGGCTGCTCCAGCGCAAAATAATACGATTGTATCTCCCAAAGCGCCGCACTGCTTGCAGCAACAATGGTGGCCAAATAAAAAATGATCCAGATAAATATCTTGCGTGCCATAATAAACTCACTTTCATTTTATCAACGGCTGGTGCCTGATTTCGGATCATAATGATTGAGATAAGGCACGAATTGACCTAATTCATTGACCCAACATTTTATTTGTCAGGGCCGTTGCATGTCGATCTCGATTAAAAAACTCAATCTTAAGTTGGCCGAGCGGCTTGAGCCATATTATTTTCGAATGGTCAGGGGTTTTGAGCGTTCAAACGCGATCCGCAAGCTGCAAAGTTTGGAGCCTTATACGATAGGAGTTACTGGCAGTTGCGGTAAATCCACCACAACAAAATTGCTGTCTGAATTGTTGGCTGAAGCCTACAATGAAGATGTTTATTCAGGGCTTGGAAACAATACCAAGCGCTGGGTTTATCGTGGATTGCGTAAGCTCGAACGCCCAAATCAAACTTGGGTGCAGGAGATTTCAGGCGGTGAACCTGGCTACCTAGAGTATTTGGTGAATGACATCCCGCTGGATATCGCAATTCTCACAACAATCGGGGGCGATCATATTTCCGCATTTGGTAACGAGCAGGCCATTTTGGATGAGAAATCTAAGCTCATAACTGCGCTAAAGCCAGAAGGCGTCGTGTGCCTAAATATGGATGACAAGCATTTGGCAGGCTTAGTCACGCAGCATAAAAAGCAAAAGAACATCATTACTTATGGCCAGCACAAAGATGCACAAATGCGTGCGGAAATCACAAGTACGGATTGGCAATCGCGCTTGCAATTTGAACTTTTCGTAGGTTCGGAGCAATTCGAAGTTTCGACGAGATTTGTCGGCAGTTTATTGTTGACCAGTATTTTAGGCGCGCTTGCGGCAATCCATGCAAAGGGGTTGCCGTTGAAGCCAGCCGTTGAAAAATTGGCCACGCTCGAACCGATGATGAACCACATGAGTGTTCACCAAACATCAGATGGCCAAACTTATTTGATGGATGCGTTCAAAGCGCCATATTGGGCGACAAAACTATTCGCAACAGATGTTGCCCAAATCAAAAAGGGCAAAACGGTTCTAGTGCTGGGGCAAGTTTCGGACACAGGAAATACCGGCTCTCGTGCCTATCGGCAAATCATTCGTGCTGTTGCGCCGTACTGTGACTTTATCGTCGGCATGGACGGTGCCTTCCGCGCGGCGGAACGTTTGGAACACGAGTTTGATCACTGTCAAATCATTGCCAGCAACGATATTCTGGAAGTTCATCAGCTCTTAGAACAGCATAAAGATGCATTGATCATCGTAAAGTCTGGCCGACGGTCAAAGCTATGGCGTCTCTGGGAAATGGCACAAGCACCAATTGATTGTCACATTATGCCCTGTGATCTTGAGACGGGTTGCCCCCTGTGCCCCAAATTACGCGACAAATCTTGAAAGTGATCCAACCATCAATTTTTGTGACTAAGATATTCAAAATGATCATATAAAACGGCTATTTGATTAATGACACTGATACATTGACGCGCTAGCCTGCCCTCAACATCACAGCATTTTCGCAAGTCAAGCGGACTAAGGGCAGGGGATAGGATGTCGTTCGATCAGGTTTTGAACCAAAAAGCATTTATCAATGGCAATTGGGTTGAAGGCAGTGGCAGTAAACAGTTTGCTGTGACCAATCCAGCAACAGGCGAGACCATTATTGAGGTCAGCGATTGCACTGCGCAAGATGCGGAAAATGCCATTGCTGCAGCCAAAGCCGCCTTTAAACCTTGGGCATCTAAAACCGCAAAAGAGCGCTGTCAAATCATGCGGCGCTGGTTTGAAATTGTAATTGAGCATGAGCAGGAATTGGCCGAACTCCTGTCTACAGAGCAGGGCAAGCCTTTGGCCGAAGCGCTTGGTGAAATCCGCTATGGGGCGGCTTATATTGAATGGTTCGCGGAAGAAGCCCGCCGCACTTATGGTGATATCGTGCCGACGCCAAAAGGTGACGCGCGCGTGTTGGTGATGAAGCAGCCCGTTGGCGTTGTTGCCGCCATTACCCCGTGGAATTTTCCAAATGCAATGATCGCCCGAAAAGCTGCGCCAGCATTGGCAGCTGGTTGCTCAATTGTGATTAAACCGGCGGAAGATACACCCTTATCGGCGCTCGCATTGGCACAGATGGCAAAACTTGCAGGCATTCCTGACGGGGTGATCAACATTGTGCCAACAAGCGATGCGCAGGCGGTTGGCAACGTGCTGACCACGCATGAAGATATTGCGAAAGTGTCATTCACAGGGTCAACTCAAGTGGGGCGCTTGATCATGCGAAATGGGGCTGAAACCATCAAAAAGCTCTCGCTGGAGTTGGGTGGCAATGCCCCTTTCATTGTATTTGACGATGCAGATTTGGATCGCGCAGTTGATGGTGCGGTGACCTCAAAATATCGCAACTCCGGGCAAACATGCGTTTGCGCCAATCGCCTCTATGTACAAGCCGGGATTTACGATGCTTTTGTCGAGAAGTTCAGTGCCAAAGTGGCTGAACTTAAAGTTGGCGGTGCGTTTGAGAGCGATGTGGCGCTTGGTCCATTGATCAATAAAGCGGCCGTGGCGAAAGTGGAGGAGCTGGTGGGTGACGCGATTGACAAGGGCGCAAGCGTAACCATCGGTGCGAACCCAAGCGACAAAGGCGAGTTGTTTTACAATCCGACCATTTTGCGCGATGTCAGCCGCGATGCTAGGGTGTTGCGCGAAGAGATTTTTGGCCCTGTAGCCCCGGTGATCAAATTCGACGACGAAGCAGATGCGATTGCCTTGGCCAATGACTCCGAATTTGGCTTGGCAGGCTATTTCTTCTCTAAAGATTTGGGGCGTGTTTGGCGCGTTGCTGAGGCGCTGGAATGCGGCATTGTTGGCGTAAATGAAGGCGTCACATCCGCCGTGGAAGCCCCGTTTGGCGGCATCAAGCAATCTGGCTTGGGCCGTGAAGGTTCGCACTATGGCCTCGACGACTATCTTGAATTAAAATATGTGCTGATGGGTGGATTGGCTGAATAGGCAAGACAATGAAAATATTGCTGACTGGATTTGAACCCTTTGGAGGTGAGACCTCCAATCCGGCGCAGCAATTGGCCTTGGCGCTGGATGGCGAAACACGTGATGGCGCTGAAATTGTTAGCGCCATTTTGCCTGTCGCACGATTTGAAGCGCTCACGGCTTTGGATGGCCTTCTCGCACAGCACAAACCGGACATGGTGATCGCGCTCGGCGTCGCTGCAGGGCGCGAAGGCATCACGCCAGAGAAGGTTGCCATCAATTTTGATGATTTCCGCATTGCCGACAATAAGGGTCAACAGCCATTAGGCGAGCCGGTTTCTGAGAACGGGCCTACAGCCTATTTCTCAACTTTACCGATCAATTTGATGGTGCAGGAAATGGCGTATTTGGTGCCGACCAATATTTCCTTCAGCGCGGGCACATTTGTGTGCAATCATTTGATGTATGGCCTGCAGCATCGGTGCGCTAATGCCTATCCGCACATTCGATCCGGATTTGTTCATGTGCCGCAAGCAACAGAAAATTTGCCGACTGACAACACTAGCGACATGCCGCATTTGCCACTCGCGCAAATGGCGGAAGCATTAAAGCGCGCCATTTGGGCCGCAGCTGCCCACAAGGGCGACGATATCAAGCTCAATGCCGGCAACACGCATTAATCTGCTTTTCAGTTGCGTAAAATTTCCAAAACAGAAGCGACAAGAGGTTGCGGCTTATAGCCGAGACGGGATGGGGTTAGCCCTAGGCGCACAACCACTAATTCTTCCTCTGGGCTTATGGCGATGGATTGCCCATCATGTCCCAGCATCCAAATCATATCGTCTGGTAGGCCCAAACCATCGTCAGGGTTTAGCTGATCTGGTGTATGACCACGCGGACCATGCAGCCACAATTGCCCTTGGCCATATTCATTTTCGCCCCAAGGGGTGACTGATTTTGGCGTTGGCGAAATCATGAAATCGAAAAAGGTCTCTGGTAAAATCTCCTTGCCAAACCATTGGCCGCGTTTTGCCATCATCAAGCCAAATCGCGCCCAGTCATGCGCCGTCGCATAGAGATAAGAAGAGCCCATAAAGGTGCCACTTGCGTCCATTTCAAATACGGCGCTTCGCATGCCGAGCGGCTCGAACAATGCACGATCCGGCCAAAATAAGGAGTTTGCGCCCAGCTCATTTTGCCAAATACGCGCCAAGATGACACTGGTGCCCGAAGAATACTCAAACTGCGCATTGCCAACATCGTCCTGTAAATCTCGTTCAGCAACAAAGGCAGCAGAATCTTCTGTGAGATAAAGCATGCGGGTTACGTCTGAAACGTCGCCATAGTCCTCGTTCCACGCCAAACCACTTTCCATGCCCATCAACATTTTCAGGCTTATGTTCGCCCGCATATCATTATGCCAATTTGTCATCAGGTCCGTGCGGTTGAGGCTGAAATCATCCGTCAGCAATGCGCCAATCAATGCCGCATTCACTGTTTTGGTCATCGACCAGCCAACAAGAGGTGTTCGCGCGTCAAAGCCCTCGCCATAACGTTCAGCAACAATGCGACCTTTATGTACGACGACCACAGCACGCATGTCGGGCCCGGTTAAAACCGGATTGTCCATCACATCTTGCAGCAAATCGCTTTGAGACTGGATCACCTTGTCGCCCATCGGCCAAATGCTATCCGCATCATATTGTGCGAATTCCGGTCGCGTTAGGCTGAACTCTGCCAATTGTCCACGATCATTTGAAGGCAAGGCCGCACAGCCCAAGCCGTCTCGATAGGCTGCAGTGCCGGGGGCGAAAATGCCAAACAAACGGGCAGTGACCTGCCGTTGGTCTTCATCCACATCAACACGAACATAGCTTAATAGCGGATGCCCTGGTGCTTGCACGTCATTTTGCAAAACCAATTGCGGATCACGATCAGCCACAAACACATTGGAACAAACAATCTTGGCAGCATAATTGGTGCCAACGCGCAAAAGATCGGGTGGTGCGGTCAACAGAAAGGCGAAACCGCCGACCAGCACGAGCAAAAGTGCCACAACTACCCATTTAATGGCTGATTTTACGCGCCGCATTTTGTTCTCCCTACCAAAGTTTGGTCATTGAATTTGTTTTTAAAGGTCAAATCAAGTCAATGGCTGCGTTCTTCCCACCAATCTTGCGCCTGCATGGCCCAGTAGGCCATTTGCGTGCCCATGCGTCCGACCAAACCACCGCTCCAGCGAGCCTTATAGGGAGAAAACAGACGATAGCGATCGGAACTGCCCATTATGGCTTCGGCTACAAGATTGCCGATGAGGGCGGTGGTGTTTAAACCATGCCCGCCAGTTGCGGTGGCGGACCAAATGCCCGGTTCTAGCTCGCCCAATAGGGGCATCTTATGCACACAATATCCCATTAGGCCGGACCACGCATATTCGATCTCAATTTGATCCAATTGCGGATAAATAGCCTTTATATCTTCACCCAACAGCTTAGCCAGCTCTTTGGGTGCGGACTTTTGCGTTGTGATGCGCCCACCCCAAAGCAGGCGCTGACTAGCATCGACCAGGCGATAATAGTCGCCCGCGCGGCGCGTGTCCGAAATGGCGCCGCGATATGTAATGGCCCGTTCAAGCAAGGTGCGCATCGGCTTTGTAGTTACCACATATGTGGCAACAGGCAGCACTGCGCCTTCAATTCGTGGATAAAGATTATGCAAATATGCAGAACCACAAAGCACCACTTGGCCGCATTGAATGCGATAACCATTCTTGGTTGTGAGCTCAAATCCGTTGGTGAGTTTTTGTAGGTCGATCGCAGGACTATTCACAAAAATATGCGCGCCGAGTTTGCGGGCATCGTCGGCCAGACCAAGCGCATAATTCAGCGGGTGAATATGCACAGCGTTGAAATCTTCTAGGCCCTGATGATAGACATTTGTGCGCAAAAGGCTGCGCACTTCTTCTGTGCTGCGCGCTTCATAGTTTGCGCCATAAAACTCATTCATTTGCGCGGCTTTACGCAACATGGTGTCGCCCACATCGTGGCGCACGACCGACATCCAATTGTGGCCCATTGGCTTTTGTGGCACCGCAAAGCCGGCCATCCGGTCTTTCACATATTGCGTGCCCTCTTGCGACAATTGAAACAGCGATTTGGCATGTTCACGACCTAGCTCCTGCTCAATTGCGCCTATACCTTCGGCAAATCCATCAGAGACAAAGCCGCCATTGCGACCGGAAGCACCCCAGCCAATTTCGTTTGCCTCCAGCACGCATACCGATTTGCCGCCAGCGTTCAGCTCACGCGCAGCGGTAAGTCCGGCAAGGCCCGCACCGACAATGCAAACATCTGCTTGTATGTGGCCTTTTAGGGTCGAGAATGGCGCGATCTTGATCTGCGTGTCTGTATAAAAACTATCGATGTAGGGCATGTTGGAATCGCTAAAAGAAAAAAGGTTGGACCACTATCTTAGTCGATTTCCACTTGCTCGGGAAGTTGCCATTCTATGGGCGCGCGACCGTTCTCCTGCAAGAACGCATTCGCCTTTGAGAAATGGCCGCACCCTAAAAATCCACGATGTGCGGAAAGGGGCGAGGGGTGAGGCGCTGTTAGCACCAAATGACGGTCTCGATTGATAAAGCTGGCCTTCTTCTGCGCATAGCTACCCCAAAGCAAAAACACGCTAGGTGAAGCCTGTTCATTCACCCGATGAATGATTGCATCGGTGAACTTTTCCCATCCTTTGCCCTGATGTGCGCCAGCTTGCCCACGTTCCACAGTAAGCACGCTATTGAGCAGTAAAACGCCCTGCTTTGCCCAACTCTCCAAAAAGCCATGCTTTGGCGGCGATATGCCAAGGTCGCGTTCTATTTCTTTATAAATGTTGATTAGGGAAGGGGGGATACGCACGCCGGGTCGCACACTGAAACTAAGACCATGTGCTTGCCCAGGACCATGATAAGGATCTTGCCCCAAAATCACGACTTTCACGTCGCCCAGTGGCGTAAGGTCAAGCGCCCTGAAGTAGTTTGAACCTACAGGAAATATCGTTGCGTTTTGAGATTTTCGCTCCAGCAAAAACGCCTTGAGATCTTGCATGTAAGCGCTGGCAAACTCCCCTGCCAACGCCTCTTTCCAGCTGTCTTCCAATTGAATATCGTTCATCTGAAACAATCCCCTACCAACGTCCTAAGAGGGTACTGAATTTCTGCAGTTCAGCAAGGCCATAAAAAAAGCCCGCCGAGAAAATGAAAATATCTGGCGGACTCTATGCTTGATGGATAGAAGGTATGGTTACTCTGGATATTCCATGCACGGATTGTATTCAAAGCGTGCATTTATGGACATCTCGCACTCTTCTTCATTTTTTGCTGGACCAGAACGTGTAGCGCCAGATGCATTTTCTTCGATCATGCAGTTCTGCATTTTCACGCCATCACGAATATCCATGTCGCCTGAGCGTGGGAAAATACACAGAATATCCCATGTACAGCTACCATCGTTCGGCCAAGGATATACCGGTTCATGACAAGCAGCGAAAGCAGACGTAGCGCTAAACACACTGAAGAACACCGCAGGTAGGATTAGTTTTTTCATTGGATTTCCTCCCTTAACCAATTGTTAACCAATTGCCGCGGTGTTAATTTTGCATTTTTTTTAATTAGTCGCAATTGCAATTGCGAATCACTCTTAAATTTCATGCTTAACGAAGATCTCGTAAGACTATGCTAGAGTGCCTAAAATAGATTGGCCGCAGGGAACGAATGCGCTTAGGAAGCGAATTTAAGTCCAAGAAGTTATGCGCTGGCAGATTTTCCGTCAACGCGTCATTCCAGAGTTTTGTAGTTAGCTGTTTTAGTGGCTAAAATCCGCTGCCAGGTGCTTCTGGGCCATCTGGACCCTGCGGATCTTCAGGCTCTTCAGGTTCGGTATGAGGCGGCGGCGCGTAGTCCGATTTTTTAGATCGATCAAGATGACATTGTTGCATCTTTACACCATCTTTAATGTCCATATCGCCAGAACGGCCTAGGAAACAAAATACATCAAAAACACATACGCCATCATTTGGCCAAGGATATTCCGGTTCATGGCAAACCTCCGCTAGTGCGGACGATGTGCCCAATAATGCTGTCAAAGTGGCAGCAATAAAAAATCGTTTCATTTTTTTACCCCATCTTATGGTGAGAATCACCAAGCAATGGGGAAGTGGTTGCATCTTAAGTGCATCAAATCAATGGGGATTTCCCCATCACATTTTAATCAATTAATGCGATAATTAAGTGTATCGCGCTGGGCAGTTCAGCGGTGCAACGAGATAAAATATTTGAGGAAAAATGGTGCTGCCGGAGAGAATTGAACTCTCGGCCTCTCCCTTACCAAGGGAGTGCTCTACCCCTGAGCTACGGCAGCAATTGCGTGATCTAAGACTGATCATAGGCGACACGAATGTTTCGCATCAAGCGCCGTGGTTACTGCCACAATGATTTGTACAACGCAAGGGGAAAACTGGACGAGCATGTAAAAAACATGCAAGAAACAGAGCAAACATGTCGGTGTAGGATTTTCACCCCAATAGAACGTGATTGAAGTGATGACATCTCAGCCCCAAAAATCAAAAGATGAGTTGAAAAAAGAACGACTTGCCGCGCAGCTGCGGGCGAATTTGCGCCGTAGGAAAAGTCAATCAAAAGCACGGGTTGAAGCGCCCACTGGGCTGGCTGAACGCCCAAAGGGAAAACCCAGCGCATTTGAAAAAATGAAACAAAATAAGGAATAAGTGCTCATTTGCGCGCTTAAATGCTACCTTTTGGCCGCATTTTTGTTCATAAGGTGAGCCACGAATTATCTCAGATCCCCTGTCGGATCACGCTAAAAGGAAAAAATATGGATCGCATTCGATTGGTAGGTGGCAATGAGCTTAACGGTGAATTGCCAATTTCCGGCGCTAAAAACGCCGCGCTGCCCCTCATGATTGCATCTTTGTTGACCAAAGATCCCTTAGTTCTCAACAATGTTCCTCGCCTCGCTGACGTAAAACAGCTTGAGCGCATTTTGGAAAATCACGGTGTGGATATTTCTGTGCAAGGCCGTCGTCGTGGTGATGATGATATGCAAGGCCAGCGCATTACGTTCACAGCCCACGACATCGTGGATACCTGTGCGCCTTATGAATTGGTCTCCACCATGCGCGCCAGCTTTTGGGTGATTGGCCCGCTTTTGGCACGAATGGGCGAAGCACGCGTCTCGATGCCTGGTGGCTGCGCCATTGGCACACGGCCAGTCGATTTCTATATCGATGGCCTGCAGCAACTTGGCGCCGAGATCGAAATTGATGGCGGATATGTGAATGCAAAAGCCCCCGGTGGACGCCTTAAAGGTGGCAAAGTGGTGCTGCCGCGCATTTCAGTTGGTGCAACCCATGTGATCATGATGGCTGCCACATTGGCCGAAGGCACGTCCGTGATTGAAAATGCAGCGATGGAACCTGAGGTGACCAATCTCGCGGAATGTTTGGTCGAAATGGGCGCAAAAATCGAAGGCGTAGGTACACGTACGCTCACCATTCAAGGTGTTGAAGCATTGCACGGCGCTGAAGTTGATGTGATCCCTGATCGGATTGAAACGGGCACTTATGCCATGGCCGTGGCGATGACGGGCGGCAATGTGTTGCTGAAAGGCGCAAATGCAGCCCATCTGCAAGCGGCGCTTGATGTGCTGAAAGAAACAGGGGCAGAGGTCATTGAAGAAGATGACGGTATTCGCATTGTGAAAAACGGCAATGCGGTAAAGCCGATCGATGTGGATGTTTCTGAATATCCTGGCTTCCCCACCGATTTGCAGGCGCAATATATGGCACTGATGAGCCGCGCCGACGGCACATCTACAATTCGCGAAACCATTTTTGAAAATCGCTTCATGCATGTAAGCGAATTGGCGCGGCTGGGCGCTCATATTGATGTGGAAGGCCAAGCGGCTGAAGTCACTGGCGTGGAGCATCTAAAAGGCGCACAAGTGATGGCGACGGATCTGCGTGCATCTGTTTCATTAGTGATCGCCGGTTTGGCAGCGGAAGGCGAAACCATCGTCAACCGCATTTATCACCTAGATCGGGGCTTTGAACGGCTTGAAGACAAGCTTAGCCGTTGCGGCGCAAAAATCGAACGTGTCTCTGGCTAAACTCTGGGGCAGGCAAGAAAACTTGGCCTGCCCATTGTGAACCCACCTCACACACATTAGGTATGACCCAAGGCTTGATAATGCAGGGAACCGAAAATGGCTGATCTCAAATTGCTCGCACTCGACCAAGAAGACTTGGACGTCATCGCGACCTACACGCAAGATGCCATCATCAAAGTGGGTGACATGGGTTTTGCACCAAATGACAAACGCTTTGCTTTTTTGATGAACCGCTTTGCTTGGGAAGCAGGCGAAAAATCGAGAAAGGGTGAGCGCCGGCGCGCTGCTATGCATTTTGACCATGTGTTGAGCGCCAAAACCTCTGGTTTTGACATTAACGCTAAAGATGGTGTTCTGGAGCTTTTGACCGTCCGCTTTTCAGAAGGCGACGCGCCTTCTGGCGTGGTGACGCTTGAATTTGCTGGTGGCGGATCTGTCGCGCTGGAAGTGGAATGTTTGGAAGCCCGTTTGGCTGATCTAGGTGCCGCATGGCGCGCAAAAGCCAAACCCACCCACGAACTTGAAGAATAGGTAAGTATATGCCGCAAAGACTGCGCACCGCTGACGCTGATTTTGAAAACAAATTTGACCTGCTGCTGAATGCCAAACGCGAATCCTCGGTTGAGGTGAGCGATGCGGTGGCCGAAATTCTTTACCAGGTGGAGCAGCATGGTGACGCAGCGCTGATTGAACTCACCGAAAAATTTGACGATCTTCAGCTTTCGCCTGAAGGGTTGGCTTTTGATCAAGATGAGATCGACCAAGCCTATCTCGATACGCCGGATGAACTGATCAATGCGCTCAAACATGCGTATAAGCGCATTACGGCTTATCATGAACGGCAAATGCCAAAGGATGAATTGTTCGAAGACGAGCAGGGCGTCACGCTAGGGTCGAAATGGAACGCGGTCGATGCAGTGGGTATCTACGTGCCCGGTGGCCTCGCCAGCTATCCTTCTTCCGTGTTGATGAATACAGCCCCAGCACGAGTTGCGGGCGTGGAGCGGGTCGCCATGATGGTGCCTACACCCGGTGGCAAGGTGAACCCAACGGTGTTAGCGGCTGCCAAAATTGCGGGGGTAGATGAAATCTATCGCATCGGTGGAGCGCAAGCGATTGGTGCATTGGCATTCGGTACGCAATCTATCGCCCCGGTGAACAAAATTGTCGGCCCAGGCAATGCTTTTGTTGCCGCCGCCAAACGCAAAGTGTTCGGCAAGGTGGGCATCGATATGATTGCTGGCCCGTCAGAAGTACTTGTTATTGCTGATGAGAGCGCCAACCCGGCTTGGATTGCTGCTGATCTGTTGGCACAGGCCGAACACGACACAGCCGCTCAATCCATTTTGGTGACCACCAGTACCAAACTAGCCGATGATGTGATGGCCGAAGTCGAACGTCAGCTGAACCTGCTGCCGAAGAAGCATTTGGCAGGTCCGTCTTGGGCTGATTATGGCGCGGTGATCGAAGTGAAAGATCTCGACGAAGCGTTCAGCATTTCCAACCGCATGGCGCCGGAACATTTGGAATTGTCGCTCGATAATGCGCAACAATATGTCCACAAAGTGCGGCACGCTGGCGCAATCTTTTTGGGGCACCATACGCCCGAAGCGATTGGCGATTACATTGGTGGCACAAACCACGTATTGCCCACAGCGCGATCTGCACGCTATGCCTCTGGCTTGAATGTGCATGATTTTATCAAACGCATTTCGATTTTGGGGTGCTCGCCGTCTTCATTATCGGCCTTGGCACCAGATGCAATCGCGTTGGCAGAAGCAGAAGATTTGCAGGCCCATGGACGTTCGGTCTCAATTCGGCTTAATCTGTAGCCTCGTTTAGATTTCGACATAGGCCACATGCGCATTTTAGACCCTGAAACCGACAAGCTTGTCACCGTTACACTGGATCCGGAAACCATCATTTCCATCGATCCAGACGAGGTGCATGAACGGCGCATCGCGGTTTATGATCTGGTGGATGAAAATGCCTTTGCCCCCACGAATGGGGCGAGCGGTCCATTTGCACTCCACCTGTCGATCCAAGGCAATCATTTGGTTTTGGATGTGCGTAATCCCGAAACCAACGAACCGATCGCCGCACACTTTTTGTCGCTCACACCCATGCGGCATATGATTCGCGACTATTTCCGTATTCGCGACAGTTATTATGACGCAATTAAGAGCGCGCAACCGTTTCAAATTGAAGCAGTGGATATGGGTCGGCGCGGCCTGCACAATGACGCTGCTGAAATGTTGCGCGAGCGCCTTAAGGGCAAGCTGGAGATGGATCTGAATACGGCGCGGCGTCTGTTCACGCTGATTTGCGCGGTGCAGCCTTATGCTGATCGCTCGGTGAGCATCACGCAAAAACAGCCCTCCGTATTGTTTGTGTGTTCAATGAATTCGGTGCGTTCACCCATGGCGGCGGCGCTGGCACGGAAATATTTCCCATCAGAGCTTATTGCGCGTTCAGCTGGCGTCCGTTCGGGCCAAGTTGACCGCTTTGTCCATGATATAATGGAAGAAATCGGCATCGACATGTCGGTGCATACGCCGCACACGATGGACGAACTGGTCGCCACCAGCTTCGATTTGATCGTAACCCTTTCAGATGAAGCGCCTGCTGCGGTAGATGCAAAAAATTATGAAGCGGGAGCGCGCTTGCATTGGGATGTAAGTGACCCCACCTTAGAAGAAGGCAATCGCGAACAGCGTTTAGATGCATATCGGGCCTTGCGAGAAGACCTTTCTCGTCGAATAAAGGCCGAATTGCCCAAAGCCTTGACGGCGGCGCAAGCAAATGGTTCACAAAAGCCGTGATTTTGTATAGTTTGCGCCAACCTATGCTGCTATAAGGCAGAAAAATTAGCTCAGGAGACAGAATGGCTAAAGAAGAAATGCTCGAATTCCCGGGCGTCGTGCAAGAATTGTTGCCGAACGCGACCTTCCGGGTGAAGCTTGAAAATGACCACGAAATCATCGCCCACACTGCGGGTCGGATGCGCAAGAACCGTATTCGCGTTTTGGCAGGCGATAAGGTGCTTGTTGAAATGACACCTTATGATCTGACCAAAGGGCGGATCACCTACCGCTTTAAATAAGCGAAACGCGCTTCGGCGCTGTTGCGGAGTTTTCAACTATGGTGGCCCGTCCAGACCTGATTTTGGCGTCTGCATCGCCGCGCCGCTTGGCGCTGCTCAATCAAATTGGGATTGAGCCGGATCATTTGGTGCCTGCCGATGTTGATGAAACCCCGCTCAAGGGCGAAACAGCGCGCAAACTTGCTGCGCGCTTGGCGCATATGAAGGCCATCGCCACCCAGCATAAAGCCCGCCAAACCGGCATTGACGAAAATGCATTGGTGTTGGGCGGCGATACGGTGGTGGCTGTGGGCCGACGCATTTTGCCCAAAGCTGAAATGCTGGAAGACGCTGCAAACTGCCTCAAGCTTTTGTCTGGCCGTACCCACAAGGTCTATACCGGAGTGTGCGTGCTCACGCCAAGCGGGCAGGCGCGCCGCCGCATGGTGGAAACTAAAATCCGCTTTAAACGCCTGTCCAGCAACGAGGTGGAGGCGTATCTCGCGTCTGGCGAGTGGCAGGGCAAAGCAGGCGGCTATGCCATCCAAGGCATTGCGGGCGCTTTTGTGGTCAAACTGCAAGGCTCTTACCCAGCAGTTATGGGCTTGCCCCTTTTTGAAACCGTATCGCTGTTGAAGGGCGAGGGATATCCTATCCAGTTCAACTGGTTGAACTCCGCTTCAGGCATCTAGGAGCCAGCAATGGCAGACAGCAAAACCCCTGGCGAAACTAAAGTCACCGGCTTGCGCGCGCCCAAACCATGCGTGATGTGCGGCAAACCGAGTGACCGCAAATTCCACCCTTTTTGCTCCAAACATTGCGCAGATCTGGACTTGGGCAAATGGCTCAACGGATCATACGCAATTCCCGTTGTGGAAGAAGATGGAGCTGAATTTGATGAGGAAAATTAACAGCTTGGGCACAAGCTAAATTTTTCTCTCAAAATTGTGCATTTTTTGCATCTCGGCGCTGGACACAACGGATTGAAGGCCCTATAACCTCGCCATCATGCTGATTGCTCCGCGCAATCAAATTGTGCCCGGATAGCTCAGTTGGTAGAGCAGCGGATTGAAAATCCGCGTGTCGGTGGTTCGAATCCGCCTCCGGGCACCACACTTTTTTCCTTTAAATACAGTGTTTTGCGGGTGTATAGTTGCTAATGATTAGCCCTGCTTTATTTGCCCTTAGGTAGCAACCAGGTAGCAATTGTGTTTCCATAAATTAAGTGGGCAGAGGATATTTTAAAACGATTTCCGTTTTGATCGAGTTACAAAATATTGTCGGATTGACGAAAAGTTAAATTTTTACTAACATTTGCAGTATAAAGTCATCTACTGGATGCACTGACATGCAGTCGCGAACCAAATCGTTGATGTGCATGGCATATGTAGCGTAGTTTGATCTCGATTTCTCCATTTGACGGAGATACAGCTACCTTCCTGCGGGGGTACACCGAAGGCATTTTGCCCAAGGGCTATTCAAACAAAACAACCGAGAACCGGTTATCTAGCGCTTTCGCTGGTAGCCGTTTTGCGTGGGCTTTGATTTGAACGGCGCTTGGGCTTTTTTTGTCTCTAACAGCCATCTTCAAAATTCACGCTCCAATTTTAACGTGAATAGGAGATGGCAATTGATGCAATCTTTACTACCGAATATCTCTAAAGCTGACTTCACCTACGTGGTGATTCAGACATTGATAATGCTTTATCGCGCCGACAAGCTCGATGTAGATCACGTTCAAAGCATACTTGAGGCTGAGTTTCCTAAACAAATGGCGCGGAAAAGGCGCAGGCGTGTAGGCAGATTCAAGCGTTCCAGCAAACGCACCGGACGACCTCAATATAACTCCGACGACATGCTGACACCGGATAAGGCAGCCAAGGTGCTCAGTCTTTCAGTCAAAACACTCGCCAATATGCGAAGCGCAGGCGGCGGTCCTGTGTTCTTGAAGCTGGCCAACCGCACCATCCGTTACCGCTATAGCGATCTAGAAGTCTTTATCGCGAATAGCGCGAAGCAAAACACCAGCCAGTATTAAGAAAGGAAACACCGTGAAATCACGTAAAACGCTCACTTTGAATGTTGCCAGAAGGGGCTCTCCGCCTAAGCAACGGGGTCAGAGAACAGTGTACCTAGGTAAAGATTCCGGCCAGTTTAAACCCAATTCAGAAAAGCTTAATCAGCGTCCTAGTCCGGTGCATAAAAGCGTAATGATTGGCATAAAGCACCATGCACCTATTCCATCGAGAACCGTTAAGTTCTCAAGCGAACTGAGTGTTGAGTCAGCGCAGAACCTGGAACAAGTCACTTTTGATGCCGAAAGGCTGGCCACAGCTCTTAAAAGCGACTTGATGGTTATGTCAACCAATGAGTATTCGAGTTTGATGAGCCGGGTTAAGCTGAAGGAGTTAACCGGAAAGATGATGCTCAAGGAACACGAGGTCGCCATACTTCTTCATACGACCGCTGGTGCGCTTAGAAAAAAGAGATCGACCCATTCAAAAAACATGCCTCTATTTGTCAGGAACGGAAGGCGAATTTTGTATGATTTGGAGGACGTGTTGTCTTATATCGAAAATAATAAGTCTTCATAGTCCAGGAATGCCTTGGGTTGCATCTTTTGTGTAGGGTCTAGGTGGGACAATGCGTAACACTTTTTGCCAATGTTACTTTGGAATTTGAATGTATTCGGGGGACACCAGATAACATCGTTGTTACCTGATGTCCCCTAATAAGGATATAAAATTCCTGTTGCTTGTATAGTCATATATATCATTCAGTACACCATTTAGATGCTACAACTATCGCTTTGAATAGCTCCCTTGGCGAATAATGGAAAATATACCCTGTCGCATAAATCGCAGCAAAAGGGGGGAGTATGGTTGAATATCAATCTAAATCACCAATTGAAAAGTTTCGCGCGCAAGAGATGGAAAATCACAAAATACTTCTACAGTACCACAAGGACAAGCGTTCGAATATGGTGGACATTTCACAGGTCATGCCTCTGCTTGCAAGGAGCAAAATGAAGTGCATGTATGCAGTTAATCATTATTCAAGAATTGGATTGATGAGCGTCTTAATGGATGTGATGGCTAAGTCCTGCGATTTTTCAGGTGAACGATTAAGGATGATCACATTCGCGCCAGCCAGATACGCTTTGAATCTTGAAGACGCTAACACATTTAAACCGTCGTCAATGAAAAAGATGATTTCTCACTATATGCAAGGCCATGATTATGTGGGTATGATTGAGCCCGCGTATTATCCAAATAGTTTGCACCCTGAAACATCGCGCAAAGGAGTAATTCACTGGCATGCCCACTTTTTGAGCTGGGGCAGTGGTAAAGTTAAAATAAGCAAAATCAAAAAACTCGCAAATGCTAAACACGATAGTCTTGTGCATGGATGTTCTGCATTCCATACGAAGACCGTAAAGGTGGGGGAGGTTCCGTCAACGCTCGCCTACATCTTTAAATCGCCGAGAAACGCGTATTGTAGCTTTATCTCGGCTCGCGAGGGCCAAAATATTGCGGGTGAAAAGCTATTAGCGTCCATGAAGCAGCGTAAGAAAAGGTTGCGACCTGGCGAGGCAGCGCGATTGGCGCTGGCCATGAAAGATTTCGATTTGGATCAGCTGCTTGTTAGTGGTGGCGAAGGAAAGGTTTTTGTTGAGCAGATTGGCGCACAAGCGTTTGGGCGGAGATGATAGATTTTCCCGTTGAACTTAAACAATTTTTGAAAATTGTCCTTCCACAAAACCGTCACACCGTGTTAAGCGCATTTTGTATATAAGATGTTGTTTTAAAAGACTAAATTTGACATTCAGTCAGTTTTGTGCAATAGTATACCTGCTTTGATGCGATGCATTGAAGCTAGGGGGCGGCCTTCGGGCCGCTCTTTTTGTTGGTAATCATGCCAACTCGCGGCAGACCTTTGAGCTGCCTCAAAACAATTCCCTTCACACACGGAGATTTTTACCATGGCACAACCAGCCAAACAGATGCCCCTTGTCGATTCAAGTGATCAACCCGCAATAATAGTGTTTCATAAGGATGGCGCCGAGCCTGCTAGAGGCTCATGGTTTGCAGCAGACAACGTTATAGCCGCAAAGAAGGGCGCAAAGGCAGATGGCTTTGAAACGCTGGTCGTGAAGAGCAATGAAGCACTTGCCCTGGCCAACCGTGTGCCAAAAGGCCGTGTCTTTGAGCGTAGCGGCAAACTGTTTATGCCCCGCATCCAGAACACCGTGTTTGAGCAACTCACCAAGCTCGCGCCGAAAAAGCGTAAGGCAGCACATTTGCAAGTTGTGGATAGCAGTGCCGGTAAACCAGGTGACGCAAAGGAAGCGCCAGCAAGTGAACGTAAGGCTGAGGATGGCCCTGTGCGTCCAAAGGGAGCGCCGCCACAGGACTGGTCCAAAATGGGTGTGGGCAGCCTGGTGCTGACCCGTGACATCGAGGAGGATGATGAAGCCTTCTACCTCGCTGTTGTTGTGGGCAAGTTCAATGCAACGACTTACTCGCTCAAATGGCGTGACTATCCTGAAATCGATCCAATCACACGTGATGTGACCCAATTGGCGTTGTTGCACCCAAAAGTTGATGTGACAGAGCTTGATTGGGAGATGGAATAATGCTGACCGCCAATGTGCGCATTCGCCAACTCAATGATGCGTTTAGATCCAATATGCAGGGTGGTCAGATCTTCATCACACCAGGCATTAGTGAGTTGCCAATTGATAGTCAGCTTGCCCTTCTTGAAAAGGTGAGGACATTCGATCAATTCGATGAAGATAATGATCCCCACAACGAGCATGATTTTGCGGCCATTGACATGCAGGGTGTGCGCTATTTTTGGAAAATTGATTATTACGATCCCAAACTGGAATGTGGCTCATCAGACCCGGCCGACCCCAGCCAGACCTGTCGTGTTTTAACAATCATGTGTGCGAATGAATATTAGAACAAAAGGGGATCAAACATAAAAGTTGATCCCTGCACGCACTGAAAGGTACGGCGCACAAAAGACGCACAAAGCCCCGCATATTTTGACAGAAAGTTTTTGGAACAGATTATGATTGAACAACTTGCAAATGCCGCAACGTTTGGCTTTGGTGCCAGCTTCGGACGTGACCTTTACCGTGCAGCCAAAAAGAATCCCATCATTTGGGCGATCATCGGCATCCTGATGATTGCGTTTGGTTGGCGCAATTTATATCTCGGTGTTGGCCGTGGACCACTTTACAAATTCTTTGTGAACTATCTTGGATCGGCCATTTTGATCATCATTGGCACGGCAGGTTTTTTGGCAGTTGGGCTAATGGCGATGAAGGAGATGGGTGGTTTGCCGCTATTGATTGCTCTGGGACTTATTCTGGTTTCTACCATCGCGGGTAACATCTGGGGTATTAAAGACCGCAAAAAAAACGCGTGCAAGCGGCGGAGGTCGCACAACACAACAAAGAGTTCATGATTGAAACTGGTTTGAGCGATAGCGACTTTGACAGTGAGCTTTTGCAGGACCAGGAGGGTAATCTATTGAAGTTAGTTGAGCAAACTGACGACAAGATCGTGTTTTCGGTTTCGGGCAAACGCGGGTATCGCGCGGCCATTAAGCTCGAGAATGGCCGTATGATTGATTATACGGGGGTAGTGAGGCATTAGGCGAGGCTACCCCCCTCAAGCGATAAACGCCGTAGAAAAGGGCTTTATGTAATGCAAGGCGGCCATTTAAGCGAGTCGATTGCTGAATAACCCGCGCAGCCTAGATCCACTTAATCTTTTGACAAACGCAATGAATGCAGAAGCAGAATTCAACCTTCGGACTGGTTGAAGGGCCGGTTAGCGGACTTTGACACATTCGCTTGGTCATCACGAATTACCAAATTGGGCGGGAAGCGGACTTGCGGAAGAGCAACGTTATCGCCGTCCTTCTTCAGCATAGCAGACGTCCAAACAACAGGTTTTATTGATAGGGCTATAAAAACATGCCCTAGTGTTCGCCGATATCAGAATCGTAGTATTTGCTTTCCGTGTGAAAGACAAAATGAAAGATGCATTACATTGCTGATTGACAACAAAAACCATGGAAGAGTCAGCGATGTGCTCAAAGACGCCCTAACATTGGATTCAAAGCTCTCTGTTCTGGCGGGGCTTTTTTCTGTCTACGGTTTTTCTGAACTTAAGTCAGAGTTGACTAGGCTTCGATCCGTTCGCCTATTGCTAGGCCAACCGAAAGCCCGTGATCAGTTCTCGTTGGCCGGAACAAGCGATGAAGCAGGGCTGCGAAATAACCTGGATCTGCAACAGATCGCGGCTGAGTGTTATGACTGGATTAAGAAAAGCGCAGATGTCCGCATGCTGGACTCATCACCAATCTCGCAGAACATATTTGGAATTGAGAACACGGAAAACACCGTCTCGATAACCGGCTCATCAGACTTCACCGCTAGAGGTCTGGGCACAGTGCGTTCCAACGCTTTCGCAATGAACACGGTAACAACCGAGCCCGCTGCTGCAAAACAGCTGATACAATGGTTTGAAACGATCTGGAACGATCCGACAGCTACCAGCGACGTCAAAGAAGATTTACTGCGTAACCTGTCGAGCCTGGCTCAGGACAAGCCAGCTAACCAGATATACTTTTTGACGCTCTTCAATCTGTTCAGAGATTTTCTAGAAGACATAGATGAAGAGAACATCATCCGGTCCAAAACCGGTTTTAAAGACACCATAGTTTGGAACAAGCTTTATAAGTTTCAAAGGGATGGCGTCATCGGTGCGATCGATAAGCTTGAACGCTACAACGGGTGCATCATTGCCGATAGCGTCGGGCTTGGGAAAACCTTCGAGGCTCTGGCGGTTATCAAATACTATGAGCTTCGAAATGATCGGGTTTTGGTTCTTGTTCCCAAAAAGCTGCGTGAGAATTGGACGGTCTACACGGTCAATGACAAGAGAAACCTACTTGCCGCAGATCGTTTCAATTACGATGTTCTCAATCATACGGACCTCAGTCGGGCTTCAGGGAAATCTGGTGAAATCAATCTCGAAACCCTGAACTGGGGCAACTATGACCTCATCGTCATCGATGAATCTCACAATTTCCGAAACAACAATCCACGGGCTGACGGCGTTACGCGCTATCAAAAGCTGATGCAGGACGTCATCAAGAGTGGCGTTGAAACAAAAGTGCTTTTGTTGTCGGCGACACCGGTCAACAATCGTCTGAATGACCTCAAAAACCAAGTCGCATTCATCACCGAGGGAAAAGACGCTGCTTTGTTGGATATGGGTATCCCAAGCATAAATCTGACTCTACGCAGAGCCCAGACCCAGTTTAACACCTGGTTGAAAAAGCCCGAAGCCGAGCGCACCACCGAGAGCTTGCTCGAAAGCCTGAACTTCGCATATTTCAAGCTGCTTGATCTGCTGACAATCGCCCGCTCTCGGCGACATATCGAAAAGTACTACGATACCACGGAAATCGGGAAATTCCCTGAGCGCCTCAAGCCACAAAACGTTAAAAGCGATATCGACATTCAGGGTCGCTTCCCGGCGCTCAAAGACATCAATCGCTCGATCAAGAAGCTTAGCTTGGCGGCTTATGCACCGCTCGATTATGTCCGCTTGGATAAGCAGGAAGAATATAGCCGCCGATATGACCAACAGGTCAAAGGCGGGACATCAACACTTAAGCAGGTTGATCGTGAGCGCAGCCTTATCCGCTTGATGCGCGTGAACATGCTCAAGCGAATGGAAAGCTCTATCCATTCCTTTGCGCTGACAGTCGAGAAGATTCACACGCAGGTGGGCGACTTCCTTGCGCGGATTGAAGCGCATGAGGCTGCTGAGATAGAAGAACTATCCATTGAAGATTTTGACGCAGAAGCGCCTGAGCTTGCGGATTTAGCGATCGGGAAGAAGGTCAAGGTTCTGATCCAGGATTTAGACCTGCACCGAATGAAGCAGGATTTGGCCGCAGACTACGAGCTGCTTGGATATCTCTTAGCAGAGGCTCGCAACGTCGCCAGCGCGGATGATGCGAAGCTGGCCAAGCTGAAGGACACTATCGCCAAAAAGCTGGAGACCCCGATCAATGGTGGAAACAGGAAGGTGATCGTATTCACTGCCTTCTCTGACACTGCCGAATATCTCTACAAGCATATTGTGGCGTGGGCTCAACAAGAATTTGGATTGCATGCCGCCCTTGTCACAGGAAGCGGCAGCAATCAATGCACGATCAAGGGCTTGCCCAGAGACCTGAACAACATCCTCACCTGGTTTTCTCCAACCTCGAAAGAGCGCGACAAGATAGACCCTGACGCGGACCAGGATATCGACATTCTCATTGCAACGGACTGCATCTCTGAGGGGCAAAACCTGCAGGACTGTGACATGCTGATCAACTACGACATCCATTGGAATCCGGTTCGAATTATCCAGCGGTTCGGTCGTGTTGATCGTTTGGGGTCGAAAAATGACGCCATTCAGCTGACCAATTTTTGGCCGAATATGGAACTCGACGAGTATATCAATCTTGAAGCTCGGGTAAGTGGGCGCATGGTGTTGTTGGATATCAGCGCCACGGGCGAAGAAAATGTCATCGAGTACGATGAAACCCGCCAGATGAATGACCTGGAGTACCGCCGCAAACAGATGAAGCAACTTCAGGAAACCGTGATTGACCTGGAAGACATGGATGGCAGTGTGTCGATCACCGACATGACCCTCAATGACTTCCGGATGGACCTATCCGGTTACATGAAGCAACACATGGAAGCTCTTGAGGATGCGCCTTGCGGTTTTCATGCGGTTGTTTCCAACAACGTGCCTGAAGCCATTCCGGGCGTGATCTTCTGCCTTCGGGACACAAAAGGCAGTGTCACGACCGAAGACACCTATGCGCTTGCTCCAAATTTCATTGTCTTCGTATCTGACGAAGGTGAAGTGGTGTTCAATCACCTACAAGCCAAAAAGAGCCTCGATCTCTTCAAGAAGCTGGCCGCCACGACAGAAAATCTGGATGCCGACGCCATTGCCAAGCTTAACGGTGACACGCGCAAGCTCAAGGATATGGTCCATTATCGATCTCTTCGGGACATCGCCATTGCCAGTATCATCGGCAAAAATGATGAGAAAGGCGTCGAGAGTCTTTTCAACCGAGGCGGAACAACACTGACGGGGTCGCATCTGAAAGGCTCAGGTGATTTTGAGGTTGTCACATTCTTCATCATCAAGGAGGGCGCATGACGACCAGGTCTCTTACTTTCCTGGAAATTCCCGAAAACTGCTGGCTCGACAAGCCGCTGTTCAAGAAGCTGTTTCTGGATCATGGTGAGTTGGATGCGACCGAGAAGAAGGCGCTCAGTGAAGACGTTGAGCGTATCCGCTGGCGCTACACACTGAAGCCTGACACCATCAACCTTGCCCCCTATGCCGACGATCAACGCGAGTATCTTGAAGTGGCGGTCCTTACCGTTGAACTGGCGGATGCCAAACGCATCAACCGTCTGGCTGGACTTATCCACCGCGCAATACCCTATCCTTTGATCATTGTTTTTGAATGCGATGGCAAGCTGGCGTTCAGTGTAGCTGAGAAACGGATCAATCAGGCCGACAAGTCCAGGCTGGTGATCGAAGATCGCTGGCTTACGGGATGGATTGACCTGTCTGATCCAAGCACGGCGCAAGAGACCTTTCTGTCATCGATCGGGCTGTCCCGACTGCCTTCGACAAATTTCTATGCGCTCTATCAGGCCTTTGTCGCACAAGTCATAGCCCTGATCGCCGCAGAACGCACAGGAACATTTGCACCAGCCACGGTTGCCGTTGCGCGCCACCACGCCGAAACGCTACAAGAGATCAACACGCTGGACCGCGAGATCGCCGAGCTTCGCGCCAAACTCAAGAAAGAGACACAGATGTCCGGGAAAATATTGCTGAATTCTGAGATTAAAAAGCACAAGGATGCTATAGTCTTTCTCGAACAAAAACTTGATTCCAATAATATAAATTGATTGCCCGATGAAAAATGTAACAAATCAGGACGGACAAAGCGCCGATATCGTTGCCGAGAATATTGAGAAGTTGAAAGAGCTGTTTCCAGATGCCTTCACCGAAAGCGGCGTGAATTTTGACGTGCTGCGCCAGCTTTTGGGCGATGCATCCGTTCTGGATGAAGGTGAAGAGAAATACGGGCTCAACTGGCATGGCAAGAAAAAGGCCCGCCAGATCGCCCTAACCCCTAACACGGGAACTTTGCTCCCCTGCCCAGAGGAAAGCGTTGACTGGGACACGACCCAAAATCTGTTCATCGAAGGCGACAACCTGGAAGTCCTGAAGCTCTTGCAGAAGAGCTACGCGGGCAAGGTGAAGGTTATTTATATCGATCCGCCATATAACAAAGAGAAGGACTTCGTTTACCCGGACAAATTTCAAGACAACCTGGACACCTATCTGCAATACACCGGGCAGTTGAGTGATGAGGGCTTGAAGTTTTCCAGCAATACCGAGGCAGGTGGTCGCAAGCATACAGCGTGGGCCAATATGATGTATCCACGGCTGAAGCTCGCAAGAGACCTTTTAAAAAAGGATGGCGCCATATTTGTTTCTATCGACGACAATGAAGTCGGTACACTAAAGGCAATCTGCAATGAGATTTTTGGCGAGGAAAACTTCGTAGCCCAAATTGTCTGGCAAAAGTCAAAAAAGGGAGATTCAAAGCTCATTGCATCCGTTCACGAGTACATTCTGTGCTACGCAAAAAACAAGACGGCTTGTATCGAAGCGGGTATTTGGCGCAATCGGAAGGAAGGCGTTGACGAGGTTCTTGAGCAATACAATCGCTTGAGAAAGGAGCACTATCCCGATCATAACAAAATCCGCGAACAGATGATGGCGTGGTATCGCGGCCTAAAGAATGACGATCCGAGGAAATCCCACAAACATTATAACTGGTCTGATGAGCGGGGATTATATTTTGCCGCTGACTTTGCGGGACCAGATGACGGTCGCGCTAGTAGGCCACGGCATGATATCTTCCACCCAGAAACCGGCAAATCCTGCAAGAAACCCTCGACGGGTTGGCGATGGGACGAGGCAAAAACTAATTGGGCCTTGGCCCAAGACCCGCCCCGCATCCACTTTGGGCCGGACGAAACAACAATTCCAAATCGAAAAAGCTACCTGAAGGAGACGGCCCTAGAGCCTTATCCCTCGCATTTTTATCAAGATGGGCGAAGTGCAACCCTACAAGTTGAGAAGCTGCTAGCTCCGGGCGTCTTCACGTTTCCCAAGAATACAAAAGTATTGGGGAAGCTTATCAATCTCTTGGCTTCCGAAGATGACATTGTTGTCGACTTCTTTGCCGGATCTGGCTCAACAGCGCATGCATGCATGTTGCAAAATGTTGAGGAGAAATCTTCGCTTCGCTATGTCATGGTTCAGCTTCCGGAACTTCTAGATGGCGAGAAAAGCGAGCAAAAATCTGCATTTGAGTTTTGTATCGAAAATGGACTCAAGACAAACATCGCGGAAATCGGCAAGGAGAGAATTAGGCGCGCCGCTCGGGAAATCACTTCGGAATATCCTGATTTTCAAGGCGACCTTGGTTTCAAGACTTTCAAGTTGACCAGCTCCAACATCCGTGCCTGGAGTCCTGATCGCACCGATCTGGAAGAGACCCTGCTTTCCCACAAAGAGCATCTGGTCGAAGGGCGTAGTGAGCAAGATGTGCTCTATGAATTACTCTTGAAGCGTGGGATTGAACTGACCGTACCGATCGAAGAACGGCATGCGGCTGGTAAGACGCTCTATTCCATCGGCTATGGCGTTCTTTTCTCTTGTCTCGACACATCAATCAGCGCAGGCGAAGTTGATGAGGTCGCCCAGGGTATCCTTGACTGGCACAAGGAACTGGAACCGGAAACTGATACTCACGTCTTCTTCCGCGACAGTGCCTTTGCCGATGACGTTGCCAAAACCAACATGGCCGCCATTCTGCAGCAGAACGGCATTTCTCATGTCCGTAGCCTTTAGGAGTCACCATGAGCAAAAAGATCAGCGGCTCCGAACATGCGCTTGCGAAGATATTCAGCTCGGATTTTGAATACCACATTCCTGCCTATCAGCGCCCCTATGCTTGGGGCGTCGATCAGGCATCAGAATTATTTGACGATCTTCTGGCCTTCCACAAAACCGAAGACGAAGATGGCTATTTCCTGGGTAGTATCGTTCTGATCAAGTCCGAAGGTGAACCCTATTCGGAAGTGATCGATGGCCAACAGCGCTTGACGACACTAACCATCCTATTGTCCGCGATTGCATCACGCCTAAATGGTGAGCTACAGCAGGAACTGAAGGATCACATTGTCGAACCCGGTAAAGCCCTTAAGGGTATCAAGGCCCGTCCCCGTTTGTCCTTGCGTGAGCGAGACAATGCCTTCTTCGCCAAATATGTCCAGGGATTGAACCTGGATGCGATACAGGGGCTCGATCCCGCAGGGCTTGAAAACGAGTCCCAAGTCAATATCCGCGCCAACAGCGATGTCTTTTGCACATCGATTGATAAAGAATTTGGGGAAGATGCAAAGGCTTTGGCGGAGTTTGTCACCTTCATTCTGACCCGTTGCTTCCTTGTCGTTGTATCAACGCCGAACCAACAATCGGCTTTCCGCGTTTTTTCCGTGATGAACAGCCGTGGGTTGGACTTGCAGCCCACTGACATCATCAAGGCTGACACGATCGGAAAACTGACGTCGGAGAAAGAGCGGCAGACTTATAATGACAAGTGGGAACAGATGGAAGTTGCGCTCGGTCGTAACGGCTTCAACGATCTGTTCACCTATATCCGCATGATCTATGCCCATGAAAAGGCGAAACGCTCCTTGCTGGAAGAGTTTCGGATGCATGTCTTGTCCAGCGTCACTGATCCAAAACCGCTGATTGATGATGTGCTTGAGCCTTATGCAGACGCACTCAGCATCGTGCTGACTGCAAGCTATGTTTCTACGGCCAATGCTGAAGGCGTCAATGGATACCTTAACTGGCTTGGGCGCATAGATAATTCCGACTGGATCCCGCCCGCAATTCACTTCCTTGCCCGGTTTGGGGAGGATTCTGAGGCCACGCTTACATTCTTTGAACGTTTAGAGCGCTTGGCTGCTTATTTGCACATCTGCCGCAAAAATGTGAACCAACGGATCGAAGCCTACAGTGAGCTGATTCGGGAAATCGGTGAATCTGAAGATGGTACGGATCTGGATTGGGTCGAGCTAGATGACGATGAGATTGAAGAAATGCGGGAAGCTCTGGACGGCAACGTCTATGAGCTTACGCCCCGTCGCCGCAACTATTTGATCCTGCGTCTCGACTCTTTTCTCTCTGATGGGGCTGCAACCTACGATCCGAAGATTTTGACGATTGAGCACATTCTGCCCCAGACGGTAGCCGAGGATAGTGAATGGGAAGAACTATGGCCGGAAGCCCAGGATCGAAAAGCTTGGGTGCACCGGATTGCTAATCTTGTTCCGCTCAACAAAAAGAAAAACTCGGCGGCGCAGAACTACGACTTCCGAAAAAAATGCGATGTGTATTTTTTGGGATCAAAAAACGTTTCTTCATACGCCCTGACTTCTCAGGTTCTTAAGGCCAAGTCCTGGAATCCTGAAATGGTCCGGGATAGGCAAGCAGAATTGTTGAAAATTCTGTATGATAACTGGGACTTACAGAATTCAGACCAATGAAACTCCATTTTGAAGACAATCTCGATTATCAGCAATCCGCCGTTGCGGCAGTAGTGGATCTGTTCAAAGGGCAGGAAATCTCCCGCTCGGAATTTACCGTCACCTATCGCCCGGAAAGCGGGCCACAAGGTGTGCTCGGTCTTGAGGAAAATGAACTCGGTGTGGGTAACCGTCTCCAACTGATCGATGATGAACTTCTGGAAAACCTCAGCGAAATACAACTGCGCAACGGTCTTGCAATGGACAAGGTTTTGCAATCAGGCGACTTCACCGTTGAGATGGAAACCGGAACAGGAAAGACGTATGTCTATCTTCGGACAATCTTCGAGCTGAACCAGGAATATGGCTTCACCAAATTTGTGATTGTCGTGCCTTCGGTTGCTATCAAGGAAGGTGTTTATAAGACGCTCGAAATCACCCGCGACCATTTTGAGAACCTCTACCCGAATGCCAAAGGGTATGAGTATTTTCTCTACGACTCATCAAAACCCGGCGATATTCGCGGCTTTGCAACGAGCTCCACCATTCAGATCATGGTTATGACCGTTGGCGCGATCAATAAGAAAGATGTCAACAATATCTACAAGGAAAACGAGCAGACTGGCGGCGAAAAGCCAATTGATCTGATCAAGGCAACCAACCCGATTATTATTGTTGACGAACCCCAGAGTGTGGACGGTGGCCTCAAAGGAGCAGGTAAAACTGCACTGCAGGCGATGAACCCACTTTGCACGCTGCGTTATTCCGCAACGCATGTCGACAAGCACCATATGGTCTATCGGCTTGATGCAGTGGATGCTTATGAGCGCGGTTTGGTAAAACAGATCGAGGTCGCGTCTCTGGAGATCGAAGGCGGGCACAACAAGCCTTATGTGAAACTGATATCAGCCCACAATCGACAGGGATCAATCACCGCAAAGATCGAGCTCGACATCGCTAGCGGAAAAACCGTCAAACGCAAAATCCTAACAGTAGAAGATGGTGACGATCTGGAGCAGCTGGCAAACCGTGCCATCTACGAGAATATGCAGATCGGCACGATCACCGTTGGCCCGGAAGAGACGATTGAACTCAAAGGCCCAGGTCTCGACAAGGTTCTCCGGCCTGGTATGGCGCATGGCGGAGTTGATCCAGATGAGCAGAAGCGCCTCATGATCCGGCGCACGATCAAGGAGCATCTAGACAAGGAAATTCGCTTCAGAGAAACGGGCCGCCCGATAAAGGTGCTGAGTCTATTCTTCATCGATAGCGTCGAGTTCTACCGGCAATATGACGAAGACGGCAATCCGGTGAAGGGTAAGTACGCCCTAATGTTTGAAGAGGAATACGCCAAGCTTGCCAAACAACCTGCTTACCAGACTTTGTTTGCCGGTATTGATCTGAGCAATGACATCGACGAACTCCATGATGGTTATTTCTCGATCGATAAGAAAGGTAGTTGGACGGACACCGCCGAAAACAATCAAACAAATAGAGACAACGCCGAACGTGCCTACAGCCTCATCATGCGAGATAAGGAGAAATTGCTCAGCTTCGATACGAAGTTGAAGTTTATCTTCTCACACTCTGCACTTCGGGAAGGATGGGACAACCCGAACGTTTTTCAGATCTGCACTCTGCGTGACATGAACACGGAGCGGCAACGCCGTCAAACGATAGGTCGTGGGCTGCGGCTTTGTGTGAATCAATACGGTCAGCGCCTACGCGGCAATGAGGTGAATACCCTCACTGTAGTCGCCACCGAGAGCTACGAAGACTTTGCTAAAAACCTTCAAACGGATATTGAAAAAGACACCGGCATCAAGTTCGGCATAGTCGAACCACATCAGTTTGCAGCGGTTCAGACGACCGATGGTGAAGGAAATATCCAACCACTCGGCGTAGAAGCATCTGAACGCCTTTGGGAACATTTAAAGTCAGAAGACCTCATCGACGCGAAAGGCCGGGTACAAGATAGCCTTCGGGAGCAACTCAAGGATGGCACACTTGGCCTGCCGGAGGAGTTTGCCGAACAGGCTGAAGAAATTGAAGCCATATTGAAGAAACTGGCAGGTAAGCTCGACATCAAAAATGCTGATGACCGGAAAGTCATTCGGACACGAGAGGCGATCCTGCAAAGCCCTGAATTCAAGGCACTCTGGGATCGAATCAAGCATAAATCGACCTACCGGGTGGAATTCAACAACCACAAACTGGTTGATGATTGCGCTACGGCCATTCGCAACAGCGAGCCGATCACAAAGACTCGTGCTCGATTTAGAAAGGCAGGGCTGGAGATCGGAAAAGGCGGCGTTGCCGCTAAGGATGATGGAAAAGCCAGTGCCTATAGCACGATTCAGGAGAACGATATCGAACTTCCCGATATCATCACCGACCTTCAGGATAAGACGCAGCTCACACGCAATAGCATCGTTAACATATTGCTTAAGAGTGATCGGCTGGAAGATTTTAAGCGAAACCCCCAACAGTTCATCGATCAAGCCGCCGAAGGGATAAATCGAACCAAGCGCCTCGCTCTGGTCGATGGCATCAAGTACCGCCGTATTGGCGATAATCACTTCTATTGCCAGGAATTGTTCGAGCAGGAAGAACTCAAATCCTATCTGAAAAACGCGATCCCAACTGAGAAATCAGTGTTTGAGTATGTCGTCTATGATTCTGAAGGCACAGAACGCAAATTTGCAGAAGACCTCGAAGCCAACGAGGCGGTGAAGGTTTACGCGAAACTACCAGCTTGGTTCAAAATTCCAACGCCGCTAGGCAGTTACAATCCTGATTGGGCTGTCCTGGTCGATCACGATGGCGAAGAAAAACTCTACTTCGTTGTTGAAACGAAAAGCAGCGGCTGGTGGGACGATCTGCGTCATCAAGAGGGAGCGAAGATCAAATGCGGCGAAAAACACTTTGCTGCAATTGCCGTTCCTGAAAATCCGGCAAAATATATTAAGGCAACATCAGTGGACGGCATGATGAAGTATACATAGCGCAACCCGCTTCACTTGCTCGAAACATGTTACGTTGCAAAGCAGTCGCTGTTCCTAACGTCAGCTATTAGGCTGCTGCGACGCAGGATTTGCTGATCGCGAGTGTCTGCAATTGGCCGGGAGCGCCGAAAACCTACCAAAGTCAAATGTCTACCTTGCGCTCACAGCAGCTATCCAATGCTTCGAGTAAACCAGAACAGATTCCGCTGCTTTTTTCGGCCCTTTCTGTCATTAAACCCTCTATTGTCTTAGGCTGTGTGCATACACCTGAAGCACGTCACTTTAAGGTACACCTTAGTGTGACACAGCAATGTTGCAGTCAAAGTTGTAACATCTGGGTTGACATCGACTATTTGTGACTTGCTAGCCTCAAGCCTAAACCCTGAGGTGACATATGGCGAAGTTTGGCTATGCCCGAGTGAGTACGCTTGAGCAAGATCTGGAAATTCAACATGAACGGCTAAAAAAAGAGGGCTGTACCTTAATCCGTTCGGAAAAGGTATCTGGTGGCAGTCGAGACCATCGCACTGAGCTTGCCACCATTTTAGAATTTTTGCGTCCAGGTGATGAGTTGGTCGTGACCCGCCTTGATCGATTAGGTCGCGACACCCGAGACGTTTTAAACATCATTCATGAGTGTGAACAAAAGACCGCGTTTGTAACAGTGCTTGATCCATACGTGTCAACAAAAGGCGAAATGGGTCAAATCGTGATGACGGTTCTTGGCATGGTGGCTCAGATGGAGCGTCGTTTTATCAAAGAGCGACAACGGGAGGGTATTGAACGTGCCAAGCAGCAAGGCAGATATAAAGGTGGAAAACGGCGTATTGATCGTGAAGCGGTTTGGCGAATGAAAATCGATGGACTTGGTCCCAGTGCCATTGCGCGTGAACTTGGTTGTTCAAGAATGCAGGTCTATCGGGTGCTGGCTGAAGATGCGAAGTCAGGAAACGCACCGTGAAAGTTTCCCGCTCACGCCAATCATCCTATCAGATTTATTTACACACAAATGACCGCCTTGAGCCCGTTGAAGACCTTTAACTGCGCGACCAATCCAGGCCCGCTTCTGTAAATGCTGGATGCCGAATGCTGTTCTCTTCAGTCTCGAGAATGCGACAGAAGGAATGTACTAGCGCCTAGTGGTGGAACAACTTCCAAAATCGTCAGTCCTAGATTTGTCTGAACCAAGTAAATGAAGCGACCGTTGTGCACCTTTTTTTGGTACCGCCACTGCGGTTCGGACAGAAGCCGAGATTGAACCGCATCCACGAACTCGTCTGCATGATTACCCATCAGTGCCAGAGAACAAATGCGGCTGTTTGGCTCAATCTGCAACGACATAATTGGAAATTCAGGAGCTGATCCCGTCCAAGTGCCTTTAGAAGACTCCGAATAACCATGCTCCGGCAGAGTTTCGGCAAAACTCGAAAAATCAGGAAGTGAGCCAACACATGCTGTGAAAAACCGATCAACATGTTCATCAACAGCAAACGCGCCATTCGCCAAAGTTAGAGACAGAACTGAAGCAATCAGAAATCGACCGATTGCTAAATGTGCTCTGTAAAGATGTGGGTGAATATTGGACGGAGACAAATGCGACATAGGATCAATCGTAAAGTAAGATATTTGATAAGAATATAGAGATTAGTCTTTGACAGTCAATCAGAACAGTATCTCGAAATGACCAAATTTCCTATTCGGCCGACCTTTAACTGGGCCGTTTTAGCCGCTGAAATAGTAGTATTAAAAGGGCTGATGTGTAAGCCGTTGATTGGTGAAAACAACGGTCGCTTTGTCCGCATTGCTGACGACCGCTCCGAGCCCTTTTTCGGTATTTGAACTACGGGCTGTTGCCGGTAGCTCAGGTTTTTTCAGAGAGCACAATGCTCTTAATTGCTGGAAATCGACTACTGTTTGAATGTTCGTGGTTCGGGTTGACGATAACTGACCTGATCTGTGATTTGATGTTTTTGCCAGTATTCGAACAGGTCCAAGCCGTCGTCGAGCTTTTCAATATGAACAATCTGTTCCGTTTCCTCCTCATTGTAGGGAGCAGCCAAACCTTCGACAGTCGAGGCGTCACCTACCACAAGGTTATCAAAGATCTTCAATATCTCTGGCTCTGCCACCACCGTGCCCCCGGCATAACCAAGCGCCTTTGTCGGTTTAACTCCAACTCTATAGATTTCAGGACCGACAACCTCATAGTATGTTGGCTCCGCTGTAGGACGGTGTATCAACATGTGTGGTGGCGAAAGAAATTTACTAGCCAGATTAACCACCAAACTTGCAGTTCGACCTGCTGTGCTTTCTCGATAGACTTTCAGATTCAATGTCTTTTCGACAGCCCGATCGGAGGTCGTTTGAAATTGAATAGAACCGCTGGACGACATAGCTATTCGACGGAGATCCTCTTCAGATTTTATCGAAGGTAGGCTAGTCAGGTAGACGTAAGCAGCATTGGCAAGCTCGCTTGTCCCTTGCAGATTCCAAGAAGATGATCGGAGTTTTCCACTGCCGACAATACTAGAGAATGCCTTAGGATTGGTAACGTGACGCAAGTTAAGGTCAAAATCTCCATCCGATCTTGGTTTGCAAACCCCAGAAACAAACCGCCTCAGGTCCTTTTTTCCGCTTATTCTACATCGATAGATTTGCGCGCCATCATCAAATCTTCTAACTAGTTGATCAGATTGGATCTGTATATTCAAACGTGTCAGTATTTCGGATCTAGGTTTTCCAACGTCAACCGAAAACCTAGCGAGACTAACTTCAGGATTTACGTTAAGAGCCAAGACGGGAGGGCTGAAAAAACTTGGTTGAAAGAAATGCCATTTCGATTTTTTGATAAACACCAGCTCTGGCAAGAGTATGCTACCAAACGTTGCATGCCCCAATCTAAGTTTTACAAGTCCGTCTACGTGAATTTCATCCTCTCCTATTGGCGCACGTGACTGCCGAGCAGGAGGCCCTGGAAGTCCTGATAGTTGCGGTATCAAAACCATATCTCCATAATTTCAGACAACTCGGTTCGAGAGGGTGCCCTGAGTAATAGAATTAAACGGGTAGCTGAAGATATTCAACAAAGTCTTCCGTAAACTCAAAACGATCAATATTGTTGTGCGTCGTTTCAATGATCGCACCATAATTCTGCATCACTCTCAGCATCGGTTTCAAGTGGTCGTGGTCTTCAAAAAAATACGTGAAGATGGGATTGTTTGAGTCGCCGTTGTAAGACCATTTCTTGGAAAGAATTACGAATTCTCGGATAAATGGATTAGTATTAATATCATCCCGCATTTCCGCTATAAGGCTTGGCATCTTGTTTTCAAGCTTTTGAAAGCTCCGCGACACTACAATTGCAAATCCGCGAATACCTAGATAAGCCCGCATTTCTGCTAGAGTTTTCCACTCTCTAAGTTGATCAACTGAATGACTGATGACATCCGCGTCTACCAGCCTACTACAGGTTTGACAGAGCCAAATACCATTTTCAGCAGCGGCTCGTTCCTCAGAGGTCATAGTAGGATCATACCTCGGCCCGCCCTCAGCAGCGGCAGTAATGTGCGCGGCGACACCAATGCTAGCGCTATCGTCGCCACCGTCCGGCCCAATTGTCGGACGTAAGCAGTTCTGATTTGAACAACGGTAGCCTGCGCGTTGCGCAATTGTTCTTATAACGAGCGCTCTAAAATCATCACGGTTTGCCATAAACAAAACAATACGGGATCAGGTGTGTTGTGAAAAGCGGTCGTTAATCTCGTCCGAGAAAAAGTCAGCTTCGTCCGCATTGCGGACTTCAAATAAAATGGCTCCAATGTTCGCATTGCAGCTTAAAACCATTATAGATGCGGCCAACTGCGAACACCTAATACGATGTTTGCTGCTAAGTAGAGGCTTGCCAAAATAACCAACTGCGATAGGCTATCTTGTGCACTGTACCCGACCATAACCCCACCCCGGAAAGCATAAAGTTGAATCAGATAAAGCAAAAAAGTCGGCCGCTATCAGCACGGGCGGTACGCGCGACCGGTCGTTCAGCGTTATTTTTGGCTAAAGTTGTTGGAAAAGCCAGTTGGTCAATCGCCAAGCCGGTGGGGCGTCAGATAGGTAAGCTCCTTTTAAAGGGCGGTAGAGCAGTCAAGACCAATGCGTCTACACAACTCTCACAGTTTGAACTTAGGCGTACCAGATTTACGCCAGAGAACTTCTTCGAAAAAGGTGCGACTACTCTGGAAGACCTTATCGATGCGCTGCTAATTGAAAAGCGTGGCACGTCTGCCAGAATCGTTACAGCGCTTTCGAGTAAATTGGCTGCGGCAGGTACGACAGCAAGTTTATTTTCCATCGCATCCATACTGGGAACAGCCAGTACGGGAACGGCCATTTCTTCACTTTCGGGTGCGGCGTTCAACAGTGCGGCATTGGCGTGGATTGGAGGAAGCGTTGTTACCGGCGGGTGGATTGTATTGGGCCTATCTGCCGCAGGAGGCGCGCTCGCATATTTTGGAACTCGCCGACTCGTCGGAAAATGGACAGGAAAAAAGCGCAAGAAAAAATCCTTGGACCCGCAAGAGATACGGTTCGTAGAAACCTGTTTAATGTTGGCAACAGCTTTTCGTGAGCGGGCAAATCAAAATGCAGTGTTAGACCCGCTGACCGCTGCATCCCTGCAGCATAACTTAAAACATGATCTTCTCGAACAATTAGATATCTGTATAGCTAAAGTTGAGGACTGGCCGGATATTCCGCTGAGGCGCCTTAAAGATCGCAAGGTAGATTTGGTTGAATTATTAGATGCTTTATCAACGACCCACGACCAAAAGTTGTCGGTTGGAATAAAAAGCTTCACGACAGTTCCCGTGGTTACGGGGGTAGTATCCGCCACGATATTGAAATTGATGGCCGACAAGTTGCCTCCCTTTACGGAAGATGAAGAGCTAGTACTTCAGGCGCTACGTCGATCAAACAATAGTCTTACCGATGCTAGTGTGTTTGAACTGTCAAAATATGTTCAGTCGCTATCCGTTGAGCAAATTGCAGGGCTCAAAAACAATGTAAAGGGTATTTATCATGAGCTCGCGTTTCAGCGGCAAGAAAACCTAGATGGCGACGAGTACATTGTCGAACTTTTTGGCGATACGAACCATGCCGGCGCCGATGTCCGTATTGTTAATGTTGAAACCGACGACGTTTCCGAGGTTCAACTCAAGGCGACAAATTACGCGTCTTATGTACGTGAGCACAACGAAAAATACGAAAACATCGATGTGCGCGTAACCAGTGAAGTTGCGGAGTTGTCGCCGGATTGGTCTTCGTCTGGGTTTAGCAACGTTGTCCTTACATCTAACACGTCCTCTACATTACAAAAGCTTGGACAAGGGGAAGGCGCAGATGTTGTTGACAGTATGGGGGTTGCTGCGATGGTAACACTTGCGACTAATGCCAAGTCGATGTTGAAGGGTGAGGCACTTTCGACAAAAGCAAAACAAAAAATCATACAGGACGGAGTGGTGGCTGCAAGCGTTGCTGGGATTGTGCAGCTTATTATCTAGTGGGATAAGTGTTCTGCTGTATTCACGATACGGGTGACAAAGCGATGCCCAACCAGCGTTGACTGATTTAGTCGCAGTAAAATGGCTCTTAGTCCCTTTACAGCTGTACCTGCACTAAGCAGAGAACAACCATTAGTGTTCGTTGTGGACATCTGCTTCTCAGGTTTAAAAGGCTACGTTCACGGCCCGTATTTATGCTAGGTGCAGTATTTGGCAAGAGTGTCAAAGCTGGTTTTGTTCTGACGCGCATGCCTTTCTTGTCTATTGGCGCCTTCGTGAAACATTTATGTCGGCAACATCATGACAGCATTTAGTCGAATATAGAATTTTTGCAAAACGTAACTTGGCACTGAGTTTTTTCTAAGATAGGTGCACTATTTAGGGGATTTAGGATGACAATGCTCCTTGATAATATTCTTAAGGACTACATCGCCAATTTCTGGGGATATGGTGATCTCAAAGCGCCTATTTGGTTCGTTGGAATGGAAGAAGGAGGCGAGTTGGAGAGCAACGAGTTTAATCGTGTGCTAGAACAATGGAATGAGGAAGGTCAACCTCGAGTTGTTGATATCTGCCCCCCAAATAGCTCACCCTCCAATCCGTGGTTCAACACTTCCAATCCGCCTATTCAAAAAACCTGGGGCAAGCTGATTAGAGCGACTTTGCGGGCGACGAATAAAAGTGTCACCAATGAAACAATCAGAACATATCAACGTTACCAGCTTGCACGACCTAACGGGGACACAAGCCTGCTGGAGCTAATGCCTTTGCCCTCAACAAAAATTGCAGAGTGGCCATACATAAATCAGTCCGAGCTACCCTTTTTGCAATCTCGAAAGGCCTATATGGATAAGGTTTGTCCGGACCGTATTTCTGGGCTCAAAAAGTTAATCATAAATTGGACACCAAAAATCGTCGTTTTTTACAGCGCGACGTACCTTTGTTATTGGAATGACATCGTGGGCAAGGAAGAAGATTGGCATGACAACGGCCTTTTTAAAACAGTCAGAATGGGAGATGTTCAGTTCTACTGCATTCAACATCCAACTAGCCGAGGCGTGACGAATGAGATCTACAATCAACTTGGTTCCCATATGGCTTCAGCAATGTAGCACGAACGACCATGCCTTCAGTTATTCGACCTCCGAGTAGGTCGAATTGTCCGCATTGCCGACTACAGCTGTGAGCCGATCTAGCGCTGAATAAACCCATTTCGATTAGCGACCAAAGCCATCCCTGTGTCAAAGTCCATAAATTTATTCGACAAAAAATTCGATTTTAATTTTTTGTCCAGACGGCTTTACGTTTAATGTGCCTAAATGAATGTTTAAATGGGTGATATCATGGCAACGTTCTTAGGATATGATCCTGGCGGTCTCGGTAAAAACGGGGTTGCCGCAATTGAATTAGGCTCAATCACGCCTACTGTTTTGGACACAGCCCTAGTGCGTGACGCTTCTGAGGCGATAGTATGGCTATCTAAGTATTCCTTAAATGCAAGAGCACTCGGTATCGACACACTCCTTGCTTGGTCGCTTAGTGGTCGGCGAGCTTGTGATGAAGAGTTACGGAGCAAGTACGGCGGGCACTCGGTTATTTCGCAGAACTCTCTATATAGTGCAATGACAATTAACGGTGCGATTGTAGCAAAGCGCATGGGGTTGCCAGCCTATGAGAGCCATCCAAAACTATTGTTGAAAACCCAAGATGCGAACGTCATCCGGCCCGCTTACCACAAATCAGTCTCCGAGAAAAATACAGATCATGAAGGAGATGCTATCATTGCCGCATATTGTGCGGCTATGGGCTATACTCAACGATGGTCTAATGATCTCTTCTCCGAATTCGAGGATGACCTTGAAATGGTGGTGCCAAACGCCAGATACCCTTGGTTTGAAAATGTTCAAACCCAAAAGTCATAGTCGAAAAAATCTGCTATCTTGCGAACACAATATCGGCATTTCAATCCGCAAACTCATCAGCACGGTTACAAGCGCCGTGACTTACAATGGTTTCAAGACCAAGTGTAACTACCTCAGTGTAAAATTGCCCCCTATTAAATAATTTGGCCAATGTGCCTGGCGCAAATACAATATTGGTGAAAAATGACCCGGAATCCTTAAATTCTGCTAGGTACTTGTCACAGCCATCCGTGTCACAACGTTGATATGTGCCAGCCTCTTGGTCGACTATCAAATATATCGGAGTTTTAGTTTCTTCACACGGACTCTGTACGTCACAGGTTGCTTGCTGAAAGGGCTTGCAGATTAATTGTGCGGCGGCGGCTGGCATTGTAAGCATTGCCGTCACTGCTAGTCCGGCAGCGATTTTCCAAATTTGCTTCATATTAGATCTATTCCCGCGTCTGTGCAGCAAACCGAAGTTCGACTCTTGATTTCTTTTTAAACCATCCCTTAGGATTGCACTAGGCCGAACAGGTTTACGGTTAAGCCATTTCGTATGTAACAAACTCAGCTTTTTATAACAGAACAGCACCACCCTGAACTCGAGCAGATGCCTGTTGGTCAATCGGCGCCAACTTGTGAAAGTTTCCGCAATATTGTCGCTGCATCCCAAAGGTCTTGTTCTGTGAGTTCAGGGTGGTCATTGCGCCTGCTTGGTCCACCGCAAGGATCGATAGCAAAGCTACCTAACTGCTCAAGGCGCAAATAGATTTCATCTGCATGGTTTGTGTAAAATGATTTGACGTCGTTGGCAGACCTGAAGCCAAACCGCTTTTGCAGCCGCGCAAGTACCAGGCTTTGTCGCTCAATTTTCATCGCTGAGCGAATATAGATATCGTTTGGCGCTTCATCATTGCCAATGAGATAAATAAGCTCCAATTGTCCCTTGGACATGCGCTGTGGCAGGGCATCTGTCATGCCAACATTTCCCAAAATATGAATCTAAATATGCAGCCATTGTGCCAGCAAATTGGCCAAGTGTGAAGGTCTGTGTTTGTCTGATGAACGGGCGGCATGCGCTAAAGGTTTATTGATAATGATCTATTAGTGTTTGCTCATATTTAGCACATTTGCGGACAAAACAGGTTGCGATCAGATATGTCACAGCGCCAAGGCCGCACAAGCCGTGCACCAGAAAAACCACTTATTGATGTTCGTATGATCTTGGTGCTTGCAATGCTTGCGACCGTGTCATTCTTTGCTGTGGTCTGGCTCGCTCGGGGGTGGACACCGCCACAAACCGTTAGGCACTTTGTGGCAGCCGCCGGATGTGATGCTGCGGCGAGTGCGGGTGTTTATGAAACCGAAAGGGGATCACCAGGCTATTGGCAACATCTTGATGACGACCACAATGGCGTCGCTTGTGAATTAACAAAGCGGCCAACAGTCGGTCTATGTAGCGGTGGCAACAGAGCAGCGCGCCGTGTCACTTGTGTTGTGGATGGCGATACCATTTGGGAAGAAGGTAACAAACTTCGCTTCTTGGATATTGATGCCGCTGAAACCGATAGTAAGGCAAGTTGTGCGGCAGAGCGTGTTGCCGCAGCAAAGGGCGCACAGATGGTGATTGAGGTCATGCAGACTGGTTATCGCATCCATTATACCGGCCGCACAGGTGGTTATGGGCGTGATCTTGTCAAAATGTACAACTCAGGTGGTCAGGATGTTGGGCAGTTGTTGATCCAACAAGGTTTTGCGCAACCTTGGCCGAACAGTTCAAATCCGTGGTGTGATTGAGGTTGGCAGTGCAGGGCATAAAGCCCCGTATCAGGCAAAGTTGCCAACTGCTTCAAGTTTGGTCTGCGGACTTGCCCGCAATTCGCCGAAAAACATCCCCAGTTTGCTCGCTGTATTGCCGCTGTGCCTCTAACAAGTGATGAGCGTAGCGCATTGTTGTTTGTGCTGATTTGTGCCCAAGCAATGAACCTGCCTGCGCCAACGATTGTCCGGTCATGACTGAGTGCGATGCGAATGTGTGGCGCAGGCTGTGGAGTGTGGCCGTTTTATCGATCTGGGCACTTTCACGTATTCGGTACCAGGGCCTGGTCAACGCAATGGGTTTGCCTGCCGCGCTGCTTTCGAGGACCAAACCTGACTGCTGATCACGGTATAAACTCTTCAGCACATCTAGTGCCATGCTGTTCAACGGCACCAAGCGTGAGCCGGTTTTGCTGTCTGGCAGGAATATTGTGCCACGCGCCATGTCGACATGCTGCCAGTCTAAATTCACAATTTCACCAACGCGTAGACCAGTGAACAGAAGCAGGCGAATACCAGCAGTTGCTGCAGGTAACTCTTTCGGTACTCTGTCAGCCGTGTCTAGTGCTTCAAGCAGGCGTCCAATTTCCGCCTCGCTAAGAAAACGATCCTTTTTGTTTTCTCGAAACTTTTTGATCCCCATTGCTGGATTGTCGGTCCGCAGGTTCCAATCTATCGCGCACCCAAACATTTTTGACAAAAGCGCTAACACACGATTGGCGATGCCTTCGCCACCTCTGATTTGTCTGCGCCCCCTTGGTTTGGCAGATAGCTTTCGCGCAGTCTTTCCCTCACGGATGTCGAGCTTCAATCTTTCAATATCAGCGCGCGTAACATCTTTGACCTTCATCTTGCCAATCAAAGGTATCACATGGTTTTCGATATTGGCTTTGTCGGTTTGAATGCTTCGCGGCTTTTTGTGAATTTCCGCATAGTCTTTGAGATAGCGTTGCGCGAGTTGATTTACGGTTTCCGCCTGTCGATCGTTCTGTCGAATTGCGCTTATGTCTTTGCCCAGTGCAACCTCTGCCAGCCACTGTCTTGCAATTTTGCGCGCTTGCTCAACTGTAAAAGTGCCGTGTCGTCCAATCGATGGGCGTCTTTGTTGGCCGCTTGTGGTGCGATAATAGACAAAATAGCTTTTGGTGCCTTTTTCTGAGACCTTGACGCCGAACCCTTTGACTTCGCTGTCCCACTTCACAATGTCCTTGGTTGATGGTTCAAGGCCTTCCACTAGTGTTTTCGTCAATTTTACGGCCATTTTGCCACCAATAGCGTTCCAGGTAGCAAATAGGTAGCGCGAAAGAAGGAAATATGCAATTCCTAAATGTTAAGATTAATTTGCAGTAATCGATATTATGTATATTATTCAATGTGTTGATGTTCACATTGGGAATATCCTCGTCTTTCGGGGAAGTTATTGGTTTGGGTTGAAAATCCGCGTGTCGGTGGTTCGAATCCGCCTCCGGGCACCACTTTCCCCCCTAAAATTGTCGGATTTTGGATTTGCAGTGTTGCTGCGTCCGATTATGTTGGGGCCCTCCACTCAACAACTCAATTTTAGTGGCTAAACAACCCGCACTAATGCCGGTCCGGACTGGACTTTTGTCTACCAATAAAGATGATACATTTTGCCCATGCCAAACCTGCAGTTGAGTGCGTTTTATTGCTGGCAAGGTGGGCTTAGCTATTATGGGTGGCGCCGGAGCAGTTCCGGCAGGGGGCGGGAGTATGCAGTGTCAAAGATAGGTAATGAGACATTTTATGAATACCAAAAAAGCATCGAAACGATCACTGAGTACGGTGTAACACAAAAACGATTGCAACGAGCACTCCAAGTGACTGTCGATATTCTTAATCGGGAAATGGACGGACAAGATTTCGAGGACTTTGACAACGGAGCTGACGTTCTTTTTGAAACGGCTGCTGAATTTGCCGATGTTTCAGACGACAAGATTGCGGAGTTTGCAAATATCGACATAGGTGATCTTGATTATTTTCGCGAATTCGGATTTGCCCAAGTGGACTCGGACGACCCATTCGTCCTCGCAGAGCCACTGGGTCATAAAGTTGGTCAGCATAATTTCGGAACTGTACAGGATGTTGCTTTTAAAATATTCAGTGCATTGCAAAGCATTGTTGATGATTTTCATGTCAATGAAACTGATGAATTGGATTCTGAAAGCGCCAGCGATGTACCGGAAGTGGCCGATACGAACGAACCGTCCAAAACGATTTCTCGATGGGTCGTCAATCCACTCCACAAGTTCGAAAACCAATTGGCGTACAAAGATTTTGTTGTTGGCCTTGAAAAACTGATAGCTGATCTAGAAGAAAGCAAATCTTTTGCAAATTCAGAAAATGTCGCAGAAGCTCGTCGGCAGCACTTAGTGGGATTGGTGGAAACTGTCCTAAAGCTACTCGACGCTCCAATGATCGACGCTGAATTGGTAAAAACGGGTAAGAGTGAATTTGAGAAATTCGGAGATGATCTAAAAGAAGAAACGAAAAGTGCGGTAAAAAAAGGAATCGTCAAACAGGGCATGAACTTGCTTGGAGAAATTGCCAAGTTTTTGTTGGGCTCTGGCTAGACCGGATCACCAATCAGCCTGCCGCCGAGCTCGACATCTTTGTGCTTTTGGTCATGGCCCGAGTTGACGCCATTGTGCGTGAGGCATGACTATTCAATAGTTACATCGCCACGAATGATTATGTCGGTCGCATCCAAAACAATCATGTTTTCACCTGAAGCAGTCACATTCCTTTTACTTTGCTCGCCACAATCGGTAGCCCGCTGACAAAGACCATATGCATACCGTCATTGATACTGATCGGTGCGCAATCTTTTATGAAAAGATTGCGCCGTTCACCACCCCGTTTTCGCCATTCCAATCCATCTAGCAGCTGACTTGTGTGGTAATGTCCGATACATCGAATATCTTATCGCTGGCTCGCCTTTTTGCACCACATTAGCCAAAATACTTTTTCCTCGTCGTTTCAGCTAATGATGAACTCGTCAGGCACACACTTCTCCATTCTCCCAACAATCGCAATCACTTGTATCAATAGTTTAGAATGGTTCTAAACTATTGATTTTTCTATTGATTTCTAAATTAGTCTCAGCTAAAACGCCTTCATTAAAAACATGATGATAAAAATCATGTTATGTGGTGTTTTGGACACCTAACTTTTGGTATTGCTGAAGATCGCGACCTTTTTGTTCGGCAATATCGAATCTGGAACGTGAAGCCTTACTTCACGTTCCAGAAATTTTTGGTCTCGGCCGTGGAGGATTTCGATGCAAAAATCTCAAACTCAGTTCATTACAGAAAAAGGCGCCCGATATATGGGGCAGTTGTGCAAGCATTTTGCGCACAAAATTGATGCCGGTTTTGATGGCAATCACGGCTATGCCAATTTTCCGTTTGGTACAGCAAAGTTGCGGGCAGACGAAAACCAGCTCGAAATCGCCATCGAGGCTGAAGATGACGCTGCGCTAAACCGCACCAAAGATGTGATTGAAAGCCATTTGGTGCGCTTTGCCTTTCGTGAAGAGTTGGAAAAGCTGGATTGGCGCGACGCCGCATAAATAATCTTGCGCATTGTAGGCAAGTTTTGTGTACGTTGCTACACGCTAAGACATTAAAGCGGTGAGTGAGCATGGATCGGCGAGAGTTCTTTTTGGGCGGCGCAGCCGCACTGTCAGTTGGCGCAGCTTGGGGCACAAATGCCTTCGCGCAGCAAGCCGCCGCCATCAATTTAAACGTGCAAAATGCGTCATTCGACCTAGGGAAGGGGATTACCCACGGCCTCGTCTCCACGGTCAGCAATGCGCCGCCACCTGTTTTGCGCTTGCGCAAAAATCAACTCGCGAAATTGCGAGTTAGCAATCAGCTAAGCGACTACACGACAATGCATTGGCACGGGTTGCGCATCCCCAACAAAATGGATGGCGTGCCTTATCTGACGCAATTTCCCATTGGGCCGGGCAGCAGCTTCGATTATGAATTTACGCCGCCAGACAGCGGCACCTACTGGTATCATCCTCACTGCCAAACCATGGAACAAATGGCACATGGGTTGACGGGCATTTTGGTGGTTGAAGACGAGAATGATCCGCAATTCGATGCGGAAATTGTGCTCAATTTGAAGGATTTTCATCTCGACAAAAATGGTGGGCTGGATACGCCTTATACCAAACGCGGCGCAGCACGCGGCGGCACCATGGGCAATGTGATGACCAGCAATTGGCTGCAAAACCCGACCTATGACGCGCCAGCGGGCGGCATTGTGCGCCTGCGCATCGCCGCAACGGACACTGCGCGGATCTACCGTTTGGCGCTATCAGGCGCTAAAGGCAAAGTGGTCGCCATAGACGGCCACGCGACCGATTTGGTGCCATGGCCCACAAAGGACGCGCCCTTGATCCTAGCGCCCGGTCAGCGCGTTGATATGGCCATACAAATGCCGGAAGAGGGACGGGCGGTAACGCTCAACCACCATGCGCTGTCAGGCAGTCGTGCTTTGGCGCAGCTTCGTCCAGTGGGGCAAAGCCTAAAACATCAACTTCGTGATTTGCCTGCCTTGCCGCGCAATCAATTGCCGGAGCCGGATTTATCAGCCGCCGAAACCCATGAGTTCTTGTTTGGCTGGACGCCGGAGGCCGACCCGCAAAATAATGGTTGGTGCGGCTCGCTTGGTTATTCATTTTGGTCCATCAACAAAACACCTTGGCCGGGCGATGCGGAACCAAATGTCGGGCCATTGGCCGAAATGAAACTGGGCAAGAGCTATATATTGCGCCTACGCAATGAAAGCCCTAATGATCACCCCATTCATTTGCATGGATTGGTGTTTAAATTACTACGGTCCAACAAACGCGAAATTCCGCAAATTTGGACTGATACCGCCCATTTGCTGAAGGATGAAACCATGGAAGTGGCCTTGGTCGCCGACAATTTGGGCGATTGGGCGTTTCACTGCCACGTGATTGAGCATCAAAAATCTGGCTTGGCCGGATATTTGTCTGTGGTTTAGCCCCGTTTTGCACAACAAACCTTTTATCGCTTGACCTTACATTGACTGGAAGCTTTAGAACAGTCACCATGACTGTACGCCGCAAGGGAGCTTTGTGCTGCAAAAACAGCTTTGGTTCCCAACCAGACGTTTTCAACGCAGCGCGGTGCGCAGCCTGAAACGTAAGCACATGTGAAAGGTACGATATGCCAATATGTTGTGAAGAAAAGAAGGCTGATAATCTGCCAGCATCCACACAAGAATTGTTGTGCAAAGCACACGCAATCGGGTTTTCTGAAGAGGAGTTGGCAGAACTTCTCAAGCTTTATGGACAATCAGAAGAGGTGCGGTGATGAACATTGGCAGCGCCGCAGAGCTGACCAGCCTGCCCAGCAAGACCATTCGTTATTACGAAGATATTGGCTTGATCAAACCCGGCCGGGCTGAAAATGGGTATCGTGATTATTCGACAGACGATGTGCACCGGCTGCAATTTTTGCAGCGGTCGCGAAGCCTTGGCTTCACTATTGAAGAATGCCGCACGCTGCTCTCGCTTTACGATGATGAAGGGCGCGCCAGCGCCGACGTAAAACGCATTGCCCGCGAAAAAATCAAAAAAGTGGAAGAGAAAATCGCCGAATTAGAAAGCCTGCGGTCAACGCTCAAAGTATTGGTGAAAAACTGTCATGGTGACCAGCGCCCAGATTGTCCGATTTTGGACGACCTTGCTGGCCACAATAGTCGATCAGCCTAGCAATTCTTCCCGCCACGGCGGGTTGGCGCCATCGCGTGATACGGTGATCGCCGCTGCCTGCGCGCCGCGAGACAGCGCACGCCGCAATTGATCTTCGCTTATGGTCAACAGCGTGGAGAATAGATTATCTTCCTGTAGCGCACTCAGAAAGCCTGCGGTGAATGTATCGCCTGCACCCACAGTGTCGACCACTTGCACTGGTTCTGCAGGTACGGATGCAGAAACATGCCGCCCCACAGCCTCAACCCCGTCACCGCCCTTGGTGATCAAAATGAGATCGGTGCCGAGACCTAAAATCTCTTGGATCTTCTCGTCCACTGATTTCAGTCCGGCAATCCACGCCAAATCCTCATCAGACACTTTGAGAATGCTGACATGCGGAAATAGGCCATCCAATTCGCGCCGATAGGCAGCTTCATCAATGATGAAATTGGGGCGAATGTTCGGATCCATCATCACAGGGATGTGCTGGGCTGTTTCGGTGAGCAGGCGCTGATAATAGGGGCCAGAGTTTTCGCCCAACAAGCTGATACCACCAAAAAAGGCCAAATCTACTGTGGCGGGCAAGGGCAAAACTTCATCTGCTGCAAAGTCCTGCGCTGCTGTGCCTTCATCATAAAATTGATAGCTCGCATGGCCATCGACCAAGTGTACAATGGCCAATGGGGTCGGCTTTGAACTGCGCTTCAAATGATCCAGATTGACCTTGCTGTCATGCAGCGCGAGGCGCAATTGCTCGCCTAAATCATCAGTTGCGATTTTAGAATGAAAACCAACATCCGCGCCAAGACGTCCCAAGGCAATAGCCGTGTTAAACACCGACCCACCAACCGCAGGCGCAAACCCCACACGACCATCAGTTGCCCGCATAGGCAACATATCAATCAGCGCTTCACCACAACATAAAATCACAGGCTAAATCCTTCTAAACGCGGAAATATTCTTCCAAAGGTAGTTGGCTTTGCGTGTTTGGTTTTAGCAACGGTTTCGCGCCAACTCCATTAAAAACAAACTGATTGTTGGGCACAGTTTGATTGACCACGCTTGTGCCCTGTCCCAACACGCAATGATCACCGATATTTGTGTCACCTATGATCGCGCTGTTGGGATATATGATCACGCCATCACCGATCGTGGGGGCAAGCCCGTGGTTTTTGCCAACAGTCGAATTTTGATAAAGCACAAGAAAATTGCCATATGTCGCTTTGGCCAAAACAATTCCGGCCGAATGACCAATGAAAAACACGGGGGGCATCTCAATTTCATAAAAGAGGTCGATGGCATTCATAGCCTTGTTCAGCAGAAACAAACGTGTCGGAAGCTCACGTACCCTTGTCTGAGTGTAAATTTCATTGCTGAGCAAATATAGAAACGTGCAATATTGGGTTGAGTGTAGATGGTCGAACTTGCCGGGCGTCCACATCTTAACATGTTTGATGAGGTGGTGTAGGCGTTCCAGCGTGCGCGGCAGATGCGTTTCGATCTCGGCGCACACATCTTCAATATCAGTGTCCGGCAGTAGATTATTCAGTTGGCGCGCAACATGTTCTGCAAGCTCATTGATCTGCATCTTCACGCCTTAATTGTTCAAACAAATCAGTCAGCACGTCGGCGCAGAGATGCCCGGCCATTGCCTCCCGCGCAACTTGCGGAACTACCTCAAATTTGGTGCCATTTTGCTCAAAATATGCACCTTCATATGGTGGAAACCAAAAGGCCCTCGCATAGCGGTCAATGGTGATTTGATCTGCACCTTCCGGAATTTTCTTCATTGGCAAAAATTCATCTAGCGAGTGGTAGCGAACTTGATGCTTTGGTTGTGCATCTGATGGCAACTCCTCGCCATGTTCAATCATCTCAACAAATTCTTTGAATAGGGAAATCATCTCTCTTTGCGCAAGTTGTTCCAACGCAAAACCTGTCAAGATGTCAGGCTCTATTGGAAAGCGACGTACCTTAAGCAAGGGGCCGTCATCAAAACCTTCACCTAAGTGATGGCATGTGCACCCAAATTCCTTTTTATTTTCCAAAATTGCTAAATTATAGGTGCCCCAGCCACCATATTCGGGCAAGGGCGCCGCATGGAAATTCACGGCAGCGCACTTTGCTTTCGATGCAATTTCTGGTTTCACAAGATGTCTAAACATGTAGGAAATCACTACATCTACATCATCGACAAGCGTGGTGAGTTCGCCTTGCTTTACAACCGGAACCCCTAGCGATTTTGCCGCAGTCTTGAGGTCAGGCTCTGGATACCATGGGTGGGAAATGGTGCCAGACACGCACACTGCTCTGATATTCCAACCTTGTTCATGTAGGTGGGTCAGCGCGACGACCGAACCGGGTTTGGAACCCATAAAGATGACACTTGGTTTGCCCATCTATTTTGCCTTATTCGAAAAGAAATTAGCAATTGTGTCGCTAACTTGATCAACGAGCGACAAGTCCATCATGGAGTGGAGCGGTAGCGACAAGATTTCGTGCCCTACGGCATCGGTAACGCTTAAATCCCCCTTGCGGCAGTCTTTCCAAAGCGTGAACCAATGGCCCGGCTGCCAATGGATACCGGTATCGACACCGCTCTCTTTAAGATAGGCCCGCAAATCATCCCGGTCCTCGCTTGGTACACGAATATAATAAAGGAAGGGATTTACATCGCTGAAGGTCGACTTTGGTGTTCGTACTTCAGTCACAGGCTTCAGGCGTTCCGAATAACGTTGTGAGGCGGCCACGCGCGTCTCGCGAATTTGCTTTAGTTTCTCGATCTGTTTGACACCAATCGCCGCGTGCAAGTTTAACATGTGGTAGCGGAAGCCAACCCGTTCCACATCAAATGTCCACGCACGCTTGTTCTGATACATCACCTCAGATGGTTGCTGCATACCGAGAAGGCGTAGCTCTCGAACATATTTCTGTTCCTCCTCAGTGCGCACAACTACCGCACCGCCATCAAGGCAGGTGATGGTTTTGACGGGATCGAAACTGAACACACAGATATCCGAATATGAGCCTACAGGCTTGCCCTTATAGTGAGAGCCGAAAGAGTGGCAAGCATCGTGAATGACCCGCAGTTTATGCTTTTGTGCAAAAGCTTCGACCTTGTCGTAATCGGATATGATGCAATCATAATCCATGATGATGATGGCCTTGGTCTTGTCGCTGACCAACTCTTCGGCCTTGTCGATATCCAGTTCCAGGGTATCATCATCACAGTCGCAAAATACGATATCCGCACCCACCCAACTGATGGCTTGATAGTCGGCCGAGCAATTAAACGCCGACACAATGACCTCGTCGCCCGCTTCAACGCCAGCGACAAGCAATGCAACATGCAATGCGGCCGTGCCTGTGCTGACCGCCGATACATGCCGATCAGGCGCGTTGATCACTTCCGCGATTTTTTCTTCGAACTGCGCCACATAGCTCCCCATGCCGAGCCAACCCATTTCAAGAGATTCAGTGGCAGCGCCAATTTCATCAGGTCCGATTAGTGGTTTAAATACTGGAATATCGCTCATATTGGGCCTCAAAAAGCGGATCGAGATTTCGATTCAATGTCAGTGTAACGTAAAATTTCTATTCTGCTATATTCAGCTTCGGAATTGCCCAAACAAACTTGGTTTTGCGGTGCAATTGGGGTTTCAGCGATTCCATGATTTCTGACGCGATATTCCACGGTAAGATCAAAACCGCATCGGGTTGTTCTTCAATTAGCTTTTCCGGGGATGTGATGGGAATGCGGCTGCCGGGCATATATTTCCCCTGTTTGGACGGTGCGGCGTCTGCAATCATAGGCAGCAGGTCCGGTGTAACGCCAGCGAAGTTCAAAAGCGTGTTGCCCTTCGCGGCGGCGCCATAGCCTACCACTTTTTGCCCCATACTTTTGGCATTGCTCAAAAACAGAACCAGCTCTTGCCTAATCCTTGATGCTTCCATTTGTAGCTTTGAATAGGCTGTCATGCCTTTTAACTCTGCGTCCAACTCCGCCTGCAATATGGCGTCCACATTCCCCGAGGGTGCGCGCGGGTCATCAGAATGGGTAAGAAGAACGCGTAGGCTGCCGCCATGTGTGGACAGTTGTGCCACATCAATGACTTTTAATTTTGCGTGTGCGGCGATCGAATGCACCGCGATTAACGACAGATAGGAAAAATGCTCATGATAGATGGTATCGAACTGAAAATCGCGCAGCAAATTTAAAAGGTGCGGAAATTCGAAACTGATCGTGCCACGAGGCTTGAGCAAGTGAGCTGCGCCCGCGACAAAGTCATTGATATCCGGCACATGGGCCAAAACATTATTGCCAACGATCAAATCGGCGCCGCCATATTGGGATTTGATTTTTTCACTGATGTCCAAGCCGAAGAATTCGCGGCATTGGGGAATGCCCAATTCTTCTGCAGCGTCTGCCGTGGCTGCAGTTGGCTCCACACCCAGGCAAGGGATGTTTGCCGCAATAAAGTTCCGAAGCAAATAGCCATCGTTCGATGCCAATTCGACAACAAAACTTTCCGAATTCAAGTCAAAACGATCTATGGCATTTTTCGAAAACGCAGCCGCATGTTTCAACCAGCTTTTTGAAACTGATGAAAAATATGCATAGTCCGGTGTGAAAAGGGCATCTGCCCGCGTGAAATCCTCGGTTTGAACCAAAAAGCACTTATGGCAAACCTTCACTTTCAATGGGAATGTGGCCTCCGCTCGCTTCAAATCAGTTTCGCTGAGATACGCGTTTGAGGGTGGCATTTCGCCAAGATCAATCAGATCATGTTGCAGTTCTGTTTGACAGTGGCGGCATTTCATAGGTCCACCCCATCACCAAAGCTGGCAAACGAGGGCAATTCCACATCGCGGGCTGAGAGGTTTATTGGCGGCAGCGGCCAATTGATATTCAAATCACAATCGTCAAATCGGACACCGCTCTCGCTCTCGGGATGGTAGGCCGCTGAATGATGGTAGAGCAGGGTGGCTTCTTCGCTCACCACTTGAAAACCATGGGCACATCCATCTGGTATCAGCAAGCCGCGGCGGTTTTCGGCGCTAAGCTCCGCAGCAATATGATCTCCATATGTAGCAGACCCTCTTCGCAAATCAACCGCGACATCCAATACATAGCCTTCCAGCACCTGCACAAACTTCATCTCGGCGTGGGGTGGCAATTGCAGATGCAGCCCCCGCAAAGTACCCGCGCCGTGGTTTTGGGAGAGGTTTGTTTGCGCGACGGGCTTATCCCATCCCAAAGCATGAAGTTGTTCAAAGCAAAATAGCCGGGAAAAACTTCCGCGTAGATCGCCAACAAGCTGGCGTTCCAATATTTTCACGCCTTCGATCTGTGTGTCGACGACCTCAAATTTCATGTGGCCCCCAAAAAGGCATCAATATCTTGATCACAAAGGTTTATCGCATCTTTGTTGTCGTAAAACGCCTTATACCAGCCGATCGTATAGCGAAGCGCCTGTTGACTGGTCAATTGCGGTTGCAGGCCAAATTCTTCATCAATACGCCCAACATCAAGCTGCAACAAGCCAGCTTCGTGCGGCCCATTTTCATTGGCGCTAAATTCCACTTCGCCGCAGCCGAACATTGCTTGAGCGTTTTGAATCAGTTCGCCAACCGTCATCATATCATGAACAGACGGACCAATATTGTAGCTTGCATGGCGTGTTTGGTTGGCGCTTTGGCACAAGAAGAGATAGCCAAGTAACGGTTCCAACACGTGCTGCCATGGCCGTATCGCATTTGGTCGACGCACTGCCAAAACGTCGCCTTGTGTCCATGCTCTAATAGCATCTGGGATGATGCGGTCGACCGACCAGTCGCCGCCGCCAATCGCATTGCCGGCCCGCACGCTGATCAATTTGGATTTGGTGTGCTCAAAAAAACTCTGGCGGTAGGACGATATTACAATTTCAGTAGCCGCCTTGCTCGCACTATAAGGATCATGACCGCCCAACGGATCATCCTCCCTAAAGGGCTTCCCCTGTTCCAAGTTTCGATAGACTTTGTCTGTCGTTGCGACAAGGCAGACTTCCGGCAGGTGCGAAATGCGCAAGGCCTCCAACAAATGTGTGGTGCCCATAACATTGCTTTCGAATGTTGAAAGCGGGTCTTCATATGACGGACGAACAAGAGCCTGCGCGGCCAAATGCAAAACGATATCTGGTTGAACAGAGCGGATAATGTGTTCCACTTGATCAATATGTCTCAAGTCGCCCAGATGGCTTGCCATGCGCCCTTCAAGATTGAGCAAATGAAATAGATTGGGATTGCTCACAGGTGGCAGCGAAAATCCGCTCACTTGTGCACCAAGGCGCAGCAACCAGTGGCAAAGCCATGCGCCTTTAAAGCCAGTGTGGCCCGTCACCAAAACTCTTTTTCCAGACCAAAAATGAGGGTCAAGCCTTGGCTCTGTCATCAAATGTTAGTCCCACACTTTCCACGGTGCCATGCCGGACTGCCAAGCGCGCTCCAATCTGTTTTTATCCCGCAATGTGTCCATTGGTTGCCAAAACCCGTCATGGTTATAGGCGCGCAATTGATCGACTTCTGCCAGTTTTACCAATGGCTGCTCTTCCCAACTTGTCTGATCATTTTCAATCAGATCAATACATTGCGGCGAAAGAACAAAAAAGCCGCCATTGATTGAACCGCCATCCCCACGTGGTTTTTCGTTAAACCCCGTCACGGCGTTTCCTTCGGTTTCCAAGGCACCATAACGCCCGGGTGGTGCCACTGCGGTGATGGTGGCCAACCGCCCATGCGCACGATGGAAATCGACAAGCTCGCTGATATTCACATCGGCAACACCGTCACCATAAGTCATGCAAAAGGCTTCATCGTCTGCTACATAGTGTCCGATGCGCTTCAACCGTCCGCCAGTAAGGGTGTCGATACCTGTATCGACAAGCGTCACCTTCCACGGTTCTGCGTGACGTTCGTGCACATGCATTTCATTGTTTGCGATGTCAAAAGTAACGTCGGATTTATGTAAAAAGTAATTGGCGAAATATTCTTTGATGACGTAGCCCTTATAGCCGCAACACACGACAAACTCATTGATGCCGTGATGGGAATAGAGTTTCATAATATGCCATAAAACAGGCATGCCGCCGATCTCAATCATTGGCTTCGGCCGCAAATGCGTTTCTTCTGAAATGCGCGTGCCGAGTCCTCCGGCGAGTATGACAGCTTTCATGCCTCTGTCTCACAATAGCGGTGCCACATCTGCCGATAAGCCGTTTCCATACGCTTCACGAAAGCCTGCTCATCCATTGCGGGGCTTGCTTCCAATTTTTTGCGCATAGTACTGCGAATGGCGGCCAGTTTATCGAGATCACGGGCTAGATTGACGGCAATATCGACATATTCATCTTCGGTTTGCGCCACCCATTCGCCAAATCCTGCGTGGCGTAAGATAGCGCCACCCAATGTGCCAACACTCGCGCGGTTGTAAAGCGTGACATAGGGGTTGCCCATATAAAGATGTTCAAAAAGGGTTGTGCCAGAATTGTGTGGGAAACAATCAAGCGCGATGTCAATTTCGCGCAATACATCCCAAGGAGGGCTGTTAAAACCCATGATTAAGCGATCATGCTCAATGCCAAATTTGGCAAACTTTTCCGCCACCTGATCACACATCATAGGATCTTGATAATTGCGGCTATCCAGGCGCAACTTTGAGCCATCAACGCGCTTAAGGATGTCGGCCCACACTTTGATAGTTTTCTCATTCAATCGCACAGAGCGCGACAGAGTACAAAAGGTCACAAAGCCGTTTTGCTTGGCTGGCAAGGGACTGACTTCGCCCATGTCAGATCCCGGTCGATAAACCACCGAAGGACCGTCCAGCCGCCAAACTTCACGCTCGCCAAATAAATGATCGTCTCGTTCGGGGGTGACATTCTCATCGCCCACATAATAATCGATGGCATCCATCCCCGTCGTATAGCCGAAGTCCAGCCAATGCAAAGATACAGGAGCAGGGCGCCGAGCAAAGGTCTGGAGCCGATTTCCTTTTGCATGGCCGGAAATATCCACCAAGATATCGATTTCGTCAGCCTGAATGCGCTTCGCTAAGGCAGAGTCGCTTAACGCGTTGGTTTTTATCCAATGGTCACTGTTGGCTTTGTATCGTTCGGTATAGTCGTCAGATTTCGCCATGTCCGCATATGCAAAAATCTCAAAATTTTGATGGTCCGCATGTTCAAACAGCGGCGGCAGGTGATAGGCAGCAGCGTGCTTGTAGAGTGTCGAACTCACATATCCAACACGCAACCGCTTTTCCGGTTCCTTAACGTTGGCATGTGGTAACCGTTGATCTTTCAGTGGTTGAGCAAATGTTGCATCATATTTCCTGTACCACTCAAAAATCTCTTCGCCGCTTTTGCACGGATCATAGTTCATCGTGAACAACATGTTGGAATAGGCTTCGGAATATTTTGGATTTGCCAAAATGGCCTGTTCAAAATGCTGTTGAGCGGCAGAAAATGAACCATATTCTTGATACAGAATGCCCATATTGTTGTGCGCACTAGCATATTCAGGGCGCAGCTCAAGGGCGCGTGCTAACGATTGTTTCGCCTCCACAAGCATCCCACGACGCAAAAATGCATTGCCTGCATTATTGTGCATCCCAGCCGAGTTTGGAGCCAATTCGATCGCTTTAGCATAGCTGTTGCTCGCATCGCGGCTTCTGCCCATATTGAACAACACATTGCCATGATCGTTATAGGCGTGGGCATGTTCTGGATTAAGGGTATAGGCACCTTCAAAGCAAGCCAGAGCTTCTGAATTTTCGCCCAGATCGGCTAGCGTGAGGCCGAGATTGTAATAATGGTCGGCATTGTTTGGTTCAATTTCGGCCGCCTTTTGCAGATGCGCCACCGCATCAGCAAAATGCCCCTCTTCCCGCTGCAACAATCCGAGATTCCGATGTGCGGCGGCAAACTGCGGTGCCTTCTCAAGTAAATCCAGATATTGCGTCTTTGCGTCTTCAATGCGGTCGAGGCGTTGCAATGCATGTGCGCGATTAAATAGAGCGTCCAGAAATTTTGGTGCGAGCTTTATCGCAAACTCGATGTATTTAAGACCTTTTTCGATGTCACCTTTGTCGACCAACAGATTGCTTAAATTGCTTAGGGCTTCCGGGAACTGCGGTTGTAGTTCAATGGCGGTTTCAAACGCCTGTTGGGCCGCGTTATTATTTTCCAACGCTTTCTCAACTAGTCCCAGACTGTTATAGGCTTGCGCAAATTTCGGATCAGCTTGAACGGCCAACATGTGGTGGGTACGTGCACCCTCCAAATCCCCCAAATCCTTCAGCACGCCTCCCATATTATTGAGGAAATGTGGATGATTTGGATTGGCAAGCAACGCCTTTTCCAAAAACTGTTTGGCAATGTCTGGCTTGCCGACCTGCTTGGCCAACAAACCCATTAAATGATTGGCATCCCCATTCTGCGGATTAATGTTCAAGATGGCTTTATATTGCTGCTCGGCTTGCGGTAACTCGCCTTTTTGATGATGGGCGATGCCTTTTGCCAACATGTCTTGAATTGGGCCCTGACCAGTGCCGACGCCTTGCTGTTTTTTTGCCATCTTTTCCTGACGACGACGTTCGGATCGGTTCATGGCTAGAGGCCTCTTATTCCAAAAAGAATCAATTCACTTTTGATGCTAGCATCAAAGAAATGAACGGCATAATTGCACCTCCAAATGCAAAAAGGCGGAGCGCTAAGCGCCCCGCCTTCTGTAATAAGCATCAATGAAGATGACTTATTCTGCGATTGTTACATCAGCAAAATAAGGTACACCCAATGTTGAACGCCAGAAGCCGTTCACATGTGTGCCCATCATCATATAGAGATTGCGGTGATACATTGGCAAAATCACGTGATCATTCATCATGATCGCTTCCGCATTCGCCATATGTTGCAATGATTCAGCCTGATCAACAGCCGCTTTTGCAGCAACGATTTCAGCGTCATAGCTGTCGTTGGCCCACTTGGCCAAGTTGTTCGGGCTTGTTGAAACAAAATTGTCCAAGAAAGTCATTGGGTGCGGATAGTCAGCGCCCCAACCCATTTGCGCAATCTGGTACTCAACCTTTTGCACTTCTGGGTAATAAACTTTCCACTCGCTCACATCGATTTGTACGTCGATGTTGAGGTTCTCTTTCCACATTTGCTGAATAGCTTCGAGCAGTTTTTGAATTGGAGGAGAAGAGTAGGTCATGAACACAGTTTCAGGGAAACCTTCGCCATTCGGATAGCCAGCTTCAGCCAACAACTTCTGAGCTTCTTCAACTTTCGCTGTTTCGCCCAAGCCATAATCTTCAGCTACATCGCGGAAATCTTCGCCCGCAATGTTCATGCCATAAGGCACCAAGCCGGTTGCTGGAACGTCAGCAGATTGCAAAACGAACTCAACAATTTCTTGACGATCGATGGCCATTGAAAGCGCTTTACGCACCTTCACGTCATCAATTGGGCTCGCCGCTGGGTTGAAGAATGCGTATGTGGTGCCCAAAGATGGGATCACAAGGAAAGCATCGCTTTCAACAGACAAACGAGGCACTTCTGATGCTGGTACGGATTCGATGCCGTCAACATCGCCAGCTTCCATCGCAGCCAAAGCAGTTGATTGCTGTGGGATCAAACGGAAGGTCAGCTTGTCGAGTTTAACATTTTCCGCACCGTAATAGTTTGGATTTTTCTCGAAAACAAAGCCTTCACCCAAGTTCATTTCAGTCACGCGGAATGGGCCGGTGCCGATATATGTGTCTGGGCTACGTGTCCAACCTTCAGGGTCAGCTTCCACAACATCCTGACGAACAGGGAAATATGTTGAGTAGGCCACAAGCTGCAACATATAAGGCACGCGCTGCTTCAAAGTGAACTCAACGGTGTGCTCGTCAACAGCCTTCATGTTTGGCTTGGCTTCTGCACCTTCATAAAACTCTTGTGCGCCTTCAATGTGATAAAGAAGGGCAGAGTTTTTCGCGCCGCTGGCAGGGGTCAAAACCCGTGTCCATGCATAAATGAAGTCATCAGCGGTTACAGGCTTGCCGTCTGACCATTTTGCATCTTCACGCAATTTGAAAGTGTATGTCAGGCCATCTTCTGAGATTTCCCAGCTTTCAGCCAAGGCCGGCACAATTGCGCCGTCTGGTGCAAACTTCACCAAGCCTTCAAATGTGTTGCCAATGATTGGCGCCGCAAATGTTTCGTTTGTGGTGCCTGGATCGAACGTGTCAGACTCATTGTTGACCACATAGACAAGTGAAGATTCAGCATATGCTGCACCACCAAGTGCCAATGAAGTTGCTGCAATGAGAGGGATCAGTTTTTTTAACATCTCACTCCTCCATTGGGGAAAATCCCCATTGTTATCATTCGGGCCATTTTGAGTTGGCCCTTGGTTTAATGTGCCGATTATTCGGCGTAATGGCAGGCAACTTTGTGGTTGTCAGCCAATTCTTTTAACTCAGGCTCTTCTGCCGCGCACAAATCCGTTGCCAGCGGGCAACGGCTGCGGAACCGACAGCCCGAAGGCATGTCGATCGGGCTTGGGATTTCGCCCTGCATTTGGTCCTGATTGTCCTTGCGCGCCTCCACGGGGTCCGCAATGGGAATGGAAGCCAGAAGCGCTCGGGTATAAGGGTGTTTCGGATCGTCATAAAGCGCATTGTTGGGCGCAATTTCAACCAATTTGCCCAAATACATTACACCAATTCGATCAGAAATGTGCTTCACCATGGAAAGGTCATGGGTGATGAACAAATAGGTGAGGCCCAGCTCTTTTTGCAGATCCTCAAGCATGTTCACCACTTGCGCTTGAATAGACACATCTAGCGCTGAAATCGCTTCATCGCAAATCACAAGCTGTGGGTTGAGCGCAATGGCACGGGCAATGCCGATCCGCTGGCGTTGACCGCCAGAAAATTCGTGCGGGAAGCGGTTGGCATGGTCTTTGTTCAATCCCACCACTTCAAGCAATTCATGCACCCGTGCCGTGCGGCTTTCATCATTGCCGATGCCCGCAATTTCCAAAGGTTCTGCAATTAAGTCGCGCACATTCATGCGGCCATTCAGCGACGCATAAGGATCTTGGAAGATCATTTGTATGTCGCGACGGTGCGGGGCCAAATCCTTCTCTTTGAGCTTGGCCAAATCCGCGCCGTTAAACTCGATAACGCCATCGGTTGGGCTATAAAGCCGGATCAGCGTACGGGCGAGGGTGCTTTTGCCGCACCCGCTTTCGCCCACAAGGCCCAGCGTTTCGCCGCGACGAATGTCGAGATCAACACCGTCAACGGCCTTGAGAAACTTTGGGTTCTGACCAAAAAAGCCAGCAGAAACTTGAAAGTGCTTTTTCAGGTCGCGCACGCGCATCAAAATTTCATCGTCACGCATATGTTTCTGATTATCCATTGGTGACCTCCGGCGCGTCGAAAATGGATTGCAAGGCCTTTGGTGCCTCTTCATGGTGCAGCCAGCAGCGCGCTTCGTGCACCGTAGGTTTCGCATTCGGACGCTCAAACAACGGGGGCATCGCCTCCAAACATTGCTGTATCGCGTGCGGACAGCGCGGCGCGAACGGGCACCCCTCAGGCGGCCGCAACATATCTGGCGGCGAACCGGGGATCGGTGTTAGCCGCTCTTTGGTGTGGCTGCGCACATCAGGGATCGAGTCCAACAGGCCCGTCGTATAAGGGTGCTGGGGAGCTTCAAACACGTCATAAACGTCGCCTGTCTCCATCACCATGCCGCCATACATGACCAAAATCCGGTCAGCCACTTCGGCGATCACGCCCAAATCATGGGTGATCAAAATGATGGCCATGCCCAGCTTTTCCTGAAGGTCTTTCAGCAACAGCAAAATCTGGCGTTGAATGGTCACATCAAGCGCGGTGGTTGGTTCGTCCGCGATCAGCAATTTTGGGTCGCAGGTGAGGGCCATGGCGATCATCACCCGCTGGCGCATGCCGCCAGAAAATTCGTGCGGATAATTGTCCAAACGGCTTGCAGCACTTGGAATTTTCACCAATTCAAACAGCTCAAGCGCCCGCTTGCGGGCTTCGCTGCGTGAAACAGGCTTGTGTGCCACGATGGTTTCGATCAACTGCTCGCCCACCGTCAGGGTCGGGTTCAAACTGGTCATCGGGTCTTGGAAAATCATCGCAATGTCATCACCGCGGATGGCACGCAAATCTTTATCGGACAGACCGGTGAGCAATTTGCCCTCAAAATCTGCGGACCCATCCACCACTTCGCCATTGGCCTTTAGAAGGCCTAAAATGGAGAGACAGGTGATGGATTTGCCAGAGCCACTTTCGCCCACAATGCCCAAAATCTCGCCAGGCTTCACGTCAAAGCTAACGCCGCGCACCGCCTGCACATCACCACGCGAGGTGTGGAAATGGGTGGTGAGATTATCGACTTTCAATAAAGGTGCTGAACTCATTTGCGCAACCTCGGATCAAGTGCATCCCGCAATCCATCGCCCAAAAAGTTAAACGCAAACATGGTCAATGAAATTGCAGCTGCAGGGAAAAACAATTGGTGCGGATAGGCGCGCAGGGTTTCCACCGCTTCAGCGGTCAAGGTGCCCCAGCTGGCCATCGGCACGCTCACGCCCAAGCCGATAAAGCTCATAAAGCTTTCAATAAAAATCGCGCTTGGGATCAACAGCGTCAGGGTCACCAAAATCGGTCCCATCGTGTTGGGCAACAAATGGCGTGTCAAAATCCGCTTGGTGCTGGCGCCCATGGTTTTGGCCGCCGCCACATAATCTTGATTTTTCAGCGAAAGCATTTGTCCGCGCACAATCCGCGCCATATCCACCCAGAACACCGAGCCAATGGCGATGATGATCGAAAGAAAACCGGATTGGAAAACCACCATCATCAAAATCACATACAGGGTGAGTGGGATGGTCGCGATAATTTCGACAATCCGCATCATCACATTGTCTACATTGCCACCGAAATAGCCGGCAATGCCGCCATAGAAAACGCCGATAAAGAAGTTTACCATGGCCGCAACAAACGCAACGGTGAGCGAGATGCGCGCGCCATAAAGCTGGCGCACTAGCACATCGCGGCCCAAACTATCCGTACCGAACCAGTTGGTCTGGTTCCAACGATAGCCAATAGATTCAACCGCATTGCCGTCCCCATCCACCAGGGTCGCAGGCAATGAGCTATAATCTACGCGCACTTCCGCATCATCAAACACATAGATGTGCTGCTTTTTCATCAAGTCTTTGCGCTTGGCGCGCACAAGGCCTAGAATTTCGCCATTCTCCGCCACTTCATACAGTTTGAAGTTGCCGCTATTGAGAAACACATATTGCGCGGGCCCATCTGTCGGCTCTGCCTTATACACTTCAAAGACCGGCGGAATATTTGAAAGCTTCAAATCCTGATCATAATAGGTGTGATGGGTGAGCATCGGGCCAAAAATGGCGGCCAAAATCAAAAAGATGATAAAGGCAAGGCTGGCCATCGCAGGGCGGTTGCGCCACATGCGTTGGCGCACATCCTGCCAATAGGTCAAGCTTGGCGCCGCGATAAATTCCGCATCTTGGCCGCCCTGATCAACTGGCGCCCATTTTTCCTTTGAGATTGTCATATTTTGCTCGGTCATTGTGCTTTCTCCCCAAGCTTAATGCGTGGATCGAGCACCATGTACAAAAGGTCAACAATCAGAATCATCAGCATCAAAAACGCCGCATAGAAAATCGTAATGCCCATAATGGTGGTGTAGTCTCGGTTGGAAATGGACAACACAAAGTGGCGTCCAATGCCCGGCAGGGCAAAAATCTGTTCAATCACAAAAGAGCCTGTGAGCAAGTTGGCCACAACAGGGCCCAACACGGTCACAATGGGGATCAGCGCATTGCGCATACCGTGCTTGAACAAAATGGTTTGAGGGTGCAGGCCCTTGGCGCGCGCAGTGACCATATAGTCTTGGCCCAACACTTCCAAAAGTGAAGAGCGCGACAAACGCGCAATAAAGGAAAGCCAAAACCCCGATAGGGCCGCCACTGGCAAAATATAGCCCTGCCAACTATCCAGCCCGAAGGTCGGCACCAATTGCCATTGCAAGGCAAACAGATAAAGCGCGATGGTTGCCAAAACATAAGACGGGATGGCTACGCCCATTGTGGCAATCGCCATAATGGTTGTGTCTTGCCATTTGTTTTGGTTGAGCGCTGCGACAATGCCCAAAGGAATGCCCAAAGCCACAACGCACAACATGGCCAAAAAGCCAGTCTGTGCGGTGACAGGCAAACCTTCGCGGATCAAATCGTTCACCCGCACGCCGGGATATTTGAAGGATGGTCCCAAATCGAAGGTCAGGATGCCTTTGAGATAATTCAGATATTGCTGCCAGATTGGCTGGTCCAAGCCATATTTAGCATTCAACGCCGCTTTGATTTCTGGTGCCAACATTTTTTCTGACGTGAATGGCCCGCCGGGAATGGCGTGCATAAGGAAAAATGTCAGCGTGATGATCAAAAACAAAGTTAAGATCATCATCAAAATGCGTTTGATAAGATATTGTAGCATTAAGCGCCCCACTGGATGGTTGTCTTAGACAAGGCGTCATTGTCCCCTAGACGCTTCTGTCGCAACCTTACTAGATCGCGTGAGGATACAAGATTGGCGGCGTGAGTAAAGATTTTTTTATGTTACAAAAACTTTTTCGATGGCGATTTGGTGCTATATTCGTTGAAATTCAGCCCTTGCCCCGCGAATATCATTCTGGGGACAAGTTTATCACTGATTTAGAAGACAATTGCGCCAAATCTGAATTAAATTTTCAGTATTGTAACACTTTCATATTTGATTAAACGCAGATTCTGATTAGTGTGCGAAAAGTTAAACGAGGGAAATCGACCATATGGCTTCACCCCCATTGCTTATTCTTGGGAACGTGAATATCGAACTGGTGATGGGTGACTTAGGTCATTGGCCGGATTTTGGTACTGAGATGACAATGTCATCTTCCGATTTTCGCGCGGGCGGTGCAGCGGGCACTACAGCACTTGCTTTGTCTGGCTTGAGTGTTGACCATCGGCTGATTGCGACTGTTGGCTCAGACAATCTTGGCACTTGGCTGCAAGGCGAGTTTCAGCCAGGCACCACGTCATGGACAACCATTCCCACCGCAACCACTGTATCGGTGAATATGCTGCATGATTGCGGTAATGTTGTTGTGTTCAACTCCAAGGGGCATTTGCAGGACGTAACGCTCGATACAATGATCGATGCGATTCCCCCGGCCACATCAAAATCTTCATTTGCACTGGTGACGGGCGCACATTTGATGCCATCTGTCACCGCCGGGCTGTCTCAGCTTTTGATGATGCTATCCACCATGGGGTGGACCACTGCGCTCAGCCACGATCGGCCTTTTGAAGGGTGGACAGAGGATACGCGCGCCGTGTTCTTAAGCTGGGTGCGCGCAACTGATTGTATCTTGATGCGTGAGCATGAGCTTTGCGCCGTGATGGAAGAAGACGATGTGGAAGAAGCCGAAAAGGCGCTGGTGAAAACGCTGGCAGATCACCAAGTGTTGGTGGTGCAGCGTGGACGCACGCGCGCAGATGGCTTTTACCAAGGCCAAATGGTCACGGCTTCAATCGATGAATTTGAAAGCAGTGATCCCGTTGGATATTCGGATATTTTCAATGCCGCATTCATTTCGTCCTATATGGCAGGTGAGGGCCTGCAAATGGCGCTCGAATCTGGGCTAACCGTGGCCTCAATCGCGGTGACCACATCGCCGCGGATTTATGGCGTGTTTGTCGATTAGACCTGCAAACAAAAAAGGGGTCGTTGCCGACCCCTTTATAAAATCAATTTCAATTTGACCTAGTTTAGATCTCGCTGGAAGCTCGCGCCAACGCCATAAGAGCGCTCGCCCGCCACATGACCTGAATCGAGTGCATACATCACATCAAATTGGAGGCTGCTGAACGCGTCTGGCTGCATAAAGTAGCTCGCCGCGATATCAATCTCGCGCCCAGATGGGGAGAGGTTGCCCGATACTTGGTCGTAAATAATGTTGCCGTTCTTGTCGCGACCCACAGGCAAATTCATGGTGATAGTGCCCGCATCGGCGCGAATAGGTTGCGCCAGTGAAAGCGTCACCCGGTCACCCTTTTGCAGCAGGTCGGCCTTGGCCACGCCAACATGGAAGCCAGAAAAGCTCGCGCCATCAAAGTTTGTCACAAAGCCATCGCCGCTGGCTTGACCAACAGCACGCCCCAGTTCAGCGCCGCCAAAAACGCTAAAGCCTTGGGCCAAGTCAGAATCAAAGCTCAAATTCGCGCTTTGGGCATTGGCAAGCGTTGGCGTGTTAAATGTGTCATTCCCCACCATGCCGAGGAAGGCGCCGCTTTCAACCATTTGATTGAAGCCGAGACGCAACGAGGAGTTGCCCAGATTAAACTGAGCGATGGCCCCCGCACCAGAAAGCGAGCCATTCACATTTTCGCTGTGCTGTGCGCTAAAGCCGTAAAAGCCATAATGGCCAAAGGCCGTCTCATGGCTTTGGTAAATCGCTGTCGCTGTATCAGCAAATGACAGCACAGAAACATTCGGTGCTAGATTGTTGGCCAATCCGAGGTCAGTTTGCAATTGAGCAAGGCCATCTTGCGCACCGAAATAGAGCACATTGTTCACATTGCTCGATTCGTCGCCCAAGGAAAGCGAGGTACGCGCCTGGCCTTTGTCCTGCAAACGATCAATTGATGCAGAGCGATAGCTATTTTGATCTTGCTGTACAAAATAGTCGCCCCGGATTTTAAAATCGCCATTGAGCGCATCAAAAACAGCCATTTCCTGATCCCGCAACATGCGGGCCAGTCCGTCGCCAAAACCGGCGCTTGTGGTAACTGTTGTGCTGCCTAGGCTTTCTCGTGTGCCGCTGGCCAAATCTGCACCACGCACCACGCTCACCTCACCAATCGGTTGTAGCGCGGCGGAGATGTTCATCACGCCATGCCCAAACACATCGGAATAGCCATGGGTCACGCCGCCACCGAAATCGGTTGTGCCATCAATGGCGCTGGAGAAGAATGTGTTGTTCGCAGATGCCAACAACCGATCACGCCACTCACCGGGCTGAAGGGTTGGAAAAGCTTCAGCCAATAAGGCTACTGCACCTGAAACCTGCGGTGCTGTATAGGATGTGCCGAGGCCATCCTCATATGCATCATTTGCGTTATCTGAAGCGCCCAAAGTTTGGCCGTCACCCACAAGGCAAAACTCAGCTGCTTGGCCACAAGGTGTAGAAATCAGCGTAGCGCCGGTAATGTTATAATTGGCGTCGACTGAGAAGACGGCTTCTGAAACTGAGATCCACGCTTCAGCCAGCTCCGGCGCGAGTAGCGGGAGTCCGGCAATAACATCTACATCGCCGAGATTAGTATTGGCATTCGCAAATACGATCACACCGCCAGCTTGAAACGTGTCAAATGCATCAATGTAATCCTGCCAATTGGTGGCACCGCCGCCAACAACATTGTGCATTGCCTCAGCTGCGGTCGCGCCACCGGACATTGCGGCTTGCGCATCGGTAATGCTGTAGTCCCAACCCCAGCTGTTGTTTTGCACAACAGCACCTTTTGATGCCGCATCTTCCGTAGCATCAGCTAGGTCGCCAATAGTGCTTCGGCTGTACGCTGTTAAATGCAAATCGGCTTGTGGCGCGACCCCCATAACATCGCCCGTCCCCTGATTGCCTGTAGCAATTGAGGCGACATGCGTTCCATGGTTTGACCCTCCATCGGGGGATACATCGCCAAATTCGTGAATGATTTTGCCATCAAACTCTTCGTGTGTGGTTAGAAAGCCATCATCCACAATGGCAACAAGCTGGCCATGGCCAGAAATTCCTGTTGAAAGAGCATTGTGTGTTTTCGTCAGCAAGTATGGATGGGGGTTTGAACCAGCGCGTGTAACCAAGTCCACATCCACATTTTGAAACTCGGATGAGTTTGCAATTGTTGTTGCGGTTGCGTTGTCCTCAGTGCCGCCACTGCCGAGCGCCCAAGGTGCTGTGATGCTTGAGGATGTCGTGCCGCCAGAAGCGCCGCCACCACCGCTCGCCCCCGGCCCGCAACCTGTAAGAAGAAGAACGCCAATACATGCGGTGCACATAAGTGCTTTTTGATGACTAGTGCTGACCGTATTCATATGTAAACCAACCCCAAGGTGTCCCAAGTCTGAACAAATATTAATAGATAAAGTATCAAGCTTCGTTAACCGCCAATGCAACAAAAAGTCAAATTTTTAAATGAACCTATAGAATACCAATAGATATGAAAGATTCGTATCTGCGTTAAAAAGCGGCCTAGCCAAATGTAGTTTCACTTGTAATTTACATTTGAAGTGTCGTGAATATGCTCAAGATAGATGCAATAATTCATTATAGATCATAATGTTATGTCATATTCCAACGTTGAAATATGGGATATGTACTTTTTGTGATTTTTTGGTTGCAAAATGGTATTAAATTGGATTTAATAACCTGTGGAGCAACAAACAGATGTCTTAAGCTATTAAGTGTGCTGGTTTGTTGAGGTGAGAAGAAAACGATGCGCCAGACTTAAAGTGCGCACGGGAGGCGAGATTCATGGCGATTCTACTCAAAAATGCCACTTTGTTTGATGGTGAGCGTTTTTTGAACGGCCAGTCCGTTGAGGTCGCCAATGGAAAAATTTCTCGCATTTTTGCTGCTGACAACAACCTAGCTTCAGACTATGAGCAGATTGTCGACCTCTCTGGCCAAATTTTGGCCCCCGGTTTTATTGATGTGCAAGTCAATGGCGGTGGCGGGGTTATGTTTAATGATCAGCGCACAGTTGAAGGTTTGACCGAAATTGTTCGTGGTCATCGTCAATATGGTTCGACCACATTGATGCCGACATTGATTACAGACTCATTTGAGGTGATGCGCGAAGCAGCCGATGCCATCAGCGCCGCCATTAAAGCCGACGTGCCGGGCGTTCGCGGCGTGCATTTCGAAGGCCCTTATCTCAGCTTGAAGCGTCGCGGTGTCCATGCGCCTGAATTCTTGCGCGATGTTGATGATGAGGCGCTTGATCTATTTACGCGTGGCGACCTTGGTGAAGTGATCGTTACGGTTGCGCCGGAATGTGTGCCGAAGCCATTTATCGCATCATTAAGCGAAAAAGGAGTGCATGTTTGTGCGGGCCATAGCGCGGCCACCTATGAACAGGTTGGCGAAGCGCTGGATGTTGGCTTGCGCGGCTTTACGCACCTGTTTAACGCCATGCCGCCTTTAGCCAATCGCGAGCCGAGCGTTGTTGGTGCAGGTCTTGATGATCCCAACAGTTGGTGCGGCCTGATCGTTGATGGCTACCATTTGCATTTCGCCAGCGCGCGCATTGTTGTGCGGGCGAAAAAGCAGGGTAAAATAATGCTTGTGTCTGATGCGATGGCGACAGTTGGCGCGAAGGAGAAGCATTTCAACCTATACGGTGAAACTATTCACGCCGTGGATGGGCGTTGCGCATTGGAAGATGGCACATTGGCTGGTTCCGATTTAGATATGATGCGCGCGGTTGAGCTCGCCCACAAAGAGTTGGGCGTGGAGCTTGGTGAAGCCTTGCGCATGGCATCGCTTTATCCTGCACAATTCTTGCGCTTGGATGATCAGATTGGTCGCATCGCCCCAGGCTATGATGCCGATCTCGTGGCCTTTGGCAAAGACGATATGAAAGTCACCCGGACTTGGATTAAAGGCCAAGGGGAGTCGCACTAATGCCCGTCTGCTTTGACATTGGTGGTACCAATATTCGATCTGGCTGGCCAGATCAGGATGGCATTGTGCAGATTGCTGGCAAGCGACCAACGCCGGGCGATTCTCTGGATGGCTTTTTGACCGCGATGGTTGAAATGATGCAAGAAGCGCCTGCGGCGCAGCGGGATTATGTTGCCATTTCAATCGCAGGGTTTGCCGATCCCAAAACGGGCGCGCTCACTATTGCCAACATTCCTTGCCTAAAAGGAGAGAACCTTTCAGGCTTACTTGAAGCACGAGTTGGTGTGCCGGTGATTGTGGCAAATGATGCCGATTGTCTTGCTCTTGCCGAGGCCTATGCGGGCGCGGCGAAGGGCGCGCAAAACGTGTTTGCCATTGTGCTGGGCACCGGCGTTGGCGGTGGCATGGTCATCAATGGCGATATTGTCACCGGCTTTGGCGGCATTTCAGGTGAATGGGGCCATGGCCCTGTCGTTGACCCAACGGCTGGCGGCATGGTCGAGCATATGGGTTATTTCCAATGCGGCTGCGGCCAAAAAGGCTGTTTGGATACAGTCGGCGGCGCGCGCGGCATGGAAAATGTCCATAAGGCGCTGCATCAAGTTGAACTTGGTGCAGAAGATATTCTGAATGCTTGGCGCAACGGCAATGATGCCGCGACGCGCACCATTGAAGTGTGCAGCGAAATGGTGGCGCGGGTGCTCAGCACGTTTGTCAATACGCTCGGCCCTGAATCTGTGCCTGTTGGTGGCGGCTTGGCCCATGCCAATGATCTAATTGCAGAAATTGATCGCCGCGTGCGCACCATGGTGCTGAACACATATGAGCAGCCCTTAGTTGTGCCTGCACACCATGTGAAAAATGCGGGCCTGGTCGGCGCAGCCTATTTGCGCCCCAACCAAATGCGTGGGGTGGCCTAATGTCAAAAATCACCCTTGAAATTTGCATTGATACCCCAGCCGCATTGATAGCAGCTCAAAAGGGTGGTGCTGACCGTGTGGAGCTTTGTTCGGCACTTGTTGCAGGTGGTTTGACGCCAAGCCGCGGCTTTATGCGCTTTGCAGCAGCGCAGAAGATGCGCGCGCATGTGATGATCCGCCCGCGTGAAGGCGATTTCTGCTTTGACCAGCATGAAATGCAATTGATGTTGGACGATATCGCCCTAGCGCAAAATGAAAATATGCAAGGTGTGGTGCTCGGGGCGACCCAGCAAGACGGCCAACTCGATATGGCAATGCTGAACGAGCTGGTGGCGGCGGCCAACGGCATGGATATCACCCTGCACCGTGCATTTGACGTGACACCTGACCCGTTTGAAGCGTTGGAGCAAGCAATTGAACTTGGCTTTAACCGCATCCTCACCAGTGGGCAGAAAACGAACGCCAGCGCGGGCATTGATTTGATCGCGAAATTGGTTGAGCGCGCGGCGGGCCGAATTGAAATTATGCCAGGGTCTGGCGTTGGTGTCGCCAGCGCAAAAGATTTGCTGGCGATCGACGGCATTACGAGCTTGCATTCCTCCTGTTCTGCGCCCTTGGCTCAATCGCCAAATGCGGCGCAGGACCTTGGATTTGCCGCTGAAGATGGGCGGCGTGAAACGGTTCAATACCGTGTCGAAGAGCTGGTCCAAGCTTTGGCAAAATTGGAGGGCGTCGCATCGTGACTACATTTGCTTTCCACATGAATTTGCTGAAATTTGAATTTAAGATTCAAGAACTTACAGCATTCTATGAAATTGATTTTCATAAATTGGGGGCAAAATTACGAATCTCGCTTGAGAATTTGCAAATTTTGGTCCAAAGTACGAAAATTAATTTCATACAAGATCGGGAGGGATCGTATGACCTTTAAAATCGGTGTCGTTGGACTGGGATATCGTATTGGTTATTTGATGCAGGTCATCGGCCAAACTCAAAAGGACATTGAGTTTGTTGGCTATGTTGACCCAAATCCGGCTGGCTTAGGTTTGGTGAATGGGGAAGGAGTGCCTGGCATTTCTGTTGATCCATCAGCGCTTAAGTCCTTCAATCCGGGCAAACCTTTTGACAGCTTGGAAGAGCTGCTTGAGAAAAATGACCTCGATTTGTTGATGGTCGGTTCGCCAAACCATATGCACCTCGAACATTTGCGGATTGCAATCAAAGCTGGCGTTAAAACATTTGCTGAGAAGCCAGTTGTGACCACAGAGGCACAGACATTTGAGTTGCTTGAGCTGTTGCAAGAAGCCGGCAATGTTGATCAAGTGATGATTGGCTTGGTTTTGCGTTACGCGCCGCTTTACCGCGATTTGATTGCGGCACGCGACAACGGCAAATTGGGCAACATCGCATCTATTGAAGCTTCAGAGCATATTGCGCCTTATCACGGCGCATTTTTTATGCGCGATTGGCGTCGTAATTCAGAATTTTCTGGCGGCTTTATGCTGGAAAAATGCTGCCACGATCTAGACCTTTATCAAGGTCTTGTGGGCAAGCGCCCAAAACGTGTCGCCAGCTTTGGTGGTCGTCGTTCTTTCGTGCCGGAAAACAAGCCGGACGAATTGGCCAATGTTTACCAATATAAGCCAAGCGGCTGGAATGGCAGTGATAAGGTTTTTGATAGTGAAGGCGATATCATCGACTATCAAACCGCTCTGATTGAATATCAGGATGGTGAAAACCTCTGCTTCCACACCAATATGAACGTGCCAGATGAGTTCCGCCGCTTTGCGGTGATCGGCTCCAAAGGCATGGCGGAAGGCGATTTTATTCGCAATTTCTTCAAGCTGACTGCGGCTGAGAATTCCGAGACTTTGGTCGACAAATCATATGAATCCTCAAGCCTTTCTGCTCACTACGGGGCTGATGAGCAAATGATCGAGGATATTTTCAATCACTTGCGGAATGGCGCAAAACTTCCAGTATCCATCTTGGATGGTTTGGAAGCGGGCCTAACCGCGATTAAACTAGACGAAGCACGCTTGTCGCATTCTGTCATTGACCTCACTGAGACGTGGGCGAAGTTCGACAGCTACAAGCTTGCAAAGGAGGAGGTTGCTTAAATGCAAGCAATGGGGGGACGTCCAAATCTGTTTCCGTATTTGCTGCTCTTGCCAGCGTTGTTTATCACGCTTGCAATTGTTGCATGGCCGCTGTTGGAAACAGTTCGGCTATCGTTTACGGATGCATCGCTAAAGCCGACTGAAGAGTTCATCGGCTTGGCAAACTATGAGAAGATTTTCTCTCGCCGTTTTCCAGAAGTTATCGGCCGTACATTCTATTGGATGGCAATTTCTGTAACATTGAAAATGGTGGTCGGCGTTCTGGGCGCTATGTTGCTCAACTCCGCTGTGCCAGGTCGTAGCTTTATGCGCGTACTGGTGATGCCCCCCTGGATTGTGCCAATCGCGATTGGCGTATTTATGTGGCGCTGGATGTATAACGGCCAATTCGGCATGATTTCCGGTGTTGCTCAGCATTTGGGTATTTTGGCAGGGCCATACGAATTCTTGGGCGACCGTACAGGCGCATTCTATTCAACCATCGTCACCGACGTTTGGGTGGGTACGCCATTGGTCACCATCTATTTGTTGGCCGCTATGCAATCAATCTCGCCTGACTTGCACGAAGCTGCTTGGGTGGATGGCGCCAGCCGCATGTATCGGTTCCGCCGCATCACATTGCCGTTGATTATGCCAGCGGTGGCGACGATGGGCCTCCTGAGTGCCATTTGGACCTTCAACTCCTTCGACATCATCTGGATTTTGACCGAAGGTGGGCCACGTGGATCGACCACAACCATGATTATCGACACCTACAAGACTGCGATTTCGCGCAATCGATATGGTGAAGGTGCAGCACGCGCTGTGATGATTGTGATCTTCCTGTCCTCGTTCGCAGGGTTCTACTTCTACATGCTGTCACGCATGGCAAAACGGAGCTTGAGCAATGATAAATAAGTACCGTTGGTGGGAAATTGTCGGCATCTATTTGGGTATCGGCGTCTTTCTATTGTTCCTTTTGGCGCCGTTTTTGGAAGCCTTCTTGGTCTCCCTGCGTCCGCTAAACCGGATCAACTCCATTCCGTATAAAATCATTACGGAAAATATGAGCTTCGATGCATATTTCACCATGTGGGAAAATGTGCCGCGCTTAGGGCTTTATATTTGGAACAGCTTCTTCATTGCGACCTGTGTGACAGTCATTGTGTTGATCGCGGTGATCCCCGCTGCTTGGGCCTTCGCTCGGTTCGAATTTAAAGGCCGGGATGCGATGTTGGCTGCTTTCCTTGCCATTAACATGGTGGGTGGCGCTGTGTTGATCATTCCATTGTTCCAATTGATGCGGAATGTGGGTTTGCTGAATACTTATTTGGCCATGATCATTCCAGGCGCAGCCTTCTTGATCCCAACAGCGATTTGGTTGTTGCGCTCCTATCTGATGAAAATCCCGCGCGAGCTTGAAGAAGCCGCTTGGGTAGATGGCGCCAGCCGCCCCTATATCCTCTGGAAAGTGATCTTGCCGATCGCCATGCCCGGGATTGTTGTGGTGGCAATTGCAACCTTTATTGGGGCCTATGCGCAACAATTCTTGTTCGCGTTAACATTCAATTCAAATTCTGACCTGCATCCTCTGCCGGTTGGTATTTACCAGTTCTTTGGTCGTCAAACCGTCGTTTGGAACGAAGTGATGGCCGCGAGTTTGGTCGGCATTTTGCCAGTGCTGATCATTTACATCTTCTTGCAGCGATACATCATCGCTGGCCTGACTGCTGGCGCAGTTAAGGAATAGGAAGCACTGTACTAATTGGCAGAAAAAAGGGAGTTCAAGATGAAACTGACTAAAATTATGCTTGGTGGCGCTTTGCTACTTAGCTCTGCATCTTTCGCAGTTGCACAAGACCAACAAGCGATCCAGGTTATCCTGTGTGGCGATGACACATTTGGCGGTGAAGTAAACGCCAAGCACATCGGCGAATGGGAAGCGAACAATCCTGGTTTTGACGTTCAAATCGAATATGTGCCTTGGGGCCAGTGTCAAGAAAAAGCAACAACACTTGCTGCTGCTGGCACACCGGCTGCGGTTGCTTACATGGGTTCTCGTACCCTTAAGCAGTTGGCGCAAAACGATCTGATCTTGTCTCACGACTTGTCAGATGAAGAGTTGGCAACTTGGGCAGAGCCAATTTTGGCGACTGTAACTGCGAACGGCAAAGTGTGGGGCCTACCACGCGCGTTCTCAACAAAAGCATTGTACTGGAACAAAGACCTGTTTGAAGCTGCTGGTCTTGACCCAGAAACTCCTCCTAAAACTTGGGATGAGATGTATGACGCTGCGAAAGCCATTAAAGACAACACCGACGCTGATGGCTTCGGTTTGGCTGCCGCTTCATTCGACAACACAATGCACCAGTTCATGAACTATGTGTACACAAACGGTGGTGAAGTGATCAACGCTGACGGCGAGATCGTATTCAACTCACCAAACAACGTTGAAGCACTTGCGTTCTATGGCAAGATGGCTGAAGTTTCTCAGCCAGGTCCAGTTGCTTATGACCGTGCGAAATTGCGTCCATTGTTCGTGGAAAGCAAAATCGGCATGTTCATTTCTGGTCCATGGGAGCGTGGCGCTGTTGCTGACGCTGTAAATTGGGGCGTTGCACCAATTCCAGTAGGCCCAATGGGTACACCAGGTACATTGTTGATCACTGACTCATATGCAGTGTTCAAAGGTTCAGGCGTTGAAGAAGCTGCTTTGGACTTTGCTAAGTACATGACAAGCCCAGACAAGCAAATGGAATTTGACATTGCTGCAGGCTTGACACCATTGCGTCCTAACCACCCAAGTGTGGCGAAAATCGTGGAAGAAGACCCAACCTGGGGTGCTTTCCTTGACGCCATCGAAACTGGTGGTCCAGAGCCTTTCGTAACTGACTATGTTGGTCTGCAAGACGTGATCAACGAAGCTGTTCAAGGCGTTGTTTTGGGCGAAGTTGAAGCTGCTGAAGCTGTTGAAATCGCAGCTGAAGACTTGGAAGACTACAAGTAAGCTTTTGCAAAAACGTGGGGTCCGCCATCGGCGGGCCCCGCAACGAAAACCGCAAATTAGGGGGGGATGACCGTGGGTCAACTCAAACTCGATAACGTTAAAAAAAGCTACGGCGACGTTGAGGTCATTCAGGGCGTTTCACTTGACGTAAAACATGGTGAGTTCATCGTGTTCGTCGGACCATCAGGTTGCGGCAAGTCAACTTTGTTGCGCATGATTGCCGGCCTAGAAGAAATTACAGCTGGTGATGTTGTGATTGATGACAAGATCGTCAACACATTGCCACCAGTTAAACGGGGCATCGCGATGGTGTTCCAATCTTATGCGCTATATCCACATATGAGCGTGTATGAAAATATCGCTTTCCCTCTGCGTGTTGAGAAAAAATCAAACGAAGAGGTTGATCAAAAAGTACGTAAGGCTGCAGAAATTCTGCATTTGACACCACGCCTTGATCACCGTCCGGGTGAATTGTCTGGTGGTCAGCGCCAACGTGTGGCAATTGGCCGTGCGATTGTGCGGGAGCCGAGCGTATTCTTGTTTGACGAACCGTTGTCAAACCTAGATGCGGCGCTGCGGGCCACCATGCGTGTTGAGCTGACAAAGCTTCACCATGATCTCGATGCCACAATGATTTACGTGACACACGACCAAGTGGAAGCCATGACCATGGCTGACCGGATCGTAGTGTTGGATGGTGGGCACATTGCGCAAGTGGGCACACCGCTTGAGCTATATCACAAGCCAGATAATTTGTTCGTGGCAGGCTTTATCGGCAACCCTAAGATGAACTTCATTGAAGCCGTCGGTAAGGGCGCGGATAAAGATGGTGTGCGGGTCGAAATTCCAGATGCCGGCGAATTTGTGTTGCCTGTTCATCCCCATGATGAAGATAAAATTGCGGGCCAAAAGCTCACACTTGGCATTCGTCCAGAGCACACTGACCTCGAAAACGGTGAGATCACACTTGATTTGACCGCCAATGTGGTTGAGCGCTTGGGCATCCACACTGTGGGCTATGCCAACCGCAAGGGTGTAGACGAAGTGTTCTGCACAGTTCAAAGCGGTTCCGCACCACTTAAAGCTGGCCAAGACTTCAAGCTGCGCTTCAACGCAAAAGATTGCCATTTGTTCGATGCAGATGGCCGCGTTTATGAGCGTAAAATCGAGTTCAAGGATCTGAGCTTGCCAGATATGAAATAGATTGGGTCAGTTACCCAATTACGAAAATCTCATATGAGACTTTCTTGGCTCCTCCCCACGGGCCGGAACCCCATCCTTGGATGGGGTTCTTTTTTTCGGGGCTCGTGATTTAGGCGGGGATCACTTCCAGCTCGCACGCACCTTCCAAATGCCAAATCTTCGCAACGATTTGCCAACCCCTTTGCTCATCCCACACAAAGTTCAAATGGTCCACAAAGATGCTGGTGCGGGAATGCAACCGCAGCTTCACTGTGGTGCTCAATGGCGACAGCCAATCAATGGTGATGATTTGATCATATCGTTTTTGGTTGAAACTGGCAGGCGAGGGGCGGCTGGCCACGTCAGCGCGAAAGCTTGCAATGGGGTCGACAAATATCTCACCATTATCCGCATCAAACAAAGTGGAAGAGGGGTGAAACACCGCATCCAGTTTTTCGACATCGCAATAATAGATGGCGTCAAGATAGGTGGAGATGGCGGTGAATAAAAGTTCTGTCCGAGACATGTAAAACTCCAATGTAGTTACGGTGTAATTTCTTGGAGTTTTCTAAAATTTTAGCGCAAATTCCAGTGGCGGAAATGACGATATGCGTTAAATTCCCGCCAAAGGATATTCTTTGAGTGCAATTACCAAACTCGACCGCGCGCAGCCACATCCACCATTTCGATGAACTGCCCGTCACGGTGCAACGCAACTTGATCCATCAAATTGCTCACCACGCAAGTGTGGTTTGGGATGATGCGGACTTTATCGCCAACCTTCGGCTTTTCCTTGCAGGCGGAAAGGTCCACAACAGCATGTTCTTCAGAGAGGCCGCTGATCACCGCTTGCGGATAATCGACAATGTAGCCGAAGTCTGTAAACCCAAGCAGGTCCGAGGTGAGGGCCTTTGAACCCGCGTCCAGCACAGCCCGATCGGCAGTTGGCCGCGACACAACAGTGGCCAAAATGGTCATGGCGCAATCGTCAAATGTGCAATGGCCTGCACGCACCAACGATCGGTCGTTGTAGATATACGTCCCTGCACGATGTTCGGTGGCTGACTTGGCCTTCTCGGCCGAATAAAGGCTAGGCGACCCGCCGCTCGACAGCACGGGGCAGGCAATGCCCGCTTCATCGAGCAAGGCCTTGGTGTCATTGAAAAATTGGTCCACCGCATCTTCGCCATTGGGCGACGGGTAGGTCATCAGCCCACCAAATGTGAGACCGGATGCGGCATCGATTTTCCGCGCCAACTCAAGCGCTTCGTCGGGCGATTGAACGCCGCAGCGTCCGCCACCTGTGTCGCATTCCACAAGTACGGTCAAAGGCTTGTGGTCATCAAAAGCAGTGGCGAGACCCTCAATTGTTGTGGTGCTGTCAGCAACCACAGACAAGGTCACCTGCTCATTCAGATTGCGCAGTGGTTCCATCTTCTCAGCGCCAACAATGTTGAAGGTCAACATAATGTCTTTGATGCCTGCATCCGCAAACACTTGCGCCTCGGAGACCTTTTGGCAGGTAATACCGATGGCACCAGCATCAAGCTGCTTTTGCGCAAAGCGTGGGATCTTGTGGGTTTTGATATGCGGGCGCGACTTTTTGCCCGCCTGATCCAGATAGGATTGTACCCGCTTGATATTCGCATCCACGATGGTCTCATCGATCAGCACAACAGGCGTACTCAGATTATAAATCGAGTTGTTTTCAGTCATTATGATTTCCCGCTTGGCGCGTTTGATTTGGTTAGCCCAGATTATGCGGATCAGCGACTTTGGGCCAAATGTTTTTTGGCGCTTTTTGATAATCCGTTGTTGCTGGATCATTAGGGTAAGGCCGTCCGGCAGAACAATAAATGATCTTTTCGGCGATTGGCGCAAATGAATCATAGAAATGATTGGTCGATTTGATCAGCAAAATATCCTTTGCCGCCCAATCCACACCGCCTACGTCAAATAGGCTTTTGCCAAAGCTCTGGCAGCGCGTTGAATTGAGGATCACCTCAATGCCATCAAAGCTGATGGTGGCAATATCGCCCATGGGCACATAGCTATCGCCAAAACGATGCTCGGCATTACTGACCAGCTTTTCAACTTTCACCCGTTTGTCCACTGGATTGCCAGTAAAAGGAGCCGATTTTGCGCCAAAGCGCAGCGGAATTTCTGCGCCTTCGCCCGCTGCAAAGCAGATCTGCACCGCAATGGGGTCCCAAATGGTGCCGACAGCAACATTGGTCGCGCCGTGTTCGATCAATTCTTCCAAAATTACGGTCGCATCACCTGCGGTGCCGCCACCAGGATTGTCCCACATATCAGTGAGAACAACTGGCTTTTGTGCGCCCTTGGCTGTGGCCAGCGCGTCAGCGACTGCTTGCACTTCGTCCGGTTGTTCCGGCATGCTCTTGCCCCGCATGGCAAACACATCGAGCCCAAGCTCGCGCGCAAGTTGATCGCCCTTTTGCTTTTTATTGTCTGTGACCACCACCATTTTCGTGCCCATCTCAGGCACGTCAGAAGCCATGAAACCGTGGATAAGCGATAGGGACAAAATATCTGCATCGCTCTTTTCCAAGGCAATCATCTTGTCCACAAAGCTGCGCATGGGCTGCCTCGAAGTGGGGAACACATCGATCATCTTACAATCAAATACGCTCACTTCGGGTTTTACCTCGCCCGCGAGGGTGGCATCCAAAATGCGGTACAAATCATCTGCACGATCTACAAAATCAATGTGCGGAAACTCTTTGAACGCAATAAAGAAATCGAGTTGATCAACCCGTTTTTGCGTGAGTTGGCTGTGGGGATCAAAGGTGGCGCAGATCACGCAATCTTCCCCCACAATTTCACGAACGCGCGCCAATAAATCGCCTTCTGGATCATCATAGCCTGCGGCAACCATCGCCCCATGCAATCCCAACGCAACCGCATCAAGCGGCATCGCTTGCTGGATTTGATCCAAAATCTCATCGCGCAAGCTTTCAAATGCGCGTTGATTAATGATGCCGGCGGGGTCTGCCCATGCAGCAGTGCCTTCAATGAAGGTCCACTGCTTCTCCTTTGCCCATTTGCGCCCTAATGGGAGGACAGCAGAGCAAAGGGTCGGGGTCTCAGGGTGGGTGCCTGGACGGGCGTAAAGAGATGCCTCAAAACCCCGCCGATCAATTGCGATCGGCGAAAAAGTATTGGATTCGGTAGCCAATGCCGCCGAGAAAACGCGCTTATTTGCCATAGTGCTTAAGCTCTTTCACCACCCATTGGGTTCGGCAAATAGCCTGTGAAGCCGGTAATTTTCCAGCTGCCACCAACATTGGCGCAATAATAAACGGTCTGCCACAACATACGATCACTTGTGCCATCCGCGCGCGGAATGCGACCATCAAATTTCTTATGCACAATGGCTTTGTCGCCGTTAATTTCAATGTCCCGCAACACAGTTGCATTGAAAATTGCGTCCATTGGGTCGCCTGCAAAGGCGCCAGCTTGCGATTCTTTTTGGAAATCATGGGCCTGACGCAACCACTCATCCGCATAATCTTTGAGGCTTGGGAACGCCAAGCGCCAATGATCAGGATTAGAGGCATTGTGGCCATGAACTCCCATAAAGCCTTGTTCTACAAAGTCATTTTCGACCATAGACCAATCGGCAGCGATGAAAGCTTTGATGTCACGATCCACCAACATTTCCCAAATTTGGTGGCGTGCAGTGTCTGATTCTACGAAAGGATTCTGTCTTGATGTCACGATACTTTACTCGGCAAAAAATTTTCATTTTTGTTAAAATTCCTATAGAAAAACTGGATGATTTCTGCTCATATGTCAATCGATAAGAAAATAATTTACATCGCTGAATAATTTGGAGACGATCAATGACGATTAAGCGTTATGGGGCGGAAAAATCTGGTGCGGGCGGTCAAAATCTGCCATTTGCGCGCGCTGTTGAAGCCGATGGCTGGCTGCATGTTTCTGGCCAAGTGGCCATGAAAGACGGCGAAATCGTCGGTGGCAATATTGTTGAGCAAACCCATGTGGCGATCAAGAACCTAATCGCGATTTTGGAAGAAGCTGGTTACGGCATGGAACATGTTGTGCGCGTTGGCGTATGGCTGGATGATCCACGTGACTTTTGGTCGTTCAATGGCGTTTACAAATCTTACTTTGGCGAACATCCACCTGCACGCGCCTGTGTACAATCGAGCTTAATGGTCGATTGTAAGGTTGAAGTGGATTGCATTGCCTTTGATCCAAGCCGTAAATAGGGTCTGGTAACAAAAAGGCGGATCGATGGCGGATATCATTGCCACATTGCAAAAGCAGCTTTCAGAGCTTTCCCGCTCTGAGCAGCGCATTGCAGAAATTGTTTTCGAAGACAAACAATTTGCAGTGAATGCCTCCATTATCGAATTGGCGGCGCGCGCGGACGTGTCGCCGCCAACCGTTACCCGCTTTTGCCGTCGCTTGGGGTGCAACTCTTTTTCAGAGTTTAAAGTGCGGCTCGCACAGTCTGCTTTTATCGGCACGCGTTATCTGGAGCCTGAAATCAAGGTCACCAGCACGCAAGAGGTGATCGATACAGTGATGGGTCGTGCGCAATCCACCCTCAATGTGTTGCACGAAAATGTAAACGCTGAGGTGGTGGAGGAATTTGCGGCGCAAATTCTAAACGCCAAAATGATCTATGCCTTCGGGTCAGGCGGCAATTCATCATTGTTTGCTCATGAGGTGCAAAACCGACTGTTCCGGTTGGGCTTGCGCGTCACCGCATCGGAAGACCATTCCATGCAATTGATGACAGCCTCAACCTTGGGCGAAGATGATATGGTGATCGGGCTTTCCATTTCTGGCCGCAACCGAGAATTGGCACGGGCGCTTGAAGTGGCCGCTGGCTACGGCGCATACACAGCAAGTATCACCAAAGGTGAGAGCATTGTGGCGCAATCCAGCAATCTTAGTCTGGCCGTGGATTTGCCAGAGGGCACAGATGTGTTGCGCCCATCATCGGCGCGATATGCCTTTTTGGCCGCAATCGACATGATCGCCTTTTTGGTGGCGATCAGACGCAAAGATAGCGCGATTGAACCGCTGCGCCGCATTAAGCGGCAATTGGTGACCTATCGCGATGAGGACGATACACAAGTACTTGGAGATTAGATCGTGTCTGATCAAACACAACAAAAGACAGCCATCGTCACAGGCGCTGGCGGCGACATTGGTCGCGCCATTTGTGTGGAGCTAGCGAAAGATGGCTTTGCGGTTTTGGCACTCGATATTGCGCAAGAACCTAATGATGAAACCATCCGCCAAGTGCGCGAAGCCGGCGGCAAGGGCGAATCCCTGATTTGCGATATTTTGGACGCGGATGACCGCGCCAAAATGGTGGAAGCCGGGCGGGCGCTGGGCGCAATTTCATTGTTGGTGAACAATGTGGGCGCCATCACAGCAGAGAGCTTGCAGCAGGCTACTGTCGAGAATTTTCAACAAGATTTTAAAATCAATCAGCTGGGTGCCTTTGCATGTTTCAAAGCCATCGAGCAGGATTTGATCGCCAATAAGGGCGTGTTGACCAATATTGCATCGGTCAATGGTTTGGGCGTTTTCGGACACCCAGGCTATAGCGCCGCGAAGGCAAGCCTTATTCACTTCACCCGTTTGGTGGCAGTTGAATATGGCAAATATGGCATTCGCGCCAATGCGATTGCCCCTGGCACCGTGCGCACCCAAGCATGGGACGAACGGGCCAAGAAAAATCCTCAAGTATTTGAGGATGCAAAACGCTGGTATCCCTTGCAGCGTGTTGCCGACCCTGTCGACATCGCAAATGTGGTGAGCTTTATTTCGTCTCCAGCTGCGGCTGCAATTTCAGGCGCCTGTCTGCCTGTGGATTGCGGGCTAACTGCAGGGCAGGCGGAATTGGCCGGCACCTTTGCACAATCAGAAGACTATTAGAGGAAATCCTGTCGATTTCCGTCCCTAAGATTTAAGAGGAACATATTATGTCAACGCCAAAATTCCGTCTTGAGGCCACATGGGTGGACCGCGGGGAGGAGCCAGCGAAGATGAAGCTGGCGCTGACGAACCTTTCTGGCGCAGACCTGAAAAATTTTCGATTGTCCTACACAGGTTTGATGCGTGTAAAAGCTGACGTTGAAGTGGAAAATGCCACTTTTGTGAAACGCTTTGCCAATTTCCACCAGTTTGATCCGCTCGACAATATTGTTGTGGCTGATGGCGAGACTTGGGAATTCACCGTTCAAAACCTGACCAGCAATGCCCAACACCGTATGGACGGGCCAAAATCTGGTTATGTGACCCTTGAGGACGGGTCGCATGTGGATGTGGACGCAGGCGATTTGCAAATTGAAGGTCGCCCAAGTGAGTTTGCCGGCAATCTTGTCCCAGAAGGTAAATTGACTGACCCAATTGCTGTGGTGCCATGGCCAAACCATGTTGCCGTCAGTGATTTTGATACGCCACCAGTGGTGCTGTGCGCTGCCGAAGGCACAAGCGCTGACGAGAAGCGCGCGATCAACAACGTGGCTGCATTGGCCAAGCGCCTGAAGCACGAATTGCCAGACCGTTTGCGCCTGACAAATGTGCCCGGCGGTCGCAAATTGACTTTGGTGAACAACGCCGCTTTGGCCAGCGAAGCCTATGAGCTTTCGTTTGCCAAAGACGAAGTTGTTTTGACCTATGGTGACAAAGCTGGTTTGAACTATGGTTTGATCACCCTGTCGCACATGATGGACGGGGCAAAAGCTGAGCCGACCAAGTTCAAATTCCCAACATCAGGCGAAATCAAAGATGCCCCACGCTATGAATGGCGCGGGTCTCATTTGGACGTGTCTCGTCAATTCTACCCAACAGATGCAGTTGAACGTTTCATCGACATTTTGGCGTGGAACAAGCTGAACAAATTCCACTGGCACTTGTCTGACGATGAAGGCTGGCGCGTGGAAATTAAAGGCTATCCAAACCTCACCAAAGATGGGGCTGTGATGGGCGAAGGCCACGCCATGCCCGCACAATTGGGTGCAGGTCATGAATCAACAGGCGGCTTCTACACCCAGGAAGAAATCAAGGAATTGATCATTCACGGGCAGGCGCTCAATGTTGAGATTATGCCAGAATTGGATATTCCGGGTCACTGTAACGCCGTGTTGGCAGCTTATCCTGAGTTGCGCGACCCTGAAGAGCCAGATGACAATTACCGCTCGATCCAAGGCTACCCAAACAATGCCATCAACCCGGGCATTCCAGCCACGTACAAATTCATCGAAACAGTGATGGAAGAAATTTCAGACCTGTTCCCGTCCAAATATATCCATGTGGGCGGCGATGAAGTGGATGAGAACTCTTGGCTGCAATCACCGGCTGCAGAAAAGGTGATGAACGAAGAGCGCTTGAATGGCACGATGCAATTGCAGGCGCACTTCCTCGGCAAGGTACAAAAAACCATCCGCAAAAAAGGCAAAATTGTCGGCGGTTGGGATGAAGTATCTCACGGCGGCGGTATCGACAAAGAAGGCGGTACTTTGTTGTTCGCATGGCAAAAGCCAGAGGTTGGCTTGGAGCTTGCCGAGCAGGGCTATGACGTGGTGATGACACCCGGCCAAGCCTATTATCTCGACATGGCACAATCGCCAGTTTGGCAGGAATCAGGTGCATTTTGGGCGGGCTATGCCTCACCAGAAAAAACTTACACCTATGAAGCTGCTGGTGAATTCCCAGACCATTTGAAAGGTCGTTTGAAGGGCGTTCAAGCTTGTATCTGGTCAGAGCATTTGATTTCGCGTCAAGTGTTCAACCATCAAGTTTTCCCCCGCTTAAATGCAATTGCTGAAGCAGGGTGGACGGAAAAGGAGAATAAGGACTGGCCACGTTTTGCTGCACAATGCAAAATGCTGCCACGTCTATAATCCTCCCCAATTAAAACCCTTCAAGAGAATAGGGACATCATAATGAGAATTGCCGTTGCAGGCTTGCACACAGAGTGCAGCACATACACCAGTGTGGAACAGACCAAAGAGAACTTTAACATCATGCTCGGCGCCGATGTGCTCAAGCATGAACTGTTCAAATTTCTGGACCATGAAGGCGTGGACATTGCGCCCTTGTTTTACGCGCGGGCAACGCCCGGCGGGCCTGTGGCGGCGAAAACTTATGATGAATTTAAAGCACAAACCTTGGCCGCGCTGGACGCGGCCTTGGCTGAAGGCCCCCTAGATGGGGTCTATCTCGCCATGCATGGCGCGGTGCACGTGACTGGCATGGAAGATGCGGAAGGTGATTTTCTCGAAGCGATCCGCCAGCGGGTGGGCGACGAGGTGATCATTTCCTCAAGCTATGATTTGCATGGCAATGTGACCCAGAAAGTGATCGATCAACTCGACATTTTCACCGCATTCCGCCACGCGCCACATATCGATACCTATGAGACCTTTGAACGTGCATTCCTTTATTTGGTCGATGCGTTGAAAACGGGCAAACGTCCGAAAGTCTGCTGGGCACCAATCCCTGTTTTGTTGCCGGGCGAAAAGACCAGCACGGTCGATGAGCCAGCGAAATCGCTCTACGCCCAATTGTGGGAAATCGACAAACGCAAAGGCGTTTTGGACGCATCTTTGATGGTTGGCTATGTGTGGGCCGATGTGGCCCGCGGCACCGCCGCAGCCGTTGTGTGCGGCTATGACGATGCGGCAATCAAAAAAGCGGCGGAAGATATTGCCCAATCCTATTTCGATGCACGGGAAGACTTTGCGTTTGGCGTGCCAGCGGCTCCGTTGGCAGAAACATTGGACGCGGCATCAAAAATCGAAACTGGCCCGATTGTGATTTGCGACAGCGGTGACAATCCCGGTGGCGGTGGCGTCGGCGACCGTGTGGATGTGTTGAAAGAAGCCATCTCTCGCGAGATGAAAGATTTGCTGGTGATCGGCATTTGCGCGCCAAAAGCGGTGGCCCAAGCCTTTGACGCGGATTTGGATGCGAAAGTGCATATGAGCATTGGTGCCGAGTTAGACACGCTAAACTCCCCAACCATTGAGGGGGATGCCACAATTTTGCGGCGGGCAGAACTGGCCAATGGCCAGCGATTGGCGCTGGTGGAAATTGGCGGCGTGCGCGCGGTATTGAACGAAAAACGGCAAACATTCCATGAGCCATCTGATGTGGCGGCGCTTGGTTTGGACGTGGCAGAAGAAAAGATGATCGCCATTAAATGCGGCTATATCTCAGCCGATATGTCAAAAATTGCCAACCCAAATCTGATGGCCTTGACCGATGGCGCGGTGAACCAAGACATTGAGCGTTTGGTCAATAAACATCGCCAAAGCCCATGCTATCCGTTTCAAAAGGACTTTGCCTACACAGCAAAGGCGCGAATGGCCGAATAGCGCCAGACGCTATTTACAGCAACCAGAATCGGTGGATAAGCTAACGCAATCAAATGGCGGCGCGCCAATGCGTTGCTTTTCCCCGTGCGGGGCAAGGCAAGCAGGGGGCATTTCTTGCACATAAGCGCCGCGCTCCAATAGATGCGGATTGCTTTATGCTGTTTATCTTTAATGTCATCGCCCCGGTTTTTTGCCTTGTGGGCTTGGGCTACTTCGCCACATGGTTCAAAGCCTTTCCGCAAGATGGCATCAAAGGTCTAATCGCATTCACCAACAATTTCGCCGCGCCATTCTTGCTGTTCCGCGCCATGCTGACGATTGATTTTTCTTCAGCGCTCAACCCCAACCTGATCCTGCCCTTTTACATCGCAGCGCTAACGGGCTTTGTGGTGGGCATCATCTTGGCGCGCACGCAGTTTGGTGCGCGGCCCGGTGTTTCCGTGGCGATCGGCTTTTCCGCGCTGTTCACCAACACAGTTTTGCTAGGCATTCCCATTATTCAACGCGCTTATGGCGATGAAGCGCTGCCAACGATCTATATGATCATCGGCTTCCACGCGCCCACTTTGATGAGCGTGGGCATGTTGACCATGGAAATGTCACGCCGGGATGGCCGTCCGATCAGCCATGCATTGCGAGACGCCCTGAAGCGCATCGCCACCAACCCGCTTTTGATCGGCATCGCGTCTGGCGTGGCGCTCAATCTTTCTGGCTTGAAGTTGCCTTTGTTTCTCGACGACGCGACAAAATTGCTGGTTAGCGCGGTGCTGCCAACGGCTTTGTTTGGCCTAGGCGCAGCGCTGACGCAATATCGACTTTCCGCAAGCTGGGGGCCGGCGCTGGCCATGGCGCTGATCAAAAATATACTGCACCCGGCGCTTGCGTATTTGATGTTGGTGCCGCTGTTGGGCGTGCCGCTGGAGATTGCGCGGATTGTGGTGTTGCTGGCGGCAATGCCCACAGGCATCAACGCCTATATCTTTTCCACCTACTTCAATCGCGGCACAGACGTGGCCGCCACAACAGTTTTGATAGGCACGTTGCTAAGTGTCTTCACCATTTCATTTTGGCTATGGGTGCTCTCATGAAAAATATTCTGATCGCGGGCGGGTTGCCGCAAGATTGCTTGCAATTGATGGAACAGCATTTCAACTTGTTCCGCATGGACCAAGCGGACGATAAAGATGCGTTTTTGGCCAAACATGCGACTGAAATTGACGGGGTAAGTGGCGGTGCCATCGGTGCGGAATTGATGGATAAACTGCCGAATCTGACGATCATCGCCAATTTCGGCGTTGGCTACGACAATATTGACGTTGCTGCCGCTAAGGCGCGTAATATCATTGTCACCAACACGCCAAACCGACTGAACGCTGCAGTGGCGGAACTCACGCTCGGTTTGATGATCGCCTTGGCCCGCCGTATCCCCAAAAATCACGAAATGGTGCGTAATGGCCATTGGCCAAGCGTGAAGCGAGCGCCATTGACCGGGCAGCTGGCCGGAGCAAAATTGGGCATTTTAGGGCTAGGCCGGATCGGCAAAGCCATCGCCAAACGGGCCGAAGCTTGCGATATGGATATTAGTTATTTCGGCCGTACGGACCAACATAATCTCTACCGATATTTTGACGATCTCACAGAAATGGCCAACCATGTGGATTGGCTGGTGATCATCGCCCCCGGTGGCGCGGATACGGATAAGTTGGTCAATGCTGATGTGATCGACGCGCTGGGGCCCGAAGGTTTTCTCGTCAATATCGCCAGGGGCAGCATTGTTGACGAAGCAGCATTGATCACGGCGCTTGAACAAGGCAAACTGGGTGGCGCAGCATTGGACGTATTTGAAAACGAACCACATGTGCCAGACACCTTGCGCAATTTGCCAAACGTAGTGCTTTCCCCCCACGCAGGCAGCGCCACCCACGTGACGCGCCAGCAGATGGGCGCGCAAGTGGTGGACAATCTGATCGCCTATTTTGATACGGGCGAGCCGCTTGATCCCGTGACATGAAAATCCATGTCACAGGCAACTCCGGCTCGGGCAAAACGACATTTGCAAAAGAGCTAGGCGACACGCTCAGTTTGCCGGTGTTTGGACTGGATAAAGTGGTTTGGCGGGCGGGTTGGCAAAAAACACCACCTGATCAACGCGTTCGGTTGGAAAGAGAGCTGATGAAGCAGCCTGCCTGGATCATCGAAGGCGTTTCGGCGCAAGTGCGACAGGCCGCGGACATCATTGTTTTTCTCGATGTTGCTCGCCCTGTTGCCTATGCTCGCGCGTTAAAGCGCAATCTGCCTTATCTATTTAAAAGCCGTCCGGAATTGCCCGAAGATTGTCCTGAGTACAAACTGGCGCTGCGTCATTTGAAACTGGTTTGGAACTTTAAGGGCCAAATCCGCCCCAACATCATGCGCGATATGCATCTCCATCCTGAGAAATTTCTAGTGGTGAAAACCACGGCGGACCGGGCCGCCGCGATAAGCAAACTCCAACTTCAAAAATAATTTGACAATTCATAACTACGTAGTTATGAATTAAAACATAACTGGAGAGTTATGAATTATGACCCAAACCCAACCAAATCATGATGTGCTGTTCAAAACATTGGCAGACCCAACCCGTCGCGCGATTTTTGAGCAATTGTGCCAAAAGGGCGATCAGACGGTGGTGGACCTCACCAAGCGAGCAGGGGTGTCACAGCCAGCTGTGTCGAAACATCTCGGCGTGTTGAAACAGGCCGGGCTGGTGGAGGGGCGAGTGGATGGGCGGCAAACCCATTATACGCCCAAGCTGGAAGCACTGTCGCCGCTTGCCGATTGGACGCAGCAAATGACCCAATTCTGGCAGAGCCGCTTTGATGATTTGGATGCGTTGCTAACAAGGATGGATCAATGAGTGATGTGCGTACCGTTGTGGTGGAGCGAGAAATGGCCCACGCGCCGGAGAAAATTTGGCGGGCACTGACCCAGCCTCATCTCATTCAAGAATGGCTTATGCAGTCTGACTTCGCGCCAGATCTTGGCCACAAATTCCAGTTTAAGGCCGAGTGGGGCGCGGTGGAATGCAAAGTGCTGGAAGTGGAGCCCAAAAAGCGACTTGCATATAGCTGGGAAGCCTATGGGCTGGAAAGCGTCGTGACGTGGACCTTGGAGCCAACAGCAAACGGCACGCTTTTGCGCATGGAGCAAAAAGGCTTTAAGCCAGATCAAAACCAAGCCTTTCATGGTGCTCGCCACGGTTGGCAAAACTTCTTCAATCAATTGGAAAATGTGTTGGCACAGCCAAAGCAGGAGGAGGCTCAATGAAACTGAACCGCTTTATCCGAACATCTCATCGCTGGATTTCACTGGCATTCACCCTAATTGTTGGGGGAATATTTCTTACCCTCGGCCTAGGTCAAGAACCCGCACAATGGGTCTATTATCTGCCGCTATTGCCTTTGGCGCTTTTGCTGATCAGCGGATTATATCTGTTCGCTTTGCCCTATTTTTCAAAAGGACGTACTGCCGCACCGGCAAAATAAAAAAGCCCCGCAATTGCGGGGCTTTCTTTTAGCTGTTTGGCATTGCCGTTTCCACGAGCTGCGCCCAATAGGAGCAGCCATAGGGAATGACATCATCATTAAAATCATATTGGTCTTGGTGCAGACCAGCTGTGTCGCCATTGCCGACAAAGATAAAGGCACCCGGGCGCGCATTGGACATAAAGGAGAAATCTTCCCCGCCAAGGCTTGGTTCGGTGTTGGCATCCACGCGTTCATCGCCCACTAGATTTTTGGCCACGTCGGTGGCGAAGGCGGTTTGGTCTGGTGCGTTCATGGTGACGGGGTAGCCATCGCGATAATCGACTTCTGCTTTGGCACCAAAGCCAGCAGCCACGGTTTCGGCAATTGAAATCAAACGAGATTTCACCTGCAATCGCACCTCTGGATCAAGTGCACGAACTGTGCCCGCCAATTCCACATTCATTGGGATGATGTTGTGGGCCGAACCGCCTTTAATGATGGTGGTGGATACCACGGCAGATTGAACCGGGTCCACATTGCGGGCGACGATGCTTTGCAGCGCCAGAACGATATGTGATGCAACTACAATCGGATCGATTGATTTATGCGGCATAGCGGCATGGGAATCGACACCAGTGACCTTGATGTTCCACATATCCGCAGCAGCCATAATGCCGCCTTCACGGATGGCGAATTCGCCCACCGGAATGCCGGGGAAATTATGCATGCCGAACACTTCTTGAATGCCGAAACGGTCCATCATGCCATCATCAACCATGGCTTTGCCACCAGCGCCGCCTTCTTCCGCAGGTTGGAAAATCACCGCTACTGTGCCGTCAAAGTTGCGGGTTTCGGCCAAATATTTCGCCGCACCCAACAACATAGCAGTGTGCCCATCATGGCCGCATGCATGCATTTTGCCCGGAGTTTTAGAGGCGTAAGGCTTGTCGGTTTGCTCATGAATAGGTAGCGCATCCATATCGGCACGTAAGCCGATCACTTTGCCAGAGCTATCCTTATTACCTTTGATAATGCCGACAACGCCGGTTCTGCCGATACCCGACACAACTTCGTCGCAGCCGAAACTTTTGAGCAATTCTTCAACTTTGCCCGCAGTGCGGTGCACATCATACAAAAGCTCTGGATGTTCGTGAAAGTCGCGTCGCCACGCGGTAATCTCATCATGAAATTCTGCGATACGATTGATAATCGGCACGTTGTGTCTCCCTAGATATTTTGGTTTTGCGCGCCATGGCGCGAAATTGGATGCGGCATAGTGCAACAATTCAATTGGTTTGACCAGAGGCCAGTATAACCATCAACAAGGACTCAAAAAATCTGCAAAATCTCGGTATTGCCGGAGCGGAGAGGGACACGCAACTCGCCGCCGTTTATTGTCACGGGGCCTGCAATTTCACCCGCAAGTTCAACGGTGTGCAACACCTGAAATCCATTTGCAAAGCTGATCATGTGCAAACTTTTGCGGTTTGTGCCGGGCACAATTAAATCAGTAATCCCGTCGGCATTTATATCAGCCTGTGCGGAAAGCTGTTGCTCACGAGAGCCAAGGCGATGGTTGGAAAAGCCCACATGTGTCGAAACCAGTGAGAGCTTGCCTTTGGTATAGCGCCAAAGCTGCAACTCTTTGGCCAAGTGCGGTTTTGAGACCAAAGCGATCTCTACCCGCCCATCACCGTCAAAATCGGCAATATCCGCTGGATTCAGCCACCGATTGGGCTGGCCGATATAGGGCGTTTGCGCTAACAGGGAAACATTGCCCGGTGCAAGATTATAGATCGCGAGTGACGCACCTTTTTGGATATGGCTTTGCACCACAATCAGTTCTTCAACGCCATCGCCTGTAAGATCCATAAGACGCGGAATGCGGTCTTCAAAAACCTCGGTCGCAGGCAAGTTGAATGTCGCCTTTGTGCCATCGCGATAACTGACCTGAAATCCTGCCGCTTCAAATTGATCACCCAACACAAAATGCTGATAACGCTGGGTTGCGTTGATCAGCTCGACAGAGCGCACGAATTGGCCACCCTTTGCGGTTTGGCTGTGCGGTATTTTTTGAGCCCATGCGTTGGAGATGGATAGCAAACTGGCGAGGGCGATAAGGGCGAGATTTTGAATGAGGCGGTGAACTGGTCGCAAAATGATGGGTCCTATGCGTCGAATGGATAAGGAATCTATCTTGCCAAACGGGTGAAATCGCGTGCAAATCACTTGCACGTGAAACGATAAGCGCCTACCAAAGTGCGGCGAACAAAGCGAACCCACAAAAGTTGGAAAGACAATGTTTGAAACTTTAAAACCCGCCCCGCAAGATAAAATTATTGCCTTGATTGCTGAATACGCAGCTGATGAGCGCGACAGCAAGATTGACCTTGGCGTGGGCGTTTATAAAGACGCAACAGGCAACACCCCGATCATGACCGCTGTCGCCAAAGCGGAAGATCGTCGGGTGAAAGAGCAAACCACCAAAACCTATGTTGGCATGGCTGGCAATGTTGGCTTCAACGATGCCATGATCGATCTCGTCTTGGGTGACTCAATTTCCCGCGATCGCGTGCGCGGCGCACAAGCACCCGGCGGTACGGGTGCTCTGCGCCTGATCGCCGATTTGCTCGACGTAGCAAAGCCGGGCGCGACCGTTTATCTGTCAGACCCGACATGGCCAAACCACGTGCCATTGATGAGCGCAGCTGGTTTGAAAACAGCGACATATCCGTATTTCGATGCCGAAACCGGTAAAGTGAAATTTGACGAGCTTTGCGCCGCGCTGGAAAAAATGACAGCCGACGACATTGTGTTGCTGCATGGCTGCTGCCACAACCCAACGGGCGCCAACCTGACCAATGAACAATGGGACAAGGTGACCGAAATCGTCGCAAAAACCGGCACCTTTGTGTTGGTTGATATTGCATATCTCGGCTTCGGCGATGGCCTGGAAACAGATGCTTATGGCGTGAGCAAATTGGCGAGCACCTTGCCAGAGATGGCCGTTGCTGCATCTTGCTCGAAAAACTTCGGGCTATACCGCGAGCGTGTAGGCTGTGCGATGATTATCGGCGCGAATGAAGAGGTGGCGAACATCACCTTCTCACAATTGCTCAGCGCCGCCCGCGCCAACTACTCCATGCCGCCTGATCACGGTGCAGAAATCGTGCGGATCATCTTGAATGATGACGCCTTGCGCGAAGAGTGGGAAGACGAGCTGACCCAAGTGCGCAACCACATGGTGACCATCCGCGAAAAGCTGGCCGAAGCCATGCGCCAGCGTTCCAACAGCGCCGACTTCGACTTCTTAGCCGAACACCGCGGCATGTTCTCCTTGCTCGGCATTTCACAAGACAAGGTTGAACAGCTCAAAAAAGACTTCGGTGTTTATATGGTGGGCAATTCCCGCATGAACATTGCGGGTCTTGGCGTCGATAAAATTGAGCAATTTGCCGATGCGTTGGTGAAAGTCACCCGCGAGGGCTAAGCTCTGCCTAAACTGAATGATTGAGGGCGCCAATGGCGCCCTTTTTTATGGCAACTTATGGACGAAAGCGTCGAACTTACCCATATCGCGCAGCACGGGGCCGTGGCCGAAACAAATGATTTTCGGGCTAAGAGCGTGTAGCTTTTTGATGGATTGAATATTCTGCTGCTGATCTGTGGTAAAGGCGGCTGGGGGAAGGCCCAATCCGACTTTGGTTGTCAGCAAATTCATATTGACCAACGCATCACCCGCGATCAAAACGCCATCATGCCGGCGGAAAAATGAGATGTGACCAGGCGCGTGGCCGGGCGTGTCTATCACCTCGAAGCTGCCGACCATGTCGCCTTCCTTCAGCGTTTGGTCGACTGAATGACCGGGCCCCGCCCAGAATTTTTGCTGAAATTTCGCAATTAACCCGTCACGATCCGGATAATTGCGCGTGGCAAATCCGCTCTCGGCATTCTCGCGTTCAATTTCTGAGGAAAGCAGGGGGACGCCAAGGCGCATGCAGATTTCTTTGCTGGCACCTTGATGGTCAGCGTGCGCATGGGTCAGCACATGTTTGCTGATTTGATGCCCTTCTATTGCCTTAAGGATCTTTTGGCCTGAGCTTTTGATGCCAGCATCCACCAGTACATCGTCAATGAGATAGCAATTTATGCTGTTGCGCGGCATGAGCGGAATTCGAAATACGTTTTCTGCAACTTGTTTCATGAATTCACCTATTCAAATGCCGGATAAGCGCTGATCTGCTTCACCACATTGCCATCATGTGTTGGCACGACCATCAGGTCTGGATTGGCCTTCATGATTTGCTGCAATAACCAAAGCTGGTCGTGCACCATCGGCACATCATGGTCGACAATGTTCTCGGCGAATGGCAAGCGTGGATGTGCCTTTTCAATTGCTTCGATTGACCAGCTTGTGTCGCCGATAAAGAAGTAGCGTTTGCCGCTTGCGGCTGTCACAACAAAGCCCATGCTGCCTGCCGTGTGCCCTTCCATCGGCACGGCAATCACCGATTGATCCCCAAACATATCCTTGGATTTATCAAACGGGCCATAAGGGCCATCAGTGAATTCCAAGAATTCCCACTCGGTTTCCGGATTAATCAGATATTCTTGGAAATAGGATTGGTTCTCCAACGCTTTTTCCCGCGCCACCTCCAGTTCATTTTCCGTCACTAAGATTGGAGTGTCTAAAAAGTCAGGGATGATGGCCGCGTGGTCCCAATGCAAATGGGTGAGGGCAATAAAATCGACGTCGCTTTGGCTTTTCCCGTTCGCCGCCAACAATTCTTTGGCGGTTTCCGTCGCAGTGTAGGCGAACAGGTTTTCATAGAAGAAATCAAAATTTTCGGCATGTTCGCGCGCAATATTGGTGCCAATGCCGCCTTCTAATATAAACGTGGATTGCGGATGTTCGACCACGAAACCGGAATAAACGCTCTGGTGCTGTTCGAAGAAATTGCCGCCGGTATAAATCAGCGCCTCTGGCGAAATATTATGGCCGGTGGAAAATTGCGATATGCGAATTTCACTGTTCTGCGGGGCAGGTGGAAATTCTAAAATCAACTCCATCGGCTCGCGCGGCCCTTCAATGGTGCGGGGCCAGGTTTGATAGGTGATCAAGCTGCCAATGATCAGCACAATTGCCCCGGCGGCGAGCGCCGAGATATATCTCTTCTTCATGGGATACGCCTTACTTTACATAGTTACTCAAATGGTGCTGCACCCGTTCCAGTGGTTGCAGCGATTTTTGCGTACGCGCCAAAATCAACGCGCCTTCAAGGGCGCAAAAACTAAATTGCGCCAATTCGTTAGCCTTCTGCTCGTCTATGCCGAACGCGATAAATCGGTCTGCCGCCAGACTCTGCCAATGGGTATAACAAGCGGAAATAGCCGCACCGATCTCAGCTTCCTGCGCGCTCAACTCCAACGCCAAAGTGGAAACGGGGCACCCTTTTTCATAATCTGACTGCACCAGATTCTTCGCAAAGCCTTGCACCAACGCAGCGATGAAGCTGTCCAGACTGTCACTCGCAGTGCCAGCTTGCCGAATGCCTTCGCCAATTTCCTGCTTCGCCTGTTCAACCACAGCAATTGCAATATCGTTCTTGCCCTTAGGGAAGTGATAATAAATTGAACCCTTCGGCAGATCACCTGCGCTGCAAAGCTCATTTAAACCCACAGCCACAAAGCCTTTGCGCTGGAATAAATCCATCGCAATTGCGGTCAGTTTCGATTTTGTCGTTTCGCCTTTGCGCTTGCGGCGCGTCGCATTCTTTTTTGTGTTCATATTATTTTATATAGACCGGTCGTCATAAAAATCAAGAATATTTTTGAAATAGGAGGTCTTGCGCTTAAAAGCGAAGCTATTTTAGGGGGGTAGCTTAGGAGTCGTTGGGATGCGCTCGCCTGAGCGTGCGTGGAGGCACGCAATTTGTTATCGCCCAAGCGCCTCAGGTGAAACCTCTTGCCGCAAACTGCTGAGGAATTGCTCAACCCTTCGGCGCAATTGATCAAGGGGAAGTTGCTTGAGGTCTCCCGGTGCGATGGAGAGCGATTCAAGTTCATGTTGATGCGCGGCGCGTTTTTGCTCTAGCGAGTCTGGAAGATTGAGCCTTTTAGCAGCTTCAAGCATAGAGATAAGGCCGTGCAGTTTTTCGACTTTGGAAAAAGCATCAAACATCTCTTGAGCCAATTCCGGATGGTCGCGCCAGGATTTGCCTGCGTAAATCTCCTGTGTTACGCGCTGCCCGGCGCCAAAACAATTATAGCGCACGCAACCTGAAAACCCTTTTTGATCCAATTGCGCATGGATGCGGCAATAATGATCGGGCAATAGGTGAGGGCAGCCAACGCCAGCTGCCTTATCAAAATCAAAATGGTCGCCCTGATCAAAAGCGAAGGCCACGCAGCAAAATGCCACGCAGTTTTTGCAATCTGGATGTAACGAAAATGCCGCCATGTTTCTGTGCTATCGGGGAGCGAGGACACAAACAAGCATTTATTTTTGATCATTTGGTAAAAATAATTTAGGGTTCGCGACATATTGGCCGATTGCGCGGCTTTAGCCCTTGCGAATAGCTAAACAAGTGTGAGACAAGGCCCATCAACAATGTTCCTAACGTCGATCAGGTGACCTATGAAATTTTTTGTCGATACAGCCGAAGTTGCTGACATTAAAGAACTCAATGAATCTGGCCTGTTGGATGGTGTGACCACCAACCCAAGCCTTATTGCCAAATCTGGCCGTGACTTTATTGAAGTGGTGAAAGAAATCTGTGACCTGATTGAAGGTCCAGTTTCGGCCGAAGTGGCCGCCACAGATTATGATGGCATGGTGAAAGAAGGCGATTACCTTGCGTCTTTGGCTGACAATGTGGTGATCAAACTGCCTTTGACCATGGAAGGCCTGAAAGCCTGCCGCTATTTCACCAATAAAGGCGTTAAAACCAACGTGACCTTGTGCTTCTCCGTGAACCAAGCGCTGTTGGCCGCCAAAGCCGGCGCAACTTATGTGTCGCCATTTATTGGTCGTTTGGACGACATCAATCTTGATGGCATGCAGCTGATCGAAGATATCCGCACCGTTTATGACAATTACGGCTTTGAAACCGAAATTCTCGCGGCTTCTATCCGCTCTGCAAACCATGTGAGCGACAGTGCATTGGCGGGTGCTGATGTGGCGACCATTCCACCCGCGGTGATCCGCAAATTGGCTGAGCATCCATTGACTGACAAAGGCTTGGACGCGTTCGTCAAAGATTGGAAATCAACAGGACAATCAATCCTTTAAGGATCGAAGGAATATATTATGTCAGATAAGGCGCTGGAACAATCAGTGCGCAATGCACTGGGCAACATCAATGTGCCAGGCGGGGGCGTGCTCTCGCAATATCCGGGCCTTTCTGACATAATCGTAACGCAAAGTGCGGTGGCCTTCGCGATCACCGTGCAACCCGGCATGGAAGCGGCGTTTAAGCCGATTGTTGATGCCGCGAAAGAAGCCGTGGCCAGTGTCGCGGGCGATAAAAAAGCTATGGTGTCGCTCACTAGCGACAAGGCCGCCGCGCAAAAGGCGCAAAGTGCCGGACAACCAAAACCTACTGTTCAAAAAGAGCCCGTTAAAGGCGTAAAAACCGTGATCGCAGTTGCCTCAGGCAAGGGCGGCGTGGGTAAATCCACCACGGCAGTCAATCTGGCTTTGGCCTTTGCTCATGAGGGCAAAAAGGTCGGCATCTTGGATGCGGATATTTATGGCCCATCCATCCCTAAGCTATTGGGTTTGCAAGGCAAACCAGCGGTGCGCGAAGATGGAATTTTCGCTCCGCACGAAGCTTATGGGTTGAAGGTTATGTCCATCGGGTCGATGCTGGAAGGCGATCAGGCGGTGATGTGGCGCGGCCCAATGGCCAGCTCAGCACTCAAGCAATTGCTACGCGAAACCGATTGGGGCGAATTGGACCTTTTGGTGATCGACTTGCCGCCTGGCACAGGCGATGTGCACATCTCCTTGGTGCAGCAAGTCGAATTGACTGGCGCCGTAGTCGTGTCAACGCCACAAGATTTGGCGCTGATCGATGCCCGCAAAGCGATCGACATGTTCGCCCGCACTCAAACCCGGATTTTGGGTCTGATCGAAAATATGAGCTATTTCGAATGCCCCAAATGCGGCAGTCAGCATCATATTTTCGGTGATCATGGCGCCGAGAACACGGCCAGCGAATTGGGCTTGAAATTCTTGGGTGGTATTCCGCTACAAATGGCCATTCGGGAAAACTCTGACAGCGGTAACCCTGTTGTTGCAACGATGCCGGACAGCATCGAAGCTAAAGCTTATTTGGATATTGCGAAAAAGCTTTAGGGCTGTTGCCACTCTATCATCTTCGGGCATGACCCGGGGATCCAGTTCATCCGACGCCAAAGCTGAAATTGCAAACAATGTGCTTTTTCGAGAGTCCAGCCTGGACCCGCGTCCCGAATACCTACCGCACAATCGTAATCCGTTCTGCTGCGCGCGTGATTGCGGTGTAAAGATGCCGGGCGCGGTCTTCACGGAAGGCGTAGCTTTCATCGAACAGATAAACATTGTCCCATTGGCTGCCCTGCGCTTTGTGCACGGTGAGGGCATAGCCGAAGTAGAATTGGTCTAATTCGCGTTTTACGGGCCAACTCAGCTCATCTTCGCGGCCTTCGAAGAACTTTTCGTGAGTCTTGATTTTGGCGCGCGTGCGTCGGTCACCTGCATCGTCAGGCGAAAGCTCCATTTTGATGATGCCCTTTTTCTTTTCCACCATTTCCTCAATGCGCCAAAGCTGGCCGTTGAGCAGTTTTTTCTGGTGATTATTGCGCAAGCAAATCAGCTTGTCGCCGACGACAGGAATCTGCGCCGGAAGGTGCTTCAACTCGCGCACACGGTCATTATAGGTGAGGCGGGTGGCATTGGTGCCGCAAAGAATTTGATCGGCTGCCAACACCTCATCGCGATCCACGTCGCGCTTCGAAATCACTTTGCTTTCGCCGTAAAGTCCATGCTCCAATTGTTCACCATTGCGAATGGCCATGGAGAGCTGAATAATCGGGTTATCCGCTGCCTGACGGTGAATTTCGGTGAGCATAATATCTGGCTCAGCATCGGTGAAAAAGCCCGTATCGTGGATAGGCGGCAGCTGGAACGGATCGCCTAAGACCAGAATCTTTTTGCCGAACGACATCAAGTCGCGTGCGAGGCCTTCGCCCACCATGGAGACTTCGTCAATCACAACCAAATCAACTTTTTTCACTTCGCTGTCGCGGTTCAATTTGAACTCAGGCGAGCCGCCTTGCGCATCGTCCTCATCTTTACTGTCCACATAGCGATAAATCAGCGAATGGATCGTGCTGGCGTCAGTGCAGCCGCGCCGCCGCATCACCATGGCAGCTTTGCCGGTGAAGGCCGCAAAAACGACTTTATCAACGCCTTCCGCCAAATGAACCGCCAGAGTAGATTTGCCTGTGCCCGCCCAGCCAAAGAGGCGAAAAATTTGCGGCGCATCCTTATCGGCGAGCCACTTCTCAACGGCGAGAAGTGCTTCTTGTTGCTGCGAAGACCATTGCATATTTTAGCGCCAAAACTGGTGAAACAAAGCGTGAAAATGGCAGCATAAACGAGTCGAGTTGGAGTGGCCATATCTCACCCAATTCCATTTTTCTTTGGTGCAATTTAGTGCGCATTTTAACGAGCTCATTTTTTGCGACGAAAATCTAAATTTTGGAGCGAGCGCGTTGTTTGAAATGATTTGACAATTTTGATTCTAATTGGGTGAAGATGGGTTAACATATTGAAATTAAATAAAATTAGTCGATTTTCACTCCGCAAATTTCCCTACTTGGCAACCACTAACTTTTGTGTAAATCTAAGAAGGCAGGCTTTTTGGGCACTATTTCGCCTTGTTTCCAAAACGTTTTGGAAGTGGGTGGCGAAAACAGATTGGGACGCGGCAATGATGTGTGAACCGATCAGCCCAAAGGAAAATATTATTTTGATGCACCGTAATGGGAGGAATGCATGCAAAGAATTTTGATTTCAGGGGTTTCGGCACTGGCACTTAGCCTTGGTATGGGGGGCGCTGCGTTGGCGGACAACCATTCCATGGATTTGTCAGGTGAAACCATCAGCGTTTTTGGCCCTTGGTTGGGAGTAGACAAAGAGCATATTGAAGCCGTTTTGGCGCCATTTGTCGAAAAGACCGGTGCAAACGTTGAATATTCAGGGTCAGACAGCTTTGAACAGCAAATTGTGATTGATGTTCAAGCCGGCTCAGCGCCAAACATTGCCATTTTCCCACAGCCAGGCTTGGCCGCGGATTTGGCGTCTAAAGGTGGTTTGGCACCGCTTGAAGCCGACACCACAGAGTGGGTGAAGGAAAATTATGCTGCAGGTCAATCTTGGGTTGATCTCGGCTCATATGCTGGACCTGACGGCAACAAAAACCATTATGGCTTCTTCTATAAAGTCGATGTGAAAAGCTTGGTCTGGTATTCACCGGATAACTTCGCCGACATGGGCTATGAAGTTCCTGAAACCATGGAAGAACTGCTCGCCCTGTCTGATCAAATCGTGGCAGACGGCGGCACACCATGGTGCATTGGTCTGGGTTCTGGCGGCGCAACGGGCTGGCCTGCGACCGACTGGGTGGAAGACATTATGCTCCGCACCCAGTCGCCGGAAGTGTATGACCAATGGGTATCAAACGAAATCCCATTTGATGATCCGCGCGTTGTGGAAGCCATCGAGACATTCGGTACATTTGCCCGCAATGATGATTGGGTAGATGGCGGCAGCGCAGCTGTTTCCGCAACCGACTTCCGAGACAGCCCAAAAGGTCTGTTTGAAGTGCCGCCTAAGTGCTACATGCACCGCCAGGCTTCATTCATTCCGTCCTTCTTCCCAGAAGGAACCGAATTGGGCACTGATGCGGACTTCTTCTATTTCCCTGCCTTTGAAAGCAAAGATTTGGGCAAGCCCGTGCTAGGTGCTGGTACTCTGTTCGGGATCACCAATGATTCAAAAGGCGCACGCGCGTTGATTGATTATTTGCAAACAACAGAGGCACACGAAATTTGGATGGCACGTGCAGGCTTCCTCACCCCGCACAAAGGTGTTGATACATCCAAATATGCCAATGACACGCTTCGCGGTCAGGGCGACATCTTGCTCAACGCAACTACATTCCGGTTTGATGGTTCTGACCTGATGCCGGGTGCTGTCGGCGCCGGTTCTTTCTGGACTGGTATGGTGGACTATGCCGGTGGCAAACCAGCAGAAGAAGTTGCCGCAGAAATCCAGTCAAGCTGGGATGCGATCAAGTAACCTTGATCAGCTAGAGAAGACGCTGCCCTTGTGCAGCGTCTTCTTCTCATATGTTCGTTTTGCTATTGAGGGAGGAGCAAAATGATTGCGCAAATTCTAAGCGCGGCCCAAACCGTAATTCTGGGTGTTGCCGCTTGCGTTATCTATTTTTGGGGAACAAATTGGGTCTTGGACCGATTGCTGGGCGGCGCAAACGCTACACCAGCAGATGAAAGCAGACGCGCTGCAGTGCGACCTTGGATATTTCTTGCACCAGCACTTTTCTTTCTCTCCCTATATCTTGTCTATCCTGTGTTTGCCACGCTTTGGCTCAGCTTCTTCGATGCTGGAGGCACAGAATTTGTAGGTTTCTCAAACTTCTTATGGGCTTTGGGCGATCCCAATTTCCAACAATCCGTATTCAATAATCTTCTGTGGCTGATTGTTGTGCCTTTCTGCGCCACCGCCTTTGGCTTGGTGATCGCAGTGATGGCCGACAAATTATGGTGGGGCAATATCGCCAAAAGCCTGATTTTCATGCCCATGGCGATCTCCTTCATCGGCGCATCCGTGATCTGGAAATTTGTCTATGACTATCGCAGTGGCGATAGCGAGCAAATCGGCATCCTGAATGCGGTGATCCAAGGCTTAGGCTTTGAGCCGCAAGTGTGGATACAAATACCGTTCTGGAACAATTTCTTCTTGATGGCGATCTTGGTTTGGATTCAAACCGGTTTTGCCATGGTAATCCTGTCGGCAGCCTTGCGCGGCATTCCCGAAGAAACGCTGGAAGCAGCGCGCATTGATGGCGCGAATGATGTGCAGATCTTTTTCAACATTATGGTGCCGCAAATTTTCCCAACGATTTTAGTGGTGTGGACCACCATCACCATTTTGGTGCTGAAAGTGTTCGACATTGTATTGGCCATGACCAACGGCCAATGGGACACGCAAGTGTTGGCCAATTTGATGTTTGACTGGATGGTGCGCGGTGTCGACTTCGGCCGCTCCTCAACCATTGCGCTGGTGATCATGATCGCGGTGCTGCCGATTATGATTTGGAACATTCGCCAAGCCAACCAAGAAGAGGGGACACGCTAATGCGTATGGATTTGTCACGCATCTTCACACACATCATTTTGCTGATTTTGGTTGTGCTTTGGACATTGCCCACGCTTGGTTTGCTGGTGTCTTCAGTCCGCGACAAAGATCAACTCTCTGTCTCTGGCTGGTGGTCGGCTTTGACCACCACGGAGCGCACAGACCAAGCCCGAACCGGCACAGCAGAGCTGCAAGTTCAGGAAAACGGCAAATATGTCATCGCGGGTGATCTGTTCGACGGTGACGCCGCCGGGCGGCAAATTCAGTTCTTTGGTGTGACCAACAACACCTATAAAGACAATGCCGCTGGCGACACGATCACTTTGCGCGACGGTACTGCGCTAACGGTGAACGCAGACGGGTCATACCGTTGGGAATCCGACGAGCAGTTTGATAACAGCCGTGGTCAACGCGTGCTCTATATCGCAGCGACGCCGCCGCGCTTCACCATGGAAAACTATGAAGAAGTGATGGAAAGTGAGGGCATTGGCCGCTCGTTCATCAACTCTTTTACCGTGACCATTCCGGCCACGATCATCCCGATCCTGATTGCCGCCTTCGCAGCTTATGCATTGGCATGGATGCAGTTTCCGGGGCGGGGCGTGTTGGTGGCTGTAGTGGTTGGCCTGTTGGTCGTGCCGCTGCAAATGTCGCTAATCCCGATCCTGCGGCTCTATAATGGCGTGATGCCTCTGTTTGGTGCCGAGAGTAAATCCTATCTCGGCATTTGGCTGGCGCACACTGGCTTTGGCCTGCCATTGGCGATCTATTTGCTGCGCAATTATATGGCCAGCTTGCCAAAAGAAATCATGGAAAGTGCGCGTATGGATGGCGCGTCACACTTCCATATCTTCACCACCATGGTGCTGCCTTTGTCTTTCCCGGCGCTGGCATCTTTCGCAATCTTCCAGTTCCTTTGGGTGTGGAATGACTTGCTGGTGGCCACAGTGTTCTTGGGCAATAACGATCGGCAACTGGTGTTGACCGGGCGTTTGCGCGAATTGATCGGCTCACGCGGGGACAATTGGGAAATTCTCACCTCTGGCGCGTTTATCTCGATCATCGTGCCGTTGGTCGTGTTCTTTGCGTTGCAACGCTACTTTGTGCGCGGCCTACTGGCGGGGTCTGTCAAAGGCGGATAGAAACAAATATCTCTGGAAAGAGGAAACGGCTCGGCGTTCAGCGCCGGGCCGTTTTATATTGTTGCAAAACAAATCGCGTGGCGGGCAATCCAATGCCACAGGCCATCAAGCCAAGGGCCACAATTTCCAACACTATGGGGAACTCACCCAGCGCAACTGCGCCCAAAAACGCGGTCGTGATGGGAATGCCCACAAGGAATAAGGATGCGGTTTGAGATCCCAAATGTCGCGCGGCAAATGTGGTCAAAAACAGTGCGATGGCCCCGGCAAGAACACCTTGAATGATGGCTTGCGAGAGGATTTCGCTTGGCGCGGCGACAAACAAATTGCTCGGCATAGCGAAAAACATGGGCACCATGAGCGGCCACGAGCACCAAATGATGCCCGCAGTTACGGCGAGCGGGTCAATCTCCAAATCACGCACCGTTAAACTGAAAAAGGCAAATCCAGCACCAACGGCGAACAGGATCAAATCGCCCGGCAATGCCCACGGGTCGAAAATGAGATCGTAACACACGAAAAGCGCCATGCCGCTACTGATCAAAACCAAGCTGATGCTGCTATAGCGCGATATTGGCGCCTTGAACGCGATCAAGCCCAGTATAGCTGAAAACAAAACCACAGATGACGGTAAAATGGCCGCAGCATGGGCGGCTGGGGTGAAGCCCAGCCCGATATTGATCAAGAACGGGTAGGGCGCGCCAGCCAAAGCCGTGAGCAGTGCGATACGCTTCCACCCCAAATTTAGAAAGGCCCGCACATGCCGTCGGCGCAAAAAGGGCACGAAAAATAGTCCCGAAGCGATGATTCGCAAAATGGTGAGGTCCGTCGAGGTTAAGCGTGCCAATTCGCCTTGCGTGGTCAAACTAAATCGTGCGCCCACAAATTGCAGGGCATAAATGCCGATGGTGCTTAACCCGGCCAAAATGGCAAGAACACGGATATTCATATGTACCTAAATCGCTGAGATGGCGGAAGCCAATTATGACGGGGAGTAGGCGCCAGAAACAGCGCCATATCTGCCAACTATGGATGAAAAACTGCCGAATGCAAGCAAGTTGCGCGCAAGGGAGGCATCATTCTTGGCGATTATTTGTCATCACATGAAGCAGATATTGCATAAAAAAGCCCGGCCAAAAGGCCGGGCAGGTGAGAATGGAGGTATCCGTATTACTATTTCCAGGTGGTGTATCCCAATTTCATGGTGGTGCCGGCATAGCCGTTCAACCGGAATTGTGAGATGCGTCCCTTGTTGGTTTTAACGCAGACATAGGAACCAACTGGCATTGCCCAGATTGAGATTGGGTTGCTGGAGAAGCTTTCAGTTTTACAGCCAGCATAGCCACGGTTCGATTTGTCACCCAGCGCCAATTTTGCGCCATTGCGAGGTTCAATATATTTCTCAACAGGGTTCACAGCATGGTACCAAATGTCCGCGCCAGCGCTGCCCACATTGCCATTGTCGAGGTTCGCCATGAAGCTAGACTTCAGATTAATCGGGCCAGTTGAATGTGTAACTGGGGCAACAGGCAATGGCACTGGAATGAAGCCGGTGAACACACGCAATGAAGATGCTTTGTTGCGGATGGCAACTGGCAAATTCGACTTGCTGCTTGTGTAGTTTTTACACAGTCCACCAAGGTTTGCATTGCGGCACAAACGTACTTTGGCGCTGCCATAAAGCTTCAATGAAGCGATATTGTCGTTAAAGGTGCCATCCAGCGTATTCAGCACCGCGGGGCCGTGACAGAACTCACTTCCGGTGAAGTTTGCTCCTGTGTAGAAACAAGCCACATTGCCTGAAGGTGGTGCTGGATCTGGATCCGGCGCTGGTGCGGGATCAGGATCTGCGGGGGCACCGCCGCCATCACCACAATTGATGTTTAGGCTTGGGCCACCAGAACCGATATTGAACGAAAAGCTGCAATCTTCACCTGAAGAGCCGCCTGAACCGCCGCCACTTACAGGCTGCAGATAGTTTGAACTAACCCAGCCATCAGGGCCTTCATGCTCAATATAGCACCAGCCATTTTCAGCACATTCATTGATCTCGACATTTTCGCCGGGGGTTAGCGTGTCGACCACGCTGAATGAGGTGCCAGGACCGGTACGCACATTCAGTGCGGCGGTTGATTGTGCAGACGTCGCGAAGGCGGCTGCAGTTGACACGATAAATGTTGATGCAGCAAACCCTGCTGCCACTGTGAGTTGTTTAAAGGTCATTTTCTCTCTCCCGTTTCCAAAGCTGCCAGCTATGACAGTAACCTTGGATCACAAGAAAGCAAAATCCGCATGAATGTTTCCTGAACGCAGATGTCGGGAAAAGTTTAGGCGCAATTTTAAATAAATGAGCAGAACTTACTCGACGATGAATTGATCGGGCACCAATTCAGCAGGAAGGTTCGGGCGAAGTTTAAACCGCCCCGGGATCAATTCGCCTGTTGGCGCGGATTTATTTTGGACGCGTTTCATCAATTGGCGCACCAGCGCATGGCCACTATCATTAAGCGGTGCCCGCACAAAACTAATCCGACCTTCAAGCTGAGTAAGGTCCACATGGCGCAGCTCATCGTCCATGGTGGCGATTTCTAAATCATCGCCAACAGTGCGGTTAGAGGCTTCAATCGCCGCCTGTCCCTCAACCGCCATCACTGCAGACGAATAAATGATGGCAGTAATGTCTGGATTTTCAAGTGCTTTCTGGGTGAGCTGAAAACCGGCATGGACCATCGGGTGCACCGCATTGTAGGTGGTGAGGCCGGACGACAAGCCCATTTGTTGAAAAGCAGCTTCCGCACCGCGGCGACGTTCCACAGCAAATGAATAATGCTCGTCACCATTGATAAAGGCGATTTGCTTGTGCCCAGCGCCCAGCAGCACACGCGTGAGGGTTTCGAACAATCCGAAATTATCAATGTCCACCCACGCATATTGATCAGAACGCCCCTCACGCCCGTGCACAACAAATGGCAATCCAGTGCTGAGCAGATAATCGATGCGTGCATCGTTGGGTTGGGGCAGCTCTACAATAAATCCATCAACGCTTTGGTCATTCACATAGCGCTGATAGAGCGAAACAACTTCCTTTTCTGCACCTGATGCGAAAACCACATCATAATCATATTGCTTAACTTCGCGCAAAACCCCGGCGAACACTTCCACAAAGTGAGGATCAACAAAATGCTGCGACCCATCGCCTTTAATCCAGCCAATGGAATGTGATTTTTGCGTCACGAGCCGTTGCGCATTGCGGTTGGGCGTGTAGCCCATCTCCAAGGCAGTTTGCTGAACACGCTCACGTGTTTTAGCGCTCACGTCTGAATATCCATTCAGCGCACGCGAGATTGTCGTAATCGATAAACCGAGCGCGGCGGAGAGGTCTTTGATCGTGACCTGTTCGCGCTCACGTCCTATTGGGCCATCTTCTTGCATTAAATCTTCGCTTCCCGGCCTGTATTGTTCACATCAACCTGAATTTTCCAGACCGAACTTTCAACAATCGGTTGACGAGGGCAATATTAACCCGTTAAAAATAGTCTACCAAAACGTTTTGGAAAAGGAAATACCAACAGTTTTGAACCTGAAACGCGCCAAACACGCGACTCGGGCAAAAGAATTAAGCGACGACAAAAACAAAAGGTATTTGATGAGCACCTTCGCCTTGCAAAATAACGCCAAAGAAAAATGGCAGAAACACAAAGATTGGTGGCGTGGCGCTGTCATCTACCAAATTTATCCACGATCCTTTCAGGATGCCAACGGGGACGGCATTGGCGATTTGCGCGGGATCACGGATCGGCTCGATTATGTGGCCGATTTGGGTGTAGATGCTATCTGGCTATCTCCTTTTTTCACCTCTCCAATGAAAGATTTTGGCTATGATGTGTCCAACTATCGGGATGTTGATCCCATCTTTGGCACATTGGCAGACTTTGACCAGCTTCTGGAAAAAGCGCACAAGCTCGGCTTGAAAGTAATGATCGACCAGGTCATCAGCCACACATCGGACTTGCATGACTGGTTTGAACAAAGCCGTCAGGACAAAACCAACGAAAAGGCCGACTGGTATGTATGGGCAGATGCGAAGCCGGATGGCTCGCCGCCCAACAATTGGCTATCCATTTTCGGCGGCTCAGCTTGGACATGGGATCCGCGTCGCTGCCAATATTATCTGCATAACTTCTTGGCGTCGCAGCCCGACCTGAACTTCCACAATCCCGATGTGCGTAAGGCGCTACTGAGCGAAGTGCGCTTCTGGCTAGACCGCGGCGTGGATGGGTTTCGGTTGGACACAGTCAATTTCTATGTTCATGACAAATCATTGCAGGACAATCCGGCCCTGCCGAAGGACCAGATCAATTCGACCATCGCGCCTTCAGTAAATCCCTATAACTGGCAAAATCACCAATTCGACAAAAGCCAACCGGAAAATGTGGATTTCTTGATCGATTTGCGCGCGGTGCTGGATGAATATGACCATATCACCACAGTTGGTGAAATCGGCGATGCCCAGCGCCAGCTTGAATTAATGGCCGAATATACTTCGGGCGGCGACAAGCTGCACATGGCCTATACTTTCGACTTTTTGGGCGGCGAGTTTGAAGCGCCATATTTTGCCGCGCGCATCAAAGAACTTGAAGACATTGTGACCGATGGTTGGCCCTGTTGGGCGTTCTCTAACCATGATGTGGTGCGCCATGTGAGCCGGTGGGCCAATGAGCGGAATCGCGAAGCATTGGCGAAACTGAGTGCCATGTTGTTGCTCTGCTTGCGCGGGTCAGTCTGCGTCTATCAGGGGGAGGAACTAGCGCTCCCCGAAGCGGACATTGCGTTTGAAGATTTGGTCGATCCTTATGGGATCGAGTTTTGGCCCAATTTTAAGGGCCGCGATGGCTGCCGCACGCCAATGCCGTGGCAAAAGAATGGGCCGAATGCAGGCTTTAGCGTGGCCAATAAAACTTGGCTGCCCGTGCCGCGTGCGCACAAAGAATTGGCTGTGGACCAGCAAGAGGGACGCAGCACGCTTGCGCTCTATCGCGACTTCTTGCGCTTTCGCCAGCAACATGGTGCGCTGCGCATGGGTGACATCGAGCAGATACGCGCGATTGATAAGATTTTGTATTTTGAACGTGCAGATGCAGAACAGCGTTTCGTGTGCATTTTCAACATGTCTAACCAGGCCGCTGAAGTTGAGCTGGATTTGGACAAGGTGCAGGATAGCGATTGGCCACATGAAGCTGTCCGCACCCAAAACGGGCTAAAGTTACCGCCATTTGGCGCTTATATTGGAGTAAAAGGTTAAACCTTTGGGAGGAGGGAACCATGGCTGACATTACCATCTCGGGATTGAATAAATCCTATGGGCCAGTGCATGTTTTGAAAGATATCGATTTGGACATCAAAACCGGTGAATTCATCGTTTTTGTTGGGCCATCGGGCTGTGGTAAATCCACGCTATTGCGCACCATTTCTGGGCTTGAATCCATCAGTTCTGGTGAACTTAAGATCGATGGCAAAATAGTGAATGATGTTGCGCCTTCCAAGCGCGGCATCGCCATGGTGTTCCAATCCTATGCGCTATATCCGCATATGAACGTGTTCAACAATATGGCCTATTCACTGAAACTTTTGAAACTGCCAAAGGCGGAAATCAAAGAGAAGGTCGAATCCGCGGCGGCAAAGCTGCAACTCACCGATTATCTGGATCGGCTGCCCAAGCAGCTTTCCGGCGGTCAACGCCAACGTGTGGCCATCGGCCGCGCCATCGTGCGTGACCCGAAGGTGTTCCTATTTGATGAACCGCTCTCCAACCTTGATGCGGCCTTGCGGGTGCAGATGCGCATGGAGATTGCTGGCCTTAAAAACAGCCTACCCAACACCACCATGATTTATGTGACCCACGACCAAGTGGAAGCCATGACTATGGCGGATCGGATCGTGGTGTTGAAAGATGGTGTGGTGCAACAGGTGGGCACACCAATGGAGCTTTATGAAAAGCCCAACAGCTTGTTTGTGGCAGGCTTTATCGGCTCGCCGAAAATGAACTTCATCAAAGGCGATCAGGCCAAACCTTTCAACGCCCACACTGTTGGCGCCCGGGCGGAACATTTGGACATTGTCGATGCCGATGGAGACTTTAGCGGCACCGTGATGCACACGGAAATTCTCGGGTCTGACACCTATATTTACATCAATATTGGTGAAGAGGAGCCGCTTGTGGTGCGCCGCGATGGCAATGCGCCAATTGGCTTTGGCGAGAAAGTGCAAATCAAAACGAGACCGGCCTATGTTCATCGCTTTGATGAAAAAGGCCAGCCTCTCTAAGATATCCTCCCCGCTCACCTTGTGAGCGAACTCAGAGCCCGGTGAATGCCGGGTTCTTTTTTATTGGAGAATGCCGGGTAGGGATAGGTCGCCCGAAGCAACGTCGAACACGTCCGTGACGCACAAGAGGGGCGCATGGATGTTGGCGTTGACCTTCAGGGCGGCTGTCACCCCGTCATAATTGACACCACTCAAATCCACATCTTGATCAAACGGCACGGTTACCCGAACTTCGGTGGCTTCGAATTGCGGGCTATAGCCTGGGCTATCGATAAAGATCGGCAATCCGGGCCAAGTTTTAGGCAGTTTGGGCGACGTGCCCTCGGGAATGTCTCGCACAGCCAATGCGCCTTCGCCACAGCTTTGCGTTGGGGTGAGCACCACCCAATGGGAGTGCCACAGATCACCGTCATTATCTAATTTGCCATCATTATTTTCATCGTATAGCGGCGTGTCATCAAAATCGGGATGCACCGTTGCGGCCAACGCCAAGATGCCCGTTTCGCCTTCAAAACCAACAGCTGAAGGATCAAGTGAGGTTGGCCACACATAGGCATAAACGCCCGCGCCGCCCAACTCACCTATTGTCTCAGGACTTTCTTTGCCGGCATCGCCCACAGTGCTGAGGTGAAAGGTTACCACTTGCCCATTGCGATGGGCATGCGCGGCCAAAAGGTCAAAACTTGCGTTGATCAGTGCATTTTGCGGGGAGGTCACCGCGTCTTGCATATCTTTGGCGTGGTTGCCGTCTGCCAAGGCAGTGCCTGCAAGGCTGGTTAAAAGGGCAGTTCCTAGAATGATATTTTTCATTTTCGCTTCTCCTGTTGTGGAAAGGCCCTTTTAATAGTGAGTCGAAACTATTGCAATAGTAATTTTGACTCGCTATTAATTGCCTATGAGCGAATCTGAACAAAAATCGATTTTGGAAATGTTGGAACGCATTGGGCGGCTTACGCAGGCTGAACAATGGACCAATGATTTGAACCCCACCCAGCTGGCGGCGCTGAAATATTTGGCGCGAGCCAACCGTTTTTCACGCGCCCCCTCGCACGTTGCCGACTATCTTGGCACCACGCGGGGCACCGTGTCGCAAACGCTAAAGGCATTGGTGCGTAAAGGGCTGATAGAGGAAGTGCGGTCTGACGCTGACCGGCGATCTATCCGCTATGATTTATGCGCGGGGCATGATCAAGCGCTGGATGTGGAGACCTCGATTGCCAGTGCAGTAGCACAAATGGGGGCCGATGAACTGCGTCCCCTTTCTGAAGGGCTGCGCAACCTGCTCACCACAACATTGGAAATGCGAGGAAACCGCACATTTGGCATGTGCAATAGCTGCAAACATCATCAAAAACAGGTAGATGGCAAAGCCTATTGTGCCTTGCTGAAGGTGGATTTGGAACCGCACCAAACATCCCAAATCTGCCATGAACATAGCCGCGCCGCGTAAGGATTTTTAAATGCAACTCACGTCAGAAATCTCCGGTCTTTTTGTGGGCAAACCTCAACAAAGATGGGAGGGCAAGCCGCCGAGCGCCATCAGCAAAAAGCAGGTGGACGCGCCACTTGAACTCACAAAAACTGGGTTCACAACGGACGAGCAGGCAGACAAGAAAGTGCATGGCGGTCCCGAAAAAGCGGTGCACCATTATCCAGCTGAACATTATGAGTTTTGGCGTGCGCAAGGCTTTGATACGCATTTTGAATTTACACCCGGCGCATTTGGCGAGAACATCTCAACCAGCGGCCTAACCGAAGAACTTGTGTGCATTGGCGACATTTTCCAATTGGGCACCGCACGTGTGCAGATCAACCAAGGGCGGCAGCCCTGTTGGAAATTGAACATGCATACGGACTTCAAAATGATGGCGCTGGAATTGCAAAAGTCGGGTCGGACAGGCTGGTACTATCGCGTGCTGACACCGGGCACCGTGGCCATGGGTGACGAGCTGCGCTTGGTTGCGCGTTTGCATGAAGATTGGCCCTTGGCCAAAGTGATTGCCGCGCGATTTGACAAAAATCTATCTGCGGAAACCGCCACTCAACTGGCGGCGATTGAAGCAATGGCCGAAGGCTGGCGCAAATATTTCGCCAAAAAAGCAGGTGGCGATTTTGTAGAGGATCAAACCTCTCGCCTTATTGGACCCACAGGTGACGCTGATCGGAAAACCGAGCCTGCATAGCCGGACAAATCATTGCTGATTGTCGTGTAGCTGTCATCTGTTCATGCAAGCCTTAGCTGGTGTCAGCATAAGGAGGCACAAATGACTGTTACGATCTATCATAATCCCAATTGTGGCACCTCGCGCAATGTGCTGGAAATGATCCGCCGTTCCGGCGAAGAACCAACTATTGTCCATTATCTGGAAACCCCGCCCACCCGGGAAGAACTGGAAATGCTGTTGGTGCAAATGAAAATCTCAGCTCGAAAATTGCTGCGCCAAAAGGGCACGCCATTCGCCGAGTTGGGCCTTGCTGATGAAACATTGACCGAAGATCAATTGATCGATGCGATGATGATGCATCCGATTTTGATCAATCGCCCCATCGTGGTGACAGATAAAGGCGCTGCTTTATGTCGTCCATCAGAAGTGGTGCTGACCTTGCTGAACACGCCATTGGCAGGCGCGTTCACCAAAGAAGATGGGCAAGTGGTGCGGGCGGGATAAAAGCGCTGCGCTAAACCATCAAATTATAATGGCCGAGGGCGGGGCCAACCTCGTCCTCTTCATAGCCAAAATGCGACAGCAGCAATTTTTCCAGCTTCTCATGTTCCTCAACGGTGCGTTCAAACTGTTCGTCGCTCGGATCATCAATCAGCTTTGCAGCCTCATCCGACAATTGCACCAGCAGCGCATGAACCACTTCATGCTCCTCACGTAACCGCTTCACCACCTTATCAAGCGCCGCCATGCGTCCCTCTAATGCGGGGAACATATGCATATCTTCAATCTGGTGATGGCCATTGACCATCTGGCAGTGTTGGCCACACAGATTGCCGAAAATCTGATAATTTTGGAAAATCGGATTGTCTTTAATCTGCGCATGAAATTCAGAGGCGCTGGTGTCACCCTTGCGCACGCCCTCAAGCAGAGTGCGCATCATGCGCATATTGCGGCGATGATGCTCGTGAATGGCGCGCAGATGCCGCATTGGCTGCTTTTCATGCTCAGAAAGCGGGCCGAAATCAGGAGCCTTGGGGCGGGTCGAATCGTCGGGAATGATAATTTCTTTGTCCATGGGCGCGTTATACCAAACTGGCACATGATTTAGAGCGCATCGTGTGGGGAAGATCGTTTAGCTTATTCGAACAATCGCAGCTAGATTGTCAATCTGGCATCCAGCAATCTGTTGGTGATCTCCGCCTGTGGATGATCAAACACATCGTCCACCTTGCCATGCTCAACAATTTTGCCGTGATCCATCACCATCACTCGATCCGTCACCGCGCGGACGACATCCAAATCGTGGCTGATGAACAAATAAGCCATGCCAAACTTTTCCTGCAAATCATGCAGCAAGGCCAACACGTCCCCACGGATGGACACATCAAGGGCGGAAACCGGTTCGTCCAAAATCATCAATTTCGGCTTCAGCACCATGGCGCGGGCGATGGCTAACCGCTGGCGTTGACCACCGGAAAAGGCGTGCGGATAGCGATGCAACATGTCGATGGACAAGCCAACCCGCTGTGCCGCCTCATGCACGCGCTCTTGTTTTTGCGCAGCGGTCAATTCTGGCATCAAATGCAACGGCTCCAGTAAAGCATCCTGCATCCGCATGCGCGGGTCAAAGCTACCGAAGGGGTCTTGAAACACCATGGAGATTTCGCGCCGGGCTGCTGTTGGAATGGGGCCTACGCCTTGACCAAAGCGGTGCCCGTCAAACTGCACGCTACCACCTTGCGCCGGGTCCAGCCCCGCCACCATGCGCGATAGTGAAGTTTTGCCGCAACCGGATGGCCCCACCAGCCCCAGCGTTTCGCCGCTGTGCAGGGCGAAACTGACCTGATCGACGGCCGTTGTGATGTCTGGGGACTGCCAGAAATAGCGCTTTTGCTTGAACTGCCGGGTCAGCCCGTCAATCTCAAGCAATGGCACGCGTTGCGCCGGGCGTTTGAATTCGGGCCGCTTTGTCGGCCTTGCCGCAGCAACAAGGCGCTGCGTGTATGGCTGTTGCGGATTTTTCAAAATGGCTTGGCTGCCGCCATGCTCCACCAACTTGCCTTTTTCCAGCACATAGATCTGATCGCACAGCGCGGCCACGGCGCCGAGATCGTGGCTGATAAACAACAGGCCCATTTGCCGGGCGCTGGCGATCCGCTTGATCAAATCAATCACCCCGCGCTGGGTGATCATATCCAGGGCTGAAGTCGGCTCGTCAGCGATCAATAGCTCTGGTTCGCCAGCAAGCGCCATTGCCAACCCGACCCGTTGCCGCTGACCACCGGAAAGCTCGTGCGGATAGCGCCGATGCATATCTGCGTGCAAATCCACTTCTTCCAGCAATTGGTAAATATGAGTTTTCGTGTTGAGAGCGGGGCGATGCAGCGCCAGCACTTCACCGATCTGATCGCCAATGCGCATCAGCGGGTTCAGCGCGGTCATGGGTTCCTGGAACACCATGCCAATCTGTGCCCCGCGATAGGGGAATGGCAAATCTTCACCCAACTGCGTTGCATCGATCTTCGCAGGTTGGCCAAAATTCAAATGGATTGTGCCAGAGGCTTCAGCGCTTTCGGGCAGCAAATTCATCAGGCTGAGCGCGGTAAGGCTTTTGCCTGAACCGCTTTCCCCCACAAGCCCGACACGCGCCCCGGCCTCAATCTGCACATTGATGTTGGACAATACCTCCCGGTCGCCAAAGCGAATGGAGAGGTTTTCAAGACTAGCCAGCGACATTGATGCCTCCGGCTTTGCTCAATTTCGGGTCCATCTGGTCGCGCAAGCCGTCGCCCATCAAATTGAGCGCCATCACAAAGATGATGATGGTGAGACCCGGCCAAATGGCCTGCATCGGATAAGCCAAGAAAAAGCTCTGCGCCTCCTTTAGCATTAGGCCAAGGCTGGTTTCCGGCGGTTGGGTGCCCAAACCGATGTAGGAAAGTCCCGCTTCAGCCAGAATGCCCAAAGACAATTGGATGGTCGCCTGCACGATCAACAGGCTCAGAATGTTGGGCAACACATGCCGCACTGAAATTTGCCAGACTTTCAGGCCCGACAGGCGCGCCGCATCCACATAGTCCAGCGTCCAGATGGACAAGGCGCCCCCGCGCGCCACCCGCGCAAATACGGGGATATTGAAAATCCCAATGGCGATCATTGCATTGATGGCGCTGGGGCCAAAAAGGGTGGTTATGATGATGGCGGTGATGATGGCCGGGAAGGCGAACACGAAATCGTTAAACCGCAGGATCAATCGCTCCAACCATCCGCCATGGCCCGCGGCCAACAGGCCGAGCGGCACGCCAACCACCATGCCAATGCCTACCGCCAAAACCGCCACCCGCAAACTGGTCAGCGCCCCCGCCATCAACATGGAGAAAATGTCCCGCCCGAAAAAGTCGGTGCCCAAGATATGCTGGCCGGAGGGCGAAGCGAACCGCTCGGCAATGTTCACATTGTCGGTCGGATGTGGGGTCCACACTAGCGAGATGAGAGCCAGCACGATCAGCACAGCGCTCAGCACAAAACCGATGGCAAAGCTGGGATGTCGGAAATTGCTGGCAAATTGCTTGAGGATACGCATCAGTTGCCCGCTCGCTTTTTCAAACGCGGGTCCACCAGCGCATAGAGCAAATCCACCAAAAACATGATGATGACGACCAAGCCGACCAGCACCAGCAAGGCACTGCGCACCACAAACAGATCGCGGGCGGAAATGGCGGTGAAAATCAACCGGCCAAGGCCCGGCAGGTAAAACACATTTTCCACAATGATGGTGCCAGCAATCAAAAAGGCGAATTGCAGGCCCATAATGGTCATCACCGGCAAGAGCGCATTGCGCACCCCATGCCGCCACAGGGCCTGATTTTTGCTTAAGCCCTTGGCGCGGGCAGTGCGGATAAAATCCTGCCGCGCCACATCCACCAGCGAAGTGCGCATCACCCGCGCCAAAATCGCCGCTTGCGGCAAGGCAAGGGCAATGGTGGGCAGGATCAAGGCGCGGAAGGCAGCGGCCGGGTTTTCAGCCCAAGGCACAAACCCGCCGGGCGGTAGCCATTTGAGCGTCACTGCAAACACAACCACCAACAGCATAGCAAACCAGAAATTGGGGATTGCGATGCCAATCTGCGCAAGTCCCATCAGGCCCGCATCGCCAATTTTGCCTTGATTCTGTGCGGCAAAGATGCCCAAGGGCAGGCCAATCAAAGTGGATAGCACCAGCGCCCCAAAGGCCAGTGGCAGGCTAAGCTGCATACGCTCAAGGACCAGTTCAGCGATAGGCGCGCGTTGGCTAGCGCTGATGCCCAAATCGCCAGTGAACAGTCCCATAAGCCATTGGCCAAAGCGCACAAGCGCAGGCTGGTCCAGCCCCAATTGCTGGCGCAGGGCGTTCAACGCTTCGTCGGACGCATTGATGCCCAGCATGAACCGAGCGGGATCACCGGGCAGCACATCCAGCAGAAAAAAAATGAGCGCCGCAGCGACCAGCAAGGTCAGTGCGACACCCAATAATCTTTGTATCAAATAGCCAACCATGGGCGTATCGGGCTGATTTTGCCCAGCTTTGTCAAGCGCAACTTATCCGGTGGGGATCAGTTCGACCATTTCACTTGGGTTAGATCATTGCCTTCAACTGGTGAGTTTGGCCACATGCCGGAAAGGCGGGCGTCCCACACCCCGGTTTTGGCAAGCTGGAACATATAGCCATTCACCGCATCTTCCGCCAAAATCGTCTCTGCCGCCGCCGCGAGGGCTTTGCGATCATCCTCATCATTGGTGAGGTTGAGTTTCTCGATCAGGGCTTGGAACACCACATTGTCATATTGGAAATAATAGTCAGGATTTGCGTATATCCCGATATCAAACGGCTCCACATGGCTGACGATGGTCAGGTCATAATCCTTCTTGGTGAACACATCTTCCAGCCATTGTGCCCATTCCACATTGATCAATTCAAGTTCAATGCCGATTTCGCGCAATTGTGCTGCCAAAATCTGGCCGCCGCGACGCGCATAAGTTGGCGGGGGCAATTTTAACGTGGCCTTAAAGCCATTCTCATAGCCCGCAGCCGCCAGCAACTCTTTCGCTTTCGCTACATCATGCGGATAAGTGTTGAGCAAATCCACATAATAAGGATGGTGCGGCGCGAAATGGGTGCCGATTGGCGTGCCATAACCAAACATCGCGCCATCAATGATCGCTTTACGATCAATCACATGGGCGATGGCTTGACGTACGCGCAAATCGTTGAACGGTTCGGCCTTATTGTTGGTGGCCAAGATGGTCTCACCCTCAGTAGAGCCAACCACCACATTAAAGCGCGGGTCAGCTTCAAAAATCTCTAATGTTTCTGGCGCCGGGAAGTTGGCAAAACCATCAAGCTCGCCTGCGAGCATGGCATTTTGTGCCGCGTTCGGGTCTGAAATGAAGGTGAAGATGGCACGGTCCAGATAGACATCATCGCCGACATAATCCGGATTCTTTTCCAGGATCACTTTTGAACCTTGCTGCCAATCCACAAATTTGAACGGTCCAGTGCCAACCGGGTTGGTCTGGTTGGTCTCAGCGCTTTCAGGCGCCACAATCACCGCATCTCCGCGACCAAGATTGAACAGAAAGTCACCTTGTGGATTCGCGATTTTGATTGCGATTTTGTTGGGGGCCAAAACTTCAACATTGGTAATCGGCGCAAAGATGCCCTTTTGCGCGTTCACGCTGTCTTCAGCGCGGGCACGATCTAGGCTGAACTTTACATCTTCCGCATCAAAGCCGGTGCCATCGTGGAAGGTTACACCTTCTTTCAGGGTGAACTCGTAGCGCGTGCCATCGTCCGAAATGCTCCAGTCGGTCGCCAAAGAGGGCAACACGGCACCATTCTGGTCAATGCGGGTGAGGCCTTCAAACAAATTGGCGTAGACCACTTCGTCAATCGCGGCAGCAGCGCCTGCTGTCGGATCAAGATGGGGTGGCTCAAGAACCATCCCAAGGCGAAGTTCATCAGCTAATGCAGTTGAAGAAAACAAGGTTGCGGCCATCAAGCCCGCAAGGTGAAGCGCAGAATTTTTCACGGATATTCGCTCCCAATGATTTTTTTCTCTTTTATAGGAGAACAAGGCGCAATGAAAAGGGAGCAAAAGAAGAATTATTTGACCGTTCGGTGAATTGATGAACGGTGATCAGCTATGATTGCCTTGCAACCGACCGCCCAAAATCGCCGGAACGAGGGCGATTGCAACGATCAACAGTGCGGGCACAGCCGCCGCTTCAAAGTTCTCAAGGCTGGCCTCGGCATAAACGAAAGTTGATAGGGTTTCCAAGCCAATTGGGCGCAACAGCAAGGTGGCGGGCAGCTCCTTGATGCATTCCACAAACACGAGCGTCATCGCCGCCACAAGCGCAGGACGCAATGTCGGCAGGTCAATTTCTATCAGAGTGCGCCACTTGCTTGCGCCCAATATATGGCTGGCATCCATCAAATTCAGCCCGCGCTTTTTCATCGCCGCTTCGATATTATTATGGCTGACGGTCAGGAAGCGCACGGTATAGGCATAGAGAATAGCGATGGGAGAACCCGACAGGATCAGCCCAACGGTTACACCCCAAATGGCGCGGGTGCCATCATTGATCAACCCATCCAAAAAGCCCAACGGCACCAAAATGCCGATGGCCAAAATGGTGCCTGGCACCGCATAACCGAAAGTGGCGAGGAACGACCAGCCGCCGCGGCCATCGCGATTGATCATTTTGCGGGCGGTGAAATAGCCGATGGACACACACAACAATGCGCCGCCTGCAGCAAGCATAATGGTGTTGATAAAGGCTGGCCAAATGGCGGGACGCAGCGCGCCGCGCATCACGCGATTGATGGAAGTGGACAGCAGTTCCAATACCGGAACGCCAAACCCAAGGAACACAATCCCCGCACAAAAAGCAGTGATCAGCAGGCCAACAGGCAAGCTGAGTTTGATAAGGGAGGGGGGCACGCGGGAATCGCGACGGGTTAGATAATCACGGCGGCGGCGGGCATATTGCTCAAGCCAAATTAGCGTGCCGATCAGCAAAATGGCGGTTAGCGCCAATTGCGCCGCGCCGGGCAAATTGGAGCGGTTTAGCCAAGTCGTATAGACAATCTTTGTGATGGAATTGACGCCGAAAAACTCTACCGCGCCCACATCATTGAGCACTTCCATAAGTGCCAAGGTGACACCGACAATTAGGGCCGGGCGGGAGAGTGGCAAAATGATCGAAAAGAAAGTGCGCCACGCATTGGCACCAAGTGCCCGACTGGCGGCTACCAAGGCACCAGATTGCATCAAGAAGAAGGCGCGACAGCTCAAATAGACGTATGGGTAGAGCACCAAGCTCATCACAATCGCAGCGCCCTCGAGCGAGCGAATGTCTGGGAACCAATATTCGCGGATCGTTTTGGCCCCGGTGGCCGCGCGGATTGCCGTTTGAATGGGGCCAGTGAATTCCATAACTTCCACCCAGGCATAGGCAGAAATATAGGTGGGAACGGCCAAGGGCAGAATGAAAGCCCATTGGAAAAATTTGCGTCCGGGAAACTCAAAGGACGAAACCAGCCATGCGCTGACCAGACCAACGATGGCGGTGAACACGCCCACAAAAAGTAGCAAAAGGCCCGTTTCGGTGAGCGCGACAGGCAACATGCGCGAGAAAAGGCCGCCTTCTAAACTGAAGCGACCAAGCGCCAGAAATGCAAGGGCAAGCACAGGCAGCGCCATCAAAAAGATGATCACCAACTGAACGAAAGAAAGGCGCGAAAACGCGCCTTTCAATAAACTCGAACTTTGGTTGTCGATACCTTTAATAGGTCAACCCCATTAGTTTTGCGGACCTTCGTCAAATTTGACTTCGTCCACCAATTTGCTTGCTTCATCGCGTTTATCCGCAATTTCAGCCAGTGGCAAGGAATCCGCTTTCAGTTCGCCCCAGCTTTGCACCAGATCAGAAGCTTCAACACCTGGCATAATTGGGAATTCGAAGTTTGTTTCAGCATAGATAGCCTGCGCTTCGTCTGAAAGCAAAAATTCGATGAACTGTTTCGCTGCTTCTTCATGCGGCGCGTTTTTGGCCAACACAACACCTGAAACATTCACGTGGGTTTTGCTCTGCTCCGCATCTGGGTACACCAAACGCACAGAAGCTGCCCATTCTTTTTGCTCAGGCTCTGCATCATTGGTCAGCATTTTGCCCATATAATAGGTGTTGCCGATCGCCAGATCACACTCGCCAGAATAAATGGCCTGAACCTGCGCCCGGTCATTGCCTGTTGGCTTGCGTGCAAGATTGTCGCGAACACCTTCGAGCCATTCTTTTGTTGCTTCTTCGCCTTTATGGGCGATTTGGCTGGCCACAAGGCCGATTGAATATGAGTGTTGGCCTGAACGGGTGCAAATGCGGCCAGCCCATTCGTCGGACGCCAAGTCAGCGTAAGACAAGTTTTCCGCTTCAACCCGGTCTTTAGACACATAGAAAATGCGCGCGCGGGCGGTGAGCGCCACCCAAGCGCCTTCAGGATCTACGAAATTGGCGGGCACATTCGCCGCAACGTCTTGTGGAATAGGCTGCCAGATGCCAGCTTTTTTCGCTGCGTCCAAACGGCCAATATCAACGGTCATCACCACATCAGCAGGTGAGTTTTCGCCTTCGGAAGCCACGCGGTCAATCGCGCCATCTTTCACAAACAGCACATTGGTTTTGATACCAGTCTTTTCTTCAAAGGCGGCTGTCAGTGGCGCCAACAATTCTGGCTGCCGTAGGCTGTAAATGTTGATTTCATCAGCTTGCACATTCGTTGCGCAAAATGTTGTCGCGCCAAGCGTGGCGAGAAGAAGTGTTTTTTTCATTTTTATCGCTCCTGTTTTCCCGGGGTTAAGGCCCGTCGGTTGCGTTGGTTGTGATTAAATCACATGTGAAAGTCAATTGAGCCATAGGCCCTTAAATCGTCGAAAAATGGGCGTGATTTACAACCATTCTAAACTGGCGTGAAAAACTCTACATTTTCCGCAATTATTGGCTCGGCGTTGCTGGTGTGGCATGTGGCGGTATGTCGCACACTCAATAATCAGCTGCTCGCTTTTTGAACGCGATGGCCGGGGATGCGTAAGGCCATCATCATGCCATTTTCCCCCATCGGGTCGAACGAAAGGCCAAATGCATTTGCGCGCGCCAATGATCGGGTAAGCGAAAGGCCAACCGCTGAACTGGCCGTGCTGCCCACATCTTTGCCGTTTTCGCCAGCGTGATGATAAACCGCAAACTTCTCGCCGCGATCGACCTGATTGCTGCCATTGTCGCGCACGTGAACCGACACGTCGCCATTATCTTCGCGAATAGCGCTGATGATCACATTGCCGCCCGGTGGGCTTAATGTAACGGCACTGGCGAGCAAATTCATGATGGTTTGGCTGAGCAATTTTTGGTCAGCCTCCACCAAATATTGCGCATCAGGGATGGCGCTACGCACAAACACCTGCTGGGCGTTTGCCTGATTGCGTATTTTCATGATGCATTGAGTGAGCAAGTCGCCCAAATCAATTTGATCGCTGGCCAATTCATAAGTGCCATCGCGATAGCGGCTTAGATCATCGAGTTCACCGATCACACGCTCCAACCGCTGCGTCGCCAGCTGAATATCTTTGATATATTCTTTGTAGCGATCATTGCCGATGGGGCCATAGGCTTCATCATGCATCAGGCTGTTGAACCCAGAAATTGTGGCCAGCGGCCGACGCACTTCGCGGCTAATCAGCGGCAGAAGTTCATTCTCTGGGCTTTGCTCATCCTGCACAGATTTCAATTCAGCTTCCCCAGCCGCTTTGTCTGAGACAAGACCGATCAATTGAAAATCATCGCCTGTTTCCAGCGGGTGTCGCAAAAAGTGAATTGCGCAATGCGCCGCACCCGCGAACAGATAGACCTCTGCTTCCTGCTTTGTGCCTGCCAGTAATCCGAAATAGGCCGACCGACTTTCCGCGTCGATATATTCCATCAATGTGCGGTCGAGCATCAATTCGCGTCGTGGGCCGATCAATCTCTCTGCTTCTGCGGAAGCATCAGTCACATGGCCACGATTGTCCAACACCAACAAGCCTTGATTTTGCGCCTCAGCAATACGTTGCAGCAATTCAAAATCGAGGTCTGGCTTTGGCGCGTCCTCAGCCATGAAAGGTGGATTGTCTATGTCCTCATTGCTGGTCAGATCAGCAGGTGGCATGACGATAGGTTCGTTACGCTCATCTTCGCGCGCGGTCAGCATATAAGCTGATTTGCCTTGCCACGTTGTAGTTTGTAGTCGCGCGACCACGGCAATATCGCTACCATCTTTGCGCAAGAGTTTCGTAACGGGCCCAACAGCGCCGTCGCTTTCATCCGCCCGTGGGAAGATCTGGTCAAAGCCTGCTTGGCGCAGCTCGGTGCTGGTTTGATACCCCGCCAATTCGGCCATTGCGCGGTTGGCGAACAGAAGCTCTTGGTCGCGGAACAGCAAAATGCCTAAAGGCAAGCGATTGAGCACCAATGTCTCGTCACTCAAAGCCACCAACGCGCCGGAAACGGATGGATCAGATTCGGCCTTGGGCGGCTCAACCTTTTCAGCCTTTACCTTGCGTTCGCCAGTGGACTTACGCCCAGGATTTGCAGGCGCATCCATTGCATTCTCAGGAATGCCTTTGGCATTCAGTTGCGCGGCCGCTTCGCGCTCGCTCGCAGGTGGGGAATCTGAATTCGAATTTTGGTCATCTTTTTGCGCAGCATCTTCAGGACCAACCCGTTCGCGCAGCACGCGTGACAATTCTTCAAAATTATAACGTGCGCTCGGGTCGTCGGTTTCCAATGGTTGTGACGTATCTTCTTCAACAGTTTGCGAAACGCTGTCATCTGACGATGCGGATTCAGCAAGCGGTGGGGCAACTGCTGCATCAGTATCTGATTGTTCGTCTTTCAGCTTCTTTGTCGCGCGGATGGTCCATAGCGTCGGTTGCTCTTCTGCATCAGACGCAGCCTGCTCTTCCACAGGTTCAAATGCACCATCTTCTGGATCGTCAGCCAAAGCGGTAGCCAGTTCCTCGGCTTCAATGTTCGTCAATTTCTCTGGTGCTTCCAGAAGCCCGCTATCCGCGTGATAAAGATGATCGATCAACTCAGTTAGATCATGCGGCGGTTTTTCCGCTTCCTGTCGGGCGTCGCTGACAGTCTCAGCTTTATTCTCAGCATCTCCAGCCACTTCGGGCTTTGTGTGCTCAGTGGTTTCAGCTTTCTCAACACGCTCCGAAACAGTTTCGCCCTCAAGCTGATCAAGCAGGCCATCAACAGGGGCAGCGTCAATATCTTCAGCGACGTCAATCGGCGTTGAAAGGGCATCAGCGCCTATGGTGGCCAGGTCGTGCAGCAATCCTGGCTCAAAAACCAACATGCGCGCCCGTGCCGAAATATCAAACTGGGCTGTTGCACCTTGTGCCAATAGGGCGGCTTCGATTGATGCAATCTCCGGTGGCGTGTCGCCATCCTGCGGCACACCGGCACCCGCAACGACTTCGTCGCCGTCATCAATCACCACATAATCTAGTTCAGGCGTAAACATCTGTGCGCTGGCCGCCAGATCATAGGCATCGCCACTGAACAGTTTGGGATCAATTGTGTCGGTTGAAATCACCAACAGGCCAGTCAAATCATCATTGACGAGCGGAATGCAGCTACAAGTGGTAGAGACAGGCTTTTTGCCAATTTGAAACCGCATCCGTGACAGGCTGGCACGGCCGTGGGAGCCCAAACGGATCAAGCGGTTGATTTGCCCACGCAATGGCACAGGGTCCGGCAAAAGCTTCACGCGTTTCTTCTTGGCTTTCGTGCGGAAAAGGCGTGCGGCGAGGTTGCGCCACAAAAGGCGCGTGCCATCCTCGTCCCAAAACCATACAGGTCTTGGGTCCAAGGTGTAACTCAGCACCCGTTTGCCAATTTCGCTATGTACCCAGTGTGAACGCATATACTTTCAAGACCTTGCCAAGGCTTATCACCAGCTTTGGTGAAAAAATTTACGTTTTCTTAATATAATCAATAGGTCCAGTCGTCTAGCGTCGGGCCTTGATCCGCGCCAAAAGACCTTTTTCATGGTTAAGATGAAAAAGTGAAAATTTTTTTGGAAGAGGGGCTTTTGCCCTCTTGCCAATTCAAAAGTCTGGCCCTATGTTCGCGCGCACAAATGATGTGCCGCCTTAGCTCAGTAGGTTAGAGCGCTAGATTGTGGATCTAGAGGTCCCCCGTTCGATCCGGGGAGGCGGTACCACCTTCCCCGAATGTTACAAATTTCCGTTTGTCCTACTTTGAGAGACGCAGGTCGCTCAGTTGGTCAGCAATCGCTGTGAAAACATCATTGAGCTCGCTTGCGTCCGCTGGGAAATAGGCCTTGCCCGCATCAGTGGCGCAATTGGTCAACATGATGCCGTTGTCGGACGTGGAGGTGACGCCAAGCCCAATCGTGTAAACCTCAATGCCGACATCCCTTGCCTTCGCATTCTCACAAACTTGCAAAGTGCGCTTGTTCATTTCAGTGCGGATTTGTGCTGAGGTAGAGCTTAGGTCGCCCATGCGCTCATTATAGTGCAGGCCATACATGGAATAATAATAGGTGTTGTTGAAGCTATCGCCGCTCGGATAACCCGTATTTTGGCCATCTGTCATCAAGATCATGACTTTGCTGGCGCCTTTGTCGTAACCAACACCTTCGGTGAATGGCTCTTGCGGTGACAGCACCCGCCACCCCCACATCGCGCCCATATGAATGTTCGTGCCCCCAAGCGCATCCATTGCGTTGATCTTGGTTTTGATCGACTTCATGTCGTTGGTGAGCGGTGTTACCGGGTCCACGGTGCAGCTGCCGTTAGGAGAATAATATCCAGTTTGATCTGCACTTGCGCCTTCATATTTACAAGTACGTTCCTGGCGCTCACGGAGACCAAGGCCCACAATATCGCATGTTTTACGTGTCACGTTGCCGTAGTAATAGCTCCACCAGCTCGAACTGGAGGTGATCGGCCGACCAAAGCAGTTACACGTGTTAGGCGGCATACTCGATTGACCTGAATCAGGTTCAAACTCGGAATAGCTCCCAGAAGAGTAAATGCGCCCGGACCACTCAGTCACTTCGCATTCGCCGGTGGAACCAGCGCTTGGGCAACTAGAAGGCGAATCATCCAGATAATTGAAACGGTAGGAAGTGCCGTCAGGTGTATCTGGTTGAAACAGCGGCACGATATAGCTGTCCCCATCAGAAGGGGTAGGGGCCTTATCAAACACATCCAATCGCTCAGCAAAAGGCAGTGAAGGGTTGTGAGGACGTGCCTCCACACAACCTGCCCAAGTTACATCGCTCATGGCATCAAACAAATCAAACCGACTCAGCCGCTGAGATGCCTTGGTGATGTCATGACCCGTTGTTGAATCATCGTCATCATCGAAATTGTCCCAGCTGATGGATGAGCGACCATCTTTGTCGATCCAGTTGGAATTTCGATAGGCTGGGTTGACTTTGATCATGTCTGTAAAGGGCACCAAGCCAAAATAGACCTTGTTGGGGAAGTCTTTATATTCGGAAATGATATCAACCGCCAAAACTGCCGCTTCGCGCAATCGCTCAATTTTTGTGCCGCCCATCGAACCAGAGTTATCGAGCACCATGGCAACTTCCAAACGGTTGCGTGCCCGTGTTGCCTCGGCTTCGATCAACGCTTCCATTTTGTCAATGCCGACAAATTTCACAAAGAAGGTAGAGCGGCTAATCCGCGCTTGCAGCAACAGGCGACCTTCCTCTTTGTCGATTTCTGGGTCGAGCATATTGACGGAAACGCCTGAATTGCCGATGCCTTCATTCAAGAGCTTGGCTGCTGCTGCTTTGATCTCAGCTTTGGTCTGGGTATGGATTTTCGGCTGCAGGGCCAATACGGCCGCATCCATTGAGATCTGAGCAGTAGATCGATTTTGCTGAATGGCTACGAAATCCACCACCGAACCGCCGGTGGCGATCAGCACAATCGCCATAACGCCGAAGATGACGGCGAAAGCACCGGACTCATCGCGATGAAACCGTTTAAGCAGCTTAGCAAGTAATAACATGTGGCCCACAAGTCAGCTAAATTAGGATGCTGAATTGTGGGCCAAAAAAGTAAACTAAATCACAATAACCTTCGCACCGATTGAGGCGCGTTTGTATAGGTCGATTATGTCGTCATTCGTCAGGCGAATGCAGCCGGAGGAGACCTTGCGGCCAATAGACCAAGGTGCCGTTGTGCCGTGAAGACGATATAATGTGTTGCCGATATATAGGGCGCGGGCACCCAGCGGGTTGTTGAGGCCTCCCGGCATAAAGGCTGGCAGCTCCGGCTGACGCTTGCGCATTTCGGCAGGCGGTGTCCAGCTCGGCCATTCGCGTTTGGCGGTGATTTTATGCGTGCCGCTCCATTCAAATCCCTCGCGTGCAACGCCAATGCCATAGCGCATGGCGCGGCCATGACCCAAAATCAGATACAGATAGCGCGAAGTGGTGTCGACAATGATTGTGCCTTTACCCTCTTGCGAGTTATAGGGCACAACTTGCCTAAGATAGCGCGGATGCTGGCCATATTTGTTTTGCACTTGCAAACCGTTGCGCGGCTTGCCTGTTGTCACCGTCATGCCGGAGGGCGGCGCGACATAAATTGTTTGGCCAAAGCTATTTTTGGTTTTCACCAGGCCATTATTGCCCGCAAATGCACTTTGGCCGCCTGTCGCCATCAACGCTACAGTCAACCCCAATGCCAAAATACCTTGCTTCAATGCTGAAAATTGCATGACTCATCACCTTGCCGCGTGCGCGGCGGTTTTCATAAAATTAGAGTCAAATGATAAAGGAGGACGCCAAATAAACCGTGAAGTGAGATGGTAACCATCCCCTAAAAAATAAGGGTTTATAGGCAGTTAAGCCGTATGGTTAACAGGTCTAGCAGTGACGAGAAATGGGCCTACAAAAAGGCGGTGTCTGCGTCGTCATCATCGTCCAGAAGGCGACTATCCAAGGCATCTTCTTCTTGCACCTTATTCAAATCTTCTTCTTGAACTTTATTGAGCAAACCAGACATGGATTGGTAATATCGCCGCCCATTTTGGAAAACTTCGTTCAATGCGTTTGACATGGCGGCAGCTTTGATCGGCTTGGCCACAACTTGGTCAGCACCCAAGCTCAATGCGCGCTCAATATTTTCCCTATTTGTGTAGGCAGACATAACGATGGTGGGAATGGTGTGCGCCGGACCGAAACGGCGGTCGCGGATAACACTTAACATGCCTGCACCTGAGATTTCCGGCATATACCAGTCGATCAGCAAGGCATCATAATGGCCGCTTTGCAAACGCAACAAAGCCTCGGCGCCCGTGTTCGCCTCATCGATATTGTGGAAACCAATTTGCTTTAGATTGGCAACTGCCAAACCGCGTGCATACTGATTGTCATCCACAATAAGCAGATTGATATTATGCAAAGCTGTGCTTGATCGCTCTGACAATTTTGTTAGCCTGCCAGTTAATAAATTGAGAATAGAATTTAGATTGTGGGAATGTAATTAATTCTGAACAGAAAGCAATGCCCAATTATGGATTCCCTAAACAATTCATCACGCTGTTTTTGGTGCGGAGACGATGAGCAATATATTCACTATCATGATAGCGAGTGGGGCTATCCTGTAGACGACGATCGGCGCCTGTTTGAAAAGGTGTGCCTTGAAGGTTTTCAATCGGGTTTGTCTTGGCTGACCATTTTGCGGAAACGCGAAAATTTTCGGGCTGCTTTCGACAATTTCGACATTGAAAAAGTCGCGCGATATGATGAGCGCGATGTGGATCGCTTGTTGGCAGATAAGGGCATTGTGCGCCACAAGGGCAAAATTGCAGCCACCATCAACAATGCTCAGCGTGCCATAGAGCTGCGCGATGAATTCGGAACACTGGCGGCCTATTTTTGGCAGTTTGAGCCGCAGCCAAGTGAGCGGCCCGAGGTGAAAGACGAAGCGACCTTGCGCAAAATGGCGCAAACAGAGGCCTCGCAAAAATTGGCGAAGGACATGAAAAAGCGCGGTTGGAAATTCTTCGGGCCCACCACTGCCTATGCCTTTATGCAGGCAATGGGATTGGTCAATGATCATACGGATGATTGCTTTGCCCATCAAAAGGCAGAAGAGGCGCGCAAAAACTTCTCACCGCCACAGCCAAAATAAGCCCGGTTTTATCGGGCTTTGACTTGTGCGATGGGGCATGATCGTTTAACTAGCGACGCGCATGGTGTTTTTCGTGCCATGCAATCAAGTTCGAACTCAACAACTAGGTATGATCATGGCTAAAAAAGCAAAGCGTTTAACGCCCATTTTGCCGCGCGGATTTGTAGACCGCGACCCCGATGAAATCATCGCGGTGGATGCCATGATCCATCGGATCAAAGCTGTTTACGAACGCTATGGCTTTGATCCGCTTGAAACGCCTATGTTTGAATATACCGAAAGCCTGGGCAAATTCTTGCCGGATACGGATCGGCCTAACGCGGGCGTATTCTCCTTGCAAGATGATGACGAGCAATGGATGAGCTTGCGGTATGATTTGACCGCGCCTTTGGCGCGTTACTTCGCGCAGAACTTTGAAACCTTGCCAAAGCCTTTCCGCTCTTATCGTCAAGGCTATGTGTTCCGCAACGAAAAACCGGGCCCGGGCCGCTTCCGTCAGTTTATGCAGTTTGATGCCGATAGTGTCGGTGCGCCGGATGCAGCAGCCGATGCGGAAATGTGCATGATGATGGCCGACGTGATGGACGAGCTAGGCCTGTCCGGCAAATTCGTCGTGCGGGTGAATAACCGCAAAGTGTTGGATGGTGTGCTGGCAGCAGCCGGTTTGGGTGATGACGCCGAAACCTCTTTGATCGTGCTGCGCGCCATCGACAAGATGGATCGTTTGGGCGTTGACGGTGTGAAGTTGCTGTTGGGCGAGGGCCGTGAAGACGAAAGCGGCGATTTCACCAAAGGCGCAGGCCTGAATGCTGATCAGATCGACCGCATTCTCGCCTACGTGACCGCCGATGCCGACAGTGGAAAACTGTTTGATGTGCTGGCCGAGCAGGTCGGCGACAATGAACAAGGCCAACAGGGCGTGGCTGAACTCAAAGAAATGCAGGCGCTCTTCGATGCGGCAGGCTATAGCCGCGATAAGGTGAAGATCGACCCGTCTGTCGTACGCGGCCTTGAATATTACACCGGGCCCGTATTTGAAGCGGAATTGACTTTCCCAGTGACCAACGAAAAGGGCCAGACCGTGATCTTTGGTTCCGTAGGCGGCGGTGGCCGTTATGACGGACTGGTGAGCCGTTTCCGCGCGGAAGCAGTGCCAGCAACGGGTTTTTCCATCGGCGTCAGCCGTCTGGCCCATGCCTTGCAGCTGGTGGGCGAATTGGGCGACAAAGAACGCTTTGGCCCCGTTGTTGTGCTGATCATGGATAAAGACGAGATCGCCAATTACCAGAAAATGGTCGCCGAATTGCGAGCGGCTGGCGTGCGGGCCGAGCTTTATCTCGGCCAGTCCAAAAATATGGGCAAGCAGATGAAATATGCTGACCGCCGCAATGCACCAGCCGTGGTGATTGAAGGCTCGGAAGAGCGGGCCGCTGGCGAAGTGCAGGTGAAAGATTTGGTGGCGGGAAAGATCGCTTCCAAAGACATCACCGACAACGCGGAATGGCGCGCCGCGCGCCCGGCTCAGGTCAGCGTGAAGCGCGATCAGTTGGTCGAACACATCAAATCGCTTGTCGCGCAAAACGAAACACCGGACGCTGCGAGCTAAGATGGCTTTCTCCGCAACAGAATTGCAGCAAAAGCGCGACGCGCTGGAAGCCAATATCCGGCAACGGGCTGACCTGACCGCGCCGGACATTTTACAAAAGTCGGATTTGTTTTTTGATCTGGCAGGTGAAGATATTGGTCGGCGCTTGTTGTTGACCACGGGCGCCGATGGCACCAATTATTGCCTGCGGCCAGATTTTACCCTGCCAATTGCAGCAGCCTACATCGAAAAACATCCAGACTTCGAACCAAAATCCTTTGGTTATCTGGGGCCAGTTTTTCGCCAGCGCGAAAATGGCCCGGCTGAGTTTGATCAAGCCGGGTTGGAATTTTTGGCTGCGGAAAATGGCGATCAGGCCTTTGAACAGTGTCTGGCCTTTGCCATCGAAACCGCTGCGCTTTATGGCGAAGAAAAGCCGCGCCTGCACTTAGGGGCGGTTGATCTGTTTGAAGCATTGCTAGATCAGATTGAATTGCCAGATGTGTGGCGCCCCCGCGTGCGCGACCGTTTTGGCCATGATGCCGCGATGGGGCGGTTGCTAGACCGCTTGTTTGCGCCAGAAGATCAACATGATCAGCCGGAGCTACCAAAAGATATCGATGCAGCCAAAGCCAAAATCCTCGAAATGATGGATGAGGCAGGCTTGTCGCAATATACCGGGCGTACCGCCGAGGAAATCGCTGTGCGCTATTTGGAAAAGCGGCAATTGGCAGAAGCGCCAGTGCCCGCCACCACAGTGCGCACCTTGCGGGAGTTCCTGTCAATCACAGGCCGGGCGCATGAGCAAGTGTTCCACATCACGGCCTTGGCGCAGAAGGTCGGCATCAATCTTGATCAGCAATTGGAGCGCCTGAGCGCACGGCTGACCAAGCTCAAAGCAGATGCACCTCACATTGAGGTGGAGTTTGATGCAGGCTTTTCGCCGCGGCTCGATTATTACACCGGGCATGTGTTTGAACTTACGTCAAATCTCACAGGCGACGTGTTGGCGTCTGGCGGGCAATATGACCGTCTGTTGCAGCGTTTAGGCGCGCAGAAACCTGTGACCGCGATTGGCTGCGCCGTCTGGGTAGATCGGTTGGAGCAGGGAGGCGCACGATGAGCTCGATACTTTTGGCCATTCCGTCTAAAGGGCGGTTGGAAGAAGCCACCCGCGAAGTTTTTGCAAATTTAGGCATGTCCATTGAGCGCCCTGGCGGCGCGCGCTCCTATCTTGGCGAAATGGCGTCCATGCCGAATGTGACGGTGCGCTTCCTCTCTGCCAGCGAAATTGCCCGCGAACTCATTGCTGGCAATATTGATGTGGGCGTGACAGGCGAAGACCTTGTGCACGAAGCGGCAGAACGCGGCATTGAGCAGGTTGAATTGGCAAAGCCACTAGGCTTTGGCGGTGCAGACGTTGTTGTGGGCTTGCCAGAGAGTTGGGTTGATGTGACCGCCATGCGCGATTTGGCTGATGTGGCGTCAGACTATCGTCACCGCCATGGCCAATGGCTGCGCGTGGCGACAAAATACATCAATTTGACCCGCAAACATTTTGCGCTGCACGGCATTGCAGAATATCGCATTGTGCAGTCCATGGGCGCGACAGAAGCCGCACCGGCGTCAGGCGCAGCTGAATTGATCGTCGACATCACATCTTCTGGGTCAACGCTAACGGCCAATCAGCTCAAAGTGCCAAAAGATGGGGTGATTTTGAAATCTGAGGCGAATTTAGTCGTTGCCCGCAATGCCAATTGGGATGGCGACAAGCTAAACCTGTTGCGGAGCTTTCTCGACAAAATGGAAAAGGGCCTCGGTGAAACAATCACCGAAGCCCTCTAAAATCGCAAGATTATTTGATTAGTCTTTGTCGATGGCAAATGCGCCTGGTCCATTCAACCAGAGGTACAAATAGCCACCTGCCATGGCCAGGTTCTTCATGAAGCTGGTCATTTGCGCTTGATCTGCAGGTTGGAAGTGCGCCATGTAGCCACTGGCCAAGCAAAACAGTGCAAGCAATAGCGCGGCGATGCGAGCCTTAAAGCCAACCAAAACAGCCAAGCCAGCAACAAGCTCAAAAAGGCCGACCAAATAAACACTGACACCCGGCATTGGAATGCCCAGTGCTTCAAAATAGCCAGCGGTTGCTGCAGCAGCAGTTAGCTTTGAAAATCCTGCCATGATGAAAATCACTGACATCAAGATGCGCGCCACAAGAGGCGTTGCCTTATTTACCCCGTCCATAATATTCTCCGTTTTTGACGTGACCCGCAAATTAATCAGACGTAAAAATTATACAATACATTAAAATTTGTACAATTTGTTCGAATAATAGAAACAATGTCTTGTCGTGTATCTTGTCTGGCCCAAGGGTGCACAGAGCGGCATAATGCCCCCATCTTTTCGAGTCGGAACCTTCCATGGAATATGAATTAACGCTGTTAGTGATGATGGCATGCGTTGCCTTCGCCGCCGGATTTATGGATGCTATTGCAGGTGGTGGCGGGCTGTTGAGCCTCCCCGCACTGCTGTTTGCGGGCCTGCCGCCCGTGGCGGCATTGGCCACCAACAAAATGCAATCCGTGGTGGGCGCATTAGTGGCAGCCACCACCTATGCGCGCAAAGGTTATGTAGACTTCCGCCAGTTGGGCTTTGCTATCGTGACCACCTTTATCGGGTCTGTCATTGGCGCTTTTTCCGCAACCCAGTTGAACACCGACATTCTTTTGTTGCTGGTGCCAATCTTGTTGATTGGCGTCGCGGCTTATTTCTTATTTTCACCGCGCCTTTCTGATGAGGCACGCGCAGATCGGCTGAACTTTGCATTGTTTGGGCCATTGATGGGCTTCACCATTAGCTTTTATGACGGCATCTTTGGCCCCGGCACTGGCTCATTCTTCACGGCTGGCTTTGTGACCTTGTTCGGTTTCGGGCTCACCCGCGCCGTCGGCTCCACCAAAGTGCTCAATGCCACATCGAATGCTGCTGCGTTGATCTTCTTCATCTATGCAGGTGAAGTGGTGTGGGCCGTGGGCGGTGCCATGATCATCGGGCAAATTGGTGGTGGCTATCTCGGTGCCATCACAGGCATGCGGTTTGGTGCACGCTTGATCAAACCGATGATTGTGGTGATTTCAACCGCGATGGCTGTTCGTTTGCTCTGGCCGCAAATCATTGATTTATTTGCAACTTAATTCAGTTGTAACTTTCGCTTAATCCGCCGTTAATTAACATGGTTCATATTGCGTTAAGAGGGGGGCCGATCCAATCGGCCATTTATGATGCAAATATGGAGGGGAAAACCTGTGTCTCAGGATCAAGATCAGGTTTCGATTGACGAGCGTCGTGAGATGATGGAGCTAAGCGCTGACGCAGCACAGCGCGTGGCAAATGCCAAAGATCACATTCTATCTCATGTACCAGACGCGCTCGATCGGTTTTACGGCAAAGTCGCAAAGACACCTGCACTCAAAGCCTTTTTTGAGTCAGAAGAATTGCAGCAAAGCGCACGAACGCGGCAAGTTTCTCATTGGGAACGCATCGCGGATGGTGCGTGGGATGAAGAGTTTTTGCGGGCCGGTCGCCAAGTCGGCCATGTCCACGCCACCATTGGTTTGGAACTCAAGCATTATGTTGCGGGATACGCTCTGGTCGCTGAAGACCTCATCAAAGGCGTTATGCTGGACATGCTAGCAGACGACAAAGGACGCAAAGGTCCTTTTGGCATTGGCGGCAAGTCTTCAGGCAATCAGCCCGACATTGTTGCGCAAACTGTTGCAGACATGATGAAAGTGCTGATGCTCGACATGGAACTGGCCATCAGTTCTTACGTGCATCAAACGCGGCGTGAAACTGAAATGGTCAATGCCGAAATGCAAGATGTATTGTCGGCCGCCGTGAATGGCGATTTCGACAAGCGCGTCGATTTGGAAGTGCAGGATGACAATCTAAACGCGCTCATTCAAAGCACCAATCAATTGATGATTGAACTGGGCGACCGCCTGGAAGAGGCGGACGACGCGTTGTTCTCGATGGCCAATGCGGATCTAACCCATCGGGTCGAAGGGCAACGCTCTGGTGCCTTCGCGCGCCTTCAGGGCAATATAAATGGCGTGGCCGATCAACTTTCGGACTTGGTGGGCAAAATTCAAGGCACATCTCGGGCGCTCAAAAGCGCAACTGGCGAAATCCTGTCGGGCGCCAATGATCTGGCAGACCGCAGCAACCGTCAAGCCGCAGCGATCCAAGAAACAACAGCGACGGTGAAAAGCATGTCACAGGCTGTTGCCGAAAATACCTCGCAAGCGCGAGAGGCGATGCAGCAAGCAGATGATGTGCGCCGCACTGCAGAAGAGGGCGGAGAAGTGATGGGCAATGCGAGCCAGGCGATGGAACGCATCACCGACTCGTCGAGCAAGATCTCCAACATTATTGGCCTGATCGACGATATCGCCTTTCAAACCAACTTGCTTGCGCTCAACGCGTCTGTCGAGGCAGCGCGTGCAGGTGAGGCGGGCAAAGGCTTCGCCGTGGTGGCTGTTGAGGTTCGGCGACTGGCCCAGTCTGCGGCTGAGGCTTCAAATGAAGTCAAAGCATTGATTGAGCAATCGGCCCACGAAGTCACTGATGGCACTAAGCTGGTTAATCGCGCGGCGGAAAGCCTCAATGCGATGTTGGATGCCGCACGCAAAAACAATGAGCTGATGGCATCCGTCGCTCAAAAAAGCGAAGAGCAATCCTCGTCAATTGATGAAATTTCAACAGCGATTATGCAGATCGATGAGATGACGCAGCATAATTCTTCCCTAGTGGAGCAAACAAATGCGGCCATCGAGCAAACGGAAAACCGTTCGCAAGAATTGGATATGATGGTGGATGTGTTCAAACTCACCACCGGGCATGAACATAAAGTGTCCAAAGCTGGCTAAGCTTTTCGGTTTTGAATTGATCATGAAAAAGGGGCGATCCGAAGATCGCCCCTAATGCTTTAAAGCGTTGGATAGCTGGCTTAGAAGCCCATACCGCCCATACCGCCCATGCCACCCATATCAGGTGCAGCAGGTGCAGCGCCTTTTTCTTCTGGGATCTCAGCAACCATTGCTTCTGTTGTGATCAACAGTGAAGAAACAGATGCGGCATCCTGAAGGGCAGTGCGCACAACTTTAACAGGGTCAATGATACCCATCTTGATCATGTCGCCATATTCAGATGTCTGCGCGTTGTAGCCATATGTGCTTGAAGAGTTTTCCAACACTTTGCCTACAACAACAGAGGCTTCGTCACCTGAGTTTGTCGCGATTTGACGGATAGGAGCTTGAAGCGCACGCTGAACGATCTTGATGCCTGCATCTTGATCAGCATTTTCACCTTTAGCAGTCAAAGCTGATGAAGCGCGCAGCAATGCAACGCCACCGCCGGCAACAATGCCTTCTTCAACCGCAGCGCGTGTTGCGTTCAACGCATCATCAACGCGGTCTTTACGCTCTTTAACTTCAACTTCTGTTGCGCCGCCAACTTTAATAACAGCAACACCGCCAGCAAGTTTCGCCAAGCGCTCTTGCAATTTCTCACGGTCATAATCAGAAGAAGTTTCTTCGATTTGAGCTTTGATTTGGCCAACACGAGACTCGATGTCTGCGTTTGAGCCAGCACCGTCAACGATTGTTGTGTTTTCTTTAGTAATGTCGACTTTCTTTGCAGTGCCGAGCATATCCAAAGTTACGTTTTCCAGCTTCAAGCCAAGATCGTCAGAGATCACTTGGCCGCCAGTCAACACAGCAATGTCTTCCAACATGGCTTTACGACGATCGCCGAAACCAGGTGCTTTAACAGCAGCAACTTTCAAGCCGCCGCGCAAACGGTTCACAACCAATGTGGCCAAAGCTTCGCCTTCAACATCTTCAGCGATGATCAAAAGCGGACGAGAAGACTGAACGACCGATTCCAAGATCGGCAACAAAGCTTGAAGGTTTGACAATTTCTTGTCGAACAACAAAATGTAAGGATCTTCAAGTTCAGCAACCATTTTCTCAGTGTTGGTGCAGAAGTAAGGTGACAGGTAGCCACGGTCGAACTGCATGCCTTCAACAACGTCAACAACAGTTTCAGAAGTTTTCGCTTCTTCAACAGTGATCACGCCTTCATTGCCAACTTTTTCCATTGCACGGGCAATCTCTTCACCGATGAATTTCTCACCGTTTGCTGAAATCGTGCCAACTTGTGCAACTTCTGCGCTTGTTGAGATGTCTTTTTTCGCTTTAGCGAGGTTTTCGATAACTTCGCTAACAGCCAAGTCGATACCGCGCTTCAAATCCATTGGATTCATGCCAGCTGCAACAAGCTTCACGCCTTCAACAACGATTGACTGAGCCAAAACAGTTGCAGTTGTTGTGCCATCACCAGCAACGTCATTTGTTTTTGACGCTACAGAACGCACCATTTGTGCGCCCATATTTTCGAACTTATCTTCAAGATCGATATCTTTCGCAACAGAAACACCATCTTTAGTGATGCGTGGCGCGCCGAAAGATTTGTCGATCACAACATTGCGGCCTTTAGGACCCAATGTCACTTTAACCGCGTTAGCAAGCACGTTGACGCCTTTAAGCATCTTGTCGCGCGCTTCGGTTCCGAATTTTACTTCCTTAGCAGACATTATGTTTGCTCCTTAGAAACTCATTATGTTGGGGGTGATCAAAAAGGCTAAAAAATTAGCCTTCGATTACGCCCATGATGTCGCTTTCTTTCATGATCAACAGGTCTTCGCCATCGATCTTGACTTCAGTGCCTGACCATTTGCCAAACAAAACGCGGTCATCAGCCTTCACATCAGGTGTGATGTGCTTGCCATCTTCGTCGCGTGCGCCGGGGCCAACAGCAACCACAACGCCCTCAGAAGGCTTTTCTTTCGCAGTATCAGGGATAATGATGCCGCCTGAAGTTTTCTCTTCAGAGTCGACACGACGAACGACTACGCGGTCGTGAAGTGGACGGAAGCTCATGTTCGCTCCTTCAATTTCCAAATGAATTGACAATAATTTCGCTGCTATTAGCACTCTCATTTGGTGAGTGCTAAAAAGCATCGAACAGGAGATAGTGGCCGGGGAGGTGAGAGTCAAGAACTCGCCCAACAAGTTTTATAAAAAAACGATATTTGGGAAGCTAAAGCGATGAATCTATGTTTGCATTGGCCAAAGGATTGCGTTTGGGCAAAACTAGCGCTAAGCCTTCATCGAGTTTTCTAAGGGTAGTTGGGATTTCATGTCAGGGCAAGACCAAACATTGGCCGCCAGTGCAAACTGGAGCGCGCCGCACCTAACCATCGTTGTGCCGACGTTTAACGAACGCGGCAATATTGAGCTGCTGGTTGAAAAGCTGGAGGCCGTTTTTCAGCAAATGCCATTTGAAGTGATTTTTGTGGATGACAATAGCCCTGACGGAACCGCTGAATTGGCCAAGGAGATCGGTCAAGAAAAGCCTTGGGTAAAATGCATCAAACGCATCGGTCGTCGTGGCCTATCATCTGCTTGTGTTGAAGGCATGTCGGCGAGCAACGCTCCTTACGTTGCGGTTATGGATGCTGACCATCAGCATGATGAAACCGTATTGACACAAATGCTTGCCCTTGTTGAGGGGGACAAAGATCTGGTGCTGGCCTCGCGTTTTCTCGATGGCCGCTCAGCGGGCGAAGGGCTTTCCCGCTTTCGGGAATGGGGGTCGAATGTCGCCAACGCCATCGCCAATCTGGTCACAGGTACTAAAATCACTGACCCGATGACCGGCTTCTTTATGCTCAAGCGGGAAAAGTTTGAGCAGGTGGCGCCGTACCTATCGAGCGAGGGGTTTAAGATCCTACTCGATATTATCGCCACCGCGCGCAATAAAGGCGTGCCCCTTAATATTGGCGAAGTCGGCTTTACCTTCCGCGCGCGACATGATGGCGAAAGCAAAATGAGCCCGCTCATTGCCGTGCAGTTTTTCGGGCTGGCGCTTTCAAAAATGACTGGAGGCTATCTGCCGTCCAGCTTCTTCTTGTTCGCAGCAGTTGGCGGCTTCGGCGTTTTTGTGCACCTTTTGGCGCTCACGATTGCCAGCAGTTGGCTTAACTTCAATTTCACCAACGCACAATTGTTCGCCACAATCGTTGCGATGACGTCTAACTTCCATCTCAACAACATGTTCACCTATGCAGACCGACAGTTGCGCGGCATAAACTATTGGAAAGGGCTGCTCAGCTTCTATGCTGTTTGCGCTATTCCAGCCATCGCAAATGTTTCGGTGGCGGCATTCTTGTTCGAGGCGAACTCCTTGTTCTATTTGGCGGCCATCGCTGGCATCATCATCAGCATCGTGTTTAATTATGCCATGACACGTATCTTCACTTGGCGGGTGTGACATGAAATTGGGGCAACGCGACACAGTTCGCTTGATGGCTTGGCCCAAAAATGATGCGAATTACGCAAAACTGGTTATTTGGCTCATTGCGCTCACTGCGCTTTGGCGTATTTGGGCAGGCGCAATGGTCGGCTTCGGCATTGGCGAAGCCTATTATCTGGCTTCTGCGCGCGAATTGCATTTGTCCTATTTCGATCAGCCCCCTTTATTTCTTTGGGTGCTTTGGTTCACCAATCTGATCACACCGGGCGAAGCGCCTGTTTTGCTCAGATTGCCGTTCATCTTGATGTTCAGCCTGAGCACATGGGTCATTTTCCAGATGGGGCGGCGCATACAGAGCGCCCGCGCCGGTTGGATTGCCGCATTACTATTCAACATTTCGCTGCTGTTCCAAATATCCATTGGCGGTTGGGCACAGCCCGAAGCACCGCTAATGCTGTTTTGGCTGCTCACCGTTTGGTTTTTGTTGGATATATTCGCCGAAGAGCCCAAAGCACCACTGATCAGCTGGGCTTGGGTCGGCCTTATGCTCGGCCTGACCTTCTTGTCGAAATATCATGCTGTTTTTCTGCTATATGGCACAGGACTTTTCGCACTGATCGTGCCAAGCGCGCGCAAGTGGATTGTGCATCCCGGTCCATATGTAGCAATGGCGATTGCAGCCCTGATTGCATCGCCCGTATTGATCTGGAACTGGCAAAATGAGTTTATCTCATTCACCTTTCAAGGCGGACGCGCATTTGGTTATGATTTTAGCCCATTGCGATTGCTACGCATGGTGGTGGGACAACTGATCTATATTACACCGTGGATCGCGCTACCGGCTTTGTTTGCGGCCATCGTGGTCATCATCAAAGGTCCGGGCGCCACTTGGCCGCAGTCTAAATCCAGAGGCACAGCGTTCTTTTTGGTGATGCTGGCCCATGGCCCGATCTTTTTGTTCACAGCAGTTGCTGCCTGGTCTGAAACCCAATTTCATTTCCATTGGCAAGCGCCGGGCTACATGATGTTGTTTTTGGTGCTCGCCATGTGGATTGATGCTGCTTGGACGAGACATAAAAACCTGCTGTCTGTTTTCTTGCTGCTGGCGACAATCATCAATTTCGCTTTGATGAGCGTTCTCGTCACACACACCTCAAATGGCTGGTTGCGACAGGTGGTGCCGGGTTTTGCGCAGGGCATAGACCCAACGCGCGATGCGTTACCATGGTCTGCTTTGTCTGATTTTTTGCGTGAGGAAGGCGCATTCGCTGACGGCAATTTTGTGGCTGGCGTTCACTGGACAGAATGCGGCCATGTCGACAATAGCGTCGCCGGAGAAGTGCCGTTTTTGTGCATCTCGAGCGATCCCCGCAATATCGCGTTCAATATTGACCCAACGACACTCGAAGGCGGCACGGGATACATCGCGACGTCGGTGTGGCCCGATGAATCTATTATGAGGAGCTTTTCACCCCTGTTTGAGAGCTTCGCGCAAATTGGCCAAGTCGATATCTTGCGCTCGGGCCGTGCTGAACTGGCGCCAGTACGTATCTATCGCGGCGACCGCTTAATCATTGACCGCGAATTTGGCCCCACAACCACCGGAGAATACAAACTGGCTTTGCTACCGCTCACCAAAATCGTGCGTATTACAGGTAGCGTTGATGAATTGGCAGCACCATTGGAGGTGGATGCCTATATTGGTGATGTGCGGATCGGCGCTGCAAATATCGTTGATGGCCAATTTCAAATGACAACTGGCATGAAAGCCACGTTGCCGCGCAGAACGGTAACGTTGAAATTGCAGTCACAAGACGGAAAGCCGGTTTTTGCCAAATCGATCAAAGTTGAACTCGGGTTCCACAGTTAGGGCATTATGCGTTTGGCGGACTGCGCCAAACCATTTCAACCTCAATATCATCGCGATCAATCGCCGCAAAACCATGCCGAACGTAAAAATGCTCAGCATCACTATCGGTGATTGCAGTTAGATAAATGTCTTCACCCGCCGCTGCCGCCTTGGCTTTTAGCTCTTGAACAATTACTTGGCCGATGCCGCGCCCCTGGTGGGCTGGTGAAATATATAGATGCGCCAGATATAGACCTTGTTCGCGCGGGAAGAGGGCGTAACACCCGATCAGTTGATCATCGGCCAACAATATCGTCGTATGCTCTGGGGCAAACTCATCAACAAAGCGCTGTCGTGCTCGTTCTGGTTTGAAGCGCCCAACCTTTTCCAAGCTGGGACGCATGGCGATAAGACGCAACTCGACCAAGGCTTCAAGGTCGGCCATTTGAGCTGGCCGACGCGCGAAATGTGGGGACATATAAAACTAGGCCGCGTTTCCAGCTTCCATTTTTTCCCAAGACATTTTCTTGCGATAGATGGTGGATGGACTAATTTCTAGCGCCGCTGCTGCCTGCGAAATATTGCCGTCAAACAGTGTAAGCGCTTCTTCAATAATGCGCTGTTCTTGCTTCCATAGAGGTTCAAGAATGGCAGATTGCGCCCGCGCATGACGATTGGCAATAGGAGCCGCACGTAGCTCTTCGCGACTTTGCTGATGCGCTTTGCTTTCAACATCGGCCAAACGCACCATGCGGGCGGTGACCAATTGCTCATCATGCATCACAACGATGCGTCGGACCAGATTTTGGATCTGCCGCACATTGCCCGGCCAATCACGTGCCATAAACTGTTCCGCAGTTTCCCGATCAAAGCCGATAAACTCTTTGCCTTCTTCTTCCGAATATCGCGAAAGGAATGTTTCAGCGATGGGCATAATATCCGCGGGGCGTTGCCGCAAAGGTGGCAAATGGATGGGCAACACATGCAAGCGATAAAACAAATCTTCGCGGAATTGTTTTTCGGTAATCATTTGCATGGGGTTGCGGTTGGTGGCGCAAATAATGCGAACATCCACCTTGCGTGGCATGGCTTCGCCAACGCGATTAATGCTGCCAGTTTGCAAAAAGCGCAGCAATTTTGCCTGCAAGCTTAAATCTAATTCACCAATTTCATCGAGGAACAAGGTGCCGCTATTGGCCAGCTCCACCGCGCCATCGCGATCTTGCATGGCGCCAGTAAAGGCACCTTTCACCACGCCGAAGAGCTCCGTTTCCATCAGGTCGCGAGGGATCGCGCCGCAATTGATGGCCACAAATCGACCGTCTGAACGATTGGACCGCGCATGAAGCGCTTCCGCACAAACTTCTTTGCCCGTGCCGCTTTCCCCGGTGATAAATACAGGTGCGTTGGAAGGCGCAATGCGGCCAATTTGCTCGTAAATCACCCGCATTTGGGGGGATGCACCAACAAATCCTTCAAAATCCAAACGGTCACCTTCTTCTGGCGGTGGAGAGAATTGATATTTTTTGCCGTGTCGGGCGGAAAGTTCTTCTAAACGTTCAAACAGAGTTTTGGCCGTAACGGGCTTGGCAAAATAATCATGAGCACCCGCACGCATGGCCGCAACGGCCATGGTCACAGAGCCCCCCTCAGAAAGCGCGATGATGAGGGCGCCTTGAGAATAATGTGCAATCTTGGAAAGAGCGATTTCAGCATCAGAATCAAGTTCGTCAATGCTGTTGAGGTCCACAAAGATGATGTCGAAATCGTGAGATTTCAGCGCGCTCAAGCCCTGCTTTCCGCTGGAGACGTGGGTGCAGGTAAGTTGCATCCCATTGCCTTTATTGTCCAAAAAATCCTGGCAATCGTTCAAAACTGAATTGCTATGGTCGACAATCAATAGACGCGGTGGCCGTGACGAGCCGCATGAACTTGGCATTCTGCCGTTACTCCCGATTCTGGGTCATATATCGCATTCTTGCTCCCCCCATCTTTCCTAATTAGGGTAAACAAAGTGTTTGCATTTGATGCAAAACTGTAAAAATAGCGCAAAACGACAAGTTTGCGATTGCTTTGACGGACAAAAAAGCGATGCTATGTTGGTAATCGGGGAATCTAGATTGAAGGGCATTTAGTTTAACGTGCGCGCACTCATATTGTTTTTTATCTCTGTTGCGTGTTTGAGTGTGGGTATAACCGCCTACTTCGGGCTTGGTGTGACCCTCATGGATGCCATTTTGGTGACAGGTCTTTTCGCTTTGACCTGCTTTGTGGTCATCGAAGGCCTATTTCGCCGCCGCACGGAAAAATATTTGGCCCAGCGCGTTTCTGAAATTGCTCAACAATTAGGCGTGGTTGCCCGCACCAATGAGATCATGTCCGATCAGGTGAATTATCTCTCCAACATCAATGTGAATAATCGTTTGGAAGATGTTGAAGCCGATATTTCGGTTTTGGGCACTGTTGTGCGCGAATTGGCAGAGGCCGTTGCCGAAGTTGAAGAGGCGCAAGCCACCCAAGCTATGGCCCCGCCGCCAGCGCCTGAACCAGCGCCAGCCGCCCCCTCAAATGTCGCACCGATCAAATCAAGTTTTTCGGCAGAAGAGAACGCCGACGAAGACGAAGAAGATGTGCCGATTTCAATTTTGCAGGACGCGCTGGCCGAGGGCCGTATGCGCCAATATCTGCAACCCATCGTCACGCTGCCGCATCGTCGCGCATTGGGCTATGATCTTGTGCCAAAAATCTCGCAGCCAGGTGGTAAGCTATTGAATGCAAGTGAATTCTTGCCACAAACCGATCTTACCGGAACCATCTCCGAGCTCGAGCAAATGTTGGTGCGGCAGGCAGCCAACATCATCCATCGATCCAACATTACAGGCGAGCCGACTTCGCTGTTTGTCCCAATTTCCTATTGCTTGCTCAATGATACAGATGCTTGTGAACGCCTGATTGAATTGGTGCGCTCCAACCGTGCCGTAACAGCCAGCTTGTTCTTGATGATGGATGAGGAACGCTACGCTGGTCTAAACGAAAATCAACGCGCAATGCTGGCGCAGTTTGTGCGGATTGGCGTGGGCATTTGCCTCAATAAAGTGCGCAGTTTGCGGCTCAACTTCCAAGACCTATATGCACGCGGCATCAAATATGTGAAGGCAGATACACAACGTTTCATCGAAAGCCCGCAATCTTACTCCGACCTGCACAATGCTGATGTGGCAGACTTTGTGAAGCGTTATGATGTGGGCCTGATCATGGATAATGTAGTGCAGGAAGAGCAGATTTTGATGCTGCTGGACGACAAAATCCCATTTGCACAAGGTGAGCATATCGCGCCGCCATCTCCGGTTCGTCCTGATCTATTGGGCGAACAGCAAAAAGTTCAATCCTCCGCCTATTAAGGCGTGTCCCAACACGGAATGAAGTTAACCTATGTCCTTGAATAAAGTAGGCCTTTCCGGCCTAATCGATCAATATGATGCCCTGTTTTGCGATGTTTGGGGCGTGTTGCACAATGGCGTTGCTGGCCACAAAACGGCCATTGCCGCGTTGAGGGAAGCCAAAGCCATGGGCAAAGCTGTGGTGTTGGTGACCAACGCCCCACGTCCTTCGCGCGAGATTGCGGCAGAAATCACAAACCTAGGCGTGACCGCCGATATCTATGATGCCATCGTCACATCGGGCGATGCCACTCGTGACTTGATCCGCCCGTTTGAAGGGCAAACCCTTTATCGATTGGGGCCAGACAGCGATTCAGCACTTTTTGACGGCATTGACGTACATTTCGGCTCGCTCGAAGAAGCCAAGGCCATCATGTGCACCGATCTTGAATATGGTCGGACGCCTGAAGATTATGTGGACGACGCCATTGATTGGCGCGAGCGTGGGTTGCCATTCATTTGCGCTAACCCAGACAAGGTCGTGGAAGTGGGCGATGAGCTGATCTATTGCGGTGGTGCGCTGGCCGATGTTTATGAACAGGCGGGTGGCGAAGTCCGCTTGGCCGGTAAACCCTATGCGCCAATCTATCAGCGCGCGACGCGGCTAGCGGCAGAAAAGCTCGGCACAGACCCAGCCCCCAAACGCACCTTGGCCATTGGCGATAGCGTACGTACGGATGCAACGGGGGCGGCCCAAATGGGCTATGATTTCCTGTTTATCTCCGGCTCCATCCACGCGCAGGAATTTGGCGACGTGGAAAACCCTGATCCTGAAATGATCACCAATCTTGTGAAGCAAAGCGCTGCCAACACTGTTGGCTTTGCCCCACGCCTTTATTGGTAAAGCGCAGGGCATTGGGGGAAGGGCGGCAAGGTTAGAACATCGCGTCGATGTCGGACTGTGAAACGCCTTCGCCCTCATGGGCAGGGCCACTCACTAACTTTTCGCGATTGCGTTTTTCTTGGGCGCTCGGCTCACCAGTGCTGATGGGCGCGATATTGTTGTTTTCGATCATTTTGCACAGCACTTCGATGCGATCTTCAATCACTTCCATGGTGTGGATAATTTTGGTGACACGCTGGCCCGTGAGATCTTGAAAGCTACACGCCTCAAAGATAGCCATCATATGCTGTTCAACCTCGGCGTGATATTTTTCAGGATCGGACTTATCTGCCGATAAAACCTGTTCCGCCACATTCATAATGGTATCGGTCGCCACTTCAGTTGCTTTCACAATGGCGCCCAATTCGCGACCCATCTCTGGGATGCGTTTGGCGAAGATATCGTTGGCATCAACGCGTGAGAGTTCTGTGCGCAAGCTTTCAATGGCGAGCAAGATCTCGCGCAATTCTTGATGCATAGATCGGTCTAAACTCCGCACAAGGGGTTTGAGTGCCGTGGTGACTTTTTCCGCCAAAGCAATCACATCCTTTAGCGGAATGCGTTCTTCGTCTACATTTGCCAAATCAGTCAAATCAAGTTCTGCTGTAGGTTTCTTTGCTGTTTGTGCCATCATGCTAACCCGCCATCTGCTTTTCAAACACCGCTTGCATTTTGGCGAAAAGCACCTCTGTGGTGAACGGCTTGATGATGTAGTTATTCACGCCAGCCCGTTTGGCGGCGATCACATTTTCGGTGGCAGATTCTGCCGTGATCATAATGAAAGGGATCTGTGCATTTTGCGGATCGGCGCGCACGTGGCGCAACAATTCATAGCCAGTCATCGGCTCCATGTTCCAATCTGAAATGATCAAATCATATTTGTTACGCGCAGCCATCTGCGCCGCTTCATGCCCGTCTTTCGCATCATCGACATTTTCGAAGCCCAATTGCCGTAAAAGATTGCGCAAGATGCGCAGCATGGTTGCATAATCATCCACGATCAGAATGCGCATTGAACGATCCAAAGCCATTCTCTTACCCCTATTAATCATTAAATATGTGATTATGGTAAGCGGACGCGTTGAAATAGCGGTAAACCGGCAACTTGGGAAAAGCCCGTAGTCCGTGCTGGTAAAATTTGAAAAGCACCTGCTTGCAAATTGTTGCCAAAAGGGGCAGTTTGCGCCAATTAATTTCCGCCTTTGATTCAATAAGCAGGGCTCTCAATATGGCGTTTACAATTGTCGAAAATCTGGGTGAGTTGCCACAGCATTTGCGTGGCGGCGTTGTCGCCATTGGCAACTTTGATGGCTGTCATCGCGGGCACCAGTCGATTTTTGAACGAGCGAAGCAGATGGCTGCAGCCGATAATGTACCTGCTTTGGTGCTGACATTTGAGCCGCACCCGCGTGATGTTTTTGCGCCAGCGCCTTTCATGTTCCGGCTCACAGAGCGTAATCAAAAAGCGCGCTTGGTTGAAGCCATGGGCTTTGATGGCGTTGTGATCATGCCATTCACCAAAGAGTTTTCACAAAAATCGGCATCTGATTTTATTGAGAATTATATTGTCGATCAGCTTGGCGCATCGATTGTCACCGTAGGGGCTGATTTCCACTTTGGCAAAGATCGTGCAGGCACTCCGCAATATCTGGTTGAAGCGGGGCCGAAATATGGGTTCGACGTGGTGATCAACCATATGTTGGACGAAGGGGATGCGCCTGTTTCATCCACGCGTGTGCGCGAGGCGCTGCGCGATGGCGAAGTTGAATTTGCCAACCAATTGCTTGGCTATCATGCATTTATCGCTGGCGAAGTTAGCCATGGCGACAAGCGGGGCAGGGAGCTGGGATACCCAACGGCAAACTTGCATCTGTCGCCCCATGAAGGCTTGAAGCACGGTGTTTACGTGGTGCGCGCACGGGTCAAGGGCAAAACCTATAATGGCGTCGCCAACTATGGTCGCCGCCCGATGTTCGATAATGGCACCACCTTGTTCGAAACGCATATTTTCGACTTCGCTGAGGAAGTCTATGGCGAATATATGGAAGTTGCCCTTTGCCAATATTTGCGGGGTGAAGAAAACTTCAATTCACTCGATGAGTTGATCGCTGCCATGGATAAGGACAGTGAAAACGCCAAATCTGTGCTGGCTAAAGAGGTTGCCATCTCTGACATTGACGTCACGCTCGGCTTTTTCAGCGGCTAGGGGCAATGCGCCAAGTTTTTCGGGCTAAAGATTGACTTTAGGGGTATTTGTGCCCTAATTCGTTCAGACCAACAATATATCGGTGACCAACTCGTGGCCTTTTTTGATCACACGCCTATTCATTTTCCGTTCGTCGCGTCGCGACGGGCGATTAATCCTGCGCAGATCAATATTCCGATTATTCGAATTATTAGCCGGCCTTCGTAACCAGCGCGAAGCGCGCGAACGAAGTGTCGGATAAAAATTGTAAGTATGCCAGGGCGTATCAGCCCGATGGCTTTTCCAGTGACATAATGAATGACGGTTAGCACCATGAGCGACAATTCATCAGGCGCGGATAATCCGCAAAATGAGAAAAAAGACTATTCGGCAACGTTGAACTTGCCAAAAACAGACTTCCCCATGCGGGCAGGCTTGCCCAAGCGCGAGCCAGGCTGGCTTAAGCGCTGGGAAGATATGAACATCTATCAGCAGTTGCGCTATGCCTCGAAGGACAAAGAAAAATTCATCCTTCATGATGGCCCACCTTATGCCAACGGCAACATCCATATCGGCCACTCACTGAACAAAGTGCTGAAAGATATGGTTGTGCGTTCGCACCAAATGCAGGGCTATAACGCAGCCTATATCCCAGGTTGGGATTGCCACGGCTTGCCCATCGAATGGAAGATCGAAGAGCAATATCGTGCCAAAGGCAAGAACAAGGACGAAGTGCCGATCAACGAATTCCGCAAGGAATGTCGTGAGTTTGCTGCCCATTGGCTGGACGTACAGCGCGAAGAATTTAAGCGCTTGGGCGTGAATGGCGATTGGGACAATCCTTACATCACCATGGCCTATGATGCAGAAGCGCAAATCGCACGCGAATTGATGAAATTCGCCACCTCAGGCCAGCTTTATCGCGGCTCAAAGCCAGTGATGTGGTCCGTTGTGGAACGCACAGCCTTGGCTGAAGCGGAAATCGAATATCATGAATATGAGAGTGATGCGATCTGGGTGAAATTCCCCGTGTCTGCTGCTGGCGGCACTGGCGATCAGGCCGAGTTGGTCGAAAAACTGATGGATGCTAAAGTAGTCATCTGGACGACGACTCCTTGGACGATCCCAACCAACCGTGCGGTGTCGTACTCATCAGACATTTCCTATGGCCTTTATCAGGTTACTGATGCGCCAGACGAAAATTGGGTGGAAAAAGGCGAATTGCTGGTGCTGGCCGATAATTTGGCGGCAGATGTGTTCGGCAAGGCCCGCGTGGATGCGTTTGAACGCGTGAGCGACGTGCCTGCAGCTGTGCTGGCGACCATCGAATGTGAGCATCCTTTGAATGGCCATGGCGGCGGCTATGAATACACCGTGCCTTTGCTTGATGGCGATCACGTAACGGATGAAGCTGGTACAGGCTTTGTGCATACGGCACCGGGCCACGGCGCGGACGACTTTGAAATTTGGATGGACAATGCACGCGACCTTGAAGCACGCGGCATTGATACAACTATCCCGTTCTGCGTGGACGCGGGCGGTTATTACACCAAGGACGCACCGGGCTTTGAAGGTGCGCGCATCATCGATGACAAAGGCAAAAAAGGCGATGCCAACAATAAAGTGATTGCTGAATTGGCAGCCCGTGGTGCCATGGCTGCGCGCGGCCGCTTGAAGCACCAATATCCGCATTCTTGGCGCTCGAAAAAGCCGATCATCTATCGCAACACGCCACAATGGTTTGTGTATATGGATCGCGATATTGGCGGGGCAGGCGACACGTTGCGCACCCGCGCCATGGACGCGATCGAAGCGACAAACTTTGTGCCGCAAACAGGCAAACGCCGCTTGAGTTCAATGGTTGAAGGTCGCCCAGATTGGGTGCTGTCTCGTCAGCGTACATGGGGTGTGCCGATCTGTGTGTTCGTCAATGAAGATGGCGACGTGCTCAAAGATGAGGACGTGAACACCCGCATCGCAGATGCCTTTGAAAAAGAAGGCGCTGATGCTTGGTTTGCCGAAGGCGCAAAGGAGCGCTTCCTGACCGATAAATATAATGCGGCTGAATGGAAGCAAGTGACAGACATTTTGGATGTGTGGTTCGACTCCGGGTCAACCCACTCTTTCGTGCTGGAAAAGCGCGCTGATCACCAATCTCCTGCCGATGTGTATTTGGAGGGCTCCGACCAACACCGGGGCTGGTTCCAATCTTCATTGCTGGAAAGCTGTGGTACGCGTGGCCGCGCGCCATATAAGAACGTCATCACCCATGGTTTCACCATGGCTGAAGACGGGCGGAAAATGTCAAAGTCGATCGGCAACACCATCGCGCCACAAGATATCATCAAGCAATATGGTGCAGATATCTTGCGTCTTTGGGTGGCGTCAGTTGACTATTCGGAAGATCACCGGATCGGCGATACCATCATCAAAACCACGGTCGACGCCTACCGCAAAATGCGCAACACATTGCGCTTCTTGTTGGGCAGTTTGGCACATTACGATCCTGCGGATGAAGTTGCATTCGAGGATATGCCAGAGCTAGAGCAATATATGCTACACCGCATCGCGAAGCTCGATGAAGATGTGCGGACATATTACAAAACCTTTGATTTTAAACGTGTCTTTTCGACCTTGTTTAATTTCATGACAGTTGATTTGTCTGCGTTCTATTTCGATATCCGCAAGGATGCGCTCTATTGCGACCCGAAATCTAGCGTGAAACGCAAAGCAGCGATGACCGTTTTGAACAAACTTTTTGAGTGCCTCACAGCATGGTTGGCACCGATCATGGTGTTCACCATGGAAGAAGTGTGGTTGGAGCGGTTCCCAGATGGCGATAGCTCAGTGCATAAGCGCGAATTCCCAACGGTGCCGGCAAATTGGCGCAATGAGGAACTGGCCGAGAAGTGGGCGAAAATCCGCAAAGTGCGCCGCGTGGTCACCGGCGCGCTGGAAATTGAGCGCCGCGAGAAACGCATTGGTGCCTCGCTCGAATCAGCGCCAAAAATCTATGTCTCTGACGCGGATCTTTATGTGGCGCTACACGGGCAGGATGTGGCGGAAATTTCCATCACAAGTCAGGCAGAAGTGCTGCAAAATGAAGGCCCAACCGAAGCATTCCGTTTGGACGATGTGCCGGGCGTAGCTGTGGTTCCAGCAATGGCGGAAGGCACCAAGTGCGAACGCTCTTGGAAAGTTTTGCCCGAAGTTGGCCAAGATCCTGAGTATCCTGATGTTACATTGCGCGATGCACAGGCATTGCGCGAACTAGCAGCAGGATAAGTAAAAATGAAGGCGAATATTGCCCACAAAAGCCTATTTGCCTTCATTCTGGCCCTGTTGATTGACCAGGGACACAAGCTATTTATGCTCAATGTTTTGGGGTGGACTGGCGGCGAAATTGTCAACGTCACCCCATTCTTTGATTATGTTTTGGCTTGGAATACCGGCATTTCATATGGTTGGCTAGGCAACTCATCACCGTATGTCTTGATCGGGATTATGTCCGTTGCCATGCTGGGGCTCGCCATCTGGTGGGCCACCGCAAAAACAGACCTCACCAGATGGGGAATCGCCATTGTACTGGGCGGTGCATTGGGCAATTTGATTGATCGCATTGCTTATGGTGCCGTGGCAGACTTCTTTTCTTTCCATGCATTTGGCTATTATTGGTATATTTTTAATCTGGCAGATGTAGCAATTGCCCTTGGCCTTATTATCTTGTTATGGGATATAGTGCTAAGGCCCCAAGGCGATGTGTCCTCAAAATAGCCTTTTTTGAGACCTAAGGCCTTTCGGCAAGTATTTTGGAGTGGCATGCATGTTCGGAACGAACCAGAAATCAAATCTTTTCGCCAAATGGACCGGAACTGCGGCCTTGGTGGGCGCATCTCTTTTTGCCCTGTCTGCATGCACAACTGTTGAAGGCACCAACGCCTTTAAGGATGGCAACACCTTTGAACGTGAAGTGATGACGGAAACCTTGCGTGGCTTGGGCGTGATGGAACGGGAAGAAAAAGAAGATATTTCTGCCCCGCGCGCGCCGTTGGTTTTGCCAAAAGACACTAAGTTTTTGCCAATTCCAACAAAAACGGCCGTTGCAGCCTTGCCGGAAGATTCTGATGAGGTGCGGTTGGATGAAACCCAGCTCACCGAAAATGAAATTCGTTTGATCCGGGGTGCCCGTGTTGCTGACCTTAGCGACGCACAAGGCCGCGCATTCACCCCGAAAGAAGCGCAAGAAGTGGCGCGCCGCTTCCGCGAACAGCGTTTGGCCTATCAACAAGCGCTTAAAAATGGCGACAAACGGCCTCTTTATCTGCCACCTGAGAAGTATTTCACCAAGGTTGGCGGTCAAGATTTGATCTGTTTGGCGGAAAATGGCGATTTGGTGCCGTTGGATAGCCCACTTTGTCCGCCAGAGATCAGAGAAGCGTTGCAAGGCTCCTAACAAACGGGTAAACCCGTCCGATATATTTTTATTGCTTCGGAAGGGCTCTAATGGCCAAAAAAGACGCTGGCAGCACAAATGACCGCCAGGACGGTGATCGCATTGCCAAAGTGATGGCGCGCGCGGGCCTATGTTCGCGCCGCACTGCGGAAACATGGATTGAAGACGGCCGCGTTGCGGTGAACGGCAAAACCATCGATAGCCCCGCCATCAAAATCACCGCAAAAGACCGCGTACTTGTTGATGGCAAGCCATTGACCGAGCGCGAAGCAACGCGCGTCTGGCTTTATCACAAGCCGCCTGGCCTTGTTGTGTCTGAAAGTGATCCCGAAGGACGCCCGACAATTTTCCAAGCCTTTGAAGAAGCAGGCTTGCCGCGCGTGCTGACAGTTGGTCGGTTGGACATCAATACAGAAGGGCTCTTGCTCCTCACCAATGAGGGCGGCCTAAAACGGGCTTTGGAACTGCCATCCACAGGTTGGGCACGGCGCTATCGCGTGCGGGCCTATGGCCGCATCACACAAGAGAAACTGGACGAACTGAAAGATGGCGTGACCATCGATAAGGTGCATTATGGCCCTATCGAAGCCACGCTTGAGCGCCAGCAAGGCAGCAATGTGTGGCTGATCGTTTCACTGCGTGAAGGCAAAAACCGCGAAGTTAAAAATGTTCTGTCTGCATTCGGGCTGGATGTGAACCGTCTTATCCGTCTTAGCTATGGACCATTCCAGCTCAATGAATTGAAGCCGGGTGAAATTCAGGCAGTGAAAACCCGCGTGTTGAAAGATCAGTTAGGCCAAAAGCTAGCGGAAGAAGCTGGCGTTGATTTCGATGGTCCAATTGTGCCGGTTGTGCCAAAGGCTGCAAAGAAAAAGTCTGAAGAGAAAACGGGTCAATTTGGCCGCGCGCGTGGCCGCACAGGCGAACCGCGCAAGCCAAAAGATGATCATCGCGCACCGCGCCGTAAGTTTGAAGAGCAGGAAGAAACGCCCAAGCGTCGTGTGTTCTTTGATGATGGCAATATCGGTGAACATATTCCGCGCGCTCGCAAAAAAGACGACGAGGATTCTGGCCCTCGCGGCAAAAGAGGATTTGGCGACAAGGGACGCAAATTTGATCGCGATGATCGCGGGCCCAAGCGCGAATTCTCGAAAGATCGCCCGCCTCGCGATGGTGAAAAAGGCCGTGACGACCGTCGTCGCGATGGTAAGCCTTTTGAAAAACGCGACCGCAAAGAGGGTGGACGCCCCTTTGGCGAGAAAAAGTTTGGCGAAAAGAAATTCGGCGAGAAGAAGCATTTTGGTGATAAGCCACGCGGTGCTGCAGGGCGTCGCGATGATCGTCGACCTGATGATCGGCGCGGTGCATTTACAGATCGCAATGCCGAAAAGTCGGAACGTAGCGAGCGTCAAGGCGAGCGCAAATCATTCGGCGACAAGCCTCGGGGTAGACCTGCTGGCGGTCGCGGTAAGCCACGGGACGATCGGTCACAAGGGTTCTCCGATGCTGGCCGTCATAAGGGTCGTCCAGCAGGTGATCAACGCGGCCCACGTGGTCGCGGCGGCAAGCCAGGTGGCGGTAAGTCATTTGGTGGTGGCAGACCGGGTGGTGGCAAGCCGGGCGGACGTCCGCCGCGCAAATCATAGAGCGGTCTAATTTATGCGCATTGTTGCTGGCAAGTTTAAGTCCAAAACCATCGCCGCTCCTCAATCAAACGACATTCGCCCCACTTCAGATCGGGTGCGGGAAAGCCTATTCAATATTCTGGCCAACCATTTTGGTCCGGTGATGAGCGGATGTCGGGTGCTTGATCTTTTTGCAGGTACTGGCGCGTTGGGGCTGGAAGCTCTTTCGCGCGGGGCAGAGCATTCCACCTTTGTGGATACTGGCGTAGAGGCGCGGGCATTGCTGCGGGAAAATATCCAAAATTTCGGCGTTGCAGGCCAATCCCGCATGTTGCGCCGCGATGCGACAGATCTTGGCCAAATTCAGCGTATCTTGCCCTGCAATCTTGTGTTTTTGGACCCGCCTTACGCCAAGGGGCTTGGCGATAAAGCGCTCGCAGCAGCTTTTGAAGGTGGATGGATCGCACCAGAAGCGATCATCGTATTTGAAGAGCAAAAGGGCGTTGAAGTTGCCGCACCCGAAGGCTTTGAATTGCTCGATGAACGCGCATATGGCGACACCGTAATCCACTTGTTCAAGGCACCGAACGCCTAGTTTTACCGCCGACCAAACAGCCGTTCAATATCTGCTTTCTTAAGTTCCACATAGGTGGGGCGACCATGAATGCACTGGCCCGAATGTGGCGTGGCTTCCATGTCGCGCAGCAGCACATTCATTTCCTCCGCGCGCAATCGGCGACCTGAACGGACCGAGCCATGGCACGCCATCCGCGCGGCCACTTCTTCCAACCGTTCGCGCACGATAGAGATATTGTCCCATTCGGCCAATTGGTCGGCCACATCATGGATCAGTTTATCCACGTTGGGATGCTTCAAAATTGCTGGCGTCTCATGCACGGCAATGGCACGCGGCCCAAAGCGTTCTACGCCGAGGCCAACCTGCGCAAGTTCCTCCTGTGCTTCCTCAAGACGGTCGCAATCCTCTTCGGGCAGCTCGATGACCACGGGGATCAATTGACGCTGTGCTGGCACTGGCCCGTCGCTCAGCTCCCTCTTGAACCGCTCATAAACCAAACGTTCATGGGCTGCATGTTGGTCCACCACAATCAAGCTGTCCGGACCTTGCGCTACAATATAGTTCTCAAACAATTGTGCACGGGCAGACCCCAGCGGAAAATCATCATCCTCTGGTGGAATTTCACTTGTGGTCTCCATGCGCGCGCTCGGCTGATGCACCTCCTGCATTCGCGGCATCCCAGCACCCGGGGGCGGGGCCATATAGCTTGGGCTACGCCATTGCTGCTGTTGCGGCATTGCAAAACCATCACCAGTGGCATTTGGTGCCACATGTGATGCAGGTGCACCGCTTGCGTCTGCGGGAGGTGGAGGCGGTGTGCCACCCGGTTGAAACGCATTCAGCGTTGCATCTGAAACCGTTTTCGAAGCCCTGAACCCAGCGGCATCAAGCGCATTCATCACCCCGCGGATCACCGCCGCACGCACAAGGCCGGAATCGCGAAACCGCACCTCGGCTTTGGCCGGGTGCACATTCACATCTAAATCTTGGCTGGGCAAATCCACAAAAATGGCCGCAACCGGAAATCGATCGCGGTGCAAAAAGTCGGCATAAGCCCCGCGCAAACCGCCAAGCAACACCTTGTCGCGCACGGGGCGGCCATTTACAAAGTAAAACTGCGAAAGTGAGTTGGCCTTTGTGTAAGTGGGCAAAGCTGCCATGCCGCGCACCCGAACAGGGCCGCGCTGATAATCAATCGGCACGGCATTCTGCGCGAAGTCCAACCCCAAAATCTGCCCCAAACGGTTCTTATCGCCTTGAAAGTCATCTTCAATATCGGACATGGGCTGCGCGGGCCAGTTCAGCGTTTGCCGATCAGAACCAGACAAGATGAAGTGCACATGCGGTTTAGACATGGCCAACCGTTTCATCACATCCGTGATGGCATTGGTTTCCGCTCGATCAGATTTCAAAAACTTCAGACGGGCAGGCACATTCTTAAATAGATCACGCACTTCAATCACGGTGCCATGTGGCATCGGGTTAGGCGAAATCACAGCGTCACCGTCCACAAACCGCAATTGTAGTCCCATTTCAGCATCTTTGGGGCGAGTGGCAATCCGCAAGTCGGCCACCGCACTGATGGAGGCTAGCGCTTCCCCCCGAAACCCGAGCGTCGCGATATGGTCCAGATCGTCTTCCGGCAATTTGGAGGTGGCATGGCGTTCCACGCTCAAGCGCAGATCTTCTTCCCCCATGCCAAAGCCATCATCTTCAATGCGGATCAGAGATTTGCCGCCCGCAGCCGTGGAAATCGCGATGCGGGTTGCGCCAGCGTCGAGCGCATTTTCCACCAGCTCTTTCACGATGCTTGCCGGGCGTTCAATCACCTCGCCAGCCGCAATTTTGTTCACCAGATCGTTTGGCAGTTGCCGAATGCGCATTGCTGATTCTCCTATTTCGCCAGCATAGCGATAAGCAGAATGCTTTGCATCCACCGCAAAGCTATGGCAGGTAACATTTCAACAAGAAGGACATTATGAGCAATCAAACCGACCAAACACCCATGCAAATGGCGCTAGATCTAGCGCGGCAAGCCGCCGAAGCGGGCGAAGTGCCTGTAGGTGCGGTCATCATAAAAAATGGTGAGATTGTAGCCAAAGCCCAAAATGAAATGAAGCGAAGCGGCGACCCAACCACTCATGCCGAAATGCAAGCCATCCGCAAAGCGCTGATAGAATTAGGTACTGGACGCCTTGATGGCTGCGACCTCTATGTGACGTTGGAGCCTTGCACCATGTGTGCCGGGGCCATCGCCCACGCCAAATTGCGGCGTGTCTATTATGGGGCGGAAGACCAAAAGGGTGGGGCGGTAGATAATGGCGTTCGGTTTTTCGCATCGCCCACGTGCCACCACCATCCTGAAGTGATTTCAGGCATCGGTGAGGCAGAAGCGGCTGATTTACTTATCCAATTTTTTGCTGAGAAGCGAGCATAAGGTCAATGCGCGTTGCCAAATCGCGCTTGAATTTCTCTTTCACCACATCGCCGGCGGCCAAAATGTCTCGCACGCGCCAAAACTCATAGGCACCAAAATGCCCAACAGGCGGGCGCACATAGATATCAGGCGGATAGGCGGAAATCGCATAGGCGCTTAGCGCATGCATCATAATTTGTGCCGCGCCCAACCCCACATCAATTGCCGATGGCATTGCTGATTCATTAACAGGCACAGGATCGCCGTTTACGTCCACACCGATCAAAATATCCATATTGTGCGCCGCATGATCCAAAGGCAGTGGATTGACCACACCGCCATCCACCAATGTCTGGCCACGGAGTTCAACTGGCTTAAACAAGCTGGGAATAGCAATTGAACCTGCTATGGCGGGGGCGATCTCTCCCTCATGAAACACAGCCTGATGCCATGTACGGTAATCAGTCGCGATTACCCGCAAGGGGATTTTCAAATCTTCGAAGTTTTTCGGTAGGTTTTCCGGCGCAAACGAAGTGAGCACCTTTGTGGCGTCAAACTGCATGGAAATGCCATCTTGAAACATGGCTTTGATGCCAGTCACTTGCGTGCGCCAAAGCCGAGAGCTTAGCGCGCGCATGGAGCCAAGCACATCAATTGCATATTCGCGAATTTCGCTGCCGCTCATGCCCGCAGCCCATCCAGCTCCAATGAAGGAGCCGATCGATGTGCCTGCGATCAAGCTGGGTTTGAGGCCCAATTCGTCCATCGCCTCAATCACAGCTATGTGCGAAAGGCCCCGAGCAGCACCGCCGCCGAGCGCAACGCCAATTTTGGGACCGGTGATTGTCATTTTAACACCCGATGTTCGTATTCAATTCAGATGTTAAATGAAATTGTTTAAACTTTTATATCTTCAAGCCCTGATCACGAAGATTTGCGCTCAATCGCCCGCCACGCAATGTCTTTGCGGTAAAAGCCATTGTCCCAATCGACCTTTTCGATTGCGGCATATGCCTTGTCGCGCGCGTCTTTCGCATCGTCGGCCATCGCGGTCACATTCAGCACGCGGCCACCAGTGGCCACCAACTGATCGCCTTTCAAGCCAGTACCGGCATGAAACACCTTAACACCGTCAGCTTCGGCATTTTCGATGGCATTAATGGGCGTGCCCTTATCATATGAGCCGGGATAACCCTTAGAGGCCATCACTACGGTGAGGGCGGTGCCTTCATGCCATTCGGGGCTGTGTTGATCCAACGTTCCGTCTACCGATGCTTCCATCAAATCTAAAATATCAGATTTAAGCAGTGACATAAGCACCTGGCACTCAGGGTCGCCAAATCGCACATTGTATTCGATCAAACTTGGCCCTTCGCGCGTGATCATCAGGCCAGCAAACAAAACCCCTTTGAAGGGCGTGCCGCGAGCCGCCATGCCTTTGATGGAGGGCTCAATGATCTCTTTTCTCGCGCGCTCGATCATTTCATCAGTCATCACGGGCGCTGGTGAATAGGCGCCCATGCCGCCAGTGTTCGGCCCCTTGTCGCCATCATAGGCGCGCTTATGGTCCTGCGCGGACGGCAGTAATTGGATATTTTCCCCATCGCTGATGGCAAAAAGGCTGGCTTCTTCGCCAACCAGACATTCTTCGATCACCACGGAGGCACCAGCAGCGCCGAATGCGCCATCAAATATGGCATAAAGTGCGTCTTCTGCTTCCTTCAGGCTTTGCGCAACGATCACGCCTTTGCCCGCGGCTAGCCCGTCTGCCTTCACAACAATTGGCGCGCCCTCAGCGCGCACATAATCGATAGCGGAATCAAGATCGCTAAACCGACCATATTTCGCTGTTGGCACATTCATCTCATCGCACAATTGCTTGGTGAAATGTTTGGAACCTTCGAGCTGCGCTGCGGCTTTTGACGGACCAAACACCTTGATGCCTTTGGCTTGCAAATCATCCGCGATACCAGCGACCAAGGGCGCTTCCGGGCCAACGACAACAAGATCGATTTTGTTGGACCTGCAATATTCTGCCACGGCCTCATGGTCGTTCACGTCAAGGCTAACCAATGTGCCGCAGTCGGCCATGCCGGGATTGCCCGGCGCGATATGCAAACTGTTCAACCGAGGTGAACGCGAAATCGCCCAAGCTAATGCGTGTTCACGCCCGCCGGAACCCAAAAGCAAAATATTCATTTTATAAATCCGAAAACTAATCACCATCCAAGCGTGTGTTCCCATATCATGTTGATTTCAAAAGGTCACCCTTGACGTATCAACTATGAACAGGCACCACTTATTTCATGGACGAGCAAACTGGCGAAACGGGCTCCAATGCCCACGAATTTACAGTTTCTGAAATCTCTCAATCGGTCAAACGCACGATTGAGGATCAGTTTGGTCATGTGCGTATACGGGGGGAGATCACGGGTTACCGCGGTCCTCACTCATCCGGCCACGCCTATTTCGCTCTAAAAGACGAAAAAGCCCGAATTGAGGCAGTGATCTGGCGCGGCGTTTTCTCAAAGCTCCGCATCAAGCCTGAAGAGGGCATGGAAGTCATCGCTTCAGGCAAGCTGACCACCTATCCGGGCTCATCCAAATATCAAGTGGTGATTGACCATATCGAGCCAGCGGGCGCTGGCGCGCTGATGGCGCTACTCGAGCAGCGGCGTAAGCAATTGGCGGCCGAAGGATTATTTGACGCAGCGCGTAAGCAAGAACTGCCATATCTGCCGCAGACAATTGGGGTCATTACCTCACCAACAGGCGCGGTTATTCGCGATATCTTGCATCGCTTAGACGATCGATTCCCCACTCATGTGATTGTGTGGCCCGTCCGGGTGCAAGGCGACACATGTGGAGCAGAGGTGGCCAATGCAATCAATGGTTTCAACGCTTTGCCAACTGGGGGGCAAGTAAAGCGTCCGGATCTTTTGATTGTGGCGCGGGGCGGCGGCTCTATTGAAGATTTGTGGGGCTTCAACGAGGAAGAAGTCGTGCGCGCTGCCGCAGCGTCGCACATTCCCCTAATTTCAGCAGTGGGCCACGAAACCGATGTAACGCTCATTGATTATGCTGCCGATAAACGCGCGCCAACACCCACGGGTGCAGCCGAAATGGCTGTTCCTGTGAAGGCCGAGTTAGTGAATTATGTGCTTGACCAGGGCAACCGCCTTCGCGCGGCACAAGCGCGCAATGTCTCAACTGCGAAGGATCGCCTGCGCGCAGTGTCCGCTGCGCTGCCCAAGGCGCAAGATCTAACAAGTGTGCCGCGCCAACGGTTCGACATGGCCACCATGCGGCTTGGAAGTGCGCTCAATCAGTTCATTGATCGCAAACGTGCAGGATTTTCGCAGGTCAGTGCGCGCTTGTCACCCCATGGCTTGCGACAGAAGCAGCAAAACTTTGCCAGCCAAGTCGAAAGCCTGAGCGCCCGTTTGCGTCCCGCAGCCTTGGCGGCGTTTGAACGCAAGCAAACTAAAGTTGAAAATTTGGGCAAACTGCTCGACAGCTTAAGTCACAAAAAAGCGCTCGAACGTGGTTTCGCATTGGTCACGGACGCTGACGGAAATCTGGTGCGCTCAGCCAATACTCCCAAAAAGGGGGAGGGGCTTAGCGTTCAATTTGCCGATGGTGATTTGGGTGTGATGGTGAGCGATGCGCCACCTACAAAAGCAAAATCCCAGCCGAAGCCAAAAGCACCAGAGAAAGAAAAAGACCAAAAACAGCAAAGTCTTTTTTGATTTTTTCGTCCAAGCCACCTAAATAGAGGACGAAAGAGGTTCGAACATGAATATTTTTGAAAGCGGCTTTGGGCAAAGCGAAGCCAAATTGCGATATTTGGATGCAGATTTTTCAGTGATCAAGCCAGGCACATTTGTGCGCTGCGCGGTGACGGGTAAGCAAATCCCGCTCGACGAATTGGCCTATTGGAGTGTTGATTTGCAAGAGCCTTACATCGACGCAGAAGCCTCCCTCAAAGCCCTTCAAGCCAGCAAAAAGTAACGCAATATGCGCGTTTTAATCATTACCAATGGCATGGGCGAAGATGCCATGGGTGCGGCGCTTGCCAAGCAGCTCGCCCTCCATTGTGAGATTGAAGCGCTACCCACTGTCGGCGAGGGCGTCGCCTATAAGGGGATCTGCCCGCTGATGGGACCGCGTGGCCATCTCGCCAGCGAAGGGCATCGCAAACAAGGGTCACTAATCAAAGACTTTAAAAATGGCCTAGCCGTCACGGCGTACAAGCATGTACGCTATATGCGCCAGCAAAAGGAGCGTTGGGACAAAATCATCGTCTTGGGCGATATGGTTGGCCTCGCTCTGTGCAAAACAGCAGGTCATAAAGTCGATCTTTATTTAGACTGCTACAAATCCGGCTATGCCTCAACTTATTCGGCAGTTGAAAAACACCTGATCAAATCCACTGTGGCGAAAACCTTGTGCCGCGATGATATTCTCGCGGGACAACTACGTGCTTTTGGCCTTGATGCCGGGTTCGTGGGCAATATCATGATGGATACGGTGCCCGAGCTGTCCTTCGATATCTCGCCGCTCATTGGTGACAAGATTGCGGTGACATTGCTACCTGGCAGTCGAAATGCCGCCAAGGGCTTGTTTGACCTTGAAATCAGCGCCGTGGGGCGTTTGACAGGCAAATATGATCTGGCGGTGTTAATCCCAGTCGCGCCAACTGCCGATACAGAACAACTTATCCGCGCTGCACATCTGCGTCAGGTTGAGAAACACACCGATATCGATGCGCCAGACTATTTGGCCAAAGCCGAAATGTACGATCAAACGCCGGTTCATTTTTTCGATAAAGGCATCGGGACGCTGGCGAGAAAATCTCGTTTTGTTGCCGGGCAAGCTGGAACGGCTGGCTTTCAAAGCGCTGGATTAGGTGTGCCAGTCATTGCCCTAGTGCCGCCCGATGCACGTCCCTCTCGGGTTGCGCGCAATGAGCGTTTGATGGGCGACAGCAGGATTACCTGTGAACTGAGCACGAGCGATTTGGCGCAGGCCATGGAACTTTTGCTGAAGGATGAGGAAGATGCCAAACGCCGGGGGCGCATTGGCAAGGAACGTATCGGGCCATCGGGCGCATTGGATTATGCGGTGCGCTTAATCCTGAGCCACTGAGAAGTCTGAACGGTCTGGCCGAGGCGGAAGCTCTTTGCCATCTGCCAGCAAAAATGCTCGATCCAACACATTGTCCAATCGCTTAGCCAGTTCTTCAGAGTAAGGCGTCAAATCCTTCGCCGTGCGGGGAACATATAGCGGTTCATCCACCACAGCAGAAATGCGCGAGAAAGGGTGGTTGATTTGCATCTTATCCCATACTTTTTCAAGCACAGATCGCCGCGAGCTCGAAACCGCATATGGGATGATCGGTCGGCCGGAAAAACGAGCCAACAGGGCTACCCCGTCTGAAACGTTGCGACCGGGAATTGGCGGAATGTCTGCAGTTATGCCAATAGATTGACCGTCTTTCATGGCACGCAACATCTCTCGCATCGCGGCCATGCCACCCGTACCTTCATCCTGCTTTGGGCTAGCGCCTGACCCATCAATATGGGAACAGCCAAAGCTCTTGGCGGCGGCAGCCACCAATTGGCCATCGGGATGGCGCGAGGTGAGAATGGTCAATTGTTTGGCCTCGGGCACCAACTTCATGCCCAACATGCCTTGCCCATGCCAGCATACATAAATGGCAGGCATTAAATCCGCACATTTTTGTTCAGCATTGGGCGGATCATAGACGAATTTGGACGTAGCAGATGTCAGGCGCAAATAGCCGCCTAAAATATGCCAGCCAATAAAATGGCGAGCTTTGGTGCTGTTAAGCCCGCGCTCGCCATGTTCTTTTAGGTTTTGCTCATTCACCGACTATTTGGCCTCGGGGTCGAGCAAGCGGTGCATATGTACAATGAAATAACGCATATGGGCATTATCAACCGTCATCTGTGCCTTCTGCTTCCAAACCGCATAGGCAGACTGATAGTCGGGATAAACACCCACAATATCAACTTCATCCAAATTGCGGAATGTCACCTTTTCCAAATCTTCTAGTTCGCCGCCAAAAACCAAATGCAGCAATTGTTTTTCTTCACTCATATAAACCCCACCATTTATTGTCTTATTTTATGCTGCCGGACACCCATAGACCTTGCGCAGCACATCATGGACATCGTCTTTTAGCGTCAGGTCAGACATTGCTGCAAGAGCGCCATGACGAATTTCTTGCTTGTTAAAGCGTGGTACACCTAAACATACATCTTCTAAGAAGTAGTTGCATTCTGTCAAAATCAGCGCAGGTGCCGCAATGTCCCAGTCTTGCGCACCGCGCCGTGCGACTGCAATGTCCAACACGCCAGTGGCCACTTGCACCAAGCGGTAAGCGAGAGATGGGATGGCCGGACCACGCACATATTCAATGCCACGCTCTTCCAATTCTTTATGGACCGCGCCAGGGGCAGGGATAATTGGCCCCGTGCCCAACCGTTCGCGCCGCAATAGCGGTGATTTGTTCAGCATGGCGCCACGGCCCGATACAGCTTCATAAAGCTCATCACGTATGGGCGCATATATAACAGAGACAATTGGCACACCATTTTCAACGATGGCGATGCAGATCGTCCAGCTATCTTCGCCGCGGATAAAGCCGCGCGTGCCATCAATCGGGTCAACAACAAACACGCGCTCCTTCGTCAATCGGCTCGCATCATCTGCTGTCTCCTCACTCAACCAGCCATAATCTGGCCGTGCGGCGGTGAGCATGTTTTTTAAGAAATTGTCGACAGCAAAGTCGGCTTCGGTAACGGGGGTCGCGTTATCTTTTGTCCATGTTTTTACATCTTGGCGGAAAAAACCAGTGGCGATGATCCCGGCGCCGACCACAGCATTTCGTACCAATTCCAGATCTTCCATCAATTCTGCAATATCTGGTTGCGCCATCAAAGGCTCCCGAAACCCTAAGAAACATAAGCTCTTCCGTGCGTATGCGAGGCAGAGCATAAAGGCAAGAACCCGCTTGGGTTAATCGCCAGTTACCCACGGTCATAACCTGCTAACCCTTTTGATAACAAGAAAAACTTAACCCAGTTTTTTAAAGGGATGCCAAAACTTGCCTGCTAGTTTGGCCTCATAAGAAGAGCGGCAAAAATTAAAAAACAGCTCTCAAGTTAACAGGAAGGCACGAGATAAAAATGGTGCAAGGCAAAACAGTTTCAGGATCTGATTTGATCTTGTTTGGAAAAGATAGGGTGAGCTGGCCAACATTGTCCCCTGCGAACGACAATGGCGCTGTCCGTGATGAAGTGCAAACGGTCACCGTGCGGAAAATGCTGTCGAAAAGCGGCGTCCCAATCAAAATTAAAGTTCCAGTTAAAGAATATTATGGAGTAGCGGTCGCCACGCAGATTTCTGAAGATGGCCTGCTGTCCAGCTCTATTGAACTGGTACATGCGGACGAAGATTTAAACTATCGCGTGTTCGAAGAAGAAGGCAATCACACCGTAGTGGCTGAATGGCAAAACTGGGGCAAGCAACTTGGCCTGCCTTTGTTCATTCGCTCAGGCAATGGTGGTTTGGTGCCATATTCGCAGCATGTCGGCGGCGTTATGGTTGGACAAGAAACCAACCGTCGGAAATTGGGACCCGAGGCAAATCGCCGGCCCCGTTTCTTGAACCGGCGTAAGCTGGGCCTGGTTTCAGGCTAAAAAATCAAATCGCGTATTCGATATAGAGCGCGAGGGTGAAGCTTAGGCCCACCCAATAATTGGATTTAAACCGGATCAGGCAGTTTGGTGTCTGGTCCGGTTTCAGTGTGAGGATTTGCCAAGCCAAAATGGCAGGCGCAACCCACATCACCCAATAATAGACAGGGCCCGCGCCCGCGCCGTCCGCGGCCAAAAACCACAAGATCGCAGCGCCCAGATAAAACAATCCGCAAATTAGCTGCGCATGGTCTCCAAAAAGGCGCGCGGTTGATTTTACGCCGATGAGCGCATCGTCCTCCCGGTCCTGCAGCGCATAAATTGTGTCATATCCGATCGTCCACAAAATGCCTCCAGCATAAAGGTAGAAGGCGGGATAATGCAGTTCGCCAAACATGGCAGCCCAGCCCATCAAAGCGCCCCAGTTAAACGCAAGACCCAAAAACAGCTGTGGCCAATAGGTGATGCGTTTCATAAAGGGATAAATGATCACCAATCCAATGGACGAAAGCCCTAAAATTTTAGTGAAGTCGTTGAATTGCCAAAGAATTATAAGTCCAACCGAACATTGAACTGCCAAAAAGACGAACGCTTGCGGCACGCTGATTTGTCCAGAAGGTATTGGGCGAAGCTTTGTCCGTTCTACTTTGCCATCAATATTTCGGTCGACAATATCATTGAGTGTGCAGCCCGCACCGCGCATGACAAATGATCCAACAAAGAACAGTAAGAGGTAATAGAAATTAAATCCGGTGGCCGGGCGTGCTACTGCTGCCAAGGCAAGCGACATTGCACAGGGCCAAAACAACATCCCCATGGGGAGAGGACGATCCCATCGAGCCATCTTGGCATAGGGGTGAATTGCCTTGGGGGCATAACGATCCACCCAGTTGGTTGCACTCGCATCCGCAATGATTTCAGATTTGGGTTTGTCTTGCATCGCTCACCACTTCCACCTATTCAATTGGGGAGACGCTATTATTTAAGCACGGAATGTCAACCTAATGCCGCGCAAACACAAAACTTTACCCCGCCTATTTATCGATCAGCCCTTGGCAATGGGCGATCAAATAAAGCTCGAAAAGGCCCAGTCCAACTATTTGGTCAATGTTCTGCGTTTGGGGGAAGGCGACGAGGTGATTCTGTTTAATGGGCGAGATGGGGCATTTCGCGCCACATTGGCAAATGGCTCTAAAAAGGCGGCGCAACTGGCGGTTGAAGAGCAAACCAACCCCCAAACACCGCCGAGCCATATTGACTATCTATTTGCGCCGATTAAGACAGCGCGGCTTGACTATATGGTGCAAAAGGCCACGGAGATGGGCGTTAACGCCCTGCGGCCCTTGCAAACCCAGCATACACAAATGTCGCGCATCAATTATGATCGCATGAGAGCAAATGCCGTGGAAGCTGCGGAGCAATGCGAAATCCTAAACGTGCCGACAGTACATGAGGCGACCACTTTAGAGAAACTCATCGCCAATTGGGGTGAAACTGATACCGACCGCAAATTGATTTTTGCCGATGAAGAGGCGGAAATAAGCGATGCCGCTGAAGCACTTAAACCGCTGGGGCAAAGCAATGTTGCGGTGCTGATTGGCCCCGAAGGCGGGTTTTCGGAAGCAGAGCGTGAGCTATTGCGGGCGCAAAGCTTTTGTGTTCCGATCAGCTTAGGCCCGCGCATATTGCGTGCCGATACAGCGGCCATCGTCGCATTAACACTCGTGCAATCAAATATCGGTGATTTACGATAAAAGGATTGCATCCTTTTTTTTCCGCGCTATTGTCGCCTGCACACAATGCGCTGGCACAGCGTGGCAAATAAAACAATTCGGACGGACCACCTATGGCCAATGCAGTTGAAAACTCGCCCCTCATTGAATCAAAAGCTGACCTGATTTACGCGCTGGAAAAAGGCTGTAAACCAAAGAGCGATTGGCGCATCGGCACCGAGCACGAAAAATTTGTGTTCTGCAAAACCAGCCATTTGCCTGTGCCTTACGAAGGCGAAAACGGTATTGGCGCGATTCTTACTGAGATTCAAAAGCGCACCAATTGGACGCCGCTGATGGACAAAGGCCACCTCATTGGCTTGAAAGATGAGGGCACTGGCGCCTCTATTTCGCTTGAGCCCGGCGGTCAATTGGAGCTGTCTGGCGCGCCGTTGGAACGGCTGCACGATACATGCTCAGAAACCGGCAACCATTTGCGTTTGCTGCGCGGTATCACTGACAAGCTGAATATCGAGTTTTTAGGCCTGGGCGTTGCGCCTGAATGGTCACTCGAAGAAATGCCGATGATGCCAAAGTCCCGCTATGGCATCATGAAGCCCTATATGGAAAAAGTCGGCACCCTTGGCACGTCCATGATGTTCCGCTCCTGCACGGTGCAAGTGAACCTAGATTTCTCATCTGAAAAAGACATGGTCGATAAACTGCGGGCCAGCTTGGCGTTGCAGCCAATTGCAACCGCGTTGTTTGCCAATTCGCCATTTATTGATGGCAAGCCATCAGGCTATCTCTCATACCGCTCAAAAATCTGGCAGAATACAGACAATGACCGCACAGGCATGTTGGATTTTGCCTTTGAAGACGGCATGGGCTTTGAGCGCTATGTGGATTATGCACTTGATGTGCCGATGTATTTCGTGATGCGCAATGGCGAATTCGTCAATTGTGCTGGCGAGAGCTTCCGCGCCTTTTTGAAAGGCGAACTGCCGCAATTGCCCGGCGAAAAGCCAACCATGGCGGATTGGGAGGATCATCTGTCCACCTTGTTCCCCGAAGTTCGGTTGAAAACATTCTTGGAAATGCGCGGCGCTGATGCGGGACCGTGGGACAATATTTGCGCGCTGCCCGCTCTTTGGGTTGGCTTGCTTTATGATCAAGGCGCGCTTGATGGCGCATTAGATCTGGTCAAAGACTGGACAGCCGAGCAGCGCAATCAATTGCGCATCGACGTGTCAAAAATTGCGCTTCAAGCCGAAATCAATGGCCGCAAAGTATTGGATGTCGCCAAAGACGTTTATAAACTAGCCAAATCGGGCCTCGTGGCGCGTGAGAATTTGAATTTCGAAGGCTTTGATGAATCCGTGTTCTTAAACATGATCAAAGACACCCTCGACACTGAAAAGACGCCAGCGGACCATATGCTTGATGCTTATAATGGCACTTGGGGTGGCGACATCACCAAAATCTACACAGAACGTTTGTTCTAATTCGCGAGCTTTTCAGCGAGAAAGTCAAACACCCTGCGCACGCGGCGATTGGTCTTTAGTTCTCTATGGGCCACCAGCCAAATTGAGAAGTTGAGCGAAGGAAATTCTGGCAAAACGCGGCGTACGCCCGGCTCATGGTCACCAACACTGGTGTCCATAACGCCAATACCAGCGCCGCTTTTCACCAAATTCCACATGACCACATAGCTATCCACCTGCAAGGCGAAGTTGGCGGCGGTCAATGTCATGCCATGCGCGTTAAGGCCATGCATCACCGCATTTTCAGAATCCAGGCTGATAAATTCAGCGCGGTTGATGCTGTCGAGCGTGAGGGGCGGGTCAAAACGAGCGAGATAGTCATCGCTGGCATAAAGTTGCGCCTGCACGTCTAACAGCTTGCGCGCGTATAAGTCTGGCTCTGTCGGTCGGAAAAAGCGCAAAGCAATATCTGCCTCGCGTCGATGCAAATCGCTGGCATGGTTTGAAACAACCAGCTCAATCTCCAGCTTAGGCTCTGCTCGCCGCAGTTCAGTTATGATGGGTGGCAACTCCGTTGCGGCAAACATTTCGGCTGCGGCGATCGAAACGCGCCCTTCAATGGCGCTGGATTGCCCATGCGCTGCCAACGAGAATGCACCAGCGGCTTCGCCCATGTGGCGGGCATATTGCAGCAATTCAACACCGCTTGGCGTCAAAATGATGCCGCGACCATCGCGCTCAAATAAAGTGACATTTAAGTCCTGCTCGAGAGCTTCAATTTGCCGACCTAAAGTAGGTTGCGCAATATTGAGTGCACGTGCCGCAGCAGAAAAAGACCCTTCCTCAGCCGCCACCAAAAACGAGCGCACCTTGCTCCAATCAAAATTTATGTTTTTCCAGCTCATGCAAATATGCATATCAGCTGTAGAAAAATCGTCAATTTATTATATGTAGCTCTCGTTATATGACCATGCAAACATTTGAGGAATGAATGCATGACCCAAGCGCTACATCAAGACAGATCAATCGCCCGCCTATACGGCATCTTTTTCATCTGCACCTTTCTCGCTTACGGCATCGGATATGGTGTGCTCGAGGCGATGTTGCATGGCGAGAATGGCACACTGCAGGCCGTGGAACCCGATTTAACATTCACGGTAGCCGTTCTTGCAATGGTCGTCGCCCATTCACTTCTAAATTTGGGCATCTTGGTGATCATGTACCGTGTCATTGAGCAATTTGCCCCCTTGCTATCCATGGGATTTTTGGGCCTCGGCATCATGTCGACCGTCTCACTCTTGGTTGGGGGCGTAGCGCTCATGCTGATCGGGACGGCAGGGGCGGATGCACCGACACTGGCGCAAATTTTATATGACGCGAACTTCTATCTTTATCAGACGGGCATGACTCTATGGGGCGTCGGCGGTTTGTTGATGTGTACTGTGTTGTGGCGCACGCAATTGGTGCCGCGCTTTTTCGCTATTTGGGGCTTTGTGGGCTATACCGTCTTTATTGTCGGCACCATTTCAGAGTTTTTCCAAACGGGGTGGGGCGTCATGTTGGCGCTGCCGGGCGGCTTCTTCGAGATTGGGTTAAGCCTGTGGCTCATCTTTAAAGGCTTCAACGCCACTTTAAATGTGCCGAAAGCCAATCACGCCGCTTCTTCCATGGCCTGATCCAACTCAGATTTAATGTGTGCAACCAACGCGCTATAAATCCCACCATATGCATTGGCCGCCCGACGGATCGCAATTTCTGCCGGGCGAAGCGGGGGCAACCCATCTTCGGCACCCAATTTGCGCATACCGGGAAGAATTGAGCTTTCCGCCAAAACGCCAACGGACAACCCGGCCATCACCGCGCTCGTAATGGCGGTCGCATTTGATGACGTATAGGCAACACGATAATTGATGCTGGTTTCGCGCAGGGCGCTTTCAGCATTGGTACGCCAGCAGCACTGCTTGTTGCCACATGCTATGGGTAGCGGATCCTGCTTGTGCGCATCAGAGTTTGGCCCAATCACCCACGATAACGGCTCAGTGCGCACCAATTCACCAGTTTCGTGGTTTGTGCCTTGGGTAAACACGATCAAATCAAAGTCACCCTGCTGCATGCCTGCAATCAAATCCTCGGAAGAGTTACACTTCACATCCACCAAGATCTTGGGGTGCGTTTGCTGAAACGAACTCAACAAAATTGGCAAAACTTTCACCGCATAATCGTCTGGAATGCCAATGCGAATGGTGCCAGACAATACGTCTGACGAAAACAAATCTTCAATTTCGGCATTGATCTCCAACATGCGTCTTGCATGATGGTACAGCGCATCACCTGCGCGGGTGAGGGAGATGGATCGACCGTCTCGCACCAGCAAATCTTCACCCAGCCGTTCTTCCAGCCGTTTGATCTGCATAGACACAGCGGATTGAGTTTTAAACACACGCCGCGCCGCTTCGGTAAAGCTGCCGCAATCGGCAATAACGGCAAAAGTGCGCAACTGGTCAAGGTCGAGTGGATTGGCCATATCATTCATCACAGAAATTGATTTGTTTGATGAATTCTATTTGTTAGACGAATGAGTAAAATGTCAATAGCGTGCAAGAACCAAACTGGTCCAACCGATATGGTTGGCCGTGTTTGCCCTAGACTAACCCCGAATACTTTGCCGAGCGCCTTTTGGCGTCTCGGCATTTTTTTATGAAGGTGTCGCTTCTGCAGCTTCGGTTGCCTCAGCCGCCTCTGTGTTTTCCTGCGCTGCGTTGCGATCAGGCGTAAGCCGCTGGATCAGCCAAAACGCACCTACAACAGGCAGAATGCCAAAAATAACCGCCCCGATGGATGCGCCCCAAATAATGCCCGGAAGGCCCGCCCACATCGCACCAAAATAAATAAAGGGAATCACGCCCAATGTTTGCCGTGACCAGTTGGCGAGGGTGGCCAGCAGCGGATAACCCAAATTGTTATACGCAGCGTTCGAGACGAACAACATGCCGTTGAACAAGAACGACCCGGCAAGCACATTGCAGAACAAACGGATGACCAATGCCATATTGCCTTCGGCTTGGTAGATCGCGATGATCTGCTCCTGCGCAATGAACAGCAGGCCCCATGCAATCAAAATATAGACGCAGTTGAAAATAAGCCCGTCAATAAGTGCTTGGCGGACGCGATCCATCTGCATTGCACCAAAATTCTGCCCGATGATTGGACCTACGGCACCAGACAGCGCAAACACCACGCCAAATGCCAATGGGATCAAACGATCAACAACAGATTGCCCAGCCACCGCCGCGTCGCCATATTCGGCAACCGCGCGGGCAATAAGAAATGCACCGACCGGAGCTGCAAGGTTTGTGACCACGGTGGGCGCGGCAATCTTCAAAATATCGATCAGATCTTTGAAATAGCGGCGGAACTTAGGAACCGTAATCGCTTTGTGAATGCCGATAACATAATACAGCCCGAGTACCGCAAAGGACACGCGCACAATTGCCGACACAACAGCCGCGCCAATCACTTCCCAGCCAAAAACGAAGATGAAGAGGGGGTCGAGCATCGCAGTCATGATCCCGCCTATCAGCGTGATATACATTGACCGCTTTGCATCACCGTGCGCCCGCAAAATCCCCATGGTGACAATGCCGATGGCGAAAAACGGTGTAGAGGGTAAAACGATATAGAGATATGTCCGCGCATATTCGAGCGCTTGGCCTGTCGCGCCGAGCATTTCCATCAACCAGTCGGTGAGCAAAAAGCCGGAGCCAGCTAAGAGGAAGCCAAATATGGTCACGCTGATGATCGACGAGCCAGCGTAGGATTTTGCGGCTTCATCCTGCCCAGCGCCAACAGCGCGAGCCACCATGGCGGACGTGCCGATCATAAACCCAACTGACATGCCAATGATAAAGGCCAGCACATAAGCTGCGCGCCCAACGGCGGCTGTTTGGCTTGGGTCGCCCAATTGGCTGATGTAAAACAGTGTGATCGCATCCACGAAAAAGATCGACATCAAGCCAATCGCCGAGGTTGTGGTCATGATGATGACGTGGCGCATAGTCGAGCCGGTCAGAAAAACGGCATTCTTGCCGCTGGCGGATGCATTGCTCATAAGACGAAACTCTTATTTTCGGCGCTGGTGACAAATTTTCGATTTTTACCGCGCCTAACTAGGCGCAATTGTCCGTCCGGTTCAAGGCAATTCTTGTCGTAGGCAAATTGAATGGGAGGATGTGAGGCGCGCTATTTGCTTATGGCAGCGCTTGATAACCCTCGCCAAATCCGTTCATTGAAACCGGAATACCAATGCCTTCTTCAGGCGTTTTAAACACAACAAACAAAGCTGTTTCCGCGTCCGTCAGTTCGGTAATGAGATCTGGCGTAAGCACAACTTCCGCCATGCAGCCATTGGGCAAACAGCGAATAAAGGGCGCACGGCCTTTGTCTTCACCATCAAGCACCAAGCCAAGTTGGTTGGGCAACAAAACGCCAAGTGGTGCCAAAACCCGCAGCAATTGGGTCTTTTTATCGGCAGTTTTCAAAACAATCACGCTTAAGGCAACACCGGGTTGGTCTTCAGCCGTAACATTTTGAATAAGAGCGCACTGCTCAAATGTTGCGCCGGGAGGGGTGTCGCAGGTCATCTGCCAATCACCGTGATCGCCTTTCACAACGCCTTGTGCCAGCGCACCTGAAGAGAGCAGGCCAGCAAAAACGATACCTATAATCAGCTTGATCAAACGCATGATGAGACGATTCCTTTACTCAACGATTTATTGAATTTGCTTGCTTTATCCCTGCCAGTCAATTCGTGCAGTTGCGATTGCAAGGCTTATTCACATGCGAAAAATGCGGCGCAACAATGTCAGATGGTGCCCCTTAAACTGAAATTTGGACTGAAATTGTGTAAATTTGTGCAAAAAACAGCGATTGCAGCCATATGCCGCACTGAATAATGGCGGTTTGGAATTGCTTTGCGACTTCTGTTATGATTTTAGTCTGTTTCGAGATTCTGCGCTTTTACGACCAAACGCGAATTGACAAGTGTATTCGCTTGCTCTTATGCGTTACCGTCGAAAAAGGGCCTAAACATGTCGCAAAGGGAGACTGGCGTGAGCAAACTTCTTGCACGTCTGGCTAAAATTACATCTGCAATCACATTGGGGCTTTTGCCCACCGCCGCTTTGGCGCAAAACGGGCAGCCAGAGCCCGGCGCAATCGGTTTGCAAGAATCTGTAACTCCAATTATGGACTCAACGATTGCCTTTCATGATGGTTTGTTGATGTGGATCATCACTCTTATAACCATTTTCGTAACCGCGTTATTGATCTGGGTCATTGTTCGTTACAATAAACGTGCAAATCCAACCCCATCAAAATTCACCCACAATACATTAATTGAAATTGTGTGGACCGTGGTGCCAATCATTATCCTGATTGTGATTGCCGTGCCGTCTTTCGGCGTGTTGTCAGATCAAATGACAGTGCCAGATGGTGAGCGCAAATATTTGGGCTCCAACATTTTCTCCCGCGATGGTGGGGAAGTGGTGCCGGCGCCTGAATTGACCATCCGCGTAATCGGCCAGCAATGGTATTGGGATTATGAATATCCAGATCTAAACGACGCTGCTTATTCATCATACATGCTCTCTAAAGAAGAGATTGCCGAGCAAAAGCCTGGGCAGCCTTACCTGTTGGCAGTGGATAATGAGCTTGTGGTGCCAGTCGACACAACCGTTCGGGTTGAGGTGACTGCTGGTGACGTGATCCACGCTTTCGCCGTGCCAGCTTTCGGCATCAAAACCGATGCGGTGCCTGAGCGCTTGAACGAGACATGGTTCCACGTCCGCAAAGAAGGCCTTTACTACGGTCAGTGTTCTGAACTGTGCGGTAAAGACCACGCCTTCATGCCAATCGCAGTGCGCGTTGTTTCGAAAGAGCAATTTGCGGCATGGGCCGAAATTATGGAAGCCGAAGACGATGTCGAGGCTGCTAATGTGACTTTGGCGAGCCTTAACTAAGGCCCGCCGCTAATTTTGCCGCCCAAGTTGGGGTCTCAAGGGGGATCTTAGGGCGTTAAGGAAAGAGGCAAGGAAAGCAAATGGCGAACGCAACTGCTGCCCAAAATTCACATGATGCGCATGACCACCCTACGGGCTGGAAGCGCTATGTATATTCAACCAACCATAAAGACATCGGCACGATGTACCTAATCTTTGCGATTGTCGCAGGGATTATCGGTGGTGCATTGTCGGGCTTTATGCGCTGGGAATTGGCTGAGCCGGGTATTCAAATTTTCCCAGGTTTAGCGTCTATTGTTTATGGTGCTGAGTGGCAAAGCGCTGCAGCGCTGGACGCGGGCAAACACATGTACAATGTGTTCACCACAGCGCACGGCCTGATCATGGTGTTCTTTGTGGTGATGCCAGCGCTTATTGGTGGCTACTCAAACTGGTTTGTGCCTCTGATGATCGGCGCGCCTGATATGGCGTTCCCACGGATGAACAACATTTCATTCTGGTTGTTGCCACCGGCATTCATCCTATTGCTGATGTCAATGTTCTTTGAGGGCCCTCCAGGTGGCATGGGTACTGGCGGCGGTTGGACCGTTTATCCGCCATTGTCCACATCTGGTCAGCCTGGCCCGGCAATGGACTTTGCCATTCTGTCGCTGCACGTCGCCGGTGCATCGTCAATTTTGGGTGCCATCAACTTCATCACAACCATTTTCAACATGCGCGCTCCTGGCATGACATTGCACAAGATGCCTTTGTTCCCTTGGTCAATCTTGGTAACAGCTTTCTTGTTGTTGTTGTCTCTTCCTGTTTTGGCTGGCGCCATCACCATGTTGTTGACTGACCGTAACTTCGGCACCACCTTCTTCGATCCTGCAGGTGGCGGCGACCCAATCTTGTTCCAGCACTTGTTCTGGTTCTTTGGTCACCCTGAAGTGTACATCATGATTTTGCCTGGCTTTGGTGTGGTATCTCACATCGTGTCAACCTTCTCTCGCAAGCCTGTGTTCGGTTATCTGGCCATGGTTTATGCGATGGTTGCAATTGGCTTTGTGGGCTTCATCGTGTGGGCGCACCACATGTACACCACAGGCATTTCGCTTGATACACAACGCTACTTCGTGTTCGCCACAATGGTGATCGCGGTACCGACAGGCGTGAAGATCTTCTCTTGGATTGCAACAATGTGGGGTGGTTCGATCGAATTCCGCACACCAATGTTGTGGGCCATCGGCTTCATCTTCTTGTTCACCGTTGGCGGTGTAACAGGTGTGGTATTGGCCAACGCTGGCGCTGACCGCTCTTTGCACGACACGTACTATGTGGTCGCACACTTCCATTACGTGCTTTCACTTGGTGCTGTGTTCGCAATCTTCGCGGCTTGGTACTACTGGTACCCCAAAATGTTTGGCTACATGTACAACGAGACATTGGCCAACCTGCACTTCTGGGTAATGTTCATTGGTGTGAACTTGATCTTCTTCCCGCAGCACTTCCTCGGGTTGAACGGTATGCCACGTCGTTACATCGACTATCCTGATGCCTTCGCATTGTGGAACATGGTGTCTTCAGTTGGCTATTTGATCATGGCTCTTGGCTTGCTCTTCTTCTTTGCCACAATCATCGAATCTTTGATGAAAAAGCGCAAAGCAGCTGACAATCCATGGGGCGAGGGTGCCACAACACTTGAGTGGACTTTGCCTTCACCACCGCCATTCCACCAGTTCGAAACTTTGCCAAAAGTTAAGTAAGCGAACCGGTTTGGATAAGGAAAGTACGACAATGGCCTATATTGGCGATCAAAGTGACAACACGGCATGGGGCGGCGCGGAAGTCGAAGACTATTTCGCGCTCCTGAAGCCGCGTGTAATGTCGCTGGTGATTTTCACGGCCATTGTCGGTTTGATGATCGCGCCGGGTAACCTGCATCCGCTTCTCGCCATCACAGCTATTCTGTGCATTGCCATTGGGGCGGGCGCATCTGGCGCGCTCAATATGTGGTATGATGCTGACATTGACGCGGTCATGAGCCGCACAATCAATCGGCCCATTCCTGCAGGACGTGTAACCAAGTCTGAAGCTTTGGGCTTTGGCTTGGTGCTGTCCTTCTTCTCGGTGGCCATTCTTGGCTTGGTGACCAATTGGGTTGCCGCTGGCCTCTTGGCATTCACCATCTTCTTCTATGCAGTGATCTACACAATGTGGCTCAAACGCTGGACCCCACAGAACATCGTCATTGGCGGTGCTGCGGGCGCATTTCCGCCAATGATTGGCTGGGCAGCTGTTACGGGTACAATCACCATTGAGAGCACTGTGTTGTTTTTGATCACCTTCTTGTGGACGCCGCCCCACTTCTGGGCATTGGCGCTGTATAAAAAAGGCGACTATGCAGAAGCAGGCATCCCTATGCTGCCGAACGTGGCTGGGGAACGGGCGACCCAACATCAAATTTTGATCTACACGCTCATTCTGGCTGCCATTTCGATTGCGCCAACATTGCTCGGCTTTGCCAGCCTTGCCTATGGCATTGTCGCTGGTGGTTTGGGCCTTGCCTTCACCTTCTATGCCGTCCGCTTGTGGTTGCAAAAGGAAAGTGTTGCGCTGAAAAAGGCTGCACGTCAGCTCTTCGCGTTTTCTTTGATCTACTTGTTTGTGGTTTATCTGGTTCTGCTTGCAGATGTAAGCGTGGCTAACTTTCTTGGCGGGGTGAACGCATGAGCGATGAAGTGAAAATGACTGAAGAAGAAAAGTTGGCTAAACGTCGGCGTAAGCGCTCTATTGCGCTTGCTCTCATCTTGGGCGCATTGGCCATCTTGTTTTATGCCATCACCATTGTGAAAATTGGCCCTGCCATTTTCCAGCGACCATTATAGGAACACGCAACAATGGCTCATATCGATACCCAAAATTCATCTAACCGAAACAATAAGCGCATGGCCTATGGCCTGGTGCTGGTTGTCGCGTTGATGGTGGGTATGGCTTATGCTGCGGTGCCGATTTATCAAATCTTTTGTCAGGTAACTGGCTATGGCGGCACTACGCAACGCGCTGAAGATAATGCTGTTCCAGTAATCGACCGCGAAATGACTGTGCGCTTTGCAGCGCAGGTTGCCGGCGACTTGCCTGTAAAGATTGTTCCGGCCGCCACGCAAGTGGACAAGGTTGGCAAAAAGATCACGGTGACCTATTTGGCAACCAACTTGACCGATAAAGAAATCACCACAACTGCAAGCTTCAATGTGACGCCACAGTCCATGGGGCCCTACTTCAACAAGATTGAATGTTTTTGTTTCACCGAGCAAAAACTTGCACCGAATGAAACAGTAGAAATGCCGGTTCTATATTATCTAGATCCGGAACTGGATTTAAACGACGAGCTTGACACAATTCGGGAAGTCACGCTCTTTTATGCATTCCATGCTTCATAAGATTGGGAGAAGCTAAATATGGCCGCACACGCCAAAAATCATGATTATCACTTGGTCGACCCAAGCCCATGGCCATTCATTGGGTCTTTTTCAGCACTTATTATGGCAATTGGCGGTATCGCTTGGATGCAAGACTGGACACCTTATGTCTTCTTCCTTGGCCTCGCTGGCGTGCTTTACACCATGTTTGGCTGGTGGCGCGATGTCATTAAAGAAAGCCAAGCGGGCGACCACACACCAGTTGTGCAGTTGCATCACCGCTATGGGATGATCCTGTTCATCATTTCAGAAATCATGTTCTTCGTGGCGTGGTTCTGGGCCTATTTCGACATGTTCTTCTATGTTGATGAAGCACAGCAAATCGGCCGCGTCGCCGCCACTGGTGGCCATTGGCCTCCAACCGGCGTCGAGCTGTTTGACCCATGGCACTTGCCGATCTTCAACACATTGTTGTTGCTGACATCTGGCATGACTGTGACTTGGGCGCACCATTCATTACTGTCCGGCGATCGTGATGGCTTGAAGTGGGGCTTGGTGCTCACAGTGATTTTGGGCGCAGTGTTCACATTGGTACAAGGCATTGAATATGCTTCAGCCGGCTTCAGCTTCTCAGGCAACATCTACGGCGCGACATTCTTTATGGCGACCGGTTTCCACGGTTTCCACGTGTTCGTCGGCACGATCTTCTTGCTGGTATGTTTGTTCCGCGCTTTGGCTGGTCATTTCACTGAGAAACAACATCTCGGCTTTGAATTTGCCGCTTGGTATTGGCACTTTGTTGACGTGGTTTGGCTCTTCCTGTTTGCGTCCATCTATGTATGGGGCGCATGGGGTGTCGCAGTTGGCCACCACTAAGGTGCACCACTAAAAATCTTCAAAGGGCGCGCCATCGGTCGCGCCCTTTCTCGTTTGTATGGCATAAGGCGTCAAACATGACTGAATATCCAGAGAGCTCACCCACATCTGCCGGATTGCGCTGCCGCTGCCCACGCTGTGGCGAAGGGGATTTACTGCGCGGCTTCTTGCAGGTCGAGGACCAATGCGAAAGCTGTGGCCTTTCTTATGATTTTGCAGATAGCGGCGATGGTCCAGCTGTCTTCATCATGATGATTGTTGGGTTTGTCATTGTGGGGGCGGCCTTGGCTGTAGAGGTGAGCTTCTCACCCCCCTTGGCCGTTCACCTGCTATTGTGGATTCCGGCGACCATCATTTTGAGCTTTTGCCTATTGCGCCCCCTCAAGGGCTTGATGATCGCCTTGCAATATAAAAATGACGCCCAAGAAGCGAAATGGGCTGACGATGACAACGAGGAAAAGCCAAATGAGTGAAGCCAGCGAAAAACTGCGTCAATCTGGATTGGGCAAAGCCTTCTTTGTCGGCTTCTTGCTGCTGTCGATGATCTTGTTTTTGGCGCTCGGTTTTTGGCAAATGGATCGGCTGCAATGGAAAGAGCAACTGATCGCCTCTGCCAATGATCGTCTCAATGCCGAGCGCGTGCAACTTCCGGCTCAAACCGAGTGGGCAGAATTGAACCCAGACGCATTCGACTTTCAAAAGGTCCGCCTTAGCGGACAATTCTTAGAATGCTGTGAGGCGCGCGTGTTTATCTCGTTGCCCAAAAAGCGTGATCGCTATTCCGGCCCCGGCTATTGGATCGTCACGCCGTTTCAGGTGGCCGATGGCGGTGTCGTATTCGTCAATCGCGGCTTCGCACCACAAGAGCAAGTTTTGCCTAAAGCCGATTATGCGTCCGCGCCCAAAGGCACAATTGAAGTCGAAGGCTATATGCGGCGCCCAGAACGTGTGGGCAGCGCGACGCTGGAGCCGGATTTGGCAAAGCAAGTGGATTGGGTCATCAATCCGCCACGGCTCAATGAAGTGTTGTTTCCAGAACTTGAAAATGTGGCGCCGTTTTATGTGAATTTGTCGAGCCCGGTGGCAAGTGAGTTGCCGCAAGCGCCAGACGATGCAACGCTCGATTTCTCCAACCGCCACATGGAATATGCCTTCACTTGGTTCGGCTTGGCGGCCCTGATGCCGATATTGGCGATTTTTTGGCTCATTCGTACCCGTCGACCGCGCCAAGAACTTGCGAAAACGAAAGCAGAAGATTAGGGTGCCCCTTCAAAATTACCTTCGGACGACCTTATGCAATATATAAGTACGCGCGGCGATGCACCGCGATTGGGTTTTTGTGACGCAGTCCTTGCTGGTCTTGCCCGCGATGGCGGCCTCTATCTGCCAGAAAGCTGGCCGCAATTCTCAAGCGAACAAATCGCGGCAATGGCCAACCGGCCATTTGCTGACATCGCTTTTGAAGTGATCTCGCCCTTCGTTGATGGTGAAATTGCCGATGAAAAATTGCGCGAAATGTTGGATGCCGCCTATGGCACCTTCCGCCATGATGCCGTGGCACCATTGGTGCAGATCGAGCCGGGCCATTTTGTATTGGAATTGTTCCACGGGCCAACGCTCGCTTTTAAAGATGTGGCGATGCAATTCTTGGCGCGCGTCATGGATCATATCCTGGGCGAGCGCAATCAACGCGCCACCATTGTCGGTGCCACGTCTGGTGACACAGGGTCCGCTGCAATCGAAGCATTCCGTGGTCGCGACAACACAGATATCTTTATCCTGCATCCCAAAGGCATGGTGTCGCCGGTGCAACAGCGCCAAATGACAACGGTGCTGGATGAAAACGTGTTCAACATCGCGTTGGAAGGCAATTTTGATGATTGCCAGACCATCGTCAAAGACATGTTCAACAATCACCATTTCCGGGATTCTGTTCTGCTCTCTGGCGTCAACTCCATCAATTGGGGCCGGATTGTTGCGCAAGTGGTGTATTACTTCACCGCCGCTGCCGCGCTTGGCGCACCGCATCGTCAAATCAGTTTCACGGTGCCCACAGGCAATTTTGGCGATGTCTTCGCGGGCTATGTGGCAAAGCGCATGGGCTTGCCGATCAAAAACCTGATCATCGCCACCAATGAAAATGATATTCTGCGCCGCACATTGGATGAAGGGCGCTATGAAATGGATGGCGTATCGGCAACGACCAGCCCGTCCATGGATATTCAGATATCTTCAAATTTTGAACGCTTGCTATTTGAAGCTGCGGGGCGCGATGCCGAGTTGGTCAAACGCCAGATGGCGCAGCTCAAGCAATCGGGCGGTTTTGAACTGACGGCAACGGAAGCCAACGCCATCCGCGCCGAGTTTAAAGCAGGCACCGCTGATCAGGCACAAACTGAACAGGTGCAAGCGCATACTTTAAGTCATTCCGGCTATCTGCTCGATCCGCATACAGCTGTTGCGGTGGCCGTCGCCAAAAATCAGATTGAAACAACAACGCCGATGGTGTCGCTCTCAACAGCGCATCCGGCGAAATTCCCTGCTGCTGTGAAAGCAGCCACCCAAATCGATCCGGCGCTGCCAGAGTGGCTGAGCGATCTTTATGAGCGCGAAGAGCGCTATGAAGTGATCGCCAACAGTCAGAGTGAAGTGGAAAACTTCATCAAAGCTCATTGCCGCGCCAATAAGGAGCTCTAATGCCACTACGTTCGACCACCCTCGATAATGGGATGACAGTGATCACCCATTCAATGCCAAGCCTTGAAAGTGCGTCAGTTGGCGTTTGGGTAAAGTCTGGCTCGCGCTGCGAAACTGAAGAAGAACACGGCCTGTCCCACTTGCTGGAACATATGGCCTTCAAAGGCACCCATTCCCGCACCGCGCGGCAAATCGCTGAAGAAATCGAAAATGTGGGCGGCGATGTCAACGCAGCCACAAGCATCGAGAATACGGGTTATTTCTCGCGCATTTTGAAAGAAGATGTAGGCCTTGCCGCCGACATCCTTTCTGACATTTTGCAAAATTCTCGCTTTAGTGAAGATGAGCTGACCCGCGAAAAACACGTGATTTTACAAGAAATTGGCGCCAGTCACGATGCGCCAGATGATTATGTGTTTGATTTGTTCCAAGAAGCAGCCTTTGAAAAACAGGCTATTGGCCGTTCCATCTTGGGCACCACCGATTCTGTAGAAAGTTTCTCGCCAGACGCCATCCGCGCCTATATGGACCGGATGTATGTGGGCGACCGCATGGTGATGAGTGCGGCAGGTAATGTGGATCACGATCAACTGGTCGATATCGCGGCAAACCAATTTAAAGATCTAAAGGTCAGCGGCGCACCAGAACCTGTGGAAGCGAAGTTTACAGGGGGCGAACGCCGCCTCAATCGCGACCATGAACAAGCGCACATCTTGATCGGTGTTGAGGGGCGTCCTTACCACCATGATGGTTTTTATGCCTCGCAAATCCTGTCGTCCATTTTAGGCGGTGGCATGAGCTCACGCTTGTTCCAAGAAGTGCGTGAAAAGCGCGGTCTCTGCTATTCAATCTTCGCCTTCCATTGGGCCTTTGCCGACACGGGTACGTTCGGCGTTTCAATGGCCACGGGCGAAGATGATGTAAAAGAACTCATGCCTGTTGTGCTCGATCAATTGCACCAAGCCACGCAAAACATCACCGAAGAGGAAGTGTTGCGGGTGCGCAATCAAATCCGCGCCGGGCTTTTGATGTCTTTGGAGCGCCCATCATCGCGCGCAGGCCAATTGGCCCGGCAGCAGCTGTTGTGGGGACGGCCCATTTCACTGGAAGAAACAGTGGAACGCATCAACCGCATTGATGCAGGGCGAGTGATGGAAGTTGCATCACAATTGTTCCACAATGCAAAGCCCGTCGTCTCAGCCATTGGACCGCTTGATCATTTCCCAACCTATGATCGAATCGAAGACGGCCTCAAGGCATAGGAGATGAGGGGTGATTAAACGATTCTTCTCGTTGAATAGCTTCACCCCGCTTGAAACTGAGCGGTTGCTCCTTTGCTTGCCCGAATTGGAAGATTATCCACAATGGGTTGAGCTGCGGGCGGCCAGCCAGACTTTTCTCAAGCCATATGAGCCAACTTGGGGCGAAACCGAGTTGGCGCGCTTCTCTTTTCGGCACCGCGTTAAAAAGGCGAGGGCCGATGCCAGCGCCGACAAAGCCTATGCTTTTTTGATCTTTGAGAAAGGTGAAAATCCGAGGCTGGTTGGGGGATTGAACCTTTCCAATATACGGCGACGTGTGGCGCAAGCGGTCACGCTTGGATATTGGGTGGGTGCCGATCAAATCAATAAAGGCATCATGACGGAGGCAGTTGCCAGAGTTTTGCCATTTATTTTTGATGAGTTAGGCCTTCATCGCGCTGAAGCTGCATGCCTAGTTCATAATCATCGTTCTATGCGTGTGTTAGAGAAGAACGGGTTTATGCGCGAAGGCCAGGCAGAAGGCTATTTAAAGATTGATGGTAAATGGCAAGATCACGTTCTGTTTGGGCTCACCAAAGAACGTTATCAAAAAGCCTAAGCATTTGAGATCTGAAGATAACCTCGACAATAAAGTTGATGTAACGGCTTTTTCACGCTACGAAAAACCGTTGGGGGTAAATATGGGAATGTACCGCGCGCTGCGTAATGCTGTTATTGTTTTGGCGCACCTATGCCTTTTGCTATGGGCAGGGGCGGCGACAGCATTGGATGTGGTGACCATTCCTGAAAAAGTGGGCGCGGTTGATCTATCCGACGCCATTGAATTGCGCGAGGGCCAAGAAGGCCGGGTGCAGCTGTCCACAGCACCAGACGTGAACGGGATTATCCGCCGTATCGAAGTGCAAGCGACAGACGCAAGTTCAAACCCCAATTGGGCACTTATCGCCATTCACAACCCTCTGGATGTTCAGGTTGAGCGATTATTGGTCGCTCCCTTTTTCCAAATGCCAGGGTCTGGTGTGTTCCGCGCAGATTTGGGCGGCAAGCGCATCAATGTCATCACCGCCAGCCAAGGGTTCCGTCCCACTCGCGTTGATGATCAAGAAGCTGATGTGTTCTCCATCACTGTCGACCCTGGGGCCACGGTCACCTATGTGCTCGAGCTAGAGGGTGAAAATCTGCCCGATATGGTCCTGTGGGAACCATCATCCTACCGCGACTATATCAACGCCTTCACCTTGTTCCGTGGCACCGTATTGGGCGTGTCCGGGCTGCTGGCTGTGTTCTTGTCCATCATGTTTGTGGTGAAGGGGCGCGGGGTGTTTCCCGCCGCTGCCGCACTTGCATGGGCGGTAATGTTCTACTTGCTCGTGGACTTCGGCATCTTGTCGAAACTGATCAATATTCAACCCACCCAGCTACAAACCTATCGCGCCGCGGCCGAGGCGGCGCTGGCCACAACTTTATTTGGCTTCCTTTTTATCTATCTCAACCTGCATCGATGGCATATCCGCTTTATCCATTTGGCGCTCGCCTTGATGTTGGTCATGTTGGCCTTGATCATTTTGGCCTTCTTCCAACCTGTCTTGGCGGTAGGTACCGCCCGCGCAGTGTTGGCATTGCTCGGCGTGTTCGGCATTGTCGTTGTTGGATTCCTAGCGATGCGCGGATATGACCGCGCAGTACTGATCGTGCCGACCTGGATTATCTTTGTAGCTTGGCTGATCTTTGCCTACATGGTGGTCTCAGGCGAAATCACCAATGATGTGGCGCAGTCTGCCGTTGCAGGTGGCTTGGTCTTGATTGTCATGCTTTTAGGGTTCACCGCCATTCAACATGCCTTTACGGATGGGCAAGTGTCCGTTGGTGCGTTGACTGAAGTTGAACGACGCGCATTGGCGCTCACCGGCAGCGGCGATTTTGTTTTCGATTGGAATATTGAGCGCGACCGCGTTGTCGTGTCTGAAGGGTTGGCCGCGCGCTTGGGCGAACATCCATCTGCGCTGCGTGGCGACATTAAATTATGGCTGGAGCGCTTGCACCCGGAAGATCGGGATCGGTTCCGCACCGCACTAGACACGCTAGTGGAATTGCGCCGTGGCAAAGTAGCTGCAGATTTCCGCATCGCCAGCCGTGATGGGAGCTATCGGAGCTTCCGACTGCGGGTGAAGCCAGTATTGGGCGGCAGCGACGAAGTTTCCCGCTGCGTTGGCACTTTACAAGACGTGACCGACGAGCGCGTTGCCCGCGATCGCTTGTTGCATGACGCGGTGCACGACAGCCTGACAGGCTTGCCAAATATCGAGCTATATTGGGACCGTTTGGAACGTGCGCTTGCACGGTCGCGCGAATCTCGCTCCACAAAACCTGCGGTGTTCTTCATCGACTTAGACGGCTTCACCAAACTTGACGAGCGCATCGGTCACGTCGCTGCAGATTCGGTGTTGCTGGCCGTTGCCCGCCGCTTGACACGCCTTATGCGACCATTGGATACGCTGGCCCGCATAAATGGTGATCAGTTCGCGGTCATTCTGGTATCTGAAAGCAGCGCCGCCAACATTGCCAATTTTGCTGAGCAATTGCGCAAGGCGATCAAAGATCCGATCAAATTTGGTGATAGCGAGTTGTCGATCTCCGCCTCCATGGGCATCACGATTTACGACAATAAGCCAACAACTGCGCAGCAAGTGTTGCGCAATGCGGAGCTGGCCATGTTGCACGCCAAACGCGATGGCGGCGACCGTATCGAGGCTTATCGCACCACAACCAACGACACCAGCTTGCCGGGTAACTCACTGTTGGTCGATCTGAAGGCGGCAATTGAAAAGCGCGAATTACAAATTCTGTTCCAGCCGATCTTCGACCTAACCAACGGCCGCTTAGCAGGTGCCGAAGCATTGATGCGGTGGAACCATCCGAAGCGTGGCGCGGTTAGCCCATCTGAGTTTATTCCTTTGGCGGAGCGCAATGGCCTGATCGAAAAGCTGGGGCGTGTGGTGATTGAGCAGGCGTCAGCGCAACTCAAAAGTTGGCTTTCCGGCGGCGATGTGGACAAATCGTTCTTCCTGTCCATCAATCTTTCTGCGCAACAGCTTGGGTCAGAAACATTGCTCAATGAAATGCGTGAGCTTGTCGCGGACAATGAGGGAATCTCCAAGCGTTTCTTGCTGGAAGTGACCGAAAGCCAAGTGATGACCAGCCCAGAGCAGTCTGCCTATATCTTGGAAGCCCTGAAAGGCATGGGATTCCGTTTGGCGCTCGATGATTTTGGCGTCGGCCATTCCTCACTTTCCTATCTGCACCGCTTCCCGTTTGACTTCATCAAAATTCCATCCACATTCGTGCAAATGGATGAGGAGAAAGGGATCGCGCAAACGCAAATGCCAATTATGAAGGCCATCACTTCGCTGGCTGAAGATCTTGAATTGTTGGTCATTGCAGAAGGTGCAGAGCGCGAAGAAGAAGTAACGCGGATCCGTGGGCTTGGCTGCCGCTACGCGCAAGGCTTCGCATTCTCTAAAGCCGTGTCCGGTGGCGATTTTGAGCAATTGTTGAGCAAAGATGCGAAAAGCCGCAAACAAGCGGCGCGCAATGCCGAACTCCGGGCGATCAAAGCCAAGAAAGAGCAACAAAAGATTGCCGCTGCAAAACAAGTGAACGTAGAAAGCCCGCAAAGATAGCGTCTTGCGCACTAGGCTATGCGGTCTTAGTGGATCTAAAGTTTAGGCATTGCCTGAATGAGGCGTGAGGAAGGCCAGATCGATGCCAGCATCTTTCAATGCCTTGCTATAGCGCTGTTCCATCGGTGTCGAAAAGATGATCTCGTCACTCGCGGGCGCTACCATCCAGCCATCGCGCACCAATTCGCTTTCCAGCTGCCCCGGTTCCCAGCCGCAATAACCCAAGGCCAACAGGGCTTTTTCCGGTCCGTCGCCTTCTGCAATGGAGCGCAACACGTCCAACGTGGTGGACAAGCACATATTATTGTCCACATCCATTGAGTTGTCTGCAGTCTGATAATCGGGTGTGTGCAATACAAATCCACGGCCAGTTTCAACCGGGCCGCCAACAACAATCGGTTGTTTATAGGGATCAGCGTGGCCAGCCTCCACATGATCGCTGACCTTGATGTCGAACTGTGCCATCAGGTCCGCAAATTGCAGGTCAGGCATACGCTTATTCACCACCAAACCCATGGCACCCTCTTTTTCATCGTGGGCACACATATAGATCACGGTGTCTTTAAACCGTTCATCTTCCATGTCTGGCATAGCCACCAAGAGTTGGCCTTTAAGCGAAAAAGTCACCACTTCACCTTCTGTTGCTACTAACGAGTCTCGCCCTATCCCTATGAATAAACGCTTAACAGGTAAATGCGTTAAATCAAATATCGTTCACAAAGCTCTGATCAAGAGTGTCTTTTCTGCGCCATAAATATCGCGTATGAACTTCGCCATGAACCCTAAAACACTGCTCGCTTCAGCCCTTATTTTTGCCTTGCCTGCCGCTGCCAGCGCCGAAACTGGTCCTTGGACTGATGTGGCGCCGGGTGCGAAAATTCGTGTGCTAACGTCTGATCATGTGTCGGCTGATGGTAAGATGCTCGCCGGGCTAGAGTTTCAATTGAGCGGTGGCATGAAAACCTATTGGCGCATTCCCGGCGAAAGCGGCATTCCGCTCACAGCCGATTGGAGCAATAGCGTCAACATCGATCATGTCGACTTCTTATGGCCCATGCCCAAGCGCGCGATCAGCAAGGGCTATTTCGATTATGTCTATGATCAGGATTTTGTCTTGCCTTTCGAAATCGCGATCGATGGTGAAAGCGATGGCATGTCGCCCAAGCTTGTCGGTAATCTATTGATGGGAATTTGTGGCGAAATCTGTGTTCCGGTTACCTATGAAATTTCGAAGACATTGGACCTGAGCGCCAAAGACATCTCTGTGAGTTTCAAGTTAGACGCTGCATTGGCTGACGTGCCAATTCTGGATGACCGCCCTAACGCACCGTTTGATGCTGTCTATATTGATGCCACGCAAAATAAGCTGGTTGTACGGCCATCCGATGACTTGCAAGAAAATCAGTCGTTAATACTTGATTTACCAAACCAAAACCTACTTTTTGACGTGCCTCAAAATGGCCCCGGTTCGCAGCTAATCAGTTTTCAACCGCTAAGGGATATTTCCTTGGCCGATCATGTTGGCTCAACAGCACGGTTGACCTATAGTGGTCGCGCGGGCGCCTTTGAAAAAATGGTGCCCATTTTATCGTTTGATGCGATTAACCCGTAAGGGACGCATCGGGGCAAACAGATTTTTGAGAGGGGTTATATGGCTTTGGATATCGGCAGCAAAGCGCCATCGCAGCAGGTTAAACTTGTAAACGCCGAAGGTGCAAAAGATGTTGATTTTGCTGATATTGTGGCAGTAGGAACAACTGTAATTTTCGCGGTGCCGGGTGCGTTCACCGCAACTTGCCACCTCAACCATATGCCGGGCTATATTGGTCTTTCAGACGAATTTAAAAATGCAGGTGTAGATCGCATCCTGTGCTTGTCGGTCAATGATCACTTTGTGATGCAACATTGGGGCGAGCAAACGGGGGCGTTCGGATTTGTCGATTTGATTTCCGATGGCAATGCCGATTTGGCAAAAGCGCTGAAATTGGATAGAGACTTTTCAGCCGCAGGATTTGGCACACGCTATGTTCGCGCTAGCCTTTTGATCAAAGATGGCGTAATTTCCCATGTGGAAATTGAAACGAAGCCGGGCGAAGTTGTGGTGTCCGGTGCGCCGCATATGTTGGATGTGGTAAAAAACAACCACTAGATTTGGTTGTTTCGGGGATAATTCGGGGGGCCTTCGGGTCAAAAGTGAGAAGCATGTCAGTACGCGTAGTAACAAAAAATCTATTTGGCCGTGCCAGCTTTGCTGGAGCAACGGCTATTGTGGGCGCTCTTTTGTTGTCAGGCTGCGTCGGGTCATTCACCGGCGGTGAGTCAGAAAGCAAATATATCAACAGGTCTGCAAGCGAAACTGAAATCGCCAGTTCCGCCCCATCTGCATTGCCCATCATTGCCAGCGAATGCCCCGAAATCAAAATTCGTCCGGGCGGCGAAAGCTTTGCAATCTATTCAAAAGGCCGCAGTGGCGATCCGAAGGGCTTGCGCTATCAAGCCGTGATCGACAAGCAGTCGCGCAATTGCATCGTTTCAAATGGCTTGATCACTGTGAAAATGGGTGTTGTTGGCCGCTTGTTGGCAGGCCCACAGGCCGGCTCTGGCGCAGTTGATGTGCCTTTGCGCTTCGCTGTTGAGCGCGACGAAATGGCGGTCTTTTCTGAGAAGTACAATATCCCGATCACCATCACGCCACCTAATCAGGGCGAAGAGTTCGTCAAGGTTGTGGAAAATGTCGCCATTCCTTATGTGGGCGGCGAACAGATCACCATTTGGGTGGGCTTTGATCCAAAAGGATAATTGGGGGAATCCCCAATAATTGTTGACCTAGCGGAAATTGCTGCTAGGTTGACCACTGCAATGCGGGAGAGATCGGGCCATTGAGCCTGACGCCGAAGGAGCAACCGCCCCGGAAACTCTCAGGCATCAGGGACCGCATGCATAAATAACTCTGGAAAGCGGATTGCTTTTGCAATCACACCGAAGGGGGTAGCCGGAACGTCAGTTCCGGGAAATCTCTCAGGTTTACCCGACAGGGGGGGCGCCAGGCGACATCATTTGTCGCGTTGCTGGCACTTGTCGGATAAACAATTGAGGGAATTATGGCAGGGGCGGATACTTCCAATCTTTTGCAAACGCCATTGAACGACACCCATATTTCATGGAGCGGTCGTATGGTTGGTTTTGCGGGCTATGCAATGCCGGTTCAATATAAAGGCATTGTGGACGAGCACAATCACACAAGAAATGCAGCATCGCTTTTTGATGTGTCGCACATGGGCCAAGTTGCCGTTAAAGGCGCTGACCATGAAACAACCGCGCGCGCGCTTGAAAGCTTGATGCCGGGCGATCTGGTTGGGCTGAAACCAGGTGAAATGCGCTACACGCTTTTGCTAAATGATAATGGCGGTATTGAGGACGATTTGATCGTCACACGGCCAGCCGAAGCGGGCACAGATGGCACATTGCTGATCGTGTTCAACGCTGGTCGTAAAGATCATGACGTGGCCATTTTGAAAGCCGCTCTGGGCGACAAACTGGACATCGACACATTCTTTGACAGCAAAGCCCTTCTGGCGCTGCAAGGCCCAAAGGCGGCTGACGTGTTGTCGCGCTATTGCGATTTGCCACAAAAACTCAGCTTTATGAACGCCGCTGCCACAACCATTGATGGCATCGACGTTTATGTGTCTCGCGCGGGTTACACTGGCGAAGACGGTTTTGAACTTTCTGTTGCCAATGAAGATGCCGTGAAACTGGCTGAATTGCTGGTCAGCAATGACGAAGTTGAACCTGCTGGCCTTGGCGCTCGGGATAGCTTGCGCCTTGAAGCGGGGCTTTGCCTCTATGGTCACGATATGGATGACCAGCGCGATCCCATCAGCGCGGGCCTTATCTTTGCCATTGGTAAAGGTCGCCGCGTTGAAGGCGGTTTCCCCGGCGCATCTAAAATTCAAAAATTGATTGCTGATGGCGTGGCTGAAAAGCGCGTTGGCATTTTGTTTGAGGGCCGTATGCCCGTGCGCGAAGGCGCAGACATTGTTGACGAAAGCGGCACCCCGATTGGCAAAGTTACTTCAGGTACTTTCTGCCCAACCATTGGGTCACCTGTAGCATTTGCCTATGTGCCAAAAGAAAAAGCGAAGATTGGTACGGAATTGACCGCCATTGTGCGTGGCAAGCCGGCTAAAGGCACCGTGACCAAGCTTCCATTCACACCTGCAAATTATGTGCGTCTTTAATCCAAGGGGGAAGAAATGAGCGACACAAAATATACCGAAGATCACGAATATATCCGCGTTGAGGGCAACCAAGGCACTGTTGGCATCACTGATTATGCTCAAGGCCAATTGGGCGACGTGGTGTTTGTAGACGTACCAGAAGTTGGCGCTAAATTCGCCAAAGGCGACGAAGTTGCCGTTGTTGAATCAGTGAAAGCCGCTTCTGAAATCTACGCGCCAGTTTCCGGCACTGTTGTTGCCGTTAATGAATCTTTGGCAGACGAGCCAGGCTTGGTGAACTCTGACCCAGTTGTAAATGGCTGGTTCTTCAAAATCGAAATTGATGACGCTGGCGAGCTGGAAGGCTTGCTCGACGAAAACGCCTATAAGGCGCACATCGACTAAACGAGGACAAATATGCGCTATCTTCCAAATAGTGATCAAGACAGACAGGTCATGCGCGATGCCATCGGCATCAAAAGCGATGACGAGCTGTTTGTACGCGTACCGAAAAAGGTTTTTGACACAGCCAAGCCAGACTTGCCTGATCATCAGCCAGAATTTGCCGTAGAGGCGCATATTCGCCAGCTTGCGGCCAAGAACCGCGCCGGTGGAGATGGTCCATTCTTCGTTGGGGCAGGGGCATATCGCCACCATGTGCCCGCCAGCGTGGACCATTTGATCCAGCGGTCAGAGTTTTTGACCGCCTACACTCCATACCAGCCTGAAATTTCCCAGGGCACGCTGCAAATGTTGTTTGAGTTTCAAACACAAGTGGCCAATTTGACTGGCATGGAAGTGGCCAACGCCTCGCTCTACGACGGCTCAACCGCCGCCATGGAAGCGGTGTTGATGGCCCGTCGTTTGAAAAAGCGCGATGGTGTTGTTGTGTCAGGTGGTTTGCACCCGCAATATCGCGACACCATCGCCACCTATTTGGGCAAAGACCCTGCATTCAAATGCATGCAGGCTGACCCGCAAGCGCAAGAAGACATTGTTGCGCAGATTGACGACAGCACTGCATGTGTTGTGGTTCAGTCTCCAGACTTTTATGGCAATTTGCGTGATTTGCGCCCGATTGCTGAAGCCGCCCATGAAAAGGGCGCACTTTTGATCGCTGTATTCACCGAAGTGGTGTCTCTCGGCGCAATCGAATCTCCCGGCGCACAAGGGGCGGACATTGTGGTTGGCGAAGGCCAATCCATCGGCAACCCACTCACTTTCGGTGGGCCATATGTCGGGTTGATGGCCACACGTCCTAACCTTGTGCGGCAAATGCCTGGTCGCGTTTGCGGTGAAACCGTAGACGCTGAAGGCAATCGTGGCTTTGTGCTGACGCTCTCTACCCGTGAGCAGCATATCCGCCGCGATAAAGCCACATCAAACATCTGCACCAACTCTGGCCTTTGCGCCTTGGCCTTCTCCATCCACATGTCCTTGTTGGGTGAAAAAGGCATCGAGCATTTGGCATTGTTGAACCACCAGCAAGCTGTGAAAACCGCCGATGCCTTGAGTAAGATTGATGGTGTTGAAGTGCTGAACAGCCACTTCTTCAACGAATTTACCGTGAAGCTGCCAAAAGCGGCTGCGCCAATCGTGGAAGCACTGGCCGAGAAGAATGTTCTCGCAGGTGTACCTGTGTCGCGCTTGGAGGCAGGTAAGAAAGAACTTGAGAACCTTTTGGTGGTCGCTGCAACTGAACTGACCAGCGATGCAGATATTGAAGCGCTTGCAAGCGCGTTGAAGGAGGTCATCTGATGTTGAACAATCAAGGCCGTCCAACAGGTGTGGACAATGTTGCCGCATCATCCTCAAATGGCGCAGCTTTGCTGCCATCCGAGCCGTTGATCTTTGAAATTGGCACCAAGGAAAAATCTGGCGTAGATTTGCCTGCGCTTGATCAAAGCGTAGGTTCGAAATTGGGCAGTTTCGCTCGTAAATCAGATATTGATTTGCCAGCGCTAACCGAACCACAAGCTATGCGCCATTATGTGCGCATTTCACGGTTGAACTATTCAATCGATGCAGGCTTCTACCCGCTTGGCTCGTGCACCATGAAGCACAATCCGCGCCTCAATGAAAAAATGGCACGCTTGCCAGGCATTGCGGATATTCACCCACTACAACCACAATCAACTGTGCAAGGCGCAATTGAATTGATGGAAGAGCTGGCGCATTGGTTGATGGAATTGACGGGCACCAAAGCCGTGTCCATGACGCCAAAAGCTGGTGCTCACGGTGAAATGTGCGGCATGATGGCCATCAAAGCCGCCCACGAAGCCAATGGTCAAAGCCACCGCAATATCGTGCTGGTGCCTGAAAGCGCCCACGGCACAAACCCAGCCACTGCGGCATTCTTGGGCTACAAAGTAAAGCCAATCAAAGCCCGCGAAGATGGCACGGTTGACGTACAGGCGGTAAAAGACGCGTTGGATGAAAATGTTGCGGGCATCATGCTCACCAACCCCAACACTTGTGGCTTGTTTGAGCCTGATGTGATCGAAATTGCTGATGCAGTGCACGAAGCTGGTGCTTACTTTTATTGTGATGGCGCGAACTTTAACGCCATCATGGGCGTCATCCGTCCGGGCGACCTGGGCATTGATGCGATGCACATCAACTTGCACAAAACCTTCTCCACGCCGCATGGCGGCGGTGGCCCAGGTGCTGGCCCAGTTGTGCTCTCTGACGCTTTGGCACCTTATGCGCCATTGCCATATGCGAAGCGTGATGGCGACAAGCTCAGCTTGGTGGAAAACAAAGGCGAAGGCAGCGACCATCTTGGCCGTTTGTCAGCTTTCCACGGTCAAATGGGCATGTATGTCCGCGCATTGACCTATATGGCCTCTCACGGGTTGGACGGTCTTGGCCGTGCTGCGCGTGACGCGGTGTTGAACGCCAACTACCTTAAGGCAAAACTGTCAGATCTTTACAATGCGCCATATGGTGATCAGCCTTGCATGCACGAAGTGTTGTTTGATGACAGCACCTTGAAAGGCACAGGTGTTTCAACGCTCGATTTGGCCAAAGCCATGATCGATGAGGGGTATCACCCCATGACCATGTATTTCCCATTGGTTGTCCACGGCGCCATGTTGATCGAGCCGACAGAAAGCGAAAGCCTTCATACGCTTGATCAGTTTATCGGCACCATGCGCGAGCTGATGGAAGACGCTAAAGCAGGCAATGTGGAGCGTTTCACCAATGCTCCAATGAAAGCGCCACTGCGTCGCTTGGATGAGACCCGCGCAGCACGTTCGCCGATCCTAAAATGGGAAGAGCCAACGCAACAAGAAGCGGCAGAATAAGATAAGCCGCCCCATGTGACATCGTGGGGCGGTTTTTTCATCTCCAAAGCGAGGTGAATTGAAACAAAAGCGGTAAAACAATAACAAATAAATACCGCTTCATTAGGCGGTGGGTACTGCAGAACCCGCCGCCTTTTTATTGCTCCAATTGCCATTCATCTTTTCCCCATGATCATCCGACCCGCCCACCGCGAAGAACTTGAAGAGCTGAGCGCACTCTGCCTCCGCGCCAAAGCCTATTGGCCTTATGACGCAGCCTTCATTGAAGCGTGCCGGGAAGAACTAACGATTACCCCGGAGGATCTAGAGCAGCACACAATTATGGTGGGCGAACAGAACAATAAACCGATCGGCGTCATCCGCCTCGACCGGATCGAAGATGGATATGACCTTGATCTATTGTTTGTTGAGCCAGACTATATCGGCATGGGAGTAGGTCGCCAATTACTCGAATGGGGGATCGACCACGCTATAGCGCAAGGATGTCACCTGATAACCACTGTGGCCGATCCGAATGCAGAAGCTTTCTATGCTCATATGGGATTTAAAAGGGTGGGAGAGTACGCTTCGAGTTCAATTCCGGGCAGAACCCTCCCAGCAATGGAACGGGCGCTCTAGTGCGCCCCAGCGCCTTCCGGCGTGTCTTTTGGCAGGCATAGTTGCCAGCAAACGCCAAATTTGTCGCTTACCCAACCATATCGTTTGGCAAAATCATATTCACCCAGCTGCATCATCACATTGCCTTCTTTGGACAATCGTTCATATGCGAGGTCGAGACTGACAGGGTCTTCAAAAAACACAAAGAGAGAGAATGACGGGGTGAAGTCAAAGGGTTGATCGATGGGGCTATCGATCATCAGCAACTGATTGTTCCCGAAAACAAGATTGGCAGATTCGATGGTGCCATCATCGCGGGTGCGCTTGTCGGTGACCAGTGCAGCAGGTATCGCATTCGAATAGTGCGATAGGGCATCGCCAGCATTACCTTTAAACATCAACATTGGATGCAACTTCATAAAATACCTCTTTATTCAATATAGTTGCATTGTGCATAAATTTACGATCAGCTTCAATAAGCCATTGTCGTGTTTGTTGTTTACGTCGCGCAGCGGTGCTAAACCAAAGCGAAGACGAAAGAGGTAAGCGTGCGAAAAATAAGTGTATTCTGGCGGGGGCTAAAAGCAGCATTTGGTGATGAGACCGTCCGCACCATTCTCAGCATGACTATTGCCATCATTTTGTTGGCTGCGTTGGTCTATATGTTTATAGAGGGGTGGGGCTTTATCGATGCGCTCTATTTCACGGTGATGACCATTTCCACCGTCGGTTATGGCGACATCACGCCAGAAACAAATCTGGGCAAGCTGTTCACCATTGTTTATGTGATCTGCGGCATGGGCATATTTGTGGCCTTGGTCACGCGCATTGCCAACACAGTGTTGCGCCAATCAGTTGAAGAGTTTGAGGAGGCTGAGCACCACTCAAAGAAATCAAAAGCGCATAAAGAAGCAGCAGCGAAGTCGCCGGAGGCGGCTATTGGCGACACGCAATTGCCGTCAAAAGACCAATAAAAAAGCGGGCCAAAGCCCGCTTAATTTGTTCAAAACTGATCAAATCAGATTAGTTCAGATTTGCAGAAACATCTTTGATTGCATCATCGATCAGTGCGTCGCCTTTTTCAGACATTTTGTCCGCCAAAACGATCTTTGCAGCTTCCACTGCAATGTCCGCAGAGCGAGCACGCACATCGGCCAAGGCTTGCGCTTCAGCTTGAGCGATCTTTTCTTCCACCGCTTTTGTGCGGCGTGTGATCAACTCATCCAATGAGTTTTGCGCCTCTTCAGCCATCCGATCCGCTTCAGATTTTGCAGCTTCAACAATTTCAGCAGCTTCATCTTCAGCAGCTTTGCGCTTGCGTTCATATTCAGCCAAAAGGGCCTGCGCTTCTTCGCGCAACCGCTTAGCTTCTTCCAACTCATCCGCAATTTGTTTGGATTTGTCGTCCAGCAATGCTGTCACTTTTTTGGGCACGCCCAAATAGGTGATCAACGCCAAAAAGACAACAAGACCGATAAACGCCCAAAAGGTTGCATCTAGTTCCATCTTGTTATCCTTTCACCACTTTCGCGACAGCATCTTTAGCGGCTTTTTGTGCAGTGCGGCCAACAATGTTGGTCACGATTGCCAAAGCTGTTTCAGATGCAATTTCATCAACATTCTCCATAGCAGCTTGCTTGGTTTCGCGAATGTTGTTTTCTGCAGTGGCCATTTTCTTTGCCAAATCGGCTTCGACTTTGGCACGCTTCTTGTCGAGGTCCGCACGGATAGAACCGCGTGTTTCCTCAGCAATATTGTGCGCCTTTTGTTTAGCGTCGGCCAATTCTGCTTCATATGTTTTGATGGCTTGATCGGTTTTCTGCTTCAACCGCTCTGCTTCAGCCAAATCCCCTTCAATGCGATCACGACGCACTTCAAGAATTTCGCCAATGCGGGGCAGGGCAACCTTGCTCATCAAGATATAAAGCGCAGCAAATGTCAGCGCCAACCACAAGAGCTGTGAGCCAAAGGTACTCGGGTCAAAAGGTGGAAATACACCTGTTGCACCGTGGTCCCCGCCATGCGCTTCAGTCGTCGCATGGGTGCCGTCAGTTGTCTCGTGCGAGCTATTTGTATTGCTTGCCATTTGAATACCTGGTTTTTACCGTCGCCTCTAATAGGCAACCAACAGTGCATTTCATTCTGCCAAAAACTGGCGAAAATGCAATGAAAGGCAGCCCATTGATGTACTGGGCTGCCTTAAAACTTTTAACGCGCGTTGATTAAACGGCGAACAAAAGCAAAAGGGCAACCAAGAATGAGAAGATGCCCAAAGCTTCAGTCACCGCAAAACCGAAGATGAGGTTACCGAACTGAGCTTGTGCTGCTGATGGGTTGCGCAAAGCACCTGACAAGAAGTTGCCAAAGATGTTGCCCACGCCCATTGCTGCGCCTGCCATGCCAACACATGCGATACCGGCACCGATAAGTTTTGCTGCTTCCGCTTCCATTTTGAACTCCTTTAAAAGCTGGACCTTATTGCGGCAATTGCCGCATTGTTAGTTGAAAACTGTTAGTTGTTAATGGCTTGGGTGAATTGCATCATTCAGATACATAGAAGTTAGAACCGCGAACACGTAGGCCTGCAAGGCAGACACTAGAAATTCAAGCGCTGTTAGCGCAACGGTCATAGCGAATGGCAAGGTGGCACCCAAAACACCAACCGCACCAAGCGAAGAGAGGCTGACAATAAAGCCGGCGAACACTTTCAAAGTGATGTGCCCCGCAAGCATATTGGCAAACAAACGAACTGAAAGGCTGATCGGACGAGAGAGGAACGATACGATCTCAATCGGAATAACGATCGGCAACACATAACCGGGCACGCCAGCAGGCACGAACAACTTCAAGAAGCCCAAGCCGTTGCGCATAAACCCGTAAATAATCACAACGCTGATCACCAGCATAGCGAGCGCGAAGGTAACGATGATGTGGCTGGTGACGGTAAAGAAGTAAGGCACCATGCCGAACAAGTTGGCCACAAGCACGAACATGAACAGCGAGAACACAAACGGGAAGAATTTCATCCCTTCGGTGCCAGCGCTCGATCGCACCATATTGGCCACAAATTCATAGAGCATTTCTGAGAGAAGCTGCAGACGCCCTGGCACAAGGCCGCGGCCGCGTGTCGAAAGGATCAAAAATGCAGCGATCGCAACAACAGTGATCACCATGAACAAAGCAGAGTTGGTGAATGCGATTTCAAAACCGCCTGTTTCGCCTTCGCCTGCACCGCCAACGGTGAAAATATCAGTGATTTTAAACTGATGAATTGGATCGTTTGCCACGCTCCAGCCCCTTATCGCTAATGCCCTTTTGCGTTCTTATTGTCCGCATCCGAGCCCAAATTCATATCCGGCGTGATTATCGCTTCGGCGTTCATTCGTGCGGCAGATCGCACTACATTCAACACCCCGGCAACAAAGCCCACCAACACCATCACCAATAAAAGCCAAGGCGAAGTGCCCAAACCCATATCAGCAAAATACCCAATAAAGCCCCCCACAATGATCGCTGCGATAAATTCGGTGCCTAAACGCGCCGCTTTCGCGTGACCAGATAGGTGCTCTTTTGGTTTGGTTTCGAATTCGCCATATCCACCGCGTTGCCGTGCTGCCCGAATGCGGGCATCTAGGTCGCCTGTGGGAGCGCTACCCACCAAACTGTCTGAGGCGTCTTTTTTGGCGCCATTTTTATCAGAATTGGACATATTCCCATCCTGCCAAAACTGGCATTTCGCACAAAAAACAGTGCCCCTCAAATTCGGGGGCAACATAGGGCTTTGCCTGTTTGGTGTCAAGATTTGGGTGTGTAAGTTAACCTATTGAAAATAATATAATATTCGACGTGATGGAATCTTTTTATTCGCCCGTTTTTTGTTCATTTTCAACTTTGCACACTTTTTCGCCATAAATTTTAAAGCGCTACCTTCAAGGATTCGGGATTGGCTTGATTTTTGTACATATATGTATAAAATTTTGAAATGATCAAATATCAATTGAATGCTTCGCTCGAGCAATTGGAGTTTACCAACCTGTTGCGAACAGCGTGGCCCGCATTCGAAGTTAGTCATTTTGACCGCATGTTAGCTAGCTGTGCCGCGTATGTATGCGCGAGGGCCGATGGAGACCTGATCGGTTTTGCTAAGCTCATTTCAGATGGGCACCAACATGGATTCGTGTTGGATCCAGTTGTCGCCCCCATATATCAAGGCAACGGTGTCGGGAGTTGCCTAGTGAAAATGTTGGTTGAGTTTGCCTGTACCGCAGAATTGACTTATCTGCATGTAGATTTCGAGCCGTCATTGGCGCCATTTTACAAAAGCCTTGGCTTTAAAATGACAGAAGCAGGGTTGCTTCACATGGGAACTGCATAGCATTGGCCCGGCGCAAATCCTTTCACATAACAGATGCCTACGAAATTTTGCTGGATCGCTTCTGGCGACAGGGGCTGTCGGCGATGAGTGTGAAGGGCATGGCGGATTGTTTAGGGCTCACCCGCTCGAGTTTCTATAATGCCTTTGGAAACCGAGAGACCCTCTTGCAAAATCTGCTGCTGTATTACGAGGTGCAGACCCCACAAATCGCTTTGGTGCTGGCAGAGCCGCCAATCGATGTAAAACAACTGCTGACAAAGCTGATCCGCGAGATGTGTGCTGCGCACCGCGCCGATTTCGACCGCAAAGGCTGTCTTTTGACGAACCTCGCCATTGAAGCGCGCGACAGTGAACCAACCTTGCGCAACATGCTCCTGCAAATCAACACGGATCGCATTGCGCGCTTAATCGAGATTTGCCAATGGGCCGCGACTGCAAAAGAGCTGCCCCGCAACACTGATTGTGAAGAATACGGACATCAATTGTTTGCTCTGTTGGAACAGATCAATCTGTTGGCTCGCAACCTGCCCACTTGCGATCCGCTCGAGGACATCGCGCTCACACAGCTTGCCCGATTGGGGCTTTATACGGAAGATGAGCCGGAGCCTGACCGCGCAACTTGAAGATAAATCTTCGCTCGGCCGCCCCGGATTTAATCCGGGGCCAATCCCTTTTACCCGACATCTTCCAAGAAACTCTCGGCGGTGGTCAAATCTACAGAGACCAAATTGGAAATGCCTTTTTCGGCCATGGTCACACCAAACAAGCGGTCCATCCGTGCCATGGTGATCGGGTTGTGGGTGATGGTCACGAACCGCGTATCGGTTTTGTGCCGCATTGAATCCAGCAAATTGCAGAAACGTTCCACATTGGCATCGTCCAATGGCGCGTCAACTTCGTCCAATACGCAAATGGGGGCCGGGTTGGTAAGAAACACTGCAAAGATCAGCGACATGGCGGTGAGCGCCTGCTCGCCACCAGAAAGCAATGTCATGGTTTGTGGCTTTTTGCCTGGTGGCCGCGCAATAATTTCCAGCCCAGCTTCCAGTGGATCATCGCTCTCCACAAAGGTGAGCTCCGCCGTACCGCCGCCAAACAACTGGGTGAACAAATCTTTGAAGTGATTATTCACTTTATCAAACGCTTCGGTCAGCCGTTGTCGGCCTTCGCGGTTTAGGTTTGAAATGCCCGTGCGCAGTTTGGCAATTGCCGCGATTAAATCTTCGCGGTCAGTCACCATAATGGTGAGCTGCTCTTCGGTCTCGGTTGCTTCTTGCTCCGCCCGCAGGTTCACGCCGCCCAACCGTTCACGCTCGCGCTTTAACCGTTCCAGCTTTGCATCCACCTTATCAAGCTCGGGCAGAGAATCTTCGGGTTTCAGCCCGGCAACCTCGGCAGTGCGGCTGGCTGGAATGTCCAGCGTTTCGGAAACCATCTGCTCAATTTGCATCCGCTGGCTGGCCAACGACTTAAGGCGTTCTTCAATGCGGGCGATCTCTTCACGCACTTTAGCAAGGGCGGAAAGGGCATCGCGGGCATCTTTATCTTCATTGCGCTGGCGTTCCATGGCCACGGCCACTTTGTCCGCCGCACGTCTTTGCGCGTGGGCCGCATCTTCAATCTGGTCTTCCAGCTTCGCGCGTTTTTCGCTGAACTGGTCGGGCGCACTCGCCAATTGTGCCAGTTGCTCGTCAATATCCGCCTTGCGCTTGGCCAACACGTCCAAGTGTGCCTGCGTGTCGTTCAAACGGTTCTGCCACTTTTGCGTTTCAGCGCCGATGCGTTCCAGCCGCTGTTTGCGCATCCGTGCTGCGTTTTCAAATCCGGCCAACCGCATCCGCGCATCGTTGGCCACGCGGCGAAGCTCTGCCAATTGCTGGTTTGCGGCCTCAATCTTTTGCGCCAATGCGCTTTCATCTTCAATCTGCGCCAAAGCTGCTTCTGCATCGGAAACAGCGGCTTGTGCCTCATCATGGCTGGATTTCAATCGAATTTCAGCTTCTTCCAGCGCGGACCGACGAGAAGTAAGGTCCACCAATCCCTTTTGCGCTGCATCCAACGCGCCTTGGGCCACATTGATCAGCCGTTGAGCGTCGCGATAGGCTTGCCGCTTGGCCTGCTCGTCCTGCCGAGCTGCATTCAACTTGGTCGTCGCGTTCTGATGTTGCGCGTCTAGGTCCGCGGCGGCAGTTTTAGCTTTGGCCAAATCCGCCTCAATCTCCTGCAACCGATTGCGCTGTGCCAGCCGTTGAGCCGCTGCGCTCGGCGCATCTGCCCGCGCCACAAATCCGTCCCAACGCCACAAATCGCCTTCCAGCGTCACAAGGGCTTGTCCCACTTGCAATTCATTATGCAGCGCTTTGCCTTGGGCAATGTCCACCAATCCAATTTGCTTGAGCCGCCGCGACACCAAAGTGCTGCCGGTTACAAATTGGCTGAGCGGTGTCACACCATCGGGCAAACTGGGGTCGCCCGCGCCAACTTCAGCGCCCGCCCAATAGAGAGGGGCGCCTGCATCTGAAGAAGCATCCAAATCATCGCCCAGCGCCGCGCCCAATGCGGTCTCGTAACCGGGGGCCACTTGCAGGGCATCCACCACGGCGGGCCATAGCGATTTGTCATGCACATTGAGCATATTGTGGATCGCGTGGGCTTCGGCTTCCAGCCGCGTCACTTCACTTTTGGCACCGTTGCGTGGTTCGGTCAGCGCATCCAAAGCTTGTCGCGCTTGTTCCACTTGCGCCTCAGCTTGGTCTGCCGCTTGCTCACTGGCCGCCAGTTTTGCACGAGCCTCCTCCAGCTCGTGCTCGCGCAGCTGAATGGTTTTGTCTTCTTGCAATTTGGCCACAAGTTGCTGTGCTTCCTCGCGCACATCAGCCAATTGTTGCACCAATTTTTGAGCCCGGACACGGGCATCATTTAAGCTGCGCTCGGTTTGGGCCTTGTGGGCACGCAAATTGCTCAGCTTGTCGCGCTCGGCGCTCAAGCCTTTTTCAAACTCTTCGGTTTCAACGCTGGTGCGCTCGGCCTCTTGTTGGGCCGTGGCCATATCTTTGGCTTCAGCTTCTTCATCAGCCAGCAAACCCTTTTGCTCGTCGATCAGCCCCAGCAAAAATTCCTTGGCCTCTTTCACCTGCGCATCATCACGTTCCACATCGGCATTCACTTGCCGCGCACGGCCTTCCAGCTCAATGCGGCGATTTTTGGCGCGGCGGGCGTCAGCCTCTAATTGCTCCAGCGCCATTTTCACCCGCTGCAATGCAGCTGCGGCCTCGGCCTCGGCCTGCCGCAAAGGCGTCAGTTCCGCCTCCGATTGCTCCAGCTTCTGCCGCGCGCCAAGTTCCACATGGGTTGCATCGGCGAGCAAATTCACCAGCCTTTGATGTTCCGCCTGCGCTTCCTTCTCCGCCACCTTGGCGTTCACCCAGCGCAAATGGAACAGGGTGGCTTCCGCCTTGCGAATTTCGCCCGAAAGCCCGCGATAGCGCGTCGCCTGCCGCGCCTGCCGCTTTAAGTTCTCAAGTTGAGTGCTCACTTGGCCGATAATATCGTCCACGCGGTCGAGATTGTTTTCCGCTGCCCGCAGCCGCAACTCCGCCTCATGGCGGCGCGAGTGCAGGCCGGAAATGCCTGCCGCTTCTTCCAAGATCGCGCGGCGCTGCACAGGCTTGGCCGCAATCAGCTCGCCGATCTGCCCTTGGCGCACCAGAGCTGGGCTGTGCGCCCCGGTTGAAGCGTCCGCAAACAACAGCTGCACATCACGCGCCCGCACTTCGCGGCCATTCACGCGATAAACAGAGCCTTGCTCCCGCTCAATCCGGCGGGTCACTTCCAATTCATCATCTTTATTGAAGATGGCAGGGGCCGTGCGGTCTTTATTGTCCAGCACCAGGCTCACTTCTGCCGAGTTGCGTTGCGGGCGGTTGGATGAGCCGGAAAAAATCACATCATCCATGCCCGAGGCACGCATATTTTTGTAGGAATTTTCCCCCATCACCCAGCGCAAGGCTTCCACAAGGTTAGACTTGCCGCAGCCATTGGGGCCAACAATGCCGGTCAGACCAGATTTGAGGTGAAGTTCGGTGGGGTCGGTAAAGCTTTTAAAGCCGACAAGTTTGAGGCGCGAAAATTTCATCTCGCGCCTCTTATAAAGAAGTGCGAGGGTCTAAAGAAGTGGATCGATTTCTTTAGCCCAATTTTCAAGCGGAACTACCCCTTCAATCAGCTTGCCGTTCACGAAGAACGAAGGTGTCGCGCTCAGGTTAAACTCTTCAATCGCCTGGGTCCGCAACAATTCTAGTTCCTTAAAAAGCGCTTGGTTTGTCAAGCTGGCGTCGAATGTTTCCTGTGTAAATCCGTTATTTAGTGCAATTTCAGCAATTGCATCGCGCGGCGTTTCGGAGGTTGCCCATGTGCGTTGAGTCGCAAAGAACTTCGCCAGGATGTCGTAATAATCCACATTCACGCCTTCTTCTTCGCTTGCAGCGAGCATGTAAACCACTGCATCGAGGATGTTGCGCACGAACGGACGCACCACAAAGCGGATCTTGCCGCTATCGACATATTGCTCTTTAAACTGCGGATAAACTGAGTTGTGGAACGTGCCACAGTGCGAGCAAGTGGGTGATGAATATTCAATCACAGTCACTTTCGCATCATCATTGCCGATCCAACGGTCTTCAAATGCCAATGGCTTCATCAAATCGCCAGTTGGGGCATATTCAGTTGGGGTTTCGTTATCGGCTGTGTTCACTTCGCTTTTGTTGCCAGCTTGTGCATTGCCGTTATTGTTGTCGCACCCGGCCAGCAAAAAGGCACCGGCCCCAGCGCCAACCATCAGCATATGTCTGCGAGAAAGTTCCACGTTCCACTCTCCATCAATTGTTTGATGGCAACTTACACATAATAATGATGGCAGCAAGAGGGCAGGGCGCTAATGCCGTCCTGCCCCCACCTCACATTTGAGTGATGTGGCGCTTATTTCCGCAGCAAATACACGCCGGCCCAGATAAACCAGACGATAAAGCCAAGCCCAAAGATCGAGCCGCCAATCTCTTCCGCACCGGGGAGAAGCGTGGAGAGACCTGCAACACCGATCACCATGCCCCAAATATTGAGCGGCTTTTGCAATTGGTTCGACAAATACGCCCCGAGCGAAATCACCAGCACCCAAAAGCCCCCGGCCAATTCATTGCCGCCGCCAATGCCGTTTTCCACATGCGATAGCGCCAGCATCAATGTCGCCGCACCTTCGGGATCGTTCCCCGCCATGCTCGTCACCGCTTCCAGCGAGATGTTGGACACCATGCCCGCCGCCAAAATCAGCCCGGCCCAGATGATGCCATAGGCCGACCCGATGGCCGCCAAAGTCGGCGCGCCGCCTTTCAATCGGTCATAAAGCGCCACGGCCAGCACCACCATGGCAAAGCTGTTCAAAATCCAGATCACAAAATTCCACACGGCGAGCGTGGTTTTATTGTCGATCATAAATTGAACCTTGTCGGCCGCGCCGCCTTCGAAATAGCCCGCAGGGGCCAACACGGCGAGCAACAAGGCAAAGCCAAACAAATAGGTGCCGCCAGCCACAATGCCCGCAACGCCGCCGGCCTTTTGCAATTTCACATTCATCATTTTCATCCTGCACAATTAACGTGGCTTGCACATAAGGTGCATTGGGCAGAGCGCAAATGACTTGAGAAATCATTTTATTGACCCCACATATCACCCGGCTAATATGTGGGGCAAAGTGGGGGCACGGTGATGGAAAAAGGCAGCGTTTCAGCTGGTTATCTAAAATCAATCTTGGATTATGCGGTAGATAAGGGCGCGTCTCGTTCCGCGCTATTGGCCGCAGTCGACTTGGATGACGCCATTTTCGCTAATGCGGACAACCGCGTGCCGATGGAAAAATTCCGCCGCATGATGCAATTGGGCGCGGAGCACACCAACAACCCGTCCTTTTCGCTGGATTATTGTTGGGACATGCCCTTTGTCCGCACCTCCATTGTCGGGCTGATCGCGGAATCCACCGCCAATATGGGCGAAGCACTGGCGCAGCTCAACCGCTATGGCCAATTGGTGGCCGAGGTCGATATCGGCACCGCAGGCGAACGCTTTGCCCTTGTGCCAGAAGGCAATGAATTGTGGCTGGAAGATACGCGGATCAATCCCAATGAGTTTCCCGAACTCACCGAAAGCACCTTTGGCCGCTTCATCTGCGAGTTCCGCCGCCATTTTGGCGACACCCCCTTCGTCAAACGCATCAAAGTCACCCACGAGAAGCCCGCCCATTATAAAGATTATGACCGGGTGCTGCAGGCCCCGGTTGAATTCGCGGCTGACCGTAACGCCATGGAAATCGAAACCTCATGGCTTACGGTGCAAACCGATTATGCGGACCGCTATGCCTTTGGCATTCTCTCCAAACATGCCGATGCATTGATGAAGGAGCTGGAAAGCAGCAAAACCATAAAGGGCCGGGCCGAAAGCATCATGATCCCTGTGCTGCACACGGGCGAGCTAACCATGGATCAAGTGGCCGAAAAAATGGGTCTCTCCCGCCAAAGCCTTTATCGCGGCCTCAAAGCCGAAGGCATTTCCTTCGAACAATTGCGCGACGACCTCCGCCACAAAATGGCCTGCCACTATCTGGCCGAGAAAAAAGTCTCCGCCAACGAAACCGCCTACCTCGTCGGCTTCTCCGACCCCAGCGCCTTCTCCCGCGCTTTCAAACGCTGGACGGGGCAGGCCCCCGGATCGTGGCAGGCGGTGGGGTAGGGGCGAACTGACACCGCGGTAGCCACACCCGCTACCGTCACCCCGGACTTGATCCGGGGGGCAAGCAGCGCCTGAGCAATTCGCACTGCGCAAAAAAAAACTCTCGCGTCATTGCAAGACCAGCCTCGCGGCGTGAGCGTGTATCTGTCTTGCAATCCATTTCACCTGTCGGCAGTCAGAAGCGGTACATTAGGGTACTACCATTCCAACGCCCACCACCGTCACCCTCGGGCTTGACCCGAGGGTCCAAGCAGCACAAGCGAATCGGCTCAATGCCAAATCACCCACAAATCTGATCAAACAAATCATCCCAGAACGGATTGGATTTCTGGATCAACTCAACCTTCCAAGCCCGCGACCAGCGCTTCAAACTCTTCTCCCGTTGAATAGCCGCGCCAATTTCATCATGCGCTTCAAAATACACCAAGCGCTTTAACTCTTGTGTCTTTGTAAAGCCGTCAACAAGACCTTCGCGATGTTCATAAACCCGCCGCACCAAGTCACTCGTCACCCCAACATATAGCGTGCCGTTCATCTTGTTGCTCATGATGTAAACCCATCCACCCATGGCGAAAACATTGCCGCTACATGGATTACCGGGTCAAGCCCGGTAATGACGGAAGGGGGGGGCAGAAATGACGGGAGAATGTCTGGCAGAGATTTCTCAAACGCATGTGGATTATGGCACCAAGCCAACCACGCCCCATCACGTCACCCTCGGGCTTGACCCGAGGGTCCAAGCACTGCCAGCGCAGTTGCACCGCCCAAACCATCATCCAAGTGATGGCAAGCGCACTCCTGCGGCGTAAGCGTGTATCTGTATTGCCATCCATTTCGCCTGTCGACGTACAAAACAGCGGGTCATAACTACTACATTCACCCACCCACCACCGTCACCCTCGGGCCTGACCCGAGGGTCCATGCAGCGCAAGCAAAGGCGTACGCGATTATTGAATTACAGTGAAGATAGTCCAATCTGGATTCCCGCCTACGCGGGAATGACTTTGAGTTTGTACGAAGCACTAAACCAACCCCAAGTCACCCCGGATTTGATCCGGGGGCCATGAAGCATCGGTTACTTGACACAAAGTCTAGGAATCGCACGGAATGGGCACAGACATATCGAAAGCAATACTTATGAAGTTTAAACTCAAGCAATTTGAAATAGATAAAGACGACCCCTTTGGCCCAAGCGATATCTTAAACCGCAAGGCCCAAGGTGAAGCGCTTGCCAATTTAATCCAGAACGTTGAGCCACCCTTTGTGATCGCGCTTAACTCACCATGGGGTACAGGCAAAACAACATTTGTTCATCAAATGAAACAATATCTGGAAAATCAGGACCATTGCCACCCATGCGTGTACTTCAATGCTTGGGAAACAGATTACCACAGTGATCCGATTATTGCCTTCACAAGCGAGATCATTGACGTGCTCAGTGAAAATGGAAATAGCGGTGCTGAGCAAAAGAAAAATATAGAAAAGCTAAAAGAAACTGCTGGAAAAATTTCTCAGAGGTTGCTGCCTCTTTTGCTGAAGTTTCTAACTCGCGGGGCCATTGATCTTGATAAAGAGATAGAGGATTTCTTAGCCGACGGTGCCGCCGCAGCAGCCTCAGAATTGGTTGATGCATATAAGGGGGAGAAAGATCTCCTCGAGGAATTTAAGCGCACACTTGGAGCTGCAATTGATAATTTAGAGACAAATTGCAAAAGATTGCCACTTGTGATCTTCGTGGATGAATTAGATCGATGTCGTCCAACCTATGCCATCGAACTTCTTGAACGGATCAAGCATATTTTCGACGTCGATAATGTTGTGTTCCTTTGTTCAATTGAAAAACAGCAACTAATGGTAAGCTTGTCCTCAGTTTATGGCAGTGGCACAAACTCGAATGGATACCTGAAACGCTTCTTTGATTTAGAAATTACTTTACAGCGACCCAATCGCTCTCAATTTACCGGAGCATTGGTCCAAAAATTTGGTTTGGCAAATTTCTTCAAAAACAGAAAAGTGGATTTAGAATTAGAAGAGTTTTTCGAATCGGCAGGTCTCCTATTCAGTATTTTTGATGCTGACTTAAGAGCTCAGGAGCATTGTATGTCTGCAGTAGCTGTTGCAGCGTTAATGACTCCAGAAAACCAATACCTTTTTCCCAGAATGTTGTTAGTTTTAATAACCCTAAAAGTTTTCGTGCCTGATCTTTATCACAAATACGCATTCGGGGATGCAAGTGGGAAGGCGACATGGGAAGCTTTGAAGGAGAAATACCCGATCATTTCTAACTTGAATGAAGACGATAAAATACCAATCCAAGCAGAATTAATAATTGCAAAAATGGCGAGATCAGCAATTCAATCTGAAGATAATCAATATTACACAGAGCTTGTAGGAAACCCCCGGGAAGAAGTAGAACGCACTAGACTTGGCGAATATCTAGCATTATTTTCTAGAGGCTATCCTACGCGAAGGCCGCAACTGTCCTACATAGTGAACAAGATTGAACTATCGGACATATCTGACTACTAACCCCGCCCCTTAAGCCCCCGCCCAAGCTTCATCAGTGCCTCGCGCAGTTCCGCATCCTCAATGCCATCCAGCTCTGCATTCAGCTCCGCCTCAACTTTCGGCGTCAGCGGCCGCAACTGAGGCCTTGCATCCTCTTGCTGCTGCGGCAAAAAGGGGCGGCGGGAGGGTTTGATTTTATCCACCAGATAAAAGCCGAAATAGCGGTTGATCGCGCCTTTGATCATGTCGGTTTCGTGGGTGAAGGCGAGGGCGTATATGGGGTCGACGCTCACGGTGAGCACAGCGCCCGCCGCGCCTTCCATTTGCCCGGAATGGGGCCATTTGAGCTGATCGGGGATCACCGATTGATCAAACGGTTCGGGCACAATATGCGCCCAACGGGTCAGCAGTTCGGCATTGGCAAAGCCGCGCTTTTGCGCCAGCGGTTCAATCGCGCGTTCGGCCAGTTCCGAAATCGACATGGCGCGGTTGAAATGCTTATAGGCTCTGGTCTTTTTCTTCTCTGCCATTGCGTGCCCGTTCAAATATGTTGCGCACAAATGGTGCTTTTGGCTTGAGCCAGCGGCGCAACGCAGTACAGTGCCCATCATGCATGAAAAAATCTCAAAAACTAGGGGGAAAAATGCCCCCACTTTAGACGCGGAAGCGATGCTCGACTGGTATGATCGTTCGGCCCGCACCCTGCCATGGCGCGTGGGGCCGCAGGCGCGGGCAGAAGGGGTGTTGCCCAACCCTTATTTCGTCTGGCTGTCGGAGATTATGTTGCAGCAAACCACCGTGCCCACGGTGGGGAAATATTTCGCGGCCTTCACCAGCACGTGGTCGACCATTTTTGATTTGGCCGCCGCCCCGCGCGACGATGTGCTCAAAGCTTGGGCGGGCCTTGGCTATTATGCCCGCGCCCGCAATCTGCACGCCTGCGCCCAGGTGCTGGTGGACGAGCACAATGGCATCTTCCCCGCCAGCGCCGAGGAGTTGCAAAAACTGCCCGGCATAGGGCCTTACACCAGCGCCGCCATCGCCGCGATTTGCTTTGATGAGCAAGTGGCCGTGGTGGATGGCAATGTGGACCGGGTGGTGGCGCGCTATACTGCACTGGAGAAGTCGGTGCGCGACGAAAAGCCCTTTGTGCGCGACGTGGTGGCGCGGTCCGTGCCCAAGCGGGCCGGGGACTTTGCCCAAAGCCTGATGGATTTGGGCGCCACCATTTGCGCCCCGAAACGCGCCAACTGTCTGATTTGTCCCATCGCACAAAACTGCGCGGGCAGAAAATCCGGCGCGCCGGAAAACTATCCGGTGGCCGCGCCGAAAAAGCCAAAACCCCAGCGCTTTGGCCATGCCTTCGTGGTGCAAAACAAACAGGGCGAAATCTTCCTGCGCCAGCGCCCGGAAAAAGGCCTGCTCGCCGCCATGACCGAAGTGCCCGGCAGCGAGTGGATTGGCGAGCGCACCGAACCTGAATTTCCATTCGTGGGCGATTGGCACAAGCGCGGCACCATCGACCATGTGTTCACCCATTTCGCCTTGGAAGTAACCGTCTGGTTCATCCAAAGCGACAGGCCGCCGGCGGCTGAAGGGTGGTGGCAGCCGCGTGAAACCGTTGAGGGGGAAGCCTTGCCGACCGCCTTCAAAAAAGTGCTGCAAAAGGCGTTGAAATAGCCCTTAGCGCAAAATCTTCGCGGCGATGGGCGGGGCCAGCAGGTTTAAAAACCGCAGCAATTTAGCTTTGCCCACCCAGATTTCATGCTGCCCTTTGGCAAGACCATTCACCACCTCAAGCGCTGCCTGTTGCGGGGTAATCTTTCCGGTGCCACGCCCAGTTGTCATCTCCGTATCCACCAGCGCCATCACCGCTTCGCTGACCTGAATCTGCGGCGCTTCATCCTCACATTGATAGCGGATCGCGCGGCTAAAATTGCGCACGCCCGCCTTTGTGGCGCAATAAACGGGGGAGGCCGCTTTCGGCGCAATCGCCAGCCCGGTGCTGATATTGCAGATCAACGCCCGCTCTTGCCGCGCGAACTGCGGCAACAGCCCAAGACTCAAAGAGATAAGCGCATCAAGATTGAGCGCAATTTCATTGCGCCCATCCGCAATATTCTGTGCTGTATTGCCTGCGAGCGCATCCATCTCAACCTGCCGCGCTGCGTTGTTGATCAGCACATTCAGGTCCAAATGTGCGGTGCGCAGAAATTCAATCAGTCGGTCAACCGCTTCAGCCTGCGCAAGGTCACAAACATAGGGCGTCACCGCTTGAGGGAATTGCTGTTGCAGCCGCCGCAAATCATCTTCATTGCGGCCCACCACAATAAGCTGAGCCCCCCGCGCGATCAGCAGTTTTGAAATCTCCAGCCCAATGCCCCGCGCACCGCCGGTCACCAGCGCCTTGCTGCCCGAAAAGTCAAATCCCATCACCACACCTCATTTACAATCAAATTGTTGAGTGTGATAATTGAGCAATTACTCAGTTTTGGAAACTCGCATTTGACTTCGCCCGTCGCACAACCCGCCAGCCCCCGCAAACAGCCGCGCCAAGCACGCGCTCGCGCCACTGTCAACGCAATTTTGCAGGCCAGCACTCGCATTTTACAAACGCACGGGTTGGAGAAACTCAACACCAACCACATCGCCGAGGTGGCTGGGGTTAGCGTGGGTACGCTATACCAATATTTCCCAAGCAAGGATGCAATCCTGATCGAACTGATCCGGCAAAAGCGCAGCCAATTGCACGATGCATTGGCAGACGCGGCAGCGCAAACTGCTGAACTGACGCTGGAGCAGGCATTGGACAATTTGTTGCGCGTGACCATCGCCCACCAATTGCGCTGGCCGATGGTGGGACGTACGCTCGACTATGCCGAAAGCTTCCTGCCTCTCGCTGACGAAAGCCTTGCCTTCAAGCGCGGCCTCACGGAAATCATTTCGACAATGCTCGTCAAATTCGCAGTGCCAAATGCTGAGATGGTGGCGCGTGATTTGATCTTCGCTTTAAACGGGTTGATCGAGGGGATTTTGGCCACGCAAAACGCAGATGCGGACCAAATCTTTGCCCGCGCGCAAATTTTGGCACACGGCTATATAAAAGCGGCCGGAGAAAACTGAAATTTGCTGAAATTATCTAAAACTTTTTGGAGTTTTAGCGGACAAGAAAAAGCCGCTGATCCAACTTAGACCAGCGGCGTCAGGTTGCCTGTATGCAGTACTGGAGGTCAGGCTGATAATTTCTCCATGCGCGAGCGAATGTCCGCGCGTAATTCGTCAATCAAAACAAGGTCTTTGCCCTGTTGGATGTGCCAATAGGTCCAGCCATTACAGGCCGTTTGCCCTTGCACCGCGGCCCCCACTTTGTGGATCGAACCTTCATGCCCTTCGCAGGCAAGGGAACCATCGGCGCGTACAACCGCTTTGAATTTCTTTTTTGAATCCAACAAGATAGCGCCCGGTTCCACCATGCCTTGCTCGATCAAAGAGCCAAACGGAATCCGCTTTTCCGCGCGCTTGCCCTTCACTGTTTCCAGCACCACCTTGTCCAGCGGCTTGATGGTCGCAATGCGTTTCAGCGCCGCGTTGATATAATCGCTCTCGCGCTCAATCCCGATAAAATGGCGGCCCAGTTTCTTGGCCACAGCACCTGTTGTGCCGGTGCCGAAAAACGGATCAAGGATCACATCGCCCGGCTTAGTGGTTGCCATAAGCACCCGATATAAAAGCGATTCTGGCTTTTGCGTTGGGTGCACCTTGTCGTCATTCTCATCCTTCAACCGCTCTTGCCCCGTGCAGATCGGGAACAACCAATCAGACCGCATTTGCGTGTCATCATTGGCCTGCTTCAGCGCGTCATAATTAAAGACAGGCTTTGAATCTTGACTTTTACTGGCCCAGATAAGTGTCTCATGTGCATTAGTAAATCTCGTGCCGCGGAAGTTTGGCATCGGGTTGGATTTACGCCAAATAATGTCGTTCAGCATCCAATAGCCAAGGTCTTGCAACGTCGCGCCAACGCGGAAAATATTGTGGTAAGACCCGATCACCCAAATCGCGCCATTCGGCTTGAGAATGCGCTTTGCAGCAGCAAGCCAGTCGCGGGTGAATTTGTCGTAATGGGCGAAATCATTGAACTTGTCCCAATCATTATGAACACCATCCACATGTGACTGGTCCGGGCGTGTAAGCCCCTTATCCAATTGAAGAAAATAGGGAGGATCGGCAAACACCAGATCAACTGACCCGGCGGGCAGGGCATTCATCCGTTCGATACAGTCGCCAACCAAAATGGTGTCGATTGGCAAAACTTCTTTCGCTTCCTCAGAAGCTGGCGCCATATCCCGCGCCTCGGAACCCAACTCACGCAACATTTACTTAACCCTAACGCAATACTACCTCGCCAGTTGTAATTTGTTAGGGTTAAGCGAGCTTTAAATCTTATGGTAAACCAAAAGTAAATATTGAGCTCTCGGGCCTAAAGTGCTGTTTTGAATCACTTTTCTTTCGCGATTATTTCTGCGATCGGCTTAAAATCTTTGCGGTGGTGATAGCAGGCACCATGGTCGAGCAAGGCAGTCAAATGCTGCTTGGTGCCATATCCCTTGTGCTTCAAAAATCCGAAATGCGGCGCATCGCGTTCCATGATCTCACACGCACGATCTCGCGTGACCTTGGCGATGATCGAAGCCGCAGCGATGGATAAGGACCGACTATCCCCCTTAATCAAGGAGTGACCAGCGCAGGGCAGGTTAGGCGGCACATCGCGACCGTCAATCAGCGCAACGTCCGGCAACTGGGCCAAAGCCTCCACCGCGCGACGCATGGCAATTAAAGTCGCGCCACGAATATTGTGCGCTGCGATCATCTCCGGCGGTGCGCTGGCAATGCCCACAAAGGCGCCGCTTTTGAATATCTCATCATAAAGCCGGTCGCGGGCCTTCTCTGTCAGTTTCTTACTGTCATTCAATCCATCGGGCACATTGGCCTGATTCAAAATGACAGCAGCCGTTACAACGGGCCCGGCCAACGGGCCACGGCCTGCTTCATCTACACCGCATACAATATTGCCTTGCTCGCGAAACGAGTCTTCGAGTGACATGTCGGGGTCGCCAAAAAGATCTGACTGAGAAGTGGGGTGTGAATCGCGCTTAGCCATGCCATTTTGTGCCATAGAGATTGGCGGTAGGGAAGGCGAAACAAAAATGTCCGCCGACTTTCAAACCGAATTGACGGCTGATAAACTATTGAAACAAATCACCACTATCACTGAGATGAGCCAGAAACGAAGGAGAAATTTTTATGGATCAGATGGCTGAAATGGCAATGGGCTACTGGCCGATTGTGTTCAACGCAATCAAAGCACTGATCGTTCTAATTGTGGGTTGGATCGTGGCTGGCGCCGTTTCTGGTCTGGTGCGCAGAAAGGTCGCTGCCAATGAGCGGATTGACAACACGATTGGAAATTTTATCGCCGCGATCGTGAAATGGGCCATCCTGCTGATGGTTGGCATCACCGTTTTGGGACTGTTCGGCATCGAAGCCACATCGCTTGTGGCCGTTATGGGCGCGGCGACATTAGCCATCGGCTTGGCATTGCAGGGCACACTGTCCGACTTGGCGGCAGGCTTTATGCTTATTCTGTTCCGCCCCTATAAAAATGGGCAATTTGTCGATATTGGCGGTACGTCTGGCACCGTGGTGGATATCAACTTGTTCGTGACCGAATTGGTGACACCCGACAATGTGCAAATCATCATCCCCAACGGCCAAGCGTGGGGCTCGATCATTACCAACTATTCCCATCACAAAACACGTCGCTGCGACTTGCTGTTCGGCATTGATTATGGCGACGATGCGGATGTTGCGATGAAAATCATCGAAGATCTCGCAAAAGCAGATGAGCGTGTTTTGGATACGCCGGAGCCGTGGCTACGTGTGACCAATTTGGGCGACAGCAGCGTGGATATTTCTGTGCGCCTATGGTGCAATGCGGCCGATTATTGGAACCTGAAATTTGCCATGACGAAAGCAGTGAAAGAGGCCTTTGATAAGGGCGGAATTTCCATTCCTTACCCACATTCTGTGGAGATCCAAAAGGAAGGCTAAACCCCAGCTGCAACGAGGTAAAATGAGTGCCCGCCGGAAAACCGGCGGGCTTTTTGATTTCATGGAGCGCTCAACGCGCTCTATTTTCCAAGCCAATTCAGGATGGCCTGATTGGTCTCTTCAGGCTTTTCCTGTTGAATCCAATGGCCGCAATCAAGGCTGACTATATCCACATTTGGCACAAAATCAGCGAGGTTTTCTGATTTTGGGATCATGTCTTGCTCGCCGTAAATCATCAAGGTTGGCTGCTTTATGATTGGATCGACTTCGGCCAATAGATGCCAGTTGCGATCCATATTGCGATACCAATTGATGCTGCTGGTGAAACCGTTCTTCTCAAACGCAGAAACCAAAACCGCTAATTCTTCATCGCTTAAAATTGGGTCGCCAAAAGCGAGTTCCGCTTTCGCGAGATTGATCATCATCATGCCCGGTTCTGGCGGGGCGAGGGGCACATTTTTGCGGTACAGATTGTTGAGAAAGCGTTTTGTGTTTTGATCCAACACGGCATCGGCGATGCCCGGTTGGCGGTTGAAATGCACGAAGTAGTGATCGCCACCAAAAATTTCCTCCAAAAATTCAATCCATGGCTTTTCGGTGCGTGCCTGATAGGGAAGGGCCAAATTGATGATTTTGCGCACGCGCTGCGGGTGCAGTTGCGCCAAGCTCCACACCACATTGGCGCCCCAATCATGACCAACAAAAATCGCATCATCATAGCCAAAATGATCAAGCAGAGCGACGAGGTCGCCCGTAAGGTGCGCAATGTCATAGGCGGTCACCTCATCTGGGCAAGATGAATGACCATAGCCCCGCTGATTGGGCACAATGACATGATAACCCGCCGCGGCAAGCGCTGGAATTTGGTGCCGCCAGGCAAATGCATGTTCGGGCCAACCATGGCAAAGCACAATTGGGTTGCCGCGATGCTCTTGGCCAGCCTCAAAAACTTCCAGCTCAACGCCATTGACCGCGATCATGGTGGGTTGAGGAAATTCAGTTGAATTGATCATTATATCCATTTGTCTCTACCTGCTCACTTTTCGAGATATTTCGCAAAATGGAGACTATGGATAAATATGCCATTTTCTGACATATTAAATGCATGGGCGACAATAATTTTGAAAAGCGGGCCGAACGGCGCAGCAGGCTTTTAGGGTTGTTGCGATCTGAAGATCATTGGACAACAGCCGATTTGCGCACGCAATTGGGCGTCAGCCAACGTACCCTGATGCGCGAGTTGGCGGCGTTGAAAGAGGCGGGTTATCCGATTGACTCTGACCGAGGACGAGGCGGTGGCATTCGGCTGGATGGGCGCTGGGGCATCGAGCGGCTGAACCTAAGCCATTATGAAGTGATCGAGCTGATCCTCTCCCTCGCGATTGTCGAAAGCCTGCAATCGCCGTTGCTCACCAGCAACCTGAAAGCCATTAAGCAAAGGCTGTTTCAAGCCTTTCCACAAAAGCAGCGCAGCGCTGTTAGCAATATCCGCAAGCGGGTGATGATTGGCGATAACGCCAACAAATTTATGCTCTCAGAATATGCGCCTCCGCCACAACAAATCTCCGAGCGCATCGCCGAGGCGTTCCTGCAGCAGGGGCTGTTGGAGATCGACTATCAAAACGAAGCCATGGAGCGCCGCACGCGGGTGATCGAAGCCCAATATATCCTGCTCAACTGGCCGATCTGGTACATCATCGCCTGGGACCACCTGCGCGATTCGTCTCGCGTGTTCCGCATTGACCGGATCAAACAGGCAAAGCTGGTGGAGGGCAGTTTCACCCTGCGCCCGAAAGAGGATTTTACCGGAATTTATCGGCCATTTTATCAGACGATTTAAAGGGGAACATCGTGTCGAAAGTCTCAGCTTATTTCAGTCGTTGTGCATAATCTTTTAGCTGATCTCTAAGTACATGGTCAGTATTGTAGAAATAGAAGCGAAGTTTTTCCATATATTCCGCATCTGGATGGCTATTTCCACCCGAGAGTAAAATATCAATTAGCATTGCACGTATTTTGCTACCTTGTGCAAGATCTGACATGTCGTTCAATATGCAATTGTGTAAATATTGAACGAAATGGATACTGATTTCATCTGACTTTGCTACTCTTAAAAAGACTTTTCCAATTGTCGTTGCTGCACCAATAGGAATGATCCATAGGTCAGTCTCATCACTATTTTGTTTCACCGTATGGGGTGAGTCTTGTTCTATGTGTTTGCTTGCAACTACCCAATTGCCTAGAACATGGACTATTTCATACAATAAACGTGCACTTGTCGTTGGGAACTCAGAGTGTTTATCAAAGCCCGGTGCAGACTCTGTGTAGCAGTTTACCAGCTCGTCGGCGAAGTGCTGAAGATACATCAGCCACATATGATAGGGCAGTCCTTGGCGTATGGCTTCGTTCACCATTATATCAAAAAAACGTATGGCTACGAACGTGCAATCTTTCCAACAAGTTTCCTCAAAGTTATCAGGAGGATCGTTTAAATTTTCGTGGTAACTGGTTTTTGAACCGGCCCGAATATGATTGATGACGTAATCTCCGACAGGTTTCCATACTGCAAGCCGCTCTGCTGTTCTTATATTGCTAAACAAATAACTCAGTAAATAGTTTTGCTTGGCAATTGCATATCCAAAATCACTATTGATGTTCTCGTTGTTCGATATTTCTTGATATAGCCTGCTACTGCTTTCTGAAATTAAATCTTGCATTACCTTATCCGCAAAATTGAAGCGGGATTGCAGTCTAATGGACATTAAATCCGGTAATATATCAGGTCTCATAGAAGTAATGAAGCTTCGAAGTTCATTTGACTGTAGCAAACTTCGGAGGATACTTTCCGCTTCTGCTTGCACCTTGTATTGGCCAGGCACGAGCTTCGACGTCCAGCTGATGCTATGCCTGAATTTTTCGTATACAGCTTCGAGAGTTCTTGTTTTTTCGTCTTTGGCTTCTTCGCTTTGGCCAGTTCTGAGGGTTTGCACATTTTGTCGTGTAAACCAGTTTCTATTAGCAAGCCAGTCGTGCAATTTCTGTATTGAAAGCTCTCGATTAGCTGTCCTTTCAATTAGTTTAAGATTAGGTCCCATGAAGTGCAGTAATTCAGCAAATCGCTGTGTGAGGAGTAGCTCCTGAGTGATTTTACCAATTGCCGAAATTGAGTTGGAACCTGGCTTTAGTATGTTGTTGAGTACGATTGCCAATAACATCCAGCAAAAAGCAACTAAGAAAGCAGCTTGTTGAGGCGTGAAGTTTCCTCCTTTTTTAAAGCTGATCAGGTCGCATATTTCAGGTTCATTTACATAACAGGGCTGCCCCAGAACGTAGAAAAACTCGAAATATAGTACCAATAGGATGGCAAGAAAGGCTAGCGGAATTTGGTATTTCAAATGTAGCTGGACACGAAGGCGGGTCACAGGAGGAAGAATTGCATAGAACGCCACAAATAGCGCAATAAAGCCAAGAAATCCGTCGAGTGTCATTTAGAAAAACCTAATAAAACTAGAATGAGTTGATTCCGACGATATAATATTAATTGATTGAAATCACGGCAAAATATCCGGAACGACGTCCCCAAAATAATGGAGTACCGTGTGGGGACACGACAATTGGGGCGTGCACTCCGATCAGGCGGAAGCGGTTTTAGCTGGCGGATATTAAGGCGTCGCCTATCCGCTGGCTTTTGCTATTGCATTTACCGACATATGTCGGTATAAACGCCATTATGCGAACAAGATTGACGAAAAATGATCGCCGCGCAGGTATTCTGGCAGAAGCACGAAAGCTATTTGCGGCTCGAGGCTATGCGCGCACCGAAATGGAAAACATAAGGCTTGCCTGCCAATTGTCGCGCGGGGGGCTTTATCACCATTTTGGCAACAAGCGTGCAGTGCTAGACGCATTGGTGGAAGAGGAGATATTGGCATTGGCTGATGTGCTGCGAGAAACCAGCGTGTGGCCAATTGCCGTGTTGCTAGATGCTGGGTCGTGCCATTTGGGCAACGACCCTGGCATCGTCGCCAATCTGAACACCAAAGAAGAGCAGCTGGAATATCTGTCCAGTCTCGAGGTGGCGATGGGGCAGCATTTGAACAAAGTGCTGGCCTTGCGGTTCGGGGACATCATTCGCCCCGAATTTGACGCAGGTCATGTGGCGGAGCTGTTTCTAACGGTCAATATGCATATCAATCGGCGCCAAATTCTCGGCGAATGGAACGATGCACAGGCCGCAGGATTTGCGGCAACCGCGCTTCAAGCCCTGGAGAAATTCTTAAAAGATCCATCAGAACTACAATCCGCAATTGCAGAACTCAAAAAGGTTGGGAATGCATGATGCCTGTGCTTTTTCTCGGACTTACATTTGCCATATCACTCGCCGGCTTTGCGTGTATCTGGGCAATCCCGGCCGCCAGATCTCCCGAAACAGCAGTGGGGCTGCCATTCTGGCTGATCATGGTGTGGGGGCCGACACTGGCCGCACTGTTGGTGAGTGCTAAAAACGGAAGCTTACCCGACTTATTGAGCCGTACCGTCAAACTATCGACAGTGCCGCCCGAAGTTTGGCTTATGATCATCGCACCCATCATACTGCTTCTTTTGATGCGCCCACTTGCGCAGGAGGCAACAACACCGCTCAATGTTGGGCTCCTCTTCGCGATGATTGGCTTTAACCTGATCCTTGGCCCATTGGGCGAGGAACTGGGGTGGCGCGGCATTCTTCAGGAACATCTAAACCAAAGATTTGGCTGGTTAGAAGCATCATTGATTGTGGGAGGAATCTGGTTGATTTGGCATTTGCCCTTATGGGCAATCGACTCGCCCCACGCGCAGATCGCGCTGCCACTTTTTGCGGTGCACGTTATGCTTTACTCTGTGATCATCGGGGCAGCCTACACAATTTCTGGTGGCTCAATATTGCCTGCAATCTTGATACATTTGTCGGTCAATGTTGCTGCAAATCTAGCCATATTTGCAGGATTTAAAGATCCCAACTCGTGGTTTTCCATGAGCATCGGGCCCTATCTCGTGCTTGCGATTTGCGCGTGCATTATCGTTTTTGCACGAACCGGACAATCCGGCCTGCGGTGGCTGCCCTTCTAAAAGCGTTATGGCGAATTGCATATTTGAACGGCAGAACAATGCCGCACTAAAAAATGTCCAGAGCGCCGCCCCAAAATGTTGGAGTACCGTGCGGGGGCACGACGATTGGGGCGGTCGCTCTGGTAGAGAGCTAAGTCTGGTGGCTAGCGGGCCAAAGGATAGGGGAATCCTAGAACAGACTTAGCTGCGGGTCGTCTACTTTCGGAGGTGTAAAAAGGTCAGTACGCAAATGCGGCAGGCGCTTTTTCATGCCGTAGCGTTCCAGCGCCAGATCAAACCGGCGTTGTAGCGAGAAGGCATAGGGGCCTTGCCCGGCCATGCGCGAATGAAACCGCGGATCGTTTTCGCGACCTTGCCGCACATCGCGCACAAGATTGAGCACATGGCGCAACCGGTCCGGATAATGCCGCAGCAGCCATTCGCGGAACAATTGCCGCACTTCACCGGGCAGGCGCAGCATAATCATGGCCGCGCCACTTGCCCCATTGGCAGAGGCAGCGGCCAAAATCTTTTCAATCTCCGCATCATTGATCGCCGGAATGATAGGGGCAACCGCCACAGAAACGGGAATGCCCGCTGCTGACAACAACTCCACCGCTTCCAGCCGCCGTGCGGGTGAGGACGCACGGGGTTCTAACTTTCGGGACAAAAGATGGTCGAGCGAGGTGATGGAAATGGTGACATGCACCAGATTTTGCTTGGCCAACTCGGTCAATAAATCCAAATCCCGCACAATCAGGCTGGATTTGGTGGTGATGGTGATCGGGTGCTTATGCGCCACGAACATTTCAAGCAAGGCGCGCATGATCTTCTTGTCGCGCTCAATCGGCTGATAAGGGTCCGTGTTGGTGCCAATAGCAATTGGTTTCACACCATATTTCTTATTCAGCCATGCTTCATAAAGCCGATCTGCAGCGTTGGTCTTGGCGTAAAGTTCACGCTCAAAATCCAGCCCTGCCGAATGGCCCAGATAAGTGTGTGTCGGCCGGGCAAAGCAATAAACGCAGCCATGCTCACACCCGCGATAAGGGTTGATGGAGCGGTCAAAATGAATGTCCGGTGAGTCATTTTTGGTGATGATGCTCTTGGACTTTTCGTCCCGAACCGTGGTTTTCACCGTCTCCAACGCATCAAGGTTGCCCCAACCATCATCCATGGTCTCGCGGCTATAGGGTTCAAACTTTGAGGTTTGATTGGATTGCGCGCCGCGGCCGCGATTAAGATGTGGTGCGATAATGGTGCGCGACAACACATCCGCATCGCCGCTTTTTGCGATACGCGCCAGGCTTTCCGGTGAGGGCGGAAATACTGCGTTCATTCCCATTTTAGTCTCCGTGCCTTTGGCGCAAATAAGCGCGCTCAGTTCAAATCAGTTCAGAACCGATTCTTAGCACAGAAATGAGAACAAAAAAAGAACATTTAACGCGATTTTAAGAAGTTCAACCGCGCCGAAAACGGAGCTAAGCCCCGTCAGTCATGGTCTGGCGCCACATTTAGGCGGGGGATATTATCAATGAAATTGCACGGCTTGTGACGACTATCCAATTGATAATTGATCACGCCCTGCCAGCCATCACGGCAGGCACCTTTAGAGCCGGGTAGGCAGAACACCAGCGTGTCCCGCGCCAAGCCTGCCGTGGCGCGGCTTTGCAAGGTGGAGGTGCCAATCTGCGCAGCTGAATATTGATGGAACAGCACGGAAAACCCATCAATACGTTTGTCGAACAACGGCTCAAGCGCTTCTGGCGTCACGTCGCGCTTGGCAAAGCCAGTACCGCCTGTGGTGATCACCACATCAATGTTCTCATCTGCGAGCCAAGGCTCAACCACGCCACGAATGGCGTCCACATCATCTTTGACGATTTGCCGATCCAAAACCTTGTGACCGCTTTCCTCAATCATGGATTTGAGCAGCGCACCGCTATCGTCATTTTCCAGGGTACGCGTGTCGGACACGGCCAAAATGGCAATGTGCAGCGGGATAAGGGTTTTGGATTCGTCGATATTGAATTTGAACATTGCAGCTCACAAGAAGTTAGGCGCTGATGGCGCGTTTGAACTTTAACATATCATGCCAAACAAGCGCCTTTTGCGCGGGCTTGTTGAGCAAATGAGAAGGATTGAGGGTGGCGAATGCTTGGGTGCTGTGCCCATCGATTTCCACTTTATGAGCCTCGCCACGCAGGCGCAAAATGCTGCCTTTTTGGTTGAGGACCGCGTGAGCTGCCTGTTCCCCCAAGCAGAGGATGAAATCTGGCTTGATCAACCCCACTTGGCGTTGGAAAAATGGCATGCAAATATCATGCTCAATCGGCGAGGGGCGACGGTCGCCCGCGGGTCGCCAAGGTAAGATATTGGTGCGGTACACATTTGCATAGTCGAGTTGGATGGCTTCCAAGATCTTTTGCAACAGGATGCCCTCTGCCCCTTGGAAGGGGAGGCCCACCATATCATCCTGTTTGCGCGGGGCACCGCCGACAATCATGATGCGAGCATCTTCTGGCCCTTCGCCAAATACAAGCTTATCTGCATGGCGTTTCAGCGGGCAAGCATCAAAATTGAGCAAGGCTTCGCGTAAATCTTTGAGGTTCTCAGCGGCCTTGGCCGTCTTTTGCGCGACTTCAACCTCAGTTTTGCCCGCAAGGTTTTGCTGTTTCGCAACAGGCTTTGCGTCCTGTTGCTCCAATAATGGATTGGCAATTGGTCCTGACCCGTGGGACACGCCACCTGATTGCGCTGGGGCAGACTGAATTGGAGCCTGTTGCTGCGGTGCGGGTGCGCTGACGGGTGCCTTCGGTGCGGCAAACCGATCGATTGCTTCTTCTTCCACCGCCAAGTCGACACCCATCGCATCATACCATTCCAAAAGCCCAGCAAGGCTGGCAGTATCCGCATCCAAATAGGCAGCGCCGGGCACAGGCGCAAAGGCACCTTTTTCGGTTTCGTCTTCTGATGGTGGGGCAGTGTCGCTCATAAAACAGTCTTAGCGCATGAATTGACGTGCGCCTAGCGGTTCACACCGAAATTTGAACGAATTTTTGCGCGAAAAATTCCGCACACATCCTTGCGCCTCAGCCATAAAATCGCCAATCTATGCGTTAAATATCGCTTTGACCGAATCCAAATCAATTAAGGGCTATCCCAAACGTGATGAATTGTTCAAAAAAATTGCAGCACCTCGTTCTGGCTTCAGCAATGGTGTTGGGACTAAACGTGACCGCACACGCGCAAGACACGACCAACATCGAACAATTTTCGCTCTATCATCCCTCGATTTCCGGCAGCTATTTGGCTGGTCGCGGGGCGTTTGAGGATCGCGAGAATGATCTGGCAGCGTCTTACTTCCTAGATGCGCTGGAAGCGGATTGGGGCAATATCGCCCTATTGGACCGGGCGTTCGTTTCTTTAGTGGCCGCCGGGCGCGTGGATGAAGCCGAAATGGTAGCAAAGCAATTGCTGAGCGTTGAGCCAGAGAACGAATTGGCCCGCATCGCCGTTGGCGTCGTGGCACTCAAAGAGCGTCGTTATGCGTCCGCGCTGAAGGCGCTGGAAGGCATGTCTAAGGACTCGCTGTTCGGCATCACCGGCAATGTGATTTGGTCTTGGGCACTAACCGAGGAACGCGGTGGCCTCGCTGGCGTGGAAAATCTTGAACCCATAAGCCAGCCTGGTTTTAAAAACTTTCTGGTTTTCCAAAGCGCTTTAATGGCCGACCTCGCAGGTAATGCAAGCCAAGCCAATGCGCTTTATGAGCAAGCATATGAGGCCGACCCATTTGTGTTTCGCATCGTGGAAGCCTATGCGCGCTTTTTGGGCAATCAAGGCAAACATGATGAAGCGCTAGATGTGATCCAGCGCTACAATGATCGCGGGCTAACCCATGTGAACATTGAAGTGCTGGGCGAAACCTTGCAGCAAAAGAAGCGTCCCGGCCGCATGTCAGATAATGTGCAACAGGGCGCAGCTGAAACGCTACGCGGATTATCTTCCGCCTTGTCGCGCGAGCAAGCCTCAGACATCTCAATCGTCTTGATGCGTTTGGCGAGCTATCTGCACCCAAAATCAGACCTCATTAAATTTTCAATTGCGGATTTGATGGAGCGCGCAGAGCGCTATGAAACGGCGAATGCCCTTTATGCGCAGGTTGACCGCAAGTCGCCATTGCACGGGCAAGCATTGGTACGCACCGCTGAAAATCTGCAAGAAATCGGCGATATTGATGAAGCTATTCGCAAGCTTTCAAACTTGGCAAACACCATGCCGGACAATTTGACCGCGGTGATTGCACTTGGCGATGCCTTGCGTCGCGATAAGCGATATGGCGAAGCGGCAAAAGCCTATGATCGGGCGCTGGATATGACTGGTGGCGAACGCGCCATTGATTGGCACCTTCATTATGTGCGTGGCATCGCGTTTGAACGCGAAGGCGAATGGGAAAAAGCTGAAAGCGATTTCCTAAAAGCGCTGGAGCTGAACCCAGACCAGCCGCAAGTACTGAACTATCTCGGCTATAGCTGGGTCGATCAAGAATTGCAGCTTGAACGCGCATTGGACATGATTGAAAAGGCTGTCGCGCTGCGGCCCGAAGATGGCTATATCGTAGACAGCTTGGGTTGGGCCTATTATCGCTTGGAACGTTTTGAAGAAGCAGCGGAAACGCTGGAACGCGCCGCGCGTTTGAGCCCAAGTGACCCTACAATTAACGACCATTTGGGTGATGCCTATTGGCAGGTCAATCGCAAACGCGAAGCGAGATTCCAATGGTCAATTGCATTGGAATTGGCGGGCGAAGATGATGCGGAACTCATCGAAGAAATTCGCGAAAAGCTAGATGGGAACCTGAGCGCGCTTAAGCGTGTGGCGGAATTGAGCAACTAACCCATGAATGCTGAATGGCGCGAGCCAGCCCCTGCCAAGATTAACTTGGCACTCCATATTGTGGGCCAACGCAGCAATGGTTATCACGAGTTGGAAAGCTTGTGTGTGTTCACCGAGCTTTGTGATGAGCTAACGGCCACGTCCGCCGACGTGGACGAATTGGGGCTCACCGGGCCATTTGGTGCGGCGCTAAAGGGCGAGCGATCAAACATTGTCTTGAAAGCCTTGGCGCTGTTTCGCTGTGAATTTCCAGATACTTTGCCCGCTGGTCTCAAGATCGAATTGGACAAGGCACTGCCAGTTGCCGCGGGCATTGGTGGCGGGTCCGCCGATGCGGCGGCCATGTTGCGGCTGGCCAACCGCATTTCAGGCCTCAATCTCGAGCTAAAAGATATGATGGGCATGGCGCTGGAACTGGGCGCTGACGTGCCCATGTGTCTATTATCGCGCACCGCCTTTGTGGATGGCGTGGGAGAAAATTTGGACCCGATGCCAGACTTTCCCAAATTGCATTTGGTGCTGGCCAATCCGGGTAAACCTGTGTCCACGGCAGATATTTTCCGCAAATTGACGGAAAAACAAAACCCACCACTGCACCGGGATGCCGCAGACTATCGGCACATTACAGCGATCACAATGTGGCTGGAAGGCACGCGCAACGATTTGCAAAAGCCAGCAATTCAATTTTTGCCAGAAATCGGCGAGATGCTAATGGAATTGGGCGAGCAGAAGGGGTGCCTCTTGTCCCGAATGTCCGGATCTGGTGCCACCATATTCGGCATGTTCGGCACCGCAGGAGAAGCGATGTTGGCAGCACAAACGTTCCGCAAAAGCTGGCCGCACGCTTGGGTGGCTCAGTCAGCAACGCTTTAGGAAATTGGCGGCTTAGTAAGCCCGCTCAACGCAATAATCTGCTACTTCAATAAGAATACGACCGCCGGGTTGATCAGCAAACATCTCAAGGTGTGCCTTTGCTGCATCTGCGTGGCGTTGCGCGCGGGCGAGCGCATCGGCCAAAGCGTTGGTGCTTTGCAAGATTTCAACGACTTTGGTCACAACGTCTTCGCTGGCTTCAGCGTCACCAAGATGTTGTTTGATAAAAGCGCAATCCGCTTCATTGGCATTTTGCAACGCGTGTAAAATCGGCAGCGTCATTTTACCTTCGCGCAAATCATCGCCCACATTTTTACCGATGGTGCCGGTGGCGCCACCATAATCCAGCACGTCATCTACAATCTGGAAGGCAATGCCCAACTCTGCGCCATAGCCTTTAAGAGCATCGCGCTGTTCGGGAGTGGCCCCGCCAGCCATAGCGCCAACACCAGTCGCGGCTTCAAAAAGTGCGGCTGTTTTGGCTTTGATCACGGCGAAATATTCATCCACTTGCGTGGTCAAATCATTGGCTTTGGACAGTTGAAACACTTCACCTTCGGCAATGATTGCTGCCGCTTGCGCCAAAACGCCAAGCGCGTCCACATCGCGAGTTTCCACCATCATCATAAAGGCTTGGCCAAGCAAAAAGTCGCCCACCAACACTGAAGCTGCATTGCCCCACACCATGCGTGGCGCCAGTTTGCCGCGGCGCTTTGAGCTTTCGTCCACAACATCATCATGCAGCAATGTGGCGGTATGCATAAATTCAACCGCTGCCGCATAATTAATGTGATGGGTGTTTTTCGGCGCGAACAAACGGGCAGCAGCAACAGTGAGCATAGGGCGCAAACGTTTGCCCCCGGCGTCGATCAAATAAGCAGCAATTTCAGGCACCATTTCCACGCGACTGCCGATGCGCGCCAACAGCATTTGATTGACAGCTTCCATGTCGTCGCGCGTAAACTCAATCAGTTCACCAACCACATCTTTTGGTTTGACCTGATCAGCCATTGCCTGCGCACCACTCATTTTTCGCCCCATGGACAAATGTCCCAATTCGCTTAATCGAATTTTTGCTGTAATCTTGTGACAAACTCAAGAAAACTTGTTGCTCACCGTCGGACAAGATAACCCTATTCGATACAAAGATTCATATATGTGCTTATGTCCGTAGACCACCCGCAAGGGAAAGTAAAACAACATTGTGTCACATCTGACGCTTTTTTAGGCGGTAAACTCAATGTTTGCCAGCCCGAAAAAGGCTTTCGTGCAGGGGTAGATAGCGTGTTATTGGGGGCAGCCGTTGATGATGCGACCAAAAAACTGCTTGATCTTGGGGCGGGCGTTGGCGTGGCGGCCATGACAGCGCTGACCTATTGCCCAGACGTGACGGCACTTTTGGCTGAATTTGATCCAGAAATTGTTGGGATTGGCAGGCAGAATATCCGCAGTAACGGATTTGAGGCGCGCGCCAACTATTGCCAAATCGACATTATGTCCCCAGGGCCTGAGCGCGAAGCGTCTGGCATGGTGCAAGATCATTTCGACACGGTGATCGCCAATCCGCCTTATTTTGATGAAAAGACCGTCTCTTTACCGAACGACAATTACGGCAAACGCGCCCATGCCCACGCCATCGATTGCTTGGAACGCTGGGTGAAGGCGGCAGTGAGCTGCGCAAGGGCAGGCGGCGAAGTGATTTTCATTCACCGGGCAGCAGAGCTGCAAAAGCTGATGAAATATTATGATCGGCGGCTCGGCAACATCACCATCCTGCCGATCGTGTCGCGTCCAGAGCAACAGGCGAGCAGAGTGCTCGTGCGTGGTTACAAGGGCTCCAAAGCGCCCTGTAAGCTCTTGTCTCCTCTCTCATTGCATGGCGTGGAGGGGCGCGAATTTACGCCCCAACTACAAGCCATTTTGATGGGAAAAGACAAATTGCACTGGTAGTTTGAAATTTACACCTTACATTGTGGCAAAATAGCAAAGAACAACGCGCATGTGCGCAAACAGGGACATATATGCACGACGATTTGACTGATGAAATCAAAGCACCATGGCACGCCCGTCTTTTGGGCCGCGACAACGTGCAAATTCCGGTTGTGCGGTTGACCGGCACAATCGAGGCCAGCCAGAAGCCAGATCGCATTAATATTGCCAGCGCGGCGCCGATGCTTAAACGTGCGTTCAAAATCAAAAATGCGCCTGCTGTGGCCATCATCATCAATTCGCCAGGCGGTTCCCCCGTCCAGTCGCGGATGGTGGCGAAATATATCCGCGACCTCGCCAAAGAAAAAGACAAGAAGGTCTTGGTGTTTGTTGAGGATGTCGCGGCATCAGGTGGCTATTTTATCGCCAGTGCTGGTGACGAAATTATTGCTGATCCTGCATCCATTGTCGGCTCAATTGGTGTCATTTCGGCCGGTTTTGGATTTGTCGACGCGATTGAAAAGCTCGGCGTAAGTCGTCGTGTTTACACCGCCGGGGAAAACAAATCGACGCTAGACCCGTTTTTGCCCGAAGATCCAAAAGATGTGGAGCGCCTGAAAAAGCTGCAACTCGACGTGCATGAAGTGTTCAAAGACTATGTAAAAGAGCGTCGCGGCAACAAATTGAACTTGGAACAAGAAGGATTGTTCTCTGGCGAGTTCTGGACCGCAAAAACCGCCATCGAGTTTGGCCTAGTCGACGCGCTCGGCGACATCTACGAGACTTTGAAAAAGCGTTATGGTAAGAAGGTCAAGCTGGTCAAAATTGAAGAAAAGCGCGGATTTTTCTCCATGCCTCGCATTCCATTTTTGGGCGGACAAATTGGCCAAACTTCATTAAGCGATGATATGCTTTCAACCTTAAAAGCGCAGGCCCACTGGTCTCGCTTCGGCCTATAGAGGTATTGCCATTGTTGCTTCGTATTGCTGTTTTTGTTCTGTTGGTTGTGCTGGTCTATTACGGCATCAAATCCATTCGGGAAAATTTCCGGCAGCATTTCAAAGATATTGATGAGCAAAAAAAGGCGCGTGATCAATCTGATCGCGCGCGCGGCAATATTGTCGATTTGGAAAAAGACCAAAAAACCGGCGTTTATAAGCCCAAAGACAAAAAAGACTAACGCATTTTCTAAAACTGCACTTGTTCGCACAAGGGCATTCGCGATCAAATCTTGAAAAGCCCGTTCAAGGGACAAAGCGAATCATGAAAATGCAATTTGTCGACCACCCTTTTCGCGCCCAGGCTTTGGGAGAAATTCACGCTCGGCCGGTGCAGCCGTTGGAGGCTGAAGGGCGCTTGCGACGCGTGGCAACCTATTTCGGCCATGAGCCGGGACGTCACGACCAGATGCGCGAAGAATTCGCGGCATGGTGCTACAAAAATCAAGTCAAACCCACCTTTATGACCGACCGACAGGCGCGCTATGAGGTGGACGGCATCGAAACCACTTGGCAATTGCATTCAGAGCATGTGTCCATCACATGGATGTGTCCGCAAAAGCAGGACGAGCCTTGGCCGGAAAATATTGGCTTGGAAGCTATTATGGGCGCCAAATTGCTGGTGACCACGCGGATGGATTTAATCGACGCCACCACCATTCATGAAAATGCCCTCAAAGGCTTCCGCCGTGCCAGCCTGTCTTACGCCAAAGTCGAAGAAGGTCTGGCAGAGATCGCAACAGACTTTTTGCCCGATAAAGATGGTTTTACGCGGATCGAATTTGCAGGCGCTGGCATTGCCGATGTGAGGCGAGGGGTGATCGCCCGCTATTTATTGGAAATTGAAACCTTCCGATCACTTGCCTTGTTGGCATTGCCTGTAGCGCAGGATGTGGGCCAGCGCGTGGACAATGTTGAACGCGGATTGGAGAACATCCTCAAACGGTTGAACAGCGAAACAGATTCGCAAATCATTGATGAGTTGCTGAGTGAGCTCAACAAATTGTCGATGGAAACCACCCATCTGCATGGTGAAACCAACACGCTTTTCGCCGCCAGCTATTCCTATGACCAATTGGTGCGCCACAGGTTGGGGCTGCTGGAAGAAAAACGCGTTACGGGACACACCAACATGGCGCGCTATCTCAGCAACCGAATGGACCCGGCCATGGCTACATGCGCCGCACTGCAAAATCGATTGAACGCGCTGACCGATAGATTGACGCGAGCAATCGAGCTGCTGAACACCAGAGTCACAATTGAAATTCACAAGCAAAACCAAGACGCGCTGAACGCGATTTCCAGCACATCGGTGAGCCAATACAAGCTGCAAACCACGGTGGAAGGCTTGTCGACAATTGCCATCACTTACTATGCGCTGGGCGTTATTGGTTATGTTTTGGCGGGGTTGAGCATGGATGCCTTGCCATCAAAATCAATAATGCTGGCCATTGCTGCGCCCTTTGTTTTGATCCTCACATGGCTTGCCATGCGCCGGATTCGACAACTACACGACAAGCACTAACCGCGCCCACAAAAATTAGTTTGCCGCAACTGCCACCTGCCGCTTGATAATTCGGCAAGGCCCAATTAGGTTGCAGCGCGATTATACCCCATGCGATGAACGCGCGGTTCTGCCAAAGGTCAAGTTTATGAGCGAACAAAAAGTACCAGCCCATTTGGACCCAAAACAGTCTTTCCAAGGGCTGATTTTGACATTGCAAAATTTCTGGGCCGCCCAAGGCTGTGTGATTTTGCAGCCTTATGACATGGAAATGGGCGCGGGTACGTTCCACCCGGCAACAACTTTGCGCTCTTTGGGGCCAAAGCCGTGGCGCGCTGCTTATGTGCAGCCATGTCGCCGCCCAACTGATGGCCGCTATGGTGAAAACCCAAACCGTTTGCAGCATTATTATCAGTTCCAAGTGATCTTGAAGCCAAGCCCGGAAAACTTGCAAGAGCTTTATCTGCAGTCGCTCTACGCCATCGGCATCGATCCGAAACTGCATGATTTGCGCTTTGTAGAAGATGACTGGGAAAGCCCAACCCTTGGCGCATGGGGCCTTGGCTGGGAATGTTGGTGCGATGGCATGGAAGTAAGCCAATTCACCTATTTCCAACAGGTTGCTGGCTTTGAATGTTCTCCGGTTTCAGGCGAGTTGACCTATGGGCTTGAGCGGATCGCCTGCTATTTGCAGGACGTGGACAGCATCATGGAACTGAACTTCAATGGTCGCCAAGGCGATGAGAAGGTCACCTATGCAGATGTGTTCCTGCAAGCCGAACAAGAGTTCTCGCGCTACAATTTCGAGCAAGCCAACACCGAAATGTTGTTCCAGCACTTTAAAGACGCCGAAGCAGAGTGCCGCGCCATTCTTGAAGCGGGTGACCAAGGTAATCAGCACCAAATGGCAATGCCTGCCTATGAGCAATGCATCAAAGCGTCTCACATCTTCAACTTGCTGGATGCGCGCGGCGTAATCTCAGTGACTGAACGGCAAAGCTATATCTTGCGGGTGCGTGAGCTGGCCAAGGCCTGTGGCGGCGCTTGGTTGAACACCGAGGCGGGCGGTGCATAGCGGCCAAAGTGAGTGGTTGTTGCGGTTTGTCACCAATGACCGACACGAGCCATTTGGGCATCGAACAGGTATTGTTCATTGTGTTTATAAACTTTTAGACGCGAGGCCGGAAATAGCACTGGTTGCGCGGAGTGAGCTTACCAATGAGCTTAACTGGTTGCGCCAGAATATGGAGGTTCCTCAAAAATTTGCCCGTTCCAGCCGGAGTCACGCTGCTGATGTTGCAATCTCTTGGGTCAAGTCTACCGCGCACGAGCACCTAAATTGTCTTCGCCAAATGCAGTTATTGCTCAATGTCGAAGGCGTTCCATCAGAGTGTTTGCGCACCCGGAAGCCTGGAACAATAGTGTATGAAGATGATCATCAGGTCGTCGCTTTACCTTTCGCAGACACACCGTGTTAGCTTGATTTTGCGCCACGCGCGACCTATATCAAGGCGGCAAACTGAAGGAGCCTTGATATGCCCAAAAAGCAAAAGCGGGCGCTGATCAAGCCGCAAAACCTTGCGGCGAAAGCCTTAGGCGACAAGCGATTCAGCGCCAAAGTTGTTGAGCAAAAACAGAAATATTCACGCAAAGTGAAGTTTAAAAAAGGGCGAATTGATGTTGATCAGTCGCCCTTTTATTTTGCTCATATGGACGCGTTGGGTTTTTCGTGTAATGTTTGCGCTTAGATGTTGAAAGACATAAAAAAATTGGCATAAGCCATGCCGCGAGGCGGGAGAGGGACATGGAAGTTTTACTGGTTATTTTGGCGTTGGCCGCTGGCCTCGTATTCTATGGCATAACGGCCTACAACAATTTGGTGAAGCTGCGCCAATTGGTGCGCGAAGGCTGGTCTGGCATTGATGTGCAGTTAAAGCGTCGTGCTGACTTGATCCCCAATTTGCTTGAGACGGTGAAGGGCTATGTGACCCATGAACGGGAAACTTTTGAAGCCGTAACCAAAGCGCGGGCTGCCGTGCAAAGCGCAGGCGACGCATCGCCGCAAGAGCGTGGCAAGCTGGAGGGTATTTTGTCCGGCGCATTAGGCCGCTTGTTTGCTGTGGCGGAGGATTATCCGGATTTGAAAGCCGACAGTTCTTTCATCGAATTTCAAGAAGCACTGCAGCAAGTGGAAGAAGAAATTCAGCTGGCCCGCCGCTATTATAACGGCACGGTGCGCAATTTGAACGTGAGTGTGGAAAGCTTCCCGTCCAACATTGTGGCCAACATGTTCAGCTTCAGCCAAGAAGAGTATTTTGAGCTTGAAAATGAAATGGATCGCGCTGTCCCGAATGTGTCCTTCTAACCGATTGCATTACAGTTTAAAGACCTTAGTTCTTGCTGTGCTGGCGGGCCTGTGGCTCGCCACATCTGCGCTTGCGGCAGAGCGGATCACTTCTTATGCCGTCAACATCAAAGTGCTGCCCAGCAGTGAATTGCAGATCACCGAAAATATTTCTGTGCGGGCCGAAGGCAATCAAATCAATCGCGGCATCTTCCGCGACATCCCAACCGTGTTGGAAGATGAGCAAGGGCGCAAAATTCGCAGTTCAATTTATGATGTTGAAGTGACGCGTGATGGAAATATCGAGAATTTCTCCATTGCAGGCATCAGTGGCGGCAAACGTATATATGTTGGCCATGAAGATGTTTATCTGCAGCCCGGTTTTTATACCTATGAGCTGAAATATAAGATGGATCGACAGATCCGTTTCCGCGACGAACATGATGAGCTGTTTTTCAACGCCATCGGACAATTTTGGGCGTTTCCCATTGATCGGGCAGTGGTGCGCGTGCAATTGCCTGACGGCACAAAAGTGTTGAACTCAACCGCGTTCAGTGGCCGTTATGGCGAAAACAAGCGGGATGTCGATATCAGGAACAATGAAGATGGCGACATTATCTTCAGCGCCTCGCGCGCTTTTGCGCCTTATGAAGGGGTGACCGTTGCCATCGCGATGGAAAAAGGGACAATCAACCCACCTGAAGGCACTCAGGCATTCCTCTATACGCTGTCTGATATGCGTGGGCAGATTTTCCCGCCAATACTTGCTGTCTTGGTGTTGCTGTACAATGTTGGGGCCTGGATGCGTGTTGGGCGCGATCCGCCAGCAGGCACAATCATTCCAATGTATTACCCGCCAGAGGGTTTTTCGCCAGCACTGGTGCATTACGTGCACCATTATGGTTGGCACAAAGCGGGTTGGCCTGCCTATATCGCTGCGCTGATGTCGCTGGCGGTAAAAGGTTTGGTGGTGATTGGCGAAACATCTGACAAGAAAACGACTGTAAAAGTAACCAATGCGGCCACCCCTTCGCTGCCGCCCGGCGAAATGCGCCTGTTCAATTGGCTGCGATCTAAAGGCGAAATAGAGATCGATAAAGACATTGGCGAAAGTCTGCACGACAACCACAATGAAGTGTTGGAAATCATCGAAGATGAGAACCGACGCACCTACTTCAATCATAATGTGGCGTATATCGCATTTGGGATTGTCTTCTCCGCGGCTTCTATCATTGGCATGGTCTTCTTCGAGATCATCGATTTTATCTGGATTCCAATCGCTGTCGCGATGGCGGCATTGACCATGATGGCGACGGCGGGCCTTTCGCACCTGATGGCAGCACGGTCCTTATTTGCATGGGCCAAGTTTTTTGTTTTGTCGGCCATCATCGGCAATTTCATTCCCATTCTCTTCACCACAACTGGATTATGGGCGACCTTGCAGGAAGCTTGGGGGCGAGGCGAATTGCAGAATGTGCTGCTGGCGTGGCGTGGCGATGTCGCAGTGATCGCAGTGCTATCTATCGTCGCGGTGAATGCCATTTTTGCAGTGCTGATGCGCGCGCCAACCATTCAAGGCCGTAAAGTGATGGACCAGATCGAAGGGTTCAAAATGTATTTGGAAACAGCCGAAAAAGAACGGCTGAACCTGAATGATGAACCTGAATTGGATAAACGCCGGTTTGAGGCGATTTTGCCCTATGCCATCGCATTGGGAGTGGAAAAACCTTGGGCCGAGCATTTCCAGAACGAGATGAAACGCGTGGCGGAACGCACGGGCGAAAAAGCCGATGTGCACATGGGCTGGTATAGCGGCCGGCGCTTCTCGGCAAACCGCTTGGCATCAAGCCTTTCCAAAACTACTGCAGCCATCAGTACGGCGATGATTGCGGCCAAACCGCAATCGTCATCCTCTTCGGGCTTTTCCTCCGGCGGCGGTTTTTCCGGCGGCGGTGGTGGCGGTGGCGGCGGTGGTGGCTGGTAAGCCGAACCACCGCAGCAGCATTTGCCATGGACAAGCCGCGGCAAGCCCGTTATCAAGCCCCAGATATCAACACTCATACAACAAGCGATCATCAATATGCCTGAACTTTTGCTTGAACTGTTTTCAGAAGAAATCCCGGCTGGCCAGCAGCGCCGCGCGGCTGAAAATTTGAAGAAACTGATCACCGACCAGTTGGTGGAAAAAGGCGTATTGTATGAAGGCGCAATTGCACATGCGACGCCACGCCGTTTGGCGGTACACATCGCCGGCCTGCCTAAAGCATCACAAGATGTGAAAACGGAGCGCAAAGGCCCCCGCACAGATGCACCGGAAAAAGCCATTGAAGGTTTTTTGCGTGCTGCAGGACTAAGCTCAGTGGACGAAGCGCAAGTGCAGTCTGACCCGAAAAAGGGTGACTTCTATGTGGCCGTAATCGAGAAGAAAGGTGAATTGACCACCGATATTCTTGCCAATTTGCTGCCGGGAACAATTGAGAAATTTCCTTGGCCAAAATCGATGCGTTGGGGCCGAGGCAAACTAAACTGGATCCGCCCTTTGCGCGCGATTACGGCAACCTTCGGCCATGAAGGCGAAGATCCTGAAATTATCGATTTCGAAGTCGATGGCTTGAAATCCGGCGACACCACATATGGTCACCGCTTTATGGCGCCCGACGCCATCAAGGTGCGCCGCTTCGACGATTATGCCCATGCGCTAGAACAGAATAAAGTGGTGCTCGACTTTGAACGCCGCAAAGAAATGATCCGCGCCGATGCGGCAAATTTGGCTTTTGCGCAAAATCTCAAAGTGATTGATGATGAGGGCCTGTTGGATGAGGTTGCAGGGCTGGTCGAATGGCCTCAAACCATGATGGGCCGTTTTGACGAGAAATTCCTCTCACTGCCGGAAGAGGTGGTCATCACCGCAATCCGCGCGCACCAGAAATGTTTCTGTTTGCGCGATGGCACTACAGGCAAGCTAGCCAATCATTTCATCTTGGTGTCGAACCTTGAAGCTGAAGATGGCGGCAAAACAATTGTTGGCGGCAATGAACGGGTAATCAAAGCCCGCTTGTCGGATGCGAAATTCTTCTATGACACAGACCTGAATGTGCCGCTGGAAAGTCGCTTGAAAAAGCTCGACAATATGGTGTTCCATGAAAAACTGGGCACGCAGAGCGCACGCGTGGAGCGCTTGGTTGAATTGAGCAACGCCATTGCAGGGCAGATTAATGCCCCAATCGCTGACGTAAACCGCGCCGCCAAGTTGGCAAAGGCCGATTTGGTCACTGATATGGTGTTTGAGTTCCCTGAATTGCAGGGGTTGATGGGCCGCTATTATGCTGAAGCTCAAGGCGAACAAGACAATGTTTCCGCAGCGTTGCAAGATCATTATAAGCCCGTTGGCCCAAGTGATAGCGTACCTGCAGAGCTAACATCTGCCGCTGTTGCCTTGGCAGATAAGCTGGACATGCTAATAGGCTTTTGGGCGATTGATGAAAAGCCTACAGGTTCAAAAGACCCATTCGCGCTACGCCGTGCTGCGCTTGGTGTGATCCGTATTTGCTTGGAAAATAAGCTCGACTTTGCTTTTGACCAATTGCTGGCCGATCATCTGAAGCATTTCAATTTGGCTGGAGATGCTGCCGAAACCTTGGAGTCTCTTTGTGGGTTCATCGAAGACCGTTTGATCGTTCAAATGCGCGAGCAGGGTATCGCCCACGATGTATTGAGCGCAGTGCTGCACAAAAATGGTTTGGCCAAAGGCGTAAGCTTGGTGAACATTGTGGCGCGGGCAAATGAGCTGAATGGCTTGGTGAAAAGCGAGCAGGGCGAAAGCCTAGTGGCGGGTTATCGCCGCGCAGCGAACATTTTGCGAGCCGAAGAGAAAAAGGATGGTCGCCGCTATCATGAAGAGGTCGATCACAAACTGTTCAAAGCTGACGAAGAAGAAAAGCTGGCCACCTCAATTGAAGTGATCAATGAGGCGGTAGCGGCCAACATCGCAGCGGAAGATTTCGCCACAGCAATCACCGAACTTTCCACATTGCGGGCGCCTGTTGATGCGTTTTTCGAGCAAGTGCTGGTGAATGATGACGATCAAAATGTGCGTGTGAACCGCCTGAACTTGTTGGCAAAATTGCGCGACACAATGCATTTAATCGCCGATTTTTCAAAGTTGGATGGCTAAGGCTTGGACCAATTTTAGACAAATTGTTTTTGTAGTAAACGCCGCAAGCCAAGGGTTTGCGGCGTTTTGTTTCATTTTGAACAAATCTAAACACTTCATTAACCATAATTCTCTAGACGCTTATATTCAAAAATGACTAATCTATGGCCCATATGCGAGTGAGTAAAAGAAAGTGATGCAGTTGCGTAAGATTGTTTTATTGATGCTGATGACTTTGGTGCCGGCATCTGCCATGGCTTCTCAATATGAGGTGCAGGCTCAAAATGGCAACGAGCAGGGTTGGTCTTTGAAAGAAGAGTGCGAGGCCAATGCAAGTGCAAATTGCACATCTGCCTATTTCTGTTCCAACGAAATCTGGATGGCCAGCGTCTCATTTGATGCCGTGCAACAGCGTCGTTATGATGGTCAGCAATTGGTGATTGTGAAAGACGGCAACCCGATTTGCGCGGTCAACTAATCATCACCCTAATGCTAGTTTAGGTGGTTGCGCTTATGGCAGCTTTCAAATTTGAGGCCGTAGCCAACCAGGCGATCCACACCAATATGAAACACCCAAATCACCGCAACAGCCATCAGCCAATTTAGGCTGAGCAAATGCGCCACGCCCGCTAAGGCCGCGGGGACAAGATATGTGTGTGCGATATTATAGACCCGAATGCCAATTTTTTGGTTGAGGGCGAAGGCCACAAAACTCAAATCCGGCATTAAAAACAAAGCAGCAAACAGCCACCAATTGCCAAACGCTTGCCCATAGTACCAAAAGGCAAAAGCCGCAACCAAAGCCCCTTCCAACCGCAACAGATATTTCGCGTAAGCGGCCATGTTTTATCCTTTAAAAGGGGCCATGCCTTTATTGGCCAGCTGGTCGGCCCGCTCATTGCCTTCATGGCCGGCGTGCCCTTTCACCCAATGAAACTCGACCTCGTGCCGCTTTAAGGCATCATCCAGTGCCCGCCAAAGATCTTCATTTTTAACCGGCTTCTTGGCAGCCGTGCGCCATCCATTGCGCTTCCAATTGGCGACCCAGCCCGTGATGCCGCCTTTAACATACTGACTATCAGTATAAAGATCGATCGCGCAGGCGCGCTTGAGAGCCGTAAGGGCTTGAATGGCTGCCATCAATTCCATGCGGTTATTTGTGGTTTCGGCTTCACCGCCGCACAACTCTTTTTCATTGCCGTTAAAGCGCAGCAATGCGCCCCAGCCACCCGGGCCGGGATTGCCTGAACATGCCCCATCAGTGAAAATTGTTACGCGCTCACCCATGCCACATATCCCGAGTATATTTATGGAAGGTCAGTTCCTGACCTGTTTTTTCTTCAATTTCGGTATGGGTAAATTCCATACCAATGGACCGCAGAATTTTGATGGACGGCGTGTTGGCCGAATAGGCGAAGCCCCAGCAAAAATCATGATCAGTTTCGCGAAATAGCCAATCGCGAATGGCGGTTGCTGCCTCGCTAGCATAGCCCTTTCGCCATTCAGTTTTCAAAATGGCATAGCCCAATTCCGGCGTGGCTTCCGTGCCGTGGATGCCGAAACCTGCACGCCCCACAAACGCACCATCTGACTTTCGGGTTAGACGAAACTTGCAAAATCCATATTTGGCGTAATGATCGGCCCACTCGTCCATGCGCCTTTGCGCATCTTCCATGGTTTCTTCTCGGCCAGACAAATAGCGCGAAACTTCAATATCTTTATGCAGATTGAAAACGTCGTCGATCTGGTCTGGTGTCCATGTGCTAAACACCAGCCGCTCGCTCTCAAACAAAGGCTTTCCGTCCATAAATTATGCTCTTAATTCACGCGGTACGTTGAAAGCGATGTTTTCTTCGGCCGTCACTTTGGTGGAGACAGTTATCTCATAGTGCTCGCCAAATTTTTCGATGATCTCATTGACCAGCTCTTCTGGCGCTGAGGCACCTGCTGAGATGCCAAGCTTTTCCACGCCGTCAAAGTCGGACCAAACAATGTCGCTCGCGCGCTGGATCAAGCCAGATTTTGGGCAGCCTGCACGGTCCGCCACTTCAACCAACCGCATGGAGTTTGAGGAGTTCGGTGCACCCACCACAACCATCGCATCGACATGCGGGGCAACCTGCTTCACCGCCTCTTGCCGATTGGTGGTGGCATAGCAAATATCTTCTTTGTGCGGTGCGCTGATGCTTGGGAAACGCTCTTGCAGCGCCGCAACAATTGCAGCCGTGTCGTCAACCGAAAGAGTCGTTTGCGTCACAAAGGCAAGGTCGTCTGGTGATTTCGGCTCAAACTTGGCTGCATCATCCACGGTTTCAATCAAGGTGATCGCGCCATCTGGCAACTGACCCATGGTGCCGATCACTTCTGGGTGACCCGCATGACCAATCAAAACGATTTCTTTGCCTTCTTCAAAATGGCGCTGCGCTTCCACATGCACTTTTGAAACAAGCGGGCAGGTGGCATCAAGATAGAACATCTTGCGCTCCTTCGCATTCGCAGGCACCGATTTCGGAACACCGTGCGCGGAAAAGATGACGGGCGCATTTGTGTCTGGAATCTCGTCCAATTCTTCAACAAATACTGCGCCTTTTTCGCGCAATCCATCCACCACATATTTGTTGTGCACAATCTCATGTCGCACATAAACCGGCGCGCCATATTTTTCGAGCGCAAGCTCCACAATCTGAATGGCTCGATCTACACCGGCACAAAATCCGCGCGGTGCACAAAGAATTATTTCCAAAGGTCGTTTTTTTGTCATAGTGGTGAGATGCGATCTATTTGTGGTGAAGTCAAGACTGGACAAATGTCGAGTTGCCCTGAACTGATTTGAACCGCATAGTAATAAATGTGAATCTGTTTGTCTCGGGTGAAAATTGTGCCACGTTCCATCAATCAGCAAATCTTTGCGCTTGCGCCGGCTAACGAACCGCCGCGTCTAAGCAAAGATCAAGAACGGCTGGTGGTGGGCAAAGCCGCCTGGATTTACGCCATGGCGCAGACGGGTGTGCCAACGGCGCCGACCATCTGCCTCACCCGGCAAGCATGGGACACGCTGCAGACCAGCGAAGTCTCTGGCCCGATGGCTGCCCATTGGGTGGCGACCTTGTTCAAACTTGTGCCGAAGGGGCAACAGCCACCTAAACTTGTGGTCCGAACCGCAGCGCATACACATTTGGCCGGGTTGGCGCGCGTGCGCGGCGCGATTGACGCACCTGCGACAGACTTGGATGCGATTGACGCGAAGAAGCCTTTGGGGCGTGCCATTCAGCGTGCTTTTGATTCTTATCAGCTCGGCACACCCGTGTGGGCGGATGAGGCCTCATCAAATGTAAAAGACGATCAAATTGTTATTATCCAAGCTGCTTTTGATCAGCCTGTTGTGCAAATCCAAACCCGCGACACAAATTCGGGATTGATGGGCCCAACGCATACCCATGGCGATAGAGCTTTGCCAGAAGCCTTCTCCGGGTCTGCGGCGCAAGAATTATGCGCCACGCTCGATCGATTGGCAGGCACCCATATGGTGTGTTTGGCCGCGCTCAAGGGCAAAAAAGTGGTGTTTTTGTCAGCGCGACCAGTGCAAGCGCCGATCTCCGCTATCTTGGAGGCAGCGTGTGATCGCGTGTCGCGCGGCATTTGGACGCCGCGACTGGCTGTCAGCCATGTTGATCCGAGCCGCTTGCCACAGCTTTTGCACGCACGTTTGAAAAACAAGAAGCGTGCGACGCCGCTGGCGGTGGGCATGGGCGTTTCTCCCGGCGCTGCCAGCGGCGCAATTGTGTTTTCCGCTGAAGATGCATCGCGCTATCAGGCACGGGGCAAAGATTGCATTTTGGTGAGCCTAGAAACAGGTCCAGCCGACATTGAGGGTATGCAAGCGGCCAATGGCATCCTAACCGCACGCGGTGGCATCACGAGCCATGCCGCAGTGATTGCGCGTGTAACAGGCAAGCCGTGCGTCTCTGGCGTGCGTTCATTGGTGATCGATGCAGACAAGCGCGCCCTGCAATTGGGTGACCGGACCCTTATTCAGGGCGCTGAACTGACAATTGATGGCAATTCTGGCGAAGTCTATGCCGGGGCATTGCCGCTCAACCAGCCCAATATTGGCGGCGCGCTGGGTAAGCTATTGGATTGGGCAGACGGCAGCCGCACCATTGAAGTGCGCACCAATGTGGAAACGATTGAAGGCGCGCAAACTGCTTTGTCATTTGGTGCAGAGGGGATTGGGCTGGCGCGCTCCGAACATATGTTCTTTTCTGCTGAACGCATGGTGGCGTTGCGCCGCATGATGTTTAGCCAAGACCTTGAAGACCGCATGGAAGCGCTGCATGGCTTGGTGGAATATCAAGCCAATGACTATGCGCAGCTTTTTACTGCGATGGAGGGGCGGCCAATCACTGTGCGTCTGTTTGATCCCCCATTGCATGAATTTCTGCCACGTAGCCAGGAAGAGGTGGAAGAAACCGCTGCCTCACTTGGGCTGAAAATTATCGATTTTGAGCGCCGCTTGGAACGGTTGATCGAAGTGAACCCGATGCTTGGGCATCGTGGCTGTCGCCTGGCGATTTCGCACCCAGAAATTTTGGAAATGCAAATCAAGGCGCTGGTTGCGGGTGGTCATGCAGCCATTCAAACCAACGATGTGCCGATTAATCTTGAGATTATGGTGCCTTTCGTTTCGTCGTCACGCGAAGTGAGTTGGGTGCGGAGCCATATTTTGGCGCTGATGGAACAATTGGGCATGTCGCCATCAGAAACATTCAAATATTCCGTCGGCACAATGATCGAATTGCCACGGGCAGCAATCCGCGCGGGCGAAATTGCCAAACATGTCGACTTCTTTTCATTCGGCACCAACGATTTGACCCAAACAACCTTCGGCATTTCGCGCGATGATGCGCCGGCCTTTCTGGCGGCCTATCAGCGAAAGAAGCTTTATGATGGCGACCCCTTTGTCACCATCGACAAAAAAGGCGTTGGCGAATTGATCCGCACGGCGATCCGTCGCGGCCGTGCATCCAACCCGGATCTAAAAATCGGCATTTGCGGTGAACATGCGGGTGACCCCGAGAGCTTGAAGTTCTTCGCGGGCTTAAATGTGGATTATGTAAGCTGTTCACCATTCCGCATCCCCATCGCTCGTCTTGCCCTTGCACAAGCTGCTATTTAACTCAAATTTGATCTGTCAAATTTTGGCCGCACAATTTCCATTTGAGCGCTGCAAACTCAACATATTCAGAACTTGATCCGCGTTTACTCCCCATAAACCAAGATTAGACATAATGAACTCTGCGGCGCGTTAATGCCGTTGAGTAGCATCGAGTACATAATGAGTTTAGATTTGGCTGGCCCGGAAGGGCGGGGGCGCGCAAAGAAGAAGCCGCTATATAAGGGCTTTTGCGCGATTTTGAGCTTTACAACGATGATGGTTGCTTTCACCAACGTTTCATTGGAACGCTTGGACGAAGGTGCTGAACTGTTCATCGATCCAATGCAGATCGATGATATGGTCGCATCACGCAAAGCTGCCCCTTCTATTGAAAATTTCTCCGTTGCTGCTGCATTTGTGGGGCCTAACCGCGACGCGAAAACAGATCGTCGTAAGGGGCCATCTGCCATGGAAATTGTGCAGAGCTTTGCCACAACACGGTTCCAGATGGCCGAGGCGCGTGCGCCGAAAGCCCTGCCCATGCCCGATAAGGTGATGGTTGCGTCCATCAATGGTACGCCGAAGAAAACCAAAGCGCCTGCGGCGGATGTTGAGTTGGTAGCAAAACCACAAGACATGCCAAAATTGGCGGCGCTTGAGGCGATCGATGCCATCTCCGGCCAAGGCGATGAAGGCCCAGACGCGATTGAACGCGATCCGAATTTGCCTTTCCCTGTATCGGTGCCGACAAAGCTAGCCTATGCGCGCGACAATGCGCCAAAGACTAAAGATCTAACTGCGCCGCTGACGCAGGCTTCGATGAAAGCCAATGCGCGTGAGGAATGGTGCATGGCCACTGCGATTTATTTTGAAGCGCGTGGCGAAAAATATCGCGGCCAAGTGGCGGTGGCGCAAGTGGTGCGCAACCGGGTGAAGCACAAAGCTTATCCCAACTCGATCTGTGGTGTGGTGTTCCAAAACCAAACATGGCGCAATCGCTGCCAGTTCTCATTCGCGTGTGATGGTATTCCAGAGCGCGTAAATGAAAAAGCTGCTTGGGCCACAGCGGAAGAAATCGCCGGCAAAGTTATCCGCGGCGATATCTATTTGCCAGAAGTGTCGAACTCAACGCACTATCATGCAACATACGTGAACCCGCATTGGGCCTCTCGCCTCAAGCGGATGACCAAAATCGGGACCCATATCTTCTATCGTTTCAAGCGTAGCTAAACGCTCAGCCGCCTATCTCGCCAGAGACTTATAGTGATAAACGATTGAAGATGGACTCGATGTCAATGCAATCCGACGCTGGAACAATTCGGATTTAGAAAAATAGATCATTGATCCGTTTACAAAGCCGGGGATGACAGGGAATACCTCTTCAACCTTGATGCCGGGATACATCACGCTTGTTGATGCGAAACCGTCAGTCGAATAGGTGCCGGTGCTTGTATACGCGATCCGAACCTCATGCTCATTGCCATAGCCGATTTTACGCACGGTTGCGCTGGCAAATGGTTCCAGATCTACACTCTCATCAGCTGTAATGCGATAGTGCTCATCTTTGATGCGCACAAACTGAGATACATCAACGGGCTTAGGTTCATCACCATTCTGAATTTCTTCAACACCTGCTTGAACAGAGCTTACAAATTCAGGCCCCATTTCAGCAAGCGCAACGCCACCTGTTACCGCCAAAAGGAAAACCATCGGGCCGTAATGGAAGTTTGAAAATGGTGACGTGCTCATAATAAATCTCCTAAAAAATCGCTGATTAAGGATTTATCAACCATTAGGGCGAGGCGTCAAAACAATGCTTAAGAAATGGTTAATTTCTGTACCAAAGTGAGACGGTACGCGCGTGCGAAAACACGCGTTAAGAACGCAAATGGTCGCTAAGCAATGTTTGGATTAGCGCGAGGCGGGGCCGGAAATATCTGAGAAATTGGCAATAAATTTCTCGTGCGCCACATGGATTGGCCACGGGCGGATAAGGCTTTCAAAGTCTGGCATATCGAAGCTGGCGAGGCTTGGCTCACCAAACAATTTACGCGCTTCCGCAGGTTCAAAGCCTGCCAAATTCACAGCCTCAAAATAAGCAGCTTGTTGATCCGCCTTCTTAATCTGCTTCACGACCTGTGCTGTTGGATTTGCAGGCAGAGAAAAGCGCACATGGATGGCGCCAAGTAATCGATTCTCTAGTTGCTTATATTCGCCGCCCATCGCCGCTTTCAACGGCGAGATAATGTCGCCCATCACATATTCAGGCGCATCGTGCAAAAGCGCATAAAGGCGTGCCGATCCATCAAACTTCGGATTGGCCGCAGCGGCCAAATGCATCACCAAAATGGAGTGCTGTGCAACCGAAAAGGCATAGTCGCCATTGGTTTGCCCATTCCAGCGGGCCACCCGGGCCAGCCCGTGGGCAATATCGCTCAACTCAATGTCTAAAGGCGAGGGGTCCAACAAATCCAAGCGACGGCCAGACAGCATGCGCTGCCATGCACGGGGTTGAGTTTTCGCCATTGGAAGGACGCTCCAGAATTGAGAATTTGCGAGGGTTTAAGAATCGCTCAAATCGTAGCTTGCCCATGTGGGCACCGCAAGCTGGATTGGCCGCCCTTCATGCAAAAATGTGGCGCCCTTTTTCGCTTTGTCTATGCGCACAAGGGCCAGACCCGAATTGCCGCTCGCATTCAGTAAGTCACCGACTTTTTTCTCGTCAGCTTCAATGGGGGCCGGCGCGCCTAGCGGCGCTTCGCTTGTCACACACACCACGCGCTTGCGGGCAGTGCCGCGATGCTGCATGCGGGAAACAACTTCTTGCCCGATATAACAACCCTTTTTGAAGTCGATGGCGCCGGGCAGCAAATCCATGCCGATATCGTGGGCGAATAGGCTGTTGGGTTCAAAATCTGCCGGGCAGGCGGCAATGCCATTTTCGAACCGCGTTTGAGTGTAGGCCGATGTGCCATCGGCCCAGCTGGAAGCTTCTTCAGTCGGCGCATAATGCCGGAAGCCCATGCCGGGGCGGATGTCTTTAAACGCATCTTCAGTTGGCTCGCTCGACCAACCGACTGCCGTTTCATCGCCGAGCTGGGTCATCTCAACATCGGCGCGCATTTTATACAGCCGCATCCGCTTGAAAAAGTCGTCCACCAAGGCCGAATCGAGATCAGCGTAAAAAGTGTCCTCTTTGCGGAAAATCTGCCCCTCGAACATAATCTTACCCTGCGGCGACAGCAGCGCGAACCACTGGCAGGTCTTCTCCTCCAGCGCGCGCACATTGGCGGTCAGCGTGTCATGCAGCAGTTTTTCGGCGTCTTTGCCGGAAAAGGAAATCAATTTGCGGTCAAGTTTGAAAATAGTTGGCATAGGGCCTCTCACTTGGCTTGCCCTTCATGGGGGCATCGCGTTAAACCGGATAAACCTTCTTATCATCTAAAAAAGAGCACACCACCATGAATGCGAAATTTGACAAAGTTTTTATCAATGCAACGCTGGTCAATCATGATGGGGTGCACAAAGCAGATGTTGGCATTGTAAATGGTCGCATCGCCCATATTGGCGATCTGCAAAACGCCGATGCGGGAGAAAAGATCGACTGCACGGGGTTGCACATTCTGCCCGGCGTGATTGACACGCAAGTGCATTTCCGCGAGCCGGGGGCAGAGCATAAAGAGAATTTGGAAACCGGATCGCTGGCGGCAGTGATGGGCGGCGTGACGGGCGTTTTTGAAATGCCAAACACCAACCCATTGACCATTGATCGCGCAAATTTTGAAGACAAAATCAAACGCGCAACCCACCGGATGCATTGTGACTTTGCCTTCTATATTGGCGGCACCCACGACAATGTGGACGAACTGCCAATGCTGGAAAAACTGCCGGGCTGCGCCGGGGTGAAGGTGTTTATGGGCTCTTCAACGGGCTCGCTGCTGGTGGAAGATGATGATGGCGTGGAAAAAATCCTCTCAGCCATCACCCGCCGCGCGGCATTCCACTCTGAAGATGAGCCACGCTTGAACGAGCGCAAACATTTGCGCGTGGAAAATGACCCGTCGAGCCACCCCGTTTGGCGCGACGTGGAAGCGGCGGTGAAATGCACCACGCGCTTGCTTTCCATTGCCCGCAAAACTGGCAAACGCATCCACGTGCTGCACATCTCAACCGCAGAAGAAATGGATATTCTGGCGGCCAGCAAAGATGTGGCAACTGTGGAAGCGACCCCGCATCACCTCACATTGGACGAAACGGCCTATGATCGCTTGGGCACCTATGTGCAAATGAACCCGCCTGTACGCAACGCAGAACACCGCGCGGGCATTTGGCGTGGCGTTGATCTGGGCATTGTGGATGTGCTCGGCTCCGACCATGCGCCGCACACCCGCGAGGAAAAAGACCAGCCTTATCCAAACTCACCATCTGGCATGACCGGGGTGCAAACCCTCGTGCCAATCATGCTGGACCATGTGAATGCAGGGCGCTTGAGTCTTGAGCGCTTTGTTGACCTCACCAGCCACGGCCCGAACCGCCTGTTCCAAATCAACAATAAAGGCCGCATCGCCGTGGGCTATGACGCCGACTTCACCATTGTCGACATGAACCGCGAACAGACCATCACCAACAACTGGATCGCCTCCAAACCCGGCTGGACCCCTTATGACGGCGTAACCGTTAAAGGCTGGCCCGTAGGCACCATCCTCCGCGGCCACCGCGTGATGTGGGAAGGCGAACTGGTTGATGCGCATAAGGGTGAGCCTATGCGTTTTGCGGAGAGCATGGCGGGGTAGTTGGGATTTTGTGGAGGCGCGTTTTGAGGCAAAGTGGAGGTTGCGTCGAAACGCGAGGTTCACGTTGTGTATAATTTAATGTCTGCTTAATAGCCCATAGTCGGCATCAGTTGTTGGATGCGATTTGTTTTTCGACTCTCGGCAGCTAGTTGTTTTGCAAGTCGTCTCCCACTACAGGTTGAGTTCCAAATTCTCACTAGAAACAACTGCTTTTCGCGGCTAACCTAACCGGACACTTTTGAAATTTGAGATTCGACAATTCACCATGACACCATCAGAATTCATTAAAAAATGGAGAAATGTCGAGCTAAAGGAGCGCACCGCTTCTCAGTCACATTTCAACGACATATGCAGATTGCTCAACATCGAAGACCCAATTGCGGCCGACCCTAAAGGTGAATGGTTCACCTTTGAAAAGGGCGCGTCCAAAACTAGCGGTGGCGAAGGTTGGGCTGACGTTTGGCGTAAAAACAGCTTTGCATGGGAGTACAAGGGTAAAAGGGCAAATCTAGACAAAGCATTTGATCAACTGCTCCAATACGCCATTGCACTTGAAAACCCGCCTTTGCTCATTGTTTCAGATATGGATGTTATCCGCATCCACACGAACTGGACCAATACTGTTCAAAAAGTCTACACGATCCATCTAGACGATTTAAGCGATGCTGCAAACCGAGAATTGTTGCGCAATGCTTTCGATGCGCCGGAAAGGCTAAAACCGAGCAAAACGCGGCAGCAGGTCACAGAACAAGCCGCCCAAAAGTTTGCCAATATGGCGCAACGATTGCGGGATCGCGGACATGATGCACAAGAAGTTGCTCATTTTGTCAATCGATTAGTATTTTGCATGTTTGCAGAAGATGTGGATTTGCTGCCAAATAAAATGTTTGAGCGCATGATTAAGGCAGCGCTTCCTGATCCCGCTACCTTTTCAAGCCATGCCCAACTTCTCTTTGTCGCCATGCAAAAAAGAGGCGGATTAGTCGGGTTTGAAAAAGTTGCTTGGTTCAATGGCGGGTTGTTTGATAGTGATGCGGTGCTGCCACTTGAGAAGGACGACCTCAATGATCTTGTCGATGCGGCAAAGCTGGATTGGTCCGATATTGACCCAGCAATTCTAGGGACTTTGTTTGAACGTGGTCTTAATCCGGCAAAGCGCAGCCAACTTGGTGCTCATTATACTGATCGCGATAAGATCATGCAGATCGTCAACCCAGTGATCGTTCAACCGCTACTCGGTGAATGGGCTGCGGTAAGAGCCGAAATTCAACTTACGCTTGCAAATGCCCCAAAACAGACAAAACAAAAACTACTACGTGGCGCAGAATTGGCGGCAAGCACGCGCGCGCATCGCAAAGCTGAGAAGCTGCTTTCAGAATTCATCGAACGACTGAAGAATTTTCGGGTCTTAGACCCTGCCTGCGGGTCAGGGAATTTTTTGTATATTGCTTTGCTTGAACTTAAGAATATTGAACATAGAGCGAATCTGGAGGCGGAGGCGCTAGGTCTTTCCCGTGGTTTCCCACAAATCGGTCCCGAGGTGGTTCTCGGTATCGAACTAAGTGCCTATGCAGCGGAATTGGCGCGAATATCGGTATGGATTGGTGAAATCCAATGGATGCGCCGTAATGGCTTTGAAGGAAACCGCAATCCGATCCTGCGCACACTGAACACAATTGAAAACCGAGACGCCGTTTTGAATGAAAATGGCACACAAGCGGAGTGGCCAAAAGCGGATGTAGTGATCGGAAATCCACCGTTTTTGGGTGATAAAAGAATGATTGCGGAACTGGGCGAAAGCTATGTTCAAAAATTAAGGGCGGCGCATAAAAATGACGTACCAGGCGGTGCAAACTTCGTTTGTTACTGGATATACCACGCCAACAAACTGGCGGCGAACGCCGGAGCGGAGCGAGTTGGTCTTGTAACCACTAACGCCGTTCGCACCGGCGCCGACAGAAAGGTGTTGGAAACGTTTACGCGTACCGCAGAGATTTTTGAAGCCTGGTCGGACGAACCTTGGATAGTCGACGGAGCATCCGTCCGTGTTTCAATTATCTGTTTTTCCAATGCACCTCAGCCAAAGAGATTAAATGGAAATACTGTCAATATAATCACGCCTTCGCTTAGCGCTTTTCCACAACCAATGCCTGTTGCATTGCAAGAGAATGCTCGGGGGTCTTTCACTGGAGTATTCTTGAACGGAGCTTTCGAAATTGAGCAAGCCAAAGCAATTAACTGGCTGAAAGCCCCGTTAAACGTCTCCGGTTCTTACAATAGCGACGTTTTGCGTTTAACTGCGAATGGTGAAGACTTGCTGCAGCGAGGTGAAGTCAAATGGTTGTTGGACTTTGGAGCAGATATTGGTGAAGACGAAGCTGCATTGTATGAGTTACCTTTTGAATATGCGCTACGAAAAATAAAGCCATTTCGGCAGCGCAAGAACGATGACGGTGAATATGTTGTGCGACGCAAAAACCATCGTGAGCGGTGGTGGATTCACGCCGAACCTCGTCCGGGAATGCGACGCGCTATCGGTTCGTTATCACGATTTCTGGTAACACCTATGGTTTCAAGTACACGGATATTCAGATTTCTTTGTGCTGCCTATCTCCCCAACCAAAAATTAGTTGTTTTCCCGAGGGATGACTATACTTCGCTTGGGATTCTATCATCGATTTGCCATGAAACTTGGACTCTAGAATACTGTTCCTGGATAGGTGCAGGCAATGATCCTACATATTCGGCCAATTCAGTTTTCCAAACATTCCCTTTCCCTAAAGGTCTAACTCCCAACATCCCTGCCAAAGACTATGTCAATGATCCGCGAGCAATTAGAATTGCAGATGCAGCGAGACGTTTGGATGAACTGCGCGATAACTGGCTGAATCCTGCTGACCTAATTGTCCGTATGCCAGAAGTGGTGCAGGGCTACCCTGACCGTATTTTACCGAAGGACGATGCGTCAGCAAAAGAACTAAAGAAACGTACACTCACCAATCTCTATAACGCCCGACCTACATGGCTGGACAATGCGCATAAAGCGTTGGACGAGGCCGTAGCTGAAGCTTATGGCTGGGGTGATGATTGGCGTGATGGCAAATTAACAGAGGACGAAATCCTTGCGCGTCTATTTAAGCTGAATCAAGAACGCGCGAAGGTTGAAGCAAAAACAACCTCAAAGGCCAAAAGTAAGATCAAGGGCAGAAGGAAAACAAAAAAGTGAGAGCAGTGTCATTTGCCTCAACTTAAATTTTCCGCCGCTATCTTTTTTTGACTTCATTTCTGTGTTGTTAGCGAATGTCTCAAAAGTCCGCATACCCGCCATTCCGCACCCTCCCACAAAAAAAGCCCCGGCAAAACTGAGGCTTTTATCCTAATCACCTGCAACGAAAAACCGCCAGACGCCGTTTTCGTCTATGCCGACGCGGAAGAAGTACCAGCCGCCATAGAGGCGCATTTCTTCTACGTCTAGATGGCTGACGAGTTTATAGACTTCCACCAGTTCTTGATTGCTCAAATCCTGCAAATTGTGGGTGGCATAGGCGGGCCAGACGAACATTTTCGGTTCGCCTTCGCCCAAATCCTGAACTGCATAGGGCGCTTCGAGTAGTTCGAGCATGATGCCCATCAGCTCAAGGCCTTCACCATCGTTTGAGCTTTCGCGCAAAAACTGGATGGGGTTGTCGACCGTGCCAAAGCTAAGCCGTGGCACTTCAGGTTGCGCATCGATGATGGGGCGCAATTTTTCAATATCGCCGGAGCGAATGGCGTCCATCAGCATGTCGCGCGTTTTGGCCACTTCACTTGGCAGCAAGGTGAGGTCTCGCTGCGGATCAAGATTGTCATATGAGGCGGCGCGCGCTTCGGCATTTTCGTTGGGCGGAATGATGATTTGATCATCCGTAGGATCAGCGGGGCCAAATTGTGAGGTGACATCGCTGTTCGCAGTGCTGCTATTTTCGCCTGTGTTGGCGAAAGCAGGCGCGGTGAGGGCGCCCGCCGTTAGGGCAGCAGACAAAGCCAAATTTGCAAGGAGCTTGGACATGGTGCTGCCTTCCGTCAAACGAATTAAATTATTGAATTGTGCGGTCGACTGTATATTCACCCAGCTCAACTTGGCCAGGCAATTTCTCTAACAATTTCGCGATGGGTTCTTCGCCATATTGCTCCACCAAAGTGGCGATGGCGGCGAACAAGGCGGCGTGTGCCAAAGCTTCTTTTTCAACGCCTTCCACATCGGCATTGCGCCATGCTTCAGCCAGATATTGCAGCGCCAATTGGCGCTCCTCATCTTCGCGTTCAAAAAGCGATTTCGTGCTTGAATATTCGAACATGTAATTCTCCTGACATTCAAGCTGTAGCACGGCTTTCTGGCGCGAACATCAAGGTTCTTTAATAAAGGTTAATTTGGGCGAGAAATCCACATTATTCGGCGTAGCGGATGTGGATATCATAGCTGATCTTGGCCCCTTCCTCGAGAAATCGAGAGGTCAATAGCGTTGCTGAGTCGGTACAGCGGCTGTGAGATTGCTGGAAGTCCGCATAATTATTGTTGAATGCCCCGGCCAGTCGCGCCCGCCGATCATCGTCAACTTCATCCAAATCCATCAGCTCAGCTAATTGCTCCCGCCAATCAATGCCGGAGCGCAAACAAAGATCATCCAAATGATAGAGCGCGCCCATAATTTCTGCCAGCCGTTCCATTTGCGGCTGATAAGCCGGATCAATGGCCTGTGCGGGCGATTGGCCGCCAAAACACAGCAAAAGTGCGGATAAAGATGTGGCAATTTTTGCGCGCAAAATGGTCTCCAAAAAAGTGCGACATCGTCAGTCTTAAGACGATGCCGCTTTGGAGGCAAGTTTTATTGCAGGATGGTCAAACCACTCATAAAGGCGCGGGCCGCAAAGGCGAATGTGACCTCATGCACCACAGGTTCTTCGCCAGAATCTGTTTGTCGAACAACTTCGATATTGCCCACATCGCGCCCCTGGCTGATCTCGCCACGATCAAGCGCTGAGGCTTGACCCACTGACCAACGGAAGATCAAATCTTCATGACTGACCTCGCCTTGCTGCTGCAATAGCGGCAGGGCAACGCCAACTGGCGTGGGCGTTTGCACCAGCGCGACACGCATCATGGGGTTGATGTCATCGGGGATTTCACCGCGAAACAGGAAGGGCTTTGCCGATTTGTCATATCCGACATAAGGATTGCGGCCCATTTGCTCAATGCGGCGGGGATCAGGCACCAAAATGTCGCCATCGGGATAAGTTTCGCGAAACAGCTTCAAGCTCATTAGACGTGACGGATAGGCTTTCAATTTCTCGCCAGCGCGCGTGCCAGCGATGGCCTCGCCGGTAAATTGCTGCCACCAATTTTGTTGCGTCCGGTCATACATAATCAGGTCGGAATGGCGGAGCTTGCCTGACGTGCCAAACTCCACGGCTTCACCATCGATGCGACGATCAAAAACAATGGAGGTGTTGCAGAGGGGGCAATAGGTCACCGCGATAGGCGTATCGCCAATCTGGTCATTCACGATTTCATGCCACATCATAATGCGCAAAGGGTAGGCGCGGGCGACACCATTCAGCTCTAACCCGATGACAGGCTCATTGCCCGGAATGCTGGCCTCGCGCGCAACGGGCTTAAATTCAGGATCATCAATGGAGGGGATGTTGTCCCGTCCGATAACGTCAATCACCTCATTGTAGCGGATGGTCGCTTTGGAGAAATCCGTTTCCCAGCCTTCCAGCATCCAACGTTGCGGCACAGCCTGTTGAGGTTGCAATTCCTGCGCAAGCGCGGCTGAGCTGCCGTTAAATATGGCTATTGCAATCAATATATTGAGAATAATCTGTCGCATTTTGCCTCCCAAAACTGAGGGCAGTTTGGCGTATTTGGTGAGCGATCACCAATCAAATACACTCACAGATCAGTGAGCCGTTGGCGCGCTGTATTGATGATGGCCCATAGATCTGGTGTATAGTGCAGCTCGGGCACCTGATGCAGCGGGACGATTTGCACGGCGGCGGCATCATCCAGCGCTTGAGCCGCGGAGATGTCGGCCTTGGCGGCAAACACTTGCAGCGTAAAACCAGCCGAACTGTGCGTTTGCACCTTATGGAAATCGTGGACCTTCAATCCGGTTTCTTCCAAGATTTCGCGCCGGATTGCGTCGATGGCGGATTCGCCAGAATTTATGCGCCCACCGGGCAAGGACCAATAATGCTGATAGGGCGGGTTTTTGCGCTGGACCAGCAGCACATTGTTGCCATCAAACAAGGCAGCGCTGACCACATCGACGTGTTCATTCATAGCGGCGGTAACCGACGTTTCACGGGCGAGCTCTTGATGATGGAGCTGTTGGTGGCTGCATATTGGCTGATATTGTCGAGGATCAAATCCAGCTGCTCAATCGATTTGAGATAGATTTTGCAGATAAAGCAATCTTCCCCCGTCACCTTGTCGCATTCGGTGATTTCAGCGGTTTGCTGGATAAGTTTGGTCACGCGCTGCAACTGGCCGGGCATGGGACTAACCCGCACAATAGCGCGCAATGGATATCCAATTTGCTCCGGCGCGACGGTCAACGTATGGCCGCGGATTACCCCGCGTTCCTCCAACCTTTTAAGCCGCTCCGAGGTGCTGGGTGCAGATAAGCCAACTTTCGCGGCAAGCTCTTTGAGTGGCGTTTTTCCATTCTCAAAAAGAGTTTCAATCAATATTTTATCTGCGTTATCCATGTAAAATAGTGTCTTTACCTAATTTCGTTCGGTGAAATCAGATTTTAGCCGAATTATTTATATGTGCAACTCTAACGCTTGGGTTTAGCGTTGAAGCAGATTACAAAGAGTTTGAAAGAGAAAAAACATGCAACGCAACTGGATTGGGGTGGTGGAACTGGTCACCGCCATGATGATTTCCGGCACCATCGGCTTTTTTGTGGTGGTGTCCAACCAACCCACATTTAACGTGGTCTTTTCCCGCTGCCTGATTGGTGCGGTGGGCCTTGGCATTGTTTGCGCGGCTTTGGGCATGTTCAAACGGGAATATTTCACCAAGCGCAACATCACACTGGCTGTGCTGAGCGGCGTTGCGGTGGTGACCAACTGGATATTGCTGTTCGGCTCATTCTCCAAAGCCTCCATCACCATTTCCACCGTGGTCTATCACACGCAGCCGATCATTCTGGCGATGATGGGCGTGGCGTTTTTGGGCGAAAAGCTGAACTTTTCTAAGGTCTTTTGGCTGCTGTTCGCCTTTGTCGGCATGATCGCAGTGGTCAGCGCGCGCGATATTTCCACCGACACAGGCACCGACTATTTGATGGGCGTCATCATGGCCTTCGGCGCGGCGGTGCTTTATGCGGTGACCGTGTTGCTGGTGAAAAAGCTGACAGGCGTGCCGCCACATCTCGTAGCGCTGACGCATGTAAGCGTAGGCACCATCATGCTATTCCCCTTGATGCAATGGCAAATCATGCCTAACGGACAAGTGGAGTGGGGCGCCATTCTCGCGCTAGGTCTGATGTGCACGGTGCTGATGTACATCATTATGTATGATGGCATTCAGCGGCTGGAAACCAGCGTCACCGGCGCACTTGCCTTTATCTATCCTATCGCCGCCATTGTGGTGGACTATGTGGCCTTTGATCGGCAATTGACTTGGATGCAATGGGTTGGCTCCGCAGCGATTTTGCTGGGCGCGGCGGCCATGACGTTGCGCTGGCGCGTACCCTTTATCGACCAAGCAAATCGCGATAAAGTTGCGGCCAAAACAAGTTAGGTAACACCATGTGCGGGCGGCTCGATCTACATCATCCACGGGAAGAATTGATCAATCTGTTCAATTTGGATGCCCAATTGAATGATTTTCCAGCCCGCTACAATATTCCGCCCACCCAGCCTGTGTTGAGCATCGTTAATCATGGACGCGGCAACGAAGCGCAACTGATGCGCTGGGGGCTTGTGCCGCATTGGGTGAAAGACCCACGTGAATTCACGGTGCTAGCCAATGCAAGGGTGGAAACAGTAGCCGAAAAACCCGCCTTTAAAAGCTCTCTGAAAAACCAGCGCTGCCTTGTGCCCGCCAGTGGCTATTATGAATGGCTGCGCCAGAATGGCGAAAAACAGCCCTTTCATATTCACAAAGAAGACGGCTCACTGCTGGCGCTGGCCGGGCTTTACGCCACATGGGAAGGGCCGAACGGCGAAGAGATCGACAGCTTCACCATACTCACCCAAGAGGCGACGGGCGAACTGGCCGACATTCATCACCGCACGCCTGTTCATGTGCCTGAAGAGAACATGGATGAGTGGCTCGACACCAAAAATGTGAATGCGCAAAACGCGCTGAAACTGGTGCGACCACTGATCAAATATAACGTGACCAGCTACCCCGTGTCGCAACGGGTGAACAATGCCCGCAATGAAGGCGAAGACTTGATTGTAGAAGTGGAGCTGGAGGCTAAGCCCAAAGAAAAAGCCGCGCCGAAACCAAAAAAATCGATACAGCTTGATTTGTTTTAAGGGCTAACAATTTTCCCCGGATTGAGAATGTTTTTTGGATCAAGCGCCAGCTTGATGCTTTTCATCATATCCAGTGCGGTCGGATCTTTCTTTTGCGCCAGCAAATCCCGTTTGAGCTGGCCAATCCCGTGTTCCGCTGAAATCGAGCCGTTGAGCTTGGCCAAGATCTCATAGGTTGCATCGTGGATGGCAGGTGCGATCTCACGCAAATCGCCTTCAAAGCCAATCGGGGCCAAAAAGTCATAATGGATATTGCCGTCGCCCATATGGCCAAAGGCGATGGAGCGAATGCCCGGCAATATTTCTTCAGCAACTGCGTCTACCTGTTCAATCAGCGTAGGAATATCGCGAATAGCGACCGAAATGTCGTGCTTAATCGCTTGGGCTTCCCGCTTTTGGCATTCCGCATAATTCTCGCGCATCAGCCACATCAATTGGCGGTCCGCCACGGAGTTGCATAGAGAGGCATCGGCGACCCATTCTCGCTCAAACAAATCTTCTAGAATGGCCAGAAGCGCACCATCATGATCGCCTTCGAATAGGGAAAGTTCCAACAGAATATGCCACCCAGTAGGTGTTTCTGTTGCGCGCGGATCGCGATTGATCAGATTGTGTTTTAATTGCAAATCCATGCCTATGGTGGGCAGCAATTCAAATGAGGTGAGGCGGTTGCCCGCGCGTTCGCGTACCAATTCAAAAATATCAACGCCAACTTGCGGCGAGGCGATGTTGAGCAGGGCAGTTTCAAAAGTGCGCGGGCGCGGGAACATTTTGAGCGAAGCCGCGGTGATGATGCCCAGCGTGCCTTCAGCGCCCACCAGCAAATCCTTCAAATCGTAGCCCGTATTGTCTTTGCGCAATTTTGAAAGGCCGTTGTATATGCGTCCATCGGCCAAAACGGCCTCAACACCCATGCACAAATCGCGGGAATTACCATAGGCCAAAACCGCGGTGCCCCCGGCGTTCGTGGAGAGAATGCCGCCAATTTGGCAGGTGCCCTCAGAACCAAGCGACAACGGAAACAGCCGATTTGCCTCTTCCGCATGCTTTTGCGCGTCAAGCACGGTAACGCCAGCTTCAAGGGTCAATACATTGGTAGACGGGTCCACATCGCGCACTTGCTTCATTTTGACGAGGCTCAGCACAATCTCATTGCCCGTAGCAGGCACTTGCCCGCCCACAAGCCCCGTATTGCCGCCCTGCGGCACCACAGAAATCTCGTTTTGATAGGCGAATTGCATTACTTTTTGCACCATCTCAACCGATGTCGGCGTGACGGCACATTGGGCCCCTTTGGTGTACAGCCCGCGCGGCTCTTCCAGAAAGCGTGCCATTTGGTCTGGTACATCATGAAAATTCGCGTCACCGACAATTTCTTTTAGTTTTGCAAATAGTTGCAGCTGCGCCATGAACTCTTTTCGCTCGCCAATCGTGGAAGGAATAGTAGAAAACTTACACAAAAACTTGCCCGTTTTCGCGTGCTGTGTCAAAACCCAATGCATAGGTTTTACTCAAGGAGTTCATTTATGACCAGCGGCAACCTGATGCAAGGCAAACGGGGCGTGATCATGGGCGTGGCCAACAATCGATCAATCGGTTGGGGCATCGCCAAAGCAGTTGCGGGCCAAGGCGCAGAGCTGGCGTTCACTTATCAAGGTGAAGCGTTGAAGCGTCGTGTGGAGCCGTTGGCGGCAGAAGTTGGATCAGAATTGGTGATCGAAGCTGATGTGACCGACGAAGCTGCGTTGGACAAAGCTTTTGCTGCCATTGAAGAAAAATGGGGCAAAATCGACTTCTTGGTGCATGCCATTGCCTATTCCGACAAGAATGAGCTTGAAGGTCGCTTTATCGACACCACACCAGGCAACTTCCAGAACTCTATGAATATTTCCGTATTCTCATTCGTTGCTGTGGCCAAACGCGCCCGTAAGATCATGAATGAAGGCGGTTCATTGGTGACATTGACCTATTACGGGTCTGAAAAAGTGGTGCCAAACTACAATGTGATGGGCGTGGCCAAAGCGGCGCTGGAAGCTTCTGTACGTTACTTGGCGGCTGATCTTGGCCCTGAAGGCATACGCGTGAACGGCATTTCTGCTGGCGCCATCAAAACATTGGCTGCATCTGGCATTGGTGACTTCCGCAAAATGCTGTCTTACGGCGAAGCCAACTCACCATTGCGTCGCAATGTGAGCATTGACGAAGTCGGCAATGCAGGGCTTTACCTCCTGTCTGATTTGTCTTCTGGCACCACAGGTGAAATTCACCATGTGGACAGCGGCTACAATGTGATGGGCATGCGCGTTCTCGACAGCGAAGAATAAGCACCAGCTTAAACACCACCCAGCAAAAAGAGTGATCTTGCGCTATGGCACATGCTGAATGGCCGTTGATTTATTTCGTACGGCACGGACAAACCGATTGGAACCGGGCAAGCCGGTTCCAAGGACAGCGGGATGTGCCACTTAATGAGCATGGGCGCAACCAAGCAAAGCTGAGCGGTGAGATTTTGCACGAGTTGGTGACCCGCGATGGCGGTGATCCAGCGGATTTCGACTGGTTTTGCTCACCTTTAGGGCGCACGCGCGAAACAATGGATATCGTGCGGGCGCAATTTGATGACCACTTGCCAGACATCGCTTATGATGAACGTCTGCGCGAAATCTCTTTCGGTCATTTAGAAGGCATTCTGGCCAGCGATGTGGAAAAGCTTTTCCCGGAAGAACACGCCCAGCGCGAGGCCAGCAAGTGGCGGCACCGGCCAAAAGATGGCGAAAGCTATGCCGAAGTGATCGAACGGGTGGAGGCCTTTATGCAAGAGCATATTCAACGCCCCACTATTGTTGTGGCCCATGGCGGCGTAGCGCGGACATTCCGGCATTTGCTCACTGGTGAGCCGGGCGATGTGCTCGACAAATGGGCCCCATCTCAAGAAGCTGTTTTTCGCTTTGAGAATGGACAATTTACCGAGTATGCAGCCTAGACAATTGCGGCGCTGTCTCGCAAAATTGTCTCCAGCACTTTCAAACCATTAGGACGCACCATGTCGCACAATAGCTTTGGCCAATTTTTCCGCTTCACCACTTGGGGCGAAAGCCATGGACCAGCCTTGGGCGTGGTGGTTGATGGGTGTCCTGCTGGCTTGGCGATTTCCGAAGCCATGATCCAAGAAAAACTGGATCGTCGGAAGCCAGGCCAATCTAAATACACCACCCAACGGCGTGAACCTGATCAGGTGAAAATCCTTTCCGGCACATTTGAAGATGAACGCACCGATGGCTTGCGCACCACTGGCACGCCGATCTCGCTGATGATCGAGAATACCGACCAGCGGTCAAAAGACTATGGCGACATTCGCGACAAGTTCCGCCCCGGCCATGCGGATTTCACCTACGAGCAGAAATATGGCATCCGCGACTATCGCGGCGGTGGCCGTTCATCTGCGCGAGAAACCGCAGCGCGTGTGGCTGCGGGAGCTGTGGCCCAATTGGTGGTGCCCGACATCAAAATCCGCGCCAGCTTGGTGCAGGTAGGTCCGCACAAAATCAATTATGATCGCTTCGATTGGGATCAGGTAGATCAAAATCCGTTCTTCTGTGCCGACCCTGTGGCGGCACAAGAATGGGCAGCCTATCTTGATGGCATCCGCAAAGAAGGCTCGTCCGTTGGCGCTGTGATTGAAGTGGTCGCCGAAAATGTACCCGTGGGCCTTGGTGCCCCGATCTATGGCAAACTCGATCAAGATTTGGCGTCGGCCATGATGTCCATCAACGCGGTGAAAGCCGTTGAGATCGGCGCAGGTTTTGACGCAGCGGAACTGACAGGCATTGAAAATGCCGACGAGATGCGCGCCGGAGAGGGCGCACCATATTTCAAAAGCAATAAAGCTGGTGGCATTTTAGGTGGTATTTCCAACGGCGACCCCGTTGTGGTGCGCTTTGCTGTGAAGCCGACCAGCTCCATTTTGGTGCCGCGCGAAACCGTGACGAAAACCAACGAAAACACCGACATCATCACCAAAGGCCGCCACGACCCTTGCGTCGGCATCCGCGCGGTGCCAGTTGGCGAAGCAATGATGGCATTGGTGCTGGCAGACCATTTCCTCCGCCACCGCGGCCAAACTGGACGCGAAGGCGGCGTTGGGTTTTAAGCGGCTGTAAGCGCTAAGACCGTTCAACTTCATCGTTCACCGCAGAAGCTGCTTGGATCCTCGGGTCAAGCCCGAGGATGACGGTGGTGTGGAGGTGATGCCTAGAGAAACTAACGCATTTACTTGCGTCATTACCGGACTTGATCCGGTAATCCATGCAGCGTCAGCCTTTAGATCTGTGAGGGCGTTACCCCTCTTTGCGATACCAGTGAATAAATTCTTGGTTGCCATCGCTGCCCGAAATGGGTGAGGGCACATCGCCCAGCTTTTGCCAGTTCTTCTCTAAGAGAAAATCATCCACGCGAGCGCGTGCCGCATCAACTGCCGATTGGTCTTTAACAATACCGCCCTTGCCGATAGCCGCGCGGCCAACTTCAAATTGTGGCTTGATAAGCAGAAGCGCATGGGCATCTGCGGTGCATAAGTCCAAGGCCGGGCCAATCACTTTGATCAATGAGACAAAGCTGATGTCGCTGACAAGGATGTCGATTGGATCGGCAATCAACTCAGCGGTGAGGGCAGTGGCGTTAGTTTGTTCTAAATTTACGACTTGGGGTGCGGATTTGATTTCGTCGGCGAGCTGGTCTTGCCCGACATCCACCGCGTAGATTGTAGCGGCATTGCCTTCGAGCAGGACTTGGGAGAAGCCGCCTGTAGACGCGCCAAGATCGAGGCATGTTTTGCCTGCAACGTCGATCTGGCTTGCCGCTAAGCCCTTTAACAGCTTGAGCGCTGCACGTGACACATAGTTCGCGGACGGATCATCGATTTGGATATGATCGTCATCACTGATTTTGAAACCGGGTTTTGTGATCTGTTTGCCATTTACGGTGACGCAGCCCCGCACAATAGCGTCTCTGGCGCGGGCCCGAGACCGCACCAGATCTTGCACATCCAAAAATTGATCGAGCCGCATCAGCCTTCGATTTTAAGCAGGCGCTTAAGCTTGGCCACAGCGCTTTCTTTGCCTTCACCATAAGCAATGGTGCCCGCAAATTGCCCATCCTCATCCAACAGGAAGAGCGTGGCGGTGTGGTTCACCAAATAATCGGAGCTGTCTTCATCCGTCACTTTTTCTGAGAAGATGCCATATTTGGCTTTGATGTCATTAACCTGCTCTTGGCTGCCAGTGAGGCCAATAATGTCTTCACCAAAAGAGCCAAGATAGGCGGACAATTGCTCTGGCGTATCACGTTCGGGATCAACGGAAACAAATACAGTTTTGATGTCTTCGCTGCTCAAATCCAAAGCCTGCCGCCATACATTGCTTTCATAAAGCGTGGTCGGGCACACATCAGGGCAGAAGGTGTAGCCGAAGAACATCATGGTCGGCTCGCCTTTCAAATCCGCTTGGGTGAAGGTTCCACCTTTGGTGCTCACCATTTCAAAATCGCCACCAATGCGCACCCGCTCAGAATCGGGAAGTGTTTGGCGATAAAGGGTGAAAACCGTGGCGGCAACGCCAACGATCAGAACAAGGGCCCAAAGGATCAGGCGGACACGTGCGAGGCTCATTATTATTCTCCAACTCAGATAGGTTGAAACCTAAATCCAAAGCAAAGTAAAGGCGATGCGACCCATCGTCCTTGCGGCAATTAATTGAATCAATGTGTGAAGTGCACGATTCAGAATCTCAGCAATATCTTTCAATTAATTGAATCTAAAGACCTTCTTCGATCATTCCCTTGATCTTTACCGCCTTTTCGAAATGATCAAGCTGATGCGTTTCGATCCACCATTGCGCCGCTTCCATCAATATATCCGGCGCGTCATTTTTGTTTTTGAAAAAGGCGTAAAAGGAAATGCCAACGCCTTCACCTTTTTGCGCGATTTTCTTGTCGCAGATTTCGATGGCTTTTTGCCGCAAGCTTTCGCGCATGTGACTAGCCGTCTAACGGCTCGGTGCCTTGTGGCTGCCCATTGCCATCCAGCGTGATTTTTTCAATCCGCGCTTCAGCTTGTTTGAGCAGTTTTTCGCAATGCGCTTTGAGCAATCCACCGCGCTCATAAACCTCGATGCTTTCCTGCAATGGCGCACGACCCGCTTCAAGCTTGCCCACAATTTGTTCCAGCTCGGTCAGTGCCGTTTCAAAATCCATCTCGGCAATATCGCTATGCTTATTCTCGCTCACGCCAAATTCCTTCTATCTCTTGTGCCGCGTTAAAGGCCGCGCCCATTTCGCCATGCTCTAACATATTGATATGCGCCGCAACACCTTCCGCCAACGCATTTAGGTGATATCCACCTTCTAATAGGGAAACGATTCTGTTTTCACATTTCCGGTCGGCAATATCCATAATTTTGCCAGTGATCCAGGCAAAGTCGCGCGGTTCCCAATTGAGCGAGGCGAGCGGGTCGCGCTTATCCGCATCAAAGCCAGCAGATAGCAAAATCAGGTCGGGATGAAATTCTTCTAGCGCGGGCAATAGCTGTTCAACATAGGCTTCGCGCATTTGGCCGCCATCGCTGCCCGGAGCTAGCGGCGCATTACAAATATTTCCAGCGCCAGTTTCACGCCGTAAACCTGTGCCAGGGAACAGGGGCATCTCGTGGCTTGAGCCATAAAAGATGTTGCGGTCTTTATAAAAAATGTCCTGCGTGCCATTGCCGTGGTGCACGTCAAAATCCACAATGGCCACCCGCTCCATTCCATATTTTTCGCGCGCCCAAAGTGCAGTGATGGCAATGGTGTTGAACAAGCAAAAGCCCATGGGGCGGTCATGTTCAGCATGATGCCCCGGCGGGCGAATGGCACAAAAGCCGTTTTGATGGTGGCCATTCATCAAGCTTTCCACAGCATCCATAGCGCCCCCCATGCCACTCATCACAGCTTCGAAGCTGTTGGCCGAGATAAAGGTATCACCGTCAATTTCGGCGATGCTTTCAACAGGGCGGCGGGATTTTACAAGTTGGATATGCTCTTTAGAATGGGCAAGCTCAACGAGACCTAAATCGGCATATTTGGCTTCGCTTTTATCAAAGCCGGCAAATCGCTCATGGTCGAAAAGCAGGTCGAGATAGTGCAAGCGATCGGGGCTTTCGGGATGCCCCTTTGGCATTTGGTGCTGTGCGCCTTGCGGGTGTTGAATTAGCAGACATGCCATTTTGATTCTTGCGCTTTCGCTCGGGGTAGATGAAGTTGATTCTTGACCTTATGGCAAAGCCTTGTCAAACAACTGCCATGAAAGAGCCGCGCGATAACACACATTTCGTTAAAATAGAACAGGCAGCCCGCATTTTACGGGCTGGCCATGTTGTGGCGATGCCCACTGAAACAGTTTATGGCCTCGCGGGCGACGCGGCGTGCGACGAAGCAGTTTTGGAAATTTTTGAAACCAAAGCCCGCCCACGGTTTAATCCGCTCATCGTGCATTGTGCTGATGTGGATATGGTCAAAAATCTCGCAACGTTTCCCGATCTTGCGCAAAAATTGGCGAAACAGTTTTGGCCCGGGCCGTTGACCATGGTGCTGCCGAAGCGAGCTGATGCGCCAATCTCAGATTTGGTGACAGCCGGTTTGAACACCATTGCCATTCGAATGCCAAAGCATGAATTGGCGCGAGAACTGATCAAAACGGCAGGTTTTCCGGTGGCAGCACCTTCTGCCAATCCATCGGGAAAGCTTTCGCCTACCACAGCCCAGCATGTACTGGAGGGGTTTGGGGGACAGGTGCCAGTTGTAGATGGCGGTGCCGCCAAAGAAGGGGTTGAGTCGACGATTGTGGCAGTGGGTGATGACCAACTGGTGCTGTTGCGGCCCGGCACAATCTCGCGCGCCCAATTGACCGCGGCAACAAAGGTGCCTGTGCTTGATCCTCAAGACAAAACCATCAAGGCTCCCGGCATGTTGCTCTCGCACTATGCGCCAAATGCTGCAGTGCGGTTAAATGCGGTGAAGTGTGAGGAAGGTGAAGCTGCGTTGAACTTTGGCGGTAGCAAACTGACCAGTGCAATGGCAACGCTCGACCTGTCGCCTGCTGGCGATTTGGCAGAAGCTGCGCGCAATCTGTTCAGCTTTCTACGCAAGTTAGATCAGCCGGGAGTGGGGACAATTGCAGTTGCACCTATCCCTGAAGATGGTTTGGGCGAAGCGATCAATGACCGCTTGCGCCGCGCTGCTGCGGATAGAGGCTAGTTTTCTTCCCGAGGGGAGTAAGGCTTCTGGTCGCGCCAGAAACGCATCAGGCTTTCCAAGTCCGGATCTTTCTTTTCCGGCAAGACGATCCGCAAATTCACATAAAGATCACCTTCGCCGAACAGCCCCTTGCCTTTAAGGCGAAGTGATTTGGATGTGTCCATGCCGGGGGTGACTTTTAGTTCCACCGCACCTGAAAGCGTGGGCACGCGCACTTTGCCGCCCAACACCGCTTCATAAAGCGTAATGGGCACATCAACGCGCAGATCGTCACCATCCTTGCGGAAATGCTTGTGCTTTTTGACTTTAACTTGCACCAACACATCGCCGCGTTTGCCGCCCATAGGCGCACCTTCGCCTTGACCTTTCAAACGCACCTGCTGCCCATCATTCAGCGGATAAGGCAAATTGACGGAGAGCACTTTGCCATTTGGCAATGTGACGGGTACGGGCTGACGCGCATTGATTTCTTCAAGGGTGACATTCAGGCGTACTTTAATGTCTTCACCCTTGGGGCGATTGCGCGCGCCAGTGGAAAAATTGCGGGCACTGCCCATGCCCATGGGGCCCGCGCCGCCACCACGGCCACCAAAGCCGCCACCGAGGCCACCCATAAATTCTTTTAGGATATCCTCTGGATTGACCCCAGCACTTTGCTGCCCACCGCCACGGCCACCGCCGAAGCCGGAAAAGTCGAACCCGGCCATCTTTGGGTTGCCGTCGGCATCAATCTCGCCACGATCATATTGCTGACGCTTCTGCTTATCTTGCAAAAAGTCATAGGCATTTGTGGCCTCAGCAAATTTTTCCTGAGCCTTCGGTTCTTTATTTTGGTCTGGGTGATAGGTCTTCGCCAGTTTACGATAGGCAGACTTGATCTCCTGATCGCTCGCCGAGCGCGCCACACCCAAAACGCTATAGGGATCACGCATAAAACGAGTCACTCCAAAATTTGGCACCAGCGGCCAGTTGCCACCAGTGCGATTTCACATTTGTTTCATATATGGCGATGGGTACCCACAATGTCCAGCTTTTCAGCCGAAAAGAAGGTATTTTCTGCGCATTTTTAGATGGGAAGTGGCCGTTGCTCTTCAATGGCCTCCATCGCGAAATAGGAGGTGACCGAATCGAGTTCTACCTTGGAGATGAGACGCTGATAAACATCGTCATAGCTAGACATGTCCCGTGTCACCACTTTTAAGAAATAGTCATAGTCGCCGCCAATGCGGAAGAAATCGATGACTTCTGGAATCGTGGACACATGAGCGCGGAATTTTTCGAGCCATTCAGCCGAATGGTGTCGGGTGCGCAGCATCACAAACACAACCAACCCGAATCCTAAATCGTCGCGATCCATCAAAATCGTGGAGCCCTTGATCAGCCCGGCGGCTTTTAAATTCTGCAATCGCCGCCAACAGGCATTTTGGCTCAAATGCACAAGCGACGCCAAATCGCGCTGCGTTAAAGATGCGTCACGCTGCATATGGCGGAGGATGGCGCGATCATACTGATCTAATTTTATTCCCTTCATGTGGTCATTTGACCAAAAAATAGGAGTTTGTCCAACAAAAAATGAGAAATCAATACGCAGGTTTGGTGCGATAATAGAGTCTATCGTGATTATGAGGGTCAAAATGTGCCGCTGGATCGCTTATTTGGGTCAACCGACCCATATGGAAGATTTTCTCTATGATGGAGAACGTGCGCTTTGTGGGCAGGCGCTAAAATCCTATCAGGCCAAATTGGGCGTGCATGGCGATGGCGGTGGCCTCGGGTGGTATGACCATAAACCTTTTCCCGGACTATATCGCAATGCTGGTCCTGCCTGGGGCGACCCGAATTTGCGCGAGCTAACCGCGCAGCTGGAGAGCTATTTGTTTTTTGCTCATGTGCGGGCCTCAACCGGGGCGCCAAATATCTTCGTCAATTGCCACCCTTTCCGCTGCGACAATTGGCTGTTTATGCATAACGGCCAGATCGGCGAGTTTGAGAAGGTCAAGCGCGTGTTGGCGCATAAGTTGGACGATGCCAGCTATCAAATGCGTCAAGGCGACACCGACAGCGAGTTGATTTTCGCGCTGCTGTGCACCAATGGGCTGAAACGCGACCCGATCAAGGCCATCGAAGCAACATTAGATCAAATCCTCACCCATATGCGGCAGGCGAAGGCGACCGCACCTTTCCGCGCCACATTCGCTGTTGCCGATGGAAGCAATATCTGGGCTGTGCGCTGGTCCAGCGATGCCCATGCACCGTCGCTCTATCAACGCCAACATTGCGACCACCTGCTGCTGGCGTCTGAGCCGCTCGACGATGAGGAAGCCAATTGGCGTGAAGTGCCGGCGAACTCCATCATCCACGCGCAGCGCGCCCCCAACGGTGTGGTGACCGTAAACCAATCATTCCTTTTCGAAAAGGTCGCATAAATGTTTGAAAAAATTACGCAAAATCTAAAATCACAAAGCGATCTACCTGCATTTCTGCGCAGTCAATTGATTGGCGACAATGCCATGATCGAAGGTCCATTTGGGCCGCAAAAAATGGTCTATGCCGACTATGTTGCGTCGGGGCGAGCACTGCGTGTGATTGAAGATTTTGTGGCCGAAGAGGTGCTGCCTTACTACGCCAATTCGCACACCCGTGCATCATACTGCGGAGAGAAGATGACCGCCATGCGCGAAGCAGGCCGCGGGGAAATTGCGCGAATTATTGGCGCTGGACCAGACTATTCCGTAATTTTCACTGGGGCAGGGGCGACGGCCGCGGTCAATCGCCTTGTCAAACTTGTAGGATTGGAAGATTTGGTGCGGTCGGACCAAGTGCCCGTCGTGTTTCTTGGGCCATATGAGCACCATTCGAATATTTTGCCTTGGGTCGAAACGGGCGCTGAAATTGTGTATGTGCCAGAAGCCGAAGAAGGCGGGTTGGACCTGAACGCGCTTTCAGACCTGTTGGATAAATATGCCCACCATTGTTTGCGGATTGGCAGCTTTTCTGCCGCGTCGAACGTGACGGGCATCACAACCGACGTGGCGGCAACCACGCGGCTGCTGAAATCCAAAGGTGCACTCAGCTTCTGGGATTTCGCAGGCGGCGCACCATATCTGCCCGTAAACTTGCATCCCGATGACAATGTTGAAATCGACGCGCTCTTTTTGTCAGCACATAAATTTGCCGGGGGGCCTGCGGCATCGGGTATTCTGGCTGTGCGGAACGACATTGTGCGGCGCAATGTGCCGTCTTGGCCGGGCGGCGGCACCGTGACCTATGTGTCGGAGTGGAACCGCGACTATGTTGATTCGATTGCAGAGCGCGAAGAGGCGGGCACACCAAACATTATTGGCGACATTCGCGCCGCGCTTTGCTTCTTGGTGAAAGAAGCCATTTGTGCAGACTTTATGGCGGATCGGCAGGCACATTTCGTGCAACAGGCTTTGGCGCGCTGGAGCAAAAATCCGAACATCCACTTGCTCGGCAATCTTGATGCCCATCGCATTCCTATTTTTTCTTTCATCGTGACGGATGATGACGGTATGCCCGTGCCGCATAATTTTTTCACCCGTGCGCTTTCAGACCTTTATGGCATTCAAGCGCGCGGTGGCTGCGCCTGTGCCGGACCTTATGGTCACCATTTGCTGAACATTGATCAGCATCAATCCGAACAGGTGCGCAATGAGATAAAGCAGGGGAATGCCCTAGCAAAGCCCGGTTGGGTGCGGTTGAATTTCAGCTATCTCTTTGATGATCGAAAAACCCAATTCATCATTGATAAGGTTGACGAATTGGCCAATAGTGCGGGCACATATTTGGATCAATATCAGCTTGATCCGCAATCTGGCATTTTTTGCCACAAGGCGGAGCAGCTGCAAGCGGTCGGCTAGCATTGAATGTGCAAAAGCCGACCTTGATAAAGGAGCGGCGTAAATGGCGCAGGACAATATCGAAGCCTTGGTGAAATCTCGCAACACTCAATTGTTCGACCCAACCTTCACCGATGACATTGACCCCTATGAGCTGTTTGACCGCTGGTTGGAGCTGGCGTGGCAAAAAGAACCAAACAATGCTAACGCCATGTCGCTGGCCACGTTGGATGAGGGGGGCTTGCCCAATATTCGCATTGTGCTGCTGAAAGAGCGCGAAGATGATGGCTTCACCTTCTACACCAACACCAACAGCAAAAAGGGCGACGAGCTGGCAAACCATCCGCAGGCGGCGCTTGGCTTTTTCTGGAAGTCCCTCAACTGGCAAGTGCGTGTGCGCGGCAAGGTGCAACCCGTAACCAAGGAACGCGCTGACGCTTATTATGCGTCGCGTCCGCGTGGTTCGCAAATCGGCGCCCATGCATCCGACCAATCGCAACCGCTTAGTTCGCGGCAAGAATTGATTGATCGCGTGGAAGAGCTGACCCAAAAATATGAAGGGCAAGATGTGCCGCGACCAGCGCATTGGTCAGGCTATACGGTGCTGCCGAGCGAAATTGAGTTCTGGTGCGACGGTGAGTTTCGCCTTCATGATCGTGTGCGCTTCACACGGGCGGCAGATGGCACATGGCAGCGCCAACGGTTGAACCCATAGATGGCAATTTAGGTGCGGATCTTTATCAAAACATCGGCTTGGGCGGTTTGGGCAGCGCGTTTGGCGCGCTTGGTCATTCCCACCTATATTGTGGCTATTGCCGCCCACCATATTGAGCTGATTGATAGCAGCATCTTCACCATCATGATGGCACTGGCCACCTTGCTCGGCGTCACAGCGTTGGGCATTGGGCTTATCGCATTTGTCCGGCTTTGGTATACAGGTGATCATGGTTGGGGGTTGGCCAGCCGAGCCAACATCATCGGCGTGGGCGCAGGCGGACTGCTGGCGGTTACAGCATTGTTGGGCACACAATATCCGCAAACCAACATGGTGACGACCAACGTTAACAACCCGCCCGATTTAGGCGTTGTTGCGCTGCAAAATGATGCCAAAAGCCAAGAACTGCAAAAGATGGCAAATGAAGTAGCCGTGAGCTTTCCAACGGCGGTGACCCGCGCTTATCCGCTTGGCGCTGACGAAGTTTTGCCGCTACTTGAGCGCCAAATTGCTTCGGCCGGCTGGGGCGGAGTTCGCCGCCAAACCGCCACAGAAACTGAAACCCTCTATGCAGGCGATGTAAAAACGTGGCTCGGGTTCAAAGATCGAGTCGCCATTCGCGCCAGCTATGATGAGACACAAACTGAAATCGACATGTTTTCAGTGTCCTATTTCGGGCGCTCTGATTTGGGCACCAATGGCCGTCGCGTGCAAAGCTTCTTGGGCAGGCTGGATGCCGCCGTGCGCCAACGATTGCTCGTGTTAAGCCGCCAAACACCGCTGCAGGAAGAACTGCTGGATGAAGAAGAAGGCTAGCGCGCCGCGTATAGGGGCTGACGGAACAACCGACCGCGTCTCCCGATCTTTGAGTGTTCCATCAAAAAATGCAGATGTGCCTTCACTGTGAGCAGTGCAGCACCTCTCACAGCCATCGAAACGTCGGGATACATTTTATCCGTAAGTTGCCACGCAGACAGCGGGCCATTTGATTTTAGGATCTCTAAGATCTGCGTGTTCCGCTGCAGCCGATGGCCTTTAAGCGCCTTCGCAAAGCCTTTTCCATTCATGATTCGATCGCCATGGGCGGGCAAGTAAATCTGGCCCGGGCAAGACATCAACATGTCCAGCGAATCCAAATAGGGGCCAAGCGCGCCATCAGGGTCCGCAATCAACGTTGAGTTCCACCCCATCACATGATCTCCAGTGAAAATGTGCGCACGATCTGAAAGGGCAAAGCATAAATGGTTGGCGCAATGACCGGGCGTTTCAATCGCTTCGATTTGAACCGCGCCAAGCCTGATAATATCGCCCTGCTTTAAGGCACGATCTGGTTGCAAGCCATAATGGCCCGAGCGCTTCATGGGATCGATTTCAAAAAACTTCAAATCACGGGAAGGGCGGTGCGGCCCACCAAACATGAGCGGCACACCATATTTCTGAGCCAGCTTGGGCGCGACCGCCGAATGATCGCGGTGTGTGTGCGTCAACAAGATGGCGTTGACTTTGCGACCATCCAACGCCTTGTCGATGGCATTGATATGAACCTGTACATCCGGCCCTGGATCGATGATGGCGAGCTCGTCCTGCCCGACCAGGAAACAATTGGTGCCCGTGAATGTGTAGGCGCTGGCATTGGGCGCTACGATTCGCTCAACAAACGGCGCGACGCTTTCAGCCACGCCAACAGGCGGCGAAAACTCGGTGTGATAATTCGGAGCGGATTGCTGGGGCAAAATAGAGCCTACCTTGGCGTTGCGGCAGATGAAATTGAGAGCTCAATTTGTAGGGCCAATCTTAAAAGACTGCAACAATGCGCAATTGAATCAATTTGTGTGTGAACAAGCCAACATTGGTTGAGATTTATGGCAATTCAGTTCTTTATCGCCTGATTTAAGAAAAAACAGCCAGTTTTGCCCGCCATATGTATCGCATTGCGCACTCAAAGTGAGGTTTGTGCAAAAAGTTTGAAAAAGGTGGTTTTCAACGGTTGCACATCGATTTGAAAAAGCGTATAGACCGTCACCGTTCAGTCATATTTTTGACGAACATGCTGGGGCGTGGCCAAGTGGTAAGGCAGCGGTTTTTGGTATCGCCATTCGCAGGTTCGAATCCTGCCGCCCCAGCCATAATTTCCAAACATAGTTGAATGCTTTCTGGCTGCAGCAGCGTGATGCCTCTCGACCCAATCATTTTGTTAAATCAAATGTTTGGCGCCTAAGCGTAATGTTTTTTCTTAGACATTTTGCCGATGCCGGGATTGAACGAATTTGTGGGGTCGCAACATTGATAATGCGCGGCCAAATCCGGCTTGGCAGCATAGAGGTGGCCCACATTATGTTCTGCAGGATATTCAGCGCCCCGCTGGTCCAACAGCGCTAGCATTTGTGCTTTTAGCGCCTTTGGATCAGCCCCTTTTTTGACGATATAGTCCTGATGCAAAACATGGCAGAAAAAGTGCCCATAATAGAGCTTGTGCACCAGCTGATCGTCGATATGTTTGGGAAGCTGCTCATACCAATCTTTATCATTGCGCCGCAGCGCAATATCCAGCGGAATGATCTCTTCCACCTCTTGGCCATGAATAGCCATGTAGCGAACCGCTGCGCCCGCCGCAGCGAACCGATGCAGACCAGCCAACTTTGCTTCACGATTCGTGCACTCGAAGAAATCTCCATCGCGATCCGCGAATAGCGCTGTCAAATAGGTGGCTGCTTCTTCAACGCCATCGTCTCGCATCTTCAAAATAAGGTGGTGGCGATATTGCTCGCGAAACGCCATCATGCGTTTGGGCAAAATGCGCGGCGTGAGACGCGCAAGCAGCTGCATGGTACGGTCTGTCAAATTGGCCAAGCCGGGCACTTTGCGCAGCCGCGAATCTATGGCCCCCTTCAATGCAAAAAAGCCGGGCAGGCGATCCGTTCCCAGCCAGTCAATCATCATCACCGTGTCTTTGCCGTAGCGCTCGGTCAAATCAAACACTTCGCGTTCCATATATTCACCGGACACCGGCAGTGTTTTAAAATTTGTGAGGATATGGCGCCGCAGCGTGGACAGGTCGTCGGTGCTATTGGTGCCGATGTAAAATGTCTTTTGCTTTGCAGGTTGCGGATAGCTGTCTAGCCGCACTGCGAACACGGCAAGCTTGCCAGCGCAGCCAGAGGCCTCGTGCAGCCGTTTCTTGTCTGCATTGAAGCGGGCAGGGCTGTCTGCGTCGACTGCGCGCACATGCGCTGCATAATCGCTTGCAGAGGCCTTGCGATTGGTGTCAGCACCGCCACTTTGATCAAAATCGCCATTATCTAAACGAGTGAGCATTTCTTCCGGCGTGTCGCCCAAATCGATGCCCAAATGATTGACCAATTGAAGTTGCCCTTCCGCGTCCAATTGCGCGAAGAGCGAAAGCTCGGTGTAAGCAGGTCCGCGTTCAACCAGTGAGCCGCCTGAACTGTTGCACACACCACCAACAATGGACGCGCCAATGCAAGAAGAACCAATAACTGAGTGTGGTTCACGCCCCAAGGGTGCGAGAAGTTTCTCGAGGGAGAAAAGGGTTGAGCCGGGCAGGCCAATCACCTGCTTGCCAGAATCCAGCAAATGGATTTTGTCCATCCTGCGCGTATTGATCAGCACAACATCGCGATCATAGGTGCCGGAGGGCGTGGAGCCTTCCGTTAATCCTGTATTGGCGGCTTGCATGATGATAATTTTGTCTGCCGCTGTGCAGGCCTTAACCACCTGCCATTGCTCCAGCAACGTGCCGGGCTGCACCACGCAAAGCGCTTCCCCTTCGCCGGAGCGAAATCCACGGCGAAAGCGTTCGGTGGCACGTGGGCCCGTGCGCACATGGCGCTTGCCAACAATTGCGCGAAAACCATCAATCAGCTCTTGATTGTTCATTCAGCACCTGCGCCAAGTGGTCCAAACTGATCTTTGAACCGCACATTGTGACGCCCCAATTGATCAATGCTGCTCACGCCCATCAAACGCATGTCGCGTTCAATTTCAGCGCGCATCAAACCCAACGCTCGTTCAACCCCGGGTTGCCCCGCGGCAGCCAGCGGATAAAGATATTGACGGCCGACGCCAACGGCTTTGGCACCAAGGGAAAGAGCCTTGAGCACATGTGTGCCGCGCTGAACGCCACTATCCATCAACACATCAAGGCGATCCCCTACAGCGTCAACAATTTCAGAAAGCTGGTCAAACGGCGTGCGCGATCCGTCGAGCTGGCGACCACCATGGTTGGAAAGCACAATGCCCGTGCAGCCAATGTCGGCGGCGCGGCGCGCATCTTCCACAGTCATCACGCCTTTCAGGCAGAACTGGCCGTCCCAATCTTTCACCATTTTCGCGACATCATCCCAGTTCAAAGTCGGATCAAGCATTTCGGTGAAATAGCCGCCAATAGAACTGGTGCCGCTACCCATTGCTACGTGATCATCAAGTTGGGGCAGGCGGAACTTTTCGTGCGTGACATAATTGATGCCCCACATCGGCTTCAGCGCAAATTGAAGCATCCCCGCCAAGGTCAGTCGGAACGGAATCGAAAATCCAGTGCGCAAATCACGTTCGCGGTTGCCGCCCGTAATGCTGTCCACTGTGAGCATCATCACGTCGACTTTCGCTTCTTTAGCGCGCTGCATCATGGCTTGATTGAGGCCACGGTCGCGGTGGAAATAGAACTGATAGATTTGCGGGTTTTTGTGCTTTTTTCGCAATTCTTCCAAAGACACAGTGCCCAATGAGGATACACCGAACATGGTGCCATATTTCTCGGTTGCGGCCGCCACCGCACGTTCGCCGCGATGATGGAACAAGCGCTGCAAAGCAGTGGGGGAGCAATAAACCGGCATATCCAGTTTCTGGCCCATCACCGTGACGGACATATCAATATCCTTCACGCCGGCCAAAACCGAAGGCAGCAAATCACAACGATTAAAGGCCTTGCTGTTTTCTGCCAGCGTCACCTCATCGTCTGCACCGCCATCAATATAGTTGAAAATGGGACTGGGTAGACGGCGTTGGGCCAATTTGCGGAAATCGTGGAAATTATAGCAGTCCTTGAGACGCATAAACTTGCTCCTAGCTCAGGCAACCGATGCACGCTGAATGGCGTGATGGCCATAAAGATATCGGATTGTTGCCCGTTGATCATGCACAAAGTGCGGCTTTTGCCGCCAGCGATCAGCGAAACATGCCAACAACCCCTGCCTTCTTCAATAGCGGCAATGCGCGTCATGTCAAAGTCCGACAGGCGCAGGACAGTCCAATATGTAACTTTTTTAATGTTGATTGCAGTGAATTTTCGCGCCGCAATTAGCGAAATGGTGCATTGGTGCGCCATGATGCGTGTGGTATTGATCGCGTAAAAGCGGCAATCGCAAAAATAGGGGACGATCTATGCAGGAAACCGTAAATCCGGTTTTGGTAGAATTTACACGCGGCAATTGGGTTGAAAATCGGCATCGGGCAGCATTTTGCATTGCTGACTCAAGTGGCGAAATTGTCGCCAGCGCAGGTGACATTGATCACCCCATCTTCCCTCGATCTGCAATTAAGTCGCTACAAGCATTGGCCTTGTTTGAAAGCGGTGCCGTTGACAAGTTCGATCTTGATGATCGCGATTTGGCACTGGCCTGCGCTTCGCACAAAGGTGAACCCATTCATGTAGAAGGTGTTTTGCGGTTTCTCGATAAAATCGGGATGACAGCTGAGCAGCTTGAATGCGGCGCCCATGTGCCGTCAGATAAAGCGGCCCGTAATGAAATGCGCAAAAAAGGCGAAGAACCGTCTGCTTTGCACAATAATTGCTCTGGCAAACATACGGGCATGTTGGCAGTGGCCAAGGCGCTGGGCATAGATCCAAAGGGCTATATTGAGCAGGATCATGCGGTGCAGAAACTAGTGCGGAGCTGCGTTGAAAAAATAGTCGGCGCCACAATGAGTACGGACCGCTGTGGGCGCGACGGGTGCTCTATCCCCACATGGGCATCTCCCTTGCGCGGTTTTGCCGTTGGCTTCGCCAAACTGAGCGATCCCAATTCCGACTTGCCGGAACTCTATACCAAAGCTGGCCAACGCTTGTTCGATGCTTGCGCGCAAAACGCAATGTTGGTGGCGGGCACGGATCGGATCGATACCGATGCGATGGAGGCGTTTAAGGGCAAACTGATGATGAAAGTGGGCGCAGATGGCGTGTTCTGCGGCGCATTGCGAGATTCGCATTTGGGTTTTGCACTGAAAGTGGATGACGGGTCAGTGCCTGCGGCTGAAGCAATCGTCGCGGGGCTAGTTGCAACGCTGGCCAATGCATCACAAGATCAAAAGAATTTGCTGGCGCAATGGTCGCACAAGACCACCAAAAATTGGCGTGGATTTGAAGTTGGCACAGCTCACCTAAGTGGCGAATTCGCATCGTTCTTTTAGGAAAAGCTAGCCGACAACATTGTTGGAAACAAAAATATGGTCTGGCGCGCTCCGTGTCAGATCATCATAGGCGATATCCTGCCATTTACCGCCGACAAGCGGTTGATCACATTCAAACAAGGAATTGCCCGTAATGTTGATCGGGCCATCGCCTTCGACAGCCGAAGCTGCAATGCCATATTTGCATTTGCGCACCAAATTGCCGTTCGCCAGCAAATTGCGGTGGTAAGGCCCCCAGCCCAGCAAAAGGCCAGCGCCCGGTACATTTTCCACCACATTGCCCGAAAGGTTGCAGTCCGCTTCTGCCGCGATGCCAAGCGGAATCGTGTCTGGATTGTTGGGGCTTTTGTCCCAGATATTGCGCACAATATTGTTGGCGCAAACAGCAAGATAACCACCATCATTATAGTTGGTGATTGAAATGCCTGTAGCGGCTTCATCAATCAAATTGTCACTGATTAAAGAGCCTGAAAATCCGAACTCAGAGAAGATGGCCACTTCACCCAACCGCAAGCAATTGTTGCCAATAATGTGCGTGTTGCGGGTGCCGTTTGCCCGCACAGCGGTGAAACCGCAATCGCGGATCACATTGTTTGAAACGATGACATTTTGTGCGCGGAAGATATTGATGCCATTGCCATTTTGGCCGTTGCCACCGCTGCGCCAATCAATATCTTGAATTTGGTTGTTAGCAACAATTGTGCCATCAATTCCGGGCTCGTCGCGCCAAATCAAAATGCCATTATTGCCGCACCCTTTAATCACGTTTCCGCGCACTTGCGACTGAACACCATTGTTCAAAAAGATTGCGGCGCTGCCAATTTGCTCGAAGCGATTGCTATTGATCTGAACTTGCGCGTCATAGCCCCAAACACCGTGTTTGGCGCTGGCGAAAAATCCACATTCTTCGATATTCACATTGCGCACGGACTGCATGTAGAGGATCGCGTCTGCCGCCAAATCCTGCGCGCCCACCAAATCAAATTGCTCAAGCGCAATGTTTTGCGCGCCGATCAATGTGAAGACTGGCTTATCCGTCATTTGCACAAGCTTAGTTGCGCCGCCCGCGCCGATAATCTGCGTATTGCTGGGCAATCCAACATTAGAGATGTTGTAGCTGCCTGCTGGCAAAAACAGTTTCTGCTTGGCGCTGTTTGCCGCGCCGATGGCGGCTGAAAGTGCCTCTGCCTGATCATAGGGCGCACCGGGAGTGAGGCCAAAGTTCCGCCCATCCAACAAAGCGCCATTTACAGCATTTTGCGCCAGGAGCGGAGAAGACATGCCAATTGTTGCCATGCCGCCCAATAAGGACGAGCCACCTGCCATCAAAAAATGTCGCCGATTGACCATGCAATCCTCCCGAGATGTCTAGCCTATTGAGCGCGATCTTGAAATGAAATGCAAGCCATGGAACAGGTTAGCTTAGGTTTTACGCAACTTTACTGCGGTGCCAGAGCAGGTGACCATCAACATCGCGCCGCGCGAACCGACAGTTTCGTAATCCAAATCCACACCGATAACTGCATCTGCGCCTATGGCGCGCGCCCGATCACACATTTCTTCCAATGCGGCTTTGCGTGATTTGCTCAAGGTTTGCTCATATGCGCCCGAGCGGCCGCCAATATAGTCAGTCACCGTCGCCATGATGTCGCGAATGAAATTGGCACCCAATATGGTCTCGCCCATAACGATGCCCATATATTCGGTGATTTCAAATCCATCTAGCGTGTCGGTTGTCGTTGTCAGCATGTCCAGCCCCCAAAAATTTGATGTTCGACAAATGGGGAATAGCATCCTGTTTTTCAAGTCAAACTGATCAGGACAGCACTCGAATGGGCATATTTATCAAAAATAACAATGGTCCTATTGAGATTTGTACACTGCAAGGCTTATATACACCTTCAAATTTCTGGAAGGGCCTAATGGATGTTTGTTGACGGCAAGGTTTATCTTGGCACCAGCACCCAAGCTGAATATCTTGATCTTAAATTGGCAAACCGCCACGGTCTAATCACCGGTGCCACGGGCACGGGGAAGACGGTTAGCCTTCAAATTATGGCAGAGGGCTTTTCGCGGGCAGGGGTGCCCGTTTTTTGTGCCGATGTGAAAGGTGATCTTTCCGGCATTGCAGTGAGCGGCGAGAGCAAAGACTTTCTCGAAGAACGCGCAAGCAATATCGGTTTTGACGATTACATCTATGAAGCCTTCCCAACGATATTCTGGGATCTCTTTGGTCGCCAAGGCCACCCTATCCGCGCCACCATTTCGGATATGGGGCCCTTGCTGTTATCTCGCTTGCTCGACCTCACCGAGGTGCAAGAAGGCGTGCTGAACATCGCCTTTGCCTATGCTGACGATGAGGGGCTGTTGCTGCTAGATCTGAAGGATCTACGCGCCATCCTAAATGATGTTGATGAAAATGATGACATCATCTCGAAACGCTATGGCCGTGTGTCGCGTGCATCTATTGGGGCAATTCAACGCGCGTTGCTCGTTTTAGAACAGCAGGGTGCCGAGCATTTCTTCGGCGAGCGGGCGCTGGATATTCGCGACCTTATGCGGACCGATAAGGATGGCCGTGGCGTCGTCAATGTTTTGGCCGCAGACGAACTCATGCAGTCGCCACGCCTTTATGCGACCTTCTTGCTTTGGTTGCTGTCGGAGCTATTTGAAGAATTGCCCGAAGTCGGCAACCCGGATAAGCCACATCTCGTCTTCTTTTTTGATGAAGCACATTTGTTGTTTGACGACGCGCCAGATGCCTTGATGGACAAGGTCGAGCAGGTGGTCAAACTTGTGCGGTCAAAGGGCGTAGGCGTATATTTTGTGACGCAGAACCCGTTGGATATTCCTGATCCAGTGTTGGCGCAATTGGGTAACCGTGTTCAACATGCTTTGCGCGCATATACACCACGTGAGCAACGGGCCGTGAAAACTGCCGCTGACACGTTCCGTCCCAATCCAGATTTTAAAACCGCAGACGTCATCACCCAATTGGGTGTTGGTGAGGCGCTGGTTTCGACGCTTGAGAAAAAGGGTGTGCCATCCATTGTCGGGCGCACCATGATGCGCCCACCTTCCTCGCGACTTGGCCCAATTTTGCCAGCCGAACGCGCCGAGATTATCAAAAACAGCCCGGTGGCGGCGCTTTATGATGAAACAATGGACCGTGATTCCGCTTATGAGGAGTTGCTGCGGCGGGCGGAAGCGAAATTGCGCGAAGAGCAATTGCAATTGGAGCGCGAAAATCAGGATGATTTTGGCGATCTGTGGGAAACCCGCACCGGCTATCGCGATAAATATCGGGATGATCGCCCCAAGACCAAGCGCAAAACGCGTAAATCCCGCAGATCCAACCGCCAAACACCAACGGAAGATGCTGTGAAAACTTTTGCCCGAACAGTGGCACGTCAGTTGGGTGATCAACTGGTCCGTGGTATCCTCGGTTCATTGAAACGGGGGCGCTAAGATGAAGGGCAAAAAGCCAATCAAAACGGCAGGTTTTCTTGTGCCGGCGGAACGCGCCGAGCATCAAAAGCAAATCACCACAGCGCATCAAACAGGTGAGTTTTTGGCGCAGAAAAATGTGGATCTATGTTGTTCAATGCCTACCGGCGAAGTGGCGTCTGCCTTTGCCTCAGGCGCGCTGACAAAAGGCGGTCGGGTGATCATCTATCATCAGCAGAACACACCTAGCGTGAAACTGCCTGAAGGTGGTGAGATCATCGAAATTGATGGGTCACCCATGCAGACTGTGGCCCAATCTGTTTCACATTTTTGGGTATTGCCCTGCGGTGTGCAAGATTTGGGGCGCTATCTGGAAACATGGCTAGCATCAGCCTGTCGTCCACTTGTTTGCTTGTCGAAAAATGACGAGTTTTTGCTGCTGCGTGGCTTTGTAGAAGAGATTGTCTCGGTTGATCGGCCTGAAGCCGTGGAACGGATTATCTTCGCGAAAACAGCGGAAGAGGGCTGGGATAAAGTTTCGGGATTGCTTTCTGAACGGGCGCGTTAGATCCCAACCGACAAATGATCAAGCCGCCTAGTGCGGCTTGTCGGCCATGCCTGTCATTTTTGCGCGATAGGCTGAAAACTCAATCACATTATCATGTTGGGCACGAATGTGCTCGAGTGCTTCACCATCATAAGGTTGCGGCTGATTTTCGTTGTGCGATGGGTCATCGCGCCAATCGCGGCTGGACGCCGCGGAAGTAGGAATGCGTACAAATTGTCCGTCCGCCCCCAAACGGGCGCTCACACGCTCCTTGATATAGGCAGGGGACATCGGTTTGACGATGATCTCATCAATACCTGCATTGACCACGCTGGCCTGCAACTCTCGGTCAATATTTTTGATCATGGTGATGGTTTGAAGTGATTCAACATCAATATTGGGGTTGGACCGCAAGCTGTTTAGCACGTCAGGTGCCGAACGGTCGGCCAGCTGATAATCCAAGATCAGCAGGTCCAATGGTGCAATATCCGCATAGCGGAGCAGGTGAGCAGCGCTGGAAAACTCGCGAAGACGCAAGCCAGAAATATCACGCAAAACCATTGCTAAAATTGAGCTGAGTGCTGAATTTTGCGTCAGAATCCCAACTACTTTTGTGTCGAACAAATCACCTCTCCCATGGTTAAAGAATGGTTAACACTTAGGAGGGGGCGTTGCCTAGAGATTCGTTTGTTTTTTCACAGCACAAAAAAATCCGCCAAACCCAAGGGCTTGGCGGATTTCAAAAATTCGAATGTCGAATTCTGGCTTATTTTGCAGCTTCGTAAAGCTCTGCAACATATTCCCAGTTCACCATAGAATCGAAGAACGCTTCGAGGTATTTCGGACGCGCATTGCGGTAGTCGATGTAGTAAGAATGTTCCCAAACATCACAACCCAACAATGGTGTTTCGCCGTGGATCAATGGGTTTTCGCCATTAGGTGTTTTGGTCACGGCCAACTTGCCATCCTTCATCACCAACCAAGCCCAACCAGAGCCAAACTGAGTTGCGCCAGCATTCAAGAATGCTTCACGGAATTCGTCAACTGAGCCAAGGTCAGATTTGATTTGTGCTTCCAAATCACCTGGGATTGAACCGCCACCATTTGGCTTCATCCATTTCCAGAAATGATTGTGGTTGAAATGTTGCGCCGCATTGTTGAACAAGCCTGCATTTTTGCCATAGCTTTCGCGCACAATATCTTCGAGCGACTTGCCTTCAAGGCCTGAACCTTCAAGCAATTTATTGCCGTTGGTCACATAAGCTTGGTGGTGCTTGTCGTGGTGATATTCAAGCGTTTCCGCTGACATATAAGGGTTCAACGCATCATAGGCGTAAGGGAGTTCTGGCAGTTCAAAAGACATGATTGGCCTCCAATTTATTGTCGTTGGTCTCAATATTCTCAACTCTTATAATCGGTTATTTGTTCCGCAACAAGAGTTATGAAAAGAAAAAACTTTCTTTATTTTGCGCCATTTGTGGTTTGCAGCGCGAATGCGTAGGCAAGGGCAGTTTCTTTGATTTTCTCAAATCGCCCGGACATGCCGGCATGGCCCGCACCCATGTGGGTTTTCAAAATTAGAGAGTTGTGATCGGTTTTGTGTTCGCGCAGTTTTGCCACCCATTTCGCAGGCTCCCAATAGGTCACGCGCGGGTCGGTCAAGCCTGCCATCACAAAGATCGCCGGATAATCTTTCGCCTCAATATTGTCATAAGGCGAATAGCTGGCGATATATTCATAGTCTTCTTTGGACGTGATTGGGTTGCCCCACTCGGGCCATTCAGGCGGGGTGAGGGGCAGGGTGTCGTCCAGCATTGTGTTCAACACATCCACAAACGGCACCAATGCCAAAATAGATGCAAACAGATCCGGTGCTTGATTGGCCACAGCGCCCATCAACATGCCACCAGCGGAGCCGCCCATTGCTGCAATATTGCCTTTGCTGGTGTAGCCTTGTTCTACCAGCATTTCACCTGCTGCGATGAAATCGTTGAATGTGTTCTTCTTGTTGTGCTTTTTGCCCGATGTGTACCAGTTGTAGCCCTTTTCCATGCCACCGCGAATGTGCGCGATGGCGTAGACCATGCCGCGATCAACAAGTGATAGAGTGGAGATGGAAAAACCGGCCGACATCGACATGCCGTATGAGCCATAGCCGTAAAGCAACAATGGCGCTTTGCCATTAGGTTCAAAGTCCGCACGGTGCAAAATGGTGACGGGCACCTGTGCGCCGTCCGGCGCGGTCGCAAACAAACGCCGCGTCACATAGTCGTCTGGATTGTGGCCAGATGGAATTTCCTGCGTTTTCAGCAACGTGCGGGCTTTGCTATCGATGCGATAATCGAAAACTTGCGGTGGCGTCGTCGGGGACGAATAATAATAGCGAATTTCATCGCTCTCAAATTCATATCCGGCAGACACAGACAGCGTATAAGCTTCCTCTTTGAAGCTGATTTCTTCTTCCTGACCGTTTTTAAGATCGCGCACGATGATGCGGGGCAGACCCTCAAACTCTTCCTTACGCACCAGATAGCGCGATTTTAGGAAATAGCCTTTGAGCAAAACGCCAGGCCGATGTGGCACCAAATCTTGCCAATTTTCGATGCCCGGATTGTCAACGGGCGCTGTCATCAGCTTATAATCCTCGGCGCCATCTGCATTTGAGCGGATGTAAAACACGCCATCGGCATCATCAATCGAATATTCACGCCCGTTTTTGCGTTCGGCCACCAAAGTCGGCGCACCAAGCGTATGCGCATCAATAAATCGCACTTCGCTGGTTTCATGATCATGGCTATCAATGATAATGTAATTGCCGGAATTGGTTTTGCCAACGCCGAGAAAGAAACCTGAATCGGGCTCTTCATAAATCAGTTTATCGTTGCTCGGGTTGTCTCCAAGTGTGTGATGGAACACTTTATGTGGGCGGTGATTATCGTCTTGAACAGTATAGAAAAAGCTCTTTGAATCTGCGGCCCAAGTGACGCCACCCGTGGTGCTGGCGATCTCGTCTTTCAACTCATCTCCGGTCGCCACATCGCGCACATAAATGGTGAAATATTCTGATCCATTGCGATCTGCAGACCATGCGACCAACTTATGGTCTGGCGAGTGCGCTGCGCCGCCAGAGCGGAAATAGCCTTCGCCAGCTTCTTTGTTCATATCCAGCAACACGGTTTCATTGCCGCCATCGCGGTCAGAACGGCAAATCTGCGAATATTGCTGCCCCTCCAATGTGCGGCTGAAATATGCATAGTCGCCATCTTTAAACGGCACAGAGCTATCATCTTCTTTGATCCGCCCGCGAATTTCGGTGTAAATCCGCTCGCGCAAATCGGCACTGTCTTCCATGTGCGCTTCGAAATAATCGTTCTCTGCTTCCAGATAGGTGCGGATTTCTTTATCCAGCACATCCGGATCACGCATGACCTGCTGCCAATTATCGTCTCGCAACCAATGATAGGGATCATTGCGTTCAATGCCGTGATGCGTGGTGAAGTGGTCCTTCTTGGCGGCTTTAGGGGGCGTCAAATCGCTCATAATTCACTCATTTTCCAGTTGCGGCACAAACTTCAACGCGGTGCCATTGGTGCAATAACGCTTTCCTGTGGGTTGTGGCCCATCTTCAAACATATGTCCAATATGAGAATTGCACTGCGCACAAATCACTTCTGTTTTACGGGCAAAAAAGGTGCGCTGAATTTGTAGCTCCACAGTGCCATCGGGTGCTGCATCGCAAAAACTGGGCCAGCCGGAACCTGAATCATATTTGTGCTGCGCATCAAAAAGAAGTGCGCCGCAGGCTTTGCAGACATAATGCCCTGGTGAGGTCTGTTTATCATATGGATGAGAAAAGGCCCGTTCAGTGCCCTTCTTGCGCAGCACATGAAATTCAAGCTCGCTTAGCTCTTGCCGCCAGTCCTGTTCGGATTTTTGTTCAAAAGTTAGTTTGGACATACTCGATAAGGAAAGAAACCAGATTGGGATAAGGCACCAATTTGGGGAGCCTGAGCGCAACAATCAAGTCTTTGCAAATCTGATAACGATGTTTATACGGTGAATTTGAGTTTTTGTGGTCCGAAAACACTGCAAAACCGTTGTTTGATCGGCGCTTGCCCTTGTCGTTTTCCTTCGGACTAGGTCAAATTGTTCTACTTTTTCTGCGATTCGGAATGAACGACAGAAATAGTGCGCCAAACCGCAAGATATGCGCCAAAGATTTGGGCGCGCCGAATGGAGAGTGATCATTGTCCGACTTGCCTAATTATCATGCTTTGTTGCTGATCGCGCTCGCGCCTTTTGTGACAGCCCTGTTTGCCCCTTGGGTTAACCGGTTTGCCAAAGGCATCTCAGGTTGGATTTTGGCCACTGTGCCGGCTGCGATATTTTTGGTGCTCACCACCTTCATTGGCGAGATTGCTGAGGGCGGCACCATTTCTTTCGCCATGACTTGGGTCGATAGCCGCTACTTCCATTTTCCGATCAATCTGAGTTTCTTTGTTGACGGGCTTTCGCTGATCTTTGCTTTGCTGATCTCCGGTATTGGCACATTCATCATCACCTATTCTGGGGGTTATTTGAATGGCCACCGACATCAGGGTCGGTTCTTCTCGTTCATTTTGATGTTTATGGGCTCCATGTTGGGGCTGGTGTTGGCAGACAACATCATCACTTTGTTCGTGTTTTGGGAACTGACGTCGATCACCTCATTCCTGTTGATCGGCTTCAACCATAATAAGGCGGCGTCGCGCCGTGCGGCCATTCAGGCCTTGGTGGTGACTGGCGGCGGCGGTCTGCTGCTGCTGTTTGGTCTATTGATGATTTTCGGCGTGTCTGGCCACAGCGAGCTGAGCACCTTGCTCACAGATCACAATGTGCTGCGGGACAGCCCATTTTATTTGATGATTTTGTTGTTGGTGCTGGGCGGAGCGTTCACCAAATCTGCGCAAGTGCCGTTCCACTTCTGGTTGCCCAACGCGATGGAAGCGCCCACGCCTGTTTCGGCCTATTTGCACTCGGCCACCATGGTGAAGGCTGGTGTATATTTGCTGGCGCGCATGAGCCCCGTACTAAATGGCACGCCTGAATGGAATTTGATCTTGCCGATTTTCGGTGGGATCACATTGCTCACTGGCGCCATCATGGCGCTGCGCCAAACAGATATGAAGCAAATGCTGGCCTATACCACTCTCGGCTCGCTCGGCATGTTGGTCATGCTTTTGGGCTTGAGCGAGAAGGTGGCGATTTTGGCCGCATTGTTGTTCCTCGTGGCGCACTCTTTCTACAAGGGCGGACTGTTTATGGTGGTTGGTGCCATCGACCATGAATCCGGCACCCGCGATCTCACAGAAGTTTCCGGCTTACGGTATAAACTGCCATTCACCTTTATCGGTGCCGCGCTCGCCGCGCTTTCAATGGCGGGCTTGCCTGTGTCGCTTGGCTATTTCGCCAAGGAAGAAATCTATTTGCTGTTCGGGCCTGAAAATATCTGGAGCGTCGTTTTGGTTTTGGTTGCTTTGTTGGGCAACGGCCTGATGATGGCAGCGGGCTTGGCGATTGCAATCAAGCCGTTCTTCGGCAAACAGCTGGAAACACCCAAATCACCGCACGAAGCGCCGCTTTCGATGATCTGGGGACCCGTCATCCTTGGTGTACTCGGGTTCGTGGCGGGCTATTTCATCACAGATGTTGGCGAAATCTTCTTCGGTCCCGCAGCCACTGCAGTTTACGCAAAGCTGGTGGAAACACACCTCAAGCTGCATTTTGATCCGCTTTTGATCGGCCTATCTCTGGCAACGTGGACAGTGGGCGGCATTGCATTCTACAAGCTTGACGCCATTCGCAGTTTCTTGCGCCGCGTGGCCAGTGTTTGGACATGGGGACCAGACCAAGGCTTTGACCAGTTTATGTTTGGCTTGATCCGTTTTGCGGATCGTGTGACCCGCATTTTCCACCATGGACGGTTGGAATTTTATTTGATCCTCGTTTTCGTCTGCTTGGCGGGGGCACTGTTTGCGCCGCTCATCATGCAAAACGCCTTACCAGCGGTGCCAGCGCTACCAAACTTGCGGTTCTATGAATGGGCAATTTTGGCAATTGCCGCTATCGGATTGATCGCAGTAATCGTCGCCAAAACGCGACTGGTGGCCATTGTATCGCTGGGGATTCAAGGCTTTGCTGTCGCGATTATCTTCCTGCTGTTTGGCGCGCCAGACCTTGGCTTCACTCAATTGATGGTTGAAACACTGTCTGTGGTGATCCTCGCTTTGGTGATGACCCGCTTGCACCTTGATCAACGCGATGCACGTGTGTTGGAAGAAGCTGTGCGTGATGGCGCGATTGCCATCGTGTGTGGCTTTGGCTTTGTGGCCTTGCTGTTGGCGGTGCTCAGCGTCGAACTCGACACGTCTTTGTCTGAATTCTTCATCGAAACCAGCGTGCCAATTGCACATGGGCGTAACATTGTGAACGTGATCTTGGTGGATTACCGGGCGCTCGATACGTTGGGCGAAATCTCGGTGGTGATGACTGCAGGCATTGCCATTTTGGCACTAATCGGCATTCGGCTTGGCGGTGCAAAACGCGGCGTTGGCGCCAGCAAGAAGAGGGCGCCGAAGCGACGCGCACCAAGAAAGACAATTGCCCGAGATAAAGGAGCACGCGCATGAATACCGTAATTTTTCGGACCGTGGCTCCTTATTTGGCAGCCTTGATGGTGTTGTTCTCAGTGTTTGTTTTGCTGCGCGGCCATAATGAACCGGGCGGCGGCTTCATCGGCGGACTGATCGCAGCATCAGCCATCGCTATTTACGGCATCGCGGCTGGGGTTGAAGAGGTGCGCAAAGCACTTGTGTTTCACCCCATCGCTGTCGCTGGCCTCGGCGTGTTTCTAGCCGCCATCGCTGGCTTTATGTCTCTATTTGTTGAAGCGCCATTCCTCAAAGGTTTGTGGTTGTTTTTAGAAATGAGCGACGGTAGCGAATTGGCGCTATCCACGCCCATGCTGTTCGATATTGGCGTCTATCTGGTCGTTGTGGGGGCAATCTCCTCCATCGCACTGGCGCTAGAAGAAGACGAGGAGACCCGCTAATGGAAATCGCACTCGCTTTTCTGATCGGCTTGTTCTTCACAGTGGCCATCTATTTGCTGCTCTCGCGCTCTTTGATCCGCATGTTGCTGGGCATCGCGATTATCGGCAATGGCGTCAATTTGTTGATATTCACAATCGGCCGCGTCACCCGCGAGGTGCCGCCAATTGTGCCAGATGGCGAATATGCGCCACTTGAGCCCATTGCCAATCCGCTGCCACAAGCGCTCATTTTGACGGCGATTGTGATCGGCTTTTCATTGTTCGCATTTTTGCTGGTGCTCACCTATCGGGCCTATCAAGAATTGGACGCAGATAACACAGACACCATGCGCGTGGCAGAGCCTGAGGATAGCCCTCGGCCGCCGCTGAGCTACTAGGAGCATTTGATGGCCAGTTCTTCGATGCCAAAAAATCTCGATTTGCCACCCGCAATGATTGAAGGGGCAACATCCGTCGCCGATTGGGTGATTGTATGGCCCGTGGCTCTGCCAATGCTGGGTGCCGCAGTATTGTTGATGGCGCGCAAGCGTCCTGAATGGCAGGCACCTTTCGCCTTTGTCATCTTGTTTGCGACGGTGGTCGCTAACTTGATGCTTTATTTACGGGTGCAGGACACCGGGCCATTCACCATGACCATGGGCAACTGGTTGCCCCCTTATGGCATCAGCCTCACAGCCGATGCGTTGAGCGCGTTGTTCTCGCTGGTCAGTGCCTTCATTCTGCTGATTGTCGTGCTGTTCGTGCAGTCCGAAATTGAAACACGCGAAAATAAATATGGCTATCATTCGCTGTTGTTGCTGTTGCTCGCTGGCGTCTCTGGCGGGTTCCTAACGGGTGACTTGTTCAACCTTTATGTTTGGTTCGAGGTGATGTTGATTGCCTCCTTCGGCTTGCTCATCATTGGCGGCCGGAAAATCCAACTGGATGGCGCGGTGAAATATGGCTTTCTCAATTTCCTTGCCACCACCTTCTTCTTGATCGCCATCGGCTTCCTTTATGGTTTGGTCGGCACGTTGAACATGGCAGATATTGCCCTAAAAGCACCTCAAGTTGAAAGCGGTGCAATTTATGCCGTGGCAGCCTTGTTCTTCTTGGCATTTGCCATGAAGGCAGCGGCATTTCCGCTAAATGCTTGGTTGCCTGCCTCCTATCACGCGCCTGATCCTGCAGTTTCTGCTGTGTTTGCGGGCTTGCTTACAAAAGTTGGCGTCTATGCACTTGTGCGCACGCACCTTTTGCTAATTCCGCAATCCCATGCCTATTTGCAATTGGCGATGGAAGTGGTTGCCGGTTTCACCCTAATTTTGGCACCGCTTGGCGCTATCGCGCAAACCAACGCGCGTCGCGCGCTCGGCTTTTTAGTGATCGGTGGCATTGGGGCCATGTTGGCCGGGCTGGCCATCGGCTCACCAACAGGTATTTTTGGCCTCGCAGCCTATGCCGTGAATTCAATGTTGGTCATGACCGCACTTTATCTGGTTGTCGGGCTGGTTGAGCGCATGGGTGGCACAAGCGATATTCGCAAATTGGGTGGCCTCTATCGCGCAAACAGCTGGCTCTCAATCATGTTTATTGTGCTGGTATTTGCTGTTGCGGGCTTACCGCCATTTTTGGGCTTCTGGCCAAAGATGATCTTGGTGCAAGCCGGGATTGAAGTGAGTAACTTCTGGCTGGTTGGCCTGATCTTGCTGAACTCAATTCTAACGTCGATTGCAGGGTCGCGTTTGTGGGCGCACATCTTCTGGCGCGATGGACGGGAAGGAGTGAATTCTGAGCAGATTAATGATCGCATTCGGCCTTTGCCATCACGTGCTAAGATATGGGGTTTGTTGCCAGCAGGCGCACTCGTTGCCTTTATCGTTTTTGCAGGACTTGCGCCGCAGCCATTGTTCAAAGCAGGCGCAGATGCCGCATTCGCGGTATATGAGCCAGCCGAATATGTGGGCGCGGTATTTGATGGCGTTTCGGAGGCGAAGGAGTAAACCATGACACTTTTGCTTATCTCGGTTTTATTGGCCCTCACATGGGCTGCCATCACCGGCACATTCTCGCTCGGAAACTTGATTCTCGGGTTTGTCATTGGCGGCATGTCGCTTTGGGTGATCCGCCTGCAAGTAGGCCAGGCCCAGTTGCTGCGTAAAATCCCGAAGATCCTTTCGTTAGCTGGCCTGTTTCTTTATGAGTTGGTGTTGAGTGCGTTCAAGGTGTTGATCCTTGTGCTTTCACCCAACATGCACAAAAAACTACAGCCTGCGATTATCTCATTCCCGCTAAAAGCCAAATCGGATGCTGAAATTACGCTGCTGGCGAATTTGATTACGCTGACGCCAGGTACACTGAGTGTCGATGTGTCGCCAGATCGCTCAAGCCTATATGTGCATGCGCTTGAGATGCCAGACAAAAAGCAAATGATCAAAGACATTGCTAATGGCTTCGAGGCCAAAATTATTGAGGTGTTTGAACCATGATTGGTGGCGCAGAATTCCTAGAGCTAGCGATTAATATCGCTTTAGGGCTGCTCAGCTTGGCGTTCCTGTTTGTTTTGGTGCGCATCTTGCGTGGTCCCACATTGCCAGATCGCATCTTGGCCCTCGACATGTTGTTGACCATTGGCATTGGTTATATCGCGGTGATCGCAATCAAAACGGGCTATGCACTATATTTGGATATCGCCATTTCCCTAGCGCTTGTCGGCTTTTTGGCGACTGTCGCATTTGCGCGCTTCGTCTTGCAACGATGGAAAATTCGAGCAGAACGGTTGGAAAATGAGAAGCGTGATTTAGGAGCGAAAGAATGATGCACGAGATTTTGGCCTATATGGTCGGTATTTTGTTGATTATCGGCGCTATCTTTTCATTGGGCGCAGCAATTGGCTTGTTGCGATTGCCTGACCTTTACACGCGTATGCACGCCGCCTCAAAGGCGGGGACGCTGGGTGCAGGCTTCGGCTTTCTTGCCATTGCGCTTGCATCGCTCGATGGTTCGGTGATTCTACGGGCATTCGCGGGCTTCGTCTTCTTGTTGCTCACAGCTCCAATCTCAGCCCATCTGCTCGCGCGTGCGGCATACTTTGCTGGCTACAAACCAGCACCCGTGACGAAGATCGATGAAATGGACCCCAAATAAAATCGATCACTTGATGCTAAAATGTCGCACAAAATAAGCAAAATTTTGCAACTTTATCCGCTTTATTGGTTGCATTTTGTACTTTCACATAATATCTAAGTGTTAAATATTAGCATTCGCTAAAGTAGAAGCAATCTGCAGGAAATGGTTAAATAATGACTGAGCAACAAGATAATAATCAAGTTGACCTTAAATCTGAAATTATTGAACTGAGCACAGATATCGTTAGTGCTTATGTCTCTAACAATGCCGTGAGCCAAACAGATTTGCCTAAATTGATTGCGGATGTGCATGCAACTTTGGCTGGGTTGGCCAATAGCCCGTCCGAAGCTGAGCAGGAAAACCGTAAACCAGCAGTACCTGTGAAGAAGTCAATCACACCTGACTACATCATTTGCTTGGAAGATGGTAAGAAATTCAAATCATTGAAGCGCCACTTGCGCACCCATTATGATTTGTCACCTGAAGAATACCGCGAGAAGTGGGGATTGCCGAGCGATTACCCAATGGTTGCGCCTAACTATGCGGCAGCACGCTCTCGTCTGGCCCGTGAAATGGGCTTGGGTCGCAAAGCAGGAAAATAATCTGACTGCTTTTGTTTGAATGATTGAGGCTGGCTGTGCGCCAGCCTTTTTTGTGCACTATTCTAAGTTGCATTTGCGCGTTGGGTTAATCTGTTTAACATTTTGATTTCAAAGGCAAAAAGTCCTTCGCCGTTAATTTTGTCTTAATAAACTTATCCCCGGTCCTTCCAAGTCGGGTTATAGGAATATATACCTATAACGGGGAAAGACCATGCATTTTTATCAAATTTACAAACACACATATCAAGTCGAAACTGACTTGAGTCCCGTTTCCACCAGGCTCCTAGCTGATGATTTGGAAGCCCAATTTGTACTCAACCTTGTCGCGTGCGCGCGACAAGTAAATTCAGCTGAGCTGCTGAGCAAAGCCCGTGGCGATGGCAATATATGTCTCGCCCGACAGACTGCGATGTACCTCATCAATGTGATTTTGAGGCGCTCACTCACCTATACAGGCGATTTATTTGGCCGAGATCGCCGAACGGTAGCGCACGCATGTGCGAGAATCGAAGAAATGCGAGAGCGCCCGCCGTTCGATCGCGTTATCGATTGCTTCGAAAAAACGGTCCTATTGGCCATGATTGACCTAAACGACTTTGCGGAGCAGGCCTGATGCAGCAGATCAAGCGACAATTAAGGTTTGTGCGCCTGTTGCATAAGGGAGGTGCCGTTGAACAGTGCGGGCAATTGATGCGCGTTGTAGTTGGACAAGAGAAAGCCTCATTAGAAGAGCATGTGGTCAAAGCGTTGAAAAGCCAAGGCGTTTTATGCATCCAAAACGGTGCATTGGCGACCACAACAGAGGCACCGCATTGGATGCGGCGACAAAAGCTTTGGTTGGCAGATCCAAATCAAACTGCACCCATTGTCTCCAATGCAAAGCGTAGCGGAAAACAGCTGCCGATTATCGGCAACGGCCAGCTTAACCGCCTTTGCAAATCAGGTGGCAAACAGGGTGGTTTGCTGACGCAAGATCATATTCTCACGGCCAGCCGCCTCGAACGGCTGATTGAGCGTGCCATGCTGACACCGCAAATCACGCGCGACTACCAGCAACTGAGCCAAACTTTGGGGCAATCCAGAGGGAGCGGGCAGGCCGACATCAGCGATATGGCGGCCGATGCCCGAAAGGAGCTATCGCAGCTCTATGACCAACTGCCTCCTGATTGCATCAATGCTTTGGTTGATCTTTGTGGTTTCGGCAAAGGGTTGCAGGACGTTGAGGCCAGCCGAAATTGGCCGCGCCGTAGCGCAAAGTTGGTGGCAAAAATTGGATTGGATCAATTGGGTGCCATTTGGGGCATCGGTGAACTGGCAACGCCCAATCATCTGCGTCGCAATGGTAGCCGATAGAAAAAGCGAAGTGGCAGCGGTTTAATCCGCTGCTGCAACCGATTCTACACGCTTGATCATGGCCTTTAGGCCGTTGGCGCGTTGAGTGGTCAAATGTTCCTGCAAGCCGATGGCAGCAAAATCGCGTTCAGCGTCAAGCTGCGCCACTTCTTCCTTTGTGTGACCAGAGAAATAGGCAATCACAATGGCCACCAGCCCCTTAACGATCATCGCATCACTGTCGCCTTTTAGCTGCAGGACCTGCTTGCCATTTTCCTCATCAAACGCAGGCACTAGCCACACTTGAGAGACACAACCTTCAACCTTGTTGGCGGCATTATATTCATCTTCCGGCAGGCCGGGGAGGGACTGGCCCAATTCGATGACATATTTATAGCGATCTTCCCAATCGTCTAAAAACTCAAGGCTTTCTTTAATGTCGTCAAATGTCATGGCGCACTCCTTTGCCCATTTGATAACCAAATCAATTTGATATGACTACCCGGTGCGACAAAAAAAGAGCCGTGGCACCCGGGGAAGGTGCACGGCTCAGAATAAGACCGCATTTTGGAGTAGCATCGGGGAAGTGATGCGGTCTCGTTTTAGTTAACCTGCCCAATCGGGACGTGGTGGCGGCACGGGAATTGTTGCCATCCCATCATTTAAAGCAGGAAGTGTAACCGGCTTGGAGGCCATAGCACTGGCAACAACAAGTGTTTTAACGCTGTTGCAACCAATATCGGTACAGTCGATCTGATCAGCATTTTGAACCACAAACTCAGAAGCGCCATGCACGGCGGCATTTGCCAGTGCTTTTGTCGCTTGCTCAGGTTCAAACGCGAAGGGTTTGATCACCAAAAATCCGATCAACAGCCAGAATGCACTGCGTAAAATAAACATTTTGGCCCCCTTGTTCGTCCCGACTTAAAAACTCATTGAAGCCAACCTAGCGAACAGCTGTAAAACCCAAATGCAGAATTTCGATAAAATTTTAATCAAAATTGATTTTCACACAAACTGCTCGTTGTGCGAGTGTAATTGCTCTCGACAAAATATTTTTTGCCTGAGCAGAAACGAGCCTAGGATAATTTATGGATATTCGCGTCAGTTCGCGATTTTGGAGCAGTACTTTTAAGATACCTGAATTTGCTACGAGCAGCATTTTACAGCTAAAGTTTCACAAAATTCTTCCATTGCGGGATGAGCAAACTCACAGGCAATTTTACGCCTCAACATCAGATAAGGTTTTTTCGTCGCGTGACCAGTTGATGCGATACCTGCCCAAAGTTTTTGGCGAAATACAATCTAATCATAACCTAAGTGATCTTTCAGAAAGACGACTGGCCGAGGGGGAGGTTTGGATCTGTTCATTTGGGGAAGGGATAAATCTCGAAAACATGATCTCTGAAAAGCTTTTGAAACAAATCAAAAGTTCACACATGTCATTGTTTTATGAAAACTACCCATTAAGTGAGGATGCAAATCCTGAAGGTCGATTTCTCGTGCGCCGCAGATAAGTGCAAGAAGCCGAACTGAGACGCCATTTGGAGTTTAATATAGGTAACATTAAACGGGGGGCGAGGTGTTCAACCTGCATCCAGAGTGAATATGAAGATTTTATCCAATTTGAAAAGGAATCTCGCCTATAACAAGGCAGTGAAGCTTTTGCGCTGTGGTGATATCACCAAATCGCGGGAGATAGTCAAAGCATACCTCGAAAGCGAACCGAATAGTCATTATCTAATGTGGCACGCATTGCTTGTCGAACTGGAGTTGCGACAAGGTGATGTTGACGCGGCAGTTAGGGCAAAGAATTCAGCAGAGGGCAGAATATCGAGCTCGACAACACTAACACCCGCAGACAAGATCTATCTTCATTTTGCAATCACGAACCTTTTCCCTGATCGTTACCTGGTTCAGAATGTTGAAAATTGGTATTTCGTGGATCCTCGAGATGTGGATCTAACCAAGGTTAGCAGGATCTACCGAAACTCAATTCGATGCGATTTTAATAAGAAGTCACTGATTCAAATTATTAAAAATAATCCGGACAGGGTTTTAGCCTTGAAAGATTTTTTATGACAAAACTATCAAGCATCTCGGCAAGAAATTTGCGCTTCACGTTGCGGACGAAGATGTTCTCATAGATCGGTCAAGTGCATCAATTGAGAATGAATAGTTAAAGCGTTTTTTGATTTGATACACCCGCAGACTTCAAGCAAAACACTTTGTTTACCACACTAGATAAAAGTGTCTCTATCACCGTTAATTTGATGCTGGAGGACTGTGCGGTTTAAGACCCTTTTAGATTCTTAAGGTCATGGTGGGGCCAACAATAATTGGCATCAAGCGGAAATGTAATGCGTAATCCCTTGACCATGATACAAGAGGCGTATCGGTCACCCCGAAACGGGGCAGTTCACGGCAGTGTCGACGAGTTGCGGCAGCGGGTTATCCAAACCAATGCGGTTCTTGGATTGGCGCTGGCTGCGCTTGCAATGCCGTTTGCGGCTTTGCTGGCGTTGCGCGGCGATGCGCAACTGGTGTTGCATACAATTCCAATGGCAATCGGTTCTGTGCTGTCCTGGCAGTTGGCGCGCTCGGGCAATCTACGCTGGGCGCTTGTTCTGCAACTCTTGGCGCTGACGGGCATGGGCGTATGCGTCACCCTGATAAATGTACAATCCGGTGTGATTGGCCTAACCATCGGCGCGATCTCAGCGCTCTACGGCTATTTGCTCGGCGACACGAAATCCAGCAAAACTGTTTTCGCGATTGCAGCTGGTGGCGCAATTGTTCAGGCCACAATGATGTTGGCGCAATCTAATTTCGTACCCACAGCGGCAGCGATGATTGATCTTTCAATCTTCTATGTGTTGATCCCGCTTAGTTTTGTTGCTGTGTCTCTGGCTCAGTTGCGTCAGGCCTATTACACCCATTCGAAAGCGCAAATGCGCGCATTCAAGCACCTTATTGAAAGTGTGCAGGATGCGGTGGCACGTTATTCCGTAAATGGCGACTTGGCCTATCTTTCCCACACAGCGGAGAGCTTTTTTGGCTGCAAGCGTTATGAATTGGCGGGCAATGGATTTGTTGAACGTATCCATATTCTTGATCGTCCAATCTATCTGAAGGCGCTGGATGAAGCGCGTATGCGGGGTGTGCCGCGTTCCGTTGAAATGCGGATGCAATGCGTGCGCAACGACCAATATAGCTTTATCTGGGTTGAAGCGTCCTTGTCTCCCGTACAGGAAACCGACCCAGAATCCGGTGGACACGAAGTGATTGCGATCCTTCGCGACATCACGCAGCGTAAAGATCAAGAAGTGATCACCCAAAAAGCGCACCAAGCGGCGGAGCAAGCAAACCAATCTAAATCACGCTTCTTAGCCACGATTGGACATGAATTGCGCACGCCATTGAACGCTGTGGTTGGATTCTCCGACATGATGCTGAACGATATTGGCGGCGAGCTGACAAAGGACCATCAGGAATATGTGTCTTTGATCCGCCAGAGCGGTACGCACTTGCTGGATACGGTGAACATGCTGCTGGACATGTCTAAGCTAGAGGCGGGCAAGTTTGAACTGCAAGCCAGCTCACTGGAACCCGCATCATTGATCGAGCCATGCTTTGCTATTGTCGCGGGCGCGGCACAGGCGAAGAACATTACACTGGCCGCCGAAAAGGGTGCAATGCTGCCGACGATGGTTGCAGATGAGCGGGCATGCCGCCAGATTTTGATCAATCTGTTGACGAACGCGATCAAGTTCAGCCCAGAAGGGGCAACAGTGACGCTACGTATGCGTCCAAAAGGAACACGCATTGAGTTTAGCGTTGTGGATCAAGGCATTGGGATTGCCCAAGCCGATATCGAACGGATTGGTGAACCATTCTTCCAAGCCAACAATGGATTGGCGCGGGAATATGAGGGGACGGGCTTAGGCCTATCAATCGTGCAGGGCTTAACCGCTTTGCATGGTGGAGAATTTAAGATCAAATCAACCCTTAACAAGGGCACGACCATGATCGTTTTGCTGCCGTTGGATGGCGACAAGTCAGTCGATATCGTGGGCAGCAATGTGGAAGAACTCAGCGACTTGCAGTTCAAAATTGAGGCAGAACGGGCTGCCAAAGATGATGAACAGAAAAAAGCCGCAAAAGTAAGCTAAGGGGACCGGGGATATGAGTGCATATAGCGTTGGACATTCAGGAGACGAACGAGATATTCAAGGGATCACCATGCAGATTTTGAATGGCGCTTGGACCTTTGTGCGCGCGCATCCAACAAATACAATTTGCACAATTTTGCTTACGGTTGGCATTGGTGTTGCCGGCTGGAATGCCCTTTATGGCCAGCAAAACATTCATCCTGCGCCGTTTTGGGGACAGACCGAAACGCAATCGCAATCCCGCACTGCTGACACTGCGACACCACCGGCAACCGTGCCACCTGCGCCTGTTCAGCGCTCAGTGCAGACACAACCAGTTCCTGCAACCGACAATGCACCAACAAGTTCGATTTCCACATCAAGTGCGCCGCAAACAGCGATTCCTGCTGAAGTGACTGGCAACCCAACGACATTCCACATTCAAAAGAACTTGGCAACGCTTGGGATATTCAAAGAGAAAGTGGACGGCTATTACGGTCCGAAAACGGCGACAGCCATTCGCGCGTTCGAAGCTCAATATGGTTTGGAATCAACCGGTGCGGTGAGCGAAGAATTGCTAACGAAGCTGGAAAACACCGTAAGGAGTGGCCAGACGGCAGCGCCAGCGCAAACTAGCAATGCAGATCCTTTGGCACAGATCGCCATGAGCGCAGCTGACGATTCTACAGCGAGCGCACCGCAATCGTTCTCGCGCGATTATGTGATCAAAATTCAAAAAGGGCTATATTCCCTTGGTTTCTTGCAAGGCGCTATCGACGGGGTGCCAGGCGCACAGACTGAACGCGCCATTCGCCAATTTGAAGTGTTCAACAATTACCGCGAGACCGGCGAAATCACACCCGAGCTATACGACATGTTGCTCGCGGCGAATGCCAGCTTCGAATAGATGAAACGCTTACGCGCCGATCTTTGGGTGGCCGCCTTTGTGCGCCTGCACACCCAACGCGGCAATATGTGTGTGATCCGCCAACGTGGCGACGAGATTGCAGGACAAATCTGGATTGAGATTGATCATCTCGACGGGAGCAGCAGCCTCTACGTGCCTGCCATGCAGCTAGATTCTGACGGGCAGGAGCGGGCGTTTGAGGCGCGTTTCGACCATTCTAACCACCAAGATGTGAATGCCCGCATTCAGCAGGAACAAGAATTCGATCCGGATTTCTGGGTGGTCAGTCTCGAAACGCGCGATACAGATATTGGACTGAATATCGTCGGGGCTTGACGCTACTGTGCTTTGCGCAGCTTGCTGACTGCATTTGCAGCACGATCCAACACATCAGAACTTTGCGCCCGCTGCTTAGCCGCAGAAGCAGCAACCAAAGTACGAATGCTTTGGCGACCTGCAGGCATATGTTCTGTTTGTTTGTCCAAAGTGCTTAGCTCAACATCGCCCCGCCATAGCGACAAGATAAACACCATTGCTTCTGGCTTGAGGTGCTGGAACAAATGCGCATATTGCTTAAGGTCTTTGGAGTTATCGCGATCGCGCGAGCTCGCATGGATAAGCACCTTAAGTCCATCCTGTGCGCTGCACCCGAAAGCGCGCAACACCACGAACAATGCGGCACCGCTCACATCGTGGGCAATCTCACCACATTTCAATTCATCTAGCCCGGTCACCTGCGTCAACAAGCGTGTGACTTTTGGACGGAGGTTCTTGGACAGCAATTTCATCATGGCTTGCGTAAATTCGCTAGTGGCCACGGAGATATGTTCAAAGGTGCGGTGCATTTGTGTTTTAGGGATTTGACGCCCTTCAAATGCAGCCAACACTTTAATGCGGTCAGCCTCTTTCAAATCAAAGAAGGCGTGCAGCAAATAGGCTTTGTCGAACTCTGGCCGAGCGGCGAGGGACCATGCCACTTTTTGATCCATACCCGCGGCCTTTGCAATGGCGCGGAGGTATGGGCCCTTAAACTCAATAGAGGGGTTTGCAGCCAAGGCGCGATAGACCTTGCGGCTGTTGATCGGAAATAGAGTTGCCACCAATTTGTTGCTGAGGTTCGGCCGCGCCGCAATCTTTGCAATCTGATCCGCATCATTGCGATCAATGATCGACAGCAAAATGTCGTCAGATACATATTCGGCCTCGGCAAGGAACTGATCTACGTCTTCGCCAATATTCTCCATGATCAAATGTTTAAGCTTTGGCGAGAGGTGCGGCGCGTTTGTCAGCTTCAACGCAGCCCGGGTGCGGGCTTCCGATTCGGCGGATGGAAATAGTCGTTCGGCTAAAGCTTCGAATTGCTGCAGCTCTGCATAATCGGGTTTGGGGCGTTGCGCAAAAGCGTCGCAAGCGGCCACCAGCAGGGTGTTCGCGCGTTCGATGCCGCCATTCTCGATTAACAATTTAAACGTTTCGTAGGGTTGAAAGCCGATCATTTCTTGCCTGATTTTACCAAAGTGGGTCAAAACAAATCACTTCCCCACTTTTTTCATTAATTCGTTAGCAGACTATTAACCTTGACGATTTCTTAATCATTTTTGCACAAAGATTAACACGTTCGCATTTCCGATTGTGAGTATCGAGAGCTTTATGACGACATAGACACAGATTTTTTGATGAGGCCCCCCATGGGGAAAGTATTATTTTTTCAACCACAGCGCCGCATTTCGCGGAACCATAAGATGAATATGGACGCTGAAAATATCGTGATTTTTCCGGGTGTACGTTATGAACGAGCCAACAGCGCAAGTGAAAAGAAACGCCGGAAAACCAAAGTGCGCAAGCCGCACTAGAATCACAGCGCTGCTGACTTTGTTGGTGCCGCTTGTTGCACTGAGCGCGTGCGCGCGACCAGTAGGCGACTTCGGACGCGCTGACGATAGTGTTATTCATGATGAGATTTTACCGCGGGTGGGTGCCATGGCAGCCAGCGAACGCGGCGAGGCTGTTTCTCGGTTTATACTGACCGACGAAGAAGAATTAATGCGCAACCGCGTATGGCGATTCCTCATTGCGCCACATGCCAGCGACTGGATGTTTGATGCTGCAGTGGAACGCCAACGTACACGCATAACAGAACCAACCGATCTGAGCTTCACGACCGATCGTTACTACAATCATTTGCGGTTGGACGAATATCGCTCAACCAACACGCGCTATGTGACCATCGCAGAGGATGCACGTACGGATTTGAAAACTATTCCAGGCACCTTCCTTTCGATTTGCGAAGTGATGGAAATTGAACGTCGCCGCAATGTTGCGCTGGAAGGGCTGTACCCCAACAATGATGCTGTGCGCAAACATGTGAAGGCGCGAGAGATTGAAAATGCCAATGTAATCGGATGGTTCACCCGCGCACTGGATTATCGTTATAAAAGCTATGACGTGGCGCTGAACCGCCTTTTGGTGGAAACGCCTCATCAGGAGGCTGGCCTATCGAACGTGGCACTTAATCGTCTTGCGGTGTTTGTTGATCGCGCCAAACGGGGTGAGTTCTGTGATCCGTTTACGGATCAAACCTATCGGGCGCACCAAGAATTGTCTGTGCTGAAATCTCGTTACGAGAATATGGACTATGACGTGCCTGAGGAAGCGGTAATTCTTAAATAGTTGTGTCGCGAGTGCAGCTGATCTGCTCCAACGCATCATTAAATCGTTCACGCAATGCATCATGCTCGGGCCAAAGCCGAACAATGGCCGTGAGTTGGTTGCTTGGTGCATTCACGATCAAGAAGCCCTGACCAATATCCAACCCTTCTTCTGCAAGCAATCGAGATTGGGCGGGATTAAAGACGCCGATCTTAATCTCGTCGCCGCTGCCAGCGCGGCTGGTGGTGGAGTAAATCACGCGGCCGTCCCGCGCAGCAACGGCAATCGACCAGAAGCTATGAGGCAGCTTGCCATCAATGAAAACAGGGCCACGGGCAAGATCAAATTGGCAAATGCCATAATTAAGCGCCGGGTCCAATTGCAAAGCGCGCGTTAACTCGCTGTCCTGATGGTCTAGCGCAACAAAAGCTTGGTCGGGCGCTATGCCTTGCAACCGGGACCAAGCATCGCGTTCCGCGAAGGTGGGTACCAATAGAATAACGCTGAGATGGATGATCCCACCCAAGATTAAACCTGCCAGAATCCAAAGAGCTATCCGCGCCATTAGCAAGCCTCCAATCTCAATTGGGGCAGGGCGATTTCTTCCGACCCCAAAGTTGTGAAGGCATTTGTGTCATAAAGCGTGAGCAACAGCTCGAGCCGATCTAGCCCGTCAGTATTCACCCAATTGCCGGGTTGTGCGTTTGGCGTGATCGACAATTGAAGGCTGCCATCGGCTTCAAATTGCATTTGGCTGCTTTCAACATGCCCAAACACTTGATGAGTTGAAAGATCGCGCACCTGCACGGTCCAAAGTGTATGGTTGGGCATGTCGCCGGATAACACATAGCTGCATTCGCCAGTGAGCCTAGCGCCTGTGGCATCCTTTCTGGCCGAGAAGCGCACGCCTTCACCCTTGCCTAAGGGCAACATCCCTTCACGCGCCAAATGCGCGCGGGCATAAGGATCAATTTGCGCTGTGCCCAATTCTGGCCAACCAGACCAGACGCCATAATGAGTGGCAGTCAGTTCACGCCCTTCTTCAAGGCTATAATAGCTGAGGCCGAATCCCACGCCTAAGGCGGTGATCACCAAAAGAAACGGATAAAAGATTTGCTTCACAGGTCGGTAGCTCCCCTGTCAACGTCAATTGCTGCATGGCGCTGACTATCCGGGTCATTATCGGCCTCGATTGAGGTGTGGAGCTGATTAAACAGACGTTGAAGATCGCGAAGTTTTTCACCAGCACGTGGCGTGAGCGATGGTGGGCGCTGAAGCACGGGTTCTCCATCTTCACCCACACCGCCATTCGCCAAAGCTGGATCTTCAATGCGGGTAAAGTCTGCGCCGGGCAGTTCTTTAATATCAACGTTCGAATGGGCATAGGCCATAAATTTTTGCCATGTTTGGGCAGGGAGACGGCCGCCTGTCAAATTGTTGGTGCGGCTATAATTGTCATTGCCATACCAAACAGCTGCAACATAGTTGCCGGTATAGCCGCAGAACCAAGCATCCCGATAAGATTGCGTCGTGCCCGTTTTACCAGATGCTGGTGTGCCGGGCACTTCTGCGCGACGGCCTGTACCTGCGGTCACAACAGACCGCAACATCTCATTCATGCCGATGACTGTCTTTTCGCTGAGCACGCGCTCTGGCGCTGGCAATTCACGCGCATCATACACCGTTTCGCCGCGTAATGTGGTGATACGGCTAATACCGTAAGCTTTGGCGCGATAGCCACCATTGGCAAACACTGCATAAGATGATGCCATATCAATCACACTGGTGGAGATAACGCCAAGAGGAAGCGAACGCGTGACGGGAAAGTCATTTTCGATACCCATCTTATGCGCCAGCTCAGCGATCGGACCGCGCCCCGTGGATTGCGACAAGCGCACAGGCACGGTGTTAATGGAACGGCGCAGCGCGTTTTTCAACGTGACGCGTCCGGAATAGGACCGCCCATAATTTCGTGGGCACCAATCGCCAATGCAAATTGGCGCGTCAGCGATAACCGTATCGGGCGAAAAGCGACCAGATTCCAAGGCCGTTGCATAAACGAATGGTTTGAAAGATGAGCCAGGTTGACGCTCAGGGTTGGTGGCACGGTTAAACTGGCTTTTGCCGTAATCTGTGCCGCCAACCATGGCCCGCACCGCGCCGTTTGGTTCAAGCACCACCATGGCGCCTTCACTTACGCGATAGGCTTGACCTTCTTCGCGTAGGATTGAATTTACACTGTCTTCCGCATGGCTTTGCAAAACCGGATCAACTGTGGTGCGCACGATAAAACTGACTGAATTCCGCTCGTTCGCAACAAGCTTTTTCACATCCTCAAACGCCCAATCCAAGAAATAGTTGGGGGAGTTGATCTCATTTGTGCGTTCGACTGGTGTAGCTGGGGCGCGGCGGGCAGCGGTGACTTGTCCCTCGGTCAAAAAACCAGCCTGCACCATATTGGTCAGCACTTCATTGGCGCGCCCGCGTGCGGCGGCCAAATCGACGTGTGGCGCATATTTGGTGGGTGCCTTAAACAGACCTGCCAGCATGGACGCCTCGGCAAGTGAAATATCTTGCACCTTTTTGCCAAAATAATATTCGGACGCCGCGGCGACGCCAAAATTGCCGCCGCCCATATAGGCGCGGTCAAAATAGAGCTTAAGGATTTGATCTTTGGTGTAGTGGGTTTCCAGCCACAGCGCCAAAAACGCCTCTTTGATCTTACGTTCAAACGTACGCTCAGAGCTCAAAAACAGGTTTTTGGCCAATTGCTGCGTGATCGAAGAACCACCCTCAACAACTGAATTTGCACGCACATTGGTGATCATGGCCCGGGTGATGCCCATCAGATCGATGCCGAAATGATCGTAGAAGCGGCGATCTTCTGTGGCGAGCGCAGCTTGGATCAAATAAGAGGGCAAGGTTTCCAATGGCACGGAGTCGTCAGTTCTAATGCCCCGCCGCCCAATTTCATTGCCGTAGCGATCTAAAAAGGTAACCGAATAGTCTTCCGCCTGATTGAATTCACCGCTGGCTGTGGCGTAAAAGGACGGTAGGGCCAATGCCGTCATCAAGACGAGGCCCATGGCGAAAAAGGAGAGTCCATCCGAGACCAGCTCAACCACCAAGCGTCGAAACCCGGTGACTTTAAACTTGGCCATAATGTCGCTAAAGGTCTGGTAGCCACGACCGAGCGATTGGAAAAAATCATACAAAGATGAATCCAGCCAAGCGTCAAACCGAATGAACTGCGACGCTTTTTTGCGCTTGGTCTTTGTATAGAACGGATCTTGCACCGATTCACCACTTAGTAAAATTGCTGCTTTAGGCACATAAAAGTGCTAAGCACCCATATAACATATGTTGTTCTATTTATGAGCAAAAACACAGGCGAAGTACAATGAATTTTTGGGAAGAAAAGACCCTGGACGAGATGAATAACCAGGAGTGGGAAGCCCTGTGTGACGGCTGTGCGCGCTGCTGTTTGATCAAATTGGAAGATGAGGACACCGGGCAAATCGTGACCTCTGATGTGCATTGCAAATTGATGAACACAAATGATTGCAGCTGCACCCAATATATGGAGCGCCAGAAATTGGTGCCCGATTGCATCAAGCTGACACCGCAAAATGTGCGTGAGATCAAATGGATGCCAGTGACATGCGCCTATCGCCGTTTGCTGGAAGGCAAGGGGCTTGCTTGGTGGCATCCGCTAATCTCTGGCACCCGCGAAACCGTGCACCAAGCAGGGATTTCAGTGAAAGATCGAGCGGTGAATGAAGAGCATGTGTCCGAAGATGAATGGGAAGACCACATTGTTGGTTGGCCAGAATTTGACCCAACTGAGGAACCAGATAGCGGTCTATAACGTATATACTTAAAGCCATATGGGGAGCTGACGACCATGCTAAGATCATTTGGAGATGAAATTTGGACCGTCGATGGCCCCCAGATAAAGGCCGCGGCTGGATTTCACTACCCCACGCGCATGATCATCATTCGCTTGACGGATCAAAGCCTTTTCGTTTGGTCGCCCATTAAGTTGACACCTGAGTTGCGCGAAGCGGTGAACGGCATTGGGGAGGTGCGCTATCTAGTTGCGCCGAACAGCCTGCATCACACATATTTGCAGGATTGGCACCATGCTTATCCACTCGCAAAGATTTATGCCGCGCCCGATCTGTTGGCAAAGCGAAAAGATATCCGATTTGATGGCGTGTTGGCTGATACACCAAACCCTGAATGGGCAGAGCAGATCGATCAAGTGGTGATGGAAGGAAATGCGATTACCAAGGAAGTGGTGTTTTACCATGCCAAAAGCCGCACGGTGATTTTCACGGATCTGCTACAACAAATGCCACCTGATTTTTATCGCGGTTGGCGCAGAATTGTGGCGAAGCTTGATTTGATGACCGACGATCAACCCCAAGTGCCCCGCAAATTTCGGCTGGCATTCACCAAGAAAGAACCTGCACGACAGGCCCTCATGAAAATACAATCTTGGCCCGCGGAACGGGTGTTGATGGCCCATGGCACACCAGTGGAACAGGACGGAAAGGCCTTTATTGCGAAAGCTTTTGCGTGGTTAAAATGAGAAAAAATGCAGCAAATAGGAAAATAGTCCTTGACTATGTGACGCTCATTTGGTAGTGTCTAGATATGGTCGAAGAAGTGCGGCCAAGAAGGCTGATACGGCCGACTATAATTGATGAGACTTTACACCCGCCCCGCAAAGGCGGGTTTTTTATTGGGAAATTGCATTGAAATTGAGCGAAGCGGAATGGGGGGAGGTCAAAGAGGCCTATGAAACAAGCGATATGCGGGTTGTTGAGATTTGTGCCTCTTATGATGTGTCCCCCGCAACCCTTTATGCCTATGCGCGTCGCCATAATTGGCTAAAGCGCAATCAAAAGAAGTCCCGACCTAAAGGTCAGGATTTTCGGGCCCGCCTCGCCACACTGCTGGACATGAAGCTGAATGCGTTGGAAGCAGATTTGCCCCATGTAAAGGCGACCGACCTCACCGCCATCGCCAACTTGCTCAAACTGTTCGACAAAGCGAATGAGAAACCAGGTGCAAATGAGGCTGAACCTCACATTCGTGCTGACCAGGTTGCCGCCATGCGCAGACGCATTATGACCCGGATCGACGCCCTGCGCGACAATGCAAAATAAGGATATTGTTGCCGCACTCAGCGATGCGGAAGTGCAGGCGCTTTATCATGATTGGCGATTTTGGGCGCGGCCCGACCAGTTGGCGCCGAAAGGGAACTGGCTGACCTGGCTGATGCTGGGCGGGCGCGGCGCGGGCAAAACCCGGGCCGGCGCCGAATGGGTGCGCGAAAAAGCACTGGGCCTCAACCAAAAAGCGGCGAGCCCGATTGCGCTTGTGGGCGAAGATATGGCCGATGCACGTGCCGTGATGATTGAAGGCGTTTCTGGCTTGCTGGCCATTCATCCCGCCAATCAGCGGCCCGCTTTTCATAAGTCGCGCGGCGAGCTGGAATGGCAGAACGGGGCGGTGGCGAAACTGTTTTCGGCACACGATCCGGACGCCTTGCGCGGGCCACAATTTGCGGCAGCCTGGTCCGATGAATTTTGCAAATGGCCTGACCCGCAAACCTGTTGGGACATGCTTCAATTCGCGCTACGTTTGGGAGATGCGCCACAACAAATGGTGACCACGACACCGCGGCCCCTCCCGGCGCTGAAAAAGCTGATGCAGGACAAGAATTGCGTCGTAACCCGCACCAGCACCAGCGACAATGCGGCCAATTTGGCCCCGAATTTCTTTTCGACCGTCACGGCCCACTATGCGGGGACGCGGCTCGGTCGGCAGGAACTAGATGGCGAAGTGCTGGAAGCGGCGGAAGGCGCTTTATGGCAACACGCACAATTTGACGAACTGCGGGCAGAGAGCCCATCGCAATTTGATCGCGTGGTCATCGCCATCGACCCGCCGGTAACAAGCCATAAGCACTCTGATCAGTGCGGCATTGTGGTGGCCGGGCAGTTGGGCGAGATAACCTATGTACTGGCCGATTTATCATTTCAGCCCGCACCGGCGCTGCAATGGGCCCGAAAGGTGATCCACGCCTTTGACCAGTTCGATGCTGATCTGGTGGTGGCGGAAACCAATCAGGGTGGCGATTTGGTGGGGCTGAACCTCAAACAATTGGTGCCCAACCTGCCGATCAAGCAAGTACGGGCGCACCGGGGCAAATATGCCCGCGCGGAACCTGTCGCCATGCTTTATGAGCGCGGCCTGGTGCGCCATGTTGGCGATCTGCGGCATTTAGAAGATGAAATGTGCGCCTTTGCGCCTGACCAAGCGGGGCAGGGTTCGCCCGACCGGATGGATGCTTTGGTTTGGGCCATCACAGAGCTGGCTTTGGGCACAGACGCCCGCCCGCGCATTCGCAATTTTTAGAATCTAACGGAGACACTCAATGGCTTTATGGTTCGACCGCTTGCGCGGCCGAGGGCACAGTGCTGCGCCGGAACAAAAGGCACAGGGCACTGGCTTTATTACGCTGATGCGGCAGCAATCGGCCAAATGGTCAGGCAGAAATTTTGCCGCTCATGCCAAGCTCGGCATGATGGCCAACCCGATTGCCCATCGCGCCGTGCGCCTGATTGCAGAAAGCGTGTCGCGAGTCCCACTTGAAGTGGTCCAACGCGGCAAGAAGCTGGCCGATCATCCTGCATTGGCATTGCTAAAGCGTCCGAATGACGAGACAAGCTGGCCAGACTTTGTGGAAGAATTGACCACCTATCTGCTGTTGGCAGGCAGCGCCTATGTGGAGATGGTGCGGGTGGACGATCACGCACAAATCTTCGTGTTGCGGCCCGATAGGGTGACCCCACTAATCGGTAAAGATGGCTGGGTGGATGGTTATCTCTATGAAGTTGACGGCCATAAGCGCAAGATTAAGTTGGAGGGCTCGCAAGGGCGCACCGTGCTGCATGTGAAGCAGCTGCATCCGCTAAGTGATCATGGCGGCTTACCGCCAGCCGCGGCGGCAATGCAGGCGATTGAAACCCACAACACGGCTTGCGATTGGCATAAGGCGTTGCTGGACAATGCGGCGCGGCCGTCTGGGGCGCTGGTTTACAACGCGCAGAACGGTAATTTGAGCGATGAGCAATTTGCGCGGCTCAAAAGTGAGTTGGCAGATGGCTTTCAGGGCGCAGCGAATGCAGGGCGCCCGATGGTGCTGGAAGGCGGGCTGGACTGGAAGTCCATCGGCTATTCGCCCCGCGATATGGATTTTCTGGCCGCGAAAGACAGCGCCGCGCGTGACATCGCGACGGCATTCGGCGTGCCAGCCATGATGCTGTGCCTGCCTGGTGACAATACCCACGCCAATTACCGCGAGGCCAACCGGGCCTTCTGGCGGCAAACCATTATCCCCTTGCTGACGCGGCTGAGCGCGGCGTTGGGGCCTTGGCTGAGCGAACACTTCCAAGAACCATTTGAGATCATGCCGGACTTCGACTCGGTCGAGGCCATTGCCAATGAGCGTATGGCCCGCTGGACACAGATTGACGGACTGAACGCGCTGACCGACCGGGAAAAGCGCGAACTGATGGGCTTTCGCCCACAAAAACATGAAGGGGAGGACAATGAGTGAACTCACAACAACCATCATTGAACGTGGTGATCTGGCGCATTTAGCGCTTTTTTTATGGGCAAGCGGTGCCTCGACATTGCTGGTGTGGAACATGCGGCAACTGGCTGATGCCCACCGGCGGTTCAACATGTTTGTGCAGGAAATCGCAGCCCTGAATCGACTTTTCAGAAACGGGAGCTAAACATGCATCTTTTAAAGACATTTTTTAATTCATTGCGTAGCCAGCGCATCCATGGCGAAGAGGCGCAACAGATTTTCCGCCAGTTTGCCCAAACGTTGATGGTGATCAAATCGCGTCGCCAATCGCCCCGCTTGCGCAAGGTGGCGAGCCATTGAGCGCCAGCATTTTGATTGATGGCAATGGCCGATTTGAAGGCTATGCCAGCCTGTTTGGCAAAATCGATCAGGGCGGCGATGTGGTGATGCCGGGTGCATTTGCAAATAGCTTGAAAAAGCGACCCGCCAGCCAAATTCGCATGTTGTTTCAGCACGACTCTAAAGAGCCCATTGGGCGCTGGCTGGAAGTGCGCGAAACCGAAATCGGCCTAAAAGTACGTGGCGAACTTACCGCCACGGTACCGCGCTCTGATGCGCTGGCCGCACTGATTGAGCATGGCAGTCTGGACGGTCTCTCCATCGGATTTCGCACAATCAAAGCGGCACGATCCCAAGCGGCAAAGCCACGTCGATTGCTGGAAGTTGACCTTTGGGAGATTTCAATCGTGACCTTTCCCATGTTGGCCAGTGCCCGCATCCAGCCTCCAAAACTTGCGCGGCAATTGCGCCGGGCTAGTCAACTTTTTGCCTCCAATATCTAAAGGATGATCAATGAAGAACAATTCCATCCCGGAACTTGAAATCAAAGCCCATACGGGCGGCGCAGATGATGGATCTGTGGGCGCCATGTTCGATGAATTTATGGGCGCATTTGAAGAGTTCAAATCAACGAATGACCAGCGGTTGAACGCGCTGGAAAAGCAACGCGAAGATGTGTTGCTTGACCAAAAGCTCGACCGTTTGAATGCGGCAATGGATGGCCAGAAGCAGGCCATGGATCGCATGGTTGCGAAAAATTTGCGTCCAGCATTGGGGCAAAAGCATATGCCGCTGGAACTTGATGGCGAATATAAAGATGCCTTTGCCGCCTATGTACGCAAGGGCGAAGAAAAATCGCTTTCCATTGGGTCTAACCCAGATGGCGGTTATTTGGTGCCGGACGAGACCGATAGCGAAATCACACGCCGCCTAACGGCTATTTCGCCAATCCGTGCCATTGCAAGCGTGCGGCAAGTCTCTTCAGCGGTTTACAAGAAGCCGGTTTCTATTACCGGGCCAGCAGTTGGCTGGGTGGGCGAGAGCGATGCGCGGCCAGAAACCAACAGCCAGACTTTGGCTGAAATCGAGTTTCCGACCACTGAACTTTATGCGATGCCTGCTGCAACGGTGAGCTTTCTGGACGACGCAGCAGTGGATGTGGAGCGCTGGATCGCGGACGAGGTGGAAACGGCTTTCGCTGAGCAAGAAACGACCGCCTTTATCATTGGTGACGGCGTGAAAAAGCCCACGGGCTTTTTGTCGGCTCCACAAGTTGCTGAAAGTGGCTGGAGCTGGGGAAACCTCGGCTACAATGTGACGGGCGTTTCGGGCGATTTGCCTGCGGCCAACGAAAGCGATGTGTTGATTGATCTGGTCTACACATTGAAGGCTGGCTATCGCCAAAATGCGAGCTGGTTGATGAACCGCACCACCCAAGCTGCCCTGCGCAAGTTGAAAGATGCGGATGGCAATTATATGTGGCAACCCGCCACACAGCCTGGTGGCAACGCCAACTTTATGGGCTTCAATCTGGTGGAAGCCGAAGACATGCCGGACATTGCGGCAGATTCCACACCGATTGCTTTTGGTGATTTCCGACGCGGCTATCTGATTGTCGACCGACAAGGCGTAAACGTGATCCGCGATCCATATTCCGCCAAGCCTTACGTGCTGTTCTACACCACAAAACGTGTCGGCGGCGGCGTGCATGATTTTGATGCCATCAAGCTGCTGAAGTTCGGCACAGTGTAATCGACGCCTGATCTCTCCCTCCTAAACTGGCCGATCTTCGGATCGGCCTTTTTTATTCTCAACAGAAAGGGCGACATGACCTCCATTTTAGTTGCAGGCCCTGTGGTAGAGCCGCTTAGCTTGGCTGAAACAAAAGCCTATTTGCGGCTAGACCATGCCGATGATGATGCGCTGATTGCAACGCTAATTGCGGCGGCGCGGAGCCACATTGAAAGCGTGACCCGCAAGGCAATGATCACCCAGCAATGGAAGTGGGTGAGTGATGTTTGGCCCGATAAAGGTATCTGCCTACCGATAGGTCCGTTTCAAGCATTGGTAAGCATCAATTTGTTTGATGCCGAAGGTGCTGAGACGAGCTGGCCCTTAGCTGAAGTGACCCAAGATAAGCATAGCGGAAAGTGCACGATATTTCTGGCGCCAACCAGCACTTCAGTGCCGCGCTTGCGCGACTATGATGCGGTCGAAATCACCTATCGAACGGGCTTTGGCGATGTGGCCAGCGACGTGCCAGAAGATCTGCGCCTCGCCATGTTGCGGCTGATCGGCCATTGGTATGAGCATCGAGAAGCAGTTGTGACAGCAGGCAGTGGTGCGGTGATCCCCACCCAATTCGACCAGTTGATCGGCAAATATTGCGAGGTGCGCCTATGAGTGCTTTGCGCAAACAGCCGAGCCTAGCCAGCTTGCGCAACCTAGTGAACCTGTGGCGCATCATTGAAACAGATGATGGGGCAGGCGGCAATGATTTTACCTTGAACAGCCTCGGGCAAAGCTGGGCGCGGGTTGAGGTGAAATCAAACATATTTGGCAGCGGTGCGGGCCATTCTCAAACAGAACGTTTCGAATTTACCCTGCGTTATGACCCGCAACTCGCCAAAGGCGATTTAATTGAGTGGCAAGGGGCGCATTATCAGATTGAACTGATGGAAAATCTCAATATGCGCAATGCCTATCTGCTGTGCACGGCAAAGCATATTGAGATGGAGGGCGCGCAATATGGCTGATTTCGCCCTTGAATTGCAAACCGAGTTGGTGACGTTGCTGGCCAATGATCCAACACTGATCAGCTTGATCGGCACTGGAAAAATTATTGATGCCCCGCGACGAGGGCAGCGACCGCCTTTCATCACCATCAAAAATCACGAGTTTGCGCCGCGAGATGCAATTGCGACTTCGCTATTTGATCATGAAGTGGAGTTGGAGTTCTGGCACGCCAGAAGCGCTCGACAGCTTGGCTTTCAGGTGGCTGAGCAGGTGGTGGACCTGTTTTCAAATCATAATTTTGGCACCAGCTTTCGCACGGTGCGTCAAAACCATCGTCACACCAAAACGAGCATCGAACCGCGCACCGGTTGGGCGAAAACCCTGATCGGCCTGCGCATCACTTTAGAGCCAATAAGCTAGACATAAGAGGATCCAAATGGGCGCACAAAGCGGCAAGGACATGTTGCTGAAACTGGATGAAATCGGCAGTGGCAGCTTTATTACGGTGGCGGGCATACGCTCGCGACAATTGGCATTTAATGCCCAATCCATCGACACGACAGACAGCCAATCTGCAGGCCAATGGCGGGAATTGTTGCAAGGCGGCGGGGTGAAAACCGCAAGCCTTTCAGGCAGTGGCATTTTCAAAGATGCGCAAAGTGACGCGCGAATCCGCGAACTGTTTTTCGCAGGGCAGGTGCGTGACTGGCAGGTTGTGATCCCAGACTTCGGCACCATCGAGGGCAAGTTTCAAATCACGGCGTTGGAGTTTGCCGCCAACCACAATGGCGAAGTGACTTTCGACGTGGCGCTGGAAAGTGCCGGCGAAATTTCATTTACGGTGCTCTAATGGCCAATCCACGACGCGGCGAAATTGAGCTGGTCATTGATGGGAAGCCACACACATTATGCCTGACACTCGGGGCATTGGCTGAGCTAGAAGCGAAATTGCAGCTCGATGATTTGAACGGGCTAGGGAAGCGTTTCGAAGCCGGGCACATCAGTGCAAGAGATATCATTGTCATCCTCGGTGCGGGGCTGCGTGGTGCGGGCCATGCCATTAGCGATCAGGATTTGGAATCCGCGCAGATTGCAGGAGGTGCGCTTGGTGCGGCCAAAGCGGTGGCGCAATTGTTGCACTTAACTTTTGCGGCGCCGCTGGACCAATAATTGATGGTCAAATCGCCTTTTCCTTGGGCCGAGTTGGCGCAGATTGGGTTTGGAGAATTGCGGCTTTCCCCCAAAGCCTTTTGGGCCTCCAGCCCCCGCGAACTGACGCTGGCGATGCAGGCAAAACAAAAGATGTTTGGCCATGCAGCGCCGCTGGAGCGGCAAAGAATGGCCGAACTGATGGCTGATTTTCCAGATGGAGACAAATATGAACCTTGAAGAGCTTCAACAGCTACCTGAGACTGGTGCGCTGGCGGAGATTGAGGCGGAACTGGGCCGCATTGATGATCTGGCCAAAAGCGTCGGCACCACTATCACCAATGCGTTCACCAATGCCTTGGTCAACGGCAAATCGCTCAAAAATATGTTGGGCGATATCGCCAAAGCCTTCGCCCAGATTGCAGTGAAAGCCGCGCTGCAACCGCTGGGCAATATGATCAGTGGATTTGTTGGCGATCTGTTTCAAGGCACCAACAGTGCAATCCCTACCATCCAACCCTTTGCAAAAGGTGGAGTGCTGAACGCGCCGACCTATTTCCCCATGCAAAGCGGCTTGGGGTTGGCGGGCGAAGCAGGGCCAGAAGCCATTTTGCCCTTGAAGCGAAATAGCCGCGGGCAATTGGGCGTGGCCAGCGGCGCGGGGCAAGCACCTATTATGATTTCCATGACGGTAAACGCCAATGATGCGAACAGCTTTGCGCAAGCGGAAGCCGAGATTTCTGCTGGGTTGCTGAGCGCCATCAAACGAGGGCAAAGGGCAAGCTAATGGCATTTCACCACATACGTTTTCCGATCAATATTGCCATGGGCGCGCGGGGTGGGCCGCAATGGTCGACCGACATTGTGTCGCTTGTGTCTGGTGCTGAAGAACGCAACACGCGATGGGCGCAGTCGCGGCGCAAATATAATGCCGGATATGGCGTGAAAAGCTCGGCAGATATGCGCCAGATCCTCAGCTTTTTCGAGGAGCGGCGCGGCCGCTTTCACGGTTTTTTGTTTCGTGATCCGTTGGATCATAGCTCCAACCAAGAGAGCATCACGCCCTATGATCAGGATTTGGGATTTGGTGATGGCAACCAGACTGACATTCAACTGATCAAACATTATGGCAGTGCGTTTGACCCCTATGCACGGCAGATCAAAAAGCCCATTGCCGACAGTGTGCGCGTGGCGGTGAATGGCAGCGAACTGACGGCAGGTGCAGATTTCACGGTGGACGAAACTACCGGCATCCTTAGCTTTGCTAGCGCCCCAACATCTGGCGCCAACCTAACGGCAGGTTTTGAATTTGATGTGCCCGTGCGGTTCGACACGGACCATCTGGATGTTGAGCTGTCTAGCTTCGATGCCGGGTTGATCCCTTCCATTCCTTTGATTGAGATTTTGACGTGAGACAATTTTCACCTGCTTTTGACGCCCATCTGAAAAGTGGAGCTACGAGCCTCTGCAATTGCTGGTTGCTGACCTTGCGCAACGAGCAGCAATTGGGCTTTACCGACCATGACCAGCAGATCGCGTTCGATGGTCAAGTATTTGAGCCCAAAGCGGGGTTTCAACCTAGTGCCATGACCGACAAGCGCAACGAAGCGGTGGATACTGCGGAAGTGCTGGGTTTTGTTGACGAGGAACGTCTGACCGAGAAAATACTGCGGGCAGGGCTGCTGGCCAATGCCCAGGTCGATTGGTGGTGGGTGAACTGGCGCAAGCCAGACGAACGCCATTTGATGCGGCGCGACTATATTGGTGAAATCAAGCAGGTGGACAATCGGTTTGAGGCTGAACTTCGCTCGCATCATGCCAAGCTGAACCAAAAGCGCGGGCGCATCTATCAACGCCATTGCGATGCGCAATTTGGTGATGGGCGTTGTGGCATGGATGCCGATGGTGCGAGCTTTTCCAGCACGGTGACTGTGGCTGCCATCGCCGGAGACGGCACGATGACAGTGACAGGTCTGGAAGCGCGCGTGGCGGGATGGGCCGGCAAAGGCACCTTGCACTGGCAAAGTGGGGCCTACAAAAATGATCACTTGAACATTGCGCAGCATCAGCGCACGGCGGGTGTTGATCTTCTCACGCTGTCCAATTTCAAAACTGAGTTGATTGAAGTGGGCGATACAGCGCGGGTAATTGTTGGCTGCGACAAGCAATTTGCGACCTGCCGTGACAAGTTCAACAACAGTGTTAATTTTCAAGGCTTTCCGCATATTCCCGGCGATGATTTTGTGCTGCGCTATCCGCGCGCGGGCGACGATTTAAGTGGCGGAGTGCTGTTCAAATGATTGAAGCTGGACAAGTGGTTGCTGCCGCAAAAGAGTGGTTGGGTACGCCCTATTTGCATCAAGCTGCAAAGAAGAAACTGGGCTGCGATTGCCTTGGTTTGATTTTGGGGGTGGGCCACGAACTGAGTGTCGATTTGCCCGACAAGGTGCCGCCCTATTCAGCCAGTTGGCGCGATCCTAATGCGGGCACCTTATTGCAGTATCAAGCCGATCACTACTTGCGGCGACAAAACAACAGATCGCCACTTCCGGGTGATATTTTATTGTTTCGTATGCGACGCGATCTGCCCGCCAAACATTGCGCCATCCTGATCGCAAACGACCAGATGATCCATGCGCAAGAAGGCGTGGGCACGATCCAGTTGGCCTTTGATGCGCCGTGGCAGCGGCGCTTGGCGGCACACTACACATTCCCGAATTGAGGAAATTTCTTTGGCAACTCTATTACTTTCAGTTGGCGGGCAGGCCCTTGGTGCCACGCTAGGCGGACCTGTGGGCGCGACCATCGGCCGGGCGCTTGGCGCCATGGCGGGTAGCGCCATTGATAACCAGCTTTTCGGCGGAGAGGCGCCCACGCCAAAAGGGGCGGTACGCCTGCTTGGATCGCAAGAAGGAACAGCTATCTCAAGGCTTTATGGTTGGTCACGCCTGTCTGGAAACATCATCTGGGCCACAGAATTGGAGCGCCGCACCACGGCAAGCAGTGGGGCAAAATCGACCTCGAGCCAAGATGATGACAGCACAATTGTGGTCAGTCTGGCGGTGGCATTTTGTAAAGGTGAGGTGGCCCACTTGGGGCGCATTTGGGCCGATGGTCAATTGCTCGACACGCGTAACCTGACTTATCGGTTTCACCAAGGCAGTTCAGACCAAACGCCAGACAGCCTTATTGCCGCAATGCAGGGGAGTGGCAATTGCCCAGCCTATCGCGGGCTTTGCTATATTGTTTTTGAAAATCTGGATATTGGCCAGTTTGGTAATCGCATACCGCAGATTTCGGTTGAACTGTGCCGCCCCGTTGGGGATTTAGAGCAAAACCTGCGCGCGGTTTGCGTCATCCCCGGATCAACCGAATTTGGCTATGACCCTTCACCGCGCGTACGCTTGCTCGGTTATGGCGAAACCAAAACAGAAAATGCGCACCATGTGGTGGGTCGATCTGATTGGGACGTATCCATCGATGAACTCACTGCGTTATGCCCAAACTTGAAACATGTCGCGCTGGTGGTGAGTTGGTTTGGTGATGATTTGCACTGTGGCCAGTGCGAGATTGCCCCGCGCGTCATCGATCATGAACGACAACTGAAAAATGTTGAATGGCAGGTTGCGGGGCTTGATCGCAATGCTGCGCAGATCACCAGCGCAAACAATGGCGCACCGGCCTATGGTGGCACCCCGTCTGATCAATCCATCGTCGATGCCATACAAGACCTTCACGCCAGAGGGATAAAGGTGACGCTTTATCCACTTATGATGATGGATGTTCCGACGAACAATAGTCTGCCAAACCCTTATGGCGGCAATAGCCAACCAGCCTATCCATGGCGCGGTCGGGTGACGGTGCATCCGGCTATTGGACAACCATCGAGCGCGGACAAGACTGCAGCCGCCGCTAGCCAAGTGACGCAATTTATGGGCGCTTGCCAACCGAATGATTTCGGTGTGAGCAGCGGCCAAGCCAAATATAGCGGCCCGAATGAATGGCGCTATCGCCGTTATATTATGCATTACGCAAATCTGGCCCGTGCAGCGGGCGGCGTGGACGCCATGATCATCGGGTCTGAAATGCCGGGCATGAGTTTTGTGCGCGATGGTGCGCAAAATTTCCCCTATGTGCAGGCCTTGAAGCAATTGGCGGCGGATGTGCGTCAGATTGTGGGTGCAACTTGCAAACTGACCTATGCGGCGGATTGGAGCGAATATCATGGCTACCAGCCTGCTGATGAGCCGGGTGGCAAATATTTTCACCTTGATCCGCTTTGGGCAGACCCGGAAATTGATGCAGTGGGCATCGATAATTACATGCCGCTCAGTGATTGGCGTGCGGACGGTGACCATGCTGATCAAGTTTTAGCGCGGCATGAAAAAGATACAAACTATCTGGCCAAAAATATTTATGCAGGTGAGGGGTATGACTGGTATTACGCCTCAGCGGAAGATCGCGACGCTCAAATCCGCACGCCAATTGGAGACGGCGCAGCGGGCGAAGCTTGGGTTTGGCGATTTAAAGACCTGAAGGCTTGGTGGGGCAACGCACACCATGATCGTCCCAACGGTGTGAGAAGCGCCACCCCTACGGCCTGGGTGCCAGAATCAAAACCCCTTTGGCTGACAGAAATTGGCTGTGGCGCGGTACATTTGGGCGGCAATCAGCCCAATGCCTTTTCTGATCCTAAAAGCGTTGAACACAAAGAACCTTACTTTTCCGATGGGTCGCCCGACTCTGCGATGCAACGTCAGTTTTTACGGGCGCATCATAAGACCTGGCGTGAAGATGCCGCGGCCAATCCTGTGTCCAGCCAATATGGCGCGCCTATGCTGGATGCCGATCGCATTTATATCTGGGCATGGGATGCGCGGCCATTTCCAGCCTTTCCACTGCTGACCGATGAATGGTCTGATGGATCAGCCTATTTCACCGGCCATTGGCTGAATGGACGTTTGGGCGGGGCCACGATCGACGAACTTGCGCAGGCAATCGCCACAGAGGCTGGCATTGCGCTGAACGTGGCAGAAAGTTCAAAGCTGTTTATTGAAGGACAATTGACGGGTGGCAGCGCAAGCGTGCGGGACGAGCTGGCAGGACTGTTGGCCTGCGAGGACCTCTATATTGATGATGTCGCAGGGCAATTGACGCTCACAGCGCCAAGCATACATAAGCCGTTACAAATCGAAGCCGACAATCTGGCCTTCAATCAAAACGAAGCGCTCAACATCAAATATCCTGATGCGGAAGATGGTGTGCGGCGATTGGATCTCAAATTTTTGGAAAGGTTGGCAGATTACGGCACGGCGACCGCATTTTATGATCACCAAAAACAGAGCGGCGAACGGGCGTTTTTGAACTGGCCCTCAACGCTGGACCCGACTACAGCAACACAAATTGCGTCCGCGCAATGGCGCAATGGCCAGACAGCTAAAGCGCAATATCAGTTTGAGCTGCCGCCATCTTTGGCGACGTTCACCATTGGGGATGCCCTTGAAATCTTGGGGAAAACGGAGCCCGCAATTGTTGAAATGAGCCAATTGGCGCATAGCCAGAAGATGTCCTTGCGATTGCCACAGGAACCGAATGGCAGCGGTGGCGCCGAGACGTCAACGCGAACCGGAAAAACGTTAGAGCCAGCGCAGAGCGCACCGCTGATTGTGCTGGCGCAATTGCCGAACGAGGCCGCGGATGAACTAAACACCCAAGTGTTCGCCGCTGCTTTTGCCAAGCCTTGGCCCGGAAATATCCGCCTGACAGATAATCAAGGGCAGGGCATCGTGGAAATCGACAAGCCCAATCCGCTTGGTATCGTGCAAGAGGATTTTGCACCTGCGGATCGAGTTGATGTGTGGGATCACACGCAAAACCTGTTGGTTCGTATGTTGGAAGGCCATCTCAGTTCAGCTACGCTATTGGCCGTGATGCAGGGCATGAATCGCCTTTGGCTCGAAAAAACGGATGGCAGTTGGGAACAGGTTGGATTCGTATCCGCTGAATTGATTGCCCCGAAAACCTACCGATTATCACAATTGCTGCGGGGCTTAGGTAAAACACAGTTTGCCGGGGAGCAGGCTTGCGTTGCTGGGGCACGAGCGCTATTGCCTGGTGAGGGCAGTGCTCTTGCGATCTCGAGCGAGAAAGTAGGGGCGGACCTCGGTCTTTATGCCTATGCCGGGGCAGCGAGCGCTGAAGCGATCAGTCTGAACGTAACTCCAAGCACGACTCCATTGTTGCCGCTCGCGCCAGTCCACCTTAAAGCCACGCGCAAAGCAATTTCCGGCGACATCCAAATTGAATGGGTGCGGTGTACGCGCGTGGGAGGCGATATGTGGCGGGGGCAAGATGTGCCCTTGGACACTGACAATCTCAAGTTTGAGCTCCACATCGGCGCAGGTGAAACCACACTGCATTCAATCGAAATTTCCCAGACCAGCTTTGTTTACACGACCAGTGCCCAAAACAGTGACTTTGGCGCTTTGGCAGACAATGTCTGGTTTGAAGTTAAACAAATCAGCGCCATCTGGGGCGCTGGCCATCCAAAAAGGATCGATTTTAGTGACTAATACTGCACAGCTGGGCCTGCCACTAATCCAGCCGGATCAGGCCCTGAAACACATCACCCACAACGAAGCACTGCTGGGGCTAGATGTCCTTTGCCAAATTCAGCTCGAGAGCATTGGCAGCAATGCCCCACCAGACCCGGCAGTGAGCGGCAAAGCCTACGCGGTGGGTGGTACGCCGAGCGACGAGTGGAGTGGGCAAGCAGATAGACTTGCCGTTTATACCGATGGGGGATGGCGCTTTTACACGCCGCAAGAAGGATGGTTAGCGTGGAATATGGCCGAGAGCCTCCTTTATATCTTCATTGCAGGCGCCTGGGACGCTTTTTTTGATCAAGTAACGCAGCTACAAAATCTGCAGCAATTGGGGCTCGGCGCAGCAGCGGATGGCTACAATAAAATTCTCGCCAAAACGCCTTCCAGCCTCTTTTCAGCTGAATATCCTGCAGATGGTGGCTCTGGCGATACGCGGCTTTCGCTGAACAAAGCGACAAGCGGCCACGCCGCCATTTTGGGGTGGCAGGATAACTGGTCGGCCCGCGCTGAGATGGGGTTGCTAAACGATGATGATATTGCGTTGCGCGTGTCGGAAGACGGCAGCACTTGGCGAGAAGTTTTGGTCGGTGACCGAACGAGTGGAAAGCTAGCTTTGCCCAATGGTGTGTCAGGTGAAGTGCCCGGGGTGGCGCAGAAAGTCTCTATTCTGCCCGACAGCGGACGTTTCGCGGCGGAAAAGACCGGAACTGTCACCAGCTTTGTCGCACCAAGCTATTTGAAGAATGAGAATGGCTCCACCTTCGCCAGCCATGGAAAATTTCACTATGATAGCAGCACCTATGGTGGGGCTGGGACAGTGCTGGATAGTGACGTTCAAGCATTGGCTGATTTGCTGCGCGAAAGTTGGGCTGCGCGCTACCACCCTGAATTTTGGGTGGCCAAATGCATTGCCGCATCGAGTGGCTATTATGAAAATACGCAAAGCGGCAGCGCCAAATATCGGCAATTTGCCTATGATGGTCTTTTCGGCACGCGCCAATCGGCTTCGCTCTATGTGAAGGCGACAAGTGGCACTTGGCTTGTTTCAGCAAGCGAATGTGATGTGCAAATTGATGGGGTAGCCGTGGCTGATTATCAAACGCTTACGGCAGCTGACGGGTGGGTGCATATCGGCACACAATTCGCTGCTGCATCACGCACAGCTAAGCATCAATTTGTCGATTTGCTTCCGTTCTATGCAAACACAGGCAACGAGTTGCTGTTTGCGTTGCCGGCCATTTTCAACGACCGCATACAGGTTAATCCACTAGAAGGATTTATCCCTTCCATCTTTTCCATTTCATAGGGCCATTCATGAACAGTTTTCAAGCTGCGCTCGTGCACATCTTTGCGCAGGAGGGTGGATATGTCGACCATCCCCACGATCCGGGCGGCGCAACAAAATATGGAATTACGCGCGCCACCCTGGCGCGATTTCGCAACATAAAACCCGCAGCAAGGCTGCCGAAATCCGCCGTGCGTCGATTGCGCAAGTCAGAGGCGGCGCAAATTTATCATCAATATTATTGGTCCCCAATTTGGGCCACGAAATTGCCCGCCGGCATCGCGTTTTGTCTTTTCGATTTCGCGGTCAATTCCGGACCTAGCCGTGCATTGAAAACGCTGCAAAGCATTGTGCAAGCGCCTCAAGATGGGCGAATGGGTCCAGTCACGATGGCTGCGACGACCACCTTTATAAATACTCGCACCGAGGTCGACCTCATAAAACAATTAAGTGCGGCCCGGTTGCGGTTTTTGAAACGTCTTAGGCACTATCCAATCTTTGCCCGAGGTTGGCGGCGGCGCGTTGCTGAGACAGAAATACGGGCGCGCAAAATCGCGCGATCAAACTTACACTCTTCAAAGCAGATAAGGAACAAGATGATTAGCTTACAAGGATATAAGACCTATATTACCGCAGCCCTCATGTTGCTGATTGGATTGGCGCAACTGTCGGGCATAGAAGTGCCTGCATTTGATGGTACCAACACTGGTCAACTTATTATGGAAGCCTTTGCTATCATCTTCTTGCGTAAGGGGCTGAAGGAAACGGCCTTTGGATAGACGCGTACAAGGCGTTCATTTTGTGTTCAGCTTATGGCTGCTAGAAATGGTGCCATGACAAAAAAACGCATCTTCAATCGCTGCGCAACGGTCATTTTTATGGCCGTCGCACTGATATCCATCCCGACTGCCCATGCGCAAAATGCTGGCTGTACGGTTGACCGCATGGTCATCAACCTAGCTGTGCAAAAGGGTGAGATTCAATCATTTGTGCAAATCAAAAATCAGATTAAACTGAAACCCGGAGATCGGGTTTTGCGTGCCGAACTATGTGTGCGGCCAGCAGGACCTTTATATGCACTGACAATAGTGAATGATAATGGTGTTGAACGTCGCCTGAATGTGGACGCGGTCAACGGTAAAGTCATTCGATAATTTGAGGTCAAGATTATGCGCGTTTTGGTGGTTGAGGATGATCCGGATCTAAATCAACAATTATGTGAAGCTTTGGAAGAAGCTGGATATGTAGTTGATAAGGCTTTCGATGGCGAAGAGGGTCACTTTCTGGGCGATACCGAGCCTTATGACGCTGTTGTTTTGGATATTGGCCTTCCCATCAAAGATGGCATTTCCATATTAGAGGACTGGCGGCGCGAAGGCCGCGCGATGCCCGTTTTATTGCTCACCGCCCGAGACCGCTGGAGCGATAAAGTGCAAGGCATTGATGCTGGTGCCGACGATTATGTGGCCAAGCCGTTCCATATGGAAGAAGTGCTAGCAAGATTGCGCGCGCTGGTTCGGCGTGCTGCAGGACATGCGTCCAACGCGATTGAAATTGGCCCATTGCGCCTAGATATCGGCGCCAGCAAAGTCACGCTTGACGGTTCCTCCATAAAGCTCACCTCCCACGAATATCGATTGCTCTCCTATATGATGCATCACAATGGCAAGGTGATCTCACGAACCGAGTTGACCGAGCATTTGTACGATCAAGATTTCGATCGGGACTCCAACACGATTGAGGTTTTTGTCGGCAGGTTGCGCAAAAAGCTGCCTGACGGTTTGATCGAAACCGTCCGCGGTTTGGGATATAAACTGTCGGCGGAATGACCAAAAAACTCTCCATCTTTACGCGTATTTTTGTGGCAACAGCGATTTGCCTTGTGATTGGCCTTGGGGCGACCGCATGGGCGCTCTCAATGGTCTATTCGCGTGCGCTGGAGAGAAATATCGACAATGTGATCGAAAGCCAGTCGGACCAATTGATCGGGTCAATTCTCGATGAGGATGAACCTGAGGATTGGTCGTTCCAGAATATTGATCCACGTTATCAAGAGCTTGGCAGTGGATGGTATTGGCAAATTACCGATGCAGAAGGAGCACCGCTAACAACCTCGCCATCAACCTTCGGCGTCAACCTGCCGACATTGGCAATTCCCTTTGATGACCAAAACAGGCGACGAGCAGATGTGCGCGATGCTGATGGGATTCTACAACGCGTTTCTGAGCGTAAGCTTTTCACCCAAAACGGAAATTATCGCGTGCTGGTCACCGCAAATTGGGATGAGCTGAATGCGGATGTCTCCTTATTTCGAAATCAAACAATCCTCGCATTGAGCGCTGTCGGCATTGTGCTGGCGCTTTTGGCTGCCTTTGTGGCGCGGTTCTCTCTTGGACCGTTGAAAGAACTGCGGGATGAGATTGGCCGCGTGAAGAATGCAAAGTCTGAAAAGATTGAGGGTGATTATCCGTCTGAAATGTCTCCGGTAAAAGATGAAATCAACGCCCTTTTATCGACCAACAAAGAGATTGTGAGGCAAGCCCAAAACCATGTGGGGAATTTGGCGCACGGATTGAAAACGCCTCTTGCGGTGCTACGCAATGAAGCGCGTGCGAAAGAGCAGATTGAAAGTGGAATGTTGCGCACACAACTGCAGCGAATGGAAGATATCGTTCAGCGTTACCTGCAACGAGCTCAAATGGCCGCAAGATCCCAAATTCAAACAAATTATACGTCACTTGAGCCAGCTTTGAAGAGGCTCTTGGGGGCTATGCGCAAAATCCATCATCCGGTGGAATATCATTGGGAAGGGACTCCCAATGGTAAAGACATCAGCGTTCGGATGGATCCCGGTGATCTCGATGAAGTATTGGGCAATGTTTTGGACAATGCCGGGAAGTGGGCAAGTGGAAATGTGACCATTTTGACCAGCATCACAGGCGACCAACTCGAAATTGTGGTGCAGGATGATGGCGATGGTGTGCCGCAACAAAAATTACAAAAGATCGCACAACGTGGCCATCGCCTCGACGAAAATATGCACGGAAGCGGGCTTGGTCTTGATATTGTAAAAGAACTTGTTCAATTAAGTGCAGGACAGGTGAATTTTGAATGCCCCAAGGATTCGGGGCTGGCAGTTTGTATAAAACTGCCTTGTCGTGTTGAATAAAGAGCCAAATTTGGCCGCAATTGGAAGGCAAAGGTGAGGGCTATGGAAAATCAAGCAAAGAATATCGCGAAGCTCGCAATCATTTTAGGTGCAACCGCTATGGTTGCAGGTTGTGCACGCTTGGATATTGGCACAAGTCGCACCACCTATTCGAACACGGCTTCGGCTAGCGCCAGCGCACCAGTCACCACGCCAACCGTTAGCGCAACGCCAAGTGACGAGTTTCAGTCTGGTCAAATCTTGGCTTTCATCAAGCCTGAGGCTGCTTCACTGCTGAGCGCCAAGGAAACCAGTGAAGCGGCGAGCGCCCAATATTACGCGTTGCAGTTTGGCCGTGTAGGCGCATTCCGCACCTGGCAGGGCGATAGCGAGGCAAAAGGTGAAGTGACCGTTGGTCCCTACATCAAAGTAAATGGGCGAGATTGTCGCGAATTTACTCACACAGTCATTCTTAGTGGCAAGCGATATGTTTCGACGGGAACGGCCTGTCGGGCGGCCAATGGCGAATGGAAAGTCGAAACGGTCTAACACGCTGGTAGAAATCGTTTATTTACTAAAATCATCTAAGATCATGATGTTTTGATAGTAAAGTTGCGTTTAAATGCCAATTGCCACATCTCATCGATTTTCCTCAGGTGGCCTTGACCATGCTGGTTCGGGGTTTGCCCCTTTGAATCCGCTTGATGGCGATGTAACAAGCGACAGTGTTGCTAAGTACGGCGTATTAGGTGCCGTCTATGACTTGCTCGCGCCAGTAATGATGCGGTCATCGCCGCTCATATACGGCACTGCAATCGAAAAGAAGCACTTGGAACGATTCTGGGTGTGGCTTGAGCGCGATGGCGCCCCAAAACTCGTTGAGGGGTTGAAAGCCTCGGTAAATGAAAAGCCCAAAAAGATCGAACAACTTGTCGCGGCCGCCTTCGCGCAATTGGCCGAACCGTTGGAAAGCCAGTTCAATGCCGCACAAAACAGTGCAGAAATTCAGCGCCGGATGACCATCCAGTTGGGTGGATTTGACGTTTATGAAGCATTTCCCCTGATCCTGATCGCAATCAAGCATTACAATAAGCTGCAGGCGGCCAAAGAGTTGGCTGCCCACGTAAAGAAATATGAGTCAGAAGAAGAGTTTTCTGAGCTTGTAGAAGCAATTGATTTGCCCACTGGTCCAATGCAGAAGCTTTGGTGCACGGCACTTGTCTACAACATGGATTGGCCTGGAAAGTTCATGATGGGCGTGCTCGACCATTGCTATGGTGAGACCGAGCAAACGGTGCGCAAATCAGGCTATGGCCCATATGGCGACGCGATGGTGGTCAACTTGCAGCAGCTTGTTGATATCATTGAAGAACAAGCGGGCGTCTTCAGCGATATAGATCTGATGTGCCGCGCGATTGATCGTTTTCACCGCATTGCGCGGGTAATGCATTATTATCTGGATCTCGGCAAATCCAGCCAATGGAACCATTGCATTGAGGTCGTTACCGGCCGCGTTTCCAGGGTGCTGGAAAAGCGAATTTCAGAAGTGGTGCCGAACGTGACCAAAGTTTTGCGCACGCCTCATCAACAGGCCCAAACGCTGTTCACCACAGATCAGGTTCTTCAAGCCTACAACAGTGTGTATTTGCTGGATGCAGCCCGCAACGCCAAAGAGTCACTTGCAGTCAACACCGCAGTTGAACGCACATGGAGCGAGTTAGGTAAGTCTTTAGAAATTCTACTAGAGCGCGCGCTAGAGGATCAAAAATCCGCACCATTTGCGGACAGTTTGGCGATTGCCAAGGTAGAAATTGCCATCAAGCTTTGCTCAATACGATTTGGCGCCGATTACGCGCAGATCATGTCAAAGAATAAAGAAAATATTGAGCGCCGGAAGCTGGGAGCAACAATTGAGCCAAAAGGCGAAGAACACTAAGCTAAATCGCCAATGCGTGCTGGTGAGAATAGTCCATTCCGTCGCTCAACCGAAATGTTAAGCCCCGTGCTTGTTTGATCGCGGTCGCAAAAGGCGATGATCTTGTCATCTAGAATTTGTGTGATGACCCCGAGTGGCTTTTCCGCACCTTCTTGCCCAGCAACAAATAGCATTTGCCCGACACGCAGCCGTTCATCGTTGTGCGAGACGATTTCAATTTCATGTCCATTCTCAATGACATTTTTAAAGTGTTTCGGCGCGTCAAAGCTCAACAAGTCTAACTCTTTTGCATCCTCAAAATACCCGTTGGCAAAATATTGCCGCAACGTTTGATCTGTTACGGGCAGCGCGCGCAAGAAATAATTGGTCGCTTCAGGATAGTTGTAAAACGCTGCGTTGCGCCTTTGCAGCGGCGTGGGCAATTGGTGCCGATACGCAGCGGAGCTTTCATAGACTTGAGAGTTATGCACCTGCGATGCGCCATCGATCAGCCCACGCTTGCCCAAAATAGACATCGCTTCGTCGACACTTGTGAGGCAGTCCGTTTGTGAACTATAGCCAGCCGCCGTGCCAACAATTGCAACATGGGCAGGCCCAACGTTCGGCAATATGCGGCCCGTTCGCGAATCCAATTGCGATTGTCCACCCGCTTTGACCCATAGATAATTATCCGGCTGCGGCGGGTAGCCAACGAGTAAAGCCTCGCTTTCAATTTGAAACTGCTGGTGCTGCGCCTCAAAATGAGTAGGAGCAAAATGGCATTGAATCTTGGTTGGCAGGGCAGCTAGCGATTGCAAATGCACGGCGGAACCCATCTTCACGCCCACCGCCTTTGCAAACTCGATGTGACGAGAGTTTGGCCCCGTGCGTCCATCATAGGCCGCAAGAAGTTCAAGCCCAGCTTCCTTCAAGTGCATGGCGAGCCGATAAGCGCCATTTTCCACTGTGTAAAGCAAATTTTGATTATAGCGGACCAAGCCATATGCCCAAAGGTCATGAAATGCATCTTTGCTATCTAACACCCGGTGGGGGAGATGGTTGTCCAATGTAAAACCATGGTGATCACCGCCAGTTGCGATCACTAAATGATCAAATTTTAACCAGCTCAATTCTGTGCGTTGCTCATCATCCTGAAATAGGCTGTGCTGCATCAGAAGACGATTGTTGCGAATGTCCAAAGCTTTGGTGCCGGTGAACACGCTGATATTCTCAAGGGATTCTAGGCGCTCAACCAGTTTGTCGATCAATTCAACAGGCTCTGTTTCACCCGTTGATTTGCCATAATAAGCGCACATGCCACCAAGCAATTGGTCCTTTTCTAACACATAAACTTGATGTCCGACGTTCGCTGCCTCGATTGCAGCCTGCATGCCGCTGATGCCTGCGCCAATAACAACAGTTCTTTGCACAAGGCTGTTTGAGTGCGGCAAATCAAAATGCGTGTTTTGCTGCCAGTTCATCGCCAATGGTGGATTGTTTTGCCTGCGTATGAAACGGTTGAAGCGTGTCCACGCGCCCAAAGGGGCGAAATCCAGCTCCAACTCATCGCCGTCATGCAAAACCAAATCTGAAACAAGCACGCGATGAAACGGTGACTTTGAATTTCGGTGACGAGCAAACAAAGGCAATGTTGCGCTCAGCGACAACATTTCGCTGTTCGGACCCACCACTTCGGTGATGCCGTTGGCCACTAGAGCGGAATAAAGTGTGTCACCAAAACAAGCAGTTAGGGTGCGATCATTGAGGCGAACTGAAATAGGCCGCTCGAGGTCTACCAAGTGCGCAAACCGATGATTTCCTATTTGGGCGATCCGCTTACTCATTTGAACCTGCCGATCCCACACGCAACAATGTGCCTTCGCCGCCGCGCTTTCTGCCAATTTTCGCATTTTGCCAGAAAGAATCTTTGTTGGTCTGTGCGCCGGAAAGAAGATTAGAAATATGATTGGCGAGTTCTGGCATCAATGCCAAATCAAAATGCTGGGCGCCTGCAAAGCATATCGTGTTGCGCATGCCCAAAGCGTCGCAAACTAGATAGCCATCAACTGAACTGAGTTCAGTGCAATGATCCAATTGCCGAACGCGGCGGTCAGCAACATCATTGTGATGTTTAAAAAGGTGCGTGGTCAGTTGGTCCATCGGCGCAGGCGCACTGAAGATAAAGTCGGTCGCGCTAGTTTCAAATTGCCATAACCCAGTGCTGATGTCTTGCTGCGCTGCAAAGGGCAGTTGCTTTAGCTTACTAAATCGAATGATGTTATGCACTTGAGCCAAAAGAAGCGAATTACTTGGACTTTCACTCATTTGCTCAGCGATCAAGTCTGGATCAAGCAATAAAACCTTACCCGCTTTCAAAGACCTATCTTCGGTACGTCCGGTAAATCGACCATCTTTTGTGATGTGTGATTTAGTCAGATCAGCCCGTGACAATATCGTATATTCGCCCGCTTCCGAATTGTGCGCATCGCATGCTTGAATGATGTTCGAGACTTCAAAGCTCAACGAGTCGGGAAAAACCAGTTGCTCGGTTTGCGTCTCGGGATGAATTCGCCGTTCGCACACCACACCAGCATGAATGGCCGCACCTTCTGTGAATTCCAACATTGGCATATGTTGCGGAAATTGGGTAAAAATCGCCGTAGGTTTGGTGTGTACAAGTAGTTCGGCATCCAGCGTTGCGAGCAATTGCTGTGCGGTGGCTGCGCTTTCGGCAGTACGCTCAAAAAAGGCGGCAGATGTACAGAAACCAGCAGAAGTCTGGGGCGTGGCAAATAGTCGATGCGGCTGCTCAGGATCAATGATAAGCAAAATTCGCGCTTTGTGGATGCGCGTTAGGCTGAGTGCCAAGAGGCGGGCTGATGCCGTGCTCCCCAAAATGACCAAATCGTATTTGTCTGCCATATCAACTAATTGTGTTCCACTCTAAGCCCTTGAGTTGCACCACGTCAGACGCGATGCGTCAATCCGCCTAATCATATTTGCTTAAGATTTTTCCGATTTTGCGCTAAGTAGACCATCACACTTAAAATAATGCACAAAGGTTGGCCAAATTGAACTCGTTCTGGTTGTCTGCAGTCCTGCTTTCGCTGGTCGTTGCACTTGTCTTGCTGATTTCGTCTCGTGGACGCGCCCAAAAGCAAGCTGATGCCGCAGAAGATGTAAATGAAACGCCCAACACGGATGAGGTGTTTTATAAGAGCCAACTAAAGGCATTAGAGAATGACCGGGAAAACGGATTGCTTGATGATGAGCAGTTTCGCGTGGCACAAGCTGAGCTTGCGCGTGAGGCATTGGCTTCGAAGAAAGCATCGAGCCAAGCCGGCATTCCTGGACAATGGCCGTTGGCATATAATGTGTTCGCCTTGGTTGCCTTCGTCGCAATCGGTCTTGGCACTTATTACGTATTGGGATCACCTGCGCTAAAAAATCAGCCCCTTGCCACGCGATTGGCGGCGATTGAGAATTTGGACGTAGATGATGCGGTTGCAAAGATTGAGGCGCAATTGCAAGCTACTCCTGATGATATTCGGGGATGGCGGGTGTTGGTGCCTGTTTATGTGCGCCAAGGTGCTGTGGACAAGGCCATCATTGCATTTGAAAACATTGTACGCATTGAAGGTGAGAACGCCGAAAATGTGACTGATTTGGCGGAAGCGCTTTTGATGAGAGAAAACGGTGCGCCACAACCAGAAATCATAGAGTTGTTGGAAAAAGCAGGTGAGCTTGATCCACGTCACATCCGTTCGCGTTTTTATTTGGCAAACATTGCTCTGAACGAAGAAGAGTTTGACCTAGCTGAGCAACATTGGCAGGAGATTCTGGACTTGGCGCAAGGCGATGAACCATGGGTGGAAGCCGCTCAAAATGGTTTGGCTGCTGCACAAGCAGGTGCCCAGGGTGGGCCGACGCAAGAAGATGTTGAAGCACTTGCCGAGCTGGATGAAACTGACCGTAGTCAAGTTATTGCGCAAATGGTGCAGGGACTTGCCACAAGATTGTACCAAGATGGCGGCACAGTTGAAGAATGGGCGCGCTTGATCCGCTCGCGTGTCGTGCAAGAACAGTGGGACGAAGCCCAAACGGATGTTGAGGCTGCGCGCACAGCGTTTGCAGGTGACGATATGAGTTTGAATGCACTAGAAGCGGCTATAGCTGCAGATGTTGAACGACTTAAAAAGGAGCAAAACCAGTGACACGCAAACAAAAGCGTTTGGCTATTATTGGCGGATTATCTGCAGTTGTATTGACCGCTGTTGTGTTTATCGCCATCGCGATGCGCGGCACGGCGTCGTTCTTCGTGGTGCCCAGTGAGATCAAATCGCAAAATATCGCGGTAGATCAAGCCGTTCGACTAGGCGGTATCGTAAAGTCTGACAGCTGGAAGCAAGACGGGACTTCGCATAATTTCCTGGTGACGGACTGCAAGGTGGACATTCCAGTGCATTATAGCGGAATTGTGCCAGATCTTTTCCGTGAGGGCCAAGAGGTAATCGTGGAGGGCGCAATGGCCAGCGGTGAGCTGTTTGAAGCCACCAATGTTTTGGCAAAGCACGACGAAAACTATGTGCCAAAAGATATGGCTGATAAATTTGAAGAGCAGGGGCTTTGTCCCGGCCACACAGATCAGGCTTCAGGATAGTCCAATATGTTGAGCATCGAACTTGGTCATTTAGCACTGGTGCTGGCATTTGCGCTGGCTGTCGTTCAAATTGGTGTTGCGGCCTATGCGTGGCAGCGGCCAAATGAGGGCAGTTTCAGCTTTGTACGTCAGGCAAGCACACTGCAATTTCTCCTTGTGTTGTTGTCGTTTGCAGCGCTGAGCGTTGCGTTTGTCACGTCCGACTTTTCGCTAAAGCTCGCCTATGAACACTCCCATTCGTTGCAGCCAACTCTCTATAAATTCACATCAGTTTGGGGCAACCATGAAGGCTCCATGTTGCTTTGGGTGTTAATTTTGACGTTTTTCGGCGCAGCTGTCGCCATTGGCGGAGCGAACTTGCCAAAATCGTCGCTTAATCTGGTGCTGGGCACTCAAGGCTTCTTGGCATTTGCGTTTATTGGCTTCACCATTTTTACATCAAACCCCTTCGAGCGCCTGCCAGACATGCCGCTAGAAGGGCGTGACCTCAACCCGATCTTGCAAGATGTTGGTTTGGCCATCCACCCGCCATTGCTTTACATTGGCTATGTTGGCTTTTCAGTGTGTTTCTCATTTGCGATTGCCGCACTGATATCCGGCAAGATCGATGCGGCGTGGGCGCGCTGGGTGCGTCCATGGACGATGTTGAGCTGGATTTTTCTTACACTTGGCATCGCGATGGGCTCCTACTGGGCCTATTATGAACTTGGCTGGGGCGGCTGGTGGTTCTGGGACCCCGTAGAAAATGCATCGTTCATGCCATGGCTTACGGGCACAGCATTGCTCCACTCGGCACTTGTGATGGAAAAGCGCGGTGCGTTGAAGATTTGGACGGTTCTTCTGGCCATCATCACTTTTTCGCTTAGTTTGCTTGGCACATTCTTGGTGCGCTCCGGCATATTGACCTCCGTGCACTCTTTCGCCACCGATCCATCACGCGGCCTTGTCATTTTGGGTATGCTGACATTCTTTATCTGTGGTGCATTTATCTTGTTCGCTTGGCGTGCGCCAACGCTAAAGGCCGGTGGGCTGTTTTCACCGATCTCTCGGGAAGCTGCATTGGTGTTCAACAATCTATTTTTGGCTACTGCGACAATCGCCGTTTTGGTCGGCACACTATACCCGCTGGCGCTGGATGCATTTACAGGTATAAAAATTTCTGTTGGGGCGCCATTCTTCGATTTAACATTCGGTGCATTGATGGTGCCACTGTTGCTGGTCGTGCCTTTCGGTCCCTTCCTGCCGTGGAAAAGGGCGAGCATTGCCCAAGCCAGTAAACGATTGTTCGGCGCCATTGTGCTTAGCTTTGTGCTTGGCATTATTGCTGCAGCCTATTTGTGGGATGGCTTTAGCCTTACACCACTTGGCCTGTTGCTAGGCTTCTGGGTGATCATCGGGTCTTTGGCAGATTTGGTCGAGCGCAGCAAATTGTTCAAAGCGGCCCCGTCCGTTTCGCTGCGTCGTTTGGTCGGTTTGCCAAAAAATGTATGGTCGACCAGCTTGGCACATATGGGGTTGGGCCTCACGGTGCTTGGCGTTGTTTTTGTGACCGCTTACGAAACAGAAACCATCACCACCATGCAGCCAGGTGAGCAGATTGAAGCGCATGGCTACAGCATTCGCTTTGTCGATGAGGTGGATATTAACGGGCCAAACTTTACGTCTGAAACGGTCAACTTCGCCGTGGCGCCCGTCGGTAAGCGCGAGAGCGTCGTAGCATCAGAAAAACGGACATATCCGGCTCGGCAAATGCCGACCACAGAGGCTGGCATTAAAACATTTGGCCTGTCGCAGGTTTATATTTCTATCGGCGATCGTGTTGGGGAAGACGGCCGCGTGGTGCGCATTTGGACTAAGCCATGGATCTTGTTGATTTGGTTTGGTGCAGTGGTGATGGCTATTGCAGGCACTTATTCGCTAACGGATCGGAAATACCGAATCGCTGCGCCAAATCTTGTGCGAAAACAAACAGTTGGAGCAGCAGAATGAATCGATTTCTGATGATCTTGATTCTGATCGTGAGCATTGTGCCGCAGGCCATGGCGGTGCAGCCAGATGAAGTGCTGGACGATCCTGTATTGGAAGAACGGGCGCGAGATATTTCTGCTGGCCTGCGGTGTTTGGTCTGCCAAAATCAATCCATCGACGATAGCGATGCAGATTTGGCGCGTGACCTGCGCATCGTCGTGCGCGAGCGCCTGTTAGAAGGCGACAGTAACACCGAAGTTGTGGACTATGTTGTCGCCAGATATGGCGAGTTCGTGTTGCTCAAGCCAACCTTCTCTGGTCATAATTTGGTGCTTTGGATTGCTGCACCTCTTGTTTTTGTGATTGGCCTTGTGATCTTGATAGCTGTTTCAATGCGACGCAGAAAAGTGTCGAATAGTGCCAGTATGACGCCGGAAGTAGCGCAACTGCTGGCTGAGTTAGCAGAAAGTGAGACTGACAATGCCAACCCGGATCAGACCCGCCGCAAGCCAAAAGATTGAATTTGAAAATAGCCGCGGCGTTAAAATCGCTGCGGCATTGGATTTGCCTAAATCCTCCATTCGGGCATTTGCAGTATTCGCCCATTGCTTCTCCTGCTCCAAAGATTTTGCCGCCAGTCGGCATGTAGCCAATGCGCTGCAAAATGAAGGCATCGCTGTTCTTCGCGTGGACTTTACGGGGCTCGGCCATTCCGATGGTGAATTTTCCAATTCAAATTTCTCGACCAATTTGGAAGATTTGCAAGCGGCTTGTGCTTGGTTGTCTCAGCATCATCGCCCGCCTGAAATCTTGATTGGCCATTCGTTGGGTGGGGCCGCAGTTCTTATGGCGGCGCTAGACATGCCCAACATCAAAGCTGTGGCGACCATCGGGGCGCCTTCGGCACCAGCCCATGTGTTGCACCTGCTGGGCGACAAGCGCGACGATATAGAACGCTCAGGCGAAGCGGAGGTGCTGCTTGGTGGGCGACCATTCAAAATTCGACGGCAATTTTTGGATGATGTGAGTGCCTTTGATCTCACCAAGCGTCTGCGTGAACTAAAGGCCGATTTGCTGGTTTGCCATAGCCCGATCGATGCGATCGTGGGCATCGAAAACGCTCAAGATATCTTCCTCGCGGCCCGCCATCCCAAAAGCTTTATCTCTCTTGATCAAGCAGATCATTTGCTCTCCAAGCCTGAAGACGCGTCCTATCTTGCTGGCGTCATCTCTGCATGGGCCGCGCGCCATTTCCCAAGTGCCGATAAATTTTACGAAGATGCTGGCCACATCATAGCAGCGGAGAGCGGCGAGGGGCCATTGCACCTCAATGTCAACGCCGCTGGTCATGCCTTGCAAATTGATGAGCCCGAATCTGTTGGGGGGACAAATCGCGGTCCCACGCCTTATGACTTGCTGGGCGCGGCGCTTGGTGGGTGCACCACGCTAACGCTGCGCCTATACGCCAATCGTAAGAAGTTGGCAGTTGAGCATATCGAAACATATGTCGACCACGAAAAGCGGCACGTTAATGATTGTGAGCAATGCGAAGAGGGCAAGAAACGCGTCGACCATTTTGATCGCCGTATCAAAATTGTCGGTGACATCACAGATGCACAGCGCCAACGAATGCTCGAAATCGCCGATATGTGCCCCGTGCACAAAACGCTAGAGCAATCCTCTCATATCAGCACAAATTGGGCCGACGGCTAGGCCGCTTGCCAAATATTTAGCGAGTAGATAAAAAGCGTCATGGATTTCTTCATGGCGCTTCTGCCTGCTGATCTAGCCCCATCATTCTCGCTACTGCTGATCGTGGCGAGCTTCTTTACTTCAGCGACAACCGCGGCCTTTGGTCTTGGCGGTGGGGCAATGCTGATCGCGCTCATGACAAGCGTTATGAATCCCCTGATTGCGATTCCAGTTCATGGTGCGGTTCAGCTTGGCAGTAATGGCGGCCGGGCTATGGTGCGTTTCAAGCATATTGTTTGGCCATTCTTCATTTGGTTTGGCATTGGCAGCGCTTTTGGTGTGGCCGTTGGCGGCCAAATTGCCCATCTCCTTCCTGAAAATCTCTTTAAAGCGCTGATTGGTCTTTTCCTTATCTACACGGCGTGGGGACCAAAGCTAAAATCGGTCATCAAATCTCTCTTTGTCACGGCCATTACTGGTTTTATCGCCGCCGCTATTTCAATGGTGGTCGGCGTTTCCGGTCCGTTGGTCATGGGATTTTTGCAAGGACTAAAAGATCGTCGCGAGATGGTCGCGACTCATGCCGCTTTGATGACCGCGCAAAATCTTTTGAAACTCGCAACATTCACCTTGTTAGGCTTTAAGTTCGCCTCATATCTCCCGTTGATTTTGATGATGGTAGCCACTGGTTTCTTGGGCACATTGTCCGGCTCGAAATTATTGGACTGGTTGTCGGAACATTTGTTCCGTCAAATCTTTAAACTCACACTGACGCTTCTTGCGTTGTGGCTATTGGTGCAAACATTTCTCGTTTGATTGGCATCGCCACTGCCAAGAATGTGACGTGAATTTGCCAATGGTTGCCATAGTTTGGCCCTCAACATTACAAAAATTTAATCTACATGTAATCATGTTGAAAGGGACGTTTCTCCATATTGGCAGCCATAGAATTTCTGTTCCAATAAGGAGGACTTGATGCGACCTGTATCAAAGATTACCCGAAACCGATTTAAAGCGATTGCTGCTGCTGCGTTGATTTCAACCAGTGCGATTGCAACTGGCGTGTTGTCGACCGCCCCGGCCAACGCGCAAATTTCCATCGAGAATGTTGCGCCATTCAGCTTTGCTGATTTGGTAGAAGCGGTCAGCCCAGCCGTGGTTTCAATCCGGGTCAAAACACGCATCGAGGAAGCGCGCGGTCCTTTTGGCAATCGTGATGGTTTCCGTATGCCGGATTTGCCGGAAGGTCATCCATTTGAAGACTTTTTCAAACAGTTTGAAGACCGCCGCGGAGACCGTGATCGCCCGCGTGAGCGATTCGGCCAAGCGGTAGGTTCTGGCTTTATTATTTCGTCAGATGGTTTTGTTGTCACCAACAACCATGTGATTGAAGATGCAGATGAAGTCATGGTCGTTATGGAAAATGGCGATGAAATGACAGCAAAGATTATCGGCACAGATCCACGCACTGATTTGGCATTGCTGAAAATCGAAGCCGCAAGCGATCTGCAATATGTGGAATTCTCAGACAATGAAGCCCGCGTGGGTGACTGGGTTGTTGCTATTGGTAATCCGTTCGGCCTTGGCGGCACCGTAACTGCCGGTATTGTTTCGGCCCGTGGTCGCGATATTAACGCCAATGCCTATGATGATTTCATCCAAATCGATGCTGCGGTGAACCGCGGCAATTCCGGTGGCCCCGCATTCGACACCACTGGTAAAGTTGTCGGCGTGAACACGGCGATCTTCTCGCCCAGTGGCGGTAATGTGGGCATCGCATTTGCCATTCCGGCCTCAACAGTTAAGCAAGTTGTGTTCGATTTGATGGACGACGGTAACGTGACCCGCGGCTATCTGGGCGTTTCCATCCAAAATGTATCGAAAGACATTGCTGATAGCGTCGGCTTGGATAAAGCGCGTGGCGCTTTGGTCACCGAACCGGCACCGGACAGCCCAGCCCAAAAAGCAGGGGTTAAATCAGGCGACATTATCACCTCGGTCAACGGCACCGATATTGACGATGCTCGAGACTTGTCGCGCACAATTGCTGAGTTTTCACCCGGCACAACCGTTGAAATTGGCATTTGGCGCAATGGGGAAACCGTGGAGCTTCGCGTTGAACTGGCACGCTTGGAAGAAGAGCAAGCCATCAATGAAGAAGATGAAACACCTCAGAATGAGCCAGCCGAGCCGCATGACACAGCGACGGGCCTGACCTTGGTGCCAAACGATACGGGCGATGGTCTTTTGATTGTGGATATCGATCCTGAAAGCCGTGCCGTTGAAAAAGGCTTTGCGCCGGGCGACGTGGTGCTTGAAGCCAACGGCGAGCCAGTGAACACCATTGCTGAATTCGAAGAGCAATTGGAACGTGTGAAAGAAGCTGGCCGATCAAATATCTTGGTGAAGGCTGCGCGTGATGGTGTTACTCGATTTGTCGGCCTTGCGATTGAGTAAAGTTTAAGTCAACATCTGTCGCGCCCCATTGGGCGCGGCAGCAATTTCTGAGTTCGGGTGCGACGCAAATGAAAGTTCTATTGATTGAAGATGATCGCGATGCCGCGAACTATTTGATCCAAGCACTCGACGAGGTGGGCCATGTCGCGCACCACGCCGCCGACGGGGAAACCGGATATGCCATGGCGTCATCGATGGACTATGATGTCATGATCATTGACCGTATGTTGCCCCGTCGTGACGGCCTCTCCATCATCGAATCCCTTCGCGCTGAAAACAATTCGACACCTGCGTTGATCCTATCTGCCCTTGGTGCAGTGGATGATCGGGTACAGGGTTTGCGCTCGGGCGGAGATGATTACCTTACCAAACCCTATGCCTTTTCTGAATTGCTTGCGCGCATTGAAGTGCTGGCGCGCCGCGCATCCCCGGCAGAAGGCGCAACAACCTACCAAGTTGGCGATCTCACACTCGATCGATTGTCGCGCCAAGTGGCTCGCGAAGGTGAAAGCATTTCCCTGCAGCCGCGTGAGTTTCGGTTGTTGGAATATTTGATGAAACACGCCGGACAGGTGGTGACGCGCACTATGTTGCTCGAAAATGTGTGGGACTATCACTTCGATCCGCAAACCAATGTGATTGATGTGCATATGTCGCGCCTGCGCACGAAGATCGACAAAGGTAAATCCAAACAACTTCTGCAAACAATTCGCGGTGCGGGATATATGATCCGTGAATAGAATTTGGCGCATTTGGAAAACAACGACTTTTCGACAGAGCGGCTTTTTTGTGCTGCTCTTTGTGCTGTTTTCAACAACCATTCTTGGCTACATCGCCTACCAATCAAGCATCTTAATTCAGCGCCAACAAGTTTCTGCCATCAACCGCGAAATCGGGCAGCTTAACCGCACCTACCAGCGCGCGGGCACGCCCGGTTTGGTGCAGGGTGTACAACGATTTGCTGATCGTCCGGGTCCGGGTATCTATTATGTTGCGGACCCCACCGGGCAAATGTTGGCTGGCAATGTGACAGAAATACCGACCTTCGTACTGCAAAATCCCGGCGTTCATAGCTTTCGCTATGAGGTGGAAGAAAATTGGCATGATGATGAAGAATATGAGCGTCCAGATCGCGGGCTGGCACTGGTAAAGAGCTTTCAACTCCCCTCCGGATTTTATCTGGTTGTCGGACGCGATATTGTGGAACGTCGCGGTTTCAGCGCAATCATTTTTGAGGCATTCGGCTGGGGCGTATTCTGGATCATTATCTTGTCGGTGCTGCTCGGCACCATTCTGGCCCGCAACATTATGCGACGGCTGGATTTGATTTCTGCCGCCTCAAAAAAGATCATGACGGGAGACTTGTCCGAACGTTTGCCGATCACAAAACGCAACGACGAATATGACCGTGTGTCCGAAAATCTCAATGAGATGTTGGACCGTATCGAGAATTTGATGGCGGGCCTAAAAGAGGTTACAGACAATGTGGCCCACGACTTGAAGACGCCGCTCACCCGTTTGCGCAACAAAGTGGAGCGGGCGCTCAATCATGAAGATGACCCAGAGCAGATGCGCAATGCACTGCAAGCCACCATTGAAGAAAGCGACCAGCTGATCCGCACTTTCAACGCGCTTCTGCTGATCGCGCGGGTGGAAGCTGGTGCCCCCGATGGCAGCTTCGAACTCGTTGCTGTCGATGAGATCATCGAAGATATTGTCGATCTTTATCAACCAGTTGCGGAAGATTCTGGAATCGAATTATCCACCAAGCTCAACACGGTGCCCAAAGTGAAGGGAAGCCGTGAGTTGATTGGCCAAGCGATAGTCAATTTGGTGGAAAACGCGATCAAATATGCCAAGGCCGCGCAAGGCGTGCCCTGCATTCAAATTAGCCTTGAGGAGCACCGCAGCGACATTCGTATTTGTGTGGCGGACAATGGCAGCGGCATCCCCGAAAAAGACCGTGAGCGTGTGTTGGAGCGGTTTGTGCGGTTGGAAGAAAGTCGCTCAGAGGCAGGTTCAGGATTGGGCCTTGCTCTGGTTTCTGCCGTTGCCAGATTGCATAAAGGCAGGCTAGAAATACTAGACAATGAACCCGGCACCAAAGTGCTGATCACCTTGCCAAAGGATAGCTAATTTATGACTGCTTCGCTTGCCGCTGAATTGAAATCTCTCAAATTCAACATCGGCACGGCAGAGGCATTTCAAAATTGGCAGCGCGACTTTGCGCCAAGCGCCCCTGCAGCGCTTGAGCCGATGCTGGCGCCTGTTTTTAGCGCGTCGCCCTTTCTGCTGGATTGCGCCTGCAAAGAAGCGGATTGGCTGCTTGAGGCGTTTGACGCGCCCTTTGATGCAACTATTGAAACGCTGTTGACGTCAACCGATCAGCTTGGCCAACAACAAGATGAAGCTGAACTGTCGCGACAGTTGCGGCAGAACAAGCGCCGCTTAGCACTGATCGCTGCGCTGGCCGAAGTAGGGCAGGCAACCAAAACGGCCACGACCACCAGCGCGTTGGCTCTTTTCGCAGATCGATCGCTTGATGCCATCTTGGATTTTTTGGCACGTGATCTGGCCAATCAAGGCAAATTTGAATTGAGAGAAGATCAGCGCCCAGCCGCCCAGCTTGGCATTTGCGTCTTCGCGCTCGGTAAGCATGGTGGCTTAGAGCTCAACTATTCTTCAGATATCGACATTGTGGTCTTTTTCGATCCGGATCGCTCGCCATTGGTCGATGATCCGCGCCACGCCCGGATATACGAAAAGCTTGTGCGTCACTTGGTGGCGCTGATGCAAGATCGGGATGAACATGGCTATGTTTTTCGCACCGATCTGCGATTGCGCCCCGATCCAGGGTCGACGCCTGCCATAATCTCAACGCGAGCCGCCATGACATATTATGAAAGCCGTGGCCAAAATTGGGAGCGGGCCGCTTGGATCAAGGCGCGTCCATGCGCTGGAGATCTGGATGCGGGCCATGCATTTTTGAAGGAGCTTACGCCATTCATTTGGCGCAAACATTTGGACTATGCCACCATCGACGACATTCGCGCCATCAAACGGCAAATCAATGTGGCGAAAAACATTGTTGGCCGTGAAGTCTATGGTCATAACGTCAAACTTGGCTTTGGCGGCATACGCGAAATTGAGTTTTTCGCTCAAACACAGCAACTCATCGCAGGTGGTCGGGAACCTGGCCTGCGCACACGTTCTACGGCCGATACGTTAGATGCGCTTGCCGATTGCAACTGGATTTCCAGCAAAATTGCAGATGAGTTGGAGGAAAATTATTGGTTTTTGCGTGCGGTGGAAAACCGGGTTCAGATGCTCAATGACGAGCAAACCCACCAATTGGGGGACAATGACAAAGCCATTGCGCCCATCGCGTCATTGATGAATTTTGACGACATAGAAAGCTTCAAATCCGCATATCAACATTGCTTGGTGCGGGTGGTTGGTCATTATGGCGAGTTATTTTCTGACGATGGTGATGAGCAACTGGCACACAAACTGGTGTTTACCGGCAGTGATGATGATCCCGACACATGGCAAGCTCTATCAGATATGGGTTTTCGCGATCCCACCAACGCCATCACCACCATCAAAAAATGGCACTATGCCAGCTATCCCGCCACCCGCGCAGATAAGGCCCGGCAAAATCTCACAGCGTTGGTGCCGCATTTGTTGCACTCGCTGTCCAACGCGCGAAATGCAGACGAGGCGCTAAACCGTTTCGACATCTTCTTGTCAAAGCTACCCGCCGGGGTGCAGCTATTTGCGCTGCTGCGCAATAATGAGCGCTTGCGCCACCTGCTGGTGGACTTTATGGCCTCCGCACCGCGCATGACCGATGCCATTTTGCGCCGTGTCCATATTGTCGACGGTCTGATCGATCCGGCCTTTTACGATGAAATCCCGACCGTCGCTGCACTCACAGAGAAGGCGAACGACTTCCTAGGCGAAGCCCGCAACTATGAGGATTTGATCGATCGCTCACGCATTTTTGGGCAGGAGCAAATCTTCCTCACCAGCGCCGGGTTGATCGCGGGCACGGTGAAGCCAGAGCAGGCAACCGAGCAATTCTCGGCTTTGGCACAAAATCTGATGGAATGGCTATTTGAAGGCGTGCGCCGGGAGTTTGAGCAAAAACACGGTAAAGTGCCCGGTGCGCAAGTGGCGTTGTTGGCTTTTGGCAAATTGGCCAGCGCCGAAATGTCCGCCACATCAGACCTGGATTTTATTCTGCTTTATGACGCGCCAAAAGGCAGTGATGGGTCGGATGGCAAACGTCCGCTCGAAACGCCGCATTATTTCACGCGGCTAACCCAACGGCTGGTCGCAGCATTGTCCGCACCCACGGCTGAAGGTGTGCTTTACGAAACAGATATGCGGCTGCGCCCTTCTGGTAATGCAGGGCCGTTGGCGACAAGCTTTAAGGGCTTTAACCGCTATCAGCACAAGGAGGCGTGGACCTGGGAACACATGGCTTTGTCACGTGCCCGTGTGGTTTTTTCTGACGGTGATTTGGGCGACCGCATACATGGCGTCATTTCCGATGCGCTGAACGCGTCGCGAGATAAGCAAAAGCTTGTCGATGATGTGTGGGATATGCGCGGGCGGATTGAAAAAGACCGTCAGGCCAAATCTGTTTGGGATCTTAAGCTGGCAGTAGGCGGTGTCATTGATTTGGAGTTTATCGTTCAATTCGCCCAGCTTGCCTATGGCGATCAGCTTGCCGTGCCGCAAGCGCCGCCTCAAACTGTATTCACGCGCTTGGCCGAAACGGGTCTACTGCCAGAAGCGTTAGAACTGAAAGAAATCCATGCAGAATTCACCGCGGTGTTGCAATTGATGAGCGCCTGCTTGAACGAGCCGCTTAAGGTGGAGAGTTGGAGCGAGGGCTTTAAGGAGCTTTTGATCCGTGTCACGCACTTTCCATCGCTTGATGCGTTGGAGACGGACCTAAAGGATAAGAAACAGCGCGTACGTGCTTTAATGGAGCAGTTTATAGTGGTCTAGGCAACGTGACCTAACGCCAAATCCTGTTCCACCTCATATTTCGGCAGCGTAATCAACACCGTGGTGCCAATGCCGGCAGCGCTATCAATGTGGATGCGTCCGCCATTCAGTTCAGCAATAGCCCGCGCTGTGGCGATGCCAAGACCCAGCGTATTTTGCTCTTTGGCAAACGCGGCTTCGCCTAAAACGAAAGGCTGATTCAGCAGCGCCATACGTTCCTGTGGAATGCCAATACCAGTGTCGGTGATCTCAATGATAATACCGTCCGCTGCGTCCCAGCTGTTCACAGCGATCTTGCCGCCTTTTTGGGTGAACTTCACAGCATTGTCCAAAATATTATCCAACATGCGCTGCATCAGGTTTTTATCAGCAAATACGTGCCCTTCAGCGCTTGAGAAATCGACAAATTCTACCCCAATGCGCGCGGCGCGGGCTTTATATTTATCAATTTGCGAGGTCAGCAAATCGTCAATAGACAGTTGCTCTTCGGTTTGTGCCGTGTTGCCAGCTTCAAGTTCTGAAAGCTCAAGGATGGACGCGAAGGATTTCAACAGCGCTTCGCCAGATTTTTTGATGTCGCCGAGATAGCCGATATAGCGCTTGTCGCCCAACGGGCCGAAAGGTTCGTGCTGCACCAGATCCGCAAAACCAATAATGTGGTTGAGTGGTGTGCGCATATCGTGGCTTAGATGCGCTAAGAACGAGGTTTTCGAACGGCTCGCAGCTTCAGCAGCCAATTTGTCAGCAGTGCATTGGCGCAACAGTGTTTGGCGCTCCCGTTCCAAAGCATCATTGTCGCGCTTTGCGTGCATTTCTGCAGTGATGTCTGTGATGATGGTCACGAAATTGCGCTTGGACTTTGCAATATCTTCAATCCGGATGTGGCGACCATCTAGGCAGGTCGCGGTGGCAACGCGATGATCATCTACATCGCAAATGGTTTCGAAGCGATGGGGATTGGCTGCCAAGGCCATAATGTTGGTGAACGGACGCCCGCGCAGTTTGGTGCCTTTAGAAAGGCCCATCATGTCGCGATAGGAGTGGTTGTGCCAAAGCATATTGCCCGCGCGGTCCCAATAGGCGATGCCATGTGGCAATTCTGTTAGGGCGCGTAGCAATTCCTTGTCTTCGTGGGCTTCGTTCAGCCGCACCATATATTCCAATTGTTGTTGCTCATCTTGGGCGCTCATGCGCATCAGGGCAATTCCGCCAAATGTGCTCAAAACGCCCACGCTGATAAGCTGCGCAACAACGCCCAAATCAGCGGTGAAAAGAACCGCGCCAAGCACAGCAATTAGCCATGCCAGCGCGAGTTTTCTCGTTGTTGGGACGAGGGTTTTAGGGGGCTTGATTGCAGTGTGAGGGGAAGGTGCAATCACTTTCTTTCTATTTGCCGTGGCAAGCAAGGAGTGGAGTTTTTTCGGCTGTTGTCTAAACAGACGCAGAGACTGTTTTCTCAATATTCTCAATCGCTTGGAAAGATTTTTAAAGAATCCTGTCCCGACTGCGTCGGATGTTTCCATCGACAACATTTGAACTCTCCAAATTGATTAAAAAGTGCCCCCAAAGGACTGTTTGACGCCCTTTGATATGTTCAATTTGAATCAAAAAAAGGGGCCTTGTCGACCCCTTTTAGATAGGCAAAATTTGCCCTTATGAAAACCGTGAGTCTTTTGAATCACTTACCGATCAAAAAAAGTTAACCCTCTAAGGTTTTGTTCACCATTTCCGATAGGTTCGGAGAGATATTCTCTGCCTGTTTTATGCGTTCAAGCGCCGTGTGAGCGGCTTCTCGGCGTTTTGATTCGTAATTTTTCCAAACCCTAAACGCCACCGCAAATCGTCCTGCCACTTGGGGATTGAACTTATCAATCTGCATGATGATGTCAGCGATCAAGTCGAAACCTGCACCATCCTCGCGGGCAAACTGTGTCGGGTTGCCCTGTGTAAAGCTGCCGAATAAGGCGTAAACTCGGTTTGGTGTTTCCAAAGAGAAGCGCTCGTCCGCCATAAGCGATTGAATGCGATCCAGCGTGCGATCATCATCGATCGAGGCGCTGAGTGACAACCATTTGTCGAACACCGTCATCGGATCAGCATAGTTTTCCTTGAAGTGGTCGAGCAGGGCTTCCGCCTGCGCTGGTGCATTGGCGCACATGATACTAAGCGCCGCTTGGCGATCGGTCATGTTTTGCGCATCACGATAATGCGCGTCGACCATCTCAAAAATCTGCTTGTCATACAACGTTGCCAACATGGCAAGCGATTGATTGCGCAAAGACCGCAATCCAGATTGCGTTGCATCAGGCTCATAGGTGTCCGGCAAATGCAGCGACGAATAGAGCGTCACCAATTGCCCGCGCAGTTTGTCCGCCACCAAACGATCCACTTCGTGCTTGATACGTTTGATGCGGTCTGGGTCGATATTTACCCCAACCCGTTGCGCATAGTCCTGATAGCCGGGCAGGCGCAAGCTTAGTGCTTTGAAGGACGGGGACATATCTTGGCTATCAAGTGTTTGACTTAGCGCCACCGCGACTTGCTCAAGATTATCAACATCCAGTTCCGGCCCATCCAAGGCCATTGAAGGCGATACAATGTTCAAAACAGCTGATTGAAGGCTTTCCCAACGGTTGAATGGGTCGCCATCTAGCCGCGCACGGTGCAAATCTTCTTCAAGCGTTGCTTGTGTTTGCACAGTAACCGGCGCGGAAAACTCGCGAAACAGCGATACGACAGGTGCACTCGACACCCCATGGAACACTATTGTCGCTTCTTCCTTATCCAGAACAATCAAATCATCGTTCACCTCAGCGCCTTCAACGCTGTCCCATCCCAAATCGTCGCCATTGTTGGACACAAGGCCGAACTTGATGGGCAGCACCATTGGTGATTTTTCGCTGTCACCAGGTGTTGCGGGCACCTCTTGCGAAAGCTTCAGCGTGAACTGCTTGCTCTCAGCATCATAAGCGGTGCTGTAGCTGACCTGCGGCCGCCCAGCTTGCGTATACCATTTCTGGAACTGGCTTAGGTCACGCTTGCTCACATCTTCAAAACATTTCACAAATTGCTCAATGGTCGCCGCTTCGCCATCATGACGATCAAGATAAAGGTCCACCCCTTTGTGGAATGTCTCTTTGCCCAAAAGCGTCATCAACATGCGCACCACTTCCGCGCCTTTTTCATAAACGGTCGTGGTGTAGAAATTGTCGATCTGTTCATATTGGCTCGGGCGAGGCGGATGGGCGAGGGGGCCGCTATCTTCAATAAATTGAGATTGCCGCAAGCCCTTCACATCATCGATCCGCTCCACATCGCGGAAGCGCTCATCAGATGAGAATTCCTGATCGCGGAAAACAGTGAGCCCTTCTTTCAAGCACAATTGGAACCAGTCGCGGCAAGTGACTCTGTTGCCAGTGTAATTGTGGAAATATTCGTGCGCGATAATCCGCTCAATCAACGCATAATCCTGGTCAGTTGCTGTTGCAGGATCGGCCAGCACATATTTGTCGTTGAAAATGTTGAGGCCCTTATTCTCCATCGCACCAGCGTTGAAATCGCTCACTGCAACAATGTTGAACACATCCAGATCATATTCGCAGCCAAAGCGTTCCTCATCCCACTTCATAGAGCGGATAAGCGCATCCATGGCATAGCGACAAAGCTCTGCTTTGCCTGGCTCGGCATAAATATTGAGGTCTACTTTTTTACCGGATTTCGTGGTGAAATTTTCTGAAATTTTATCAAGTTTTCCAGCCACCATCGCAAAAAGATAAGATGGCTTTGGATGCGGATCATGCCATTCAGCGAAATGTCGGTTATTGCTCATTTCACCGCTGTCGACCGGGTTGCCGTTTGAAAGCAGCACTGGCGCCAAATCTTTGTCTGCCACCATCTTCACCGTAAACACAGACATCACGTCTGGGCGATCCAAGAAATAGGTGATGCGGCGGAAGCCTTCGGCCTCGCATTGGGTGCACCAATTGCCAGACGAACGGTAAAGCCCTTCAAGGCTTTTATTCTTTTCCGGCTCCACGTCTACCACGGTGCTCAGCACAAAGCTTTTTGGCGGATCAAGCAGCTTTAGCCCGCTCTCGCTCAGCTCATATTGGCCAGCGCCAAGCACCTCGTCGCCAATGGCAATGGACACCAACTCCAACTGTTCGCCATCCAGCTCAAGCGGCGCGCCTTCTTCTGCGCCATCCTGCCGTTCAACGTACAAATCGGTTGTTATGCGCGTGCGATCAGGTGTGAAGTCCACCCACATTTCCGTTTTCGGAATCAGATAGTCGCTTGGCTTATAGTCTTGTAAATAAATGATTTTCTGCTCTTCGCTGCGCATGATTTTTGTCCGATATATGTTGGAGCTGTGTCCAGAAATGGCACATTTTGTCGCACTGTTGCCCTGCTGCAACAGCCACGAATCGTCTTTGACGATATTCTGAACGGCTTGGTCGCGATTGCCTAGCGCCTAATCTTAAAGGTTCACAATGTTAAATTCTGTTTTTACGTGGTTCGAGCGGATCTATCCGCCCACCGAGCTTGCAAAAAATCCGCATCCTCCGCAAGGGGTCAAGGATTTCTATGTTTATTTCTTAAAGCAATTCCGCTGGGGTTTGCTCGCAAAAATGACATTGGTTGCCATCGGCGCCACCATTGATGCGATGATCCCAGTGTTCTTGGGGCAAATTGTTGATTTGGTTTCAAACGAAAGTCCTGGCAACATTTTCACCAGCCATGGTGCCATGTTGCTCTGTTTTGCGCTTGTGATCATTTTGCGTCCAGCTGCATTCACCTTGAGCTCGCTGGTGCATTTTCACACCATTTTTCCGCCTATGATGGGGCGGACGCGTTGGCAAAGTCACTGGCATGTGGTGCGCCAAAGCTGGGCCTATTTCCAGCGTGATTTTGCAGGCCGTATCGCCAGCAAGATCATGGAAACAGGCAACTCGCTTGAATCGAGCACCATGCAAGCCATCGACTCGGTTTGGTACATGGTTATCTTTTTGATCGTGGCGATCACCGTGTTGATCAATGTCGAGCCGATTTTCGTGCTGCCGCTTTTGGTGTGGCTGATTGTTTATCTGGGCATTATGACCAGATTCCTGCCGCAGATCGCAAAGCGCTCAAAGGATAATTCCGAAGCGCGTTCTGTGGTCACGGGCCGGATCGTGGATTGCTACACGAATATTCAAACCCTCAAAACATTCGCGTCAAGCAAGTTTGAAGATGAATATGTGGCGGGTTCAGTGAAGAACCACACCAATGTGCTGCACCGTTTGATGCGCGAATTCACCAAAATGTGGACATTGCTGTTCCTCATCAATGCTGTGCTGATGGTGAGCGTGGGCTATATGGCGCTCTATTTCTGGAACGAGGGAATGATCACAGCTGGTAAGCTGGCGACCATCATTCCGTTCGTCTGGCAAACGGTGAACATTTCCGGCTGGATTTTGGAAGTGGCCACCAACATTTTCCGTGATTACGGCACGGTGCAAGACGGCGTGGACACCATCGCCCGTCCGATCACCATGTTGGATGCGGACGATGCGGAAGAACTCGACGCTGATAAAGCAGGGATTGAGTTTAAAAATGTGCACTTTGCTTATGATGCGGACAAGACTAGCGATAAGCCGCGCGTGATTGAAAATCTAAACCTGAACATCAAACCGGGCGAAAAGATCGGTTTGATCGGACGGTCAGGGGCAGGCAAATCGACATTGATCAATTTGCTGCTGCGCCTGTTTGATGCGCAATCGGGTGAAATCCGCATTGACGGGCAACGTATTGATGAAGTGACGCAGGATAGCCTGCGCCGCGCCATTGGTTTTGTGTCGCAAGACACATCATTGCTGCACCGATCAGTAGGCGAAAACATCAAATATGGCCGTCCCAACGCGTCAGATGAAGACATGATTGCTGCGGCCAAACAGGCTAAAATTCACGATGTGATTTTGGATCTGGAAGATGAGAACGGCAACAAAGGCTATGACGCCCGGGTGGGCGAACGTGGCGTGAAACTTTCTGGCGGTCAACGCCAGCGGATCGCCATTGCCCGCGTGTTGCTCAAAGATGCGCCTATTTTGATTTTGGACGAGGCAACCTCCGCGCTCGACAGTGAGGTGGAAGCCGCCATCCAAGAGCAATTGCAACATTTGATGACCAACAAAACCGTCATCGCCATTGCACACCGCTTAAGTACCATCGCCGCCATGGATCGGCTTTTGGTGATGGATCAAGGGCGGATTGTTGAACAGGGCACACATGAAGAACTGCTCAAGGCTAAGGGGCACTATGCGTCTTTGTGGCATCGCCAGTCCGGCGGTTTCGCAAATATGGAGGGGGCAGACCCGGCCATTCCGAGCGGTTGATTAAAAGACGAAAAACGAATATAGAAAGAAAAATCTTTCTTAAAAGGCGAATATAATGATAACAAAAATATTTGACTGGTTCGAAAGCCGGGTGGAACCATTCCCGGAAAAGGACCCGCAATTACCGCCGAAAACCTTGGTGGCATTTTGCCGACATTATTCCAAAGGTTTGGAGCTTTGGCTCGTGCTTTTGGCGCTCGGCGCTGCTATTTTGGCCATTCTCGAAGTGGTGCTATTTGGCTTCTTGGGCAATGTGATTGATTGGCTATCGACGTCCGATCCTGAAACATTCCTGCAAGATGAATGGCCAACATTGCTGATGATGGCGGCGATCATTTTGGTGATTAAGCCTGCAACAGCGGCCTTTTCATCCTTTGTGATGCACCAAACATTGCTGGGCAACTTTCCCATGCGGATTCGCTGGGATGTGCATGGCTATTTGATCCGCCAATCCATGACCTATTTTCAGGATGAATTTGCCGGTCGTATTGCCACCAAATTGATGCAGACCTCTTTGGCGGTGCGCGAAACCGTCATGAAGATTTTGGACATTCTGGTCTATATCTCGGTCTACTTCATCGGCATCCTGTTTGTGATGGCCAGTGCTGATTGGCGCTTGATGGCACCGTTCGCCATCTGGTTGGTCGCCTATGTGTCCATCATGCGCTATTTCGTGCCACGCATGCGTGACGTGTCGCAAAAACAGGCCGACGCGCGTTCTGTCATGACAGGCCGTATCGTTGATAGCTACACCAACATCGCGACAGTGAAATTGTTCTCGCACTCAGGTCGTGAAGCTGGTTATGCCCGCGAAGGCATGAACGGCTTCTTGCAAACCGTTTACAATCAGATGCGTTTGGGGGCGAGCCTCGACATCATCATCGACACATTGAACTCGCTCTTGCTGTTCTCTGTGGGGGCGGTTGGCATCATTTTGTGGCTGAACGGGGTGATGACACCGGGGCCAGTGGCCATCGGCATCGGCATTGTGTTGCGAATCTGGGGCATGTCGCACTGGATCATGTGGGAAATGTCCGCACTGTTTGAAAATATCGGCACAGTGCAGGATGGCATCAACTCCATCTCATTGCCGCGATTGGTTGCCGACAAAAAGGACGCCAAGCCGATTGGTGAAGTGAAGGGCGACATTAAATTCAACAATGTCACCTTTAACTATGGCGCCGATAAAGGCGTGATCACTGATATGAATTTGCACATTCCTCAAGGACAGAAAGTTGGCCTGGTTGGCCGCTCCGGCGCGGGCAAATCCACTTTGGTGAACATCTTGCTGCGCTTTTATGATGTGGAGCAGGGCACCATCACCATTGATGGCAAAAACATTTCCGATGTGCAGCAGGATACATTGCGCGAGCAGCTGGCCATGGTGACGCAAGATACATCCTTGTTGCACCGTTCAGTTCGGGAAAACCTGCTTTATGGTCGTCCTGATGCGACGGAGGAAATGATGATTGCGGCAGCCAAGAAGGCCAAGGCGCATGAATTCATTCTCGACCTTGTCGACCCACAAGGGCGCAAAGGCTATGACGCCCATGTGGGCGAACGCGGGGTAAAGCTCTCCGGCGGTCAACGCCAGCGTGTGGCCATCGCGCGGGTGTTGCTCAAAGATGCACCAATCCTGATCATGGACGAAGCCACCTCAGCTTTGGACAGTGAAGTGGAGGCAGCCATTCAGGAGCAACTGCATCAATTGATGGAAAACAAAACCGTGATCGCCATTGCGCACCGCCTGTCTACCATTGCGGAGATGGACCGGTTGATCGTGATGGATCAGGGCAAAATCATCGAAGATGGCACCCACGCGGAATTGCTCGAACGCAATGGGCATTATGCCTCCTTGTGGAAGCGCCAATCCGGTGGCTTCATCGATTATGGCGATGAAGAAGAAAAATCTGCATAACAAAAAGGGCGGTTTTGACCGCCCTTTATTTTATCTCGACATTATCGATCAGCCGCACATCTTCTAAAAACACCGCGGCAAAAAGCCGGGCAGGGCGATCTAGCTGCTCTAGCAATTCAAGGTTCTCGATGTCACGAAACTCGAAATAGTCGATTTTGCCAAACCCAATTTCCGCCAATCTTTGTTTGGCATTGCTTACCGCTTCCCCAACCGACTTACCTGTTTTTACATCGATAATGCACTTTTGCATAATATGGTTGAGTGATGGGGCGATGGCCCGCGCTTCGGGGCTCAGCCGCATATTGCGCGAAGACATCGCCAAGCCATCCGTTTCGCGTTGGGTGGGGCAACCGATAACGCGAATGTCGATATTGAGATCAGCAACCACGCGGCGGATCACCTGCAATTGCTGAAAGTCCTTTTCACCAAAAAAGGCTTTGTCGGCACCCGTTTGCAAAAACAACTTAGTGACGACAGTGGCCACACCATCGAAATGGCCAGGGCGTGACGCACCACAAAGGCAATTGGTTAGTCCGTCAACGCTGATGTTTGTCGCAAACTGGTCGCTATACATTTGGCCAGCATCGGGAATATAGACCAGATCCACATCTAGCGGCTGCAACAGGGCTAAATCTGCTTTCTCCGTGCGCGGATAGGCCTTGAGGTCGTTTGGGTCGTTAAATTGTGTTGGATTAACAAAAATCGAGACAATAACTTTGTCGCTCTTCGATTTTGCAGCCTTCACGAGGCTTAAATGCCCATCATGCAGCGCACCCATCGTTGGCACAAATCCGATTTTGTGGCCCTCGCTGTGCCATTTCTTTTGCACCGCGCGCAGCTTTGCGATGGTCCGCACTACTAGCATAATTTAGCTCTTTTTGATTTTGGCCGCATAAACATGTGCATCAGTGGGGAAGGACCGCTGTCGCACTTCTTTTGCATATTGCTCGATCGCCGCGTCGGCATTGTCCGCCAATTCGGCATATCGCTTTACAAACTTAGGCTTAAAGCTCGAAAATAGACCCAACAGATCATCGACGACCAAAATCTGCCCGTCGCACTGAACAGATGCGCCAATACCAATGGTGGGAATGCTCAGCATTGAGGTGATTTCGTCGGCCAATGGTTCCGTCACCATTTCAAGTACAATAGCAAATGCGCCAGCGTCTTCGACGGCGCGTGCATCTTCCACAATGCGCTGATGGTCATCGCCGCGCCCTTGCACTGAATAGCCGCCCATCGCCTTCACAGATTGCGGGGTAAGCCCGATATGGCCCATAACAGGGATACCGCGCTGGGTCAGATAGGCAATGGTCTCCGCCATATGGGTGCCGCCTTCAAGCTTCACCGCTTCACAACCCGTTTCGCGCATCAGCCGTGCGGCGTTTTCAAACGCCTGTTCTTTATTATGCTCATAGCTTCCAAATGGCATATCAACGACGAGCAGAGCTTGGTCCACGCCCCGGCGCACGGCCTGCCCATGCATGATCATCATGTCCATGGTCACGCTCAGCGTGCTTTCAAAGCCGTGCAGCACCATGCCCACGCTGTCGCCCACCAGCACAACATCACAATGCTTGTCCACCAAGCAGGCCATCGGCGTTGTATAGGCGGTGAGGCACACAATTGGCGTTTGGCCTTTTTGCGCTTTCAGCGCGTGGCCGCTGGGTGTTTTAAATTTGGAATTGGCGCTCATGGGCAAATCCTTTTGCCTGCATCGCCGCGCGCGGCATAACAGTCGAAATGTTGGCGCACTGTGGCCATTTGTTCAGGATAAATCAATTAGGCCTTTGGCTAGGCTTGCTGATCTGTTTTACAATAGATGCCGTAAAGCGTGTGTAGCACAGCTTCAACTTCGCCGGAGGCCAGTGAGTAAAAGATCACATTGCCGTCGCGGCGGGTTTTTACCAATTTGAGATTGCGCAATTTGGCCAAATGCTGCGACAGGGCGGGTTGAGACAGTTCAACTTGCCCAGCCAAGTCCAGCACCGACATCTCGTCCTCCACCAATTTGCACAATATTAAGAGGCGTTTTGGGCTCGACATAGCAGATAGCAGTTCCGAAGCCTCTCCGGCCCGCTCCTGCAAAAGTTCGAAATCGCTCGGTGCGCTCACAATCTGATCCTTTAAGTTGTTGTAGTGTTTTAGCAAATTTTACCAGATCCGCAAATTCAATTTTTTTGGCACTCAGGACTTGCAATATATTAGAGTTTACTTATATACCCATTAGTGAGATGAAACAAACAATAACTCGATAGGGTATTATATATGACTGAATTCACGCCAGTTGAAGCCATCATTGGGGGAGGGTTGATTGGCATCGCGTCCGTCCTGCTCATGGGGCTACACGGACGTATCGCAGGCATGACTGGCATTTTGGCCGGTATCTTGCCGCCATTTTCAGCCGACAAAGGCTGGCGCATTGCCTTCTTGCTTGGTGCCATCACGGGCCCATTGGCCATTTTCTTGATCACAGGTGCGCCAGTAGATTTTGTGAACCCCGTGCCGCTTTGGGCGATGGTTCTCGGCGGTGTCATTGTAGGCATCGGCGTAAATTACGGTTCCGGCTGCACGTCCGGTCATGGTGTTTGCGGCATGGCTCGCTTCTCTGTGCGGTCAATCGCGGCAACAGCCACCTTCATGCTCTCCACCTTCATCACCGTTTATGTGGTGCGGCACATTTTGGGGATATTCTAAGATGCGATTGATTTCATTTTATGCAATTGGCCTGGTTTTCGGCATTGGCATTGCCCTGTCTGGCATGGCCAACCCCGCAAAAGTGCTAAACTTTTTTGATGTGGCGGGCAATTGGGACCCTAGCCTTGTGCTGGTGATGATCTCTGCTTGGTTGGTTACCGTTGTGGGTTACTTTGTTGTGTTGAAACGGCCAAAGCCAGTGTGGGCGGAAGTCTTCAACTTGCCACAAGCCAAACAAATCGATGCGCCTTTGATTGGTGGCGCCGCAACGTTCGGCATCGGTTGGGGGCTAACAGGCTACTGTCCCGGCGGTTCAATCCCAGCATTGGGCCTTGGATTGCCAGAACCATTTATCTTTGTTGCAGCCATGATTGGCGGCATCATCCTCGCGAAATTCATGCGGTCACGCGCCACTTTTGCGCAAACCGCTCAATCCACGAGATAACAAAAGGAGTTCAAAATGATTGAGCCTCTACCATTTAAACCAGACTTGGCACAAAAGCCGATCGTCACCCCATTTTTTGACGAGCCAACCAACACCATTTCCTATGTGGTGGCGGACCCGGACAGCAAAAAATGCGCCATTGTCGATAGCGTCATGGACATTGATTATGCCGCAGGTCATATCACTTATGATGGCGCAGACCGCATCATCAAATATGTGCAGGACGAAGGTCTTGAAGTGGAGTGGTTGATTGAAACCCATGTCCATGCGGACCATTTGTCAGCTGCGCCATACATCCAAGAAAAAGTGGGTGGCAAACTCGGCATTGGCGAAAATATCACCATCGTGCAGGACACATTTGGCAAAGTCTTCAATGAAGGCACCGAGTTTCAGCGCGATGGCAGCCAGTTCGACCAGCTGTTTAAGGATGGCGATAGCTACAAGATCGGCAACCTCACTGCCTATGTGATGCATACGCCGGGGCATACCCCCGCCTGTATGACGCACACGATCGGTGATGCTGCCTTTGTTGGTGACACCTTGTTTATGCCTGATGGTGGCTCTGCCCGTGCAGACTTCCCCGGTGGGGATGCACGTACGCTCTATCGTTCGGTGAAGCGCGTGTTGCAACTGCCTGATGAGACTCGCCTTTTCATGTGCCACGATTATGGCCCAAACGGTCGGGACATTGAGTGGGAAACCTCCGTGAAAGAAGAGCGTGAGCATAATATTCACGTCAAAGATGGGGTCACAGAAGACGAGTTCGTGCAAATGCGCGAAGAGCGTGACGCATCTTTGGCGATGCCAAAGCTCATCATTCCATCACTTCAGGTCAATATGCGGGCTGGCAAAATGCCGCCAAAAGATGATGACGGCAATGTCTATCTCAAAGTGCCCGTCAACAAATTGAAATAGGAGCATAAGATGCAAATTAAGCAGATCAATGACAAATATTTCATCTCCGGGCAGGTCGGTTTTTCCGACCTGCAAATCCTCGCCGACCACGGCATCAAATCTTTGATTTGTGCCCGTCCGGACGATGAAGAAGGCAACCAGCCACAGTTTTCGCAACTGCAACAAGAAGCGGAAAAGGTGGGCATCAAAGCTGCACACGTGCCGATCAAACCCGGCCAAGCCTGCGGTGATGATGTGGATAAATTTGCCAAAGCTTACGACGAATTGCCAAAACCGATTTTGGGCTTCTGCCGCTCCGGTATGCGTGCCCATGCGCTTTGGGAATTGAACGACGAAGCCAAAGCTAACAGCTAATAGTTGAGTTGAAAGAAACGCCCTATGTTAGATCGCATCAAAAAGCTGCCAATATTCGATTGGGGTAAAACATATAATGGTGAGGTTTTCACCGCGGACATGGTTGCCGCGATCATCGTCACCATCATGTTGATCCCGCAATCTTTGGCTTATGCCTTGCTGGCCGGCTTGCCGCCGCAAATGGGGCTATATGCGTCTATTTTGCCCTTGGTGGCATATGCGCTTTTTGGTTCATCTCGCACATTGGCCGTTGGCCCCGTTGCTGTGATCTCTTTGATGACGGCTGCGGCGGTGGGAAAGTTGGCCTTGCAGGGCACCGCTGAATATGCGGCAGCTGCGATCTTATTGGCGTTTATTTCTGGGGTGATGCTGCTGGCGTTGGGATTATTCCGGATGGGTTTTCTTGCGAACTTCCTTTCCCATCCGGTCATCGCCGGCTTCATCACCGCCTCAGGCTTGATCATTGCGACCAGCCAGCTCAAACACATCTTTGGCGTGGATGCCCACGGGCATAATTTGTTGGACTTGATACTCTCCTTGGTCGCCCATGTCGGCGAGATCAATTGGATCACCGCCGCCATAGGCATCCCCGCCGCTCTATTCCTGTTTTGGGTGCGCAAAGGCCTGAAGCCCTTGCTGCTCAAAATGGGAGTAGGGGCCCGCTTAGCCGATATTCTTGCCAAAACCGGCCCCGTCTTCGCCGTTGCAGTCAGCATTGGCATTGCGGCACTCTTTCAACTGAATTCACAAGGCGTCGCGTTGGTGGGCAGCGTGCCGCAAGGTTTGCCCGCGTTGGCCTTACCCACGTTCGACTTGGAGTTGATTTTTGCCCTTGCAGGATCAGCAGCCTTGATTTCGGTCATCGGTTTTGTCGAGTCGGTCAGCGTGGCGCAAACTTTGGCGGCCAAACGTCGCCAACGTATTGACCCGGATCAGGAGTTGGTGGGGCTTGGCGCATCCAACATTGCCTCTTCCTTTGGTGGTGGCTATCCAGTCACCGGCGGATTCGCACGTTCGGTGGTCAATTTCGATGCTGGGGCGCAAACGCCAGCAGCGGGTGCATTCACTGCAATAGGCATAGCCTTGGCCACGTTCTTCCTCACACCGTTCTTGTTCTTTCTGCCTAAGGCTGTGTTGGCGGCCACCATTATTGTGGCTGTGATGAGCTTGGTGGATTTCTCTATCCTCCAACGCACATGGCGCTATTCAAAAGCTGATTTCGCCGCGGTTGCCACCACAATGGCCATCACATTGATCTGGGGTGTTGAATATGGCGTGACTGCAGGTGTGCTCACATCGATTGCCATTCACCTGTACAAAACCTCTAAGCCCCACACCGCTATCGTTGGCTTGGTGGAAGGGACCGAACATTTCCGCAATATTGATCGGCACAATGTCAAAACAACTGACGAAGTTTTGTCCTTGCGGGTGGATCAATCGCTCTATTTCGCCAACGCACGCTTTTTGGAAGACAGGGTCTACGATCTGGTGGCCAAAAACAAAAAACTGAAACATGTGGTGCTGATGTGCCCGGCGGTGAATGAAATTGATATGTCGGCGCTGGAAAGCCTTGAAGCCATCAATGAACGTTTGGCCAGCTTGGATGTGAAATTGCACTTCAGCGAAGTGAAGGGGCCAGTGATGGACAAGCTGGAAAAAACTGACTTCTTCGAACATCTATCTGGGCAGGTCTTCTTGTCGCAATATCAGGCGATTTGCGCATTGGCTCCGCGTACCTGCGCGCAGACTGCGGCTGTCGCGGCCAAATAGGCGGCGAATTTGGTTTGAATCGAAACATCCGCAATTTGCGCTAATCAATTGATTCAATTAGTTCAAATGCGGCCTTTTGCAGAATAAGTTCGTCAAGGTCTGTGCAATAGGGTGAAAATGCCCTTGCTAAACTCTAGATCGGCGAGCGGCAGGATTTTGATAGACGATACCCAATGTCCTGCTGATCTCGCCGACGATGAGTGTGCAGCATACTCTTGAGCGCGATGCGCCGTCCTTTCATAGAGGGCGGCGCTTTTCTTTGTTCGTCCATAACGTTTTGGTCTGTTATTGGTGCGTCAACTTTCGGCCACACCCCTCATTTAGCAGTTGCTTGTTGCATCTAAATTGTGAATGGTGCGCCCCATCGGGCGAAGGGCCCGCATGTCCCTCAAATTGTTTCAGTTGGAACTGAAACCGGAAAGGATGAACTGAGATGAACACCCCCAAAATAGCCGCTTTGCTTGGCCTTGCCACAGGTTTGCTTGCGAGTTCCGCGTCGTTTGCGGCAGAATATAATTTTAAATTGCACCACTTTTTGGGGCCTCAAACCCCTTCGCATTTGGAAACAGTTGCGCCTTGGGCGGAAGCAATTGAAAAGGCCTCTGATGGCCGCGTAGAAATCGAAATTTTCCCCTCAATGTCGCTCGGCGGTACACCACCTGAATTGGTGGGCCAGGCCCGTGATGGCGTTGCCGATATTGTGTGGACCGTAAACGGCTACACCGCTGGCCTGTTCCCGCGCACTGAAGTGTTTGAATTGCCATTCGTGCATCGCAACAATCCTGCAGCAACCAATTTGGCCATGCATGATCTGTTTGATGATGAATTGCGCGAAGAATATAAAGGCCTTGAAGTCATGTTCCTGCATGTGCACCAAGGCAATGGCTTGCACACTGTTGATAAAGAAGTGCGCATGCCAACCGACGTTGAAGGCCTGAAAATCCGCACACCATCGCGCACAGGCGCTTGGACAATCGAAGCATTGGGTGCTGCACCTGTGGCGATGCCTGTGCCAAGCTTGCCACAAGCACTGTCCAAGAAAACAGTTGATGCGGCGTTCGTGCCATTTGAAATTGTGCCCTCATTGAAGTTGGAACAGCAAACCAACTATCAAATCGAAGGTACAGACCAAATGCGCTTTGGCACATTGGTGTTCCAAATGTCTATGAACAAGGCGAAATGGGACAGCTTGCCTGAGGATATCCAGAAAATCTTCAAAGATCATTCTGGACCAGAATGGCTTGAGCAATTGGGCCAAGTTTGGGTTGAGAATGACGATGAAGGCATTGCGCAAGCTGTGGAAGCTGGCAATGAGCATATCGTGCTGGATCAGGCGCAAACTGACGCTTTCGAAGAGGCGCTTAAGCCTGTCATCGAGCGCTGGGTTGATGAAGCCGATAAATCCGGCATCAATGGCGAAGCACTGCTGCAAAAAGCACGCGATGCAATCGCCGCACACAGCGAATAATCTAAAACGCTGGTTCGTTGAAAGTTTTAGCCGCCCCGATCATTCGGGGCGGTTTTATTTTGCGCTATTTCAGCAAGTTGCCGTCTGCCAAATAAGCAAGTTCACCATTGCTCAGGGTGGCCACAACTTGTGGCAATCCGTCTTGCTCGCGAACCAAAATAATGTCCGCCCGATTACCAGTTTCCAGCGTGCCGCGATCTGTCAGATGCATCGCCGCAGCAGGGTTTTTGCTGATCAATGCCCAGCTCTGCGCCAGCGACATGTTTTTGCGTTTCGTCAACGCAAAGGCCGCATTGATCAGCGAGGGATAATGATAGTCAGACGCCAAAATGGTGCAGAGCTCTTGCTTCGCCATATCTGCAGCATTCAGTGAACCGTTATGGCTACCACCGCGCACAACATTTGGCGCGCCAAAAACAGCATGTTCGCCATGGCTATTGGCGTCATGCAACGCCTCAAGCGTCATCGGAAATTCACTGATATCTGCGCCCAATTCGCGGTAATAGGCCCGGTTCTCTTTTGTCACATCATCATGGGAAAGAATAACAGCACCTGATTGTTTGGCCTGTGCAGCAAGCTCTGCAACCGCCGCAGGCACTTCTGCGCGCCGTTCGGCCATGCGATAAACCATAGCCACATATTCATCCGGCGTAAGGCCACAGCGTGAGGCCCACCCGGCAAGTTTTGTGAGGTTGCCGCTCTCAACGCGCTCGATTGTCGACGTCGTATGGTCATTAAAGGCGAGGGCAGGGGTTGGCTTCTGTGCCAACCAAGCCGCAACATCACCCACAGCATCAAATGCAAAGGTCTCCCAGCGCAACTGCACCCGGTGGTCAACCCGAAACTTGCCACGTTCCGCTGCCAGCGCCGCCATAAACTTCTTGGCATTGTCCAAAGAGCGCAAGCCCGGCTCCCAAGAGATGGTTAGCCCATGATAAGCAGTTGTGATGCCATTTGCCGCCAACTGTTGATCTGTGTCTTGAAAGGCCAAGTCGAGATCAAAGCTCACACTAGCCCGCGGCATGATGCTGCGTTCAAACGCATCCCCGTGCACATCAATAATCCCAGGCAAAACCAAAAGCCCTTCGGCGTTCAAGCGTAACGCATCACCATCAACCTTAGCCGCAGCGATATGCCCATTATCCGTCCACAAATCAGCGCGTACAAGCTCGTCATTTTGCAAAACGGTGCCGTTGGCAATGTAAATAGGGCGGGCAACTTTGGCGGCAGTAGAATTCATTTTTATATGTCCTGATCGGTGGCGTTGAGGCGCTGCCTTAGTGTGCCCACATGTCATCTATGTGACGAAAATATTCATTTCGACTTGTCATATCGCTGACATGTGGCTGTTATTTTTCGGAGATATCGCATTGCTATTCCCTCGCCATCGAAAATGAACATTCAGGGGAATATAATGTTTCGTTCAATGGTTGCGGGTGCATTGCTCGCGGTAACATCTAATGTTGCAATGGCAGCGGACATCACCTTCGCAGTGACCGATGTTGAAGGCTTGGAACAGCTCGAGCAAGAGTTTGGCGCAGTTGAAGCCGCATTGGAAAAATCAACTGGCTTGGAAATGGATCTTATTCCAGTAAGCTCACGCACAGCCGCCGTTGAGGCCATGAATGCTGGCCAGGTGAACTTTGTTCTCACCGGTCCCGCTGAATATGTGGTGATGAAGGAATTGACCGACGCGCAAATCGTTGTGGCGTGGCAGCGTCCAGACTATTTCGGCCAAATTGTTGTGCTTGCTGATGGTGACATCTCTTCCGCGCAAGACTTGAAAGGCAAAGTCGTGTCTTTCGGCTCTGTTGGTTCAACGTCACAGCAGCTTGGGCCAGCGCAGGCATTGGCTGACCTCGGTCTTAAATATGGCACAGACTATGACGCGCAAATCATCAAGCGCAACGTTGCAATTGAGGCGCTGATCCGTGGTGACATTTCTGCCATCGGCATGAACTTCGGTCATTTGCAAAAAGCTCGCGAAGCCTACCCAGAAGTTGCCTTCAAAGTGGTTGCTCGCGGCCCAGATTTGCCAAACGACATTTTGGTTGCGTCGGCTGATGTAGATGCAGACGTGCTTGCCAAAGTCAAAAAAGCATTCGTTGAAGATGGTGCGGCTATCATGGAAGCTGTGCTTAAAGGCGAAGACAACGACAAATATGCCGGTGGCTTCTTCCTCGGTTCAGTTGATGATGCCGATTATGATTATGTGCGCTCAATGTACAGCACCATCGGCGTTGACGGCTTCTCAGGCTTCGTTGGCGACTAATATGAAACTCCCAACTTTGGGGGACAGCGCATGTCGATAACAGATATGCATCAAGATTTGACAGGGAGCGAACGTATCGCTCCCCGTTCAGATTCTCCCCACCCAAAAACCGTCAAAACGTCACCGCTGATTTCCGCGCAAATGCTCACCAAGCAATATGGCGCGGCGCAGGCAGTCTTTTCCAATTTGGATATCAACATCTCCGAAGGCGAAACGGTTGCACTGATTGGATCCAATGGGGCAGGGAAGTCGACCTTGCTGAAATGCCTGATTGGCCTTTTGCCCCATAGCGGCGGCCAGGTCAGCGTTTTGGATGAAACCTTCTCTGGCCGACCACAGGCAGCGCAAGCCCGCAGAATCCGCAGCGATATTGGTTTTGTGTTTCAAAAACATTGTCTGGTGTCCCGCGCCACTGCGCTCACCAATGTGGTGCATGGCATGTTGGGGCGCGCAGGCAGCTGGCGCGGCTGGCATCAAGCAATCGCGTCGCCCGCATGGCGCCAAAGCGCGATGGAAGCACTGGATTCTGTGAATTTGGTGCATAAGGCGAATGAGCGTGTGGATCAGCTTTCCGGTGGGCAGGCGCAGCGCGTGGCAATTGCCCGCGCCCTTGTGCGCAAGCCAAAGCTTTTCATCGCAGATGAACCCGCTGCCAGCCTTGATCCAAAATCCGGGCACGATGTGATGCAGCGCTTTGTCAATCTGTCAAAGAAGAACAACATCACGCTGATGTTCACCTCCCACGATATGCAACATGCCCTGCAATATGCAGACCGGGTCATCGCGCTCAAAAACGGGAGCATCTTCTTGGACCAAAAGAGCGACGATCTCACCGCTCAAGATTTAAAAGGTGTGTTCAGTGGTTGATAAAACAATGAATCGCCGTGTCGAGCTGCCACAACTAGATCGAATTGGCAAAGTGTCGGCCATTCAATTCACCCTTTGGATTGTGGTTGGCGCGATCATCATCAGTTCGATCTACAATGTCAGCCCATCGCCACAACGGGTGGCAGAAGGCGTGCCACGCCTCGGCAGTTTGATGAACCGCATGTTTCCGCCAGAAACCGACCCAGAATTTCTCGGTCGTGTGTTCTGGCGCTTGGTTGAAACCATGCAAATCGCCATCGCGGGCACAGTGCTTGGTGTGTTGATCAGCTTGCCCATTGGCTGGCTAAGCGCACGCGGCATCGCGCCGCTCAAAGCGACAACCTTCTTGTTCAAAGCGTTGATTTCCTTCTTCCGCACCGTGCCAGATCTTATCTGGGCCCTGATCTTCGTCATCACGGTCGGGTTGGGCGCCGTAGCAGGCACGATGACGATTATGGTGGACACAATCGGCTTCTGTGGTGGCTTCTTCGGTGAAGCCATGGAAGATGCAGATAAAGAGCCGCAAGAGGCGCTGGAAGCTATCGGAGCATCAAAGTTCTCTATTCTGTGCGGCGCGGTAATACCAGACGCGATGCCGTCTTTGATCAACACGACCCTGTTCGCCTTAGAAAAGGCGGTGCGCTCGTCAGTTGTTCTGGGCCTAGTGGGCGCTGGCGGCATCGGGCAAGAACTCAAGTCGTCCTTCGATCTATTTCAATATAAAAAAGCCGCCGCGATCATGCTGGCAATCTTTCTTATTGTGTTGATCATGGAATGGGTAACCGACAGATTGCGCCGTTCGATTACTTAAACAAAAGCGCGGCGTCCAAAGTCTGGATGCCGCGCTCAACATGTTTGCGATTGGCGAGAGGCTTACATGCCCATCTTGTCCGTCACAGCAGTCGTCCAAGCATTTTGCGGCACTTCTGAAATCACGGGATCAGAACCACCTGCCAACAATGTTTCAACAGTACGGTTATAGTCCTCTTCAGACAAACGACCATCTGAGCCAGCAGTCAGTTTCGCCACTTCACGCATCATGCGACGTTGGTGCTCTTCTGTTTGCGCGCCAGTATCGTCATTTTCCAACACAATGTCGGCGGCCTCATCTGGGTTTTCTTCAGCATAGTGCCAACCCTTCATAGACGCTTCGACAAAGCGTGCCAGCTTGTCGACCATTTCTGGATCGGCAAGATCTTCTTCCAGCACATATAGACCGTCTTCCAATGTGGCCACGCCCGCATTCTCATATTTGAAGGTCACCAAATCATCTTCTGAAATGCCTGCGTCAATGATCTGCCAATATTCATTGTAAGTCATTGTTGAAACGCAATCGGCTTGCTTTTGCAGCAATGGATCAACGTTAAAGCCCTGCTTCAGAACGGTCACACCGCCATCGCTGCCATCTGTTGGAATGCCTAATTGGCTCATCCACGATAAGAAGGGATATTCATTGCCGAAGAACCAAACGCCAAGCGTTCTGCCGGGGAAATCATCAGGCGATTTAATGCCGGTTTCTTCCAAGCAGGTCAGCATCATGCCAGAGCGTTTGAAGGGCTGGGCGATATTGACCAAAGGCACGCCTTTTTCACGGCTTGCCAAGGCAGATGGCATCCAGTCCACAATCACATCAGCGCCGCCACCAGCGATCACTTGTGGTGGGGCAATGTCTGGGCCGCCGGGCTTGATCTCAACATCAAGGTCAACTTCGTCATAAAAGCCTTTATCCTTGGCCACATAATATCCAGCAAACTGGGCTTGCGTGACCCATTTGAGCTGAAGGGTAAGCTTATCTGCGGCGAGGGCGGGCCCTGCTGCCACTAGGCTTGCTGCCAAACTTAAGGCCAACGTTATTTTCGTCTTCATAGTCGTCTCCTCTTGAAATTGGCAGCCTTGGTTATTGTTATGATCTGTATGAAGGATGCCAGAAAGTTACCGCCCTCTCTAATAGGGCGATCAGCCCATAAGAGAGGGAGCCAGCAAGGGCTGCGACAAAAATCTCAGCCCAAACCATGTCGACATTCATCCGCCCCACTTCCGTGGAAATGCGGAACCCCATGCCAACAATGGGGGTGCCGAAAAACTCGGCCACAATTGCGCCAATCAATGCCAGTGTGGAATTAATTTTTAGCGCATTGAAAATGAACGGCATCGCAGCTGGCAAGCGTACCTTGATCAGCGTTTGCCAATAGCTCGATGCATAAGTGTGCATCAAATCGCGTTCGATATGCCCGGTGGCCGCGAGGCCAGAAACCGTGTTCACCAACATGGGGAAGAAGGTCATGATCACCACGACAGCAGCTTTTGACGGCCAGTCAAAACCAAACCACATCACCATGATTGGCGCCATGCCCACAATCGGCAGCGCCGCCACAAGGTTGCCCACAGGCAATAGCCCTTTGCGCAAGAATGGCACCCGATCAACAATGATGGCCGCAATAAAGCCCGCGCCGCAGCCCATGGCATAACCGGCCAAAACCGCTTTCAAATAGGTCTGCTGGAAGTCCGCCCACAAAATATCAACCGATGCCGTGATCCGCGCCCAAATCATAGAGGGCGGCGGCAGCAACACAGTTGGAATGGAAAAGCCACGGCAAATCCCTTCCCACAACATCAGCAAGGCCGCACCAAACAGTATGGGAATGAAAATGTCGACGCCCGTTTGAACGGTCCTATCTTCAAAACGTTTGTTCGCCAGCATCTGATTGGTGGCCCAAGTCGCCATCCAAAACACCAATGCTGCAATGATCCATGTCCAATTCATGCCGCCATCCCCATGCGTCGGGTCACCGAGCGACCAATAAGATCAATCACCATCACCAAGGCCGCTGCGAGCAGTGATGCTGCAATCAGCGCCGACCAAATTTGAATGGTTTGCCCATAATAGGAGCCGGACAGCAGCCGTGCGCCCAATCCGGCGGAGGCACCCGTCGGCAATTCGCCCACAATTGCACCCACAAGGCTAATCGCGACCGCCACCTTCATCGACGTAAAGAGGAACGGCACGGAAGCAGGCCACCGCAATTTCCAAAACACCTGGCTGCGGCTAGCATTATAAGTGTGCATCAAATCCAAATGCATCACTTCGGGCGAGCGTAGGCCCTTCACCATGCCCACCGCCACTGGGAAAAAGGAGAGATACATGGAGATCACAGCTTTCGGCAAAAGCCCCGAAATGCCAATGGCGTTCAACACCACAATCACCATCGGCGCGATGGCCAAGATGGGAATGGTTTGAGACGTAATGATCCAAGGCATCAGGCTTTTGTCCAAAACCCGAGAATGCACAATCCCCACCGCCAGCAAAATGCCCAATCCTGTGCCCATGGCAAAGCCAAGCAATGTCGAGGAAAGTGTCACCCACGTGTGGTAGATCAACGATCTTTTCGACGTGATCTTCTTCTCGACGGTGGTTTCCCAAATCTCCACCGCAACCTGATGTGGCGCAGGCAAAATAGGGCGCTTTTGCATCATTGTGTTGGTAATCAGCTGCGTGGTGGAAATCTCAGTGTCCGCCCGCGCAGCCTGATCGCGCTCAAACGGCGCGTTTAGCACCACCGTGAACACGTACCACAGCATGAGAATGCCAAGCAGCACCGTGCCGATCGGGATCAGCCGATCATGTAAAAAAGCGGCAAATCCCTCGCGGCTACTCGTCATCGGCATGCCCCAGTTTTAGGCCCTCACGCACTTGGTGCGCAATTTCGATGAAACGCGGTGTCTCGCGAATATCTAGCGTGCGATTGTCCCCCAAATCACAATCAATGATTTCATGAATCCGGCCGGGGCGAGGGCTCATCACCACAATCTTGGTGGAAAGAAACACCGCCTCGGGAATGGAGTGGGTCACAAACACAACGGTCTTTTTGGTCTTTGCCCAGAGGTCAAGCAATTGCTCGTTGAGATAGTCCCGCACAATTTCGTCTAGCGCCCCAAATGGCTCGTCCATCAGCAACATATCTGGATCAAAGCTCAGCGCCCGTGCGATGGAGGCACGCTGCTGCATGCCGCCGGAAAGTTGCCACGGAAACTTGTTGGCAAATCCATCCAGATTGACCAGTTCAAGGTTCTTTCTCACCAGCTCTTCGCGTTTGGCCTTTTCAATGCCCATCACCTCAAGCGGCAAGGCAATGTTCGCCCCAATTGTGCGCCAAGGATAAAGCGCGGCTGCTTGGAAAACATAGCCATAAGCCCGTTTCTTGCGCGCTTCTTCAGGCGTCATGCCATTCACTTCAATGGTGCCGCCGGTCGGCTTTTCCAAATCCGCAATCACCCGCAAAAGCGTGGTCTTTCCGCAGCCAGAAGGCCCGATAAACGACACAAACTCGCCGCGCTCAATGCTGAGATCAATGCCTTTTAGCGCATGCACCGGGCCATCATTGGTTTCAAATGTGAGGTCCAAATTCTGTGTTTGGATTACAGTTTGCTGCTCCATCAGTTGGTCTATACCCCACTCGCCGGGATGCCAGTGCGCTCAACTTTGCGCGGCGCGGTCAGCTCTTTCCATTTTGAAAGTGCTTTGTTGGTGGAGCTAAACGCCTCGCGTTCCACAAACTTGCCGTGGCCTTCCTCAGTTTTCACTGCGCCATCATCAATCACCACTTTGCCGCGGCTCAGGGTGAAGCGGGGCAGGCCTTTCACATGCTTGCCTTCAAACACATTGTAATCAATTGCAGATTGCTGCGTGCTGGCCTCAATGGTCTTTTCTTTGTTTGGATCCCATACCACCAAATCTGCATCAGCACCCACCAAAACAGCACCTTTTTTCGGGTACATATTGAGGATTTTCGCACTATTGGTAGAGGTGACGGCCACAAACTCATTCATGGTCAAACGACCGGTGTTTACCCCATAAGTCCACAACATTGGCATCCGGTCTTCCAACCCGCCAGTGCCATTTGGAATTTTGGTGAAGTCGCCAACGCCATAACGTTTTTGCTCGGTGGTGAAGGCACAATGGTCCGTTGCCACAACTTGCAAGCTGCCTGATTGCAGCCCAGCCCATAGGCTGTCTTGATGCTTCTTGTTGCGGAAAGGTGGAGACATCACACGCCGCGCCGCATGGTCCCAATCCTTGTTGGCATATTCGCTGTCATCAAGGGTGAGGTGCTGGATCAATGGTTCGCCAAATACGCGAATGCCATTTTGCCGGGCACGACGAATGGCTTCATGCGCCTGCTCACTAGACGTATGCACAATATAAACTGGCACGCCGGCCATGTCTGCAATCATGATTGCCCGGTTGGTGGCTTCGCCTTCCACTTCCGGTGGACGCGAATAAGCATGCGCCTCCGGCCCATTATTGCCCTCAGCAAGCAATTGTTCCTGCAACTGCGCAACCACATCACCATTTTCCGCATGAACGAGGGGCAGGGCACCAATCTCGGCGCACCGCTTGAAGGAGGCATACATCTCATCATCTTCAACCATCAACGCGCCCTTATAGGCCATAAAATGCTTGAAGCTGTTGATGCCCTGTTTGGTGATCTCAGGCATCTCGTTAAACACCTGTTCGCTCCACCAAGTCACCGCCATATGGAAGGAATAATCACAGTTCGCCCGCGTGGATTTATTATCCCACATCTGCCGCGCTTCCAGCAGCGATTGGCCGGGGCTGGGCAAGCAGAAATCCACCACCATCGTGGTGCCGCCGGCCAGCGCCGCGCGCGTGCCGCTTTCAAAATCATCACTGGAATAGGTGCCCATAAATGGCATTTCCATATGGGTGTGCGGATCAATCCCGCCTGGCATCACATAACAACCTGCGGCGTCCAACACTTCGTCACCAGAAAGGTTCGGCCCAATCTCCGTGATCACGCCACCCTCAATCTTGACGTCCGCCTCATAAGTCAAATCCGCGGTAACAACCGTCCCGCCTTTGATCACTTTCGATGCCATTTGTTCCTCCTATGGGTCGCTCTTTTGAGCCGTTATTCGTTCCTCTTAAATCTTAGAGTTGATCTCTAATTTATGCGCCGGATTTTTCCGGTCGTTTTATCTTGCCCGATCTGATGTCGGGTTGTTCGTTTCTTGCCTGTCGCTATCTCAGCGCCAGCCTGTTGTCTCCTTTTGATCCCGGCTCAGGGCCGGGAATGCCCCGTGGGGAGGGCACGATATTCCCCTTGTTGCCGCCCCGGACTTGATCCGGGGCCAATCCAACCCTCAATATGGAATGTCAGCGGTTACATCGCGCCATTCCGGGTTCACTTTTTCAATCAATGCCTCTTTCCAATCGCGCTTCCACTTTTTGAGCCGATACTCCATCGCAATAGCTTCATTTGGGTCTTCAAAGTGTTCAAAATAAACAAGCGTTTTGATGTTGTACTTCTTCGTATGGCCATCAATTGCCCCACTTCGATGTTGCTCAACACGATGCCTCAAATTGCGTGCCGAACCTACATAAATCGCACCCTTCGGTTTATGGGCGAGTATGTAGACAAAGTAGCTCAGTTTCATTTTCCTTTCTTACCGATCCCGGCTCAAGGCCGGGAATGCCCAGTGGGGTAGCATTGTATTTCCCCGTGTGGCCCCCCAGACCTGATCCGGGGCCGCTCTCAATCTTGTTCTCGCGGGGCCAATCACCTCACTCCACAATCTCCGCCGTCTCCACCACCGCATGGAACAACACATCTGCCCCAGCAGCAGCCCACTCCGGTGAAATCTCTTCATCCTCATTGTGGCTCAAACCATCAACGCATGGGCACATTACCATGGCAGTGGGGGCCGTGCGGTTGATCCAGCAAGCATCGTGGCCTGCGCCAGAAATGATGTCACGATGGGAATAGCCCAAACGTTCCGCCGCATCACGCACGGCCTTCACGCAATCCTTGTCAAATTCCACAGGGTCAAAACCGCCGACTTTTTCAAGTTCGACCTCAAGTCCCATCTCGTCGCAAATCTTCTTTGCGCCGTCGGCCAGCCGTTTTTCCATATCTTGGATCACGCCCAAGTCTGGCGACCGGAAATCCACTGTGAATACGGCTTTGCCGGGGATCACATTGCGCGAGTTCGGATAAACATCAATATGGCCTGCGGCGCCAACAGCGTCCGGCTTGTGCGACCAAGCGATCTGATCGACCAATTCCAAAATCCGCGCCATGCCGAGCCCAGCATTTTTGCGCATCGGCATCGGGGTGGAGCCGGTGTGGCTCTCTTTGCCCGTCACGGTAACTTGCGTCCATGAAAGCCCTTGGCCGTGGGTCACCACGCCAATATCTTTGCCTTCGGCCTCAAGGATTGGCCCTTGCTCAATATGCAGCTCGAAGAAAGCATGCATCTTGCGGTCGCCCACTTCCTCTTCGCCCTTCCAGCCGATCCGCTCCAGCTCGGCACCAAACTTTTTGCCCTCTGCATCTTCGCGATCATAGGCCCAGTCTTGGGTGTGCATGCCAGCAAAAACCCCGGACGAGAGCATCGCCGGGGCAAATCGAGTACCTTCTTCATTTGTCCAGTTGGTCACCACAATCGGACGCTTTGTTTTGATTTTCATGTCCCGCAGCGAACGGACAATTTCTAGGCCAGCCAAAACACCCAACACCCCGTCATATTTGCCGCCAGTGGGTTGGGTGTCGAGGTGAGAACCAACATAAACGGGCAGGGCATCCGGGTCCGTACCTTCATGGCGCATAAACATATTGCCCATCTGGTCAACGCCCATGCTCATGCCCGCGTCTTCACACCATTTGCGGAACAGGTGACGGCCTTCGCCATCCTCGTCGGTCACCGTCTGGCGGTTATTGCCGCCACGCACGCCGGGGCCGATCTTGGCCATTTCCATCAGGCTGTCCCAAAGCCGTTCGCCATTGATACGCTGGTTCGTGCCTGGTGCTGCCATCATTCTCTCCTATTTCAATTCTACTTCAACAAAGGTCATTGGTGCGTCGCCATCATTGATGACATTATGCTCCACACCTTCTTCCCGTCGATATGTCGTTCCAGCAGCCATGCTCACCTTGCGTTCAACGCCCCCGGGCTCTTTCAAAAGCATATTGCACGGTGTGATCGTAGTGATCACATAGTCATAACCATGTCGGTGCCAGCCGGTTTCGGCGCCGGGTTCAAAGTCGAAACGTGTTACCCGCACACGGTCATCATCAATTACAAGTTCAGCTTTTGCTGCAACTGCTACCATTATCGCTCCGCTCGATTAGCTTGGAAAAGTGAAAACTGCACCTTCCTTAATGCCGCCCGGCCATCTTGTGGTGACCGTTTTCAGCCGTGTGTAAAAATGCACGCCTTCTGGGCCATACATGCCGTGCGCACCAAATGAGGAACGCTTCCAACCGCCAAAGCTGTGATACGCCACAGGCACAGGGATAGGCACATTCACGCCCACCATGCCGACCTCAATTTTGTCGGCAAATTCACGGGCTGCGTCGCCGTCGCGGGTGAAAATGGCGGTGCCGTTGCCATATTCGTGGGCATTGATCATATCCACGGCTTCGCCATAATCTTTGGCGCGCACCACAGAGAGGACGGGACCGAAAATCTCTTCCTTATAGATCGACATATCGGTGGTGACCCGATCAAACAGGGTGCCGCCGACATAATAGCCCTCTTCATAGCCTTGCGGCGCGTAACCTCGACCATCAACAACAAGCTCGGCACCGGCCTTTTCGCCTTCATCAATATAGCCTAGCACTTTGTCTTGGTGCGCTTTGGTGATGAGCGGACCCATTTCGGCATCATTATCGGTAGCAGGACCAACCTTAAGCGCTTCAACGCGCGGCTTCAGCTTGGCCACCAATGCATCGGCGGTCTTTTCACCCACGGGCACCGCAACGGAAATCGCCATGCACCGTTCGCCAGCCGAACCATAACCCGCACCCATCAGCGCGTCAGCGGCTTTGTCCATATCCGCGTCGGGCATCACGATCATATGGTTCTTCGCGCCGCCCAGTGCCTGCACCCGCTTGCCGGCGTCAGTGCCGCGTTTGTAGACATATTCAGCGATAGGCGTGGAGCCCACAAAGCTGATGGCCTTCACATCTGGATGGTCCAGCAATGTGTCCACCGCCAACTTGTCGCCATGCACCACATTCAGCACGCCATCCGGGAAGCCAGCTTCTTGAAACAGATCCCACACCAGCATGGGGGCAGATGGATCACGTTCTGACGGTTTCAACACAAAGGTATTGCCGCAGGCGACGGCCACGGGATACATCCACATGGGCACCATCGCTGGAAAGTTGAACGGCGTAATGCCTGCCACAACGCCCAGTGGCTTGCGGTCTGCCACTGTGTCGACGGACGGACCCACATTGCGGCTGAAATCGCCTTTCAATAATGAGGGAATGCCACAGGCAAATTCCACGACTTCAATGCCGCGGGCCACTTCGCCCAGCGCATCATCATGTGTTTTGCCGTGCTCTTTCGAAATCTCCCGCGCAATATCGTCCGCATGTTGGTTCAAAAGCTCATTGAACCGAAACATAAAACGCGCACGTTTCAGCGGCGGGGTATCACCCCAAGCTGGTGCTGCGGCTTTTGCGGCGGCAACAGCTGCGTTCACTTCATCCACTGTCGAAAGCGGCAGATCTGCGCTTTGCTCGCCCGTCGCCGGGTTAAACACCGGGACACGGTTGGATGAGCTGGACGTTACTCTTTGGCCATTGATGGCATTTTGGATAATGTTCATTTATGCGGCCTCATTCAAAACAGTGCGTAAAGTGTCCACCAATTGATCAATATGTGATTTTTCAATGATGAGTGGCGGAGACAGGGCGATGGTGTCGCCCGTCGTGCGGATCAATAGGCCGCGTTCATAAGCGTCGAGGAAGCAGGAGAACGCCCGCTTGGTCGGTTCTCCGGCAATCGGCTCAAGCTCAATCGCGCCGATTAGACCGATATTGCGAATGTCGATCACATGCTTCGCGTCTTTGAGAGAGTGCAACGCATCGGCCCAATAAGAATCCAACTCAGCTGCGCGGGTCAGAAGTCCTTCCTCAGCATACGTTTCCAGCGTTGCTAAACCTGCGGCGCTGGCAATCGGGTTGCCGGAATAGGTGTAGCCATGGAAAAACTCGATCAGATGTTCCGGGCCATTCATAAAGGCATCGTGAATTTCATTGCTCACAAACACCGCACCCATCGGGATCACGCCATTGGTCAAGCCTTTTGCTGTGGTGATCATGTCGGGCATCACATCAAAATGCTGTGCTGCAAAAGGTGAGCCCAAGCGGCCAAATCCTGTGATCACTTCATCAAAAATCAGCAAAATGCCGTGATTGGTGCAAATGTCACGCAAGCGCTTCAAATAGCCTTTGGGCGGGATCAAAACGCCTGTTGAACCAGCGACGGGCTCAACAATCACAGCTGCCACAGTGGACGCGTCATGCAGTGCGACAATGCGCTCCAATTCGTCGGCCAAATCGCCACCATGTTCTGGCTCGCCGCGCGTAAATGCATTTTTATCCGGCAAATGGGTGTGCGGCAGATGGTCAACGCCGGTCAGCAAGGTGCCAAACATTTTGCGGTTGGCCACAATGCCGCCCACCGAAATGCCGCCAAAATTCACCCCATGATATCCGCGTTCACGGCCCACAAGGCGCGTGCGCGATCCTTCGCCTTTCACCTTATGATAGGCGAGGGCGATCTTGAGTGCTGTTTCAACGGATTCAGAACCTGAATTGGTAAAGAACACATGATCCATGCCTTTGGGCGCAATGTCGACCAGCCGATTGGCCAATTGAAACGCCTTTGGGTGCCCCATTTGGAACGCCGGCGCATAATCCAGTTCGCCAGCCTGTTGCTGGATCGCTTCCGTGATTTTGGGACGGCAATGGCCCGCATTGCAACACCACAGACCCGCCGTGCCATCAAGCACCTCGCGACCGTCGCTGGTGGTGTAGTGCATATCCTTTGCACCCACAAACATGCGCGGTTGTTTTTTGAATTGGCGATTGGACGTAAACGGCATCCAAAACGCGTTTAGATCGTTAGGCACATTTGTGGCATCTGACATTAATGCGCACCTCCCCTTACGCAAAAATAGATGCAGTTCAATCAGGTGCATAAAAGTTGAAAAAAACTTTGCAAAAAATTGACTGCTTGATCAAAGTTTAACAAGTCTATTTAAATGGTCAAGCGCAAACTGTTGAGCAATTGCGCGATAGAGTCGAGATATTTTTGAGGTGCGAGAACAAATAAATCCAAATGTTGCAACAGGTAAAAATGAAGTTGATCATTGGACCGATTTGCCCGGAAGCGTTCGCCTAAGTGTCGGTTCAAGTTGGCAATAGAGTTCACAGCATTTTTGCTGCGTTGAATAAATAGGAATCGCTTTGTTTTACTTGGTGGATTTAGGCAGATCGAGCATCGAGTTCTTTATAAACGAAGGTCTTGGTTATATGCGCTGGACGTTTGGATATGATAAGTTTATGTAATGCGGGAAAGTCGGTACGCATAAAACGCGATTGCCGATGAACACTTGTCCACAAGCGTGTCGACAAGTTTAAAGAATGAAGGAATTGTTGATGGTTGGGGCCGGAACTCAGACGCCAAAACGGCGCACGCGCATTCAACGTGCAAATGAAAAAAAGATTCTCGAAGCTGCGCTGGAAGTGTTTTCCCAAAACGGATTTCGAGGCTCCACCATCGACCAGATTGCTGAAGAAGCGGGAATGTCTAAGCCCAACCTGCTTTATTACTTCAAATCAAAGCAAGATATTCACGAAACGCTGCTGTCGCGTTTGTTGGATTCTTGGCTCGCACCCTTGCGCGAATTGTCCGAAGATGGCGATCCATTGGAAGAGATTTTGAACTATGTGCGTCGCAAGATTGAAATGGCGCGTGATTTTCCGCGCGAAAGTCGTTTGTTCGCCAACGAGATCGTACAGGGCGCGCCACGCATTAAGCCAATTCTGGAAGGCGAAATCAACCAATTGGTGTTGGACAAATCTGCCATCATGCGGAAGTGGATGCAGGAAGGGCGGATCAAGCAAGTTGATCCCCGGCATTTGATTTTCTCGATCTGGGCAACCACCCAGCATTATGCTGATTTTGAAGTGCAGGTGAAAGTGGTGATGGGGCAGGGCATCGATGATCCTGCGCAGTTTGAAACCACCAAAGCCTATTTGGAACAGCTTTTCACTTCCCTGTTGAAAGCGGACTAGCGCCTACCCCTCCTTGGCAAAGGCCAAGACGGCAAGTGCCAACACAGTCACCAATGCGCCAAAGGCAACGCTTGGGTTCACCCAACCACGCCCGCTCACGCCCTCAATCAAAATGATGAAGCTCGGCGTCAAATAGCCATAGGACATCACTTTCGATGCAGGTAGACGCAAGCTGGCATATTGCAGGAGGAAAAAGGTGAGCGCCGTGGTGAAAATCGTCAAATAAAGCCCCGCCCAATAAACCACTGCTGGCAGGTTAAGCCAGTCAGTTTCCATAATGCCATAGATGGCATAAATGCTCAGGCATAAGGCACAGGCGGCCAATGTCCAGAATGAGAACTGCACGACGGGCTCGCCTTGATTGAGCCGCCGCACCAGTGGTGCGTAAGCGCCATGGGCCACCACGCCGACGAAGAAAATGGCCTCGCCTTTGCCGATATTGAACGACAGAAGCGCGTCCAAGTCACCGCGAAAGATCACCCAGATTGCCCCGATGGCCGCAATGGTCAGGCTGATCATCATGCGTGGCGATACCCGTTGGGCCAAAAACACCACGCCAAATCCGGCCGAGATAATCGGCATCAATGTGAACACCGCCCCTGTCGATACCGGGGACGCGATTTGCAAGGCTTCGAACATGGTCACAAAGTAAACGCCCATCAGCGATCCGAGGATCAAAAACCGATAGGGTTTGGCGGGCAATAATCTTTTGCCTTGTGTCAGCGGCACACGGGTGAAATAGGCAATAAAGGCCATCACGATGGAGGCCAAAACAAAGCGCGAAGCGCTTAAGGCGCCCGCGTCAATAAGCGGCGCTGCCAGGGCGCCGAACGAAAACGAGGCGGCGATCAGCATCGAGAAGAGTATCATAGCCAAATGGCCGCGAAGTTTTTCGCGGCCATCTATTGTGCGCTTAAAATAAGGGCGCTCAGCTGTTAGGGCGGGATCTTGCGTTATTCTGCCGCCTCCGTATTGGCGCTGGGATTGTTTGGATGGGTCGTCCAGTTGGCATATTCCGGATCAACTGGTTTGCCTGTGCGTGGGTCTGTTCCGGCAATGGGTTCCATTGTGATGCAATCATCAACCGGGCAGACATTCACGCATAGATTACATCCCACGCATTCCTCGTCAATCACTTCAAAGTGACGCTTGCCATCCACCATGTTGGTGATCGCCTGGTGCGATGTGTCTTCGCAGGCAATGTGGCAACGGCCACATTCAATGCACAAATCCTGATTGATTTTGGCTTTGGTGACGTAATTGAGGTTGAGATATTTCCAATCCGTCACATTTGGCACCGCACGGCCCATAAACTCATCGATGGAGTTGATGCCCTTTTCATCCATCCAATCGCTCAGCCCGGTGATCATTTCCTGCACAACTTTAAAGCCATAGGTCATGGCAGCGGTACACACTTGCAAATTGCCACAACCAAGGGAGATAAATTCGGCCGCATCACGCCATGTGGTGATGCCACCAATCCCTGAAATCGGGAGTCCCGCAGTTTCGGGGTCGCGAGCAATTTCTGACACCATATTCATGGCGATTGGTTTCACCGCTGGGCCGCAATAGCCGCCATGTGAGCCCTTGCCGTCAATGGTGGGCACAGGGGCAAAATTATCCAGATCAACTTCAACAATGGAGTTGATGGTATTGATCAAGCTCACCGCATCCGCGCCGCCTGCTTTGGCCGCACGGGCTGGATAGCGCACGTCAGTGATATTCGGGGTCAGCTTCACGATCACGGGTTTTGAATAGTACTTTTTGCACCATTCAGTGACCATTTGGATATATTCCGGCACCTGGCCAACAGCAGCGCCCATGCCGCGTTCGCTCATGCCGTGTGGGCAACCAAAGTTCAGCTCAATCCCGTCAGCGCCTGTTTCTTCCACCAGCGGCAGGATTGCTTTCCAGCTTTCCTCGTCGCAAGGCACCATCAGCGATACGATGATCGCACGATCAGGCCAGCGTTTCTTGACCTCCGTGATTTCTTTCAAATTCACATAAAGATCGCGGTCGGTTATCAGCTCAATATTGTTCAAGCCAATCAAATGGCGGTCATGGCCATAAATCGCGCCATAGCGCGGGCCATTCACATTCACTACTGGCGGGCCTTCTGAGCCGAGCGTCTTCCACACGACACCGCCCCAGCCCGCTTCAAAAGCGCGCTCTACATTGTAGGCTTTGTCCGTTGGCGGTGCAGAGGCCAGCCAGAACGGGTTGGGAGACGAAATGCCTAGAAAATTTGAGGTTAAATCAGCCATGATGTTTCTCCTCCTAACCCTGTAAAACTGAATTGATATGTTGCGCAGCGATCTTGCCGTCTTCCACGGCCACCACGGTTAAATCCTCGCCGCCGACAATGCAGTCGCCGCCCGCCCAAATCTTTTGGTGCGAGGTTTGCCGCGTATCGCCCACCTTGATCCGGCCTTGCTCAAGTTCCACTTGATGGTCGCTCAAAAGGCTTGAATCAAACTTTTGGCCAATCGCTTTAAAGATTTGATCCGCTTGGATGATTTGCATTTCGCCAGTGCCGGAAAGCTTGCTGCTTGCGTCGGAAGTTGTTTCAACTTCAAGTCCGCAAACTTCGCCTTGCTCATTCAGCTTAATGCTGTTTGGCTGCCGCCAATGCATGATTTTAACGCCGTGGGTTTGCGCCAATTCCTGCTCGTAAAGGCTGGCATTCATTGCGTCTTGGCCACGACGATAGCAAATGGTCACATTCTCTGCGCCAAGCAATTTGGTTTGAATGGCAATATCGATGGCCGTCATGCCACCACCAATCACCACAACATTGCGCCCCACGGAGAGGCTGGATTTATCCTCTGCCTGCCGCAACGCCGCAATATAGTCGATAGCATCTTCACACCCGGGCGCATCTTCGCCTTCAAGGTTGAGGCGATTGGTGTTTTTAAGACCAAGGCCCAAAAACACAGCGTCATAATCGTTGGTCAATTGGTCGAGCGCGATCTCTTCGCCCAGTCGCTGGCCGGTTTTGATTTCAATGCCGCCAATCTCCAGCAAAAACTCAATTTCGCGTTGCGCAAAATTTTCAGTCGATTTGTAGCTGGCAATGCCAAATTCATTCAGGCCGCCCGGCTTGTTGCGTGCTTCGAACACCGTCACGTCATGGCCTTCACGGGCCAAATGGTGCGCGCAGCTCATGCCTGCAGGCCCAGCGCCAACGATGGCGACCTTCTTGCCTGTCTCTGCTTTGCGGGTGAAGGGGTGAGGGCGCTTGCTTTCCATAAAGTGATCTGTTGCATAGCGTTGCAACTGACCGATCTTGACAGGCTTGCCTTCCGCCACTTCGCGTACGCAAACTTCCTCGCACAAAGTTTCAGTTGGGCAAACACGGGCGCACATGCCGCCCATAATGTTCTGATTTAAAATCGTCTTCGCAGCCCCAGTGGGGTTATCGGCGGCGATTTGTCGAATGAAAAGAGGAATGTCGATAGAGGTTGGGCAAGCGGTCATGCACGGTGCGTCATAACAAAAATAGCAGCGCTCTGCTTCCACCTTGGCTTCGTGCCAATCTAGTGGCGCGTGTAAATCCGAAAAGTTCTCATCATATTCTGCTGCACTTAATCGTGCACTTTGCACATCGCGCGACAATGGCTGTCGATCAGACATCGTTCTCCCCTCCCTAATTTGCCGCGAATTATGAAGTGGCTATATCGCTTCAAAGTCTCCTCAAACTTTTCAACGTGCCCGCCCGAATTTGACATGGCATTTGCCGCCCAAAACCGCGATCCGATTTCAAAAGATTGAATTATTTTTATCAAAAGGTCAAATTTTTAATTGCCAAGATGTGGATTGTGTTGGAACCGGCAGAAAATTCAATCGTTTGCCTCGCAGGAAAACGCGGCATTTTGGTGCACAAGGGCAAACATGTCTTGTTAGTTTCATCAATATGCATTAACAGCACTCATGCGAATTGTTCGCATTCTATAGTTGCTTTCCAATCCTTCTTTTTGAGGTGCATGCCCGTAAAACGGCTGAGGGAAGCTATGTGTGTGAATAGTCAAAAGAATTTGTGAAAATCGAGGTGAATACGATGGCTCATGTTGGCATGAAACTCCCTAAAGTGACTTTCCAGACTCGCGTTCGTGATGAGTCAATTGAAGGCCCAAACCCATTCCGTTGGGAAGCAAAAACAACTGACGATTATTTCAAAGGTAAGCGCGTTGTGCTGTTCTCATTGCCAGGCGCGTTCACCCCAACTTGCTCAACTTACCAGTTGCCGAACTATGAAAAGCTGCACGGTGAGTTTCAGGAAGAAGGCATCGACGCGATCTATTGCTTGAGCGTGAACGACGCATTTGTGATGAACAAATGGGGCAAAGATCAAGGCGTTGAAAATGTTGGCTTGATCCCAGATGGTTCAGGCGAATTTACCCGCAAAATGGGCATGTTGGTCAAAAAAGACAATCTTGGCTTTGGTTACCGCTCATGGCGTTATGCAGCGATCATTGACGATGGCATCTTGGTGGGTTGGTTCCCAGAAGAAGGCTTTGAAGATGATTGCGCAACAGACCCATATGATGTGTCTAGCCCAGAGCATGTTTTGGCATGGTTGCGCGACAACAAGCCATTCGATCAAGAGCAAGTTGCATAATCAGGCTTAGGCTTGAGTGAATTAAAGAAGGCGCGTTATTTCAACGCGCCTTTTATTTTGCGCTATCGCGTTTTTCCAAAAATTGTATCAAAGAGGCGCTGGCACCCAAAATATGGTCGCGTGTCAATTGCGCAGCCTTGGCGGCATCGCGCTCCACGCACGCTTCCAGAATGCCCAAATGCTCCCGGCGTGCCCGTTCCATGCCATTGGTCAGCACCAATTGCGCCCGCAAATAGCTTTCAATGCGATCAAGTGCTTGATTCACAATTTTGAGGTGATAGGGGCGCTCCGCTTTTGCATAAAGCGCATAATGGAAGTCGCGGTTTAAATCGCCATATTTTGCCGAATCTGTTTCTGTCGCAAACGCATCACAAGCACGCCGCGCCACATCCAACGTCGCATCATCCATATTCTCCACTGCATAGCGGATCACTTCACCTTCCAACAGGGCCCGGAACTCAAAAATCTCGCGCACTTCGTCAACGGAAAGGGAAGTCACAGTGGTGCCACGATAGCGCTCGGTTTTCACGAGACCTTGCTGCTCAAGGCGGGAGAGGGCCTCGCGAACCGGGATGCGCGACGTGTTGAACATCTCCGCCAGTGCGTCCTGCCGCAAATGCTCGCCCGCTTCAATTTCGCCTGTAAAAATCGCTTCGCGCAGCGCTTCAAAAATCAAATCTGCGGCCGACGCAGATGCGCGCACATTGGTTGCATTAAATTTCATAAGTCCAATCTGTCCAACTCAGAAAACATAAAGTCAGAATTTGCGACAACATAGTCCAGTCCCTTCCATTTCGCCAAGCCTTGATTGTCGACTTCTCCGCAAGTGCCTGCTCCTCGGGCATTTTTCGCCGACTTATCCAAAGGTATAGCATATTTTATAAAGAATATTGTAGATTGTATCCAATTTTATGATATAGAGAAAAATGCAAGACGCAAGTTTGGTCCCTGCTCTGCTGTTAAGGCCGCACCGCTTATTGGGTGTTGGTCAATGCGCTACGGGGAGTGGTTGCGTCACGAAAACCGGGAGGAAACTATGAAATTTTTGAAAGTAGCTGCGTTGGCGGCAATGGTCGCTGGGTTGGCCGCTCCACAAGCATTCGCTGACAAGTTGGATGACGTGATTAACAATGGCGTGCTGCGCTGTGCTGTGGTGTTGGACTTTCCACCCATCGGCTACCGCGATGCGAACAATGAGCCTGCAGGCTTTGATGTGGAATATTGTAACGACATGGCAGCAGCCCTCGATGTGGATGCGGAAATCATCCCTGTGACTTGGGCAGAGCGTTTGCCAGCCATCGTCACCAACCGCGCAGACATCGTGTTCGGCGGCACATCTGACTCGCTAGAGCGCGCCAAAACAGTTGGCTTCTCCATTCCTTACGCGATCTACTTTGCGCAAGCAGTGGTCGGCAAAGATAGCGGCATCGAAAGCTTTGAGGACATGAAGGGCAAACGCGTTGCTGCTGCTGTGGGTACGGTGCCTGAGCAAGAGTGGCTCAAAATTGCTGAAGAGTGGGGCGAAGAGAACCTATACCAAGGCTATCAGAGCGAAAACGAAGTGTTCCTCGCTGTGGCACAAGGTAAAGCCGACGCAGGCATTACCACCAACACAGCGGTGAAGCCCGTGACTGATCAGTATGACAGCGTTGTGCCTGGCCCGCGTATGCCGTGGACCACAGACTACACCTCAGTTGCTGGCCCACGTAAGGACGTGTCTTGGCTCAACTATATCAACCTGTTCATCACCCATCAGGTGCGTTCAGGCCGTTATGAAGAGCTTTGGCAGAAATATGTTGGCGATGCAGCACCAGAACTGCGCATCCCTGGCGTGATGTACTAAGCGAAATTCAAGCCATCTGCTCGCGGCGACGCTCATGCGCTGCGGGCAGATCTTCCAACCACAAGCAAAGGAGGAGACGCAGTGAACTTTGATTACACGTTCCACTGGCGTCCGGTGATCCGCAAATTGCCAGAGCTGCTTGAAGCCAGCTTGGTCACGTTGCAGATTTCGGTACTCTCCATGATTATTGGTATTGGCATTGGCTTGGTGTTGGCTTTGTTGCGCATGGGTGGCCCAAAATATCTGTCTTGGATCGCCACTGCATGGGTTGAAACCGCCCGCAACACGCCTGCTCTGTTCCAGCTTTTTTTCTTCTCATTTGGGTTGGGTGCCTTTGGGTTGCACTTAACGCCATATCTGATCGTTTTGGCCGGATTGTCCTTTAACAATGCAGGCTATCTGGCGGAAAATTTCCGTGGCGGATTTCAGGCGGTGCCGGATACACAAATGCGCGCGGCGCGTTCGCTCGGCATGTCAGCGACACAGGCCTATACGCGGATCATCATCCCGCAAGTGTTCCGCATTGTTTATCACCCCATGACCAACCAGCTGGTGTGGGCTGTGTTGATGAGCTCTTTGGCGATGATTGTCGGCTTCCGTGAATTGGCGGGCGAAACACAGGCACAAGCCTTTAAGACCTTCCGTATCTTTGAGTATTTCGCGGTCACCGCGCTCATCTATTACGTGATGGTGAAAATGATTTTGGGTATCTCCAGGCTGCTGTCCTGGCGTTTGTTCCGGTACTAAGGGGAGGGATGAATAAATGAACGATTCAATCGCATTCTTCTCTGGCTTTGGCCCGAAAGACCTTTGGTTCCTAACCCAAGCTGCTTGGCAAACCTTGCTGATTTCCGTGCTTTCAATTTCTGGCGGCACAATCCTCGGCATCTTCTTTGGCTGGATCTTGTCAGAATCCAAAGTGGTCGGCGCCATTACTGTTGGGTTTATTCTGGACGCGTTCCGCTCCGTGCCGCTGATCATCCAACTGGTGTTGTTCTACAATCTGTTCAACGTCATCGGTTTGGCCGTGAGCCCATTCTGGGCAGGTGTCACCATTCTGGGTGTTTACACCTCCGCGCTTGTGGCCAACGTGGCCCGTGGCGGCATTGAGGCTGTCGGCGCCCCCATGCGCCGCGCAGGTCGGTCGCTTGGCATGAGCTATTTGCAGACCATGCGCTATGTGGTGTGGCCCATCGGCTTGCGCGCCGTGTTCCCCTCATGGGTTGGCGTAGCGCTTGGCGTGCTGAAGGACAGTGCGCTGGTGTCTGTGCTCGGCCATCCAGAACTCTTGAAAGTCGCGCGTGATTTGATCACGCGTACGCAACAACCCTTGCTTGTGCTCGCAGTGGCTGGCGCGTTCTATTTCGCGCTTTCGTTCCCCATCTCGCGCTACGCAGCACATCTTGAAAGGAAGTGGCAGTCATGATCGAAATTAAAGAACTGCACAAATATTTCGGCGCACTGCATGTGCTTAAGGGCATTGATCTCAATGTCAAAAAAGGCGAAGTGCTGTCCATCATCGGCGCGTCCGGCTCTGGCAAATCCACGCTGCTTTATTGCATCAACGGGTTGGAGCCAATCCAACAGGGCGAAGTGAAGGTCGATGGCGTGTCTGTGCATGCCAAAGATACCGACCTCAACAAACTGCGCACAAAAATGGGCATGGTGTTCCAGCAATGGAACTCGTTCCCGCATTTGAGCGCGCTGGAAAATGTCGCATTGGCCCCACGCATTGTGAAGGGCAAATCCAAAGCGGAAAGCCGCGAGATTGCCCGCGCCCAGCTCGAACATGTGGGGTTGAGCGACAAGATCGATGTATACCCCTCAGCCCTTTCCGGTGGTCAGCAACAGCGTTTGGCGATCGCCCGCGCTTTGGCCATGGAGCCGGAATATATGTTGTTTGACGAAGCCACATCTGCGCTGGACCCGGAATTGGTGGGCGAAGTGTTGGACACAATGCGGCTTTTGGCAGAAGAAGGCATGACCATGATTTGCGTCACCCACGAAATGGGCTTCGCCCGTGATGTGAGTGATCGCGTGGCCTATTTCCATCAAGGCGTGATGGAAGAAATCGGCCCACCCGAACAGATTTTCGGCAAACCGGAAAGCGCGCACACGGCGAAGTTTTTGGCCAACGTGCGATAGGTTTTCTATAAGAACAACAGAACGAATATGTGCAGGGCGGAATCGCCCTGCCAAGAGATAGCTATTGCGAAGGAAAAGGTGCAATGACTGCGAATATTTTTACGGGATGCATCCCAGCTTTGATGACCCCTTGTAAGGCGGACCGTACGCCAGACTTTGATGCGTTGGTGCGCAAGGGCAAAGAATTGATTGAGGCGGGCATGTCTGCCGTTGTCTATTGCGGCTCAATGGGTGATTGGCCGTTGCTCACTGATGAGGAACGTCAAACAGGCGTGGCCCGTTTGGTGGAAGCTGGCGTGCCAACCATCGTTGGCACAGGTGCGGTAAACTCAAAAATCGCTGCTGAACATGCCGCCCACGCGCAAAAAGTTGGCGCCCATGGCCTTATGGTGATCCCGCGCGTATTGTCTCGCGGTACATCTATCCCGGCGCAACGCGCACACTTTGCAGGCATCTTGAATGCCGCGCCTGATCTGCCAGCGGTGATTTACAACAGCCCATATTATGGCTTCGCCACCCGTGCCGACTTGTTCTTCGATCTGCGCAAAGACCATAAAAATCTGGTCGGCTTCAAAGAGTTCGGCGGCAAAGACGATTTGCGTTACGCCGCAGAATATATCACCAGCCAATCCGACGAAGTGACGTTGATGATCGGCGTGGACACAACCGTTGTGCATGGCTTTGTGAATTGCGGCGCAGGCGGTGCGATCACCGGCATCGGCAATGCCTTGCCAAAAGAAGTGCTGCACCTCGTCGCCTTGTCGCAAAAAGCGGCAACGGGCGACGCCGCCGCGCGGGTAAAAGCCAATGAGCTGGACGAAGCCTTGGGCGTTTTGTCCTCATTCGATGAGGGCGCGGATCTGGTGCTTTATTACAAGCATTTGATGGTGCTCAATGGCGACAGCGAATATGAGCTGCACTTCAACGAAACCGACAAATTGTCGGATGCCCAGCGTAATTACGTTGAACAACAATATGCTTTGTTCCACGCTTGGTATAAAGATTGGAGCCAGCAACCGGACGTGTTGGCCCTCAACGACTAATTCAAAAAATACGCCAAACCACGATCCAGTAGATTGGAGTAACTAATGGAATATAAAAGCTTTATTGGCGGTGCCTGGCATGAAACATCTGACAGCACCCCCAATGTGAACCCATCGGACACCTCAGATATTTTGGGGCATGCCGCCGTGGGTGGCGCTGATGATATGGCTCGCGCAATCGACGCGGCCTCTGGCGCCGCCGCACAATGGGCAAAATCCACGCCGCAGCAACGTTTTGACGTGCTGGACTTTATCGGCAGTGAGATTTTGGCGCGCAAGGCTGAATTGGGTGAATTGCTGTCCCGTGAAGAGGGCAAAACCTTGCCTGAAGGTATTGGCGAAGCCGCACGCGCAGGCCAAATCTTCAAATTCTTCGCGGGCGAAACCTTGCGCCAAACAGGCGACATTCTCGCCTCTGTGCGTCCCGGTATCGGTGTAGACGTTACCCGTTCGCCAATTGGCGTTGTCGGCCTGATTACACCGTGGAACTTCCCCATCGCGATTCCCGCATGGAAAATTGCGCCCGCTTTGGCCTTCGGCAATGCCGTTGTGTTGAAGCCTGCGGAATTGGTGCCCGGCTGCGCCCATGCGTTGGCAGACATTATCTCCCGCTCTGGCTTACCAGAAGGCGTGTTCAACCTTGTGTTTGGTCGCGGCTCCGTTGTCGGGCCAGAATTGATCGGCTCGAAAAAAGTCAACGCCATCAGCTTTACAGGTTCTGTCGGCACAGGCCGTGCCATCGCGGCCGATTGCGGCAAGATGCTGAAAAAAGTGCAGCTTGAAATGGGCGGTAAAAACCCAATGGTTGTGCTGGACGATGCAGACCTCGACATCGCTGTTGATGCTTGCGTAAATGGTGCTTACTTCTCAACTGGCCAACGCTGCACCGCCTCATCACGTTTGATCGTGACCGAAGGCATCCACGACAAATTTGTGGCGGCTGTTGAAGAACGGTTGAACAACCTCAATGTGGGCCATGCTTTGCGCAAAGAAACCCACATCGGCCCGGTTGTGGACGAAAAGCAGCTTCAGCAAGATCTGGATTATGTGGACATCGCAGCGAAAGATGGCGGCAAAGTCATCGGCGGTCAGCGCTTGAACCGCGACACAGAAGGCTTCTTCTTGGCGCCTGCCTTGGTGACTGAAACCACCAACGACATGCGCATCAACCGCGAAGAAGTGTTTGGCCCCGTTGCCAGCGTCGTGCGCGTAAAGGATTATGATGAGGCGCTTGCCGTGGCCAATGACACCGCGTTCGGCCTGTCATCCGGCATCTGCACCACATCGCTGAAACACGCGTCACACTTCAAAGCCAATGCCGAAGCCGGCATGGTGATGGTGAACTTGCCTACTGCGGGCGTGGATTATCACGTGCCATTTGGCGGCACCAAAGGCTCCAGCTTTGGCTCACGCGAGCAGGGCACTTACGCGGCGGAGTTCTACACCACCGTTAAAACAGCTTACACCCTCCCATAAGGTGTGCGCCCGGCGGCGGTGCACGTCGCCGGGCATTTCTTCAATTTTTTAGAGGCGCTTATGGCCACGCAACCCAAACATGATGTGATTATTATCGGCGCCGGCATCATTGGCTTGGCCATCGCCCATTATGTGCAGCAGACCGGGCGCAAGGTTACTTTGGTGGATCGCAAGGGCGTGGCGCAAGAAGCCAGCTTTGGCAATGCCGGGGCCTTTGCCTTGGCCGATATTTTCCCACTGGCCTCGCCGGGGATCATACGCAAAGCGCCGAAATGGCTGCTTGATCCGTTAGGGCCGCTATCGGTACGCCCGCAATATGCCCTCAATATTGTGCCTTATCTGCTCAAATTCTTCCGCGCCTCGTGGCCGGATCAATATCGTAAATCTATCGTTGCGCAATCCGCTTTGCTCGATTTGGCTGCCAGCGAAGTCGATCGCATGGCGCAGATCCCGCAGATCGGCAATCAAATCCGCACTGATGGCGCGCTACACCTTTATGAAAGCGAACGCGAATTTGCCGCCAGCCAATCCAGCTGGCAAGCGCGGCAGGAGTTTGGCATTGAATTTGAACATCTGGACGCCACCCGCTTGGCTGACTTGCAGCCGGGCCTCTCCAACCACATCAAACGCGCCACTTTCATTCCGAAATGGCAAACGGTCAATGACCCGTTCGAATTTGCCCAAACACTTTGGCGCATGGTGCAACAGGATGGCAGCAACTTAGTCGAACAAGAGGTCAAAGCTATCTCAAAAGCGGGCGAGGTGATGCTCACCAATGGCGATATGCTCTCCGGCAATCATGTGGTGGTGGCCGCTGGCGCGTGGTCAAATCAATTGGCCAAGCAAGTGGGCGACCATATCCCGCTCGAAAGCGAGCGCGGCTACAACACCACCTTACCCGTCAACGCGTTCGACCTGAAGCGTCAATTGATCTTTGGCGAGCATGGCTTTGTTATGACTCCGCTTTCCACCGGCATCCGTGTCGGCGGTGCCGTCGAATTTGCTGGGCTGGACGCCGCGCCAAATTTCAAACGCTCTGAAATCATGCTGCAAAAAGCCAAGCGCTTTTTGCCAGACTTGAAAACCGAGCAGGGCACCCAATGGATGGGCTTTAGACCCTCCTTGCCAGACACATTGCCCGCCATCGGCAAAAGCGCCCGCACGCCCAATGTCAGCTACGCATTCGGCCACGGCCATTTGGGGCTCACCCAATGCTTTGCCACGGGCAAGCTGATGGCCGAATTGATCGAGGGGCAAACCCCGTTACTTGATTTAACTCCCTTTAATCCATCTCGTTTTTAGGAACCTCCCATGGCGAAACACAGCTTTTTCTGCATTGATGGACATACTTGCGGCAACCCCGTGCGCCTTGTGGCGGGCGGTGGGCCAGACCTGAAAGGCGCGAACATGATCGAAAAGCGCGCCCACTTTCTGGCCGAATATGATTGGGTGCGCCTCAGCCTGATGTTTGAACCGCGCGGCCATGACGTGATGTCTGGCGCGATCCTTTATCCGCCCACCCGCGACGATTGCGACATCGCCATCCTCTTTATCGAAACCTCCGGCTGCCTGCCCATGTGCGGTCACGGCACCATCGGCACCGTCACAATGGCGCTGGAAGAAGGGCTAGTTACGCCAAAAGAACCAGGCGTGCTCTATCTCGACGCCCCAGCCGGACGCATCAAGGCCGAATACACGATGAAAGACGGCTATGTGGAAGAAGTGCGCATCACCAATGTGCCGAGCTTCCTTTATGCCAAGGGCCTAACCGCCACGGTGCCGGATTTGGGCGAAATCACCGTCGACGTGTCCTATGGCGGCAATTTCTACGCCATCGTCGAAGCGCAGGAGAACTTCAAAGATATTGAAGGTCTCTCATCGCTCGATTTGATCCGTTGGTCGCCGCAATTGCGCGCCGCGCTCAATGAGAAATATGAGTTTGTGCATCCCGAACATCCCGAGATTAACGGCCTAAGCCACATCCTCTGGACAGGCGCCGCCCGCGATCCCGAAGCCACTGCCCGAAATGCGGTGTTCTACGGTGATAAAGCCATCGACCGCTCACCTTGTGGCACAGGCACATCCGCCCGCATGGCCCATTGGGTTGCCATGGGCGATTTGGCCGTGGGCGAAGATTTTGTGCATGAGAGCATTATCGGCTCGCTTTTCCGCGGCCGGGTAGAGGCGGCCACCAAGGTGGGCGACCGCGATGCCATCATACCATCAATCGGCGGCTGGGCCCGCAAAACCGGATACAACACGATCTTTGTTGATGATCGTGACCCATTCAAACACGGCTTCATTTTGCCATAGGCAAAGGGGCGAGGGAGGACATTATGAAAATAACAGCACTGCGCGTATACCAGATTGATTTGCCCTTGAGGGAAGGCCGTTACAATTGGTCCAACGGCAACTTTGTTGAAGTGTTTGATTCAACCGTTCTGGCGGTGGAAACAGATGCAGGCATCACTGGCTATGCTGAATGCTGCCCGCTCGGCTCGGCCTATTTGCCCAGCTATGCCAAAGGCGTACGCGAAGGGCTGAAAGAGCTGGCTCCTCACGTGATCGGCCTTGATCCACGCGATCTGAACATCATCAACAACGCCATGGATGCGGGCTTGCGCGGGCACCTCTATGCCAAAGCCCCCATCGATATTGCTTGTTGGGACATTTTGGGCAAAGCCACAGACCTGCCGGTTTACACTCTGTTGGGCGGCAAACAGCAGGAAAAGGTCGCGCTCTACCGCGCCATCTCGCAAGAAGACCCGGAAGTGATGGCCAAGAAAATCGATGGCTATCGCAACGAAGGCTACAGCAAGTTCCAGCTCAAAGTCGGCGGCGACGCCAATGATGACATTGCCCGCATCCACGCCACCCGCGAGGTGCTAAACCGCGGCGAAGTGCTGGTGGCTGACGCAAATACCGGTTGGAACCGTCACGAAGCCGCGCGTGTCGCTGCCGCGGTGGCCCATTTGGATGTCTATATCGAACAGCCCTGCATGACCTATGAGGAATGCCTGTCCATTCGCCGCCGCACCGCGCGGCCTTTCATCATGGACGAAAACATCTTCGATGAAGCCATGCTGCGCAAAGGCTTGGCTGACGATGCCATGGATGCGATTAATCTGAAAATCTCGAAAGTCGGCGGCCTCACCAAGGCGCGCCTGATGCGCGATATTTGCGTTAATGCAGGTCTGGCCATGACTATTGAGGACACATGGGGCGGCGACATCGTCACCGCCACCATCGCCCATCTGGCCGCGTCCACACCGGAAGCATTTTCTTTCTCAGCAACAGACTTCAACTCATACGGCACAGTCGATTTCGCCGCAGGCGCCCCCAAGCGCGTGGATGGCTTTATGTCGCCAGCGGACGCGCCGGGCTTGGGCGTCGAGCCAGATTTTGACGTGTTGGGTGAACCAGAATTTGAATTGAGAGGCTAATATGCGGTCGAGCAAAACCATTCATGTGGTGTCCTGCCACGCCGAAGGCGAAGTGGGCGATGTGATTGTCGGCGGCGTGGCGCCGCCGCCGGGCGAAACCCTTTGGGAACAGCGCAAATTCATCGAGCAGGACGAAACCCTGCGCAATTTCGTGCTGAACGAGCCGCGTGGCGGCGTGTTCCGCCATGTGAACCTGTTAGTGCCGCCAAAGCATCCTGAAGCGCAAATGGGCTTTATCATCATGGAGCCAGCCGACACGCCCCCCATGTCCGGCTCCAACTCCATCTGCGTTTCCACCGTGCTGCTCGACAGCGGCATCCTGCCCATGACAGAGCCGGAAACGCACCTGACCTTGGAAGCGCCGGGCGGGCTGATCAAAGTGGTGGCGCAGTGCAAAAATGGCAAAGCCGAAAGCATCACCGTCACCAATGTGAAGAGCTTTGTCGACCAATTGAAGGTGCCGCTTCAGGTTGAAGGCTTGGGCGAAATCATCGTCGACACCGCCTATGGTGGCGACAGCTTTGTGATGGTAGACGCTGACGCATTGGGCGTTGAGATCAAACCGGAAAATGCCAAAAAACTGGCAGACCTCGGCACCAAAATCACCGCCGCTGCCAACGCCGAACTCGGCTTCACCCACCCGGAAAACCCGGATTGGGATCATATTTCCTTCTGCCAATTTATGGGCAAAACCACCCGCGAGGGAAACATTCTTTCCGGCGCCAACGCCGTGGCCATCCGCCCAGGAAAAATCGACCGCTCCCCAACAGGCACAGGCTGTTCCGCCCGCATGGCGCTCATGCTGGCCAAAGGCGAGATGGAAGCGGGCGACAAATACATCGCCACTTCGATCACAGGCTCAAAGTTCAATTGCGATATTGCCGAACAGGTGAAATGCGGCGACCGCAACGCCATCCTGCCGCGCATCAATGGCCGCGCCTGGATCACAGGCACCCATCAACATATGCTAGATCCGTCGGACCCATGGCCAGAAGGCTACCGCCTCAGCGACACATGGCCGATGGATCAGGACTAAAGCTCATCCCAAGGGGTAAGGTTATGGCGCTTGCGGTCCCAGCGATAGTAAGCCGCCATAATCGCTGAATAGACCAATCCACCCAGCAGGCCAGTGCCGATCATAAAAGGCAGTGTCATGCCCGGCCAATCGAACGGGTTGAAAAGCCACAGCACAACCCACATCATCAGGAAAAACACACCATGGGCAAGAAACACTTGCCCAAATGGAGCATAATGCGGCGGGCGGACCTTTAAGCCCATCATCCGATAAATCTTATTGAGGGGTTGGTCGTGATTTGCACCCCAAATCTTTGAGGCACGGAGTTCTTCGGTCGCTTTGAAATATTTTTCGTCAAAGCCCATTTGTGCTCGCCTTAAAGGTCGTCCCAGCGGGAGAGCGTGCAAGCGTCGCGCTCATTTTCAACTTGAGCACAAAAGAACACGGCATAGACTAACCCATAGCCGACAAACATGAGCGGCATAAAGGGCAGCGGCAGTGAAAAGCCGAATAAATGCTTGAGCAGCAAGCAACTGCTGAGGCTGACCATAAGCCCGAACAAAACGGTTTGTTGCACAAATAGTTGAATTGTTTCCCGATAGTGCAGGGGACGAATACGCAATCCAAACCTACTCAAAAAGCCATCGAGCCATTTAAGTTGCACAATTGAATCCAATTGGCAGTTTTCGATTTCAGCCTGCGCCTTCGCAAGCTTTCGGGAAAATGTCATAAAATAAATCCGCAACCAACCACGCGGGCACTATCTATCAGTTTGTAGCTAATTACAAACGATTATGCTTCAGCCCGTTTCGGGGCGCTGCGCACGGCGCTGTCCAATTCCAAAAGCACCCGAATATTGCGGCGATTATCTGTCAAATCTGCAATTGTATATTCATCAAGCACGTCGAAAAACGCAGTCAAGGCGCGGTGCAGCGCATGGTTGAACCCGCAAGACCCGATCAACGGACATGTGTTTGATTCCAAATCAAAACATTCTGCCATGTCGAAATTGTCTTCAGTCGCCCGGATAACTTCGCCTAGGCCAATCTCAGCCGAGTCACGCTTGAGCTTAATACCGCCATGTCGGCCACGCACCGTTTCCACAAATCCAGCATTGTTTAAAATCTGCAAAATCTTGAACAAAAAAGTCTCGGAGATATCGTAAAATTCGGCGATATCCGCAATTTTGCTCAGGCTGTCATTGCTCGCGCAATACATCAAAATACGCACAGCATAATTGGACTGTTTTGTTAAACGCATCGCATGATCCTAACTTGAGAATTTGGCTCATCATAAAGCCAATAGGTGAAAATGTCACATTGAATCTTAGGGCGTCCCCATTGCAATTGCGCGGCGCCCTATGTTTTACAAACAGCATTGTTTAGCAGCGGAAGTTCTGACTGATGACCGAGTTTTTGATCGCTCTTTTTGTGTTCTTGTTTGCCCATATTTTGCCGCAGATTGGCGACCTTCGTGGCAAAATAATTTCGCTAACCAACAGAAAAACATACATAATTGGCTATTCTATTTTGTCAACTGTTTTGCTGGTCTGGTTGGTGTCAGCCGCGTTGCGCGCCCCCAAAACAGTCTATTACGCTGCTGATCCATTCACCGTGCGTATAGCCATGGCACTGATGCTTGTGGCCATCATTTTGTTTGTGATGGGCGCGATGCGGCCCAATTCATTGTCGGTGTCATTTCGTCGCAATTTGTCGCGGGAGGTCGAAAAGCCGGGCATTTTGGCACTGGCGCGTCATCCCATCATTGTTGCGTTTGGCCTATGGGCATTTGCCCACATCTTGGTCAATGGCGAGCTGGCGAACATTCTGCTCTTCGGCATCATGTTGGCATTTTCGCTGCTAGGCATGATGCGGCTAAACAAGACCAAGCGGAAAAAGCTGGACGCAGACACTTACCAAAAGGCGATGCAAAAGGAATCAGGTGGTCTGGTCGAGCGGGCGAAACGCGTCATCGATGGCCAATTCTGGATTGAACTGGCCATCGGCATTGTCGTTTATTTCGCTATTTTGCACGCCCATGGCCCTGTTATCGGTGTGGACCCATTGGCCTATTTCTAGCTATTTGCGTTGCGTGTCAGATAGTTTTTCAGCGCAGGTGCCAGGGATACATTGAGGCCAGTTAGTCGCCATGTGGTGAACCAGATCGCGCCAGCGCCGATGATAAATGATATCGCCGCCGCACTCGCGGCACCGACCAGGCCAAATGGTGGCACCAACAAATAATTGGCCAAAAGCAACACAATCAATCCCAACAAAATGGCTGGCAAGCTCGCATAAGGCTTCTTGCGCGACGAAAGGATCACCGCACCAGGGCCGAAAGCGGCGCGGGCAATCAATGCGCTACAGAGAATTGTAAGCGGGATCACACCCTGATTGAATTCAGGTCCGAAGAAGTAGAAAACCAGCGGGCTGAAAATCATCACACCGATGGTCAGCACAACAGCCAATCCGGTGCCCACCATGTTCGCATCGCCAATTTTGGCTTCTAGAGCTGCGAAATCCTGTTTCTCCTCGGCGTCCAGAAGGTCAGGCGATACAACAGCACCAATGGCAATAATGCCAAAGGAAGCCAGCACAAACATGCGGGCACATACACCAAATATCGCGATTTGCTCCTTGTCGAGCAGGCTAGAAAGCAGTAGCAAATCAATATCAAAAAAGAAGTCTGAGCTCAGCGCAACGATAATCCATGGCAAGGCATAAACCCACCAGCGCTTGAACTCACGCGCAGGCATCTCTGTATCATGCGGCAATACGCGGATGGCGCGCACTGTCACAAAGAAGTGCAAAATTGCCAGTGCCAAATAGAAGATGGATACCCACCAAATCAAAGCCCCGACGCGGTCGTCTTCTACGCCAATAAACAACACAATCACAATGCCAAGCACAATGAATAGCGGCCTGAAAATCGTATCAGCAAACAAGCCAAAAAACGGCTTTTTAAGCCCCACCAAAATCGCACCGTTCAAATTGACGATGGCCGTGCCAAACGCCATCATGGCGATGGTTGGCCAAATGCTTTGCAATAAAGTGCCTGCAGGGCCAATCAAATGGATGGCTTGTCCCACACCATAAAGCAGCAACAGTCCGGGGAAAATTGCCATACCATAGGCAAGAATAGCAAAACGCGACAAGGTTGCCCCATCTTCCTTTGCCTTATATTCGGCTGCAAAAAAGGCACCCACGGTTTGAAAGCCAAGGGGGAGGGCGATTGCCATCAAATTTGCTGCCGCAATGGCCAACAAATATTCACCAAGCTGGGCCGCGCCCCAAAGGCGAGCGATCATCGCTTGCGCCAAAAAGATCACGCCCGCGCCACCAATGCGCACGGCAAAAATCAAGGCTGACTTAGACGCCAATTGGCGACGCTCACCCATAAACAACTCCACATGATGTGGGGCAGAGCCCCAAGGACCAAATCAAGAGCCTTAGCTGTGTTTTACCCGCTAAGCCGCTATTTCCGGTTAAAAATCGTGTTGATAATCTTTTTGCGCTGTTCTGCGGGCATGGCCTGCATCACCGCCTTCAGTTTCGGTCGTACTTGTTTCAGCCACACATTGGCATAAAGATAACCTTTGCCATTCAATGGTTTGATCAGGTCACTGGCGTCCACTTCACCCGTGGCATAGACCATTTTATATTGAACAGAAGGGATCAAGAAGTCGACGCGCTTTAGGCCAAGTTCGTAGCAGGATTTGATCACCTCGCCCAAATGGAGCTTGCCCGGCCCTGCCGTTGCCTTTTCCTCGTCCCAGGTCGACATAAAGGCATAATAGCAATCATCATAGATAAAGCCCCATTGGTCAGCCACAGGCTCACCATTCAGCATGAAGCAGAAAGCGGCAACTTTGAGGTTTTCATCTTCTGAATCTTTGAAGCGATCCAGAAATTCTCTGAATGCTTCATCTTGAAAGGCGCGGGAAGTGAGCCCTAAGCGACGCTGCCAATCCACACGACCTTCATAGGAACGGTCGATCACATTTACCAAAAGCTCCCGCTGGCTGCCGTGCGTATGATCTAGCGTGCCCATGCGGTCAAATCGGTTATAGCCATTGCGGATGCGTTTGCGTGTGGCGCGTTTCAAATGGTTATAGTAGGCGTCATAGTCTTCCCATTGGGACAAATCGACAAAGGGCGCGGCTTTCTCTTCGTCGGAATGGTCAAAGTAACCTTGGCATCCCGCGAATAGCGGCCCATCGTGACGCACTTGTCCCAAATGCACATAATCCGCACCGCTATCTTTGAAACAGCTCTGCATTTGATCAAAAATCTGTTTGGGATCGCAATCTGGATCACACAGCATCTCTGTATATTGTTGATAAGGTTCCGAAAATCCGGTCAGGATTTTGCGACCCTTCTTGTGCCACACCACCAATGGCAAAAGGCCGACGAGCTTGCCGGCCTCTAGTACACAAATCACATAATAGGCGTTTTCATGTTCCCGCCCAGTGAGGTTTAGCACATGTTTGCTCAGGTCGAAGCTTTGGAAAACATGGATCCCCTGTGACCGTTTTTCCAAAGCAACCCATTCGTCTTTCATCGCACAGATTTCATCGGCTGTGCGCAACACCTTTATGTCAAAGGTCATAGTAGCTTTGCCCCGAAGCTATTTTTTAAACTGATATGCCGTGATGTTTTTAACGCCATCTGGCGCGTTTGGATCAACGGCGAAGTCCACATTGTATGGCTTCACATCTTTGCGCTGGATGCCGGAAAACTTCACTGCGCCGGCAAGCACAAGCTTTGTATAGAATTGCAACCCCCGCGTGCCGCGATCAAGATTTTTCAACCCCATCTTGCGCAACATGCCATTGGCAAAATTCACTGCATATTTATTGCGCAGCGCGTCCGTCCAATGTTCTGTGGTCACAGAAACATTCATGCAGTCATAATTATCAACGCGGTGCGGACAGTTTAGTGGCCAATGCAGCATTTCGCCGGGCTCAAGGTCATAAACGGTCGCATAATCGTCAAACCAATCTTTAAACTGAATATCGGTTTCGTGCGCTTCGTTGATCACCACTTTTTCAATGCCATTTGCGCTCAAAAACGGCGGCTCAGCCGGATAAACAAAAACCTTCTTGCGACCACGCACCTGCCATAGTGATTGGCCCGGCACATCTACGTGATATTTCACCCGCACATTGGGGGAGGAAATCAAGATGGTCATGTTCTGCTTGTAGGTTTTCAGCCCTGGCACATGCTTTTCAAAATCATCATAGATGCTGCGCAACATGTCGTCGAAGGCTGGATTTTGATGGCCCGGCGCCCGCAAATTGATCCAGATATTGCCCGCTTTCACCGCTTGCAAAATTTCCTTGCCCGAGGCATTTCCAAATTCGCCTTCGCGCCGAACACCTGTTTCAGGGTCCATGTAATTCACATGATAATCTTGACGGTCGACATTTTCTAAAATGCTTTCCAGTGCGTCATCTGTGAACAGGCCGGTATCTGCCAATTTGTGCTGCAGGCGCAGCGGGTGCTGACCAAACAGGCTGGCATAATGTTCTTTCCAGTCTGTCAGAACCCCATCAATCCGTCGATCGAGCATCACTCTCGTCCCTTAAATTTACCTTTAGTAAGAGGAGCCTAGCGCCACATCGTATCAATAGGGTTTAACTCGACAGTTCACTGATAAATAATTCAACATACGGTTAATTTTTAACTTAAGGTTGTGCTGATGTCGTTCGCCTTGGAGTTTTGATTGTCAAATCAAGTGCTTTACGTCAAACTGAACGCATATTTGATCGAGACTCACTTACAAAGAAGTTTGAAATGTCAGATCACACTACACACCAAAGTCCCGAAAATATGGTCACACCTTTAAATTGTGCCAAAGCACTCAGATTTGCTGACATGCACAAACATGGGCCATTTATATTGGCCAATGTGTGGGACGCAGGCACTGCCAGATTGATGGCCGCATTGGGCGCTAAAGCGCTGGCGACATCATCGGCAGCCCACGCCTTCACCTTGGGGAGGCCTGATGGCGGTAGATTGCGCCGTGAAGAGGCGATCGCCCATGCTGTCGAAATAAACGGGGCAACCGCTTTGCCCGTTAATGCGGATTTGGAAAATGGCTTCGGCGACAGTCTGGAAGATGTTGCCCTCACGGTGCAGAACTCGATAGAGCAAGGGCTTGCTGGCTGCGGCATTGAAGATATTCAGTTTCCCACCCAAAATCCCTATGCGTTCGAAGACGCTGTTGAGCGGATTGAAGCTGCCGTTGCGGCCAAGCGTTCCGCAACAAAGGCAAATGATGTGCAGTTCACGCTGACGGCGAGGGCTGATGGGGTGATGATTGGCTCGTACGATTTGGATGAAGCAGTGCGGCGGATCAAAGCCTTTGCCCGCGCAGGTGCGGATGTTATTTATGTTCCCATGCCAGCGTCGTTTGAAGATTTGGCCGTCATTGTAAAAAGTGTCGATGTTCCGGTAAACGCCTTATGTGCGGGGCCGTTCACCCAATATAGCGTCGCAGATTATGCGAAAATCGGCGTGGCGCGGATCAGTTTAGGCAGTGCTTTGGCGCGTGCCGTGCACAAAACCATCTTCGATGCAGCACAACAAATGTTTGACGGTGCAGAATTTAGCGCGCTTTCAAACGGCATTCCGGGCGGCACCATTGATGAGCTGTTGGCGAAAGGAGGGACGGGGCTAAAGAAATAGAGTTTGCCTGATGCGGTAAATAAATCACACTTAAGTTATTTTGGCAGATTATGACTTAACTGCCCTTAAAAAGTCCCAATGGCGTCGCCATCTCCATTGGTGCAATGAAACCAAAGTTTGCACTCGTACGTTACAAATATATGTGCGGCAAACTGGATTAGGTTAAAGATGAAAGCGATACGCAAATCTACATTGTTGGCCGGTGCATTTTTGGCCGCCACACTTGCTGTAAATTCAGCACAGGCAGATGCAGTATATGCGTCCGCCGAAACTTGCTTGGACCATGTCCATGAGTTGGAAAATCAAAGTCTTGCGGCAGAGCTTAACGCAGAACAATTTGATCTTTTGATTGAATTGCTGGTTTCCGCCACAGATTTGTGCCGCGCCAACGCGTTGGCGGATGCACAACAACAACTCACCAATGCGGCCGACATCATTAAAACAAACTCATAAAATCAACCGCATAATTTGCGTTTGATGCCATTTAAATCGAGTTGCCAATCGGGGGTGTTCCTCCTAAATTCTCTTTATGAAACAGATCCCTTGTGTCCTTTTTTCGGCTTGGCAACGCGCATTGCTGATTTTGGTGTTGCTTTTATCGCTCTCAAGCGTGGCCCTTGCGCAATTTGTAGAGATTGAGCAAAAGCTTGAAGAGCTAGACAATATTGAAAGCAATATCGATTTTATCGCGCGCACCATCGAATCTGCAGACAATGACAGTGCACTGATTGGGGCGCGGTCTAAGCTTCTTGATCTGGAAACAAGAATTGATGACGTCGTCAAACCAGTTGAAGAAAAGCTCACCACGCTAACCGCGCAACTGGAAGCATTGGGTGCAGCACCCGCAGAAGGGGAAACTGAAAAGCCGCAAATTGCCGAAGATCGTGCAGAAGCCAAAGAGGAGCAGCAACAGCTGCGCATCGTCACAACGCGTGCGCAAGAGCTTGATCAAAAAATCAACGCTGCCTATGAGGAGGTCGCTCAACTGCGGCGCCAGATTTTCACCAACAGGCTGTCACAGCGCTCGCCGATTACCATCGAGTTGTTGACCAATATTTCAGGCGATAGCGTCACCACATTTTCGCGTTTGCAGGCCAAGCTGCGCACATGGTGGAATGTAAAAGTTGCCCCAAATCCACTGCCGTTTGGTCTGGTTCTCGCTTTCTTTGCCATTCTTTTGGCCGGAGGTGTGGTCCTTACGCGGCGGGCTACCAGCTATCTTTCTTTGAATGCCACGCGGCTGAACGCGCTGATCTATCCTTTTGTCACCACCATTGTGCCCGCTGGCCTGTTGGCCTTGGCGCTGGCCTTGGGTTATTGGGCGATGGATTTCGCAGGCCTGTTTACGGTCGATTTGCGCGCGTTTGTTCGCACACTATTTATCGTCGTCTTTGGCCTCTCATTCGCATTGCGATTGAGCTATGCCATGTTCGCGCCAGACAATGCTGATTTGCGCTTGGTGCCGTTCTCCAGCTTTGCAGCCGCCCGCGTTCATACGCTAGTGAGTTCCTTGGCTGTGGTTCATGCGCTGGATTATCTCGCCCGCCATATGGGCCAATTGGTCAACGCGCCGTTGGCATTCACCATCGGCAACAGCTTTCTCGCCTCTATCCTGATTGCACTCATCTTGCTGGCCTTAGCCCGCGTGCGCGATAAGCGCGAGGATGATGTGTCGCGCAGTTTGCCCGTTTGGGTGCGCATCCCGCTGCTTTTGGCATCCATCGCGATCATTGTCGCAGCCGTCGCGGGCTATATCGGTCTAGCGCGCTTTATGGCCCAGCAATTGGTTGTAACAGGCACAATTCTGGTCACCACATTCCTAGGCTATTTACTTTCACATGAGGTGGGTAAACCAGGTGTCTTGGCGCCAACTCGCTTGGGGCAGTGGGTACAACAACGCTTCAAAATTGAAGAAAGCGATTTGGACCAATATGCGCTGTTCGCAAGCATTGCATTTTTCGGCCTGATCCTGCTCGCCGCAATTCCTGCAATTCTGTTGCAATGGGGCTCTCGCGTAGAAGATTTGATCGCTTGGGTGCGCCAAGCAATTGTTGGGTTCCAGATCGGTAGCTTCGAGTTTTCACTGGCCAGTGTTTTCTATGGCGCGGTGATTTTCGCCATCGGTGTTGCTCTCACACGCCTGTTCCAAAGCTGGTTGGGCAACACAGTGTTGGAGCGGACACGTGCGGATAATGGCGTCAAAGATTCCATTCGCACAGGTGTCGGTTATGTCGGTATCGCGCTGTCCATCTTTTTGGGCATCACGGGTGCAGGCGTCGATTTGGGCAGCTTAGCGATTGTCGCCGGTGCTTTGTCATTGGGCATTGGTTTTGGCCTGCAAAATGTGGTGTCAAACTTTGTGTCAGGCTTGATCATGCTGGTAGAACGTCCCATCAAGGTTGGCGACTTTGTTCAAGCCAGCGGCTTTTCCGGCACCGTGTCAAAAATCAGCGTGCGGGCGACCGAAATCAACACCATTCATAACCAAACCATCATCATTCCAAACTCAGACTTTATCAACGCGCCTGTGGGCAACTGGACCCACAAAATTCGCTCCGGTCGCGTGGATATCCCTATAGGCGTTGCGTATGGCAGCGATTTGGAATTGGTGCGTGAATTGTTGCTGGAGGCAGCGCACGATCATGAAAATGTGTTGAAACGCCCAGAGCCGTTCGTTTTCTTCGAAGGCTTCGGCGACAGCTCAATCAACTTCCAACTGCGCGTCCATGTGAATGATTATACGATCTATCCGCGGGTGCAGACCGACTTGTTGTTCACAATCGACAAGGTCTTCCGCGAGCAGAGCATTGAAATTCCGTTTCCGCAACGCGACCTGCATTTGCGGTCGGCTGATTCAAAATTGATGGAGAAACTGTCAGGGCAAAGCGCGCCGCAGGCAAAGTCCGCTCCACGCACAAAGTCGACCTCACGTGCGAAGCCGAAATCAGCCGACTAGATGATCTCGTCTTCGTCGAAAAGGGTGGAGCCTTCAACATCTGCTGTGTATTGGTCGAGCGCGGTTTCAGCGTTTCGATTGCGGGCCGGTTGCGCCACATGAAAAGTCGCGTCGCCTTCATTCACAATCGGCAGTTCACTGCGCCCGATAATCACGCCATCGCCCGTGGCCGCGATCGGTGTTTCAACTTCGCCAAACGGGTCGGCCACAACGCCCAAAATATCGCCTTCAGATACGGTGTCGCCACACTTTTTAAACGTCCGCAACAACCCACCAGCAGGCGAGCGCAACCAATGGCTGCCGCTACAATATAAGGGCTTTGTTTTGGAAGGGGCGACAGGTTTGCCGCCAATCATGCCAAGGCCATGCAAGGTGCGCAGCACCCCGGTGGTCCCCACGCGCACGGCAAATTCGTCAAACCGCAACCCGCCGCCAGCTTCATAAAGCAGCACATCGCAATCCAACGCCGTCGATGCTTCACGCAAGGAGCCTTCGCGCACTTTCGATTTCAGCATGATCGGCGCGCCAAACATATTGGCCATTTCAGTCAATTTCGGGCGACCGGGGGTCACGCGGATTTGCGGATAATTATCACGATGGCTGGCTGCCGAATGCAAGTCGATCCCATAGTCAGACCGCTCAACAATTTCAGTGATGAACAGATGCGCCAAGCGCCCGGCCAATGAACCCGTTTCAGAGCCTGGAAAACAGCGGTTCAGGTCGCGCCGATCCGGCAGATAACGGGAATGGTTTAAAAAGCCAAAGGCATTGACGATTGGAATGCAGATTAAAGTGCCTCGTAGCCCTCGCAATTTTGGCGATTGCAGCACACGGCGCACAATTTCCACGCCAATCACTTCATCGCCGTGAATAGCTGCGCTTACAAATATGGTGGGGCCTGCGCGTTTGCCATGAATAACATGGGTCGACATGGTCACTGGCGTGTGGTCAGACAAAACGCTGACGGGTAAATCCACAGTTCGCCGCTCGCCGGGCGCAATGCGCTCGCCGCCAATCTCAAACGCGTTTGGTCTCATTTGGCCTTAACCCTTGCCCTTGGTCTTTGTGGCCCAAGGCTTATGGTGCTTTTCCATAAACTCGATAACCTTGCCAGCAATGTCGAGCCCTGTCGCGGATTCAACGCCTTCCAGACCGGGGGAGGAGTTCACTTCCATCACCACCGCACCATGGTTAGAGCGTAGCATATCAACGCCGCACACATTAAGTCCCATGGCCTTGGCGGCGCGGATAGCAGTTGACCGTTCTTCTGGTGTGATCTTAACACGACGTGAGGAACCACCACGGTGCAGGTTAGAGCGGAATTCGCCCTCAGCCCCGCGTCGTTCCATCGCCGCCACAACTTTGCCGCCAATCACGATTGCGCGGATATCGGTCCCGCCAGCTTCCTTGATGAATTCTTGCACCAGAATGTTCACGCCAGCGCCACGGAAAGCCTCAATCACAGATTTGGCTGAACGATCACTATCTGCCAAAACCACACCAATCCCTTGGGTGCCTTCAAGCAATTTGATCACCAAAGGCGCGCCACCAGCGAGCCGCAAAACTTCTTCGGTTTGCCGTGGGTCATGCGCAAACGTGGTCACGGGCAAGCCAATGCCATCGCGAGACATCAGCTGCATTGAGCGCAACTTGTCGCGTGAGCGGCCGATTGCCACCGATTCATTCAACGGGTAAACGCCCATCATTTCAAATTGACGCAAAACGGCCAAACCATAATAGGTGATGGATGAGCCGATACGCGGGATTACCGCATCATATCCGGTCAGCTTTTCACCATTATAATAGACTTCGGGACGTCGTGAGGCGATGTTCATGTAACATCGCAAAGTGTTGATCATATCAAGCTCGTGTCCACGCGCCTCTGCGGCCTCTTTCAGGCGCTTATGCGAGTAGAGTGAGGAATTTCGGGCGAGCATTGCAATTCTCATATGAACCTCAAGTAAGACGTTTCCCAATTTTGTTCGGCTTAAAATGTGTTGACGGGGTTGTCACCCAAAAACACAATTTAGCGTGGCGCAGCTTGTACAGCGCTTAAGCGCAGCATTGCACAGATCGCCCCGCGCTAAAAGGGGCATCTATGCCAAGCTCTTTTGTGTAAAGCACAAAAAGCACTTGCGTCAGGAAAGGGTTATCGCACCAATTGCTGAATGTCGGGCACCAATGCACCCCGATGTTGGATGACTTGGCCCGCCACTTTGTGGGCAAATCGTGCTGCGTCTGCCATGCTTTGCCCGTCTAAACGTGCCGCAATGTAGCCGCCATTAAAGCTGTCGCCTGCGCCAGTTGTATCCACAGGTTTCAGCGCTTCCGCAGGGCCAATCCATTCTTTGTCTGTGCCATTGGTTACCAATGCATCAGCGGGCCCGGCTTTCACTACCACTTCGCGACATCCCGCGCGCAAATAGCGTTCAGCAACTTGCTCTGATGATTTCTCGTCAAACAGCACATATTCGTCAGGCACGGTGGGCAATGCCATGGTGCTCACTTCAGATGCTTTCGCAGCCCAATCCGCCATCTCTTGCCGATTTTTCCAAAGTGCGGGTCGCAGATTGCTGTCGAAAATCACTTGCTGCCCTGCTGCCTTGGCTTTGGCCAGAATGTCTAAAAACTGCGCGCGCGTATCTGGTTCGAGGATCGCTAAGCTGATGCCAGAAAAGAACAGTGACTTATCGCCCAAAAAGGATCGCTCCAAATGCGTCAAATCCCGTGCCATTTCTTTCGCGGCGGAAGTTGAGCGCCAATAGCTGAAGGTGCGTTCACCATCTTCCAGCGAAATCAGATAAAGGCCGGGTGCTTTGCCGGGTAATTTGCAGATTAGGTCGGCGCCAATGCCATGCGCCTCTATGCTTTTGGCCAGCGCCTCGCTCTCGCCATCGTCGCCAAGCGCGGTGAAATAATCCACATCGACATTTTGGGGCAAAAAGGCGCGGGCGTAATATGCCATATTGAGGCTGTCGCCCGCATATCCCTTTTTATAGAGCCCGTTTTCCAGTGCGCTCATTTCAATCATGCATTCGCCAATGGAAACTAGGTTGCTCATCAGGGACCTCCAACACATTATGCCGCAATGCGGCAGGGACAATGCGTTCTTAGCCTTATGTTTTGGCGTCTGGCAAGGTCCACCACGCGCAATGCCGTACGCTGCGTGAGCCGCGAGGCGGTTTATTCAGTTGGGGGTGTTTCGCTGCTGTCTACGCTTGGCACATCGCCAGCGCTAGGGTTCTCACTGTCATTGGCTTCAGCGAAAATATAGATGGCAATAAATGCCAAGATGATCAACGGTAGGGAGATCAACAATACGCGCGTGCTAAACCCGCGCTGGCCTTGCCGCGCCTCTGTCTTTTTCAATGTCTCATTCTGTTCAGTTTGTTCGTCTTGCATAATTACCTCCGGAAAGGGGTAACGCATGGGCGGGGCACCTGTTCCAGCTAGATTTGTTAGACACGCGACAAAGGCAAATTTTTGTGCTAATGGACGCCACTTAATCCCAATAGGTGTGATCAAAAAAGCATGAGCATCCAGCAAGCGCGTAAATTTTCTGTGGCTCCGATGATGGACTGGACAGATCGGCATTGCCGGTTTTTCCACCGCCATTTGTCGCGTCATGCGCTGCTGTTTACTGAAATGGTCACCAGTGCTGCGCTGATCCGCGGCGGGGCGGACTGGCTGCTGAACTACAATGATGATGTGGAGCATCCCATCGCGGTGCAGTTGGGCGGCTCCGATCCGAAGGAGTTAGCTGAAGCCACCAAGCTTTGCGATCAGTTTGGTTATGACGAGGTCAACCTTAATGTCGGGTGTCCGTCAGATCGTGTCCAATCCGGTCGCTTCGGTGCTTGCTTGATGGCTGAGCCAGAACTTGTCGCTGATTGTGTGCGGGCCATGCGCGATGTCACCGACACACCAATCACCGTCAAATGCCGTATCGGCATTGATGATCAGGACAGTGAAGAGGATTTGCGTCGTTTCGTGGATCACATGTTGGATGCCAAAGTGGATGCGCTTTATGTCCATGCGCGAAAGGCATGGTTGCAGGGCCTGTCACCCAAGCAAAACCGTGAAGTACCACCACTTGATTATGATCGTGTCTATCGCTTGAAAAATCATGTTGGCGGTTTGCCATTAATGATCAATGGCGGCATTGAAGATCTGGCGCAATGCCAAACCCATTTGCAACATGTGGATGGGGTGATGTTGGGTCGCGCTGCCTATCACAATCCAACACTGTTGTGGGATGTGGATCGCGAAATTTTTGGCGATGACACACCGCCAATTTCGCTTGAATCGCTTTGTGAAGTGATGACAAATTATGCTGAAATTCAAATGACTAAGGGCGCAAAACTGAATCAAATTGTGCGCCACATGTTGGGTCTTGGTTTTGGCAAGCCGGGTGCACGCCGCTACCGCCAATTGCTTACCGTTGAAGCGGTGAAAGCGGATCGTGGGGTGGAGCTGGTTGAAGAGGCTTTTGATCTGTTGATTGCTGCACGGCAAGCTGCCGCTTAATCCGTAAGCGTGAGCTGATCGCCTTGTACGCTAAAGCCGCGCAAGGTTTGTAGGTAATTCATTCCCAGCAAATTCTCATTCAGCGCTTCGCGCCGCGCCACCAAGGCTTCGATATTTTCACGCACGATGCCGCCCACCTCTATCCGCTCTAGCTTGATCCGAGCAGCCTCGGTTCGACCATTTGCCGTTTGTACAGGGATTGAATAGATCAAACGCGATGGGTCAAACCCAGCCGCCCGCGCGCTGTCTGCAGTCAGCACAATGGTCGATGCGCCTGTGTCGAATAGAAAGCGTTCCGTATTCCCATTAATTTTGGCATTGATCACAAAATGATCGTTTATGTCGCGGCTAAACATAACGGTGCCGCCTTCTGCGTCTGAATAGCCAGATCCGGGGGAAAGCTGTCCCCATAAGCGCGATCCAAACCGTTCGAAATCTGCTCGGAAACTATAGCCGATAATAATCGCGGCAAATATGGCACTCCACATCACAATGCCCGAGAGCATTTCGCCCAATCGAATGCGGCGACCAAAGGCACCGCCTGCCACCAGCACAAGCACGGCAAGCAACACAATCAATTGGCCAAAATCCTGTTCGGCCAAACCGATCATTTCACCGGCATTAGACGAGATCAGCAAAGTGAGGGCGAGCACAATGAGCAGCGCGATGCCAATAAAAACCAAGGGAAACCCTTTCGAACAGCAATTCGGTCTAAATAAGAATAAAGGCACTCAATGCGGCAATTTCAAGAAGCAGCTGCAATGCGCCGATTGTGTCGCCTGTTTGACCGCCCAGCAATTTTGTCAAAAGTTTCAACCAGAAAAAGCAAAGCCCCGCGCCAAATGCCAGTGCAAGAATAAGCCCAATTGGGCCTGCAAGCAGCAGCGCAAAAAAGCTGAACAACGCAAGTGCAGGAGCAAAGCCAAAGAAAAAATCTTTCTTTGCCAGAATGCCTGCGCCAGCGGATGCGCCATCGCTGCGTGCAGGGGGCAACATCACCGCCACAATCGGCGCAGTCTGGCGCGCCAGCATTGAGGCGACAAGCCACAAGATTGCCCCCGCAACAGGGCTTAGAGAGATCAAGGTGCCAAGAGTAATCACGCGTAGCATAAAGGGTGCAATCAGCCCCAAAACGCCATAGGTGCCATGGCGGGAATCCTTCATGATTTCCAAGCGCCTGGCAACATCATGTCCGCCAAACAAACCATCCATCGCGTCGCCAAATGCATCTTCTGCCATTGCCCCAGTGATCACCGCGCTCATGGCGAAAGCAACTGTGGCCACAAACAAGCTTTGCACGCCCAGCGCGCCGAGCAACAAAATAGTTAGCGCGGGGAACACACCCATAATTAGACTCGCCATGGGCAAAAAATGAATCATCTTGCCAAAATTAAGCGGCAAATGCGGGCTGTCTCCTGTGGGCAAGCGTGAATAAAAGCGCAGCCCCATCACAATGGCATCCAACGGCGAAAGCTGCTCTGGTGGGGGCGGAGGCGATCCCGCATCATTGTCATTGATCGGGTTCACTGTTGGTGGGGGCACGCTGGTCAATTGCTTTTCCTTAAATGTTGGATAAAAGAGGACGTTCACTTAACCCAAATGCGAGTCGATACCATGACCGAACAAGACCAGAAAAGCCCTTTTGATGATTTCCAGGAACTGCTGATGCTGTTGCCGAATGGCAGTGAAGCCGCAGTTGATGCCGTGCGCGAGCGAGATGCACAGCTTACGAAACCTGCTGGATCATTGGGTGAGCTGGAGAAAATGGTTGAATGGTTGGCGCGTTGGCAGGAAAAGCCAACCCCCACATTGGACAATCCAATGGTCGCAATTTTTGCCGGAAACCATGGCGTTGTTGATCAGGGTGTATCGGCATTTCCATCAGAAGTGACCCAGCAAATGGTCGCCAACTTCACAAATGGCGGGGCCGCAATTTCCCAAATCTGCGCTTTGCACGAACTTAATTTGCGGGTTTTTGAACTGGCTTTGGAATTGCCTACCGGCGATTTTACCCAAATCGCAGCAATGGACGATCGCACCTGCGCGGCCACGATCGCCTATGGCATGGAAGCGATTGCAGGTAAGCCTGATCTGTTGTGCATTGGCGAAATGGGCATTGGCAACACCACACCTGCCGCCGCCATCTATGCCGCCTTGTTCGGCGGCACAGGTGAAGACTGGGTTGGCCGTGGGTCGGGCGTTGATGATGCGGGGCTGAAGCGTAAAGCCGATGCTGTTAACCGCGGCCTTGAGCTTCACAAAGACGATCTGGATACCCCATTGAAAATTTTGGCACGTTTGGGTGGTCGTGAAATCGCCGCCATGGCCGGCGCGATCATCGCTGCGCGCCACAACAAGCTGCCTGTCATCGTGGATGGATTTGTTGCAACATCAGCCGCTGCAGTTCTACATGCGGCAAATCCAATGTCGCTTGATCACTGCATTTTTGCGCACCAATCAGCTGAGGCTGCTCACACTGAAGTGTTGGCAAAAATGGGTAAGAAGCCGCTCTTTGATTTGGGTATGCGTCTCGGCGAAGGCTCCGGCGCTGCGCTCGTGGCATCCATGGTCAAGACCGCGTTGCACCTGCACAAAAATATGGCGACCTTTGAAGAGGCTGCCGTTGCAGGTCAGCAGACCACGCATTAAAGCTCTTAGGTGTCAGAGCCTGTTTTGTAGATTTCAAGCTTGCGGCGTCCGTTACGTACGGGCGCCATCGCTTCCATAACGCGAGAGCGTGGGAATGTTGCGATCACTTCGGTGCCAAAGCGCAGTTTGGAGAAAAGATCAAAACGGCCACCATGCAATTCCATAATTTTCTGCACAATCGGTAGGCCCAAACCAGCGCCTTGCTCTGCTGTTTTTTGCGCAAGCGAGCCCTGACCAAATGATGACAGCACAGTGGCAATCTCATTTTCAGGGATGCCCGGGCCGTTGTCGCGCACTGAAATCATCTGGCAATTGTTTTCGCCTGCCGCAACCTTAAAGATGATGCGGCCCGACTGTGGCGTGAACTTGATGGCGTTTGAAAGTAGGTTCAAACACACTTGGCGGATGGCGCGCTCGTCGCCCCACAATTTGGGCAGCTTTTCATCAAAATCAGCAACCAGCTCAATGCCTTTAGATCGGGCGCGAATTTCCAACATGCGGCGACAATCCTCCGCAATATTGACCAATGAAATGCCTTCCTCGTTCAATTCATATTTGCCGGCCTCAATCCGAGATAGATCGAGCAACTCATTGATCAGATTAAGCAAATGCTGGCCAGAAGCGTGAATATCAGCTGAATATTCTTTATAACTCGGGTTCTGGATCGGTCCCAAAACTTCAGAAGACATCACTTCAGAAAAGCCAATAATGGCGTTGAGCGGCGTGCGCAACTCATGGCTCATCGTCGCCAAAAAGCGGGATTTCGCAATGTTTGCCTGTTCTGCCTCACGCCGTGCTTCATCAGACATGGTTTTGGCTTCTTCAAGCTCGAAGATCAGCATGTCTTTTTCTGCACGGTGTTCCAGCGTTTTGATCGCTGATTTGTGCAAGGTCCGGGCAAGAAAGTTGAAAAAGATTCCTGCGCCAACGGCCAAGAAAGCCAGCGCATAATTCAACATGCCGCCGTTAAACACCAACATGCCGCCAACAGTGATGATGCCGGGCACAGAGTTTGCCAAAGTGGCAGAGGGGACCGCTCGAGAGGAAACGGCGTTTGCCGCCACGCCAACCAGCAAAATCGCCCATTGGATCACAGCAACCTCTTGCGCCGCATTGGTGATCGGCAATAAGGCGATGGTCGACCAGCCAATACCAAAAATGGTTTCCACCACTACAATCGATGTGGTCTGGCGGCGGGCGTTAAACTTGGCTTGTGAAGCGTTTAAAAACTGCTTGCAGTTCATCATCACCGCGGTGTGGCCCACAAGCACAATCGCGGCCCAAGTCAACATATAGAGCGGGGGAACCCAAACAGAAGTGAGCAGGGCGATTACGATAACCAAAATAGGAATCGCAAACTTGCCGGAAAGGCGTGTGCCAGCATAGTCGCGGATCAGCTCATAGTCATAGGACGCCATCGTGCCTGAACTTGATGTCAGACGCTGGCGCGCATCGCTAACCGCACGCTGATGCGATTTCCCGCGATCAGAGCGCACAGCTCTATTTGCCTCTGGTGAAGAGTCTATGGACATTAGAACGCAATACTCACAACTTGTCCGAAAACTACGGTTAAGAATACTCTAACGGGTGATGGTTAACCTCTCGTTACGAAATTTCGCAGGATTGAGTATGAAGCGCAGATTTTTTTCTCCTCGACGGGCCATCACTTTCGTTGCGATTGCGGGACTTCTGGTCGCAATGGTTTTGGGTACACAAAACCAGCAAAACCAGTCACTTGCGGGGGTGCCGAATGTCGGCGATGGCGATAGCGTGCGTCTCAGTGGCCAGCGCGTGCGGTTGATCGGTATTGACGCGCCAGAACTGCAGCAAACGTGCCTGCGAAATCAGAAAGATTGGGCCTGTGGCGAAGCCTCAAGAGCCGCGTTGGCACAAAAGATTGATGGCAAATCCATCACATGTGTTGGAGAACGTTTAGATCAATATCGACGCCTTTTAGCGGTTTGCTATTTAGGGCGAGAGGATTTGAACGCATGGTTGGTGCGCGAGGGATGGGCTGTCTCATATAATGACTATGCCATTGATGAAGTGTTGGCTCGCCGAGATCGGCGTGGCATTTGGGCCAGCGAATTTGAGGTTCCATATAAATGGCGCAAAGTTCATGGCCGCGCCGAAAGTTCAATTTTGGGTTGGCTATGGTCATTTTGGCCGTTTTAGAATTTCATGTTCCAAAACTGAATAAATCTTGCTCTGTTTTTCAATTTGGCGTATCCATGTCTCGCTGAATAGAACGATTTTTCAAATGGTGCGCTATGCTTGATAAGATTGACCGTAAAATTCTCGCGCTTTTGCAAAAGGACGCCACGATGCCAGTGGCCGAAATCGGCCGCAAAGTTGGGCTGTCCACTACACCTTGTTGGCGGCGTATTCAGAAAATGGAAGAAGATGGCGTCATCAAGCGCCGTGTCGCCGTGCTTGATCCGGCCAAGGTCAATGCGGGTGTCACTGTCTTTGTGTCTGTGCGCACAAACCAACACAATGAAGCATGGCTTAAAAAGTTTGCCAGTGTGGTGGAAGCGCATGACGAAGTGGTTGAGTTCTATCGAATGAGCGGTGATGTCGACTACGTATTGCGCGTCGTTGTCCCAGACATTGCGCAATATGATCGCTTCTACCAAAAGCTGATTTCTGAAATGTCCATGAGCGACGTTAGCTCCGCCTTCGCCATGGAGCAGATCAAATATACAACTGCTTTGCCGCTCGAATTCTCTGAAATCGAAAAAGAGAAATAGGTTTTAGCCACCCGTCACAGACATGTGGCGACCCACATGCTTTTGCGGCTTTTGCCGATCAATTTCAAAATCATGCCCCTTGGGCTTAATCGCCATGGCGTGGTCGAGCAAATCGGCCACCGCCTGCGGTCCATCTTGGCGCAGGGCATCGCGCAAATTCACTTTATCATTTTGGCCGAGGCAAAGATAAAGCTCGCCGGTCGCCGTTAGCCGCACACGGTTGCAGCTCTCGCAAAAATTATGGGTGAGGGGGCGAATAAATCCAACGCGGCCGCCCGTTTCTTTCACGTGCTTATATCGAGCTGGGCCGCCCGTATCCAAGGGCAAGTCGTCTAGCGCATAGTGCGCGCCGATCGTCTCGATAACTTCAGTCAGTGGCAAATATTGGTCTTGGCGATCAACATCTACAGCACCCATGGGCATGGTTTCGATCAGCGTGAGGTCCATGCCTTTGCCGTGTGCCCATTCCATCATCGGCACAATTTCATGATCATTGCCGCCACGCAGCGCAACCATATTGATCTTGATTTTTAACCCAGCATCCAAAGCGCAATCAATGCCGTCCAGCACCTGTTGCAAACGCCCCCAGCGGGTAATCTTCGCAAATTTATCCGCATCCAATGTGTCCAACGACACATTGATCCGTTCCACACCGCTTTCAACCAATTGTTGCGAGAAGCGCTTTAGCTGGCTTCCATTTGTGGTGAGCGTGAGCTCGTTCAATGGGCCATTTTTCTTTTGCTGCCCTAACCGCTCGATCAGCGTCATAATATCACGACGAACCAGAGGCTCCCCGCCAGTCAGCCTCAGCTTTGTTACGCCGCGCGCCACAAAGATTGATGCAATTTGTTCGATTTCTTCCAAGCTCAACACTTCAGACTTTGGCAAAAAACTCATATTTTCTGCCATGCAATAGGTGCAGCGGAAGTCACAGCGGTCCGTCACCGAAATCCGTAAATAGGTAACAGCTCGTCCGAATTGATCGATAAGGGGGCGCTTGGGCGCAAAACTTTCCATGGCGCAAAAACTAACTGCAAACAGTGTTTTGTTCAATCAAATGCGCACGAAAAAACCGGGCTTTTTGCAAAACCCGGTTCAATTCAATTTGATCTCTATGTGAGTAGATCGCTTAGTGGCGAACAATCACCCGTGCACCAACTTTTGTCCGGTTGTAAAGATCGATAATATCGTCATTGGTCAGGCGGATGCAGCCTGAAGAAACAGCTTGGCCGATTGTCCAAGGTTCAGCAGTGCCGTGCAAACGGTAAATGGTGCTGCCAATGTATAGCGCACGTGCGCCCAATGGATTTTTTGGACCGCCCGGCATATAGGCAGGCAAACCAGGAACACGCTTGCGCATCGCAGGCGGAGGTGTCCAGCCTGGCCATTCCGCTTTGCGGGTGATGCGGTGCGAGCCAGACCAACGGAAGCCGTCGCGACCAACGCCAACGCCATAACGCATAGCTTTACCATTGCCCAACACATAATAAAGACGACGTTCAGACGTCTCAACAATGATGGTGCCTGCTGCAAGCTTGGTTTCATAATCGACTTTTGTGCGCTTAATGCGTGAGCCGCCGCGCCCAGAGGATTGCATTTCACTGGCATCAACCCAGCGGTTATTTCGTGCATCGTAAACGCGGTCTGCAGACGCCTCAAGAACGCTCCCACCAACCAGCACCACGCTCAGCAACAACATAATTGTGCGTTTAAGCAATTTCATGGCCCCATCATCTCCAAATGAATTCAATATGTGCAACACTGCGCGTACCCCACGCGTCAGCGGCACCCCTCCTAAAAAGCAAGTTTTAGGTTAAAACAATATGAAACTGAATTGTTCTTGTCCAAATTTAATTAGCAAGTCGATAAATTTATTGTGAAATTGGGGTTTTCTTTGTTAAGTCCATAGGGAAATCATTGGCTTTTACAATAATTGTGAGATCATTTTGTCTGACGAACTGAAAAAACAGGCAGCGCTTGCCGCCATGTCTGAAGTTAAATCTGGTATGCGAATCGGGCTTGGAACCGGCTCGACGGCAAAACATTTTGTCGATTATTTGGGTGCCGAAGTGGCAAAAGGCTTTGAGTGTCTTTGTGTGCCGACATCAATTGCGACAATGCAACAGGCGGAAGCACTTGGTATTCCGCTCACCACTCTGGATGAAATTGACCGATTGGATGTGACCGTTGATGGTGCCGACGAGATTGATGCAGAAATGCAATTGATCAAAGGCGGTGGCGGTGCATTGTTGCGCGAAAAGATTGTTGCCGCAGCGTCTGACAAAATGGTGGTCATCGCAGATACGTCGAAACTGGTTGATCGTTTGGGCCAATTCGCATTGCCGATTGAAGTGAATAAATTTGGTTTGGGCGCAACACGCAATGCGGTCTTGGAGATTATGAGTGCCTTCAATGCAGACGGGGAGCTGGTTTTGCGCCAAGCGGCCGATGCGCCATTTGAAACTGATGGTGGGCATTTTATCTTAGATGCATCTTTTGGCCGTATTTCGGATGCAAAAGCACTATCAGAAAGTCTTTTGAACGTGCCGGGTGTCGTGCAGCACGGATTGTTTTTGGGCCTGTGCGCCAAGGCATATCTGGCAGACGCAAATGGTGTAAAAGAGCTTGGCTAACCAAGCAGGGAGTAGTTTGATGAAGAATACATTGGTTGCACTGTTTTTGGCTGGCAGCATGTCAGTCGCAACAACTTGGTCCGCAAATGCGCAGGAAATCACACCTGAACACCTAGCTGTCGCTCAAAAATATGTGGAAATGACCGATACAGGCAATGTCTATGAAGTGTCTTTGCTAAATTCAATTCGACGTGTTGCACAGGCTCTAACACGCCAAAGTCCAGAATCCTCTGAGACAATTGTTCAGACAGCGCGCGATGTTGCACAGGAATATATTGATGCAGGCAACCCATTATATCAGCAGTTTGCTCGTATCTATGCCATCCGATTTACACCAGAGGAGCTGCAGGAAATTGTCACTTTTTATGAAAGTGAAACTGGGCAGAAGCTTTTGGCAAACAATGTCAGTATCAACAAGGACTTAAAGGCCGCAGTCGAAGTTTGGGAAAACAACTTTCTTATAGATTACGAGCGAAAGGTAAAAGCGGCATTGTCCGGAAAAGGGATTGAGCTTAACTAACCAATCTGCCGCACGATTATGTGAAGCCCCTTGGGTTGCCCAAGGGGCTTTTTTGTGGTCAATCACAGGCAATTAGATATGGAGTTGTTTCATGGGACGTCATTTTGATTTGATAGTGATTGGTGCAGGCTCAGGTGGTGTTCGCGCTGGGCGATTGGCGTCAAGCTATGGTGCCAAAGTTGCCGTAATCGAAGAATATCGCTTGGGCGGTACATGTGTAATTCGTGGATGTGTCCCGAAAAAACTATTCGTATATGCATCACGGTTCGCCGATCAATTTGAAGTCGCCAAAAGCTTTGGCTGGTCTACAGGCGATGCTGAATTCAGCTGGGACAGTTTGCGCGACAACAAAGATAAAGAGATCAATCGCCTCGAAGGCATTTATGGCAATATCCTTGATAATGCTGGTGTAACGCTCATCCGCGACCGTGCAGAACTCACCAGCGGAACATCTGTAAAGCTGAAAAAGGATGGTGAAGAACTCACTGCTGATCGCATATTGATCGCGACAGGCGGTACGCCTTTTGTGCCTAACATTCCCGGCGCAGAGCTAGGCATTACCTCAAATGAAGCGTTCCATCTCGAAAAACTACCAGAAGAAGTGCTGGTTGTTGGCGGTGGGTATATCGCTGTCGAGTTTGCCGGAATTTTCGCCGGTCTGGGTGTGAAAACAACTCTGGCTTATCGCGGGCCGCAGATTTTGCGCGGCTTTGACGAAGATGTGCGCAACATGGTGGCCGAGCAGATGCAAGAGCGCGGTGTTGAGATTTTGACCGATACGGATCTCGATGCGCTGGAAAAATCTGATGACGGGATCAATGTGAAATTTAACACTGGTTTATCGAAAAACTTCGGTGAAGTGATGTTTGCTACTGGGCGCACGCCAAACACGAAAGGCTTGGGCCTTGAATATGCCGACATTGAATGTGGCGCGCGCGAAGAGATCATCGTTGATGAGCAATCACGCACCTCCTGTAAAACCGTCTTTGCTGTTGGGGATGTGACGGATCGAGCCGCGCTAACGCCAGTGGCCATCCGGGAAGGGGCGGCGTTTGCTGAAACCTTCTACAATGATAACCCCACATTTGTGCATCATGATTTGATCCCAACCGCTGTCTTTTCTGAGCCGGAAATCGGCACGATCGGGATGACGGAAACACAGGCAGGCAATCGCTATCATAAGGTCAATGTTTACAAGGCGACATTCCGCCCGATGATGAACACTTTGGGGGATAAGCCCGAGAAAGAAATGTACAAGCTCATCACTGATGCTGACACAGATAAGGTGTTGGGCGTGCATGTGGTTGGCCATGCGGCTGGCGAAATCATCCAGATGGCAGGCATTGCGGTTACGATGGGGGCCACCAAGGCAGACTTTGATCGCACGATTGCTGTGCATCCGACAGCAGCTGAAGAATTGGTAACAATGAAGCAGCCAAGCTATGTGCTGGAATATGGCAAAAAAGTCGAATAGTTATGAAGGGCGCCGGCTTTCAATCCGGCGCCTTTTACCTTGCTTTGATCCGACTGTGCCGCTTTAATCTCCCAAATTAGGGAGGCAGACATGAGCAAAGTTTCGGGAATTGGTGGCGTATTCTTCCGCAGTGATGCTGGCGACCCGCTCGCCAAATTTTATAAAGACATGTTCGAAATCAATCTTGGCACTTGGCTGCACCAAGAAGCTGGGCCATCTGTGATAGCACCCTTTAAGCTGGATACAGATTATTTTGGGCCGAAGACCAACCAGTTCATGATCAATCTAAGGGTGGAAGGTATCGATGATTTCATCCAAAAACTGCGCGCACATGGCGTAGAGGAAATTGGCGAAGACGATGAGGAATATGGCCGATTTTTCCGTTTTCTAGACCCTGCAGGTAATGCCATCGAGCTTTGGGAACCACCCGCAGGTGAGTTGCCAAAAGACTAGAAAAAAAACGCCATCGGACCTCAAAACGCTCACGCCGATAGATGATTAGTCGACGACTTGCGCTAACTTGCGCCGAATGCGTTGCACAAAGCGGTCCAACTTATGCTGATCTATTTTCTCCGCTTGATATTGAACGAAAAAATCAAACTTGGCTTGGGGCGCGCAAACACCAACCAGTGCTGTTTTCAATATCCGGCGCACCGGGCGCCAAAGGATAAGTTGGTCAACCCACCAGGGCGAACCCATGGTCGTCACGGCGATCACATGTTTTAGATTGTGCAGCTTCGGGTGCAGCGCTGAGAGATCTTCAGCGTGTTCAAAGGCCACCCTAGGTGCCCACACCCGGTCAAACCAGCCCTTTAAAATTGCCGGAAAACCAAACCACCAAGTGGGAAAAGCCAGCACCAATATGTCCGCCGCCTGCAGCTCGGTAATCTCCTCAGTCAGGCGCGACTGATCAAAGTTATTATAAAAGCTGGCTCTTTCCTCTGGCAATAAACGCGGGTCAAACTGCTGTTCATAGAGGTCGCGATGGACCACCACGAAATTGCGTGACGTCAGCGCATCTTTAATTTGCTCGGTGAGGTGGGCGCAAAGACTGTCCTTTAACGGGTGGGCGGAAATCACCAACACATTTGCCATGATTTCTCCTTATGCACCCACAAGCCCGCGCAGGGCTGCGCCAACAAAATAAGCCAATCCCGCGGCCGACATGCCGATGACGAATGTTTCTAGCGCGCTAACCCACCAACTCCAGGTGGACCAAAGGGATTTCACCGCGCCAATCAGCAAAAACACAATGCCGGTCATGGTTGCGGCCACAACTGCGCCCGAGCTTAGGCCCAAGAAATAGGGCAGTAACGGTACCGCACCGCACACCAAAAAGGCTAAAAATGTCGCAAGTGCCGCCCGAATAGGTGAGCGCTGCACGTTTGAAAGGCCATATTCTTCTGCCATCATGGTCTCCAGCCACATATCTTCGTGGGTGGTGATCAGTTTGACAATTTCATCAAGCTCTTCGCCTGAATATCCCTTGTTGGAAAAGATTTGACGCACTTCCTCGCGTTCACCCTCAGGATGTTGGCGAATATGGCGTTTTTCAACTTCCAAAACCCTGTTGTAATCGTCAATTTCCGCTTTGGTGCCCGAATAGTTTGAGGCGGCCATCGAAAAGCCGTCAGCCAGCAAGTTGGCGATGCCCAAAACCACAACCACACCGGCGGACAGTTCGGCGCCCACCACGCCCGCGACAATTGCAAATGTCGTCACCGCGCCATCAATGCCGCCATAAATCCAGTCGCGCAGATAGCTGATCCGAGGTCCGGCGCTCAGGCGCGAATGGATGTCCGCAAATTTATGAGAATGGTTGAGGTCGCGCATCTTGAACTCCGAATCTTTAAAACACGACTCTATATATCCACTTTAAATGGAGAGTCTATGTTGAGATTTTTCGCATTTGCCGTACCCAAAACGGCCTTAATAACTGGTTTATGCTATCAATCTCTGGTAAATCCAGAGGGTTATGTGACCTAATATATTTGAAAGCGAGTAAATTATGCATAACTGGACACCTGATAGTTGGAGATCGAAAGACATCCGCCAGGTTCCGGCTTATCCAGATAAGGCGGAGCTGGCTGCTGTTGAAGAGCGCCTTGCAAACTTTCCGCCGCTCGTATTTGCAGGCGAAACGCGCGGCTTGAAAGATCAATTGGCGGACGTGGCAAAAGGTAAAGCCTTTTTGCTGCAAGGCGGCGACTGTGCGGAGAGCTTTGCAGAGCACCATGCCGACCATATTCGCGACTTCTTCCGCGTCTTTTTGCAAATGGCTGTTGTGCTCACCCATGGTGGTTCAAAGCCAGTGGTGAAAGTTGGTCGTGTGGCCGGGCAGTTCGCCAAGCCGCGCTCTTCCGACGATGAAACGAAAGATGGCGTGACATTGCCGAGCTACCGCGGTGATATCATCAATGATATTGATTTCACTGAAACATCTCGTGTGCCTGATCCACAGCGCATGTTGATGGCTTACCGTCAGTCCGCAGCAACTTTGAACCTCATCCGCGCTTTCGCTTCTGGTGGCTATGCCAACCTTGAGCGCAATCACGAATGGACGATGGAGTTTGTAAAGGGCACCAAATCATATGAGAAATATGAAGGTGTGGCGCAAAAAATTGACGATGCGATCGACTTTATGCGCGCCTTAGGCATCAATGCGGACAACACGCCGCAATTGCGCGAAACCAAATTCTATACCAGCCACGAAGCTTTGTTGTTAGGCTATGAGCAGTCGTTGACGCGTCGCGACTCCATCACCAATGATTGGTATGCGACGTCGGGCCATATGCTTTGGATTGGTGACCGCACCCGCGACATCAATGAAGCGCATGTTGAATATTTCTCAGGCATCAACAACCCAATCGGCATGAAATGCGGCCCATCAATGGAAGCGGACGATCTTTTGCGTTTGATCGACAAGCTCAACCCAGAAGATGAAGCTGGACGTCTGACACTGATCACGCGCTTTGGTTCCGACAAAGTTGAAGAACATTTGCCGCGCCTCATTGAGGCCGTGGAGAAAGAAGGGCGGACCGTTGTGTGGTCTTGCGATCCAATGCACGGCAATGTGGTCAAAGCATCGACTGGTTATAAAACCCGTCCGTTTGATCGGATTTTGTCTGAAGTGAAGAGCTTCTTTGAAATCCACCGTCAATTGGGCACCTATGCAGGCGGTGTGCATGTGGAGATGACAGGTAAAGACGTTACTGAATGTGTTGGTGGCGCTTCAGCGGTTACCGAAGCTGAATTGTCCAGCCGTTATCACACCTATTGCGACCCACGCTTGAATGCGTCTCAATCTATCGAGTTGGCATTCCTAGTGGCTGAAGAAATGAAAACCCAGCGTTCAGAGCGTCCACGCAAGCTGGCGGCGATCTAGTTCATTTCAAATCGAGATTTAGGTGAGGGCGTCACAATTTTGTGGCGCCCTTATCTGTTTGTTAAGACAAATTTAGCCGCGCATTAACCTTAATGGCTCATAAATATGCACAATTGTTTTGAGTTCGGAGTGCAACATGCGGCACACACCAGTTTGCTTTATTTTATCAGCCCTAGTCGGGCTAACTGCTGGGCAATCAGCCCTTGCAGCGGATTTTCCCTCAGATTTGCGTGGCGGATACACTGAACAGGGGTGGGAAGATACACCGTTTGAAAGTGTCGGCTTCACCACTGGTATTCGCTACTGGTATGCGCAGGGGGGGCAAGAGGTGGAAAGCTTTGGCGAAAGCTTCAGCTCAACCGACACCACGCACTTTGGCGAATTGTATTTGCGTGTAGACGATAACTACACGAACTCATTTGTAAATCTGGTTGGTGGCTATTCCGCCCTGATCAACGGCTCATATTCCAACAGTGCCCGCGGTGTTACAGATGCATCCATCACCGATGGTAAAGTCGCTTACTTTATGGGCGATTTTGGCTATATGCCCATCCATTTTGAAGATGGCGATAACTCCGGCGGACTTGGTCTAATCGCTGGCTACCAATATTGGAACGACTCTCCTGATATGGGGCGCGGCAATTTTTCTATTGTTGACGGTCCCGACGATGTGACTTGGGACTTGGGTACAGGCGATCCGATTTTTGCTGGCGATAGCACTGTCAACAATCTAGATGTCAACGCCATGCGATTGGGCGTTGTTGGTGAAGCAAAAGTTGGTGCATTCAACATTTCTGCTGAAGCCGCCGCCATTCCATATGCACAGGTCAACGGCACTTTGGCAGCAACAATTTCCGCAGATACTGATTCCGGGGCCGTTTTGACCACACAGTCTGGCCCGACCGAATTTAGTGGCTATGGCTATGGCGGCACGGCGCAGGTCATGGTCGGCACGAGCTTTGACAATTGGAATTTCAATGTTGGCGGACGCGCATGGTATTTGGAAGCGCGTGGCGAGGCACGTTTTGAAGTTGCAACCATCACCGATGCAGTCGACAGTGAGCCTGATGGCACCTACGAAACTGATGGCACCGTTGCACTCCAAGATTATGTGACGGATTTAGAAGCTTTCTCCATGTGGCGCTACGGTATATTGGCGGAATTGTCTTACTCATTCTAACATCCTCACCAAACACACTTTAAGGCCGGGCAATGCCCGGCCTTTTTGTATGTGCAAGGCTTGCTCTTACTGGGCCAAAGCGTTAAAGCATGGGCTGTTTTGAACCTTCATGATGGACGGGCCGCGTGGCTGATAAATTGCGAATTGCATTGGCGCAACTCAACCCAACGGTTGGCGCCCTTTCCAAAAATGTAGAAAAAGGCAAGCTCGCCATCGATCAAGCGGTGGAAGCAGGGGCGGACATTTTGATGTTCCCAGAGCTTTTCCCCACGGGCTATTTCCCGGAAGATTTGCTGTTTAAACCACAATTTGTGAAAAAGGCGATGGAAGCCGCCAAAGATTTGGCGGCACACGGGCGTGAGAAAGATATTTCGCTTTTGATCCCTTCCATCTGGGTCGACAATTTCCAGCTCTATAATGCGGTGCTGTTGGCTGAAGATGGCAGCATCATTGACTGGCGCGCAAAGCATGATTTGCCCAACGATGATGTGTTTTACGAAAAACGTTATTTCACCCCAGGCAATTTGCCCGGGCCATTCAACATTCAAGATGTCCGTATCGGTGTGCCGATATGCGAAGACATTTGGCGCAAAGAAGTGGTTGAGTGTTTGGCCGAAACGGGTGCCGAACTGTTGCTATGCCCGAATGGCTCACCCTATTGGCGCAATAAGCATGATTTGCGGTTGAATGTTGTGGTCGAGCGTGTGGTCGAAAGCGGCTTGCCGCTGCTTTATCTCAACCAGATCGGCGGCCAAGATGAGCTCATCTTTGACGGCGCTTCTTTTGGGGTGAATGCAGATCGGTCTTTGGCCTTTATCGGCAAAAGCTTTGAAGAGGAACTGATCATCACCGATTGGCATCGGGGTGATGAAGGCTGGGTGTGTGACACTGACAAGGTCGAGCCGCTGGCGTCAAACGATGGTGCACCGTGGCGTGCCTGCGTGTTGGGTTTGCGCGACTATCTGCACAAAAACCATTTCCAAAAAGTGGTGTTGGGTCTCTCTGGCGGTATCGATTCTGCCGTTGTGGCGGCCATCGCGGTTGATGCCATCGGGGCAGAAAATGTGCACTGCATCATGTTGCCATATAAATACACGTCCGAAGACAGCTTGAAAGACGCCAAAGAATGCGCCGAACGGTTGGGTGTGCGTTACGATGTTGTCGCCATTGGCGATGCAGTAGAATCCGCAACCGATGCGCTTGCACCTCTGTTTGGGGGGCTTAAGCCGGGCCTCGCTGAAGAAAACCTACAATCGCGTATGCGCGGCACGTTTTTGATGGGCGTGTCCAACAAGCTTGGGTCTATGCTGATCACCACGGGCAATAAGTCTGAAATGGCCGTGGGCTATGCCACTATTTATGGCGACATGAATGGCGGCTTCAACCCGATCAAAGACCTTTATAAAATGCAGGTCTACCATCTTGCGGATTGGCGCAACCACAATATGCCGAAAAACTGTCTTGGGCCGGAAGGGCGGGTGATCCCGCAATCCATTATTGAAAAGGCCCCCAGCGCCGAATTGGCACCAGACCAGAAGGATCAGGACAGCCTGCCGCCTTACCCGGTACTAGACGCCATTTTGGAAGGCTTTGTGGAAGGCGAAAAGAGTTTTGAGGAAATTGTCGGCGAAGGGCATGATCCGGAAGTGGTCGCCAAAGTGCAAAAATTGCTCTATATCGCCGAGTATAAACGTCGACAGGCCGCGCCTGGACCGAAATTGACGCAAAAAGCATTCGGTCTGGGCCGCAAATACCCCATCACAAACGGTTTTCGCGACGAATAAGGAAGAAAAATGTCTACAGTCGTGCGATTTGCACCATCCCCAACGGGATATATTCACCTCGGTAATGCGCGCCCAGCTTTGATGAACTGGATGTTCGCGCTGAAAACGGGTGGTCAATTCATTCTGCGCTTTGACGATACGGATTTGGAGCGCTCGAAAAAAGAATATGCAGATGCCATTGAGAAAGATCTCGCTTGGCTCGGCATCAAACCTCATCGCTTGGAACGTCAGTCAGAGCGCAAAGCCGCACATGATGCTGCGCGCGACAAGCTGATTGCCGATGGCCGCTTGTACCCCTGCTATGAAACAGCGGACGAGTTGGACCGTCGCCGCAAGCGCGCCCGCGCGATGGGCCGCCCGCCCATCTATGATCGTGCAGCGCTTAAGCTGACCGACGAAGAAAAAGCAGCCTTAGAAGCCGAAGGGCGCAAGCCACACTGGCGCTTTAAGCTGGAAGGCAAAGAAGTGCATTTCGACGATGTGGTGCGCGGTGATCAGGTGGTGAACACTGACACAATGTCAGACCCGGTTTTGATCCGTGCCGATGGCTCTTATCTTTATACGCTGCCTTCTGTGGTCGATGATATCGATATGGGCATCACCCACGTGATCCGCGGTGAAGACCACGTCACCAACACTGGCGCACAAATTGAACTTTTCGAAGCCTTGGGTGCAACTGCCCCAACTTTCGGCCACCACAATTTGCTGACCGACGCCACAGGCGAAGGCTTCTCCAAGCGTAAAGGCTCATTGTCCATCACCAATTTGCGGGAAGAGGGCTTTGAATCTTTGGCCGTGGCGCTGATCGCCATTTTGACAGGCACAAGTCAGCCTGTTGCGCCGCACGCCAGCTTAGAAGAATTGGCCCAAACCTTCGATATTTCCATGGTGTCGCGCAGCGCCGCTCGCTTTGATCCAGCCGAATTGGCTGGCTTCAATGCCCGCATGGTGCATGGCCTTAGCTACGACGATGTTAAAGATCGTTTGGCCGAAATGGGCGTGGAAGATGCAGAGCGCTTGTGGAATGCGGTTCACGAGAATTTGGAAAAAGTCCAAGACATTCGTGATTGGCAAAAGCTGGTGTCTGGCCCTGTTGAAACCGTGGTCGCTGATGAAGATAAAGACTTTATCGCCACCGCAGCTGAGCGCTTGCCTCAAGAGCCATGGGACGAAAACACTTGGTCAGAATGGACAAATGATTTGAAGGCCGAAACAGGCCGCAAAGGCAAGCAATTGTTTATGCCTTTGCGTTTGGCGCTCACAGGTCAAAGCCACGGCCCAGAGCTTAAGACCCTTCTCCCACTGCTGGGACGTAAGGCGTGTTTGGACCGACTATCCTAACGGTCTTTTCGCCAAAATTGACGAGGCGAAGTCCTGAATAAGAGCTGGCGGCAGTAACTTGAACGTTGTTGCCGCCATTTTCACGTCTTGGGTCTGGGCGGGGCAGCGGAATAAAGCTCGCAGTGGCCACTTCCAACTTAAGCGTTTTGCGCGGGTCACGGCGAGGCAGTGGAAAGCTGACATCGCCAAAGGTGATCACTGCTGAAGTCGCGTCGCCTCCCTCGGCCAGTTCAATCTTGCCGTAATTGGCATTTTCCTGCGGCTGGCAGGCTTCATCATAAACTTGGCGATAGCGGAATGCGTTAGCACTTTGGCTATAGGGACTGCCATTCATGTCCACCATTGTTTCAGGTGAGCCATCCGTGTTGGAATAATAATAGAGTTTCACATCGCCTTGACGAAAATTGCCTTGGCACACTGCTTGGTCGTCCGGCAGATATTCGGGCAGGGTGGAAAAGCTCACTGGCCAATAAAACCCGTCACAGCTCCGGGCGCAAACCGAGCGGAACGTCTCGCGGTTATAAAGGTCATAATAGTCTTCTTCGACAATATCATCATCGTCGCGAGAGCCGAAAATGCGCTCAAACAGCGATTTGCGTTCAGGTTCGCGATTGTTGATGGTGCGGCTGCTATTTTTATTGCCGCAACCGAAGCGCGCATATTGTTGCAACGCTTTTTCGCGAGCTTTGGCGATTTCGGCACCTTGCTGCACACGGGCGGTCAATGACGCGAAGTCATTGCGTTCGCGTTGAATCTTGCGTCCAATTGAACGGCAGGTGGAGTCCAAACGTTTGCCTGCATTCAGGGCTTTTTGGCAGCCCCGACGCACAAACTGGCTTTCCCAAGCCTTCACTTCTTTTTGCTTTTCGCGCAATCCGTTGTAATTGTCACGATAGTTGCGAAAATTGCGGTCGCGCTCAAAAGATCGGATTTGCCGTTGCAGGGTGCGACAGCTATCCGACTGCGCAAAGGCCATGGTTTGCGGCAACAACAAAGAAAAACAAATGACCACAAGGGTAGTGAAGCGAAGCATAAGACCGATCAATCAGGTTGAGACGCCATCGTGAACGTCCTTTTAGACGATTTGGTGGCAAAAACTATCTGTCAGTGGCAAATTATTGTGGCAAAAACATATTAATTTCTGATTCTTAATACAATCTCGGAAAAACCGCACCGGCGAGGGGGCAGCATGAAACTGGCGACATTGGACAATGGTACACGTGATGGACAGCTGGCCATTGTCAGCAAAAACCTAAAACGGTGCACATCTGCTTCCGCCATTTCCCCGAATTTACAAAGCGCTCTCGATAATTGGTCCGATGTGTATTCAGCCCTCGATGCGCTGAGTCGCAAACTCAATGATGGCGACATTGCAGGCAAAAGCTTTGAGCCCCATTTGGCATTGGCACCGCTGCCTCGTGCCTATCAATGGATTGATGCTTCGGCCTATCTAACCCATTTGCAGCGCGTGCGTGCCGCCAAAGGCTCGTTGCAAGACCCCCAAAACGAAAAGCCGATCATGTATCAAGGCGGTTCCGACCATCTGCTGGGGGCAGAGAAAGATATTGAGGTGACTGCGGACGATTTGGCGCTCGACTATGAAGCCGAGATCGCTGTCATTCTTGGCGATGTGCCTAAGAACCCAACTGATGATGAGGCGCGCAACGCCGTGCGTTTGGTTACCCAATGTAATGATGTGTCCTTGCGCCGATTGGTGGCGGGTGATTTGCAAGATGGGTTTGGTTTTTTCCATTCCAAGCCCGCATCTGCTTTTGGCCCTGTTGTGGTGACGCCTGATGAACTGGCTGCGAACTGGCAAGCAGGGCGCGTTGTCGGGCGTTTGCAAAGTCGCGTTAATGGCTTGCTTTATGGCCAGCCGCGAACAGAAAAAGAGATGGTGTTCGATTTCTATCAGCTTATCCAAGCAGCCGCGCAAACACGACAATTGAGCGCCGGCACCATTTTGGGCGGCGGCACAGTGGCCAACACTCATGATGAAATTCTGCCTATTTCCAGCGATGGCACGGGCTTTTCCTGCATTGTTGAAGCGCGGATGGCCGAAAAGGCCGCAGATGCCGAGCAGCGCACACCATTCCTGAAGCCGGATGATAAGGTTTCCATCCAATTTGTCACCGATGAGGGCGAGGCGCCCTTTGGTGAGATCAAACAAAAAGTGTCGTTGAACAAGGCGAATTAGGCTCACGCCGCAGCCTCAAAAGCACCTTCAACCAAAGTTCAAAGCGGGAGCACTAATTTGCTGTTGCAATTAGTTGCGCGCGTAACTATTATGTCCATATAGTTACGAACGTAACTAATTTGGAGGAAGATATGAAAATCGAACAAATTCACCATGTGGCCTATCGTTGTAAGGATGCGAAAGAGACTGTTGAGTGGTACACGAAGATGCTCAATATGGACTTCGTGCTGGCCATTGCTGAGGACCATGTGCCCTCAACCCACGAGCCAGATCCTTACATGCATCTATTCTTGGATGCAGGGAACGGCAACGTTTTGGCCTTTTTTGAGCTCCCAACAAAGCCGGAAATGGGGCGCGATGAGAATACCCCGATTTGGGTGCAACATATCGCTTTCAAGGTGAAAGACCGCGACGAACTGATCGAATTCAAAGAGCATTTGGAAAAGAATGGCGTAGAAGTGCTTGGCGTCACCGATCACTCGATTTTCCACTCAATCTATTTCTTCGATCCAAATGGCCACCGTGTTGAACTGGCGTGCCCAGATCCAAAAGAACAAGAGCTGCTCGAGCGTTTGGATTCGGTGAAGTGGGATATGTTGGAAGAATGGTCCCGCACCAAAAAAGCACCAAAACACGCCGATTGGCTGCATCAGAAAGAGCTGGCTGACGTTTCTTAAGCCATGCCGGGTGGTCTAACAAAGGCCGCATTTCTAACTTCATCTATCACGCAAATGTGAGCGCACAGATCAATGATTTGTGCGCTTTCACCGATGCAATTGTCATCATTCGATGGCATAGTTTAGTTGATCGGGCATAGCACACACCTTGCATGTGATAGGGAGAAGACAATGAAATTTAAGATGATCGCGGTGGCTGCCACCTCAATCGCACTGGCATTGGGCGGCGTCGCCGGCATCAATGCTCAAGAAGATGTTATTGCAGAACGTCAGCAAGCCATGAAAGATATGGGCGCTGCGTTGAAAGCTGGCAACCCCGGCGATGTTGCACCATTGGCTGCAAAGCTGAAAATGCTTTTCCCAGAAGGCTCAACCAGCGCTGATTCAGAAGCGGCACCGTTGATTTGGGAAGAGTGGGATCAGTTTGTTGCATTGTTCGACAAGCTAGAAGCTGACTCATTAGCAGGCGGCGATGCCCGCACTTTGGGTGGCACCTGTAAAGAATGTCACGACACATATCGTGAGAAAAAGAGCTAGACGCTCTTCATTCTAACAAGAATTTTAGGGAGCCAATCGGCTCCCTTTTTTGTTTTCGTGCCAAAAATATCTATTTGAGCTTGATTTTCTTAGCGCTTTTCGCTCAAAGTGCGCCCATGAAGCAAAACCGTAACCAAATCTGTATTATTGGCTGCATTATTATCCGCTAACATTTAGCGGCGCGGTTTTGTATTCTCTTTTTCCATTCCATTTGCAAAATCCTCGCCGCTGACGGGCCATTCTGGCTGGTCGCAAATTCAATATTGGGCTGAGGGACATGACTGAAATTCAACTTTACAACACACTGACACGCCAAAAAGAGCGCTTCGATCCAATCGATCCAAACAATGTGCGCATGTATGTGTGTGGCCCAACCGTTTATGATTATGCCCATATTGGTAATGGCCGTTCTGCCGTGGCATTTGACCTGTTGTATCGTCTGTTGCGCCATATTTACGGCGCTGAGCATGTCACCTATGCCCGCAACATCACGGACGTGGATGACAAGATCAACGCCCGCGCCGCGCAAGAGCATCCGGGCATGGAGCTGAACCAAGCCATCCGTGAAGTTACCGAGCGCACCGCTGCGCAATATCAGTCCGATATGCATGCACTGGGCAATCTTGACCCAGATCTGCAACCGCGCGCCACAGACAATATCGATGAAATGATCAAAATGATCGAGACGCTGATCGAAAAAGGTCATGCCTATGAAGCGGGTGGGGAAGTGCTGTTTGATGTCACTTCCATGGCTGATTACGGCAAATTCTCCAACCGCAACCTTGACGAACAGCAGGCGGGTGCCCGCATCGATGTGGAAGAACACAAGAAAAATCCCGGCGATTTCGTGTTGTGGAAGCTGTCCGATGAAAATCTGCCCGGTTGGGATAGCCCATGGGGTAAAGGCCGTCCGGGCTGGCACCTTGAATGTTCTGCCATGACCGAGCGTTATTTGGGTAAAGTGTTCGACATTCATGCTGGCGGCATCGATTTGGTGTTCCCGCACCATGAAAATGAAATTGCCCAATCACGTTGTTCACACGGCACAGATCGCATGGCCAACTATTGGCTGCACAATGGCTTTTTGCAGATCGAAGGTGAAAAAATGTCCAAGAGCTTGGGCAATTTTTACACTATTGCTGACCTGCTGGAGACTGAAAACTTTGGCAACCGCAAATGGCCGGGCGATGTGTTGCGCCTTGGTTTGATCATGACAAATTACCGCGAGCCGATCGATTTCACCCTGAAACGGCTTGAAGAAGCTGAGAAAAACCTTAATCGCTGGAAGGCGACAATGCTGAAGCTAGGGTTGGATTTTGTGGAGGAAAACCGCGCCGAATATGAAGCTTTAGGCCCATGTTCAAAGCTGTTGGCCTATTTGGCGAACGATATGAACATGTCCGGCGTGCTGGCTGAATTGCACCGCCATGCAGGTGGTGATCGTGAGCACAATGCGCGGCGGCTCTTTGGCTCGATGCAGCTTTTGGGTCTGGTCAGCTTTGACGGCATGAAAGCCTACCAAGCTGCGCAAAATGCAGGGCCAGAGCATGAGCAGGCAGACGAAATTGAAGCCAAAATACAAGCGCGTTTGGATCATTTGAACGCCAAAGAATGGGGCGAGGCAGACGCGATCCGCGATGAGCTCACCGCCATGGGCATCAAGCTGAAAGACGGCAAAGACGAGGCGGGCAACCGCATCACCAATTGGGAGGTCGCATAAATGTCTGAAACGATTCACACCGGGGGCTGCCAATGCGGCGCGGTGCGCTATAAAGCGTTGGGCGACGAATATGGCGGCTCGATCTGCCATTGCCGCATGTGCCAAAAGCAGTCTGGCAGCTATTTTGGCGCATTCGCCACGTTCAGCAACGACAAGGTGAGCTGGACGCGGGGGCAACCAAGCTATTTCCAAAGCTCCACAGTGGCCAAGCGCGGTTTTTGCAAAGATTGCGGCACCCCGCTCACCTACGAGTGGGACCGCGATGGCATTTCTTTGTCCATCGGCAGCTTTGACGATCCAAACAAAGTTTCCCCCACAAAGCAGCTCGATTATGCAGCGCGCATCAAAAGCTTTGATCATTTGCATGAGCTGCCGATCCGCCCGGAAGACCCTGAGTTTCAAGCTCAGCTTTCGAGCATGAAAAACTTCCAACATCCCGATCACGACACAGCCGAATGGCCCGATAGTCAGGACTGAACATGACCAAAGAACGCCTATATTTATTCGACACAACATTGCGCGATGGTGCCCAAACAGCGGGCGTAGAGTTTTCAGTTGAAGACAAAATTACCATCACCAAATTGCTCGATAATTTAGGCGTTGATTATATTGAAGGCGGTTACCCTGGCGCTAACGTGGTCGATACCGAATTTTTCGAAAAAGACCGCACCAAAAACGCCATTTTCACCGCCTTCGGCATGACCAAACGGGCAGGCCGCTCGGTGGAAAACGATCCCGGTGTGCAGGGCCTGCTCAATTCAGCGGCTAAAGCGATCTGCTTTGTGGCCAAAGCGTGGGACAAGCAGATCGAAATGGCCATGGGCATTTCGCAGGCCGAAAACATTGAGGCCATCCAGTCCAGCGTTGAAGCAACGCTCAGTGCAAAAAAAGAATGCATCGTTGACTGCGAGCATTTCTTTGATGGCTACAAGTCCAATCCGGATTATGCGATCTCCTGCGCCAAAGCAGCCTATGATGCAGGCGCCCGTTGGGTCGTCTTATGCGACACAAATGGCGGCACCATGCCCGATGAGATTGAAGCCATCGTCACCCACGTGCAGCAATCTGTGCCCGGCAGCCATCTTGGCATTCATGTGCATAACGACACAGAACAAGCCGTGGCCAACACTTTGGCTGCGGTGCGGGCAGGGGTCCGCCATGTGCAAGGCACGTTGAATGGTATTGGCGAGCGCTGCGGCAACGCCAATATGATCTCCCTGATCCCAACCTTTGCGCTTAAAAAGCCATTCTGCGATGAGCTGGAAATCGGCGTCGGGCAGAAGGAACTCGAAGGGCTCACTTCGCTATCGCGGCAGTTTGACGAATTGCTAAACCGCGCGCCGGCGCGGCAAGCACCTTATGTGGGTGCTTCCGCTTTCGCCACCAAGGCCGGCATTCACGCCTCTGCCATTCTTAAAGACCCATCATCATATGAGCATATTGATCCTGCCGTGGTGGGCAATGAGCGCAATGTGATGGTGTCGCAACAAGCGGGTAAGTCCAACCTGCTCACGGTGTTGGGGCGGGTAGGCCTTAAAATCGAAAAAGACGATCCGCGATTGGATCAACTCCTGCGCAAAGTGAAAGAACGCGAAGCCCGCGGTTATTCCTATGATGGGGCGGATGCGTCATTTGCTTTGCTGGCCCGTCGCACGTTTGGCCAACTGCCTGAGTTTTTCCGAGTGGAAAGCTTCCGCACTTCCGTTGAGCGGCGTTACAACGCCAATGGCGATTTGATCACCATGTCAGAAGCGATTGTGAAAATCGAAGTAGATGGTGAAATGCTCATGTCGGTGGCTGAAGGTAACGGCCCGGTCAATGCGCTCGATTTGGCGATGCGCAAAGATTTGGGCAAATATTCGGACCGAATTGATGACCTTGAGTTGGTCGATTTTAAGGTGCGTATCCTAAACGGCGGCACGGGCGCGGTCACCCGTGTATTGGTTGAATCTCGCGACAAATCTGGGGAACGTTGGTTTACCGTCGGCGTTTCGCCAAATATCATTGATGCATCCTTCGAGGCACTGTATGAATCGGTGACGTATAAACTTATGAAAACCGAGTCTTGAGTGAATAGTTGGTAGTTTCGGGGCCAGCTTCTCAAGACTAAGGGGAGGCAAAACTGGCTGAATCGGCATCTAAATCCAATCTCTATGTTGCACTAGGCTTTGCAGCGGCCACCACTCTTATTGTGGGGGGCGTTGTCGTGGCACCTGCCATCAATGCATGTTCTGGGCGCGATGCGCCATTTCTGAGCTGCGTAACAGGCCAAATCACCAACCGCACACCAGTTGAGCAAAGCGCCAACGTGACTGCCGATACCGAGGCTGGAGATGTTGACCAGCAGGACGCTGCGTCCTCGTCTGATCAGGATCGCCTTGAAGCTGATCCTGCACCAGCAGAAGATGCACAAACCGACGAAACTCAAATCGCCCCACCGCTTTTCGCACCGGATTTCACCATCGCCCGCGCCAGCCCAGACGGATCTGTCGTGATTGTAGGCAATGGCGATCCACAGCATGAAAAAGTGATTGCCCGTGCAAATGGCGAGCCGATTGGCGAGGCCACATTCGAAGCAAATGGCGAATGGGTGATTGTGCCCGAACAACCGTTGCCGCCAGGCGGGGTGGAAATCACAGTTGAATCGATTGATTCAGATGGCTTGGTGGCGCGGTCCAACAAGTCAGAAGTTGTGTTGATCTACGATACAATGGACCGTGAGCCAATCGTCATCGCCAGCGAGCCAGGTGCGGCAAGCGAAATTCTTCAAGGTCTAGACCGCTATCCAGAACAAGTTGACGACGCGCCGACTGAATTGGCCGAAGCACCAACTGGGGACGAAACAGAAACCACCGAAGTCGCAGAAGCTGATGTAGAACAGCCTGCTGAAGAGGAAACCGCAACCGAAGCGAAAATGGCGACTGAAGAGCCTGCAGTTGAGGAAACAACTCAAGTTGCTGCGGCTGACGAAGATACTTCGGAAACCGAAGCACCAGTTGAATCAGAAGTTGAAGTGGCTGAATCAGAAGCTCAAGAGGCAGCGCTAACCGATTCAAATGATTCCGAAATTCAATCTGAAGCTGAAGTTGCTGAAGCAGAAACAACTGAAGAAGTCGCACCTGCTGTAGAAGCCGAGGCTGCTGATACGACTGAAATGGCGGCAGCAGACACTGAAGAGGCTGCGCCAGTCGAAGACGCCACCGAAGAGCAGATCGACGTTGCGGTTGCGGATACAGAAGAAGCAACACCAGCTGAAGAAGCCACCGAAGAACAGATGGACGTTGCAGCTTTGGAGACAGATGCAATCGACGATGCATCAGACGTGCTTGAAGCCGTTGAAGCATTTGTGCAGCCAACCATCGATGCGATTGAGATTGATGGTCAGCAAAACTTCATCGCCGGCGGTGGCCCAGAAGGGGGCATCGTGCGCCTATATGTTGAAAACACATATGTGGCTGACGCAACGGTGCAAGGTGGTCGCTGGTTGGTGGAAGCCGATGACGTGCTCACTGAGCCAAGCCAGCGTGTACGGGCCGATCTGATTGATCCCAAAACAGCCAATGTATTGGCACGCGCAGAGGTCAACTTCGTGATTGAGCGCATCGCGACAGCCGAAGCCGTGCCAGAGCCTGCCGCGACGGCGGACGAGCCAGCAACAAGCGAAGAAACTGGACAATCAACAGAAGTGGCTGAAGCCGAAGTCGTTGAAGACACCACCGACGAAGCACCTGCTGTGGAAACGATGGATGTTGCCGAAGCAGAAATGACGGAAATGCCAGCGGAAACTGAAGAAGCGGCTGAAGTCGCAGAAGCACCTGACGCAGACGCAGTCGAAGCACCAGCCGTTGGATCAACTACCGAAGCGCCACAGGATATGGAACTTGCCGAGGCAACAGAAACCGCACCAAGCAGCGAAGAAGAGCCAGTGGCTGCTGAGGAAACTGTTGAGGAAATGGAAACTGCGGACGCGGCTGATATGGCAGATGCAAAAGCCGCTGATGCAACAGGCACTCAAGCCGAAGCATCGGAGGAACCTGCGGCAGTAACTGAAACCGCTGAGGCCGACGCTGAGCCATTGGCTGAACAGCCTGCACCTTCGGAAGAGACCGAGGCGGCGAGTACTGATGAGGCAGCTCCGGAGCCAGAAGTTGACATGTCTGAAACGGCCGAAGAGGCCCCAATGGTCGCTGACGCAGAAGAAGTTATGCCCAATTCAGATATGGATACCGAGGAGGCTGCACCTGAAGTGGCAGAAGCGCCAGAACAGCCCGCAACTGAACCGGAGACGCCTGCTGCTGAAGAAGAGCAAATGATCGCCGATAGTGAGATGGCCGAACCTGAAACTGAGGCTGCCGATGAAGAAGCTCAGCCTGTCGATGTTGCGGAAGCAGACAGCGAGCCAATGACTGAAGAAGAGGTAGCTCCAACCGAAGAAATGGCTGTGGCCAGCGCAGAAGACGCGGTTGATGCTGTTGAAGAGGCAATGGCCGACGCGTCTGAAACTGAGCCAATGGCGACTGATGCAGAAGATGCAATGTCAGAAACAGATATGGCGGAAGAGGAGCCATCAATTGATGTTGCGGCGGCACCAGAACAGCCAGTTGTGGAAACTGAAGCGCCTGAGATGACTGAAGAAGAAATGGTTGCTGAAAATGATGTGACCACGCCAGAAGTCGAAACTGCCACTGAGGAAGATGCGGCAACGGAAACGGCGGAAGCAGATATTCCAACCATCACTGCAATACCGGTGGATGATGCGGAAGGTCGTTTTGTTTCCGGCAAGGCCATCATCCGCAAGGGCGACAATTTGTGGACCATTGCCCGCCGGGTATATGGCCGCGGCATCCGCTACACCACAATCTATGAAGCCAATGCCAATGAAATCAGCAATCCACATCTGATTTTCCCTGGCCAAGTTTTTGATCTACCTACCGAACAGGAACGTAGCGAATAAAATTGCAGCTTGCAGTTTGAGAGTAAACCCTTTATCGTAAAAATACGATAAAGGGTTTCTCATGTCTAAAGATGAAGAATTAGCAAAACTCACGCGCGCGGTGGGCCATCCTGCACGGGTGGCAATCCTGCGTTATTTGACCAAGCAAAAAACACCTTGTTGTGGCGATGTCACCACCTGCATCGATTTGGCGCAATCCACTGTGTCCCAGCACCTTAAAGTGCTTTTGGAGGCGGGCCTAATCGAACGCAAAGGGCAGGGCACCCGAAACTGCTATTCCATTTGCGCTGAACCGTTTGAACGGCTGAAAGCCGGGATAGACGAGATATTGGCAGCCGACCGCGCCGCAACCGAAAAACATAAAGCGAGTATTGATAGCTAATGGCAGATAACCAAGCTAAAAACGCCAAGAAACAGACTGTCAGCGCCGAAGAAGGCGACGTCCTGACGACAGTTAAAAATCTTTGGCCCTATATGTGGCCAAGTGATCGTCCCGAACTCAAAATGCGCGTGCTGTTGGCGATTGTTGCCTTGCTCGCGGCCAAAGGTGCCTCAACGTTAGTGCCCTTCGCCTATAAGGGCGTCATCGACAGTTTGGGCGAACCCTCGGGCGCCGAAGCCGCGATGTGGTTTGGTTTGTCGCTGCCGTTCATCTTTGCAATTGCTTACGGTATCGGCTCAATCGTTGAGAGCGGCTTTATGCAGTTGCGCGACGTGCTGTTTGCATCTGTTGGGCAAAATGCCGTGCGCCAGCTCGCCCACCGCACCTTTAAGCATCTGCACGCGCTCAGCCTTCGCTATCACCTGCAGCGCCGTACGGGCGGTCTTTCGCGCGTTATTGAGCGGGGGACAAAAGGCATTGAGACCATTGTCCGGTTCACCATGCTGAACACCGCACCAGCCTTGGTGGAGTTTTTGATCATCGGCACCGTGTTTGTCTGGATGTTCGGTATCTCCTATCTGGGCGTGCTTGTGGTCACCATTTGGGCCTACATCTATTTCACCATCAAAGCGTCGAACTGGCGTATTGGCATTCGCCGGGCCATGAATGACAGCGATACCGATGCCAATTCCAAGGCAATCGACAGCTTGCTGAACTTTGAAACCGTCAAATATTTCGGCAATGAAGAAATGGAAACCCGCCGTTTTGATGGGGCAATGGCCAAATATGAAGGCGCGGCAATTCGCATGTGGACCTCGCTCGGTTTCTTGAACTTTGGTCAGGCTGTTATCTTTTGGGCCGGCATGATCGTCATTGGTGTCATGTCAGTGCAGGGCGTTGTCAGCGGCGCAATCACCGTGGGTGATTTTGTGTTGATCAACACCTTTATGATGCAAATCTATCGTCCATTGAACTTCATCGGTTTCGTTTATCGCGAAATCCGTCAGGGCCTGACAGACATTGAGCAAATGTTCCATCTGCTGGATCAAGATGCCGAAATTGAAGACAAACCAGGCGCCAAAGAATTGAAGGTGGAAGGCCCCGTTCTAAAATTCAACGATGTGAAGTTCCACTATGATTCAAACCGGGAAATCCTGAAGGGCATCAGCTTTGAGGTGCCAGCGGGCAAAACAATCGCTGTTGTCGGGCCGTCTGGAGCCGGTAAATCAACCATCTCCCGCCTAATATATCGCTTCTATGACGTGATTGAAGGCAGCGTAGAGGTTGATGGGCAAGATGTGCGGGACGTAACTCAAAAGTCACTTCGCGCTGCTGTGGGCATGGTGCCGCAAGATACAGTGCTGTTCAACGACACCATCGAATACAATATTCGCTATGGCCGCCCAGAGGCAACTGACGCCGAGGTGCGTGAAGCCGCTCGTTTGGCACAGATCTCAGACTTTATTGAGGCTTTGCCTGATGGGTTTAACACCCAAGTGGGTGAACGCGGTCTAAAATTGTCTGGCGGTGAAAAGCAACGTGTTGCGATTGCGCGGACCATCCTGAAGAGCCCGCCAATCCTTATTTTGGACGAAGCAACTTCTGCGCTGGATACGCAAACGGAGCAGGAAATTCAGTCAGCCCTTGATGCAGTGGCGCAAGATCGGACCACCTTGGTGATCGCGCACCGTCTTTCGACCGTGGTCAATGCCGATGAGATCATCGTGTTGCGCGACGGTAAGATTGCGGAGCGGGGCAACCATGAAGGCCTGTTGGCGCAAGAAGGGCTCTATTCACAAATGTGGAACCGTCAGCGCGAGGTCGACGAGGCTGGCGAACGGTTGCGCATGGCGCGCGAAAGCGCCGGCAGTGAGGGCTTCATCTCAGTCAAAACCGAAGATGAACCTGCCCAATAAAGTCGCTTTGAAATTGTTGGCGGCATAAAAAAACGGCCCCGCGAGGGGCCGTTTCACTTTGGAGGTTGGAAAGGGCTGACTTACTCAGCCGCTTCCGGGGTCGGGCGAGACACGATGGTCACGCCATTCTTTTCTTCTGACAACAAGCTGCCTTCCACAGGTGTGCGAATATATTGTTTCGCACTATCCGTATGCCCAGGAATTTGAGCATCAGCAGGTTGATCTTGTTGTGACGCATCTTGCTGTGCTTTTGCTTGCTGAGCCTCAGCTTTAGCTTGTTCCGCTTTGCGTCCAGCAGTTGATGTCCAAACCCAAACAAAGAAGTCTTTCCAAATGGAAGGGGCGGAGAGCATCACTGGCACCATGATCAGCGTAAGCAATGTTGAGAAGCTCAACCCGGCAATCACTGCCGTGGCCAACTGGATCCACCAAGACCCGGATGGGTCACCAACAATGATTTCCCGCGCGAAGAAGTCGATCGAGATGCCCATCGCCATGGGGATAAGCCCGAAAACGGTGGTGATCGTGGTCAACATCACAGGGCGCAAGCGCTGCGATGCGGTCATCAAGGATGCTGTGACCGGGTCCACACCATCTTCCTTGCGGAAGCGGTTATAGGTGTCGATCAAAACAATCGAGTTGTTCACCACGATACCAGCCAGCGAAACGATACCCACGCCAGTCATGATAGCTGAGAACGCTTGCTGCGTGATCATCATGCCCAGCAAAACGCCTGCTACAGACATCACCACTGTCGATAGGGTGATGAACACTTGATAGAAGCTGTTGAACTGGGTCAGTAGGATCAGAAACATCAAGAACATTGCGCCCAAACCAGCCTGCATCATGAAGGCATTGGTTTCTTGGGTTTGCTCGTCCGCGCCGGCAAACTCGAAATCAATCGTTGAAGGCCAGCTTTGGTCATCAATCCAGGCTTTCAGTTGCTCCACTTTTTGCGCAGCAGTAACTGGTGTGCCATCTTCATTTTCCGCAGGGGCCACATTGCCGCGTACACTCATAGTGTACTTTTCATTGCGGCGTTCAATGTTCGCCACTTTCGGCACAGCTTTACGCTCGATAAAGTTCGAAACAGGCACCAAACCTTGGTTGGTGATGATCCGCAAGCTGTCCAACGCATCGAATGTGCGCTGTTCTTTTGGCAAGCGGACTTGAATGTCCAGCTCGTCATTTGCGTCATCAGGGCGATAGCTGCCAATGGCGACACCGGAGGTGACCAATTGCACATAAGGTGACAGTTCACGCACACCTAGACCAAACAAGGCAGCCTTTTCGCGGTCTACTTTGATTTCCCAATCGATGCCGGGGAGGGGACGACCATCCTCAACTTCAATCATGTCGCCCATATCGTTCTCGATATAGTCGCGGATTTTTGCCACCACTGGGGCCAACTCGTCATAGCTTTGAGCCACAACGCGCATGTTCACGTCTTTGCCTGATGGCGGGCCTTCTTCTGCCTCCAACAGCTCAACGCCAACACCGGAGATATCCGCCACATTGGCGCGAATATCCGCGAAAATTTCAGTGGCATAACGACGGTCACGGAATGGTTCAAACTCAAGCTGCAAGTTGCCGATTGTGTCTGGCGGTGTGGAGGTCACAGCGCCAGTCGAACCAAAGTTCAACACAGCATCTTCAATGCCTTCAACCTTAAGAACCTCTTGCTCCACCTCGATCAATAGATCGCGAATTTCCACCGGCGAGTAGTTGCCGCGGCCCGTAATGGCCACAGTGGCATATTCAGGCTCGATCTTTGGAAACGCTTCCACGCCGGTTGGGTTGTTTGAAAATGTGTAGAACACACCACCAATCACACCCAAGCCAACGATCAGCACGATCAAAGGCCTACGGATGATTGCATTCATAAACCGGATGTAAAGCCCAGTAATGCCCGGCACTTTCTTTGGATCAAAGTGGTTGTGTACGGAAAGGGACTTCGCCGCGGCAATTTCCTTTTCGCTCACACGTTTGCGGGCAACAAGTCCGCCAATAACGGGCAGGAAGATCATCGCCGTAATCAAGGATGAAATCAGGGTGATGATCACCATGATCGGCAAATAGCTCATAAACTTGCCGATAATCCCCGGCCACAACAGCATCGGTGTAAAGGCCGCCAGCGTTGTCGCCGTAGAGGAAACAACGGGCCAGAACATCAACTTCGCCGCACGGATAAAGGCTTCGCGCCGTTCCATCCCTTCTGAGATTTTACGGTCAGCATATTCCACAATCACAATGGCACCATCCACCAACATGCCCACAGTCAGCACCAAGCCGAACATGATCATCATATTGACGGTATAGCCAAGCAATTGCAGGAAGAAGAACGCCATCATAAAGCTTGTTGGGATCGCCACACCCACCATGATCGCAGGGCGAATACCCAACATGGCGATGGTGACAATCATCACCAAAGCAATCGCTGTCAAAACAGCCGATTGCAATGAGTCCAACATGCTTTTTGAGAATTTCGCCTGATCCAGCATATATGATGCATGGATTGTTGTCGGCCAATCCGCTTTGGCAGCTTCCACAACTTTACGCACATTATCTGATGTGTCGATAATGTTGGACCCCAAGCGCTTGTTCACTTCAAGGATGATCGCTGGCTCGCCGTTCACACGGGTAAAGTCAGTAGCATCTTTAAAGGTACGCTGAATGGTCGCTACATCGCCAAATGTCACGATGGTGCTGCCATCCGTTTTTAAGGGCAGGGTGAATACGTCAGAAGCTGTCTCGATAAGGCCGGGCACTTCCAAAGCAAATTTGCCTTGGCCTGTGTCCAAGGTGCCAGCAGGCACAACAAGGTTGTTCCGCGCCAGCGCATCAAACAGTTGATTGGTCGTCAGATTGTAGCTTTCCAGCTTCAACAGGTCGACCACCACGTCCAACACTTCCTCACGGTCGCCCGCCATATTAACGTCGCGCACTGTGGAGATGCCTTCTAAATCCTCTTGCAAGTCCTGCGCCACACGCAACAATGTACGTTCAGGCACATCACCAGAAAGAGCCACCGTGATGGTGGCAAAGCCATTGGCTGAGATTTCGTGCACAGTTGGTTCGTTTGCATCGTCAGGTAATTGCGATTTTGCCGTATCGACTTTCTCGCGCGTATCAACCACCGCCTGATCTTTGTCGAAGTTAATATCAAACTCCAAAAACACAGACGCGTGGCCCGTGCTTGAGGTGGATGAGATGGACTTCAACCCATCAAGATTGCGCAGCTCGTTTTCCAACGGTCGCGCCAACAGGCGCTCCGCATCGGCCGGAGACACGCCGGTTTGCGAAACAGATACATAAAGGTAAGGCACATCCACATCGGGTTGGCTTTCCTTTGGCAGATTAACATAGGCGGAAATACCCGCAATTAGCATCACGATCATCACAACGATGACAGTTTTGGGACGCCGAAGAATATTCTCTAGGGCACCAATCATGATGTTGTCTCCTCAGTTTCATTGTCTGCCACCACTTGTTGGCCAGCAACAACATATTCTTGCCCGACCGTGATGATGTCTATGGTTTCTGGCAATCCGGTCACCCAAATGCCTTTTTGGCTGTCTTTAACGATCTCAATTGGATGAAAGCTCACTTGGCCATCTTTAACAGCGCGCACGCCCAATGTGCCGTCATTATCCAATGTCAGCACAGATTGTGGGATTAAATGCGCAGGCACGGTGCCCAAAATCGCACTGGCCTCGGCGGTCAATCCGGCGCGGATGGTTTGGTTTGGGTTCGGCAATTCAACTTCCACAGGGAAGGCGCGTGTCGCTGTGTTGGCAGATGGGCTGATATAGGCCACTTTGCCTTCAACTTCGCGTCCTGTGATGGTTTTCACGGTCACGGGCAACCCAATGCGTACCGCATCAATGTTGCTCTCTGCCACATCACCCACAAACACCAGCGGATCCAATTGAACCAGCGTCACGCAAGCGCCACCAGCAGAAAGCATGTCGCCGGGCTGGGCCATTGGGTCTTGAACAATCCCGCGGGCCTCTGCGTAAATCTCAGTGCGGTCCAGTTCAGCTTTGGCTTCGTCCAACTGGGCCTGCGCCGCTTTCAAGTTGGCTTCGTAAGCTGCACCAGAATTTGCCGGGGCCAATTCTTTTTCGCGCAATGTTTTGTTGGTCTCAAAGTCGGCTTTCGCTTGCTCGAAGCTAGCTTCGGCTTGGGCCAAACGCGCTTGCCGCGTGCCTGAATCGATGGAGCACAACAGATCGCCTGCCTCTACAAGATCACCTTTTTCAACGTGGCGTTTTTCCAAAATGCCAGTTGTTTCCGCGCGGATCGACACTGTCGCCTTCGCCATTGTGTTGCCGCGTAGAGTAACTTCTAGCGGCAGTGGCTGAATGGTAAAAGTGCGGGTCCGTACGGCTTGTAACTCTTCCTCAGCGGCAGTTTCGGCGTCAGCCTCAGCTTGCGCAGCATCTTCATTTGCTGCCTTTTCGTCGTCGCCTTCAATCAAGCCGAAATCGGTCATCAAATCTTTGGCTTTGTCAGCGCCTGGCAAGTCGACCGCGTCTAGCGCTTGGGTTTCACCGTTGCCGGGGCCTTGGCCGCCTTGCACAATGTAACCTGAGGCCATCCATCCGCCGATACCCAACAACAGCAGGAATGCAACGCCATATGACATTAGAAATCGCATAAATTTCGTCCCTATTCGGCTGCGCGGGCAGGTACATCTTCTTGCTGTGCCAGCGCTAATATTTCATGTTTATTTTCAATTAGATATTGGCGGGCACTGCGCATACAGTGCTGCCCGAAATTCAAAACCCAGCGTTCAGAGGGCTTGGTGAACTCTTTTTCCAGTTTCTTGACGTTCTCAATCGCGTCGTCGCATTTGGCAATGCGCTCATTTACGCGTTTTTCCACCAGTGAGCGGGGCAGGTCCTCCACGAACCGCAAAAACAGCAAGAATTCAGAACGGAACACATCATCATTCAACTCGTCATAAAGCGAGTTGATGAAGAACGTGCGACCAGTTTCTGTGATTTTATAGACGCGTTTGGAGGGTTTGCCCTCTTGCGCCACCGTGCGGCTGGTGACGTACCCTTCTTCCTCTAGCTTAGACAAAGCAGGGTAGATGGAGCCAAAGCTAGCTTCCATGAAATAGGCATAATCGCCCTCAGTAGAGCGTTTGCGAATGTCGTATCCGGTGGTTTCGCCTTGCGTAAGAATGGCAAGGCAAATGGTTTTTACATTCATTATAGATCTGCGCCTCATATAGAACCGATATATATCACTCCTATATATGACGGAAAATCATAATGGCAAGGGAAGCTGTTTCACTTTTTTGTAAAAGGGCAACAAAAGGTAAAAATAATGATCAACCGTCAACTTGCATAACGGTAAAACGTTGCGATTGGATTATTGTGTAACCTAAATAGTGTGTTACCGCGCCTTTTCAAGCGCCCGCATCATTATTTCGGCACATTTGATGGCACATGCCGGAGATGCCGCTGCCGCAAAATATGGATTGAGAAAATCCGTATCATTTTTGCCGTACCGCATGGGCTGTCCGGTCGCTTCAATGAGTGCGCCACCCGCATGGCTCAAAATGGCGTGGCCCGCCGCAATGTCCCATTCGCAGGTGGGGGTGAAGCGAGGATAGTGCAGCGCCGCACCTTCGGCCACCAAACAAAACTTTAGGGACGACCCAACCGAAACATCTTCACATGGTCCGGCTTCATCCAGAAAATGCTTGATCGCGCCATGGGCATGTGACCGGCTGGCCACAATCTTGCACTCCATCTTAGGGTTGGTCGAAATGCGCTCCCACGCTTGCGGCACACAATTCTCAATTGCGGCCCGATAAGAGCCATCTGGCGTGCCGATATAAGCTGAGTTGAGAGCAGGGGCGATGATCACACCATGTGTTGGGACGCCATCTTCCACCAACGCAATATTCACCGTGAATTCGCCGTTTCGCTTGATATATTCCTTGGTGCCATCAAGTGGATCAACCACAAAGAAACGACTGCCCAATTGCGGGATTTTGCCGTCTGCCACGCTTTCTTCGCCGAGGATCGGAATGTCCAAGTCGCGCAGCATTTCAATGATAATTGCTTCACCCGCCGCGTCAGCGGCTGTTACCGGAGACCCGTCATCCTTGCGCTCAACCTCGATATGTTGCTGATAGTGCTCAAGAATAACCTTGCTTGCCGCAAGTGCTGCATCCAGCATGCGTGTCGCCAAGGGAGAGAATGTCGGCATGGAATGGTGGTCCTAAATGTCGATCTTGATGTCGAGCCCAATATCCAATGGCACGGCTGCCATCGTAATCTGACTTGTGGAGATAAATTCAACGCCTGTCTCGGCCACTTTGCGCACGCTATCTAAATTGATGCCGCCAGATGCTTCCAACCGTGCCGCGCCTTTCGCTGCATGCACGGCCTCGCGCAACAATTTCGGCTTCATATTGTCAAGCAACACAGCCGTTGCGCCAGCGTCTAGCGCTTCGCCAAACTGCTCAAGCGTGTCCACTTCCACTTCGATGGCCACCAAATGTCCTGCAAATGCCTTTGCCGCGGCCACAGCCTGTTTCACGCCGCCTGCGACAGCAATGTGATTGTCTTTAATCAAAATGGCATCATCCAACCCATAACGATGGTTTGAGCCACCACCACACTTCACCGCATATTTCTCAAATGCGCGCATACCAGGCGTGGTTTTACGCGTGCAGCAAATTTTCGCGCCGGTGCCTTCAATTTCATCCACATAGCGTTTGGTGAATGTTGCGATGCCGCTCATATGGCACATAAAGTTCAATGCGATGCGTTCGGCAGACATGATCAACCGCGCATTGCCACTGATGGTCGCAATGTCTTGTCCTGGGGTCACCAAGTCGCCATCCGCAACATGTGCTTCAAATTTAAGTCCATCGCCAATCTGGGCAAAGGCTGCGCGGGCGAGATCGATGCCGCTGATGACGCCTTTCTCGCGAACGTTCATCACGGCAACCGCCGTGGCGTCCGGGGAGAGGGTGGCTTGCGTGGTCAAATCACCAGCTTGGCCAAGATCTTCCAGCAAAGCATTTTCAACTGCGCGCCGAATGATCGGCTGCGCCAATTGGGCGGGCATCATATTGTTAAACGCCAATTCGACATTCCTTTTTGCTTTATGGCAGTTAGCTTTAGCGATGCCCCTCGCCATAATCAAGCAAACAGGTGCTCATTAGAGGCTATTTCGTAGGAAATAGTACCGGGTCGTCGCCATTTTGCCATGGGGTGAATTTCGGCATAATTGCCTTAAATCGCTCACTTGCGAGAAATTCATCTAGCCATGCAATCAAATGCGGGCGGTCTTGCGCCCAAAACCAATCACGATCCACGTGGGCAAATTGGCGGATAAAGGGCCAAATGCCGATGTCAGCTGCGCTGATACGGCCGTGAAACAAATAGCCACCGTCTTTAAGTCGATCCTCCAGCATATCTAGAAAAGGCAGGGCGTTGTCCCGCGCCGCAGTGCCGCCCTCCAACTCATATCGGCTGGGATATTTATATCGATCGAGCAGGGGCTTAAACTCTTGATCGGATTGTTCAATTAGCGCGTGCATCGCGGCCATATCTTCGCCGCCATGGTGCAAATCTTCAGGATCGCTTTGTGCCAATGCCCATTTCAATATGTCATGGCTTTCCTCAAGCACTTCATCACCTAAATCCAAAACAGGTACGGTGCCTTTTGGGGAGGTCTGCAAAAACAGTTCTGGCTTATCGCGCAGCAGAATTTCGCGCAACTCAACTTCAATTTGCGCCGCCTGCAGGCCAAGGCGGCCACGCATGGCATAGGGGCAACGGCGAAAACTATAAAGAATAGGTCGGGTCATAAAGGATATATGCCAAAGGCAAATTGCATCAGCAACCCGTAAAACGGATGCTCACATGCTGATTTTTGCATAAAAGCTGTGGGTAAAAGTACTTATTTTCATTAATGGATCTGTTTAACGCATTGTTATGTCACAATTTTGTTAGTTTTATGGTTAATTGTTGCATATTGCCAAACGAATAAATTTGATTGAAAATTTCATTAATATGTTGTTAACTGGGCCCCTATTTTAAAAATGTTTTAGTATTTAGTATCATGTCAGATAATGCAGCTTTAAGCCTGCAAAGCCCCGACTTTGCTGGCAATCAAAATCCTAAAAACGAAAATACGGTGCTGGCGCCGCGCCAAGCAGCATCCACAAATCTGTCCAACAAATTCTGGCCAGAACTCGGTCAGCTGGAAAATGCTTTCGACATTTCCCACGGCACTTTGTGGAGCTTCATGAACTTTGAGGGGCGCGCTGCATACAATCCTAATCTGCTGGAGGATTTTCACGGCTGGCACCGCAACATTCGCGCCTTGAAGGAGGAGATGGGGGAGCATTTCAAATTTGTTGTGCTGGGTTCGCGCCATCCCGATTTCTTCTGCCTCGGCGGCGATTTGGACTATTTTTCAAATTGCATCAATTCCAAAGATAGGGAGCGGCTTTATAGCTATGGTCGCTCATGCGTCGAAATTTTGCACAAGAACTGGCGCAGCATTGATAGTGAAGTGCTCACCATCGGGTTGGTGCAGGGCGACGCCCTGGGCGGCGGTTTTGAATCACTCCTGTCCTTCGACTATATCTGTGCGGAGAAGGGCGCAAAATTTGGTTTCCCTGAGCAAATGTTCGGCCTGTTCCCAGGCATGGGCGCATTGACCTTCTTAGGGCGCTCACTTGGCTTTGCCAAAGCCGAGCAGCTTGTGCGCACGGGGCGCACACTAACAGCCGAAGAGCTCTATGAAATGGGTGTGGTCCACATCCTGGCTGAGAAGGGCGAAGGGCTGAAAACGGTTCAGCGCTTTATTGCCAAGAATGAGCAGAAACATGCTGCCTTGTGCACTTATCGTAAGGCCGTGAAACGTGCCAACCCTATCCCATTCGAAGAATTGGATGATGTTGTGTCACTTTGGGCTGATGCGGGGATGCGCATTTCATCGCGCGAGTTGAAAGTGATGCAGCGTTTGGTGGCAGCGCAAACCAAAAAGACATCGCCCGCCGCGGAATAGCGGGCGATCTATGTGCGGGGGCGCATTATTGCGCAGCGGTTTTATCGCTGCGCTTTTTTATTTGATCAAGGTACTCCGGATCAAACTTGCCCTTGCCAATTTCCAAAAGGCTAGTTGCGTCTTCGCTATTGAGCGGACGACACATATGGAAGCCTTGGATTTCGCTCACGCCGGAATCGCGCAAATAGTCCATTTGTTCTTGAGATTCCACGCATTCTGCGACCACTCGAATATTGAGCGCTTGGCCGATATGCGCAACAGCAGTTGCCACGGCCTTGGAACTGGCATTGGTTTCCAAATCGCGAATGAACGACCCATCAATTTTGATCTTGTGATAAGGGAACGTGCGCAATTGCGATAGGGACGAGAAGCCAGTGCCAAAATCGTCGAGTGAAATGCGCACACCGATAGACTGGAACTGCCGCAAAATATCGAGTGTCGCCATTTCGTCTTGGAAGAAGGCGGTTTCCGTAATTTCAAGTTCAATACGTTCCGGCGAAATTTTGAAACGCCGCAATTGAGATTTCAGATATTTCGGGAAGTCCGTATCTTGGAATTGCACCGCGCTGAAATTGATTGCAATCGGCGTGTCGGTTGGCCATTTCGATGCGGTGCGAATGGCCTCGCGCAACACCCAACGACCAATCTCAATCACTTGGCCTGTTTGTTCGGCAACTTGAATGAAAACAGAAGGCACAACGCGACCGCGCTTTTCATGTGTCCAGCGGATAAGTGTCTCAAAGCCGCTAATTTCAAGCGTATTGGCATCAATGATGGGCTGGAAGGCCAAGCGGAACTGGTTCTCTTCCAAGGCATATTTTATGTCGAGTTCCATCGCCCGAACTTGCTGTGCTTTTTGATCCATCTTTGGCTCAAAAAACTCATAGCGATTGCGCCCCATATTCTTGGCTGCATAAAGCGCCATGTCCGCGCGTTTCAGCAACAAGGCGGCGTCTGTGCCATCTTTCGGCGAAATTGCGATGCCGATAGAAGCGCCAATGCGCACATAGTGCGTCGCCACATTGAAAGGCTGCTTAAGTGCTTCAATGATTTGGCTCGACAGAATTTCGGGTGTGCGTGCATGTGGCGATAATTTCTGCGTCACGAGGAATTCATCCCCCGCCATGCGGCCCACATCGCATTCATCCATGCACACGTCACAAATGCGTTTGGCAACCTGCTTCAGCAAGTCGTCCCCCACTGGGTGGCCCAGCGTGTCATTCACATTTTTAAAGTGGTCCAGATCGATAAAATATACAGCGATTTCTTGACCTGACGTGTTGTCGTCCAACAAGCTGCGGAAATTAGCTTGCAATGATGTGCGGTTCATCAGGCCAGTAAGCTGATCCACCAAAGCCAAGTTCCGAATTTTGGCTTCAGCCTTTTTCTGCTCGGTCACATCAGCAAACACCAAAACGCGGTTGCCTGTTGATGTTTGGCGTGAGGATACGTCTACATAGCGTTTATCTTCGAGCTGGATTGTATGCTCAAAGTTCGCTTTTGCGCGGTCTCGCTCAACGTCTCCATCAAAAACAAAATGATCCCGGTCGGCGGGATGAATGAGTTGGAGCACATCTTCAAAGGTTTCGCCCTTGTGTAATCGTTCAGGCGGACAGCCGAGAATTTCGCAAAGGATCGGGTTCCACACCAATAGCTTATTGTCACGATCAAACATGCACAGCCCGTGCGACATGTTCTTGAGCGCGCCGTCGAACAAATTCGCTTGCTGCTCAAATGAGTCGGCGAGTTCTTTGTTTTTCTCGCGAGTTTCAAGCGCGCTAATAATGGTTTTGCGCACCGCCAAGGTAATGTCTGTCATGCCAAACATGAAGATCAAGAGTGCGGCACCAACAACTTCGTAGAACAAGGTGTCATGTAGAACCAAGCCCAAACCCATGGGCACTGAAGCTGAATAAAGCTGACCCAAAGCAACCCATGGCCGGCTGGCATTGCGGCCCGCAATGGATGCGGCATATGCAGCGGTTGTTGTGGTCAGCATCAAATGGATTGCGCCATTATCGATGCGCAACACAGCGAAGAAGGTCACCATGCCCAAGCAGAGGGAGAATGCTGTGCCGCCGATGGCATAGGCCCATTCCCACTGATTCACATTCTTTGGTGTAACTGGCTGTCCGCTGCGCAAATAGTAAATGCCAAGGCCGATACGCGCCATCGCGATCAACACAACGGCATAAGCGATGTTTTCGACCAATTGATCATCTGACGTTACAGAAAGAACGGCAGCGATAAACAAGCCTGCTACTGCACCAGAAATCAGGGAGGCGAAGGGGTGAAACAGCCCATCCACCAACTGCGCCCGAATGGTCGCAGAAAGATTCTTCTCTGACTTTATGGTTTCGAATAGTCTTTTAAACATATGATCACCAACACACTATTGGACGATGCGTGACGCCTGCAATAAATAATCGTTACATCAAGAATTTAGAATATATTCTTCTTCAAAAAGTTAAGTTTTTTCCCAAATTCCGATTATCTTTCGCCATTGCGCATTTATGCCCTTTGCTCTAGGTTTGCTTTCAACATGTAACACATCGTCATTGGGGCGCCGCTTATGCGTAGCGACCCGGACCGGATGGAGCAATAAGAGTGACCGATAAGATTCGGTCCGCAAACCAGAAAAGCCCATCACAGTCCCCTATAGAGGGCACAGATGAGGGGCATTTGGCAACTGGTCCACAGGACCAAAACGCCAGAGGTGGCCATGCGCGATCTCCTGGCCATGCGCGGACCCCTAAACGAAATGGCCAACGCCACAGAAGTGCGCGCGGCAATACAAAGCCAAATATCTACGGCGCATTGGATCTGGGCACCAACAATTGTCGATTGTTGCTGGCCCGGCCCACGGACAGTGGATTCAAGGTTGTTGATGGTTTTTCCAAAATTGTGCGCTTGGGCGAGGGGTTGTCGACGACAGGCGCGCTGACCCCTGCGGCGATGGATCGAACGATCGATGCGCTGAAACAGTGCCAGACCAAAATCAACAATCATAAGATCGCTAAATTGCGACTTATTGCGACCGAGGCTTGCCGTTCGGCCAGTAATGCCGATTCCTTTTTGGATCGCATTCGCACTGAAACCGGCATTGATTTGGAAGTTGTCGACCGCAAAACTGAGGCGCAATTGGCGGTGACTGGCTGTGCTGACTTGGTTGAGCCCGGTGTCAGTGGCGCTGTCATTTTCGATATCGGCGGCGGATCGTCTGAGCTGGCTTGGCTCGATTTTCGCGGTGGTCGCCCGAAAGCGCGCGGTAAAATGGCCGCATCCATCAGATCGTGGCAATCGCTGCCCGTTGGTGTTGTGTCCATCGCGGAGAAGTTTGACGGGGTCAATGTGACACCTGAGAGCTTTGAAGAGATGATTGCCTATGTGCGGATGCATTTGAAGCGCTTCAAAGGGCGCGAAAAGCTGAAACGCGCCATCGCTGAAAGCAAAATGCATTTGGTAGGGACATCGGGCACTGTCACAACATTGGCAGGCCTGCATCTGGGCTTGGAGCGGTATGACCGCTCGAAGGTCGATGGCCTTTGGATGGGCGAACAGCACGTCATCGACACCATGCGGGTGTTGTTGAACATGAATTACGACCGCCGCGTTGCCAATGCATGCATCGGGCGCGAGCGAGCTGATCTTGTGATTCCGGGCTGCGCCATATTTGAAGCAATCCGCCGCGAATGGCCATGCGACCGTGTTCGTGTGGCAGACCGGGGCTTGCGCGAAGGCATTTTGATTTCCCTGATGTCGGAAGACCGCGTATGGTCGAAACGACCGGGCAAGGGGCATGGTGCGCAATTTGGCAAAAAACCTTACAAACGCCGGGAAAAAGGGGCGAATGATGAGCAAAAAGCCAAGTAAAGCGGGCGGCGGTGGCAAAAAAGCCCGCGGCAAATCCATTGCAAAAGCCGCTGGCAAAGCCAAATCAAAAGCGTCGGACCGGGGCCTGAAGACCCGTGTGAAAACGGCAAAGGGGCGCAAAATTTCCTCCACATTGTGGTTGCAACGCCAGTTGAACGACCCTTATGTGCAGCGGGCCAACAAGGAAGGGCGGCGCTCCCGCGCGGCCTATAAGCTGATTGAGCTCAATGAAAAACACAACATTTTACGCCCCGGTATGCGGGTGGTTGATCTGGGTTGCGCCCCCGGCGGGTGGTGCGAAGTGGCCACCGAAATTATGGGGGCGGACGCTGATGACCCAAAAGTTGTCGGCATCGACTATCTCGAAATGGAGCCCATGCCGGGCGTAATTTTCCTGCAAAAGGACTTCAATGACGACGACGCGCCAGAAATGTTGATCGACGCGTTGGGCGGCCACAAGGTCGACCTCGTTATGTCTGACATGGCGGCCCCAACCACGGGTCACAAGGCGACAGACCATTTGCGCATTATGGCACTTGTGGAACTGGCAGCAGATTTCGCCATTCAAATCCTCAAGCCGGACGGGGTTTTTGTGGCCAAAGTTTTCCAAGGCGGCACAGAAAACGAACTGCTTGCCCATTTGAAACGCCATTTTAAGTCGACATTTCACGCCAAGCCCCCAGCCTCACGACAGGATTCGTCTGAGAGCTACCTCATCGCCAAGGGCTTCAAAGGCTAAGCAATGTTTACTTAGCCAACGGGATCGACTTGCACCCGTTGTAGATCCTGATTTTCATCATAGGGGTTCGAGACTGTGTTGATAAAGCGCAGCTTGCCATCAATCATGATGCGCACGGTGAAGCCCGGCGTAACAGCATTCTCAAGGTCAGCGCAGTCTGCTTCCAACTTAAATGGCAAGGGAACTTGTTTCCCTTCGCTACTAAACTCGCTTTCGGCGAAAATATCTGCCGCTTTGTCGGCAATGCCCTGTTCTTCCAAGCGCACGCTGACCATTGCATTCTGTGGCAATGCAATGCGCTGCAAATAGAAGACTTCGCCTTCAACGGTGCATTTGTCGCTGCTCGGAAAGGCAGCCATAAGGGCAGCAAACATTGCATAATTGAGTACGGACATCATTTATCTCCTGATCAATAGAGTGCTAACAATAAACAACACCAAATTGCGGCCAAATTTATGCCTTCGCCTTATGGCCTGCAACATCATCGCCCACTTGCTTTGATAGGCCCAAGATCGGGATCATCGCCATTGCTGTGATCGCCGCGAGGATGAAGAATGCCAATTGCATCTCGCGTACACCGACCTCTGTGCCATTGATCAACGAGAATACATCCAACAACAAGGCTGCAAAGGCCACGCCCAGCGCGAACGCCAACTGAATGCTCACCGAGCTGATCACCGTGGCCGAACCTGATTGGCTCTCTGGAGTTTCGGCAAAGGTGAGGGTGTTGAGCGACGTGTAATACATCGAGCGGAAGAAGCCCATAAACAGGAGGATGGACATGATCAACCAAATCGGCGTTTGTGCCGTGAAAAAACCATGGGTGACCGCGAGCAATGCCGACATGGCAACCCCGACTATCAAAAGGATTCTAAATCCAAACACTTGCAAGGCGGGCTTGAGGAAGAACTTCATCAAAATGGCGCCGCCCGCGCCGATGAATGAAATCATGCCTGACTCAAATGGGCTGTAACCAAATCCGACTTGCAACATGAGAGGGAACAGAAATGGGAACGCGCCGCCAGCCACGCGATAAACGAAACCCGCAATGATCGATGTGCGGTAAATAGGCTCTTCAAATACTTTTAGATCCAGCACCGGGTTCTCAATACGACGCGCGTGGAAATAATAAGCCACACCAGACATAAGGCCGATAAGGGCGACGGACGCGCCGAACCAAGGCGGCAATGCAGGCATGGAGATCACTGAGAGGCCGAAGATGATGCCGGAAAATGCAGTGCCAGTGAGCAAGAAGCCGATCAAATCCAGCTTGCGACGGTCGCGATAACCTGTGCCGCCCATATATTTCGTCACCAATGCAAGGCCAATCAAGCCGATCGGAATGTTGATATAGAAAATCCAATGCCAAGAGAAATAAGTGGTCAGGAACCCGCCTATTGGTGGGCCTGCCAACGGGCCGAATAGGGCCGGCAGGGTGAGCCACGCCCACGCATTGACCAAATCTTTTTTCGGCGTGTTGCGAATAAGGATTAGTCGCGACAACGGCGTCATCATTGATCCACCCATGCCCTGCAAGAACCGGGCGGCAACAAAGGAGAACAATGAATCCGCAAAGGCGCAGGCAATCGAGCCGAGCATAAACACGACGATCGCCCCGCGAAACACATTGCGCGCGCCATAGCGATCGGCCATCCAACCGCTAATGGGAATGAAAATCGCGAGCGCCACCAAATAGGAAGCGAGAGCGAGTTTCAGTGAAATTGGGTCTGTGCCAATATCTGCGGCAATGGCGGGCAGGGCTGTGGCGATGACGGTGGCATCCATCAACTCCATAAACAGCGCCACCGCCAAAATTAGTGGCGTGATGCGATCATTCATTGGATTTTGCTTTTTGACTCAGTGGTCCAACCAGTCTAGCTGGCTTATCTGACGCTGTCACCCCGGATGAATTATTTTTCGAAAATCTCCGATGCTCTTCATTATTGATATTCATATTCGCCGCCTTATAGTGAGGACAAAAAGGGGAGTGATTTATGGCCAAAGGTGAATGCAGTTGCGGCGCAGTGGCGTTTGAAATTCACAAGCCCATTCAAGATGTTATTATTTGTCATTGTTCGATTTGCCGAAAGGCAACCGGCAATAATGGCATGGCGCTTGTGCTCGCCATGAATGAGGACTTCACCTGGCTGCGCGGACAGGAGCATATCCAATATTGGAAAAAGCCCGATGCAGATTGGGAAGGCTGGTTCTGCCAAATTTGCGGCTCCACTTTGCCAGGCCGGAATGATGACACAAAACTCTATGTGCCCGTTGGCCTGATCACCGAAGGTGGCGAAAATCTGAGTGTCGCCCATCATATTTTCACCGAGTCCCGCGCGGCATGGGATGTAATTGGCGATCAAGGCAAGCAGCATCCCCATGCTTTTGGCACCTATCAAAGCAAATAGGCAGCACTTTAGGCTGCCTGAAATTATCCGGCAGTTTGCGGGGCACGAGATGGTGCAATACTCGCAATGTTGCGCTAAAAAATGAGTCTATTCCCATCTCGCGCCAACGGCATTTTTCGCTTTGCCAAACTGGTTCGGGGTGCTTACCCAATATCCCCAACCCTTTTCAAAAAGGGAACGCCCTCGGTGTCGGGCAAAACCAACTTAGCAGCGCGGTCACCGCGTCCGGCAAACCCACCGTCTCTCCCTTCGCGCGGCCAATTGGCCGCATATACCCCGATCATCCGTCAATAATCCGCTTGGGGCGGAAGATGGCTTTTATCTTACCATGGTCCTGAGGGGCGGGGATAAGTTTGGAGATCAAAAATGAATGCGATGCGATCAATCTTTACGATTTCGAAAAATCTTCTTATGATTTCAATGGATTAGTTGGCGGCTATTGATGAGTTTAGATTGGGAAAATGCTGTATGTACAATCTAAGATTGCAATAATGGACGTTTTCAACTCTCCAACTTCCTTAAAGGCGCTCCAGCAAAAGACAAAAATTTTATCATTATCGCAATCGTCGTTAAGTCCGCATATCAGCAGTTACCTTGAAATATCAAAGTATGGTTTGTCGAGAAACACCGTGTTTTGGCAGGTGCGACCAACAAAAAATCCCCGACCAAGGGCCGAGGATGTAATCGGAAGAAGTAACGGTCTGTCTAGAAATGCCAGAGGGCCGAGGCGCTGAGATCGTGGCCGGTTTCGCCTGTGTTTGACCAGCCGAGATATTTATATTCGAGGTCGATAGAAATCTCGTCGGAAACGACGAATTCCGTGCCTAGGCCGATGGTTGTGTATTGGTCACCGCTTTCATAGTGCAGGCGACCGAGGCCCGTATAGATCAATACGTTCGGGTCAACCAAATAGCCTGCGCGTGCTTCGATGCCGCCGTGGCCGCCATAGGTGCCAGAAGATTGGTTACGATTGGCGCCCAGCCAAAGTTCTGCGCCCACCAAGAAACTGTCTTGAGTTAGATTTACACCGACAATAGCATCCAATTGCGCCAAAGTGTCGGTGCCACCGCCATTTGAAACCATTGCGCCACCAAGGCCCACGCCTGCATAAAAGCCATTCCAATCAAAGCCCGTTTGCGCATATTCAGTGGGTAAAGGCGGATATTCAATTGGGCCATCAGCAAAGGCTTGCCCGGCAAAAAGGGCGGTTGCTGCTGCGGCGAGTATCGCGGATTTGAAAGGTATCATATTGTCTGGCCCCCAATGATCATATGCAATGTTAATAGTTTGTTAGGGTTAAGGAAGGTTTAACTGAGGGTGAAAAGCGGTGTGCGGGCACACATCGACGCTGGGACGAATTGCTGGCCAGCAACCTATTCTTAAGAGCTTATTAAAATTTCACACTTCTCCCCCTATGCAAACACAGAGTCGCGTGGTATTGACCCTCGCCAACCATAGTATGGTGGCGCTTCCCCCACCGTCCTGTGATCGTTCCGAAAAATCTGCTTCCGACGGAGGGCTCGACCCGTGGCAAAAATCATTTCCACCGCAACTGGCGATATCGCTTTAACTTTTGACGACGTGCTGTTGCAGCCTGCTGAATCCAGCGTCATGCCAGCGGATGTCGACATCCGCACACGCGTAACCAAAGACATTGAGCTGACATTGCCTATTCTGTCTTCCGCAATGGACACAGTGACCGAATCCAAAATGGCGATTGCATTGGCCCAAGCGGGGGGCATGGGTGTTATCCACCGCAATCTGACGCCTGACGAGCAGGCCGAGCAAGTGAAGCAGGTCAAGCATTTTGAAAGCGGCATGGTGGTGAACCCGATCACCATTGGCCCAGACGCGCCATTGGAAGCAGCATTGGCGATCATGGAACAACGCAATATTTCTGGCGTGCCAGTGGTGGAAAATGGCGGCTTGGGTGGTCGCAATGTGGGCAAGCTGGTCGGCATTTTGACCAACCGCGATGTGCGCTTTGCTGACAATATGCGCCAGCCCATCTCTGAGCTGATGACCCGCGAAAACCTGATCACTGTGAAAGACGGCTCAACCCAAGAAGAAGCCAAACGTTTGTTGCACGCCAACCGGATTGAAAAACTGTTGGTGGTGGACGACAATTATCAATGTGTAGGGTTGATCACCGTTAAAGACATTGAAAAAGCGCAGCTGAACCCAAATGCGATCAAAGACAGCAAAGGGCGCTTGCGTTGTGCGGCAGCATCAACTGTGGGCGACAAGGGGTATGAACGTTCCTTGCGCTTGATTGAGGCGGAGGTCGACCTGTTGGTGATCGACACGGCGCACGGGCACAACACGCAAGTGGCGCAAGTTGTTTCGCGATTGAAAAAAGAAAATTCAAAAGTGCGGATCGTGGCCGGCAATGTGGCCACAGCTGAAGCCACACGCGCACTGATCGATGCAGGCGCGGACGCGGTGAAAGTTGGCATTGGGCCAGGTTCAATCTGTACCACACGGATCGTGGCAGGTGTGGGCGTGCCACAACTCGCCGCCGTGATGGCTTGTGCTGAAGAAGCTGCAAAATCAGGCATCCCCATCATCGCGGATGGCGGAATCAAATTCTCAGGTGATTTGGCTAAAGCATTGGCAGGTGGTGCAAATTGCGCCATGGTCGGTTCGCTTTTGGCGGGCACAGACGAAAGCCCCGGCGAAGTTTATCTCTACCAAGGCCGTTCCTATAAATCATATCGTGGCATGGGTTCTGTGGGCGCCATGGCCCGCGGTTCGGCAGACCGCTACTTCCAACAAGAAGTTAGCGACAGCATGAAGCTAGTGCCGGAAGGCATTGAAGGCCAAGTGCCATACAAAGGCCCTGCGGGCAATGTGTTGCACCAATTGGCTGGGGGCTTGCGCGCAGCAATGGGCTACACCGGTTCACCAGATTTGAAAACGTTCCGCGAAGAAGCAACTTTTGTGAAAATCTCAGGCGCTGCGTTGAACGAAAGCCATGTGCATGATGTGTCCATCACCCGTGAAAGCCCGAACTATCGCGGTGGGCGTTAATGTCAGGCTTTGAAAAGCTACTACTATTGACGGTATTCGCACAGGTAGGGCTCACCCTTGCGGTGTTGCTCTATCTGGGCAAATTGCGTGTGCCGCCTGTGTTGGCTGGCGACATCAAGGTAGCGGATATTGCGCTGGATGATGGCAACTGGCCCGAGCGCTCGCAACAAGTGTCCAACAATTTCAACAATCAATTCCAGCTTCCGGTGCTGTTTTACGCGGCGGTGATGATATGCTTTGCGGTGCGTTATGTGCCCGGCATCTTTTTGTTGTGCGCAGTTGGGTTTGTGGCAAGCCGTTACGTCCATGCCTATATCCATTGCACCACAAACCGTGTATACCGCCGCTTTATTGCTTATGTTGCCGGGCTCGCTTTTCTCACCATCGGGTGGGTCGACCTGGTGATTGAGCTGTTGATTGTGTTGTGAGGCAAAAATGCGTTTACCCGGCAGACTAAGTGCAGCGATTGAAGTGCTCAACGATATTGAACAACGCAAGCGGCCTGTGGCTGATGCGCTGAAAGATTGGGGCTTGTCGCATCGCTTTGCCGGATCGGGTGATCGCGCCGCCATCGGCAATATCGTTTATGATGCGCTGCGCAAAAAACTGAGCAATGCCCATTTTGCTGGCGGCACTACCGGGCGGCATCTCGCCTTTGCCACGCTTGTCCGCGACTGGGGTGAAACGCCAGAAAGCCTTAATGCGCAGTTTGAAGGCGATAAATTTGCGCCAGAGCCATTGAGCGACAAAGAAATTGAAACACTGACTCGCCCGGATCCATTTGCCGATGCAGCGCCGCATGTGCAGGCGGACATTCCTGAATGGTGCCAAAACTCATTCGAACGAAATTTCGATGAAGACTGGGTGGCCGAGGGCCAAGCCTTGGCAACGCGTCCGCCAGTTGATCTGCGCGTAAACACCATCAAAGCCAACCGCGAAAAAGTGCTGAAAGCCCTGAAACGTGTGAAGCCCGTGGCAACTGAAATTGCGCGCCAAGGCGTGCGCATGAAAGCGGGCAGCACTGACGCGCGGACGCCAAATGTGCAGGCGGAAGAGGGCTTCCAAAAAGGTTGGTATGAAGTGCAAGACGAAGGCAGTCAGATCGTGGCTGATCTGATCTTCGCTCAACCCGGCGAAAAAGTGCTCGATTTGTGTGCAGGCGCTGGTGGCAAAAGCCTCGCCATGTCTGCATCCATGGGAAATAAAGGGCAAATCTTTGCCTATGATAGCGACCGCAAACGCCTATCAGCCATCTTCGAACGCATCAAGCGGGCAGGCACCCACAATATTCAAGTGCGCCAGCCGGACGAAGGCTCGCTGGATGATTTGCTGGACGCCATGGACAAAGTGGTGGTGGATGCGCCGTGCACTGGTTCTGGCACTTGGCGGCGTCGGCCAGATGCCAAATGGCGCTTGAGCCGCGAACAGCTTGATGTGCGCTTGCGCGAGCAAGAGGAAGTGCTGTCTCAGGCGATCCCGTTTGTTAAAGTTGGCGGCTTTTTGATCTATATTACATGCTCTGTTTTCCCAGAGGAAAATGAGGGGCAAATCTATGCCTTCTTGGATGAAAATCCGAGCTTTGAATTGGTGTCCGCAGGCGAGGTTTGGCAGGATTTGTTTGGCTTTGACAAGCCGCAGCCTTGGTCATCGGATTTGCAATCCATCACGTTGACGCCCGGCACCACGGACACTGACGGTTTTTATTTCGCCGTCATGCTGCGCAACGCCTAAAATGTTTGGTGCTTTAGCGGAACGTTAAAGCAAGTCACATAATCTATCGCCTCGGACTTATTAAACTTGTTGTCAGAGGCGAAGATGGCGACTGCGCAAAATACGACCCAACATATCAGATTGGCAGAACTTTTGGCTGCGCTCAGCCATGCGCTGGATATCACCGAGGGCCAACCCGTTGGCCATTGCGTGCGCGCCTGCTGGACAGGGCTGCAAGTGGGGCAAAAGTTAGGACTGCCGCAAGCGCAATTGTCAGACCTTTACTATACCATTTTGCTGAAAGATTTGGGGTGTTCGAGCAACGCCGCGCGGATTTGTGCCCACTATATCGCATGCGATTTGACCTTTAAAAATGAGTTCAAAAAGGTCGATGGCAGTTTGCCACAAGTGCTGAATTTTGTGATCACACAGTCCGGTGTGAAGGCCAATATGGCGGACAAGTTTCGCTCGATTGTGAAAACCTTGCGCCATGGCGGACAAATCTCAAAAGAATTGATTGAAACCCGCTGCCAGCGTGGCGCCGAAATTGCACGGCAAATGCACTTCAGTGACAATGTTCAACAAGGCATTTTGAACTTAGACGAGCATTGGGACGGCACAGGCCAGCCTGACAAGCTGGAAGGTCTCGAAATTCCACTCTATTCGCAAATCGCGCTGCTGGGGCAGGTGGCAGATGTGTTCTTTATGAATGACGGACGCAAAGAGGCGATTAAGGCCGTGCGCAACCGCGCTGGCACATGGTTCAACCCCAAAGTGGTCGAAGCCTTTTTGGAGCTTGAGCACGATGAAGCCTACTGGGCCATGCTGGAACGCGATGACCTTTCTGACATCATTTATGAATTTGAGCCGGGACAAAGCGCGCGCATCGCCGATGAGGATTATCTTGACGACATCGCACAAGCTTTTGCGCAAGTGGTGGACAGCAAAAGCCCATTCACGGCAGGCCATTCAGAGCGCGTAACACTGTTTGCTGATTTGATCGCAGAACAAATGGGCTTCTCGCCGGAAAAACGCCGCTGGCTGCGCCGCGCTGCGTTGCTGCACGATATTGGTAAGCTAGGTGTGTCCAACTCGGTGTTGGATAAGCCGGGGCGGCTGGATGAAGAAGAATTTGCGGAAATCAAAAAACATCCCGTGTTCTCCGAAGAGATTTTGGACAACATCAAAGCCTTTGGTGACATTGCGCCCGTTGCGGGCGGTCACCATGAACGGCTAGACGGTAAGGGCTATCCATATGGCCTTAAGGGCGATGAAATCGACATGGATACCCGCATCGTAACGGTGGCTGACATATTCGATGCCTTAACCGCCGACCGACCTTATCGCGCGGCGATGCCGGTTGAAAAAGCGCTCGGCATTATGCGCGAAATGGTGGATGACGCCATCGACCCCATTTGCTTTACCGCCCTATGCGCGGCCATTGCCAAATTTGACCAATTGCCAACGCTCGATAACCACGCAGGCGAACTCAAAGTGGCCGTGTAGGGCTGAGTATTCGACGTTTCGTAGGAAAGTTGAAAATCGCACTTATGGAAATGTCGAAGAATATTCTTCTCAGCGCACTTCTGATTATAGTGCTTGCGGCAGTTGATTGGGTGTCATTGTCCCTTGTCATCGCTTCAATCTTGGAAGTTTTTGGCAAGTCGCGGGGCGTGGGTTTTGGCATAACACTTCACTACGCAACTCAGTTCTTGGTCGCGGTTTCCACGCTCGGCCTATTTATTTCGATTTTTCGTGGCCACAAATTTGCACTCATCGCGGCATTGATAGGGCACGGTGCAGTGATGATCTATCTTTGGCCTGGGCCCGATGCCAGGAAGTTTATGGGCGTGATCTTCAGCTCCTACATCTTGTTCTTCGTGATGCTAAAGCTGCTCTCTAAAAGCCGTTCCTATCTGCGGTTGACGAGGTGAGTTGCACCAAACACATCACGATGTTCTATCCAAATGTGTAAGCGCTTCTACGCGAAAAAGTCAGTCCAATGGATTATTAATCAAGTGTATTTTCTCAGATTAGTAATTTCTTGGGCAATGGTTGACATGTCTAACAAGAAGACGTGCAATGCACTAAATTTTTTAAATTGATTTAGCTAAGTAGCATGACATCCACAAACGCAAATTATTATCACTATCTTCGAGTTTTTTTGAATTGATCGTTGAAAATGCCAAGAGGTTTGAAGATGCGTCGGAGCTCGACAGCTTCGAGCTTGGTCGTAAATATGCCTATTATGAGCTGCTATCGCTTGCGCAGCAGCAATGCGATGCTTTTCAATTGGATAGAGTTGAACTTGGGTTGGATAACATAGATCCTGAAAACGATGTTCTACGCTGAACCAATGATTTTCCCGGGAAATGCTGTGCGGATAATTTGGACTATTGAACATCCAGAAGAACACGACAGTGAAATCTATGGAGAAACCGGTTCAATTTTGATTGTCGGAAGTGAAGGTCAAATTGGGGAAACAAATACTGATGTCTTAAATTGGATGAAATGTTTGATTGGTATCTCCGAAATGCCTGAAGGGCTGCGTAAGTTTGATCTACTTGTCGAGCCAGAGCCGCTAATTGCTTCGCGATACAAGGAAACCCTGACGATCAAGTGGAAACAGAGCGAAACTCGAATTTTAGACTGTGCAGAGTACATCTCCGCTGTCAGGGGCGCTGCAAAAGAAATCTGGAATGAGGCCACCAGCACGCAAGAATTTCAGAAGCATAGGCACTTTGAATTTCTGAACTGGCATCAATCAGATGTTGGGCGAGCTGACTAGCGTGTTTCAAACATATCCGAAATTACTCCCTGACACTTGATGGCCGAGAGTTGTCGCCAGTCTTTGGCGCATACCTGCTCAGTAATTGTTTTGCCGAAGGCATCTTACAAAATTCGTCAATGATCTGACTGATGATCACGATGTTCGATATTGTTGTGAGCGAGCATTACGGATTTGATGGCCCGTCATAGCAAGCGAAGGCCAGCTTATTTCCATCTGGGTCACGAATATAGGCAACATAGAACTTATCGCCATATCGTTCAGGACGGTAGCCCGGGCTTCCTTCGTCTCTTCCACCATTCGCGTGTGCCTTTTCATAAAGCGCATCGACCAAGCTTGCCGTTGGCACCCTGAACGTTGTCATTGCGCCATTTCCTACGCTAGCGGGATTTCCATCAAATGGATAGCAGGAGAAAAAGCGCGGCACTGTCTCATCATCACGATCGCCCCACGAGGCAACTTGTTCATCTTGGTAACATGGCGACAATCCCATCAAGTCGAAGAGTGGATTGTAGAAATCCTGTGCACGTTTGAGATCATTTGTGCCCACCATGGTATAGCCAATCACGATACATGCCTTTCTCTGAGAAATCTGAACACAGAATCCGGTTCTGCCCAGACCAAGATATCTTGATTCAAAAGTAACAGACAATTGCCCGGTGCACATTCCATCTGACCAAAATTCACATCAGTCAAAACAAAAAAAGCCGCTGGAAAATCCAGCGGCTCAAGATATTTTGGTCTTAGTGGCTTAATTAAGCTGCATCGCGACGTGGCTTGCGATTGCGGGGTTTGCCGCCTTTGCGTGGGCCGTTTTTCGGTGCAGAATTTTTGTTCTGTCCGTCGCGGCCACCGCCACCATTGCGGTTGCGGCCACCACGTGGTGGGCCACCGCGACCACGGCGTTGATTGCGTTTTGGTGGTGCGCCACGTGGAATTTCAATTTCCACTTCTTCACCTTCCAAATCCACGGCGGGAATGTCCAACTGCACGAGGCGTTGGATCAGGCCCAAATAGGGGCGCTCTTCCGGGTCGCAGAATGAAATTGCCAAACCAGATGCGCCAGCACGTGCCGTGCGGCCAATGCGGTGCACATAGCTTTCAGCCACTTCTGGCAATTCATAGTTGACCACAAGGCCAACGCCAGGCACGTCAATGCCGCGCGCGGCAATATCAGTGGCCACAAGAACCTTGCAGGCGCCTTTTTTGAATTGCTTCAACGCACGCTCGCGCTGGTTGTGTGACTTGTTGCCGTGAATGGCTTGGGCCTTGATGCCTGAAACGCCAAGACGCTTTGCCACTTTATCTGCGCCGCGCTTTGTGCGGGTGAAAACGATGGCAGTTTTGTCTTCATGCTCCAAAAGCACATCAGAAATCGCTTCGATTTTCTCTGCTTTGCTCATCGAAATTACGCGCTGCTCAATTTTGTCGGCAGTTGGCTTGTTTGATGGCACAGAAAGCTCAAGCGGCTGGTGCAAATGTGAATTGCTCAGCTTGCGGATTTCTTTTGGCATTGTGGCAGAGAACAGAAGTGTTTGGCGCTCAGTTGGCGTCAAGTTCAGGATCTCTTTAATGGCAGGCAAGAAACCAATGTCGAGCATCTGGTCAGCTTCATCAAGCACAACCATTTGCACATCATCAAGGGTCAAAGCATTTTGCTTCAACATATCTTGCAAACGGCCAGGCGTGGCGATCAAAATATCAACGCCTTGCTGCAATTGGTTTTTCTGCACCCGGTAGGACACGCCGCCAACAATGGTGGCCACGCGCAAATTGGTGCGGGCAGAATAGTTGCGAACAGATTCGTGAATCTGTGCGGCCAACTCGCGAGTTGGCGAAAGGATAAGTGCGCGCAAACGCTTGTTCTTCGGCGCAGGCCCTTGGGCTTGCAGCTTGTGCACGATTGGCAAAGCAAACGCGGCAGTTTTGCCGGTGCCTGTTTGGGCGAGGCCCACAATATCGCGCCCATCCAATGCAGCTGGGATAGCTTTTGATTGAATAGGGGTGGGCTCGTTCAACCCAAGTTTAGGCAAAACGGCAAGGATCGGCTTTGCTAAGCCGAATAGTTCAAAACTCAATGGAATATCTTTCGTTGTTGGCGCCGGCAGCATCCGAGTCGTTTTGCTCGGCATATGACAGGGTGTCATTCTGATAGCGCGTGGCCAAAAATTATTTTCGGGCCGGTCCAAATCATGGGCCAAACAACATTATGCGGCCCTAAAGTCAAGTGAATTCGCCTAAATCATCTAATGAAAAGCTAAATCAGCTGCAATTTGCCTCTTGCCATATATGAGAAAATATCTCATTTTAGAGAAAATGGGGTCGATATGGATTATTTTACATCGCAATTGGCAGAGCGATTGAAAACTTTGCGGCAGGATGCAGCGCTGACCTTGGATCAATTGGCGCAACAATCCGGTGTTAGCCGCGCAACCCTGTCGCGGTTGGAAAAAGGCGAGGTGAGCCCTACCGCAGAAGTATTAGGCAGATTATGCGCCGTTTACCGCCTGCCCTTGTCACGCCTGATGGCCATGGTGGAGGATGAATTTGTGCCGCTGGTGCGCCAGGTCGACCAAGAAATTTGGCATGATGAAGAAACCGGCTTCACCCGCACCAAAGTTTCGCCCCCTGCGGCCAAGCTTAAGGGCGAGATTATTCGCGGGCAGTTAGAACCGGGCAATCAAATCACCTACGATCAACCTTCACTGGCTGGGCTGGAGCATCATTTGGTGATGTTGGACGGCGCGTTGTTTATCCGTATCGATGACCAGCATTATAGCCTGAAAGCAGGGGACTGCTTGCGCTACCAGCTTTTCGCCAGCTCAGAATTTATCACCCCGCCCGATAGCGGTGCGGATTATCTCATCATGCTTGTGTGAGGAAATATGCAGATTTTTCGGGCCACATTGGACCAATTTGATCAGCACTTTGATGAGCTGGTGGAGATTTTGCAGCTCACCGTCAATAATGGTGCGGCCGTTGGCTTTATCGCGCCATTGAGCGCGGAACGCGCCCGCCAGTTTTGGCGGCAAAATATCCGACCAGAGATTGAGAGCGGGGGACGCGCGCTGTTTTTGGCTGTGGAGGACGGCAAAGCCGTGGGCACAGCACAATTGATTTTAGCCATGCCCGACAATCAGCCCCATCGTGGCGAAGTTGCGAAAATGATGGTGCATCCAGACCATCGCCGCAAAGGCATCGCCAACCAACTGATCGCGCAGCTGGAAGAAGAGGCAAGGACCCACTACCGCTGGCAAATCACGCTGGATACGCGCACGGGCGGCGGAGCCGAGCCGTTCTATCATCGCATGGGCTATAAGGTGGCCGGGATCATCCCCAATTACGGCAAAAACGCCACGGACGAGAATTTCCACGCCACAACCTATATGTACAAAACGATAAATGAGGCCCGGGCATAATGCCAGCAGCTTGGGCAGTTGGCGCACTGATGGTCGCAGCTGTTCTTGGCGGCGCCTTGATCGCGGCGCAAGGCCCCATCTATGCCCGCATGGCCATCGGCTTCGGCAATCCCATCACCGCAACGCTGGTGGCGTTCATCATCGCCACTTGTGCCATTGGTTTGGTTGCCATTCTAACTGGCGTGCGCTGGCCCAACAGCGGCGCGTTTCAATCTATGCCAGACTGGGTATGGCTGGGTGCACTGATTGGGGTTTATCAAGTGCTCGTTTCCATCTTCGCCGTGCCACGATTGGGTGTCGCGCCCTTTATTCTGCTGGTGATTGTGGGGCAAATTCTCGCTAGCTTGTTTTACGATCATTTCGGGCTGTTCGAGCTCAAAATGCGTCCGCTCAACATGCAGGCAATTGCGGGGGCAGGGATGGTCTTTCTTGGTGCGTTGCTGGTGATCACGCGATAAAACAATCAAAACCGTCAAAAGCGCACACTTTTTGCTGATTTCGGCGCGAATCCCGGTTGCGGAATCTCACAATTGGGGGTAAAGCGTCGCCATGACAGACCTTACTCACGACACCACCCAAAATATCCTCATTGTGGACTACGGTTCACAAGTGACCCAGCTTATTGCACGTCGCGTACGCGAGGCGGGCGTTTATTGCGAAGTTCATCCCTTCAACAATCTTGGCGACAAGCTTGAAACCCTCAAGCCCAAAGGCGTGATCCTGTCCGGTGGCCCGGCCAGCGTGACCGACGACATGGCGCCAGATATTCACCCCGACATTTGGGCGCTGGATGTGCCCGTGTTTGGCATTTGCTATGGTCAGCAAGCCATGTGCATGGCCCTTGGTGGCAAAGTTGAAGGCAGCGATCACCGCGAATTTGGCCGCGCTGATGTGGAAATCACCGCACCATGCCCGCTGTTTGAAGGTGTTTGGGAAGTCGGTCAGAAATATCCTGTTTGGATGAGCCATGGCGACCGCGTGGTGGATATTCCTGAAGGGTTTGTGGTGAAAGGCAAATCGCCCGGCGCGCCATTTGCTCTGATCGCGCACGAAGCGAAAAAGCGCTTTGCGGTGCAGTTCCACCCTGAGGTTGTACACACACCAGATGGCGCGAAACTGATTTCGAATTTCGTGCACAAAATCTGTGGCTGCGATAACTCTTGGACCATGGCGGCCTATCGCGAAATGGCAATCGAGCGCATTCGCGAGCAAGTGGGCGACGCGAAAGTGATTTGCGGCTTGTCCGGCGGTGTGGACTCATCTGTTGCAGCCGTGTTGATCCACGAAGCCATTGGCGATCAACTCACTTGTATCTTTGTGGACCATGGCTTGATGCGGATGAATGAAGCGGAAGAGGTGGTGACCTTGTTCCGCGACCATTACAACATCCCATTGGTTCATGTGGACGCTGAAGACACATTCATGGGCGAGTTGGACGGCAAGTCTGATCCGGAAGAAAAGCGCAAAATCATTGGCCGCTTGTTCATTGAGACTTTTGAAGAAGAAGCGAAGAAAGTGGGCGGCGCAGAGTTCTTGGCGCAAGGCACACTTTATCCTGACGTGATTGAAAGCGTAAGCTTCACCGGCGGTCCATCCGTGACCATCAAATCTCACCACAATGTGGGCGGCTTGCCGGAAAAAATGAATTTGAAGCTGGTCGAGCCATTGCGCGAATTGTTCAAAGACGAAGTGCGCGATCTGGGCCGCGAGCTTGGCTTGCCCGACAGCTTTGTCGGCCGCCATCCGTTCCCCGGACCTGGCTTGGCCATCCGCTGCCCCGGCGGCATAAACAAAGAAAAAGCCGACATTTTGCGCAAAGCCGACGCGATTTATCTCGATGAGATCCGCAAGTCCGGCCAATATGACAAAATCTGGCAGGCATTTGCCGTGTTGCTGCCCGTACAAACCGTTGGCGTGATGGGCGATGGCCGCACCTACGAATTTGTGTGCGCACTCCGCGCCGTCACCTCTGTTGATGGCATGACCGCTGATTTCTATCACTATGATATGGAATTCCTAGGCCGCACCGCCACACGCATCATCAACGAAGTCAAAGGCATCAACCGGGTCGTTTATGATGTGACCTCAAAGCCCCCAGGGACGATTGAGTGGGAGTGAGGACTGGCGCAACCCCTAAATCGACATTGCCAACGTTTTTTTGCAATGAAGAAAGGGGCTGCGCAAAATTGCACCAGCCGGAAGTTTTGGTAACTTTATGTCAAAGCTTGGCGCTGAAGAATTAAAATTTTTGCTGAACGTAAACAGCAAAAATTGCATAGTAAGGAGCTAATATAGGCATCGGCTTTTAAACGCGCTGATGTGCGCGCTAATAAATGCATGTGAGTGTCCGCGGCGTGATGTGAACACGCCAAAAGATTGAAAGACGATATCCATCCGTCGTCGTCTGCTACAACCATTGTTGAATGGCTAACATTGTCATTTTGTTGATCTGCAAATTTTGCGGTCACTTCATATGCAGACAATTCGAGATACGTTATTACTGTTAGAATCGATGGAAGTGCATTTCATCGACGGAGTAATCAGGGTGCATGATGAAAATTGCTGATATGGTGGGGACATCGTACCTGCAGATTTGAGAGAAGCGTAGGTTAAGTTGGCAAGGCGTGCACATTATTGGCTCGCAGTAGATAACCAAAGTCTGGGACTGGTAACGTGAAATTCTCGGAAGTCGAACTGCCTTCTAACAAAAAGTTTGGATTTTTCTTCACAGCGGTCTTTGCGATTGCTGCCGCACATTTTTATGTCAGCGGTTCTTTGTTATGGGTATACGCTTTTGTTGCTGCTGCCGTAACGATATTGATCGTTACTATAGTGAAAGCTGACGTGCTTTTGCCTCTTAATAAGCTTTGGATGCGGTTTGGATTGCTCTTGGGGTTGATTGTTAGTCCAATCGTTCTTGGTGTGCTTTTCTTTGGAGTTTTCACGCCCATTGCCTATTTGATGCGGATAAGCGGGCGTGATGAGTTAAGACTTAGGTTTAAAGATAAAGCCAGTCACTGGGTTGTTCGTAGCGAGCCAATCCAGTCAGATTCTTTTAAAAATCAGTTCTAAAGTTGGGCAAGTAAAATGGAATTCTTAAAAGAGCTTTGGGCATTTTTACGTGTACGTAAGAAACTATGGCTTGCACCAATCATTGTCGTAATGATGTTACTTGGTGGGCTTTTGATACTTGCACAAGGATCTGTCGTAGCTCCATTCATTTACACACTCTTCTAGGAACAAGCGCATGTATATTCTAGGCATTTCGGCCTATTATCACGACAGCGCAGCATGTTTGCTAAAAGATGGTGAAATCATAGCTGCGGCTCAGGAGGAGCGTTTCACGAGAAAAAAGCATGATGCGGGCTTCCCTCATTATGCAATTGAATATTGCCTTCAAGAGGCAAAGATAAGTCCAAGTCAGATCGAAAACGTAGTCTTCTATGAGAAGCCATTCGTTAAATTTGAAAGACTGCTGGAGACATATCTTGCATTTGCTCCGAAAGGCTTCTTCAGCTTCGCCAAAGCAATGCCAGTTTGGATTAAAGATAAGCTCTTTCAAAAATCGGCTCTCATTAAAGAGCTTAAATCGGCACTTGACGAAAGCATTGACTGGCGAGAACGCCTCCTTTTTTCCGAACATCATCTATCGCATGCAGCAAGTGCCTATTTCCCGTCACCATTTGATCGTGCTGCAGTGCTTACACTGGATGGTGTTGGTGAATGGACAACGACATCACTTGCAATTGGCAATGGCAGCGACTTAAGGGTTGTTAAGGAGATTCACTTTCCGCATTCGCTGGGGCTCCTTTATTCAGCATTTACCTATTACACCGGCTTCAAAGTCAATTCCGGCGAATATAAAGTCATGGGTTTAGCGCCTTATGGTGAGCCACGTTACGCTGACCTAATAAGGGAAAAGCTAATAAAAGTAGCCGATGACGGCAGCTTCCAGTTAGATATGAGCTACTTTGATTACGCAACTGGCCTGACAATGACCAACAAGAAGTTTGACAAGCTGTTTGGAGGTCCGCCAAGAACATCAGAGTCAGAGCTTACGCAACGTGAGATGGACTTGGCAGCTTCCGTTCAGAAAGTCACTGAAGACATTGTTATCGAGTTGGCAGCAGGAATTGCGAAAGATACTGGCGAGAAGAACCTCTGCTTAGCAGGTGGCGTGGCACTAAACTGCGTGGCAAATGGTATTCTTCTGCGCAGCAAGATCTTTGATAATATTTGGATACAGCCAGCTGCCGGTGACGCTGGCGGCGCTCTCGGGGCAGCTCTGTCATCTTGGTACCTACACCATAAGGGTGTGAGAGTTCAATCTACGGAACGTGACGCTATGAAGGGAGCATATCTTGGTCCCGAGTTTAGTGATGAGGAAATCGAAGCTGAACTCAAATCGTGTGGCGCTGCTTATCAAAAACTTCCAGAAGGTGAGCTAATAGATAAAGTGGCTTCAGCGCTGGCTGACGAAAAAGCAGTCGGCTGGATGCAGGGAAGGATGGAATTCGGACCGAGAGCGCTCGGGGGGCGGAGTATTGTTGCAGATCCGCGTTCACCCATTATGCAAAAGCAACTGAATCTAAAAGTAAAATATCGTGAGAGCTTTCGGCCATTTGCTCCGAGCGTTCTTCGTGAAGACGTGGGCGAGTGGTTTGAACATGAAACAGATAGCCCATACATGCTATTGGTTGCCGATGTCTTAGAAGATAAGCGGCGCTCAATGACTGCTGACGAAAATGCACTATTTGGTATTGAAAAGCTTAATGTTCCGCGTTCTTCTGTACCTGCAATCACACACGTGGATTATTCTGCACGCATACAAACAGTGCACGCTGACACTAATCCTCGGTACCACGCATTGATATCTAAGTTCAAAGAGAAGACAGGTTGTCCGCTTGTCGTTAACACGTCATTCAACGTGCGTGGTGAACCGATTGTCTGTACGCCAACCGATGCATTCAAGTGCTTTATGGGCACAGAGTTGGATATGTTGGCTATAGGTAACTATCTGATTTATAAAGAAAAGCAAGATGAGAAACTAAAAGAAAGTTATGAGAGCCAATATGAGTTGGATTAAAAATATTGTCCTCGTAACAATCTCATTTTGTTTTTGTTACTTCTTACTGATCGTCGGAGATTGGTTCATTGGTCGTACAATGGAGCAAGCGATCAACCGCAACTTAGCTTATAGTGAAGCTGCGGAAGTTGAGAATCAAAGAGTTCAATCCGAAGATATTCCACAGAGAGAGCGGGCAATATCTGAAGGTTTTTCTCCAATGATTTACCCATCACTATTGGACCCGATTCAACAAGAATATCCACTTATTGCTGGCTTGCCATTTACAGATACCTACTACTGCAATGAAGGATATGGATTGATAAAATATCGATCCGATAGATTTGGGTTTCGCAATGAGGATTCACTTTGGGATAAAGAACCTCGCAAGATAATGATTGGGGATTCATTTGTTCATGGAGCTTGTGTTCCAGATGAAAGCACAATCCCTTATCTGCTTTCGAAAGAGCTCAATGAGACTGTAATGAATCTCGGCATCGGTGGAAATGATCCAAGCCATTATTATGCCTATGCAAAGCTGTTTGTACCTTTGGTAAAGCCCACAGAGTTATATGTAGTTTTCTATGCGAATGACAAAGGTATAGAAGATAAGAGTGCGGTCGAGTACGCGTACGTTGAGGAAGATAAAAAGATTTTTGATAAGTCAGAAATTTCGCTGTTTGATGTCGACTATTTCAAAAAGGAAGGTGAGAGAGCCACCGCTCTATTAAAAAAACAGAGTGAAGCCAAAATGCAAGCATCGTTGATTGATAGAGCTTATAATGCAGTTATCAGGCACTCAAAACTTCCTGAAATTTCGAATATTATTTTTCAAAAGAAGTCCAGTTTTCATATGACGCGGAGGACGATAGAGCGCGTTAGTGGATTATGCAACGACTACGAATGCAACGTAATTGTGGGATTTATCCCTAATAGTGAGTATTTTCGGCCAGACTCGCACGCAGACGAATATGGCAATCGGATAGCGAAATTGACTGAACAGTTAGGACTAGACTTTGTTGATGGTAGAAATTTGCTAGATAGAACAAAGAATAGTCTGGATTACGCTCTTAAGGGCCCGCACTTATCGCCGGTAGGGTACAAAAAGATGGCCGATGCGTTTGCCAACCGTTAATTTTAGACCAATGCAATTGGGGTGTGATCTAGACATGCGCGCAAATACGTTCAGGTTGGTTCATAATAGACTGCACCACTTCACTACTATCTTAGTGGAGTGAGTTATGAGGTCAAACTTAAACTAAGCTGCCAATTTTTAACGGCGCATCGTTTGATGCGCCGTTTTGTTTTATTGGGGGATGATGGCGATTGTGAATTGTTTCGGTTTTTCGCCTGATAGCTTGTCGAGCTGGCCTTCGGTGACATAGATTTTGCCTTGGTGCAGGACCAGTGAGGTGGGGCCGTTGAGGGGGTGATCGAGCATTGTCACGCGTGCCTTGTTGCCCTCGATCTCAAGTTTTGCCAACGCCCCCGCGGCGCTAGTGGCGATGAGTTGGTTGGTGCTGAGTGCGCGCATCCCATCGGGGGCGATGATGGGCTGATCTAGGGTGATCTCTTTGGCGGTGACGTTTGGGGCGGCATCTAGATCGATGCTATAAAATTGACCGCTGTTGAATTTGGCCACGATTAACGAGTTGCCCAGCAGGGCGATGCCGCTCAAATTGAAGCCGTCGCCGGTGAACCTTTCATCTTGCAACAGAGTTTCGAACGCATCTGCGCCCGGCTTGAGGGCCAGAATGCGCGGCACGAATGAATCTGTGACATAGATGGTGCCATCTGCTGCTTGCACCAGATCGTTGCACAGGCCGCCGCCGGGTAAATCCCAACGCGCTGTTAGATCGCCACTTTCAATGTCGAAGGCGAGTAGACCGGGTGCAGCGGTGCCGCTGAATTGGTTTAGCCCGAGATCAGAGCTGCAGGCATATAAAATATCTTCCTGCGGGGAGAGCAGCAAGCCGCCGATCGAGATGGCGCCGTTGGTGCCGCCTTCAACAAAGATTACGGGTTCGCTGCCTTCGGCGGGCAGACGCACAATATGGCCTGTGGTGACACTGCCTGTGTAAATGTCTCCATTTTCACTGATCGCGATGCTTTCAGGGAATTGCGCTTCGTCTGGCAGTGCAATCTGGTCGAGGGCCATGGCTGGTGCAGCGCTGAGGCTGAGTGCCAAGAGGGCCGAATAGGCGCCTGTTCGTAATTTCATAATTTGTCCTTTCATGTTGAAGGGCAAAAATATGGACTCTATAGTTGTGCGTAAATTCGCAATAAATGCACATATGGAGTGCAATAATTATCATGCATGATTGGGGCGATTATCGATTTTTGCTGGCGGTGTTTGAGGCGCAGAACATTTCGCGGGCGGCGAAGCGGCTGAATGTGAACCACGCCACGGTTTCTCGTCGACTGGCGGCGTTGGAGGAAAGCATTGGCGCACAATTGTTTGAGCGCAAGCCTGAAGGCTATGAGCTTACCGAGGCAGGGCTGGTGATGGTTTCCGCTGCACATACCATGCAAAAAGCACTGGCAGATGCGGACCAACTGGTGCGGGCGAACGATGAAAGCCTGTCGGGCGTGGTGACTTTATCAGCGCCGGAAAACCTGATCCATGCAGTCATCCTTCCGAAATTGAGCTCATTCAAAACTGATTACCCGAATATATGCGTAAACTTGGACAGCGCCGACGATGTAAAGAGCATCCACAATCATGATGCTGATATCGCACTGCGGGTGACCGATGCACCTGCGGAAGGGCTGGTAGGCCGGAGGCTGGTGGCGCGGCACATGGGACTTTATGCGTCGCATGAATATTGCGAGGCACGGGACGTGGCCACGGACCAAATTGATTATTGGATTGGACGCACAAACGACCAAAAAACGCCCAAATGGGTGACGACGCATTATCCGCAAGCAACAGCTTCGGCGCGCGTTAGCTCCAATATCGCACTGCATCAGGCGGCGCGGGCAGGGCTTGGCATTGCACAATTGCCCTGCCGGATTGGTGACGATGATCCAAAGCTGCAAAGGGTTGCGCCCTTTATGGCGGAAAAGGATCGGGATCTCTGGTTGCTTTATAACCCCAATATGCGGCAAACGCCGCGCTTGCAGGCGGTAGCCAAGTTTCTCACCAAATTGATTTTGGCGGAAAAAGAACTGTTTGAAGGGACAACCGGCGATCCGAAGTCCTAGTAAGGGCTAGTTGCTTTATCGCTTGTTAAAACAATCGGCCAAGACGGCGCAGCCATTTTGAATATCTTCAATGGACGGCGCTGCATAGCCGATAACAAGGCCATTGAGCACGCCTGTGTTCTCAAAGGCATATCGACGCAAAGCATTGATCGCGATGTTGCTGGCGCGGGCGCGTTGACAAATTTCCTCTGCATCATAAATGTCGGGTAGGGCAAGCACAGCATGTAAGCCGGAATTGAGGCCAACTAGTTGGCCGGAAATCCGGTTGGCTTGTAGCGCCTCAGCCAAAGCCTGACGTTTCTGCCGATAGATTTTGCGCATCTTTCGCAGATGTTTTTCAAAATGCCCCTTTTGAATAAATAGTGCCATGGCGTTTTGCAGCACAATGCTGGGCGCATAATCCAGCAATTGCCGCCTTTTGGCGAGGGCGGCGATGATTTCTGGCGGGGCGACCAGATAGCCAAGGCGCAAATCTGGGAAGAAGGATTTGGAGAAGGTGCCCATATGAATGACCATCTCCGGCGCGTGCGCGGCCAGAGGAGGCAGCGGCGGCACGTCATACCGAAACTCGCCATCATAATCATCTTCCAGAACGGGCACGCGATGCTGTTTGGCAAAGGCCAAAAGCTTGGCACGACGCGGGGCGGATAAGCGCCCGCCCAAGGGAAACTGATGTGCTGGCGTGACATAGATTGCGCCGAAATTGCTCTGCACCGCAGGCAAAGCTTCGATGTGAATGCCATCCTGATCTGTGGGGCAGGGCATGATGTCCGCCCCACCGCGCTGGAAAATCTGCCGGGCCAGTGGATAGCATGGATTTTCCATCAAGATCTCTTGCCCTTCGGCCAGCAGAAGCGGTGCCAGCAAATTGCTGGCATGGGAGATGCCGCTGGTGATGATGAGGTGATTTGGGTTCACCACATATTGCCGATTGCGCCGCAGATAGGCGGCAATCTCATGCCGCAATGTGATGGAACCCTGCGGATCGCCATAATCCGCCTGCGGCGACATGAGGGCGGCTTGGGCGAGGCAACTTCGCCATTGAGCTAACGGCAGTTGGCTGACATCTGGTCGACACGGCAGAAAGTTGATCTTGGCGTGCGGTGCCACATCAATGTCGGGTTCGGCAATGGCATCAAAGTTGAAGGCAAAGCCTGCCTCTAATGTGCCATTTTCATGCGCCGAAAGGCGGGTGGGCATAGCTGCTACAAATGTGCCTGCTCCCGCGCGGGTGTGCAAAATGTCCTCCGCCAGCAAAATTTCATAAGCCAATTGAACGGTGCCGCGGGCGATGCCCAGTTCGTTTGCCAACTGGCGGCTGGGTGGCAATTGATCTCCCGGTATCAATGAGTTTTGCTCAATGGCATTACGGATTTGCTGAGCAAGTAAGGTGGATAAATTTTGCCCGTCATCGGGGTTGCTGAGATCGAACTGCAAGTCAATCATTGAAAATTGGACCATTCAAATATGCATACATTGGCTCATTTATATAATCCAATATTTTGCTAGGCAATCTCCTACCAACTTAGGAGGCATGCCGATGGACGATAATCAAAATTTACTGGATCGCTTCAGCGCAGCGTGGAGCGAAAAGGATGCGGAGAAAGTGGCGAATTTGTTCGCGCCGGATGGTGTCTATTTCGCCTCAATTGGGCCAGAGCCGGGGCATAAAGCCGTGGGCCGGATAGCGATCAAGAAATTGGTAGCCGCAATGTTTGCCCAAGATGCAGGGGCGCAAAGCCAGACAAGCGTACCAATTATGATGGAAGATGCAGCCTTTTGGACATGGCAATATGATTTGCCCGACGGCACCACTGAACTTGGATGTGATCTCTTGCGCTTGGCAGACGGTTACATCACCCTGAAAGATGCCTATAGAAAGGTGCGCCAAAAATGAGCGTGATGAAAACAGACCCATATCAAGGCCGCGACTATGTTTATTGCGGTCGCGTGCAACAATTTGGCTTTGAGCTGAAAACCTATTCCATTTGTGCCAAAAGCCGGACGCCTCTGCCGACCGATCCCATTTTTAGCGCGGCGATGGAAGCGCTGCACACATCTCAAATTATAGACATGCCGCATCAGGGCATCGGCTATCTAATGGTGCACTTTGGCGAGGCAGCCAATTGGGTGCTCACCCGCGTTTGGCGCGAGGGCGACATTGTGGCGGGCTTGTTGACCCACTTTGAAGCGGGGAAATTGCTGCAAGTTGATGAGCCGATGATCGAGTGTGTTTGGGAAGAAGTTATTGTGCATCATGAGCGCAATGCCTGGGTGAAACACATGATGGGCGGCGCGGGCAAAGAGGGCTATTTGGCGGACCATTTGGCCGATGGACAATATTGAGATTATCCATTCGCCGCTTGGAATTGTGCCAATTGATCAGCATGTGCTTTGACAAAGGCAGGGCGGGCCTCGCCGCGTTCTTTTAAGGCTCGGCACTTCCGATAGGCGCTGAGGCCATCAAACCGATCGATCAAGCGCAGCACATCCACCATCAAAATGTCGGCGATGGAAAATTGGTCATTAAGCCAATGTTTGTCGCCGATGAAACTTTCAAGGTGGGTCAGGCGATTACCAAGAAAATTATCGAACATGCCAAAGCCAGATTGATCATTGTCCGTGCCGGAAAATTTGAACAGCGACCATGGCACGCTGGCCATCTCCATGGAGTTGAGGGCGCCAAAAACCCATTGGGTAACGGCAAAGCGACCGGCCTGATTGCGTGGCATCAAATGCTCACTTTGCTCGCCCAAATAGAGCAGGGCAGCACCGCTTTCGAATATGGTTTGGCCATTGTGCGTCAGCCAGGGGATTTGGCCAAAAGGATGTTTGGCGAAATGCTCCGGCCCACGATCATGAAACGGCGTGCTCTCAACGCGATAAGGCAGCTTGGCTTCTTCCATCGCCCAGCGCAACCGCAAATCACGAACATAGCCGCGCGGCAATTCTGGCACCCAATCATATGTGGTGATGATAAATTCTGACATGCGACGCTCCCCTAAACTCTCCAATAGGGCTGCCAGCTTTGGGCAATCGCGTCAAGCGAAGCGGCGCACGTTAATTCTATTGCATCGCCAGACGAACATTCCTAAGTTGCAACACATATTGTTTTAGGGGGATAAAATGCTCTGGCTGATCTTAGGCTTAATCTTGTTTTTAGGCGTTCACTCGGCACGTATGTTGGTGCCTGATTTCCGCGAAAAATTCATTGCCAAGCGTGGCGAGATGACCTGGAAAGGGCTTTATGCTGTCGAATCTTTGATCGGCTTCGCCTTGATCGTTTGGGGCTATGGCCAAGCGCGCATGGACCCGGTGATCATTTACGAAACACCATATTTCTTCCGCCACATCGCCCACGGCCTGATGCTGATCGCCTTTATCGCTTTGGCAGCGACCTATGTGCCAGCCGGCAAGATCAAAGCAGCGCTAAAGCATCCAATGATCCTTTCCGTCAAAATCTGGGCCTTCGCCCACCTTTTGGTGAATGGCGATCTGGCGTCGATCATCCTGTTTTTGAGCTTCTTAGGTTGGGCCGTTTGGAACCGCATCAATTTGAAACGCCGGGGCGCACCGAACCCGGTTGCCGGTCCAGTGACCAATGATGTGATTGCTATTGTGGTTGGCGGCGTTGCCTTCGCCCTGTTAGCATTCTGGGGCCATGGTGCGCTGATTGGCGTGCCGTTGTTCTAACAAACGTCTGCTGCGGGCTGAATCAGTCAGTGTTGATTTTTATGGCCTGATCGCGGATCGTGGTCAGGCATGAACACGCGGGCCGACGAAGAGGGCAAGCAGCGATTTCGATGCTGCCTAGTCGGCAAGTTTTCGGGGAAATAGTACCCTAGTTTCGGCCTCGTTTTACTCAAGTTTTGAAAAGCTGTTCGAACTTTAGAAGTGCGGCCTTCACCCATTTGCGCACCATGACAGGAGAGCGGCAAATAGTGTTTGATTTTGGATATCAGGCCCAATTCGCCTGACCTTAGTGCATGGCAGTAAATGCTACGGCAAAGAATGGTTTGTGTCCTAAAGCAGTCAGTTTACGGTTGCAAATGTTCTCTATATGTTCCATCTTGACCTAGCGTCCTAATTTTTAGGAGGGGATGATGGATCAGGAAGCAAAGTTCGGCATTTTAAAGTCGTTACACAACAGAACCGGGGCGTTCATTATGCCAAACCCTTGGAATGCGGGTTCGGCACGGCTGCTTGCCAGCATGGGGTTTGAAGCCATGGCGACGACCAGCGCTGGCTATGCCTTTTCGGTTGGCAAGCGAGATTCTTTTGCCGGACTAAGCCGAGATGAGCTTATTGCAAACGCGACCGAAATTGTTAGAGCTTGCGATATTCCAGTGTCTGCCGATTTAGAGGATGGATTTGGTGATCAGCCCGAAATCTGCGCGGAAACTATTTGCATAGCATCTGACATCGGCTTGGTTGGCGGTTCCATTGAGGATGCGACTGGCAATCCCGATGAGCCGATTTTTGAATTTGATTTGGCAGTCGCACGCATTCGTGCTGCTGCGGAAGCTGCGTCGGAACTTCCTTTTCTGCTAACTGCCCGCGCAGAGAATTACCTCTGGGGTCGGCCCAACCTCAAGGATACAATATCGCGCCTGCAGGCTTTCTCGGAGGCAGGGGCTGATGTGCTCTATGCCCCCGGTTTGCCGGACATTGAGGCCATCCGAACCGTGTGCAGCGAAGTTGATAAACCGGTGAATGTCGTAATGGGACTTAGTGGTCAGAGCTATACTGTTGAAGAACTATCTGAAGCAGGGGTTAGCCGTATTAGTGTTGGTGGTTCCTTTGCTAGGGCTGCATATGGTGCGCTTAAGCGTGCGGCTGAGGAAGTCAGGGATAAGGGCACATTCACCTACGCTTCGGCTGCTATTCCGGATGCTGTTTTGGCCGACCTCATGTCGCAAGAGCAATATTCAGGGCGAAAGTGATTGTTATCATTTCCATTGCAATATGGACGTGCACCTAATTTGACTATCTGCTTTTGGCACCAAATGATGAACTCGATTATTGAGGCGGATTGCTAGAGAGTTTGGGGCGTCGCCTGCCAAGATGATCTAACTCCTCCGCGCGTTTCCCCGTACGTCCAATATATTCAACAGTGCTTCGCTTGCCGTTGTCATCCTCAATCGTGATAAGATAGCTGACCTCTGTTTTGTGTAAAACGAAGCGAGCTAGAAACGCTTTGTATTCAGACACATGAACACCGTGCTTCTCACAAAATTGGGGGAACGCATTTTTTAGCAATGGCAATGCCTGCTCGACTTCCCCATTCTTGATCGCGCCGTCAACCTTGCCGGTCAAAAAGTCCGCTGTGATAACACCCTCTTTGTTTGCTGCCGCCTCTGCAAAAATATCTGAAAGAAGAAGACGATTTGGAACAACAAAACTTACGCCACCTGCCAGCGAGGTGGCGTAATTGTGGGCAACGCTGTGAAGCTTTTTGTGTCTCATTTGTAAATACTAAACTGGTGCAAAAATGGTAGTGAAGCCACACCACTCTCGTCAGGTCAACATGAGCCTCACTCATTCCCCTCTGCACACCGAATACAAAACCCTGCTGCGGGGTCGACTTCCAATCGCCGTTTCGCGATAGGGTCGCCGCAATTGTCGCAATAGCCATAGTCGCCATTTTGTAGGCGGGTGAGGGCCATCTCGATGCGGGTAAGTTCGCGGCGGCGTTGGCGATTTTGCGCTTGCGCCATGGCTTGGCCCTGCATCGCATCCATGCGGGAGAGGCGGCCGACGGATTGTTGGTCCAGCTCTACCGCTTTGCGCGCATCTTCGCTTATGGCATCAATTGCCTGAAGCTCTTGCTGTTTTGCCAACAAAACCTCTTTAAAGTGCGCGATTTCTTGTGCGTTTAATTCGTCCATAAGCTACTGATTTTAACCGCATTTGGAAAAAATCAAAGGGGGCGTGAATTTTCATCGTATTTTGCACCAGAAAAATTGCATTTTCCTTTGCATCACACTATGGTGCGGCACTCAAACACGGCCCGAATAAAGAGCATATCTAAATGTCAGACGAAATTTTTAACGAAGTCAACGAAGATCTCCGCAACGAGCGTATGCGCAAGCTATGGCGCCAATTTGGCCCATGGATCATTGGCGCGGCGGTTGTTATTGTGCTGATCGTGGCCGGTAATGAGGCTTGGCGCTGGTGGCAGAGCTCGCAGCAAAATGCATCTGCAGAGCAATTTGTGGCAGCGCTCGACGAAGTTGAGGCAGGAAATTACGAAGCTGGCTTGGAAGCGTTGAACGCAGTTGAAACAAGCGGCGCTGGCAATTACCCAACCTTGGCAAGCTTCCGTGAAGCGGCTGCCCTTGCGCAACAAGGTCAGGTCGATGAAGCCGTTGCAGCTTATGATGCAATTGCGACCACGCAAAATGATCAACGCTTGCGTGAACTAGCTTCCTTATTTGCAGCCTATTTGCTCGTAGATGGTGGCGACCCATTGGCCGTGAGCCAGCGCGTTGGCGATTTGCAAGTGGATGGCCATCCACTGCGCAATGCGGCGCGGGAAGCGCTTGGCCTAAGCTATTATCAGGCAGGTCAATTTGTTGAAGCGCGCACCCAGTTTGACGCGGTGGCCAATGATCCGGCAGCGCCCCGCAATTTGGCGCAACGGATTGGGCTATACATTGCGCAATTGGAATCGCAAGGCGTGACCGGTGGCGACAGTGCTGATGCGGAAGCTGACGCCGCAGCCACTGATGCCGAGGCAAGCGAATAAGCGGCTATTCCGCGAACATATTTAGGCTATTGGAGCCATCAAAATGAGTGTATCTGTTGCGATCGTTGGGCGACCCAATGTCGGTAAATCGACATTGTTTAATCGCCTAGTGGGCAAAAAACTGGCGCTGGTGGATGATTCACCTGGCGTAACCCGCGACCGCCGCGAAGGCACGGGCCGCATCGGCGATCTGACATTTAATCTGATCGACACCGCAGGTTATGAAGATGCTGATGACGGCAGCCTAGAAGCACGGATGCGCGAGCAAACCGAGCAGGCCATTCAAACCGCAGATGTCATCCTGTTTATGATCGACGCACGCGCTGGCGTGGTGCCGATGGACGAGCATTTTGCGCGCTTGCTGCGCAAGGCCGACAAAAAAGTGACGCTTGTTGCCAACAAATATGAAGGCCAATTGGCAGATGCCGGCCTTTATGAGGCGTTCAAGCTGGGCTTTGGCGAGCCGATCGCGCTTTCTGCCGAGCATGGCATGGGCCTTGCCGACCTATACAACATTGTTGCCACAGCAATTGAAGAAGCAGCTGAAGTGCTTAAAGAAGGCGAAGCTGAATTTGAGGCGGCGGTGGCCAACCTCGATGATAGCATGATGCCCGAGATCAATGTTGAGCTGGACGAAGATGGCAAAGGCGTTGAAGACGGGAAGGGCACATACGACCCCAATCGCTTTTTGAATGTGGCCATTGTAGGTCGGCCCAATGCGGGCAAATCAACGCTGATCAATAAGATGGTGGGCGCTGAGCGCGTGTTGACCGGGCCCGAAGCAGGGATCACACGCGATGCGATTATGGTGCCATGGGATTGGCATGGCCGGACCATCAATTTGGTGGACACGGCGGGTATTCGCAAAAAATCTCGCGTGCAGCAAAAGCTGGAAAAGCTCTCTGTCGCTGATGCGCTGCGCTCAATCCAATATGCCGAAATTGTTGTGCTGATGCTGGACGCAACCATCCCGTTCGAAAAGCAGGACCTGCAATTGGCTGATCTGGTGGAGCGCGAAGGCCGCGCCATCGTGATCGCGCTGAACAAATGGGACCTTGTGAAGAACAAGCAAGAGCATTTGCGCGAAATGAAAGAGGCGTGCGAGCGGCTGTTGCCACAGCTTAAAGGCGTGCCATTGGTGACCTTATCTGGCTTGCGTGGCAAGAATATTGACCGCTTGATGGAAGCGGTGCTGAAGGTGGAAAAGACTTGGAATTCAAGGATTTCCACCGCGCGTTTGAATCGATGGTTGAGCGGCATGACCGAAAGCCATCCGCCCCCAGCCGTGTCTGGTCGCCGCATCAAATTGCGCTATATGACCCAAGCCAAAACGCGGCCACCAAGCTTTATTATTTTCTGCTCGCGCCCCGATGCGCTGCCGAAATCTTATGAGCGATATTTGGTGAAGGGCTTGCGCGAAACATTTGGCCTTGAAGGCGTGCCGATCCGGCTTTGGATCCGGGGGGGACAAAACCCCTATCACGAAAAAGGCAAGTTTAAGCCATCCTAAAATCAAGGGCCGCGAAAGCGGCCCTTTTTGTTCTTGAACTTAGGCCTTTTGGACCAAAGCGGCTGCGGCCGCTGAGCCGAGCAGGCCCGTCGCAGCGCCATATTTCAGGGTGATCTGCCCCGCGTGATTTTCAAACAACAGACGGCTATAGCCTGCCAAAAAGGCACAGATGGCAAAGATCACAAACACCAGTGACATAAAGAGCGGCACCAGCACCATCAGTTGGGCCAAAACGTCGCCGCGATGGTCAATAAATTGCGGGAAGAAGGCCACGAAGAAGCCGATGGCTTTGGGATTAAGCGCGGTGATGGCAAACCCTTGCGTAAACGGGGCTTGCACCTTCTGGTTGGTTTCCAGCTTGATTTCGCTTGGCGCACGCAATTGCTTGATGCCCAGATAAATCAGATAGGCGACGCCAGCCCATTTCACGATGTTGAACAACATTGCAGAACCTTGCAGCACCGCGCCAAGGCCAAGCAAGGAGATGGTGAGCAACACAGCATCTGCTGCCAAAACGCCCAAAGTATATTTGAGGCCAGCCATGGTGCCTTGCCGGAGGCTCACCACCAAAAGCAGTAAGATAGAGGGGCCGGGGACAATGGTGATCAAAATCACCGCAATGATAAAGCCTATCAGCATAAATATCTCCCAAATTTGACAACCATTAGGCCATGAAGGCTGAATCAATGAAAGTGATAATTATCAATGGATCTATTCATCCCAGTGATGGATTGTGCTTGACCAACTAATCATGTCGGATTAGCGTGAGCCGCAAACGTCTAATAGAGCTTCACCATGACCACTGTTTCTTTGATCGCTTATTGCATCGCGCTCGCGATTGCTGTTGCCATTCCCGGCCCGGGCATTATGGCCCTGTTGGGCACGGCTTTGGGGCGCGGGTTCAAACCTGCTTTTGCCATGCTGATCGGCATCACCTTTGGCGATTTGACTTGGCTGACGCTTGCCATTCTTGGCCTCGCAGCCGTGAGTGAGCTTTACGCAGACGCGTTCTTGGTGGCTAAAATCATCGGCGCTGCCTATCTGCTATATCTCGCCTATAAATTCTGGATGAGCAGCGACGCGCCGAAAAAGACCGAAGTGGTCAACAAACGCGGTATCTTTGCGCTGACGCTAAACGGCTACATTATCTGCCTGAGCAACCCAAAGCCAATCCTGTTTTATCTGGCGCTGGCCCCTGTGCTGCTCGATATGAGCGCAATTACGCTCTCGGATTACTTTGTCATTCTAGGTTGTACAGCAGCAATTTTGTTGCTGGTGGCTGTGCCATATCTATTGTTGGCCGCCGGGGCACGTGAGTGGCTTTCATCGACCCGCGTTTACAAATGGATGAACCGTTCTGCCGCCGTGATCATCGGCGCAGCAGCATTAGCTATCGGCTTCCGGGCACATTAAATGCGCGTACATGTGGAATGGGGCGCAAAAGCATTGGAGCGAGCCACTGGCACCGCGATCATTGTGGATTGCTTGAGCTTTTCGACGGCATTGTCTGTTGCATGTGCTCGCGGAGCGAAAGTGTTCCCGTTTGGCACTTATGAGGGCGGCAAGAGGCTAGCCGCTTGCCTCTCAATTGAATGCGTGGGCAAGCGCAAAGAGCAGGGGCTTTCGCTCTCACCGCCGACATTGGACATGGTTCAACCCGGCCAAAAAATTGTTTTGCCGTCGCCAAACGGCTCAAACCTCTCGACTCTGTCTAAGGCAAAGTCCAGTTTTGCTGGCGCGTTGCGCAATGCCAAAGCGGTTGCAGAGGCGGCGATGGGGCAGGGCGATGACATTGTGATTGTCGCGGCAGGTGAGCGCTGGCATGGAGATGGCAGTCTACGCCCAGCATTTGAGGATCAACTCGCTGCGGGCGCGATTGCGTCTTTTCTCACTGGCGACAAAACATCTGAAGCGATTGCTGCGATGGCGGTTTTCAACGCGTGTGAAAATGATTTGCTGGCGGCGTTGCACCAATGCGATTCAGGCAAAGAGCTAACCGAGCGCGGCTTTGCGCAAGATGTGGAATGGGCAAGCCAATTGAATGCGGCCAATTGTGTGCCGCGATTGCAGACACTTCAAAAGACTTATGAAGATATTGGCATGAAAGCGGCAGATATGCCCGGCGATATGAGCCCGAACGAAAAGATACGGTTTTACTCAAGCTCGCAATTGTAAAAGCCGCGGGTCAAATCAATATTTCCGCCAGCGTCTAGGCAAGCATCGACAACGAGCCAGCGCTCAATATGCATACCAAACCAAATGCCGAGGGCCAAAAGGGCAAAGCCGCCTACAATGATAGCGGCTTTTCGGTTCACAGTGGTGAAACCTTGCCGTTGTCTTTCAGGTCAACAAATTGACCATTTTCTGCAAAATCGGGCGAAATCAAATCAATGAATTTCGGCGCAATCTCACGTGGATGTGGAATTGTTTCCGGATCTTCACCAGGCACGGCCTTGGCGCGCATTTGTGTGCGGGTAGGGCCGGGATTGACCACATTGATGTTCAGCGGCGTGTTGGCGTTTTCGCCCGCATATGACTTGGCCATGGCGTTCAGCGCCGCCTTGGTGGCCGCATAAAGGCCCCAATAGGGCTTGCAGCTATAGGCTGAACTGGACGAAACAAATACAACGCGGCCAGCGTCTGACTGCTTCAACAATGGTTCAAGCGAACGCACCAAACGGAAGTTGGCGATCACATTGAGATTAAATGCTTTATCGACATCTTTGGGGGACAGGTGACTAACGGGGCTGATGGTGCCCAACATGCCCGCATTGGCCAACAAGCCGTCCAGCTTGCCCCAACGATCAAAAATGGCACGGCCCATACGGTCAATCGCATCGCCATCCATCAAATCCAAGGGCACCAAAGTGGCACTGCCGCCAGCAGCTTGGATTTCATCATCCAAATCTTCCAACCCACCAACGGTGCGGGCAATGGCGATCACATGCGCGCCGCGCTTTGCCGCCTCAATCGCGCTAAAATAGCCAATACCTCGAGAGGCCCCTGTGACCACAATCACACGGCCAGCCAGATCTTGTTGTTCGGTCATGGATTATCCTGCCTCTCTAAGCATAGAGCGTTGTTTGATATTGCCTTTTTCCGCTTCCAAATCCACTAGACGGGTCGGATATTCCCCAGTGAAATAGTGATCGGTAAATTGCGGATTTTTCGGGTCGCGTTTAACGCCACCCACAGCATCATAAAGCCCATCAACAGACAGGAAGTGCAGGCTGTCGCAACCAATAAACTTACACATCTCGTCATGATCAACATACTGATTGGCGATCAATTTCGATGGGTCCGGCGTATCAATACCGTAATAATCGGAATGGGTGATCTTGGGGCTGGAAACGCACAAATGCACTTCCTTTGCCCCCGCGTCGCGCACCATCTGCACAATCTTCAAAGATGTGGTGCCGCGCACAACTGAATCGTCAACCAGCACAACGCGCTTGCCATCCAACTGGCCACGGTTGGCCGAATGTTTCAGCTTAACGCCAAAGGCCCGAATTTGCTGGCTCGGCTCAATAAAGGTCCGGCCCACATAATGGTTGCGGATGATGCCCAATTCAAACGGGATGCCGCTTTCCTGCGCATAGCCAATCGCGGCTGGCGTGCCACCATCTGGAATGGGCACAACAACGTCCGCATCAATTTTGGCTTCGCGTGCCAGATTGATGCCCATGTTTTTGCGGACATTATAAACAGAACGGCCAGAGACAATGCTGTCTGGACGCGCAAAATATACATATTCGAATAGACACATGCGTTCAGGCTTTTCGTCAAACGGCATGGAAGATTCGATGGTCACCTCACCATTGGGCTGGCGTTCGCAAATGATCACTTCGCCATTTTTAATGTCGCGCACAAACTTCGCGCCAATAATGTCCAAAGCACATGTTTCAGAGGCCAAAATCGGAGAGCCGTTCAAATCACCTAACACCAAAGGACGAATGCCATTCGGATCACGCGCACCAATCAATTTTGTGCGGGTGAGGGCGATCAATGCATAGCCGCCTTCCATCTGGCTGATGGCATCCACAAAACGATCGGACGACCGTTCTTTTTGCGAGCGCGCAATCAAGTGCAAAACCACCTCCGAGTCAGATGTGGACTGGCAGATGGCGCCATCTTTAATAATCTCTTTGCGCAGCTTAAGTGCGTTGGTGAAATTGCCATTGTGCGCAACAGCGATACCGCCTGCGCTCAATTCAGCAAAAAGTGGCTGCACATTGCGCAAAGCTGTTTCGCCAGTTGTTGAATAGCGCACATGTCCGATTGCGGCTTTGCCCGGCAATTTTTCAAGGGTGGCTGCATCTGTGTAATGGTCGCCGACGAGGCCCATATGCCGTTCAGAACGGAACTGTTCGCCATCAAAGGTTACGATGCCTGCGGCTTCCTGACCACGGTGCTGCAAGGCGTGCAGGCCAAGTGCGGTGAGGGCGGCGGCGTCGCTCTGCCCTAGGGTGCCAAATATGCCGCATTCTTCACGCAACGTGTCTCCATCAAGATCAAACGCTTCGGTGTCATCTTGGATACCGGCTTGGCCGGTTGCGTGTGGTGCGTGCATCAGCATTCTCGCCCTAGAAAGTGAAAGGGGTTACCATATGTTTCGGCTCATTACGCCGCTATGCGGTGAGAGTCAACCAAACTCACCGCAAACACCGGTCAACAATTAGACGCATGACGCGCTAAGTTGAACTGGTGCTCAATTCTTCTTCAAACTGATCAGTGCCTTCAGTCACTGGCACTTCTTGTCCAGGTGTGCTGCTGCCGCGCAAGAAATCTGTGAACATCGCTTCCACATCATCCGGTAGGGCTCTGATCAGATCCTCACCGAGATCCGTTAGGATCGGCATGGTTTTGCTGTCAGCTGCGAAACTCCGCAAATCATTCGCAAACAGCCAATTGCCGAAAATTAACAATACCACAATGATCAAGATGCCGCGGATGCCGCCAAAGACAAAGCCTAATGAACGATCCAATGGGCCAATTTTGCTGTCGCTCACCAGATCAGCAATCCACATGGTCAGTAAATGCAGGATAATTAGCGCTACAATAAAGCTGAGAAGCACGGTGACGATGTCCGCCACCATTGGGTCTGCCACATAATTGCGGGCCAACTCAGGATTGTTGTAATACATCCAGACAGCGAAAGCAGCAGAGCCGCCCCAAGTGAGCAGCGACAAAACTTCACGGGTAAAACCGCGCATGGTGGCCAAAAGCGCCGAGATCAACACAAGAACGCCGACAATAATATCAAAGGTGGTGATCATAAATATATCCCTTTTGAACCACTTTGTGCTTCATTTACCCTTTATCTGCCAGCCTGCCAAGACTACAGGGCGAATTTAACCAAACTCGTACACAGGCGTGGCTATACAGGTTCACGCTGCGGGTTTGCCCGGCCCTTAGCGGCGATTTGCGCCACAAGGTCAGCCAATTGCTTGTGGGTGCCCAATTGCAAGGCCAGCCCTTTATCCACATCTTTCAGTTGTGCCGTATGAGCAATGCCGAAGCCAAGCTTTTGCGCCTCTTTTAGGCGCGTGCCCGCATGGGACACGGGACGCACGCCGCCAGAAAGGCTAACTTCGCCAAAATAGACCGCGTCCGCGGGCAATGGCGAATTGGTGAGGGACGACACAAGGGCGGCCGCCACGGCCAAATCGGCCGCAGGTTCCGAGATTTTCAAGCCACCAGCCACATTCAGATAGATATCGTTCGCCCCAATGCGCACGCCGCAATGGGTTTCAAGAACGGCCAGCACCATGGACAGGCGGGCATTGTCCCACCCCACAACGGCGCGCCGGGGCGTGCCTAAAGGCGAGGGCGAAACCAAAGCCTGAATTTCAACTAGAACTGGGCGCGTGCCTTCCATGCCAGCAAAAACAGCAGAACCCGTCGCGTCTTTATCGCGTTGATCAAGAAACAGGGCAGACGGATTGGCGACTTCGCGCAGCCCCATATGGGCCATTTCGAAAACACCAATTTCATCAGTGGCGCCATAGCGGTTTTTCACGCCGCGCAAAATGCGGAAATTGTGGCCGCCATCGCCTTCAAAATACAGCACCGCATCAACCATATGCTCGACGACACGCGGCCCAGCGATCTGACCATCTTTGGTGACATGGCCAACCAACACCACAGCGGCGCCCGTTTTTTTGGCAAAGCGCGTCATCGCCTGTGCACTGGTGCGAACTTGCGTCACCGTGCCGGGCGCACTGTCGATCCGATCTGTCCATAAGGTCTGGATTGAATCGATGATCACCAAGTCTGGTTTTCCAGCAGATTCCAGCGTGGCCAAAATGGTTTCCACATGGGTTTCGCTGGCCAATTGTACCGGAGACGATTCCACCCCGAGACGGGTGGCCCGAAGGCGCACTTGGGCGATGGCTTCCTCGCCCGAAATATATACAACATTGTGGCCCTTGGCGGCGAGGGCGGCCGCGGCCTGCAGCAAGAGTGTAGATTTGCCGATGCCCGGATCACCGCCAACCAAGCTGGCAGAGCCGACTACAAAGCCGCCGCCCGTAACCCGGTCTAGTTCTGAAATGCCTGTTGTGATGCGCTGCGCGTCATCAGTGGCACCGGTGAGGGGAACAAGTTCGATGGGGCGGCCAGCCGCGGTAGCGGCCTTTGGCCCGGAGCCGACGCCGGAATTGACCTGTTCTTCAACAATGGAGTTCCATTCGCCGCAATTGTCGCAACGACCCGCCCAGCGTGGCGTTACACTGCCACAAGACTGGCAAATAAATTGCGCCTTCTGCTTGGCCATCTATTCGACGCTCCCAACATAGGTGCGGCGATAGCGACCACGCAGATTGGTCAAAACCTCATAGCCGATGGTGCCACAGGCATCTGCAATGTCGTCGATTGAAACATTAGGCCCCAAAACTTCGACCATCTCGCCCGGAACAGGGCCGTTTGGTCCTAAGTCAGTGACATCGATTGCGAACGTATCCATGGAAATGCGGCCCAAAATCGGCACCAATTTGCCTTTGACGGCAACACGCGCACCCATATGGTTGGTGGCCGAACTGTTGGCGCGGAAAAAACCGTCGCCATAGCCGATGGCGGCAATGGCAATGCGGCTATCGCGCTGCAATGTGTAATCAGCACCATAGCCAACAGATTCACCGGTCTTAGCGTCGCGCACCTGCAAAATAGGTACGTCCAAATTGACCACATGCGCCAGCGGGTTGTTGCGACCACTAATGGCACGACCACCAAATAGCGCAATGCCCGGACGCACTAACTGGAAATGGTTCTGCTTAGATCCCATCAAGCCCGCCGAATTGGCCAAAGAGGCTGGAATCTCAGGGAAATGCGCCATGATAGATTGGAAAAACGCGAGCTGCGTGCGGTTTTTCTCATGCGTTGGTTGGTCGCCGCAGGCCAAATGGCTCATGATCATTTGTGGCTGATAGCCCGTACGTTCCAACTGCTGACGCACCCAGCTTACATCGGAAAGTCGGAAGCCCAAGCGGTTCATGCCCGTGTCAAAATGAAGGCTAGAAGGATAGGCTTCCCCATGCTCAACGCAATAGGCAAGCCACTCTTCCAACATAGCCATGGAATTGAGAACAGGCATCAAACGGGCCTGCGTGTAAATCTCAGCTGTACGCGGCCACAGGCCGCCCAAAACAAATATGTGCGCAGCAGGCAAGGCAGCGCGCAGACGCAACCCTTCTTCAGGATTGGCGACAAAAAAGAATTGTGCGCCTTCCTTAGCAAGTTTTTTGGCAACTTCTTCCAGGCCAAGCCCGTAGCCATCCGCCTTGACCACAGCACCGGTGAGGGTGCCTGGTGATATTTTGTCGAGTGCCGCCCAATTGCGCGCAATTGCATTCAAATCAACGGTGAGTTGACCTGAACTCAATAGCGAGGAAGCGGAGATGTCGGTCATATTTGTGTCCAATGGCTCAAAACAAGGCAAACGAGATGCAGATCAAACTATTCCAACTGCTCTGGCAGATACTCATCTTTGGCCAAATTACCAAAGCGTGTCAGATTCGCGTTAAAGTGTAGCTGCACAGTGCCCGTAGGACCATGCCTTTGCTTAGAAATAATCACTTCAGCTCGGCCTTCGACCTCATTCATCTTTGCTTGCCACTCGAAAAACTCCGGGGTGTTTTCCTGCGGCATCTTACCTTTGAGGTAATATTCTTCCCGATACACAAACAGCACCACGTCAGCATCCTGCTCGATAGACCCTGATTCCCGAAGGTCAGCAAGCTGTGGGCGCTTATCGTCACGCGCTTCCACCTGTCGGGAAAGCTGGGAAAGGGCAATGATGGGCACTTCCAGCTCTTTCGCCAATGCTTTCAAGCTGGTGGTAATCTCGGTCAATTCCTGCACCCGGTTGGCTTGCGACTTGGCAGAAGAGCCGGACAGAAGCTGCAAATAGTCGACGATCAACAGGTCCATGCCTTTTTGACGTTTTAAACGCCGGGCACGGGCTGCCAATTGCGAAATGGCCAAGCCACCAGTGTCATCAATGTAAAGCGGCGCTTTCGCCATGATGTTCGAGGCTTCAACCAGCTTGGAAAACTGGTTTTCATGAATTTTACCGCGCCGAATGTCAGAAGATGAAATCCCCGACTGTTCCGCCAAAATACGAGTGGCCAGCTGTTCAGCACTCATCTCCAAGGAGAAGAAGGCGACCACACCGCCATTGGCGGGCTTGATCGACCCATCGGGCAACACTTCCGGCTCATATGCCTTAGCAATGTTGAACGCGATGTTGGTGGCCAGCGAGGTTTTACCCATCGCAGGACGGGCAGCGAGAATGATCAAGTCAGAACGCTGCAACCCGCCCATCTTTTGGTCCATATCCACAAGACCAGAGGCCAGACCAGATAGCGAACCATCGCGCCGATAGGCTTCCCCCGCCATATGCACGGCTTCACGCAAGGCGGCGCCAAAATCCACAAAGCCACCATCGGAGCGGCCTTTCTCGGCCAGCTCAAATAGCGCTTTTTCAGTATTCTCAATTTGCAGGGCAGGGGGACTATCGAAATCTGCCGTGTAGGCCTCATTCGCCAATGTCTCACCCACCACAATCAGTTTGCGGCGAATGGCCAAATCATAAATGGTTTGCCCATAGTCCGACGCGTTGATGATGGTGGTGGCATCAGCAGCCAAACGCGCCAAATATTGCGTCATGGAAAATTCAGGCGTCAGATCATCTGGCAAGAAGGTTTTGACAGTGATCGGTGTTGCGCGCTTGCCTGTGCGGATAATCTTGGTGCAAACCGAATAAATGTCAGCGTGAACTTGTTCGTAAAAATGTTCGGCCAACAGAAAATCTGACACCCGGTCAAACGCCTCGTTGTTCACAAGGATCGCGCCCAAGAGCGCTTGTTCTGCTTCAACATTGTGTGGCGCCTGCCGATAGTCCTCAGACTGCGCAACGTCGAATTTTTGTGCCGCTTCCATTTCCATACCCCTTAGCCGATTGTCCACATTATGACAATTTTGGCTAGTCTCATTTGTGATCAGTGAGCATTTACTTCAATGCCTGTTTGATCGCCTGTGATCAATGGGGAAAAATGCAATCATACACGAATAATTGCCGATGGTTCTCAACAGGCAACAAAAAAGGCTGGAGCAGAACTCCAGCCTTCAAATTTTTGCGTAAAGAAGATTGCTTATTCAGCTTTTTCTTCTTCAGCGTCATCAGCAGCAGCTTCGGCTTCTTCAGCTGCTTCCTCGGCAGCTTCTTCAGCTTCTGCTTCAATCTCTTCAGGTACTTCGTCGAAGTTCATGACAGTCATGTCTTCGCCCTGTGCCTGACGATCAGCTTCGTCCTGTGAGCGCGCTACGTTAACAGTGATTTCTGAAGTCACTTCAGCGTGCAAAGCCAATGCAACAGTGTGCAAGCCAACAGCTTTAATCGGTGAGTTCAATTCAACCTGTGAACGGCCAACTTTAACATTGTCTTCACCCAAGGTGTCAGCAATGTCACGTGCAGAAACAGAACCGTAAAGCACACCAGTTTCACCAGCCTGACGGATGATGGTGATGGTTTTGCCATTTACTGATTCGGCAACTGCCATCGCAGAATCGCGACGTTCAGCGTTGCGTTTTTCAATTTCTTCACGCTCAGCTTCGAAACGGGCGCGGTTTGCGTTGTTTGCACGCAAAGCTTTGCCTGTGGGCAACAAGAAGTTACGTGCGAAGCCGTCTTTAACAGCTACTTCGTCACCAATGGTGCCCAAACGACCAACGCGTTCAAGAAGGATAACTTTCATTTTTATTCTCCAATGCTGTCCCGCAAATTGCGGTTAGGGGACCGATCCCCAACGTTCGGCGAGCCGAACTTAACTTACGACGTAAGGCAAAAGGCCCAAGAAACGTGCGCGTTTGATTGCGCGAGCCAGCTCACGCTGCTTTTTCGCAGAAACCGCAGTGATACGGCTTGGAACGATTTTGCCACGCTCTGAAACATAGCGCTGCAACAAACGAACATCTTTATAGTCGATCTTTGGAGCGTTTGCGCCAGAGAAAGGACATGTTTTACGACGACGCTGGAAAGGACGACGTGTTTGTGTGCCGGATAGATCACGAATAGCCATGCTCAAATCTCCTTAGAAGCGACGTGGACCGCGACGATCGCTACGATCATCACGTTTTTGCATCATTGGTGAAGGGCCTTCTTCAAGCTCTTCAACGCGAACAGTCATAAAGCGCAACAAATCTTCATTAATGCGCATTTGACGTTCCATTTCAGCAATTGCAGTCGCCGGCGCATCAATGTTCAGCAAAGTGTAGTGTGCTTTGCGGTTTTTGTTGATGCGGAATGTCAATGATTTCAAACCCCAATATTCAGTTTTAGAAACTGAACCACCGTTTGAGGTGACAAGGTCTGTTACAGTTTTGGTAAGCTCTTCCACTTGTGATGTGGAGATATCCTGACGTGCCAGGAAAATATGCTCGTACAATGGCATATTAATCGCCTTTTGTTTGGTTTACACTTTTGTTCATCCGCCGGCGCAAAGCCCCTTTGAAGCCTTCAAAAGGCGCCAAAGAAATCTTACAAAGAGCGGGAACACGGGAGGCCGATGCCGTTCTTAGCATCATCTGCTCGCACAACCATGTGGCAATGAAAAACAGTCCTCCGTTCAGCTCCCGGCCAAACGAACTCGGGCTTCATAAAGCGGCAAACGGTAAAATGCAAGCCTAAAGCGGCGTTTTTGTTGCTATTTAACGCCCCATGATTGCCGCACTTACTCACAGGCGAATTGGCTTTTGACCGAGTTTGTCCTTGCGTCTCATTCTGAGCAAACTATAAACTCCCGACAAAATTATAAGCATAAAGGGGAGTGGCCAGCCTATGTCCACGTCAAATGTACGCCCATTGGAGAATGATGATAAGGAACGCTGGACGGAGCTTTACGCCGCCTATGCGCGCTTTTATAATTCCACCCAAAATGGCGAAATGCGTGAACAAGTCTGGTCTTGGCTGATGGATGAAGCCAACGACCTGCAAGGGCTGGTGGCTATGGACAAAAAAGGGAATGTGGTAGGCATTGCCCATTATCGTCCGTTCCTGCGCCCCTTGGCAGCATCCAAAGGCGCATTTTTGGACGATTTGTTTGTTGACCCGTCGCACCGGGGCTCAGGCGCGGCCGAGGCATTGATCGAAGAGATCAAGAAAGTTGCCGAGGAAAAGGGCTGGTCGATTGTGCGTTGGGTCACCGCCGACAATAATTATCGTGCACGCGCCGTTTATGATCGGCTGGCACGCAAGACTGACTGGCTGACATACGATATACAGCTATAACTCTTTTCGAAATCAAGTGAGGCTTGAAATATGAGTTCAACCGCATTCACCTTCCCCGGACAGGGCAGCCAAGCCGTTGGCATGGGTCAAGAATTGGCCGAGCACTATGATGTGGCCAAGAAGGTTTTTGATGAAGTTGATGACGCGCTTCAAACCAAATTGTCGTCTATCATGTTTGGTGGTCCAGACGATACATTGCGCCTAACTGAAAACGCACAACCTGCCTTGATGGCCGTTTCCATGGCGGTGATCCGCGTGTTGGAAAGCAAAGGTGTGCAAGTGGGCGATGTGGCCAAATATGTTGCCGGACATTCTTTGGGCGAATATTCAGCCCTTTGCGCTGCGGGTGCGTTGTCAATTTCAGATACCGCTCGTTTGCTGCAAGTGCGCGGCCGCGCCATGCAACAGGCCGTGCCTGTGGGCGAGGGCGCAATGGCGGCCATTCTCGGTCTTGAATATGCAGACGTTGAAGAAGTGGTTCAAGCCGCTGCGCAAGGCGCTGTGGTGGACGTGGCTAACGACAATGCACCAGGCCAGATCGTGGTCTCCGGCGCGGCATCAGCGGTGGAGCGTGCTGTTGAAATGGCAAAAGCGAAAGGCGCTAAGCGTGCAATGCTCTTGCCTGTATCAGCACCTTTCCATTGCTCTATGATGGGCCCTGCTGCCGAGGCGATGGAAGCTGCACTGGCCAGCGCTGACGTGAAGGAGCCTGTGGTACCCGTCGTTTCAAACGTATTGGCTGCGCCGATTTCAGACCCAAGCGAAATCAAAAAGCGCTTGGTGGAGCAAGTGTGCGGCAAAGTACGCTGGTCACAATCAGTTAGCTGGATGACAGGCGAGGGCGGGATCGATACGCTTGTGGAGCTGGGCACTGGCAAAGTTCTGACTGGATTGGCCCGCCGCATTAACCGCGACGCCAACGCCTTGGCCATCAATACGCCAGATGACATTGAAAAATATGTCGAGAGCCTTAACTAACACCCGAACCAATAGGGGAAGACTACATGTTTGATTTGAGCGGCAAAAGAGCGCTTGTAACTGGTGCCAGCGGCGGTATTGGCCGCGCCATCGCCGAAAAGCTTGCAGAAGCAGGCGCAACTGTTGGCCTTTCAGGCACACGTGTTAACGTGCTGGAGGAAGTCGCAAGCAGCATCTCTGGCGATACGCATATTTTGCCTTGTAACCTTTCCGACACGGAAAGCGTGGACGCTTTGATTCCTTCCGCTGTGGACGCCATGGGCGGTTTGGACATTCTGGTGAATAATGCCGGCATCACTCGCGACAATATTTTCATGCGCATGAAAGATGAAGAGTGGGATGATGTGATTGCGGTGAACCTAACCGCTGCCTTCCGCTTGTCTCGCGCTGCGGTTAAAGTGATGATGAAGCAGCGCTATGGCCGCATCATCGGCATCACATCTGTTGTGGGCGTCACCGGCAATCCGGGGCAGGGCAACTATGCTGCGTCTAAAGCAGGATTGATTGGTATGTCCAAAGCGATTGCACAAGAAGTGGCAAGCCGAAATGTGACCGTAAACACCATCGCACCGGGCTTTATCGCCTCTGCCATGACGGATGAATTGAACGAAAAACAACGCGAAAGCATTTTGGGCACAATTCCGTCAGGTAGATTGGGTACAGCTGATGAAGTTGCGGCGGGTGCAGTATTCTTGGCCAGCGACGAAGCAAGCTACGTCACGGGCCAAACCATGCATATCAATGGCGGTATGGCCATGATTTAATAGGCATTTGTCTTGCCATGAGAAATTACTTCTCAATATGGTCAAATGTGGAAAAGTATGATAATGCCCCGTCCAACACGGGTCCAAAGACGCCTTAACCTTGATTTTATTCAAGATGAGGTGCATTTAAGCGGACAACCCGCCACATTAAGTGGTGCCGTTGAACTAAATTGAAGACTTTTAGGTGAAGAGGAACCAAATATGAGCGATATTGCAGATCGCGTTCGCAAGATCGTTGTTGAGCATTTGAACGTAGATGCCGACAAAGTGACAGAAAAAGCCAGCTTTATTGATGATCTTGGCGCGGATTCGCTCGATCAGGTTGAACTGGTTATGGCGTTTGAAGAAGAATTCAGCGTAGAAATCCCTGACGATGCTGCTGAATCAATTCAAACATTTGGCGATGCCGTTTCTTTCCTAGAAAAGGCTGTTAAGTAAGACCTAGGGGATTTCCCCTTTAGCAGCCGTAGGACATCTGAAATGAAGTTGCGCAGAGTAGTTGTCACTGGTCTTGGCATTGTGAGCCCATTGGGCGCGAATGTTGAGACTGTCTGGAAAAATATTCTTGACGGAAAAAGCGGAGCCAAAAAGGTAGACGAATTCGATGTGTCAGATTTGGCATGTCAGATTGCCTGCCGTATTCCGCTAGGTGACACCGCAGACGGTAACTTCAATCCAGATGACTGGATGGACGTGAAAGAACAACGAAAGGTTGATCCTTTCATTGTTTACGCCATGGCAGCTGCTGGTCAAGCTCTTCAAGACAGTGGTTTTGAAGCCAAAACAGACGAACAAAAAGAACGGGCCGGTGTTTTAATCGGATCGGGTATTGGCGGCGTAGGGGGCATTTATGATGCTTCTGTAACGCTCGCGGAAAAAGGCCCGCGTCGGATCAGTCCGTTTTTTATCCCAGGTCGCTTGATCAATCTCGCGTCTGGCTATGTTTCAATCCGCCACGGATTGAAAGGACCAAACCACTCTGTTGTCACAGCCTGCTCAACCGGGGCGCACGCCATTGGCGATGCGGCACGGCTGATCGCGCTGGATGATGCAGATATTATGGTCGCTGGTGGCGCTGAATCTCCGGTAAACCGCCTTTCATTGGCTGGGTTTGCTGCGTGTCGCGCCCTTTCAACAGGTTTTAATGACGATCCACAGCGGGCTTCACGCCCCTATGACAAAGACCGCGATGGCTTTGTGATGGGTGAGGGCGCAGGCACCGTCATTTTGGAAGAATATGAACATGCCAAAGCACGCGGCGCCAAAATTTACGGTGAAGTGGTTGGCTATGGTTTGTCTGGCGATGCACACCACATCACAGCGCCTGCCGAAGACGGCAATGGCGGCTATCGCTCTATGCAAGCGGCGATCAAGCGCGCTGGCTTGGACGTAAGCGATATTGATTATGTGAATGCTCACGGCACATCGACCCCATTGGGCGATGAAATTGAACTGGGCGCGGTGACCCGCTTGATGGGCGACCACGCGAAGAACGTGACCATGTCTTCCACCAAATCAGCTGTCGGCCATTTGTTGGGCGCTGCAGGTGCTGTTGAAGCGATTTTCTCAGTTCTTGCCATGCGCGACAACATCGCACCACCTACAATCAATTTGGACAACCCGTCCGTTGAGACCGAAATTGACTTGGTGCCGAATAAAGCCAAGGCGAAAGAAATAAATGTGGCGCTCTCCAACTCGTTTGGTTTTGGCGGCACGAATGCCTCATTGGTGTTTAAAAAGCTGAGCTAGGGCTGCGGTTCCACATCGCGACAAAAAGAGCGGGGAAGAGGATTCTTCGCTCTTGTTTTTGCCCTAATCTTCCATTCAGTATAGCGCCAAAATCAGAATAAGCAGGGTGCCATGTTTGGAAAACGCAAAAACAAAGTTCGTAAAAAACCAAATACATTTGTGCGGATCGCAAATGCGTTCATGTCGCTCGTTATTCTCGGCTTGGTCATCGTCGGCGGCGTGATCTATTTCGGCGTCAACCAATTCAATTCTGACGGACCTATCGAAAGCGAAACAATCTTCGCAGTGCCGCAAGGGGCAGGGGTTTCAACCATCGCCCGTAAACTGCAAGACGAAGGCCTGATTTCCAGTTCTTACATCTTCCGTTTTGGCACCGTCGCCATGGATAAGGACACCGAGCTGAAAGCTGGCGAATTCCGCATCGCCGCCCGGTCCTCCATGCGCGATATCTTGATTGAACTGACCGAAGGCCGTGCCATCCAATATAATGTGACAATCCCTGAAGGTTTCACCTCCTGGCAGATTGTTGAGCGACTTAAAGCAGCTGACTTGCTGACTGGCGAAATCGAAGAGATTCCCGCCGAGGGAGCTTTGTTGCCCAACACATATAATTTCGAACGCGGCGCCACCCGCCAAAGCGTGCTTGAGCAAATGATTGAGGCGCATGATGAAGCGTTGGCCGAGATTTGGGAAAACCGTGACGAAGGCCTGCCAATTGAAACACCGGAAGAACTGGTGATCCTGGCGTCTATCGTCGAAAAAGAAACAGGCTTGGCCGCTGAACGCCCAGAAGTAGCTGGCGTATTCATCAATCGGCTGAACAAAGGCATGCGCCTGCAATCAGACCCAACCATCATCTACGGCATCACCAAGGGTGAGGGCGTTTTGGGGCGTGGTTTGCGTCGGTCCGAGATTGATAAGAAAACAGAATATAACACCTATCAAATCGATGGCTTGCCCGTGGGCCCAATTGCCAACCCAGGCATTGAATCCATGAAGGCCGTGGCCAACCCAGCGGAAACCGAAGCGCTTTACTTTGTAGCTGATGGCACAGGTGGCCATGCATTTGCAAACAGCTACAAAGAGCACCAAGCCAATGTTGCTGCGTGGCGCAAAATTGAAAAAGAACGCCTAGAAGCTGAAGAAAAAGCGGCACAGGAAGAAAAAGAAGCGCTGGAACAGCAGGAAGCGGAAAAGCTGGACGACGACAGCAGCAATCAATAAAACAAGGGCGCAATTTATCGCGCAAAGGAGAGCTGATATGTCCAAACCCATCGCAAGCATGACCGGTTTTGCCCGGGCATCGGGGGGCATTTCGGGCGCGTCCTTCAATCTTGAAATCAAATCCGTAAATGCGCGCGGCCTTGATTTGCGGCTGCGCGTACCGCACGGCATCGACGATTTGGAAAACTTGCTGCGGCAAAAGCTATCCAAGGCGCTGACGCGCGGCGCCGTGCAGGTTAACCTCAACATCACTTATGAACATTTGCAGAGCGAAGTGAGCGTTAATCAGCAAGCGCTGGACACAGTGCTTGCCGCGATGACTGACCTTGCCAGCAAAGTAGAGGCCGATCGCCCCCGCTTGGATGGCATTTTAGGGCTTAAAGGGGTGCTGGAGCTCACCGAAGCCCAGTTGAACGATGAAGACCTTGCCGATTTGAAACAGGCCATTCTGAATGCTGCAGACAATGCCATTGCCGATCTTATTGCTTCGCGCGAAGCGGAGGGGCTCAATGTCCAAGCATTTTTAACCCAACGTCTCGTCGAAATTGCAGAACTGACATTGAAGGCTGAGGAGCATCCTGCCCGCAGCCGTGAAGCCATTTTAGAAAAATTGCAGGGGCAAATCGCCCAATTGCAGGAAGGCGAGAACGGCTTGGCAGAAGATCGCTTGCACGCTGAGGCGCTGATGCTGGCCACCAAAGCCGATATTCGTGAAGAGTTAGACCGCTTGGCCGCGCACGTAGATGCCGCACGTAAGCTGCTCAAAGGTGGTGGCGCGGTGGGACGAAAGCTCGATTTTCTCTCGCAAGAATTCAATCGCGAAGCCAACACATTGTGCTCGAAGAGCAATCATGTGGACTTGACTGCAATTGGCCTTGATTTAAAGGCTGCAATCGACCAATTACGTGAACAAGTTCAAAATATAGAATAGGATTTTCCATGTTTGATCGTCGGGGCTTGATGCTCATCCTTTCATCGCCATCCGGGGCAGGGAAAACCTCGATCTCGCGCACCATTTTGCAGCAGGATCCAAACCTCAAACTATCCATTTCAGTGACCACGCGTCCAAAGCGCGCCAATGAAGTTGATGGCGTGGACTATTTCTTTAAGACCGTCGAGCAATTCGAACAAATGCGCGACAAGGGCGAACTGTTGGAATGGGCCGAAGTGCACGGCAATTTCTACGCGACGCCAAAGGCCGCGATTGAAACAGAACTGGATGCCGGCCGGGATGTGTTGTTTGACATCGACTATCAAGGCGCAATCCAGCTTTACGAAAAATGTCCAGAAGACATTATCGGTGTTTTCATCCTTCCCCCATCAATTGCCGAGCTGAAACATAGGCTGGAGCGCCGCGCAGATGACAGCGAAGAAGTGATCCGCCGCCGCCTGACGACAGCGCAACAAGAGCTGAAGCAATGGGAAAGCTATGACTATATTATCGTCAACCGCGATTTGGAGGAAAGCTGTGCCGCCGTTGCGTCCATCTTGGACTCCGCCCGCATGATGCCGTCACGCCAAAAAGATTTATCCAATTTTGTCAAAGGCTTGCAAAACGAGCTTGATTCAATCTTGTGAGAAGCTCGGATGCGGTGAATTACGATCAGGGTATTCACCATGCGGCAATTTTTACCACTTCACATGTTCACAAGCCTGTACATGAATTAGCTTCCGTGCTAAATATGAATGGCTAACAAAGAGATGTGCAATTTTGAACAATTGGAAATTTTATGCCAATTGGGATGGGTTGCCAGTCCACCATCTTTTTGTATATGCGCTCACGATACTCAATATTAGGCACGAATATTGCTGTGTCCACCCGCTCGTGGTTCGAGCGGGTGTTTTGCATTTTGGGGGGTATTTTTAGCGGTTCGTCTCAACCCAGCGGGCCATTTCTACAAACTGTTCGGTACTCAATTGCTCGGCACGTTCGGTGCCTTTGAGCGACATGTCATCAAACAAAATTGGCAAATCAACATTCAAGCTTTTAAGGCTTTGGCGGAGCATTTTGCGGCGCTGACCAAATGCAGCGCGGGTGACATGTTCCAAAGTGCTTGCCTTAATCTGCTGCGCGTCAGGCTTCGGCACCAAATGCACAATCGCTGAACTCACCTTTGGCGGTGGTGTGAAGGCCCCGGGGCCCACATTCAGCGCCACCTTGGTGTGGCACCGCCATTGCGAAAGGATCGAAAGACGGCCAAACGCTTTACTGCCAACGGGTGCACAAATACGGTCTGCAACTTCCTTTTGAAACATCAATGTCAAACTGTCGAAATAGGGTGGCCAAGGGCCGTCCAACCATCCTGTGAGCAAAGGGGTTGCAATGTTGTAGGGGAGGTTGGCAACAATTTTTGTCGGGCCATCGGCCAACGCGCGATAGTCAATCTCTATCGCATCGCCTGGAATGACTTCCAGTCGATCCGGATAGGCGGCTGCAATCTCTGCCAATGCTGGCAAAGCACGGTCATCGCGCTCAATGGCGATCACCTTTTTGGCACCCGAAGCCAACAATCCGCGTGTTAAACCGCCGGGCCCGGGCCCAACTTCAATTATGGTATGATCTTCAAGCGGTTCTGCAATGCGTGCAATGCGTGCCGTCAAATTGAGATCGAGCAGAAAATTCTGACCCAATTCTTTTTTTGCCCGCAAGCCATGCTGGGCGATCACTTCGCGCAGGGGCGGCAATTCGTCAATTTGGCTCATGTATTTAACCGATCTATCTCATTCACCTAAGCTGAGGGGCTTTTGGGTCATTTCGTCGGCAATGGCAAGGGCCTTCAAAAAACTATTGGGCGAGGCTGTGCCGGTTCCTGCCAGCGAAAGCGCAGTGCCATGATCGGGCGAGGTGCGCACAATTGGCAGCCCTAAAGTGATATTCACGCCGTCGTCAAACCCGATCGCCTTTACGGGGATCAGCGCCTGATCATGATACATGGCAATCATCGCATCATAATTGGACCAAATGTGCGGTGCAAAGGCCGTATCCGCAGGCAATGGCCCTGCTGCTGCGATGCCATCCTCCTGCAATTGCTGTAACGCGGGGGCAATGATATTGATTTCCTCACTGCCCATAGTGCCATCTTCACCCGCATGTGGGTTCAAACCGGTTACACCAATTTGCGGCGTGGGAATGCGAAAGCGATTTTGCAAGTCACGGTGAACAATGCGAATAGTGTCCATGATCAGATCAGGTGTCAGCGTTTCGAAGACTTGCCGCAACGCCATATGAATAGTGACAGGCACCGCACGGTGGTTGCCGTGCGCCAACATCATGATCGGCGTCAGCGGGTTTCCGTTCTTCGCGCAAAGCGCGGCCAGATATTCTGTGTGACCCGGGAAATCAAAGCCTTCTTTGTAGAGATTGGCTTTGTGAATCGGGGCCGTAACCAACCCACGGCACTGGCCCGCAAAAATAGACGCGACACCATCGCGGATAGCATCAATCACCATATTGGCCGCAAGCGGCGACAGCACGCCCGGCTGATCTTCAATGCGGTGGCCGAGATCAAACACTGGCAATGCACGTTCAAAAACCTCAATTGCCTCATCTGGTGTCGTCGCTTCAATCTCAAACTCATATCCCAACCGCTTGGCGCGCGCGGCCAAAAAGGCTGGGTCGCCAAAAACACAAAAAACGGGCAGCTGGCGGGCTACCCGTTCTTGATAGGCTTGCAATATCAGGTCCGGCCCAATGCCCGCAGGCTCTCCAATCGAAACGGCGAGGGGGGCGAGGGCCATATTGATATCCTCGTTAGACTATCGGTTCTCGATATTTGCTTGTTCGCGCAGCTTGGCAAGATAATCGGAAGCTTCGTCCTTAAGCTTTTCGGTGCCCACTTCATTGCGCAATTTGTTTTTCACAAAGGTCAAATCTTCGGCCTGTGTCTTGGCGCAAATGGCCAGCATTTGCACACCGCTCGCAATGGTGCGTGGCTTAGAAATGCCACCAACATTCAGACCAGCCAACTCTTTGGCAACAGGATCTGCCAGCTGTGTAGAGTGACGGCGACCAATTTTGCGCACCGCTGCGTCACGATAAGAAAGGGCCAAAGCCACAGCATTGTCGCAGCCATTAAAGTTACGGCGATATTGGTTCGCCTCGTTGGTGCGCGAACGTGTGGACCCGGTTGTGTTCAAAAACACGATTTCAGTGAGCATGAAATCGAAATTCGTGGCATTGCCAACTTCTTCCCGCGCAGCCAAATCCAATTCGAGGTCAGAAATTTGAACCTTTTTGCGCAGCACATTTGCGACCACACCTTGCCAAGCAATCTGTGCACGAAGTTTGTCTTTAAGTGTTTTAGATTGCACGCCAGCGGCGTTCAAAATCTGTGTCAATTTTGAAGAGCTCAATTTCAAGTTTACCGCAACCTTGGCGTAGGCATCATTCACGGCAGAATCAGGCACGGAGCGCCCAATGCGTTTCATTTCACCGATCATCAACGCTTCATCGATTAGTTCTTCTCGTGCCAAACGAAGACGGTCGTTATTGGATTTGCCTCGCCGCTCAAGCCGCATAAATTTGGCGCGCTGGCTAATATCATGATCAGTGATTGTTGTGCCATTGACCACAACTTTAATCGTGGCCGCAAAGCTAGTCTGGCCAAAACTTGCCAAGCTCAACAGGGCGATAAATATAAGGCTCACGATACGCATATCTGTTCGTTCCTAATTGATTATTTGAAGTCGAATAGCACTAATCGGCAAAGAATGCGGCTATTTTTTGAGTTTGACTAGGGTTTCAACATTAAAAATCATGATCATAGGCGTAATCGCCGATCATTTTCAGCTTTAGCTTAGCCCCAATGGTGTCTTGGGGGTCGAGGGTGTTGGCTGAAGATCGGTTGTAATAGACGGAGCCGCCCAAATAACCGTCATCATAGCTCAAATCACCGCCATAGCTGACAAAGCTCTGATCTGCCAGATCATAGTTTGAATAGACACCAACGCTCCAATAATCATCGATATTGATGCGCACATCGCCACCGACTTCATGCCGATCCTGGGTGGCGCCAGGCGAAACGCTTTGATGGGCGTAGCTGTAAAACGCGCCGGCACTGAAAATATCAGCGCTATATCTGCCCGCAATTGAACCACGTGCAACGCGGCCATTTTGCGGATCAACAAGAGTTTTGGCGCCCAAAGTCACCCCATCCAACGGCGCGCCTTGGATGCCTGCAACGATGTAGGCGGGGGACACGTCAGCACCGCTGCCAAGACCTGTTTGGTTTGGATTAGCCACAGCCATCGCGTTGGTGCCGCCAATTTGGTATGATTGGCCCACCACAATATCAACCCAGCGACCATTGCCGAAATCGGCATTATATTGCGCGCCAATGGCGACGCGGGTACCACTGTCCTGACGGTCTTCACCGGAGAACCGATTGAAACTGAAGAGATTACTGTCATCAAACACAAAGCTCTGGGCATCATCATTGGTGATCCCAGTGTTGGTGGGGCCGCCGCGCGACACAATTTGCAAACGTGGCGCAAAATAATGTTTGGTGCCTGAACTATCAGTGCCGACTAAGGGCCAACTCACATCCAAGGCGGCAATGGGTGTAGCGCTATAAACTAATTCTGCGGCTGGTGCAGCACCATGGGAGCTGCCACCATCATATTGTACAAAATCTCCACGCACGCCCAAATAAGGAGCGATCAGCAAACCGCCGGGGGCGACCCATTGATTTGTCCAGCCTGCTTCAAGCGATAGGTGCGACTTTGCGCCCTCAAAGCCCAAAACATGTTCGGTGCCGCCAACCATTTTGCTGTGATCAGTGTTGCGCTCCAAATGAATGAGCTTACCAGAAAGCCGAACTTCGCCCCAATCATTGGCAAGCTCTTGCACATGATTGGCTTCAATTTTCGGCACGATCAGCGCTTGGCGTGCCTCATTGGTTGCGCCATTTTCACCTAAGCCAACATATTGCTCAATCCGCGCGTCTAGATAGCTGTCATCTTCAAGATAAGTGCCATAAACGCGATTGACGGCATAATCACCTTCGCGATCGCCAACATCATAGTCTTTGAGGAATGAGCGATCAGAAAACAGCGTATAGGCGCCACCAATGGTTAGATGCTCAGTTGGCGTGTAAGTGGTTTTAGCTTGCACAGCACCACGGAAATTTCGGTCGCCCAACTTGCCGGAAAAGGCGGATGGGTTGAACTGATAAATGCCATATCCACTGACCTTAACAGACGTCACCTTTGTGGAATGTGACCAATCCAACTGACCCAGCACGCCTTGGTTGGTGAAGATTGTTGGTGTCAGTGTCAGATTTGTCCGCGGGTCGTGCAGAATAAAGCCCGGATAAGCGATGCCAACACCCAGTTCTTTCGAATAGGAGAGACGTGCTCTAAATATCTCGTCAAAATCGGTGAGCGATGGATCAGGGATCGTTAAATAGGGGATGGTGGCAATGGGAAAGCCGGCGAACACCATGGAAGGGCGCTCGAAATAAATGGTTTTCTCTTCGGTGTTGCGCACAATGCGCACAGCCTTAATGCGCCAACCAATCTCACGGCCATTCTCATCAACGCAGGTGCCACAAGGGGTGATATCCGCATCATTTAGGTCAAGGCTACGATTAGGTTTGATCTCAGCCTCTGCGGCGGAAAGCCAGTAGCCTGCCTCGTCTTGAAAAATCAGATTTTCAAGGAAACCTTGGCGGAAGTCACCAGTAAGGTTGGCTTTGTCTGCGACATAAACAAGACCATCCGGGTCCCGAACAGCCACATCGCCCAACAATTCAACTTCACGCGTGCGCTTATTGTAAACAACACGCTGCGCTCGGATCAGGTAGCCTTCGGCAGACAATTCAACATCGCCTGTGGCGACGATCAAATCCTGCGCAGGCAAAACGGTAAGCGTTTGCGCGGAAACTTTGAGATCACTGCTGGTGGATAGGGCTTGGCCCGCGAAATAATCAGATGGAAGAAGTTGAGTTTGTTGTGCCATAGCTGCTGGCACAAAAGCGCAGGTCGCCAGCAACCCAAGGCCCAGCAACGCAGACTTAAACTTCCCCTTATGCGTGCAATTACGCGTCACGCTCATCCATCTTCCTTCCGCAACAGAACGGTTGTGCCAATCACAATCGCTACAATTGCAGGTCCCCATGCTGCCAACAGTGCATTTATATTGCCAGATTCTCCGGCGCGGTCGGCAAGTTTCGTCAAAATATACACGACAAACCCTAACAAAATTCCGTAAATTATGTGAGTGCCAGACGTGCCCAGCCGTGAATAACCCGATGTAAATGCAAACGCAATTAATAAAGTACCAACAAGAACAATTGGCAAGGCTTCAAGCCGCCGCATTCGCATTTGTGCGGTATATTCGGCTGGGGTTGTGACGGTTTTACCACGCAGTTGCGATTTCAACTCAAAAATCGACATGCGGGAGATCGACCCAACCTGAAGGCGCAACTGCGCGGCGCTAAAATTGGTGGGCAGGGTAAATTGCTCAAATTGTTGAACAGGATTGCCGGGTTCGCTGATGATACCGTCGAAAAAACGCCATTCAAAATTCTCATACCGCGCCTGTTCGGCCACGATTTGACGATTGTCACCATTTTGGCCGCCCAACATAAACACATTGACGCCATTCATGGCATCACCCGTGTTCAGGATTTCATCTGCTTTGATGATATAGCGGCCCCCATCATAGGATTGCTCGAGCCAGCCAGACCGACGATCCAACGTGCCGGTTGCAGACGATTGCGCCTTCACGCGGGCATCAACAATATCGTTGAGGCGAAGAACGAGGGGGTCCAATGCGTAGCTGACGCAAAGCCCGACCAAAATGGCAAAAATGAGGGGGGCACGTAAAATGCCCCAAATCGAAATGCCTGATGCTTTGGCGACAATGAGCTCGCGGTGGTTTTGTAAATCACTAATCGCGATAACGCCGCCAATCACAAACGAAATGGGCAGCAAATCCATGCTCCACACTGCGGCTGTGAGCGCAGCAGAAGAAAGCGTGGTCAAAGGATGCGTCATGATGTTGGTGCCAGCGCCGCTGCCAAACTCAACGATCTCGATGAGCCCAACTAGGGCGAAAAACAGGCTCATCACCATAAGGATGGCTTTGCAAATTTTGATGCTGACATGCAGGCCAATCAGGGTCATGCGGCACCTCGTACGCTCGAGAATTTCGAGAACAAGCCTTGCCGAATTATCATGGGCAGCGCCAGAAGGATTGGCAAAAGCGGTGGCGCATAGATCAGTGGCCAAAGGGCAGGCGACCTGAATATAAACTGTTCTGCGCCAGTGCCGGTGACCTTAACGATCACGGCGATGGTCATCACAACAAAGTCGACGCTGATGCGAGATTTGCTGCGCATTGTGTTGGGGCGTGACACCATGAAAAACGCCAGTAATCCCATGGACAAAATGTAAAGCGCTGACGCGTTGCGCGAATGCAAGTCCACATTGTCGCGTTTGGATAGCTCACCTGCCGATAGCTGCCGCAGAAGTGCTGCGGTGTTGGGCGTGACCGATGCCGCCGATTGGCTGCCCGACAGGTCTGAAAGGGCGAGCGAGTAGGTCTCAAACTCTAACCCTGACATTTTGTGGGTTTCATATGTGTAATATTGAATGGAACCGCGCCGCAGTCGCACCGTGAGAACGCCATCGATTTGAGCCAATTGAGATTCTTCGGCCACAATCGTTTGAGACCGCAGCGGGTCGCGGGTGTCGTAAACAAAAAAGCCAAGGCCAGTTCCATCTGGCGCGCGCTCGCGGATCATCATGGTCAGGCCAGAGCTGATGGACGTAAAACGGCCAGGACGAGATGAGTTGGCCACCAAGTCTGCATTGATCTGATCGCTTTGAAGCGCGACGAAATATCGTGCTGTTGGCACTACAAAATGAGAAAGTGACAGGCCAAGCGATACCGTGATGGCCATAAACAATAGCCAAGAGCGAATGAGCGGCTTAAGGCCCACACCCGCATAAATGGGAAATATCTCTTTAGACAATTGAAGCGCGCGCACTGTGCGTGAAATGCCAAGTGCAACACAAAGAAACAGGACAATGTTGAGGATATCAGGCAGGCTTAAAAAGGATTGATAGACCATAGCGCCGAGGCCTTGGCCCTTATTGGTGACCAAATCCACCGCCCTTAGCAATTGGATCAGCCAGCCCAAAAAGCACAGCAAAAAAGCGATGCCTGCTGCCGCAATAAGATATTTTTTAAGTATGTAGCGAGTCAGCAATCCCATAAGTGAACTTTTGCCACAGCTTGGCGTTTGTCACCACCTAATTATTCTGCTGTGAGACCATAATTTATCCATCAAAATATTTTTACTGTTGGTTGCACTTTCGCGCGAACTGAAGCAATTTAAGTGAAAATCAAATTCTGCGCAGCCGCGCACCACTTCAATAAACTGGGATAGGGACTATGGGTCAAACATTGACAATTGCTATTGCCGAACATGGCAAAGGCACTGGCAAAAATATCGTGATTACCACAAATGCGGATTTCGACCTGACTGCCAATGGCAAAGCCATCTGGGAAAAAACAGGTCTCGACCTGAAGAAACTAGCCGAAGCGGCAAAGTTTAAGGGCAAGAGCGGTTCTTATCTGCCAGTTTTGGCACCGCAAAATACCGATGCTGATTTGCTTTTGGTTGCAGGCACTGATGGCTTGGCCAAAGACAGCCCTAAACACGAATTTGCAGCATTTGGCGGCAAATTGATCGACCAGCTTAGCAGTCGGCCAGGCAACACCACACGGGTGGTGTTGGATGATGAGATTTTTGATGCTGCAAGTGTGGCAGAAGCGGCGGCAGGGCTAAAGCTTAGCCACTACCGCTTCGATAAATATAAAACGAAAAACAAAGATGATGACCGCGCCAGCGAAATCGAAGTCACGCTAGAGACCAGCTACGCCAAAGACGCTGAAGCAGCGCATAAAGACCGTGATTGCGTGACAGAAGGTACAATCTTCGCCCGTGACTTGGTGAACGAGCCCGCCAACATTTTGGGCACATTGGAGTTTGCCGATGCGGTGAACGGACTTGAAAAAGACGGCATGGAAGTTGAGCTTTTAGATGAAGCTCAAATGAAAAAGCTGGGCATGGGCGCGCTATTGGGCGTAGCACAAGGTTCCGTACGTCCCCCACGTTTGGCGATCATGAAATGGAATGGCGGCGCGAAAGATGAAGCACCTGTGGCCTTTGTTGGCAAAGGCGTGGTGTTCGACAGCGGCGGCCTCTCCATTAAGCCAGCAGGTGGCATGGAAGACATGAAGGGCGACATGGGCGGGGCAGGTGCTGTTGCTGGCCTGATGAAAACCATTTCGTTGCGCAAGCCGAAAATCAATGTGATTGGCGTAATTGGCTTGGTCGAAAACATGTTGGATGCTAACGCGCAGCGTCCGGGCGATATCGTCACATCCATGTCTGGCCAAACCATCGAAGTGTTGAACACTGATGCGGAAGGTCGCTTGGTGTTGGCTGATGCGCTTTGGTACACCAAAGAAACCTTTAAACCAAAATTCATGGTCAATCTGGCGACATTGACGGGCGCCAATCTAGTGGCTTTGGGCAACGAACATGCCGGTCTGTTTTCCAATGATGATCGACTGGCTGAACACATCACGGCGGCAGGATTGGAAACCAACGAAAAAGTATGGCGGTTCCCCATGGGCCCAGCCTATGACAAGCTGATCGACAGCAAGAATGCTGACATGAAAAATATTGGCGGCCGTTGGGCTGGCGCGATCACTGCGGCACAATTCTTGAAACGCTTTGTTGGCGAAACCAAATGGGCGCACTTGGACTTGTCCACCGCTATGGGCGCGCCTGCGACAGCAGTAAATAAAAGCTGGGCAACTGGTTTTGGCGTTTATTTGCTCGACCAAATGGTTCGCAATCACTACGAATAGGGTCAAACCTAAAGGAGCAGGCAGCATGACAGAAATTCTGTTCTATCATTTAGAACAAAAGCCGCTTGAAGCGGTGCTGCCTGTTTTGCTTGAAAAGACATTGGAACGGGGCTGGCGTGCCATGGTGCAATGCGCCAACGCCGCGAAAATGCCAGCGCTGGATGAAGCACTATGGACATTTCGGGCCGAGAGCTTTTTGCCGCACATGGTGCTATCTGATCAGGTGGAACTTGAAGAGCTGGCGGAAATGCCGGTTCTGATTGCTGACAATGATGAAAACCCCAACAGCGCCCAAATCCGCTTTTTTGTGGAAGGGGCGGTGCCCGAAAAGGCTGAAGGCTATGAACGTGTTGTGTTTATGTTCAATGGCCATGATCCAGACGCGGTAACCCGCGCCCGGCAAGCCTGGAAAGCCCTGTCAAAGGACCATGAACTGACTTATTGGCAGCAAGAGCCCAATGGCCGTTGGGTGAAAAAGGCGTAACGCCTATTCCTCCGCCAAAATATCCTCGATCACCAGATCAAGAAACAGGTCCGTCAGCTCGTAACACATGACGATTTCTGACTTTTCCGGGTCATAATAGGCGTTTTGCTCATCGCATGATGTGGCGCGGAATGTGGTTTCTTCGGGCAGATTGTCGGCAAAGCGTTGCTGCAATTCTTCCATCATGCCGGACTCTTTGATGAGGGCGGCTGAAAGTTCAGTTTCAGCGTTCGGCTCGTCATAGATAATCTTGGCGGTATAACCTTCACCGCGCATTGGATTGATGAAGGACTCTGTCATCACAGCCCAAGATTGCTCCAACTGCTCATAATCGGCGGCACACAGATCAATCCGGTCTTCATCCAACCCATATTCAGCTGCAAACTCACCGAATGTTTCCATGCTCTGGCCTGCCATGAGGCAAACAATTTGATAGGAGCGCTGGATGTCTAGGCTGTGGCTGTCGTAAAAATCAGCTTCCTCGAAATCTTCGGTGTTGGAAATGTCGGACAGATACCAACCATCGGCCGCGTCGAACAGGATATTGTCATATTCTTCGTCGCGTTCACTGAGCAGGATGACAGAGGCGATATTATCCGCTGCATCTTCTTCCTTGCCCAAAATAGGCAAGCCAAACTGAGCAATCACCAAATGGCCAAACTCGTGATAAAGCACAAAACGTGTATTGTTTTGCGCAAACTCCACCGCTTCATCATATTGTTCGTCAGTGAGATCTTGCGCCAATGCGGGGGCGATTGCCGCCCCCAACAAGATCAATAGGCCCAACACAAAACGTTTCATACTTCCCCCGCTAGAGGCCAAGCTCGTCTTGTGCCTCTTCTAAAGTTGCCAGCTTCTCCAGCCAAAGCTCTTCAACTGTTTCGATATCTTTGGCCAAATCTGCCCGATCTTTGCCCAATTGGACAGCCTTATCCGGATCTTTTTGAAATAAATCAGGGTCTTCCAAAGCCTTGTCGGTTTTGGACAATTCTTGATTCAGTTTTTCAACCTTAGATTCTAACTGTTTGATTTCCTTGCGTAAGGGCGCAAGCTGGGCGCGTTTTTCGGCAGCAATCTTGCGATCTTTTTTCTTGTCCGCAGGGCTGTTGGCCTTGTTCGGCTCTGGCTTGTCGCGCGTGCCGGTGAGGGACCGTTGATAGGTCTCAAGATCATAATCGCACACGGAGATGGTGCCATCTTTGGCAATCCAAAGCTGGTCCACCGTTGCTTCGATCAAATGCCGATCGTGAGAAATGATCAGCACCGCACCTTCATATTCATTGAGCGCCTGCACCAACGCATCGCGACTATCAATGTCCAAATGGTTGGTCGGTTCGTCCAAGATCAAAAGGTTCGGGCCGTTAAAGGTGACCAAGCCCATCAAAAGCCGCGCTTTCTCGCCACCAGAAAGATTTTCTGCCAACGTGTCCATGCGCGAGGTGGTGAGGCCCATTTGGGCAACACGTGCCCTCCGTTTCGCCTCACTGTCATAAGGCATAAGCGGTTCAACATGCTCCAAGGGCGTTTGCTTTGGCTTGAGCATATCCATTTGGTGCTGTGCGAAATGCGCCACCTCAAGCTTACGTGCTTTGGTGAGGCGGCCATCCATCAGCTTCAGTTCACCTGCCAGCAATTTGGCGAAAGTGGACTTACCATTGCCATTGATGCCCACAAGCGCAATGCGATCTTCAGGATCAATGCGGCCACTGATGCGGCTGAGGATTGGCGTACCTTCTTCATATCCGGTTGCCGCCATTTCCATATCGATAATGGGGGCCGAAACAGCACGCTTAGGCTGCGGGAAGGTGAAGGGGGCCACATGTTCGTCGAACAGTGCTTCCACAGGCTTGATCTTCTCAATCCGTTTCAGGCGAGATTGAGCTTGCTTTGCTTTGGTCGCTTTCGCCCGGAACCGATCCACAAAGCTTTGCATATGGGCGATCTGCTCAAGCTGCTTTTCACGCTGCTTGTTGTTGATGTCCATCTGCAAGCGGCGATTTTCCTCAAACTGATCATATGCGCCGCGGTAAAAGCTAAGACCACCGCGCTCCAGATGCACGATGGAATTGACCGCCTTGTTGAGCAAGTCCCGGTCGTGCGAGATCATAAAGACCGTATAGGGATAGTTTGCCAAATAGCGCTCTAGCCACAATGTGCCTTCAAGGTCCAAATAGTTGGTCGGCTCATCGAGCAGCAACAGATCAGGCTTGGAAAACAACACACCCGCGAGCGACACACGCATGCGCCACCCGCCGGATAGATTGGCGCACGGCTCAGATTGTTTGGTTTGGTCAAAGCCCAAACCTTTTAAAATCGAACTGGCCCGCGCTTCGGCAGAATGCGCCTCAATTTCGGCCAAGCGGGTGTGAACCTCGCCAATGCGCATCGGATCGGTCACGGTCTCCGCTTCTTCTAAAAGCTGAAGGCGTTCCTTGTCAGCTTCCAGCACAATATCCATCACGCTATCTTGGGTGGCAGGCGCTTCCTGCGCCACAGAACCCATTTTTGCGCGGTGATGAATTTCAATATCGCCAGAATCTGTGGGAATTTCGCCTTTTAACAAGCGGAAGAGAGTGGTTTTGCCCGAGCCATTGCGGCCCACAAAACCGGCTTTCGAGCCAGCGGGCAGGGTGAGACTCGCATTTTCAAACAGCGAGCGACCTTCAATAGAGTAATTTAAATTCGTAATTTTCAGCATGATTTCAGCAGCTTTCGAACGGCCTAATTTTGTTCATTATTCGAGATTAGTTTGAAAAGCACACGCCAAACGGAGGCGCAAAAATGCGCGTCACCAACATTTGGGGTGCATTGAAATTTTCAAACAGGTCTTCGAATGAAACTGCCGGAATCCATTATACTGTCTTTGCTTTTGATTTTTGCACAACCCTTAGCTGCGATGGCGCAAACCGTCAACACTGGGCCGCAAAAACCGCATTTTAACACCAAACCATCTTTAGGGCTTACGCGTGAAAATATCCCCATGGTGAAACGCGTGGGCACCGACCAAATCAATTTTGAATATATGTATTTCGCCCCCAATGGTTGCTGGAACTTGGCGGGCCACACGCTAGACGTAGGCCGCTTTGTGGCGGACCTGACCTTCACTGTGCAAATTGAGGGGGGCGTGTGCACCATGGCGATCAAGCCGCTCAATATGGAAGTGTGGTTCGATGGGCCAAAAGATTTGGAGCGCCTGCGCTTTCAAGTGAAGGACCAAGAAGGCCAAGTGATCGAATCCCAAGAATTGCTGATTGAATAGGGGCAAATTGCCCCTGTCATATGCTTGTCACAGCTAAATGATCTTGGTGCTTGTCATATCCCGATAAGGTCTATAAAACGCAGGCCACATCCCACAAAGCAAAATAAGGGTATTTCAATGGCTTTGGAACGTACATTTTCTATCATTAAACCTGATGCCACAAAGCGCAACTTGACTGGCAAAATCATCGCCAAGTTTGAAGAAGCTGGCTTGCGCATCGTTGCATCTAAGCGCATTCACATGACACGCGAGCAGGCTGAAGGCTTCTACGCTGTGCACAAAGAGCGTCCTTTCTTTGGTGAATTGGTTGACTTCATGATTTCTGAGCCAGTTGTTGTGCAGGTGTTGGAAGGCGAAGACGCCATCGCCAAAAACCGCGAAGTTATGGGCGCAACAAACCCAGCAGAAGCTGCTGAAGGCACAATCCGTAAAGAGTTCGCGCTTTCAATCGGCGAAAACTCAGTGCACGGTTCAGACGCACCAGAAACTGCTGCGGAAGAAATCAAATATTTCTTCTCTGACGACGAAATCGTTGGCTAATCGCCATCCATTTCGTGATGAATTTAGGGTCGCTTCGGCGGCCCTTTTTTTATGCGCTGATGGATTGGCCAAACATAAGGCGGTGCCCATCAAGGGTGCGAATGCCAAATTCGCGCATGCCATGCGCCTCATCGCGCAAGGGCTTGATAATCTCCACGCCATTGCCCCCATATTCGGCAAAAAGCGCATCTACATAATCCGCAACAATATAGGCCATATAGGAATGATCGCCCGTCTCGGCCGCGGCCATTTCATCGGGGCAATCGCCCGCCATGATGGTGACATTGTCGCGCACGAAAAAACGCCAGCCCTTATCCTCAATTTCAATCACCTCAAAGCCGAGCTTATCGCGATAAAACAGGCTGGATTTTGCAAGGTCTTTCACCGCAATCACATATCTTGGTTGCTTGAGCATATTCTCTCCTTGCTTATGTGCTGAACTGCACTAAATTGTGCCGCAAATCAGCAACCAAAAATAGCCCCTTTAGTCCCATGAAAAAATCTGTCCTTAAAGTTGAACGCACCGTCTGTCCTCACGATTGCCCATCCACCTGCGCGCTGGATGTGGAGGTTTTGGAAGATGGCACCATGGGCCGGGTGCGCGGGGCGAAGGATGATCCATACACGGCAGGCGTGATCTGCGAAAAAGTGGCCCGATATGCGGAGCGCACGCACCATCCAGATCGCTTGCTGTATCCGCTGAAGCGGGTGGGGGCGAAAGGCGACGGCAAGTTCGAGCGTATCTCATGGGATGAAGCGCTGGATATTGTGGCCGAAAAATTCCTCGCCGCCGAAGACGAGTTCGGCGCAGAAAGCGTGTGGCCTTATTATTATGCGGGCACCATGGGCTATGTGATGCGCGACGGGATTGACCGCCTGCGCAACGCCAAAAACTACTCCCGGCAATATGGCACCATCTGCTCCATGATCTCATGGGCCGGCTATGTGGCGGGCATAGGCCGCTTGCAGGGTGTGAACCCGGAAGAAATGGCGCAATCGGACGTGATCGTGATTTGGGGCACCAACCCGGTGCACACCCAGGTCAATGTGATGACCCATGCCATGAAGGCCCGCAAGGAGCGGGGGGCTAAAATCGTGGTGGTCGATATTTACCGCACCGCCACCATGCAACAGGCCGATATGGGCGTGCTTTTAAAGCCCGGCACCGACGGGGCATTGGCCTGCGCTTTGATGCATATTTTGCTGCGCGATGGCAAAGCCGATCGCGAATATATGAGCAAATACACAGACTTCTCACCCGAGTTTGAATCACATCTTGAAAGCTGGACGCCCGAGCGCGCCGCGGAGATCACCGGACTGGACGTGGCGCAGATCGAAGAGCTGGCCGCTTTGCTGGGCAATAACCCACGCGCTTTCTTCCGGCTGGGCTATGGCTTCACCCGCCAGCGCAATGGTGCCACCGCCATGCACGCCGCGCTGTGCGTGCCCGCCATGCTGGGCGCATGGCAATATGAAGGGGGCGGGGCGTTCCACTCCAACTCAGGCACATGGGGCATCGACAAAAGCCTGATCACCGGATCGGACTTGGCCACCAAGCCCCAGCGCTTGCTGGATATGTGCGAGCTTGGCCCCATCTTGACGGGCGATCAAAAGGCATTGAAAAACGGCCCACCCGTGAAAGCCATGCTGATCCAAAACTGCAACCCGGCTGTGGTGACACCAGATCAGGAACTGGTGCGCCAAGGCTTTAAGCGCGACGATCTGTTTGTGGTGGTGCATGAGCAATTTATGACCGACACAGCCGAACTGGCCGACATTGTGCTGCCCGCCACCATGTTCACCGAGCATGAGGACTTTTACACCCGCGGCGGCCACACCCGCATTCTTTATGGGCCAAAAATCCAAGAGGGGCCGGGCGAAACCCGCTCCAACCATTGGCTGTTCAAGGAACTAGCCAAACGGCTGAACGCCAAGGGTGCAGCCTTTGAAATGGAAGATCGCGAACTGATCGACGAAACGTTCCAAAAGTCCGGCTTTGGCTCGCTGAACGAGGTGGCCGAAGAAGGTTATATCGACCGCGCCGATACAGTGGCCGACGCTCATTATCGCGATGGCTTTGCTTGGGACGATGGCCGCTTCAAATTCGCGCCAGACTGGCCTGCCACGCAAGAGCGCAAAGCAGTAGAATTTGTCTGCGACCCGGCCATTCTGCCCAAATTCGCCGACCATTGGGAAACCATCGAAGCCTGCGACGCGGCGCATCCGTTCCGCCTGGCCACCAGCCCAGCCCGTGCCTTCCTCAACACCAGCTTCACCGAAACCCCCGGTTCGCAAAAACGCCACCCGGAACCCACCGTGTTCGTCCACCCAGACGATGCCGCAGCGCTTAACATCAATGAAGATGATTACGTCACCGTCGGCAACAAACGCGGCGAAGTGGTTCTCAAAGCCAAAATCTTCGACGGCATGCAACGTGGCGTGCTGATCGCCGAAAGTCTGTTTAAAAACAAGGCCCATAAAGGCGGCAAAGGAATCAACACTTTAATCGGCTCCGATCCAGTGCCTCCGTTCGGTGGCGCTGCGTTTCATGATTGTGCGGTTTGGGTGAAGCCATCGCTAGGGTAGAAGGGTGATTTAGACTTGCGCCCGAAGTGTTTGGCTGTACCATCAGGCAATATACTTTGGGGGAGTTTATGCCTTTGAAATTTCTTGAACCTGTTTCTTCCGCGATGGCAGATCGCCTGCGTAATCCAATATATGGCACATTTATTCTGACGTGGCTCGCCACGAATTGGAACCGAATTTTTCTTTTGTTTTTCTCAGAGGAAAAAGCGGAAGTGCGCATCGCGCAATTTTGGAATTCGCTGGATTTTTGGAATGGACTGTTCGCGCCCACGCTTTTTGCAGCTTTTCTGCTGCTCGTGATGCCTTGGCTTGCCGCAGCTTTGGAATTTACCAATCGAAAAGTCAAAAATTGGCGTGTTGATCTTCGATTGGAGCACCGCAGACACGAGGTGGGCAAAGAAATAGAACTTGCGTCTGAAGAATGGAAACTCGCAAGCATTAAAAGCGGAAACGCTGAGTACGAAGAGCTAACCAGCAGATGTGCTGAACTGCAGCGCACGATTGATGAGTTAGAAAACATTTTGGCTGGTTTTACAGAGATTGGTGCATCTCCAGAGCAAGTGAAAAAGGGGCTGGAAGCTGAAAGAGAACACCATCAGTCTGTGCTTAAGATGGTCAATGATCAGTCGGATGAACTGGTAAAGGTGCTGGGAATTTTGCGAAGTGATGAGAATGAAAAGGTATCTAGAGAGCATTGGGACATGCTATCCCGAGTTGCCATAGGCCTGAAAAACATGGTCGATTACGAGATCAAAAGAACTGCTAGCTATTAGTGAGGTGGTATGAATTGTAAAATAGAGTGCTTAAGTATCTAAAATGCTTCGAGCAGCAACAATTTGTTTAGATCCGGTGTGAATTTAAGAATGTAATTGTAAGGCTCTAGCAGGGTCGGCGTGAATAACGCCGCCCTTAAATCTCGTTACTTGATCCAGATTTACGTCGCAGCCGTAGCCTCAATCTCAAACATCAATTCAGGCATGGCCAGCCGTGTGACGCCGAGGAGGGTCATGGGTGGGGCATTGTTGAAGGGGCCGAACTTTTGGCCCAGTAGGTCAAAGTTCTTCAAGGCTTCATCTACATCGGTGGCATAGATGGTCAGGCGGATGACGTGGCCGAGGTTCATGTCGGCGGCTTTTAAAACTTCTTCCAAATTGTCGAGGGCCAAGGCGATTTGCTGGCGCATATCGCCTGCATGTTGTAGGCGGCCTTCGCCATCAACAGCAGTTTGGCCTGCGCAAATCAATTGTCGGCTCGTGCCTTCAATCAGTTCAGCTTGATTGTAGCCGAGTTGAAGTGACCAGGGCCACGGGTTCACAGCGTTTCGTTCCATTTTCATTATCACTTTCAAAAAGCTTGCCTATAATGAGAGGACCGTAGCGACAGTCTGCTGACAGCATGGTGTCAGTAGAGATGTCGTAAGCCTGATAAAAAGGAAGAATTATGCGGCGGGCAGATCGCTTGATTAAACTGGTGCACTTTTTACGCAGTCGACGGCGCGCCGTTACCGCGCAGCAAATTGCCGAAGAATTTGAGGTGTGCACCCGCACGGTTTATCGCGATATTCAGGATTTGGCGGCCAATGGCACGCCCATTGTGGGGGAGGCGGGCATCGGCTATTTGATCGACAAAAGCTATTATATGCCGCCCATCGCCTTTGACGTGGAAGAACTGGAAGCGCTTGGGCTTGGCTTGAGCATGGCCGCGCAATGGACAGACGCGCATTTGGCCCAAAATGCTGAATGTGCGCTCGAAAAGATACGCGCCGTTTTGCCAAAAGATTTGCAGGGCGAGTTGGAGCAGATCACCACCTATTCCATGCCCAACCAAGCGGACGTGCCGTGGGTGATTAGCTTTTCGGACCTTCGCGAGGCCATTCGCAAACGGTGCAAAATCATCATCGACTATACCAATGAAGCGCAGCAAAGCTCTAAGCGCACCTTGCGGCCCTTGGCTTTAATCTATTGCGGGCCGGTTTGGCTGTTGGCGGCATGGTGCGAAAAAAGGGATAATTTCCGAAATTTCCGCTTAGACCGCATCAGCAATATGCAGGATGCAGGTGAACAGTTTGAGGATGACCCTACAAAAAATCTCACCGCCTACAAGGCGCAAGATGGTGTGTGCTGAGCGTCACCCATAAACCTGCCAAAAGAAATAAACCGTCAGCCCCAAGCCATAGATGATCACAAAGCGGCGCACATATATGGAGGGGATCAGATAGGAAAGGCGCGCGGCGAGATAACCGCCGATGGTGGCGCCCACGAGGGCAACAGAACCTTCCAACCAATAGATCGAGCCGCCAATGGCCAGCCGGATCACGGCGGTGAGTGCCACGAGGGTGGAGAGCCACAGCTTGATGCCGTTCATGCCGTTGATGTCTTTATAGCCCGCCAGCACCAGAAACGCCAAAAGGATGATGCCCAGCCCGGCATTGAAAAAGCCGCCATAAAAGCAAATAGCTGTGAGCAACACCGCCGTGCCGATGGCCCCCGCGCGCGCCGCACGCTTGCTGCCGCTGCTGCGTGACACCAGATAGCTGTTCAATTGGCCGCCAAAGCTGAAGGCGAGCACGGCGAACAGCATCAACCATGGCACTATAGTGCTGAATTGCGCGTCCGACACGAGCAACAAAGCCTCGGCCCCGAGATAACCCGCCACAAGCGCGATGATGGAATAAAGCACAAGCCTTTGCCGATTGGCCATGATCGCATCGTAAAAGCCGATGGCGCCGCTGGCATAGCCGGGCAGGCAGGCAAATGTGTTGGTGGCATTGGCGGCCACGGGCGGCACGCCCACCAGCATCAGTGCCGGAAAAATCACAAATGACCCGCCGCCAGCCAAAGCATTTAGCACGCCAGCGCCTAGCCCGGCGAAAAACAGAATGATCCAGTCCAAAATATTGTCCTTTTGATCCAATGATGCGTGCAATAATTATCCAAGGATTGGACAATATGAAACAAAATCGTGCTGTACACGTTTTTGTGTTTGAGATGGGGTTGATAGTTTATCGTAAAATTACGATAAACCAAACTTAACTTATTCAAACCAGCGGGGCGCTTTATGTCAACGGTACAAAACAAGCCAATCGATCTTTATTATTGGCCGACACCTAATGGGTGGAAAATCTCTATCCTTTTGGAAGAGTTGCAGGTGCCTTACAATTTGCATCTGATCAATATTGGCAGCGGCGATCAGTTTGAGCCAGATTTCTTGAAAATCTCGCCCAACAACAAGATGCCAGCAATTGTGGACCCGGAAGGGCCAGGCGGTGAGCCGATTTCGGTGTTTGAATCTGCAGCCATCATGAAATATTTGGCCAAAAAATTCGACAAATTCTATCCGAGCGACGAGCGCGAGCAGGTAAATGTTGACCAGTGGCTATTTTGGCAAATGGGCGGATTTGGCCCAATGCTGGGGCAAAACCACCACTTCAATAAATATGCGCCAGAAAAGCTGCCTTATGCGATGAAGCGCTATACCGACGAAACGCACCGGCTTTACGGCGTGTTGAACAAGCAGCTCGCCGATCATGATTATGTGGCAGGCGATTATTCCATTGCAGATATGGCGATTTATGGCTGGGCCACCCTCTGGGAAGGCCAAGGCATGGATATTGAAGAATTCCCTCATGTCAAAGCATGGTTGGCGCGCTTGGGCGCCCGTGATGCCGTTGCAAAAGGCATGGTGGTTGGCAAAGATGAGCGCGAAAAGGTCAATCTATCTTCGGATAAAGAAGCCCAAAAGGTATTGTTTAATCAGCGCGCAAAATAATCAGTTTGGGTCGAGATCACGGCGCGATCTTGACCCAATCTTCCTTCAGGCACAAAATGCTGTAGAACAAGCAACCCTTCAGCCGAATGGTTTGTGAGTTCGGCATTTTCGCGGTGCCTTCATACATTTTCCCATCCAACGGATTATAAAGCTCGCCCACAAAGGTCTTGGGCTCTTCGCTTTTCGAAAATGTAATCAATAAAATGCCTTCAATCGGACGATTGCGCAGCGTTGGGTCCGGATTGCGTTTGTCGGTTAGCCCAGGCTTAGCCGCCTTGGTTACAGTGCCACAAAATTGTCGGCCGCACCGTTCAATCCGCACTTCAGCGTCCAGCCGCGTGCGCCAAGTGCCCACGGGGTTAAAGGCTTGCGCAAAGCTAACCGTTGCTGGCAGCGTCAAAATGAGCGCCAATGTGAAGCGGAATAAAGATTGTAAAGCGGTCAACTGCATATCCATTTCCAAATACAAGTTATTAAAACATGATTCGCAGCTCGCGAATCCATAAGCTTGCACCGATAAAAATTAGCGCAAAATCAAAATCGATTTTTACAAAGGGGCGTTTCTCAATATTTAATTTTCCCCCGAAAACAGCGCCTTCAAAGCTCTGCATTTGATTATGGCTTCTAAATTATGAACCCATGTTGCAGTTTTCAATAACAACAGATCACAAGACATTGTCAAAATTTTGAAAAAATGGCTTGCATCGACAACAGACAAAAGGTTATTCACGGCCTCGGAGAGGTGGCCGAGTGGTCGAAGGCGCTCCCCTGCTAAGGGAGTAGGCGGTGTAGAGCTGTCTCGAGGGTTCGAATCCCTTCCTCTCCGCCATAAGCCTTGATTTCATTGATCTTTTCGCGATTTTTCAACCGTTGTCATAACCGTGAAAAAATCGCGCCGCCCATTCAAACTATAGTCACCCATAGTTCCCGCTCACATCAGCGTATGAGAATCGGTGTGGTGCTAGGCGGCGCAATTAATGGCAATCCCGGCAGGGCTCGAACCTGCAACCTACGGCTTAGAAGGCTGTTGCTCTATCCAGTTGAGCTACGGGACCAAACTTTTCTAAACAGCGTTCACCCCGTCATGGCTCGTTTCCAACGCCACCAATTCGGCCTGGGCTTCGATCGCCAAACGGCTGAAGGCGCGCAATTCCAAACCACTCAATCCCTCATTCTGGCCAAGCCTTGCGGCGAGCAAATCAACAAAATCTCGTGCTGCCCTTATGTGCGGTTCGGCGTCGCTATGAAATCTTTCAGCTGGTGATTTGTGTGCGGTCATCTTTGCGGCTCCTGATTTTTATGTTGATGTCAACGATAAACATTGATTCAATTGCTGTCAACTAATTTCGTTGAACTCAACACAGGGGCGGTGTAATAGGGTTGATGGCGCGCTTTGGCGCAAAGGCAAATGGGAGTACACAGGCATGACACCTAAGCAATGTAGGGCGGCACGAGCGCTGTTGAAGTGGTCGCAGACAGAACTTGCGGACAAGGCCAATGTTGGCCTATCGACAGTTCGGGATTTCGAAAAAGAACGCCACAAGCCAATTGAGAACAACTTGCGCGCAATGATTGCAGCGCTCGATTCTGCAGGCATCCAATTTCTTGAAACAGGCGACACAGCAGCCGGGCAGGGCGTCGCTTTGAAGCTTTGACATCGCGTTTCGATTTGATATTCTGAATTCTCACCACAGCACAATCCACCACTGCATTTTCTTGAAACAAGATGGTGAGCTGCAATGTGGAAAAAATCAAAGACTGACAATTCTCACGACACCGACCGCCCCTTTACCCCCGACACATTGGCCAAGAGATGGGGATGCTCTGGAAAGCATGTGCGCAACCTCATAGACCGCGGAGAATTGCGATTTTTCCGACTGGGATCGAAATTAATCAGAATTCCGGCAGATGCTGTGAGAGAATTTGAAGGCCAGGCGACAGCAGCAAAACAGGATGCGCCAGTCGAACACGAAGAAGCGCCTCAAGCTGATCCACCCGTTGAGCGCAATAGACTGTCCCCTTTGACGCGTGCGAGGCTGAAGGGTAGGATTCGACGGTCGAGAGAGAACGGTCAGAACTAACGCTGCAATTGTCGCCAAGGTTAGGGTTTGTGGTTTGACTGTAAACGAAAAGGTGGTGATGGCGGATGAATTGGACGTTCTTACAATGTTGTAAGAACAAAGAAAACCCCGCCGAAAGGGGCGGGGTTACAAACGGTCAACGATGCGCTGCTTGATTAGCAGGTCTTAAGTGATTCCATATCAGAATGTACGGCGAATACATCGCTCTCATCCCAATTTTTCCAGCTATCCTGCGCGCAGCGATCAATTAGCGAATCCTTGCGCGGAGGAATAGATTTTATTCTTTCCTTGGCGGCAGCCAAGGCCAATGAAACAGGGTCTGCTTCCATTGATGCTACTGGATCAATATCCAGCTTCCTTGCAGAATTTGCCATGTTATAACTCCTTAGCCAAATATTTGGCTCTTTTATCCCCGTCTGGGGCTTTGTACCCATAACGCTCATATATTGAAGCGTCAAGAGGTTCATTAATTCGGACTTCTTTCGCTTCGACTAGCAATGCGTATTCTTCCGCACAGGCTAATATAGGTAATAGAATGCCCCCTTTAAAGTATGTTGGGGCAAATGACCTTTCTACGAAGTTAACATACAAAGCGGATTTTGACTTGTTGAATTTTCCATAAGCCATTCCTTGTAGTATTTTCTCGTCGCCTATCTCCTGCCAAACCGCGGTGCTAAAATGCGATGGTATTGGCTCGAATTTGTAAGATAGGCGTTGCCAAGAAATGCTAAAGCCGCACCAACCTTCGTCCTCATAGTATTCGTGCCACTCATTATCGGCTATATCTATAGCCTCATCCGTAATTGTGCCAATTGTAAGGCCTCTCCACACCTTTCTCTCGTCAGGGCTTTTTAGGTGCCTGTTGAATCGGTCCACAGCCCGCTTTTGCGCTTCTTGCAACAGCCGTTGATAGAATAACTCATGGTCTTTCATATTGTTCCTTTAGGCGAGTATATGGCTATAAAAAGTAATAAAGCGTATCTACTCCACTCCCAAAGATCAATTTTTACCTCCCCACATCATAAAAGTGGTGTTCTCTCCAAACCTCATTGCTGACGCGCTACGCTTTTCCGGCAACACCAACTAGCTATACCCAGGCGACATACTGTTTGTGCATCCGTGGCAAATCGTAAATCGGAGGTTCTTCGCGTACCGATTAGCCGTTTTGCACTTTGGGCACGACAACAGCCTTTGAAAATCAGGCGCCAAAATCGTTGCGCTTGGATCGTATACTTCCTTCAGCTTTACCAAATCCACTGTTCCGCCATGGCTGCAGGTGTTGCAAGCAACAAGCACTTCATCTTCGTTTTCAAGGTGCGCGTTGATTGTGCTGAGATTGATCACGCAGCCTATTCCATGTCTGGCACATCACCTGCGCGAAACAATTCCACCGGCGCACCATATTCACCTAACTTTGGATCTGCATCCCTAGACCACGCAACAACGCCGGCACAGTCATGAGCCAGTAGCTTGGCATTATTTATGGCTGATTGTTCGGATTGGAATTCCCTTGGCTGAAATGCCGGAATCAAATCACCATCTTCATTTCGATTAAATGCAGCAAGAACGATAAGTTTTGTCATGTCTGTGTTCCCATTTTGCAGTGAGAACAAAATAAGAACTTTTACGGCGGTTGTCTAGGGGTGATTGACGTTGGGCAGGCGGGTAGTTGAGGTGCTATTGACGGGGTTGTTGAGATCGTTGTTATCAACAAGATGGGCCGATTAGACTACTTCAGCTTGTGAATCTGAACTTTTATGCCAATATATCCGTTATAGACTCGGAGCCGCAGGCCACCTGAGAGATTGACTCACAGGCGATTTTCAGCGAAAAGTGGCCGACTTAGGCATTATTTAACCACAATATCAGTTAAATGTTGGCGTTAACTGACAAACAGAACCAACGAATTAAACTGAGGGTATGCAAATGAAATTAGCTCTCGATACGTACAAAGATATTATATTTGGTGACAACTCTCGTCGCATCCACGCCTTGTTCACCTTGGCGCTGTGGACCTGCGCGGGCGCATTCCTGTTTTCAACAATTCTTTATTACATTACACCTTACGACAACCAAGTGGCCCCATTTATTGGTGGCTTGGCGATTTCGGCTGTGGTTGGACTAATCAAATTTAGCTAGAGGCCTATGGCTGTTCCATGGAATTACATTGCCTCACCGGCGGCAACAGTGATCACTGCACTACTGCTGGTGGGGTTCTTCATCGCAACTAAATGCCATCGTGACCATGAAGGCGCCATTTCGCGCAGAAGGCTAGCCAGCGTATTTGGCCTTTCTGCGTCCTTGTATACCTTCCTTGTGTGCGTGTCTTCTGAATTGGTAATCAAAGGTCCACACGTTTCCGAGCTTATCGAACATGGCTTTGGCAATGCTCGCATTTCTTGGCTACTCGCCGCCTTCGTTCTTGATGCTGGCTTTCGCTTATGGCACGAATACGACCTAGCCAACAACGACAAAAAAGCTGTGACTGGCAGCGGAAATCCAAATTGACTTGGCGCGTTCCCAACGCCGAAGCTGACGAGTTAAAAATCATCCGACTGTTAGATGAAGCATATGCTGCCGACATCAGGCGGATTAAAGAAGAACAATCATCAAATGAAAAAAACAAACCGGAGCCCGATCATATATCTGCTGTATTAGATGCAGAATAACGACCATTGCGATCCGAAGCCGTATGCACCATGAAACAACAGCACATTTTTAAAATTATTATTGGCATAATTCCCTTATCCCTATTCCCAACAACAAGTGCCTCCGCCATTGATGTTTGCAAAGGCGGAAATCGTGCGGAACGCAAAGTTACATGCGTTTATGATGGTGATACTGGTTGGGAAAACGGTGTTAAATGGCGAACCCTTGGCATTGATACGCCTGAAATCAATTCAAGCGCATCTTGTGGACGTGAAAACAGATTGGGCCACCAATCCCGCGACAGATTGATTCAGCTGATGAACCAAGGCTACCAAATCCGTTGGAGCGGTAACAGTGGTGGTGCTGGCCGCCAATTAGTTGACGTGTTGACTTTGGACGGTCGCAACACCGCTGATATTTTGAAATCAGAAGGGCTTGCACAGAATTGGCCCAATAACGGGAATATTTGGTGCAATTAGTGACAATTCGCCAGTGAACCTCGACACAGCATCAACGATTTTACCCAAACGCTGAATTGGCCCGTCGCGTTTTAATTGCAATAAATGGCGACTAATAAAACCTCAACTAATCGTAATTGTTTGGCCGGGTTGAGGGGTTAGGTTAAAATACGCTTGATTTTTTCTATTGCTCTTAGTGTAATGCCAGTATGGCTGGAAAATTTAATCCATTTCGCCCAGACAAAATGGTCCCCCCAGGCTTGTTCGCTGGCCGACTTGAAGAAATAGAATATACCGAAAGTTGCATGCTTCAAACAAAGCATGAGAATCCAAAACATTTTATGTTTGTGGGTGAGCGGGGCATTGGAAAGTCATCGCTTATTCTATTTGATCAGTATCTAGGAGAGGGACTTGTTGAAGCCAAAGGAGGACACAAATACAACTTTATTGTTTTGAATGTGTCGCTGCGAAGAGAAGATGATTTTCTGGCGATAATTGATAGAATCGCAAACGCACTAAAAAAACAGATTGAGAAACATGATGTATTCGGCACATTTGTCTTAAAGACGATAGAAATATTGACACGTTTCGAGGCGGCTGGTGTCCGTTACAACCACCAAGTGACCACAAAAAATGAGGCCTTTTTATCTCTTCAAGATGATCTCGAAAACGCCTTTATCAAAATGGCCGACGCTTTTGACGGAATCCTCCTGTTGATTGACGAAGCGGATGCGCCGGATTCTAGCGCTGACTTGGGTTTAATTTGCAAACTTCTAACCGAAGAAATGTCAAAGCGCCAGACTGATCGGCTCTGTATCGGACTTGCTGGACTACCGACCTTGCCAATCAAACTAAGGGAAAGCCACGAATCATCCTTGCGATTGTTTCAAATAATGAACTTAGAGACGCTTGAGAGCGGCGAGCGCGAAATGGTCATCCAGATGGGCCTGAATAGCGCGAACAAAAAAAATGAAGCACCCATAGGCATAACCCCAGAGGCCGAGATATTGATTTCTACTTACTCTGAAGGTTACCCGCACTTTCTTCAAGAGTTCGCTTTTTGTGCATTTGAAGAAGACAGCGATAACATGATCGATAAAGATGATTTTTTCAAAAGTCTTTTCCGAGAAAATGGAGCGTTTGATCAACTCGGGGCAAAATACTTTGACCGAGACTATGCCACACCCGGATCAGATGACTATCGAGAAGTGCTAAAATGTATGTCTGACGGTTATGATGGCTGGATAACGCGTGGCGATATCATTGTTAAAACTGAGTTGAAAGCCAGCACGGTTGACAATGCACTTCGCGCGCTTAAGAAGCAAGGTTTAATCATTCAAGATGATCGCCGTTCTGGACACTATCGACTTCCAACCAGATCGTTTGCAGCTTGGATAAACATTAAAAAGAAGGCAGAATTTGCATAGGTGTAGCAGTCTTACAGACTGCTACAGACTGCTACAGACTGCTACAGACTGCTACAGACTGCTACAGACTCGTGGCACGTTCCGCCGATCTACTTGAGGCAGTTGCCGACCGTATGGGACGAGCCCCCAAGGGGTATGCGCCACGGCTTGACGATTAAATCGCTATCTCTTCGGCCCGTCTACCGTGCGGCTGGTTTGTTTTAAGTCATCTTATCTTCTGCAACTCGAGTAAACCGGAACCACGCTGAATCGACATCAAACGAAGAAGACTTCATTTCAGTCTCCAGAGGGCCAGAATTTGCAGCGTCCACAACGCGCGCAAACGTCTGCCGAACAGCACCGCGGCGCACAAGTGAAATCTCACGCAAGTCGGCCTTCTTAATTAACCGCACTTCTTGCCCTTTGATGTTGAAGTCCCGATAATCGATGTGGTTGTACCCAACCGACACCGCGTTCCAGCGATGTTGAGAAACGATTTCTCGGACGCCGTTGTTTTTGAGCTCCAGGCGGAATGCGAGCCCTTTCTCGTCGCTGAGCAGTTGCAGGCCGCCTGATGTATCGTCAAGAACGTCGCGATTGTGGTCCAGTTGAAACTGAACCTTGTTCTTCATAAGCGAATTTCCGAAACATCCGGGTGCGAATACTTCGGCGCGGCCTTTATGCGAGTGAAACTTGCCATACACACATGCCCATCCTTGCAAAACCGGATGGGCCATGTTGAAAGTCGACTTGCGTGACGTTGGCGACGAGGGTGGCGGAGACTGAAGGCGTCCATCGATAGCCAACATTCCGCCGCCGAAATAACCAATTTCCATCGGCTCGTCGCCGGTAGCTTTGCAATCGCGGCTCATCGCAATACCTCTGGAATTTGTCGGGACTTCAGGAAGCCTTCGCATTCAGCTCTTCGAAGCATGAGTGCAACATCCGCACTTCGCCGCATCGGCTCTGAGAATAGTTGACTTCCTTTCTGGGCAATGGGCCCGAGCACTTCGACGCCAGCGCGGTTGAGCTCACCGTGTAGCTCGTCGATTTCGCAACGTGCAGATGCCGCTTCCGCTATAGCAGTCCAAAACTTTGTGTAAATCTCGCGATGCAATTCTTCAAATTGTTCGCAAACTGCGCGGCTGGCGTTGTGGTGCTCGCGACGAAATCGTTCTTCCACAATCTCAAGCGCCGCTTCAGTTTCGCGCCGTTCACGCAGTGCCTGCTCCTGCTCCATGCGAAGTGAACGCTTTTCAACCGGCGCATTGCCGGCTGCGATGTCTTTAACCCGCTCTTCAGCATTGGCGTCGCCATCATTTTGAAGAATGCGGCGTGTCAGGTCAGTAATCTCGGAACGCAGCCGGCGCGCTTTTTCATTTAGTTGCGTTCGTCTTTCTTCAATCGCGCGATACGGTTCGTGGGTTTCGGTAAGTGATGGAATTTCAATTTTCATTTGGTTTCGTATCCTCGTTGGATGATTGGGTTGCCGTAACTTGAGTTGTTCGATTGTTTTTGCTGGAGCCGCGCATCAACGCGCCGAACTATGCGTGATAGGTCGATCGCGACCGCTGCAATTGGTGCCCAGCCACCGGGCGAAAGAAGAACTTCAGCCAGCTTCGGCTCATGGTCTACACGTGCAAGACGTGGCCCGGCGTCATCCATGACGAGCCATGCACAGCCCGTATCAGGAATCTCGCAGTTTTCTTCCTCTGTAAATTTGAGCGCGGCTGCGGCGCCTCGGCCAGGGCTTACGCCAATGTTCGCGAGCGCTTTAGCGATAGCGATTTGGACGATACGCTGGCGAGAAAACTGGCGCGGAATTCCCGACGAACCAGAATCCACGTCTGGTCCTCGCATTTTTATAATGCCGGTATCTAGCCATCGACTTAGCGTCGATTTATCGATTTCTGCCGCGAAGGCGGCGTGTTGTAGGGAATACATGTTCCAAATCCTTGTTTGGGGTTTTTAGTGGTGAAAACTGAGTAAAAAAGGAACGGCAACAGCGGCCCGAAGCGGCTGTGAAAAATCGGCTGTTGCCGTTCCAGTTGTCCTCGCCAAGCTTTGGTCCTGGGGAGGAAGGGAAGAAGACGAGAAATCAGTGCGAACTAGTGTTCACATGGTGAGGGGGTCATATTTTCAATTGCAGATGTGCGCGTTTTATACCCGCGCCGGTCTTGTGATTGGCATTGCCGTAGAGATTTTACCCCCCCCTAGGGGGTATCGTAATGTTAGGGTATTGGAATAGGTGCGGTGCCACAATTGGGATAAATGGCACCGCGAAGCGCGCGGGGAATACGCGACTAAAATGGAGAGATGCTACGCGTTATGGTCATGCAATAGCCCCATGTTTTTGCTGCTCAACTTGCCATCCCGGTAAAGCGCGTTTCACGGTTTCAACGCTTTGCGCCGTGCCTTGCTGGATCATTTGTTGAATGCGTTGGCCATCAATGGCGCCGTCAAGCACAAAGGTTTGATCGATCTGGACGTTACCACCACCAGCAAGACGCTGGCCTTTGGTGTGGTCAATAATCGTTTCTTGAGGGTGCACCAGAGCCAAACGGCCACCAATGCCGTCTAGTCCGCCAGTGCGTGGCCCATCACCGGTGTAGCCGCCGCCGTCGAATGAAAACAAACCGCCTAACAGTGAACCGATGATCCCGCCAAAACCGCCACCAAAATTAATGTTGGAAAACGCCATTTGAGCTAGGTTCATCATGATGTCAGACAAAACGTCCAGCCAGTTCTTTGAACCGTCAATCAAGCCGCGCAGCGAACTACCGATTGATCGGAAGGCGCTATTGGCCATATCACCCATCTTGCTCATTGCGCTTGTAGCGTCGCTCGCGATTCCCTTGATTCCGCCGATTGCTGTCTTCATCTTTTCGCCAATTGTGCCAAATGAATTGGCGGCGCCATCGGCACTGTCGATCGCACTGTTGCCAAACGTTGTTACAGCCAGATCGGCGTCAACGATGTCACCTTCAAATGCCTGCAGGGGACCGGCCAAGTCTGACATTGCGTTTCTGATATTTTCGGGCAACGCTTTTGCAACCTGCTCGCCAAGTTCTTTCATCGTCGCGGTAAATTGATCTAACGTGTTGGTTAGCTTCATCGTGACGTATGCAACACCAACTAAAAGCGTGATCTTGCCAGAAATTACTTTGGAAAATAGCGCCGATGCAATGCCAGCCGTTCGTACAGCTTTGGCAAACAAAATAAACGATCGGGCAGCCGAAACCATAAACCCAACGATTTTCGCCGCCACAAACACTTTAAATAGTTCGTATAGGTGGTGAAGATTATCGAACACCAGCGCAATGCCTTTGGCCATTATATTCATGGCCGCGCTGATACCGTCAACGGCCTTGTCCAGAATACCGCCTTGTTGAGAGGCGGCGACCATTCGATTGGTGAGCGATACAAACGACGGTATGACTTTGGCTAGCACCATATTCCAAAGGCCGGTAAACGTCTTGGACATGCGCGAAATATTATCGTTGAATATCTCGGAGGCCCGGCCAGTCTTGCCACTAAACACAAGTCCAAGTCGTTCGGCCTCATCGCCCATTTCCTTTAGACCTTCGCGGCCCTGATTCAGCATGGGGATTAGGTTGGCACCAGACCGCCCGAACATTTCGATTGCCAGGGCGGTTTTCGTTGCGCCATCTGGCATTTTTGCAAATCGTTCGGCCACATCGCCAAGAATATCCTCGACGCCGCGCGCCTCGCCATCAATGGTTTTTAGGCCGATGCCTAACTGTTCAAACGCTTTTGTGCCGGCATTTGAAACGCCGTTCATGCTGTCATTAACAGCACGGCTGGCGCGTTGGGCTGCCTTACCCACCTCATCAAATGAGGAGCCAGACATTTCGGCGGCATGTGCCAATCGGCCCAATTGTTGAATTGGAACGCCAAGCGTTTGGCTGGCCTTGAATTGCTTATCCGCTTCTTGCGCTCGATTGCTAATCGCAGCAAACGCACCAGCGCCGGCGGCTGAAGCTGCTGCAAATCCAGCTGCCGCAACTTTGGCAAACTTTTGCATCCCGGCCATGCTTTTGCCCAAGCTCTTTTGAAATTGTGCGGAATCAAGTCCCAGGTTGACTCTCAAACTTCCGATTACGGCGCTCATGTTGTCTTTCCCCATGAAAAAACCCCGCCTAAAAGACGGGGTTGAGTTTTAAAACTTCTCCTCACCCATTACGGTGGGAGCGGAAATAGGGTGCACCCTAAGCGGCGCGGCCCATATATTGGTCATGTCTTGATGTGAGATCGGCCCGATATGCTTCAAGTGCGGATTCAGCATTAAGCTCTGCAGCACGTTGTTCTTTGTGGATTGCCAGCCATTCAACTTGTAATTCTGCTATGGCTTCCAGCACCAAGGCTTTGCCCACCGCGCTGGCGCGCTTATCCGTATATCCACGCGCTTCGCCAATTTCAGTCATCGTTGCACTATCGAGGCATGCCATCTCGAAGGCCCAGCGAATTGGCCTGATTGCAGCCTGCAGGCGGCGCCAAGGCCCTCGCAAATCTATCTGTGCGATAAGTGTGCGTTCGTTAAAGCGTTTCGCCGTGGTTGCATACCGTTCGCCGCTGTCTGCATCGCCGTTTTTCGTCATTTTGCCAGCACTTCCGATGGATCTCGCCGCTTGGCGCACACCATGAAATGTTAGCTCCCCGGTGCCCTCGACTTTTTCTGGGATAGGCTTGCCTTTTTCGTATCCGTCCAAGCAGGTTTCAGTTTCGATTGAAACCTCGCCTTCACTAAACGAAAGGTCAGCATCCTTGCCAGCTAACGGATCTGCAGCCATCACCGCCCAAATGCCGCGATATAACTCGCAAATTTCGATTGCGGCTGTAACCTGATCCAACGTCCAAGGGTTGTCATCTTGCGACATTAGCTGCCGCAACATTTTCGCCAGCGGCCACGATTTCGGTTCTTGATTATTATTGGCTGCACGGCCAAATCTAAATTCAGACTGACGATCTACGGGCTTTTGGGCGGGACAAATAGTTACCGGCACGCCTGCGCATAATTCTGCAAGCAACTGGCGTGCTTTTTCCTTCTCGGGTGGAATCGTGGTCGGCAGTTCATCATCCGAATATGGCGCGCTAAATCTTTTTCTGGCTCGTTCTCGTTTGATAACAGCATCAGACACGTTAAGTGCAATTCTGCTGGCCTCACGTTGTTTCCGTTCGGCCATAGCTTGACGATGCGCCAAAACTTCTTTGCTCACCTGGTGGTTGTCATTCGCGGCAACTGGTGCCGCTGTTTCCTGTTTTTGGTTCAATTCTATTGTCCCCATTTGCGCACGTATCCCTCGCGCGCATCAAAAAGAGCCCGGCGCAAGAAGCGCCGATCGACTCAACTATCGATTTCAGAAATTTTCCCAATTTCAAAAAATCATACACATTTTTGTTGACATGTCAAGAAATTTGTGAAACTGCGTTTTTGTCTTCGCTTTCAGCAGCCCAAAATTCGTAGGTTTCACTTACTCGATCATCGACGAACATGAAGGGTTTGTCCAAAAGCTCGTCGGTGTCTTCAATCTGATCCAAACCAATTGCGCTGCACAGCGAATCTAGTTCTTTTTGCCCTTGTTCCTGCTGGCCTGCGTCCGCGCTTTCGTAGCAAATTTCCAACCAACGATCTGGTTTTGATGCATCCGCCAGGCGCCCCGGTTCAGCGACTCTTAGTTTGATCCACTTGGTATATTCTTCGTCGCTAATAATCTTGCCCTCAATCGCGACAAGTTTCTTAGCCGGCTCGTTATCGTTCGCCGGGCTGGGTGGTTTGCTGGCCTGTTTTGGCGGGGTGGTTTTTGATTTTTTTGCTTTTGGTTTCACGCCAACTGACCGGTCAGCTTCCGCATACCTCTTCTGTGCAAGCCATTTTTCAAAAGGCATGCGGGGCTGGCCTGGTTTTGCGCTTGCATTCCAAGACTCGGCGCGCTCAAAAATGTGCGCCGCCGGGTATCGATCAAAGTCAATCTTTACCCACTCTTTCAATGCAAGGTGGAAGGTTCCGAAATTACCATAAGCGTCGAACGCATCATCACAACCCTCACCGCGCGCGGTGGCCGAAAGGCCATCCGCCGCAGCGGGTGGGGATACATTACCTACATCTCCGCCGGTTGATCCGTCGGGATGTTGGTAGGATTCGTTCTGCTCGACTAGACCGCCAGCGTTCTGCTGCTTTAGACCACCAGCGTTCTGCTCTACCAGACCACGGGTTTCTGTGGTCTGGTGGATTAGACCACGGGACGAAATTACCCAAGGAATTTCAAACTTTGTTGCTTCATTGCGTCGCCTGCGGGGGAGTGGCTTAACGTAGCCCCATTCTGTGAGATCGTGCACCGCTTTCTTGATGGTCTCGCGGGATGAAATTGAACCGTTCAAGGCGTGCTCAATAAATCTCATGCTGGCGCGACAAATTCCGGTGTTTTTATCACGTGAATTTATAATTACCCAATAAACAGCGTCGTGCGATGCCGCGCGACGTTTGTCTCTTAATAGGACTCCAAGGGTCCACCACTGGGAAAGCACATCGCCAGGTTTTTTGGCAAGGCGTTCCTTGCTTTCATCCGGCTCATGCTGCATGAAGGCGCTCCAATGCATCTAAACGCTGAATGGCCATGTCAGTGATTTCTTGAGAAAGTTCAGGCGAGAAAGTCGCGGTGCGCCGTTTGCCAGACTGTGGCGAGAATACGAGGTGCCGCCCGTCTTCCATTTTGAGAAGGCGCAGGCCGTAAAGTCGTACGTGTTCGTTGAGCTCAATATCGATGGTGGCGATGCATTGATTGCGGCCCCGATCATCAAAGACCGGGTGCATATAAAGTATGCGCATTTGGCGCTCCTATGTTTTTCCGCACGTGCGGGTGTGCAACCGCAACCGTTTTGGATGCGGTGAAATGGTTACGCCGGCAGTGAAGTCGGCGCGCTGGTTTGGTATTGTGTTTGGTGTTTGGCTAGGCGGCTTTGGTGGCCGCGTTATCGTTGGCTGGTCGCGCATCAATACGCTGATCAATCCACGCCTCAACCTCTTCACGCACAAACGCAATGCGCTTGATACCCAATTTAACCGGCTTGGGAAACTGGCCTTCCTTGGCCATAAGCGTTAGAAGTGGGCGTGATAAGGAAGTGGCCGCAGCCGCTTCTTTTGGTGACATTAGGCGGGGCACAAAAGTGGCATCGTTGGTCAAGGTGTTATCCTTCCAAAGTAAAATGAATGTAGACGCGCCTTGCGACGCATCGGCTATTTTATGACCTATGAAGTTGGTGCTTCGCTTGCCGGCGGATTAAACCCGCCGATCGTTTTTTGTTGTTTGTGCGGTCGAACCGCGTGCAGGGAGGGTCCACCACAAACCCGCTGCATCATCATACGCTATCTATTTTTTCGCCCTTGTCAATAAAAATAACGATATTGACTTGATTAATTCTATTTTTTGTGCATAGGCGAGCAAAACCTTGCCCAATCTTCCATCAGTTCCCGCCGTTTCGCCAGGGCAGTGCCGCGCCGATAAGCGGCTTCGGCTTTGTCCTTGATCACATGGGCAAGGGCAGCTTCGCAAATGTCGCGCGAATAGCTGGTGCAATCGCCAGCCCAATCGCGGAACGTGCTTCGCAGCCCGTGCAACGTAGCTTCACCAGCGCCAGCACTTCGCAATGATTTGGTCATAGCGGTGTCGGAAATAGGCGAGCCCGCCTTGCCGCCTTCAAAAACAAGATCGGTCGTTGCGCGTTGTTTTTGCGCCTCCAAAATCGACAAGGCGCGATCGGACAAGGGCACTTCGTGGGCGCGCGCCGACTTCATTCTTTCGGCCGGTATGGTCCAAAGCGCCTGTTCAAAATCAATTTCCTGCCATGTGGCATTGCGCGCCTCACCACTTCTAACAGCGTTCAGCGCAACGAACTCAACAGCGCGCGCCGACGTGCTGGACGCGGCCCTAAGTTCTTCCATTACTTTCGCAATGTCATTGTAATGCAACGCGGCATGATGGCCACGACTTAGCTTTTGGCGAGGTGGCAACAATTCCTTTAAACCGCCGCGCCAGCGGGCAGGGTTGTCACCCACAAAAAGCCCACGCGCCTTGGCATGGTCAAAAACCGCGCCAATACGCTGGCGCGTCCGATCGGCGGTTTCCGGTATTTCTGTCCAAATCGGTTTGAGGCAATTCATCACGTCGTCAATTGAAATGCTATCAATCGCCTTGTCATGCAAAGGCGCGGCATAATTGGTAAGTGTCATTGACCATTGCGCGCGGTGCTTTTCGTTTCTGAAACTTGCGTCCTTTACCGCGATAACGTCCGCCATCACCTCCGCAAACGTTTTACGGGTCATCAAGTCATCGCCTCTTGCAAGTCGCTCACGGATGGCTTCGGCCTTTTCGCGGGCCAAGGCGAGAGAAACCGGTGCAGTGCCTTGTCCATAACCACCCAATCCCTGTTCTTTTCGCTTGTCGCCGCGGCGGTGGATAAAAACCCAGTTGCGGCTTATCGTGCGATCACCGCCTGCTTTTGGCTTGTGTGTTCGAACGCGCAGGTAAAGGCCATCGCCATCCGAATAAACTCCAGCCTTATCCAGCGTCTGGATCTTTCTTTCCGTTAGCTTGTTCCGCGCCATTCTCGATTCCCGTTGTCATACTTTCGCTACTGAAAATAGGTAAAATACGGAAAAATGCAAGATATTGAGCCAATAAAATCAATAACTTAAAGATGCAGGCGGGCTTCCTCTCCGCCATTCCTTTTATTTATTTTTATAACTGATAGACAAAGACTTCCCTTGCCTAACCTGTATCCGTCAGCATTTGATAGATAGATCGATATGGTCGCGTATGAGATGATTTTTGGTTCATCGTAGTCTTTATGGAGCGAAGATGACGCAGAAATCTATTGGAAGCTTTTCGAATTCAGTAAAGCTTGAACGTACGAGAAAGTGAAGGTTTCCGTGGAGAGGCCGAGGACCCAACTGACATTAGGAGAACATCCGCTCTCGGGATAGATGTCACAAGCGAGAGGATAACCCCATATCCCCTCGCAGTTGTTTACATCACGCAGCATCACTCGCGCGACGCCATTTGGGGAAGGGATCGGGGTAATCTGGCAGGTCTTGAAGTCCTTCGTTTTGACTTTCAGGGACAAGGCAAGTGTCAAGTTTTGCTTTTAGGTTGGGCCAGTCGATATGTGCACCGATAAACACAATTTCTTGTCGCCGATCTCCCCAAGGTTCCTGCCAATGGTTGGAGATGTAGTTTTGAGCGCTTTCATGATCGGGCCATCGTTCTTTTGGAACCGATGCCCACCAGTTCCCCAAAGGAGAAATTGAGGAGAGGGCGCCAGCAAGTGAAAATTCCGCCACCCAATCCGGTTGTGTAGCGATCCAGAAGTGGCCCTTCGCCCGAATGACGCCTGGCATTTCGGCGTTCAACAACGCATTGATTTTCTCAGGCACAAATGGACGTTTCGCACGATAAACGAAACTCGCCACGCCATATTCTTCCGTTTCTGGCACATGGTCTGCAAAGCCATAAAGTTCTTTCGCCCACATGGGGTGGGTATGAGCCTTTTCGAAATCAAAAAGGCCAGTATCGAGAATTTCCTTGGCCGCAACATCGGAATGATCTGTTTCGATGATGCGGGCATCAGCGTTAAGACTGCGGATAATCTGGCGCGCAGCCTCAGTGCGCTCAGGGCCTGCATCGCTGACCTTGTTGAGGATTACCACGTCAGCAAATTCGATTTGATCCGTCAAAAGATGGACAAGCGTCCTGTCGTCTTCCTCGCCAAGCGTTTCACCGTGGTCTCGCAAGAAATCGTGGCTGGCATAGTCGCGCAGCAGATTGACCGCATCAACAACGGTCACCATAGTGTCCAGCCGCGCAATATCTGAAAGGCTCTGACTATCTTCGTCGCGAAATTCGAAGGTTGCCGCAACTGGCAATGGTTCGGATATGCCCGTGGACTCGATCAATAGATAGTCAAAACGGCCGTCCGCTGCCAGCCGACGAACCTCGGTAAGCAGATCGTCACGCAAGGTGCAGCAAATGCAGCCGTTGGACATCTCCACTAAGGTCTCATCCGTGCGGGAAAGTTCAGTGTCCGCCCGCACAATATCACCATCAATATTGACCTCAGACATATCGTTGACGATCACCGCAACGCGGCGACCTTCGCGATTATTCAACACACGATTGAGTAGGGTGGTTTTCCCGGCCCCGAGAAAACCGGAGAGCACAGTTACCGGAAGGCGATTGTCAGGCATAAAACATCTCATACGTTATAACATTACAAATGCTATTAGCGAAAATGAATGGTGTTTGTCAATCGCGGCTACGACGCAGCAGTTCGACGATAGGGCGTGCGCCGCTGATGGTTTTCGACAGATCAGGCTTAATTTGCGCAAACTGTTTCGTCTTTCCCATGAAGGCATGCGCCTTCCTGCGGGTTTACGCCTCGCGTTCGCACAAATTCGGGTCGGGCAATTCAGGCAATTTAAGAGGTTTTGACCCCGGCTAGGCGGCAGAGAATAGAATTCTAAACTCATTTGCGGTGGGCGGTGCCACACCTGCAGCCCCAAATTACTTCCCGAAAGGGTACTGCCGAATTGCGTAAAAATCTGCTCTTGTTTTTGAAAAAATGTTATGAAATAACGTAACAAAAAATTGAGGATCACACAGATGCGATTTCAATCCACACTTCGAGTTTCGACTGCATTTATGGCTCTTTCTTTCTTAGCAACAGCTGCTGTCGCGCAGGAGATAAAGATCAATAGTTGCGGCATGGAAATTGTGCAGGACAAGCCGGCAAATTCGATTGTGACGCTAGACCAATCATCCACGGAAACGATGTTGGGGCTGGGCGCTGCGCCAAACATGGCTGGCACAGCCTATCTCAAAACAGAAATTGCCGCGCAATATCGTGAAGTTTGGGAAAGCGTGCCTTTATTGACCAAAGACCGCCCAACCGCCGAAGTGGTGCGCTTGGCGGAGCCTGATTTGCTTGTTGCTTACTCCGGCTATTTCTTTTCAGACCAATGGGTTGGCACCCGTGAAGAGTTGGCGGAGCTTGGTGTGGGCACTTATATTAGTGCAGTAAGTTGTCCGCCAGCTGACGAGCCAGACTTGGACTCATTTGATCTGCTGGAACGTGATTTTGAGAATCTTGGCAATTTGTCGGGACAAGAGGCCGCGGCAAAACAGGTAATTGCTGAACAGCGCGACGCCATTGCGGCAGCCCGCAGCATTACCCTTATTCAGGATGAGCCTATTCGGGTGCTGTGGCTATATTCAGTGTTTGAGGGAACGCCGTATGTGGCTGGTGGCCCTTCTGTTCCAGGCGCCATCAGTGAGATTACAGGCGTTGAAAATATTTTCGCAGATGTGAATGAGCAATGGCCCGGTGTTTCTTGGGAAGCGATTGCTGATCGCGAGCCTGATATCATCGTGCTTGGTGACCTTTCAGAACGTGGTTCTCCCGGTGATACGGTAGAAGAAAAAATCGAGATGCTGACGTCTGAGCCGGGTGTTTCCTATCTTGATGCGGTCACCAATGAGCAATTTGTCGTCGTGCGCGCCATTGAGATGGACCCATCAATCCGTGCAGTGAACGCACTTAATATGTTTGTTGAAGGGCTGAAGCGCCTTGGATACGCAAATTAACATCGCACCGGGTCGAGCATTCGATGTGTCGTTGCTGGACCCGGCTACACCAATTGAAACCCAAAACGGCATAAATCCAGAACAACATTCCACAGGATTGGGTGTTTGGACTTTGGCATTGCTTGGTTGCTTTGCTGTACTCATGTCTATGGCCATTGCCGTCCAAATCGGCGTTGCCGATGTACACATAAGTGATGTGGTGCGCATCATCGCTGGCAAGTTGGGTTTTGATGTTGAGCCCATGGGGCGCATGCGTGAATCTGTTATATGGGACTTAAGAGTGCCACGCGTTTTAGCCGCGGCCTTGGTCGGTGCGGCTTTGGCCGTTTCAGGTGCCGTTTTGCAAGCGATGACGGGGAACGCGCTCGCGGATCCCTATTTGCTCGGCATCTCCGGTGGTGCATCAACTGGCGCTGTTTTTGTGGTTATTTTGGGCCTTGGCGGTGGCGCGTTGCTCAGCACTGGGGCCTTTCTCGGCGCAATGCTTGTGCTTTTACTGTTGCTGATGTTGCTGCGCAAAGGTGGCGGCACACCGCTCAAATTGGTATTGACCGGCGTCATCATCGGGCAATTCTTCTCAGCCATTACCTCACTTGTTGTTATGGCAGCTGGCGATGCAGAATCCACCAGGGGGATAATGTATTGGCTGCTTGGCTCATTGACGACTGCCCGTTGGACACCTGTGTTGATGGTTGGTGCTTTAACTGGGGCTGGTTTCATTGTGGTATGGGCACATTCACATGTTTTGGATGCGATGTCCTTCGGCAATGATACGGCGAAAACCATGGGCGTGAACATTTCGCGTGCGCGTGTCGTGCTGCTCATCGCGTGTGCCTTGATGACGGCCATTGCAGTGGCGATGGTGGGTGCCATTGGATTTGTCGGCCTAATTGTCCCGCATGCTGTCCGCATGATGGTTGGTGCAATGCACACCAAACTGATCCCCTTTAGTGCGCTATTGGGAGCCATTTTGCTGATTTGGACAGATGTTCTGGCCAGAACTGCGTTGGCACCACAAGAAATCCCAGTAGGTGTGTTTACCGCTTTGATTGGCGTGCCACTGTTTTTGCTGCTGATGCGTCGGCGAGGCGACCTATGAGCATCATCAAGGTTGAAAACCTCTCTTGGTCGGCTGGCGGACGCCAGATTCTTCAAAAATTATCCTTAGATGTTTCAGAAGACGAAGTTCTGGGGTTGATCGGGCCGAACGGCTCTGGCAAGTCCTCATTGCTGCGCTGCATCGCGGGTATTATCGAGCCAGAGCATGGAGCTGTTCTCTATGGAGACAGACCGCTAAATGCATTATCCGTGCGGGCGAGGGCGCACCATCTGGCCTTTGTTGAGCAGATGCAACAGACCAGCACCGATATGTGCGTTTCAGAAGTCGTGTCACTCGGGCGTATTCCTTACCGTCGGCGGTTCGGTGCATTAACAATGGCAGATCGGGCGATTGTGGCGGCGGCTCTACAAACCATGGACTTGTCTGCATTGGCGGATCGAAGCTGGCGCAACATGTCTGGTGGTGAACAACAGCGCACCAATATTGCCCGGGCCTTGGCGCAAAGAGCGAAAGTGCTGTTGCTGGATGAACCAACGAACCACCTAGATATTCGCCATCAATTGGATGTTTTGAAACTCGTGCGGGATCTGCCACAGGCAAAAATTGTGTGTTTGCATGACCTAGGTTTGGCCGCGAGATATTGCGATCGACTGGCCGTTATGAAAAATGGCAAGCTGGTCGAAATCGGGAAGCCAGAAACAATTCTCACACCTGATCTATTCCGCAAGGTTTTTGAAATAGAAGCTCATATTGAGATTAACGCTGAAGGGAAATGCGACGTCAAAGTCTTGCACTAAGGATGGCGTGTTTTACCCAGCGATAGAAAGTATATTATGCAAACAAGTTTGATTTCCGATGTTTCCTTTTTGCGCCTTTGGATAAGTAATACTGCCTCCGGCTTAGCAACGTGGGCACTGCCATTTGTGTTAGGGCTTGCAATTATCGCAGGCGATCTTGATGCGGCACATGCGGGGCTGGCGTTGGCAGCTAGAACACTCGGTTTCGTTGCCGCGATGCCCGTTGGCGGCGTGTTGGCCGATCGGTCTGGTCCTCGACGCATGATCTTTGGCGCCGGTCTGCTCGCGGCGTTCGGCATTATCCCGATTGTTGCTGGCTTGGCAGGCTTTGGGGGGCTGGCAGCAATCTTGACCGGCGCTGGAATCGCAGGGTTTGGTCAAGGCGCTTGTCGCGCATCTTACCAGGCGATTATTCCGCGCGTGGTCAGCGAAGAAAACCGGCAACCCGCCAATGCCGCCATGACAATCTCCATACGTGTGAGCACATTGGTCGGCCCGACTTTGGCTACGGCATCGGTTTTGGCCATCGGTAGCTCACCGACCCTGTTTATCATCTCGGCACTTTGGATTGCCGCAGCCTTGCTGCCGACATGGCCGCCGCGCCAACCCAAAACTGAACAAAGTTCGCTAACGGCGACAAGCTTTGTGGCCGAATTGGGTGAAGGTTTTGCCGAAGCATACCGCCACCCCTGGTTCATAGCAGGCCTTGCCGCGTTGACCCTTGTGATCGCATTTGGCTATTCCGTGACGAACGTGCTGCTGCCGCAAATCAGCGAAGCGCAATATGGCGGGCCACAATTGATGGCCACCTCGGTAACCGCCTATACCATCGGTGCATTCGCTGGTGCACTCATAATTTCTCGTTGGAAACCAAAAGATATCGGCTGGCTCGCCTTGGTGGGACTCGCACTTTACGGCTTTGTGCCGCTCAGTCTGCTTTTCTCAAATGTCTTTTTCCTGCCCGTAATTGCCTTTTCCCTCGCCGGAATTGGCATTGAGTTCTTCAATGTGCCGTGGTTCACCGCAGCGCAACGAGAAATCCCGCAAGAACGTCTGGCACGGGTCACGTCGGTGGACTTTTTGTTCTCATATGGGCTGGCCCCGCTGGGCTTGGCAGGCTTAACACCGCTGACTCAATTGGTGGGCACAGACGCCGTGTTGTGGCTCTGCGCCATAATTTGCGTAGGGGCGCCATTGCTGGCAATGCCCGTGCGCGGCAGCCGGGGTTTTGCCAATGTGGGATAGGAACGGGAAGGTTGGCTTTCAGAATTTGTTTAACTGAGCCCATTTCAAAAAACGTGCACCGAAGCTTAGAAAGATAGAAGCTTCGGCGCGCGCTTTTTAACTGTTCAGCTTGAAGCATTCCGCGCGGAATGGCGTGTTTGAACAATTGCCATCAGGGGCTGCAGGTATTTATTGTTTCGGATGATGACCACCTGCCACGTGGCTGACCACATAATGAACATTCATCGTGAGCGTGGCGAATGAGTTTGCTGCTGCATGTTCACGTGGGATAAAGATGTAGTTGCCTTTTTGGCAGGCGCTTAGGAGCGTGCAAAAGTTTGGCAATACGGTCTCCATGCGGCCCCAGGCGACCTCTGGCCCATCATTTTGCCCCTGATCAATGCGATAGGTGTCAAAAAGGAAATCTGCGTCCTGTTCAGGGAGGAGCTCTGCGCTAACTTCTTCACCCCAGCCGACGCCCTTGTTGCGCAGTTCGGCACCTGTGCCGGCGATTTGAAAGCCGAGGTCGTCAAGCGCACGGGTCAAAGCACCATAATTGGCATAGACGGTCAGCTTGCCATCCCAAGCTTGAATTTTGGAATAGGTATAGGATGGGTTGCCCAGCCAGCCTTTGGCGTCTGTAATCAAGTGTTCATATTTCGCATTGAGATAATTAAACTCTTCAAGCTTGCCCGCCACGTCGGCGATGGATTGATAAAGCTCGAGCGCATCGGCTGTATCGTCAACATATGCGGTTGGCGCGATCGCTTCTAGTTTTTCAATTTGCTCCTCATCCCATGGCGCACGTGCGATAATCAAATCCGGTTTAAGACTTGCAATTTTCTCGAAGTCGATGGAGTTCCATGCGCCGATAAACTCAATTTCTGAATTGTCAAAATCGACATTCATTAGGGTGTTGACAGAGCGGAGGTAGGTCGAGCCATCTTCTCGCACACGCCCATGAGAACCAACAACTGGCGCACCTAGCTCCACCAGCGGTAGCGTAAGGGCATGGTCATGCATAGAGACGATGCGTTGTGGCGTGACGGGGATCTCTACCATACGGTCTAAAGCATCAATGTGTGTCCGGGTTTCTTGCGCCATTGCGGGGGCGGTTAATGTGCCCAAAAATGCGGCTATCATCAGAAGTTTTTTCATGATGAGTTCCTTTTGTTGTTTGTTTATAATTGGTTATTTGAAGGAAGAAGGGTGTGGTCACGCTCGACAATGTGGGTAAGCACATTGCCCAAGGCACTATTCAAGAACTTGAAAGATGAGAGTAAGACCTGCCAGTCGAGCCGCTTCGATAAATTGTGAGCCATCGCTGTTCATGCGCCCATGGCTGCCAACAGAACGATCAGTCTTGCAAAATTCCACCAACGGCGGGGTTATGCTTAGACCTTGAAGTGAAACAATGCGCTGTTGCGACGTTGGAAATTTAACTGGGCCATTCGCGGCCTCGTAGAATCTCTTCGATTGCACCAAGGCAAAACTGACAAAATTTGCGATTGCGGGCGCGGCAACAACACCCAAAAGTCGCTTCGAATGTGACATATGTTCCTCATTATTAGGACCATTATCAATCGCGACTTTGATAATATGATTTTCATAATCATATTTTCAGGGGTGGCTCAAGAGCAATTTTCAAAACATTGAGGAAACATGTTCAAAAATACATTAGGTAAATTACTTAAAGTATTGAATCAAAATATATATTTATCACAAATTAGATGAGTTCTAAAAAATATGAGTTTACTACTCAACTTTAAATGCGTATGAGAGAGTCGTATTGAAGTTTTGTAGTTGGATGTATGGGACATATGAAAAAACAAGTTAGCATTGCATGCGTGCTTTCGGTCTTTGCAATTTGGGCAGCTGCCGCCGCGCCGCAAAGATTGACTGATCAAATAGGTGCCCATTCGTTCGGCGAGTCGCAAATTCAACTTAGCGCTGCCGCTACACACATAATCAATCCTCTGAATTAGGGAATAACATCCGCCTGATCACACCCCATTGCGTACTTTCGAACGGTTGCCTCACGTGCCGACCCTTTGAAGAGTGCAGAATCTCTCTGCTGATTAGGCGGGCGTTGTGCTGTCTTTTGTAACAACGGACATAAAATGACGCATAATCACCAAATACACCGCGCTAACCAGCGCGGCATTCGCACGTCAGATATTGGCATGGACAATATTGAACTTGTTGTTTTGGAATTGGTCCGACATTTTTGTCAAACCTATGCCGAGCCATTGAGCCATAACTGGGAATTGGCTTTGCAACGGGCGGTTCAAGAACTTGGCCCGCTTGATGGTGGGAGACTAGTTGTGTCCGTGGTTGAACTGCTGCGCGCCGTCCGGATTGAGCGACAGACCCCGTTCGCATTTATAGATGCCAATTGCAAAAAATGTGCGGACGAAGTTTTACCTGTCGAGCTGCATTTAATTATGGCAACGCGATTTGCGCGACGGCAAGACCCCCAAAATTTGAAAGCGGAAAGTGTGGCCCTTATCGGCGGGGAGGGTGATGCCCAGCAGACTTATGCAATGGCAGCGAAATTGGGACACGCAATGAATGCAATATCGCCGTTTGCCGAGCACCCTGACCTCCACTTGGCCGTGCAAAGCCGCTTGGTGCATTGAGGCAAAACATCACTTGCTTGGGGCATAACACAATATCCATATTGACTCGAAAATTTTAATATGAATATAAAACTCATGTTTATGGAGAGAAAAATGATCAATAAAAATAATATGCTCGCTGCCATCACTGCTATTGCGTCAGGTATATTCGCGCTGACAGGCAATGCCATTGCAGAGCAAAATTACCCAATCGAGATTGAGCATGCTTACGGCACGACAATCATCGAAGAAAAGCCAGAACGCATTGCGACCGTTGCCTGGGGCAACCACGAGGTGCCTTTGGCTTTGGGGGTCGTTCCTGTGGGTATGGCTTACACAAGCTGGGGTGACGACAATGATGATGGCTTGTTGCCTTGGGTCGACGCGCGCTTAAAAGAGTTGGGCGCCGAAACGCCAGTGTTGTTCAATGAAGGAGACGGGATCGATTTTGAGGCAGTTGCCAGCACAGACCCTGATGTGATCCTCGCGCCATATTCTGGTCTCAGCCAAGAGGATTATGACACATTGAGTGAAATTGCACCTGTTGTATCTTTCCCAGACGCGCCTTGGACCGTTGGTTGGCGCGAAGCAATTAAACTAAGCGCTGCCGGCATGGGTATGTCTGCAGAGGGCGATGCGCTTATCGCTGAATTGGAAGCACACATTGAGGAAACCATCGCGCAATATCCAAAGCTTCGCGAACAATCTGTCATGTTTATCGCACACACGGATGCAAGTGATTTGAGTGTGATCCGCTTTTATTCAGCCAATGACAGTCGTGTGTCGTTTTTTGAAGAATTGGGCATGAAGCATGCAGAAGCGTCCGAGGCGACAAAGGGTAATGGCAAATTTTCAGGTGAATTCAGCGCTGAACAGATCGATGCATTTGACGATGTGACTTTAGTGGTCACCTATGCCGGGCAAGAGTTGCTAGATGCGATGGCAGCTGACCCATTGGTATCAAAGATGCCTGCTGTGGAAAGCAAATCATTTGTAATGCTTCAAGACGCGCCAATGTCTGCCGCGCCAGTGCCAACCGCGCTAATGATCAAAAACTATCTTGGCGAATATGTTGATTACATTGCCAAGGCGGCAAAGTAAGCGTGCAACCTCGCGAGCATCCCAGTTTGGGAACATTTACAAATCGGGCGCCATTTCGGCGCCCGAAACACTTTGAGTTTTCCTTTTTGGTGTTGGGCATTTTCGGCCTTGCATTTTTGTGCGTTCTTTCCGTTGCAATTGGAAACCGAGAAGTAGGTTTTGACGATATCGTAATGGGCCTACAAGGCCATACTGAGACCATTGAGCAAGCCGCCATCGCGCGACGTATTCCGCGTACATTTATGGCCCTTTTTGCTGGCGGCGCATTGGGGCTCGCCGGTGCCATTATGCAAGGTTTAACGCGAAATCCGCTGGCTGATCCGGGCATATTGGGCGTTAATATGGGGGCGTCATTGGCGATTGTCATCGGTATCGCCTTTTTCGGCATCACATCGGCCAACAGTTTTATTTGGGTCGCCATTTTCGGTGCAGCAATCACTGCGTGTTTTGTCTACATCACAGGCTCACTGGGGCCGGGCGGTGCAACGCCACTTAAATTGGCATTAGCTGGTGCGGCCACTTCAATCGCGTTTTCATCAATGATTACAGGTATCGTGCTGCCGCGCGGTGATATTGCAGAAGGCGTACGGGCTTGGCTTGTTGGGGGCGTTGGGGGCGCGACCGTTGAAGGGTTGAGCCAGATTATGCCGTTCATGATTGTCGGCTATGTTTTGAGTCAATCTTCAGCTGCAAAGCTAAATGCCTTAGCGCTGGGAGATGACATGGCCACTGGCCTTGGCGAACGTGTTGCGGTAGCGCGCATTGTCGCTGCACTTGCTGGCGTAACATTATGTGGTGCGGCTACAGCGGCATGTGGTCCAATTGCATTTGTCGGATTGGTGGTGCCGCATTTTTGTCGTCTGATAATCGGGCAGGACCACCGCTGGCTGCTTCCGTTTTCCGCGCTCACAGGCGCTGGTCTCCTGATCATTGCGGACATTATCGGCCGAGTTATTGCGCGGCCAACAGAAATTCAAGTTGGCATTATTGTCGCGTTTCTTGGTGCACCATTTTTCATTTGGATCGTACGGCGACAAAAGGTGCGCGAACTATGAATATGGCGATTAAGCATCCGCCTCGAACCCTCCTGCAAGAGCTGTCGAGAGGCCGCCTGGTCCGGTTGCGGCGCCGAAACTTCACATTGGCTCTCCTCGCCATTCTCGTAATCAGCCTGTTTGCACTCAGCCTCATGATTGGCCGCAACTTTGTGCCGCTACCACAAATTGTTCAAATATTGTTTGGCGCTGAAGTTGAAGGCGCAAATTTTGCCGTTGAACGGTTGCGTTTGCCAAGGGCACTTTTGTCTTTGGGAGTTGGGTTAAGCTTTGGCATGGCTGGCATTGCTTTTCAGACAATGCTGCGCAATCCGCTCGCAAGTCCGGACATTATCGGCATCAATGCTGGCGCCAGCGCTGCCGCTGTTTTCGCAATTGTGGTTTTGTCTTTAGGTGGTATCCAGATTTCCATATTGGCTATTGGGTTTAGCCTAATCATTGCGGTTATCATTTATTTGCTCGCCTTCAAAGATGGCGTGGTTGGCGCGCGTATTATCTTGGTCGGCATTGGCGTTGCGGCCATGTTGGATAGCGCAATTGCTTATATGTTGTCTCAGGCACTTGTATGGGATCTGCAGGAGGCGATGCGCTGGCTAACCGGCAGCGTTAATGGCGCCAAGCTCTCGCAATCATTTCCAGTATATCTGTCGTTGCTGATTTTTGGCACCATGTTGCTCAGCCAATCTCGCCACCTTGAAATACTCCGCTTGGGTGATGATGCAGCATCAGCCCTTGGTGTGCGTGTCGAATTAACACGCATCATCGTTACCATCTCAGCGGTGGGTCTGATTGCCTTTGCAACAGCTGCGGCTGGCCCTGTTGCCTTTGTGGCATTTCTATCCGGCCCTATTGCGGCGCGTCTTGTTGGTCCCAATGGATCATTGCTGGTGCCGGCAGCGTTGGTGGGCGCAAGCTTGGTGCTTGGCGCAGATTTGATTGGGCAAAATGCCTTCACCAACCGATATCCCGTAGGTGTTATCACGGGCGCATTGGGCGCCCCATTTCTAATTTTTCTGACGATCCGTGCCACGCGGTCAGGAGGCAAAATATGAGTAGTCATCACCAATTGGAGGCGCAAGAATTATCCGCTGGCTATGGCGGGCTGAGGGTTGTCGAAAATCTAGACGTGAAGGTGCCCGAAGGCAAAATAACCTCAATCGTTGGTGCAAACGCTTGTGGCAAGTCGACCTTGCTACGCTCACTCTCACGTTTGCTGAAGCCATTATCGGGCAGGGTGCTGTTGGATGGAAAAGCCATCCATCACATGCCGCCGAAAAAGTTGGCAAAGCAACTGGGATTACTTCCCCAGTCTCCAATTGCACCTGAGGGCATCGCTGTGGCTGATCTGGTCGGGCGTGGTCGCAATCCGCATCAGGGTATGTTTAGCCGTTGGCGCGCGCTGGATGACAAAGCGGTTGCAGAAGCACTGGACGCCACCAACACCAACGAACTAGCAAATAGAACAATCGATGAGTTGTCAGGTGGGCAGCGTCAACGCGTTTGGATTGCAATGGCATTGGCGCAGCAAACTGATATTTTGTTGCTTGATGAACCTACGACGTTTTTAGATGTCAAAAATCAAATCGAGGTGCTTGACCTGTTGGTCGACCTCAATTTGAGAAGAGGCACCACCATATTGATGGTGCTGCACGATCTCAATTTGGCCGCGCGCTACTCTGATTGGCTTATCGCTCTTGCAAACAAGGAGCTATTTGCGACCGGAAGGCCAGAGGTGGTTATCAACGCCGAAAATGTGAAACAAATCTTTGGTCTCGAAAGCAGAGTGATCAACGACCCGCTTACGGGTAAGCCACATGTGCTGCCAATCGGACGGCACAATTGCAATATTGAGATCTGACGACGCGCAAAGCAGTGCTTTTCAGCAGATTTTTGAAGCTAAGCCCGTGCATTGAAATGAGAAGAAAAAGGTACCATTAATTTTTGGCTGAACTTCTCGGGGTTAGAGCGGCACAAATAAAACCACATGCCGCGATAATATAGGGGAGATATCCAGCCTGTTGATAGATCGCACCACCGAGAAGTGGGCCCAGCATTGCACCGATGCCCATTGCCGATGAAACGGTGCCCGCTGCGCGTCCTTGCTCATTCGCCGAAACAGCGTTTGCGGCGTAGGCATTGATCCCAGGAAACACCCACCCTGCGCCAAATCCGATGATCAAATATGACAGGATCAAGAGCAGCTATGTGGGCACAAATGCGGCAAGGATAAATCCGAAAGCTGCAACACAGCTCCCTATCCGGATCAGCGCAGCTGGTGATAATTTTAGTCGTTTAACCACCAGTTGGGCCATAATGAGGCTGATGCCCACGGCAGTGAGCGCGAAGCCCGCTAACCGCAGCGCATCAACATTGGACAATGAGTAGCGATCAATGGCTGCAAACCCGACAACAATTTGTGCAATCCCCACAGCAAGCATGGACAACACTGCAGCAAACATAGGCCTAGACAGACGGTTGTCACTAAACGCTAGCTGTTGAACGCTAGTTTTTGCGTCAATTTCATCATGTGGAACACGCACCTTAACGAGTAGCAACGCGGGCAATGACAAACAGGCAAGAAAAAATAGCGCTGCCATTGGGGACGTTCCTGCCAAAACTGTAACAATGGCGGGGCCGAAGAGGAGCCCTGAAGCTTGCGCAGCACCCAATCGTCCCATCGCGCCTGCGCGCGTGTCTGCAGAGTAAGTATCGGCGATCATCGCGGCGCTTGCAGCGGGCACTGCTGAGTAACTTAGTCCCATGCCAAAGCGTGAGGCGAGCAAAGCAACCAAAATCCAGATCGCAGGTAGATGCAACGTTTCTCCGGCATATATGGAAAAGCAAAGTAAAAAGTAACAAATAACAAATCCTGAGAGGCCTAGAAGAAGAACTGGTTTACGACCGATCTGGTCAGTAGCTTTGCCCCACAATCGCGCGGACAAAACCCAGCCCAAGCCGCCAGCAGTAGCGGTAAGTCCAATTTGCCAAGGTTCCAGACCAAGTGAATTGGCCAATGGGCCAGCAGTCGCCACAAACCCCATCATGCCCATGCTGCACAATAGACTTGCGATGTATATGGGAGCGAGGGAAGGCGGAGTTTCGTTAAGAGGATGAGGTACGTCGGTCATTGAAGGCTCGTATTTACAAAAATCAAACGAAAGGACTAATTCGGTTATTTGAAATTGGAATTTGCGTACAATGTACGCTTGCATGAAGCATTCGAATCGTCAAGAGTTGTGCAATGACGTCAGCACCGGCCAATAAAATGAAATCTGCACGCGTGAAGCTTAGCCGCAAACTGATCGTCGAAAAGGCGCTTTCAATTGTCAGAGGAGAGGGGCTCAACGCCCTGACGATGCGTCGTGTCGCAACTGACCTAAACACAGGTGCTATGTCCCTTTATCGCCACGTGTCAGACCGTGATGATCTGCTTTTGAGCATGATGGATCACGTTGCTACAGGCATTGAACAGCCAACCAAGCAATCGGACCACCGAGCAGAAATCCTCGCTATCATGCTAACCCTTCATCGGACATTTCGGGATGATCCTTGGGTTGTGAATGTCCTACTTTTTGAGGGGAGGGGCAGCTTGAAAATACTCCCTTTGCTAGAGCGACTGTTTTCCGCGTTAGCGCAGTTGGGCTGTGATACAAGGTTGGCAATCGAATATTATAGTTTGCTGATCAACTATGCATATGGAGAGAACTTGTCTCATCAGACCAAGACGGAGCGTTGGAGAGCGCAGGAAGACCTGAATGGGCAAACTTTTGCGGATTACCCTTCCACTAAAGAAGTGTTCGAAGCTGAACGGGTCTCCTTTGAAGAGACTTTTGAGCGGAACATAAAGCGGATTATCGAGGGCATAAAACCAAACGCACGATGACCATGGTTAAATCTTCAATTGGTTCTAGCAACGGCCGGAAATTGCTTATGGGCATAAGTGGGGCTATGTAATCTTATTCAAGCACACCACTTTCAAGCTGGCTGAGATCTGCTGGTCTCCCATAAAGAAAACCTTGGAAGCGGGATGCCCCGAATTCACACAAAAGCTTATGTTGTTCTTCGGTTTCCACGCCTTCGGCCACTACATTTTGTCCAAGATCATTGCACAGCTGAACCAAGTTTTTGACTAAGGTTTTGCTGGCATCATTTAATGCTGCATCCCGCACAAAACTGCGGTCGATTTTAACGTGCTGAACGGGCAATTGTCGAAGATAGGATAAAGAGGAGTAACCGGTTCCAAAGTCATCTAGCGCAACGGTGATGCCCAGCTCATTTAATGTTGCTAATTTTGTTCTCGCAATTTCAAAGCCGGTTACAAGCACGCTTTCAGTGATTTCCAATGTCAGCTTTTTGGGATTTGCGCCTGTACGATCCAATATCTTTTTCAAATTCTCTTCAAACTCGTCATGCATTAGCTGTTTTGCGCTAACATTAAGAGACAAATTCAAATGTTGAAGTTTGGGGTTTTGCTCCCATGATTTCAACACAGTGCAGCCTTCTTCAAGCACCCATTTGCCAATATCCGGCATCAAATCGAGCTGCTCAGCCTGAGGAATAAACGATGCTGGTGAGATTTCGCCTTTATCAGGGTGATGCCACCTTATCAAAGCTTCTGCGCCTATGATTTTCCGTGACTTATCTACCTGCGGTTGGAAAACCAGTTTAAACTCTTTGTTCCACAAAGCCGACATTAGGCGTCGACTATCTTTGTCCTTCCGAACGAGCTCTGAATGGATCGCATGAACTGACGCTGCCAATATGATTGTGGCCATTGTCGCATTTGCCCATGTACCAACTGTCCTAAGTAAATCTGGCATTTGTAGAACATAAGGTGATGCCAAGGGTGCGCAAGACAAGACAATAAAGGCCAACAAACAAATCACAATAATCAGGAGTTGGATGTTAGATTTCTCTCGCTGATAATTAAGATACCCAAGCGAGGCAAGTGAAAGCAGATATATATGAACCACCCGCGGATATTCAGCCGTTGGGACGTCTAAAAGAACCCCCATTGTGATGGCAACAAGCAGAAGTCCGACCTGAGCCAAAAAAACTCCAAACCTGAGGTGACCTTTTCGCATAGAAAAGTAGATAACACCTCCAAGCGCCACGATGATTAAGTCCATCCCGACGACGAGCCACCAACCCATAAAGATAAATACAATGGCCCATGCGATACCAATCGCCATAAACGACAGCGATCCGTACTTGTAGGCCTTTTCCATTCGGTGACTAAAACTTAAACCGGCTTCTGTGTTGGCTTCCACTATTTTCCCGCGTTGTGACGAGTTGTAAAAGGTTGGATTTAGAGGAATATAGCTCAGGTACAATTATGGTTGTGTTAATCGTGCAAATTGAGTGTTGAGAGCCTCTCAACCCACCTTTAGTCTCTTTTTTGCCGTTCAATACTTTGACTTCGGTGGTTCCATCAGAAACGCACACGAAATGATCTAGAGGCTATTTCCTGACATTGAACTGGGAGAATTGTGGCGAGACGAAGCTTTGTTTGAAATAGTCGTAGATCAGGTTCATCGGCTGGGTGAACTCGCGGCCGCGGCGCCAGGCGATGCCGATATCCATTGAGGGGATGATCCCGTCGACAAGGATGGTTTCAATTCGTTTGCCTTCGAGCGACCAGGGACGATAGACCATATCGGATAGAATGGTAACACCTTGGCCATTGGCGATCATGGAGCGCACGGCCTCTACAGAAGAGGTGCGGAACTTCGTTTTGGGCTTATAGTTGGTCTGGCTCCAATATTTCATGGTGGTGTGCGCCGCTTCATCCACCGTCAGCATAATATAGTCTTCTTGCGCGACTTCCTCAAAGCTCGCTTTGCTTTGTCCCAGTAGCCGATGGCCATTGGGCAGCCAAAGTCGCCGTGCAGAACTCAGAAGGGTTTCGGTTTCAATTTCAAGGTTGGTGAGGTTTGACGTCAGGACAATGCCCATATCAAACCGATTGGACAATAAGCCATCTTCAATGCTCTCACGATTGAGCTCGGACACTTGAATGTCGACGCCGGGATACATGCGGGATAGGCGATCCAAATGAAATGGCAGGAAATATCCCAAAGAGGTGTAGGTCGCGGCAATGGAAATTTGCCCATCCACTTGCGACTTTCGCTGGGTTAGGCGGCGTGCTTCTTCAACTTTCTCCAAAATTTCCTTTGCAGCGGAGAGAAGCTCGCGACCAGAGTTTGTAAGCTCCATCCCCAATGACGAACGATGGAACAGCTCCGCACCCAAAATGAGTTCAAGCTCTTTGATCGAGCTTGTGATGGATGATTGTGAAATGGACAGCTGGCTCGCCGCGCGGCTGACTTGTCCGGTTTCTGCTGTCGCGACAAAATATTTAAGTTGGCGGAGATTCATGCTGAGCAAATCCAAATAAGTGATCATCTATTATCGATAATTACGATATTGAACTATCCGCAAGATTGCAACCAATCGTGAATCTATATTTTTCAACAGGTTAGCCGATTTTGTCTGTCAATTTAATATCGAAAAAATCGATAATGTGAGTTCTGAATAAAATAATTCCGATCTTGATAAATTCGTGCAACCGTTAGTTGAGGAAATATCAGGGATGGAATTGATGAAAGATATTGTCGATCTCAATTGTGACATGGGTGAAGATTTCGGCCACTGGAAGCTCAGCGATGCTCCAGATGAAGAGATCATGGCGATCATTAGCTCTGCCAACATTGCGAGCGGCTTTCATGCGGGTGATCCCAATTCAATGGATCGTGTCGTGCGCCTTGCCAAAACCTATGGGGTAGGTGTTGGCGTTCACCCGGGCTATCGCGATTTGCAGGGCTTTGGTCGACGCTACATCAAGTCCAATAACGAAGAACTGATCAACGATATCATTTATCAAGTGGGTGCATTGCGTGAGTTTGCGCGCCGCCATGGCGTGCAATTGCAGCATGTGAAGCCCCATGGTGCACTTTATATGGAAGCTGCGGCAAACGAAGAGCTGTCGAAATGTCTGGTGGATATGTTGGCATCAACGTCAAGCACCACCATACTTTATTGCATGTCCGCATCCAAAACATATGAAGTGGCGCAAGCGGTTGGCCACCCCGTTGTGCGCGAGTTTTATGCGGACCGTGATTATGACCAATCGGGGTCAATTGTATTTCGGCGTAAAGTCGTGCGGCCGAAGCCAGAAGAGCTGGCGCAAAAATGCTTGCGCGCCTGCAAAGAAGGCGTGGTGACCACCATTGACGGTCAAGACATTGAGATTGAGTTTGAATCAATCTGTTTTCATTCAGATACACCCGGCGCAGTGGAAATAGGCGCCGCCATTCGCGAGGCCCTAGTGAGCGAGGGGATAACCATAGCCCCCGCAGCAACAGTTTTGGGCCACTAAATTATCTTGGGGAGGAAAATCATGGCAGACATTTTATCACCACTACCTGGCACCTTTTATCACAAGCCTTCGCCAGAAGAGCCACCATTTAAATCCGCAGGAGATGATGTGGCGGTTGGCGATACCGTCGGTTTGATTGAGGTGATGAAAACGTTCATCGAGGTCAAAGCTGAGGTTGCTGGAAAATTTGCCGCCTATAGTGCAGGCGATGCTGCACCGGTAACGGCTGGGCAAGCGCTCGCGGTATTGGAGGCATAAATGACCATCAAGCGGCTATTTATCGCCAACCGAGGGGAAATCGCAGTGCGGATTATCCGCGCCGCAAAGCAACTCGGCATCACCACCATTCAAGCCTATTCCGAAGCGGACAGCGACATGCTGGCTGTAAAACTGGCGGATGAATCCATCTGCGTTGGACCGGCAAAAGCGTCGGAATCCTATCTGTCAGTCGACAAAATGGTTGCCGCCGCGATTGAGAAATCTGCCGATGGCGTGCATCCCGGCTATGGCTTCTTATCCGAAAGCGCAGCTTTTGCGCGGGCGATTGAAGACGCTGGCATGGCATTTGTTGGTCCGGATGCGGATACGATTGACCGCATGGGGGATAAGGTGGCCGCGCGGCAAGCAGCTATGGCAGCTGGTGTGCCAGTGGTGCCTGGCTCGAAAGGCCGAGTGGACTCCGTACAAGAGGCTGTCGAAATCGCAGAGGAAGTGGGCTTCCCGGTGATGGTGAAAGCTGCCGCTGGCGGCGGTGGCCGCGGCATCCGCATTGCCGACGACGCAGAGGAACTCAAAAAGCTGGCGCCCCAAGCCCAGCAAGAGGCAGAAGCAGCATTCGGAGATGGTGGCCTATATGTTGAGCGCGCAATTCGCGCACCACGGCACATCGAAGTGCAGATCGTTGGTGATGGTGAAAATGCGGTGCACTTTTTTGAACGTGAATGTTCGCTGCAACGGCGTCGCCAAAAAGTATGGGAAGAAGCGGGTGCCTTTTGCTTGGATGAGCAAACGCGCGAAGATCTGTGCAATTCGGCCGTCGCCCTTGCCAAATTGGTGAAATATCGAGGCGCAGGCACATTGGAATATCTTTATGATGCCAACACTAATGAGTTCTTTTTCATTGAAATGAACACGCGAATTCAGGTGGAGCATCCGGTGACCGAAATGATCACCGATTTCGATTTGGTGCAAGAAATGATCCGCGTATGCGGCGGCGAAAAGCTGAGCGTGACCCAAGATCAAATCAAAAGAAATGGGCACGCGATTGAAGTGCGCCTGAATGCCGAAGACCCCTTTATGCAGTTCATGCCGTTCCCCGGCAAGGTGGGCGAATTGAAACTGCCGCACGGCGAGGGAATACGCGTCGATCACTTTATGTATGAGGGATATCAAATCCCACCATATTACGACTCCTTGATCGGCAAATTGATCGTGCACGGAAAAGATCGAGCAGATGCAATTGCCAAACTGCGCACAGCGTTGAACCAACTTGAAGTCGGCGGACTAAAAACAACCGCAGGACTGCACAAGGCACTCGCCGCAGATGTGAATGTGGCCTCAGGCGATTTCCATACCCAATGGTTGGAACCGTGGCTTGAAGCTGGAAATCTGCAAAAGAGTGCAAGTTGAGGGAGGTGGACATGAAAACAAGATATACCCATGGCGGGGACGAACACATCTATGTCGAAATTGACGATGAGATGTCGCTCGACGCGTTCTTTAAATCGCTCTCCATGAGCAATGCGGTGCGCGAAGCCAACATTCCGGGTGTTACCGAAATTTGCCCGGCAAACGCTTCGTTCCAAGTACGCTTTGACCCAGATGTCATCGAGCCAGAAGATATCATGGCCCGGATCAAGGATCTGGAACATAAATCAGAGGGCGCGGAAAAGAGGCTCACCACGCGCATTGTTGAGATTCCGGTTTTTTACAAAGACCCATGGACGCACGAAACCTTGATGCGGTTTAGAGAGCGGCATCAGGACCCAAGCGGTACTGATTTGGAATATGCAGCGCGGATCAACGGCTTTGATAGTGTCGACGAGTTCATTGAGGCACACCATTCGCAACCTTGGTTTGTGTCGATGGTTGGTTTCGTTTCTGGACTGCCGTTCCTCTATCAATTGGTAGAGCGCGAGAAGCAAATTGAGGTGCCCAAATATGTGCGCCCACGGACCGATACACCCAAACAAACAGTGGGCTATGGCGGCTGCTTCTCTTGCATCTATTCCGTGCGTGGCGCTGGCGGTTATCAAATGTTCGGCGTGACGCCAATGCCAATTTATGACCCCACCCAAACTGTGGCGCATTTGAAGGACTTCATGGTGTTCTTTAAGCCCGGCGACATTGTGAAATGGAAGCCAATCGATCGCGCTGAATATGACGCGACTTTGGAAGCGGTAGAAAACGGCACCTATGTCCCGAAAATTGCTGAAGTTGTTTTCGATTTGGACGAATTCAATGCCGATATGTCTGGCACAAACGCAAACTTGTTGGAGGCCCTAAATGACGCTTAATATCATCAATCCAGGCTTAGCCACCTCCATTCAAGACCTTGGTCGTCCGGGCTATTTCCATCTGGGCATTCCCATTGGCGGCGCGATGGATAGATTTGCACTGCGCGCGGCGAATATGCTGGTAGGCAATGATGAAGGCGCGGCTTGCTTAGAAGCTGTGTTCATGGGCCCCCAAATCGAATTTGGCGCGAACATGACGGTTGCCGTCACAGGCGCTGATCTTCCAATCACGCTGGATGGAGAACCAATAGAAGGTTGGACCTCCTTCGAGGTTAAAAAGGGTCAAAAACTCGCCTTTGGTTTTCTTAAATCGGGCGCACGCATTTACATCGCGGTAAGCGGTGGCATCACAACGCCAGAAGCGTTGGGCAGCCGATCAACATACCCCATTGGCGCTTTGGGTGGCATTGACGGAAGGGCCGTTCAGGCAGGCGACAATTTGCCGACAGGTGGCAAACTAGGCGCAGGGGCGGGACGCACCATTGCACCTGAGCTGCGGCGTGCTCCCTCAAATCCAGCAGAGTTGCGGGTTTTGCCGGGCCTTTATTGGCATCGGATTACGGAAGAGTCTGGTCGTCAATTCTTCGAAGATGAATGGCAAGTCGCGCCGGAAGCAGACCGGATGGGATATCGGTTTAAAGGCGGGCGTCCGCTTGAGTTCGTAGAGCGCGAACAGCCTTTCGGCGCTGGCGCTGATCCATCAAACATCGTTGATGGTTGCTATTCCTATGGTTCCATTCAGGTGCCCGGCGGCACGGAACCTATTGTTTTGCATCGAGACGCTGTTTCTGGCGGTGGGTATTTCACCCTCGGTGCGGTCATTTCTGCCGACATGGATTTCATTGGGCAACTGCAACCCAACACCCCAGTGAAATTTGTTCGTGTGGATTTAGCGGCGGCCAAAGCCGCGCGCAAGCAACGGCAGGACATGCTGAACGCGATACGACAAGAGCTCGACTAAGAGCCTGATACCCAACCCAAACGCAGTTTACTGCACTGAATTTATGAACTGACGGAGGAGGTCAGAACGATGAAACTCACCCTAAAAACACTTGGAATATTGGGGGCAGCGGCGTTGATGTGCGGCACAGCCACCGCGCAAGACGCATGGTATCCTTACGATGCGGAAGAAACCACTCCGGCCTTTTCGCCACAAGGCGAAATTAGCCCGATTGTTTATACGCCACTTGAAAAAGCAGAAAATCCTTGGAACATCTGCGTGTCATTCCCGCACCTTAAAGATGCCTATTGGCTGGGCGTGAACTATGGCGTTGTGGATGAAGCAAGACGCTTGGGCGTCAAAATGAACTTGGTTGAAGCTGGTGGTTACACCGAACTAAACACCCAGCTGAACCAAATCGAGGACTGCGTTGTTGGTGGTGCCAATGCCGTTGTGATCGGCGCGATTTCCGGCGACGGCTTGAACAATTTGATCGCCGAGATTTCAGGCATGGGCGTACCCGTTATTGATGTCGTCAACGGTGTGACCTCCAACGACATTTCCGCCAAAGCTCTCGTTTCATTCCGCACCATGGGATATGAAACTGGCGCTTATCTGGCCGCCAAACATCCGGCTGGCACAGACCCTGTAAAAGTGGGTTGGTTCCCCGGCCCAGCAGGTGCTGCTTGGGTGGAAGCCGCAAATGTTGGCTTTATGGAAGCTGTTAAAGGCTCTGCCGTTCAAGTGCTTGAACCGCGTTATGGCGATACGGGCAAAGAAGCTCAATTGAAACTTGTAGAAGATGTTTTGCAAGCTGATCCAGATGTACGTTATCTCGCTGGCACAGCCGTAACGGCAGAAGCAGCTCAGGGCGTTATCCGCGAACGTGGCTTGCAAGGCAAAGTGGACCTTTTGGCCTTCTACATGACACCAGGTGTCTACACTGGCATCAAACGCGGCTTCATTTTGGCAGCGCCAGCCGACAGCATGGTTATTCAGGGCCGCATAGCTATGGACCAAGCCGTGCGCATTCTTGAAGGCAAAGAGTTCAACAAGCATGTCGGGCCAAAAATCTTCGTGGTCGATCCAGACAATATCGACGACATCCCGCGTGCGAACATTCTCCCTCCCGAAGGCTTTGAACCTGTATTCAGCGTTGAATAAACCTTCTTAACCCCCAACTTGGGCTGGGCACAAAGCTCAGCCCATCTTTTGAGGCTGGTATTGTGGATCATTCAAATCTATTGGCCGTGAAGGGCCTAACCAAACAATATCCGGGTATTATCGCGCTTAACGAGGTGGATTTTGACCTGAGAGAGGGCGAAGTACACGTCCTGTTTGGCGAAAACGGTGCTGGTAAATCAACCCTGATCTCTATGCTTGCGGGTGCCACGCAGCCCACCGCAGGACAAATCTTGGTCAAGGGGCAAGAGGTTGAGTTTGATGATGTTTCTGCTGCGCAACGCGCGGGCATCTACACAGTGTTTCAAGAATTCTCTCTCATCCCGACTTTAAGTGTAGCTCAAAACATCTTTCTAGGTTGGGAGCCGAAAAAAGGACCATTTCTCAACAAAGCAGAAATGCGCAAAAGATCACGCGAAATGCTGGCTGAACTTGGGTTCGATATGAATCCAGATCAAATTGTTGCGCACCTTTCACGCGCCCAACAACAGATGGTGGAGATCACAAAAGCGTTTCATGCTGACATTGCCGTCCTCATTTTGGACGAACCAACAGCATCTTTGACAGACAAGGAAGTGGACCACCTGTTCGACTTCATTGAGCGGTTGAAACATAAGGGCGTTGGCATTGTCTATATCTCACACCGTATTCAGGAATTTGCACGCATTGCTGACCGCGTGACTGTTTTGCGCGATGGCGCAAAAGTTGGCGAAGTCGCAATGGCGGAAACAGATGACTCGGCCCTGATCGAAATGATGACAGGCCGTAAGATCTCAGAGATTTATCCAACAATTCAACATGAGCCGGGCGAAACCATATTGAAGGCTAAAAACCTCAGCACGTTCGGTGTGAACGATGCTTCCTTTGACGTGCGGCGCGGCGAAGTGCTTGGCATTGCTGGACTCGTTGGTTCAGGTAAATCACGCCTTGTGCGTGCCTTGATGGGGCTGGCGTCTCTAGATGCAGGCAAAGTCATGTTTCATGGCAAAGATATTTCCCATGACACTACCCAACAAATTATTCGCCAAGGTATACATTATTTATCGCCAGATCGGAAAACAGAGGGCTTAGACCTGCTGAAAACGTCCGATGAAAATTTGGCCGTCAACTTGGTGATGCTGGGCGACAACCAAGCAAAAGCAGGATTGGTGCGCTGGGCCAATGTCAAAAACGAAGTTGATGATATTACCTCCCGTGTTGAGCTCAATAGCTCTTACCGCACGAAGCCTGTTTCTCAACTTTCTGGCGGCAATCAACAAAAGGTGCTGTTTGGCAAATGTTTCGCGCAGCAGGCAGATATCTACATTTTTGATGAGCCGACCGTCGGCGTGGACATTGGTACACGAGCCGCACTTTATCGCCTTATTCAAGCCCTCGCTGAAAGCGGTAAGGCTGTGATCATTGTGTCATCAGACTTGCCAGAGGTGATGAACCTTTCGCACCGACTGTTGGTGATGGCACACGGAAAACTAACCGCACTTTTAGACGCAAAAGACTGCACCGAAGACAAAGTGCTGAAATATTTCTTCGATGAAAGCGGAGTGGACGCATGACAACTCAAGCAAAGAAAACCAATCTTTTAAGTCCGCTGCGGGCATTGTTTTTGAAGGTCGGCATCTTGCCTTTCTTCCTCGTAATTGCGGTCATTCTCTTTTCAATTTTGTCCAATCGGTTTTTGACCGGACAAAATCTGATCAATGTGGCACGACAATCAGTCTATTTGGTGCTGGTGTCCCTTGGGCAAATGATGGTGCTGATTTCTGGCGGCTTTGACCTGTCAGTTGGCACAACCATCGCACTCAGCTCTGTGGTGTCAGCACTCGGCATGGTGTGGTTCATTTCCATGTTCCCAGATTTGATCTGGTTTGGTGTGTTCTTCGGCATTGGTTCTGGCATGTTAGTCGCCATGTTAGTCGGCTTGGTCAACGGCGTAGGCGTTGCCAAATTTGAAGTGTCACCCTTTATCATGACTTTAGGTGTTTCCTCTGTAACCGCAGGTTTGGCACTGTTTTTGACAGGTGGGATTCCTGTTTCCAATCTGCCATTTGAATTTGCAGATGTGTTTGGCTTTGGCCGATTATTCGGTGTTCCAGTGCCTGTGGTGATCGCGCTCATCTGCATTGTGTGCATGTGGTTCCTCATGTCCCGCATGTCATATGGAACGCAACTCTATGCAGTGGGCGGCAACATCAAAGCCGCGCGTCTATCTGCAATCAATACAAATAGAACGCTTATCTCCGCCTATGTGATTTGCGCTTTCATTGCTGGCATAACGGGACTTTTGCTGACCGCACGGGTAGAATCTGGCGAAGCTAATTTGGGGGGAACAATGGCCCTTGAATCCATCGCCGCCTGTGTGATCGCCGGGGTGTCGCTTCGTGGTGGCATAGGGCGCGTGGAAAGCGTTGTGCTCGGTGCCTTCTTCATTGTGCTGGTGCAAAACGGCATGAATTTGGCACAAGTCAGCTCATACATGCAGATGGTGTTGCTCGGCATCCTATTGGTGCTGGCGGTGATTTTTGACCAAATCCGCTATCGCATGGTTTTGAGCGGGAAATAAGCGAAATACGGGTGCAACGGCCCGAAATATAGGAATTTCATGATGTTAAATACAGAAATCAGCGCACGTCGCGAAACAGCGATTTCGCGCGGGGTGGGCATGCAAACCCAGATTTACGCCGAACGGGCATTAAATGCTGAAGTTTGGGATGTGGAAGGACAACGCTATATCGACTTTGCGGCAGGGATTGCCGTGGTCAATACGGGTCATAACCATCCGAAAGTGAAGGCAGCGGTGACCAAGCAGCTGGATGCGTTTACCCATACCTGCCACCAAGTGCTGCCTTATGAAAACTATATCAGCCTAGCTGAGCGGTTGAACAATTTGGTGCCTGGTGATTTCGACAAGAAAACTGTTTTCGTGACCACAGGGGCTGAAGCGGTAGAAAACGCCATCAAGGTTGCGCGCGCTTACACAGGGCGACCTGCCGTGATTGCTTTTGGAGGCGGGTTTCATGGCCGGACCTTTATGGGGATGAGCTTAACGGGCAAGGTTGCACCTTATAAGCAGGGCTTTGGGGCCATGATGCCAGACGTATATCATGTGCCATTTCCAATTGATGTGCATGGGGTTTCAACCCGTCAATCACTAGATGCGCTTGAAAAGCTTTTTAAAGCCGATCTGGACCCGAAGCGCGTTGCGGCGATCATCTTTGAACCGGTGCAAGGGGAAGGCGGCTTTTACCCTGCGCCAAGCGAGTTGGTGCGCGAAATGCGCGCGCTTTGCGATGAACATGGCATCGTGCTGATTGCGGATGAAATTCAAACAGGGTTCGCACGCACGGGTAATTTGTTCGCTATGGAAGCCTATGGCGTGGCGGCGGACCTGACGACGATGGCTAAGGGCTTAGCAGGTGGTCTGCCGTTGGCAGGCGTATGCGGACGTGCCGACATTATGGACGCAGCGGGGCCGGGTGGCCTTGGGGGCACATATGGTGGCAATCCACTTGGCATCGCGGCAGCTCATGCGGTACTGGACGTGATCGAAGAAGAGCAATTGTGCGCACGGGCCAATCAACTCGGCTCTAAGCTAAAGCAACGGCTTGAAGCCATTCGACAAAATACGCCGGAAATAATCGACGTGCGCGGCCCCGGATTTATGGTGGCGGCTGAGTTCAACACGCCAGATGGCAAAGCGCCAAATCCAGAAATGACCAACCGCGTGCGGCAAGAAGCGTTGAAACGCAACCTCATCCTGTTGAGCTGTGGCGTTTACGGCAATGTTATCCGTTTCCTTGCGCCACTCACCATTGAAGATGAGATTTTTGCAGAAGCATTGGACATCTTGGAAGAGTCTATTCAAGCCGCGAGAGAGGTATGATGTTGGAATTAAAAGATAAATCACTGCTGGAAACGCGCACCTATGTGAATGGCGAATGGCAGCAATCTAACGAGCAATTTGACGTTTTTAACCCGTCCACCAATCAAAAGATCGCGTCTGTTAGTGACTCGAACGTTGACGATGTAAAGCGTGCGATTGAGTGCGCCTATGCTGCAAAAACTGAATGGGCGGCAAAAACAGGGAAGGAACGCAGCAAAATCCTGCGCGATTGGCATGATCTGATGGTGGAAAATGCGGATGATCTCGCCACCATCCTGACCGCCGAAATGGGCAAACCCTATGCGGAAGCGCGTGGCGAAATTCTTTATGGCGCGTCGTTCATTGAATGGTTTGCAGAGGAAGCAAAGCGGGTTTATGGCGACGTGATCCCCGGACATCAAGCGGATAAGCGCATTGTGGTGCTGAAGCAACCTGTCGGCGTTGTCGGCTCCATCACGCCTTGGAACTTTCCGAATGCCATGATCGCGCGAAAAGTGGCACCGGCCTTGGCTGTGGGCTGTACATTCGTGGCGCGACCAGCTGAACTGACCCCGCTTTCGGCATTGGCCATGGCAGTGTTGGCCGAGCGGGCGGGCATTCCCAAAGGCGTGTTTAATGTCATCCCCAGCTCCAATTCTTCCGCTGTTGGGAAAGAACTGTGTGCCAACCCAAAGGTGGCCAAAATCACCTTTACGGGCTCAACCCGCGTTGGCAAAATTTTGATGGAGCAATGCGCACCAACCATCAAAAAAATGTCGCTTGAACTTGGAGGGAACGCACCCTTTATCGTTTTTGATGACGCGGATATTGATGCCGCTGTTGAAGGGGCGTTGATCGCAAAGTTCAGGAACAGCGGACAAACCTGCGTTTGCGCCAACCGCCTTTATGTGCAGGCGGGCGTCTATGATCAATTTGCCGAACGTTTGGCGAAGCGTGTGGGTGAGTTTGCCGTTGGTGATGGTTTTTCCGGCGACGCCAATATCGGCCCGCTGATCAATGAAGCCGCGCTTGAAAAAGTCGAAAGCCACATTGCTGATGCGCTGTCGAAAGGGGCTTCAACTGCCGTGGGCGGCAAACGTCACGCACAGGGCGGGACATTCTTCGAACCAACCGTGTTGACCGATATGAACAATGACATGCTGGTGGCAGAGGAAGAAACATTCGGCCCAATTGCGCCCCTGTTTAAGTTCGAAACCGAAGTGGAAGTGGTGCAACTTGCCAATGATAGCGAATTTGGCCTTGCAGGTTATTTTTATGCCCGTGATGTATCGCGCATTTGGCGGGTGGCCGAAAAACTGGAAACAGGCATGGTGGGAATCAATACGGGTCTGATTTCAACGGAAGTTGCGCCTTTTGGTGGCATTAAGCAATCTGGCTTAGGGCGCGAAGGGTCAAAATATGGCACCGATGATTATCTCGAAATCAAATATATGTGCTTTGGCGAGATTAGTTGACGGCAACGAGATGGCATAAAAGAAAATGACCACCACCAAGCAAGCATTGGATTTCGAAATGAATGAAGCTCTGCCGAAAATCGTTGTTGTTGGTGGTGGTGCCGGCGGCCTAAATCTGGTCACACGCCTTAGTCGTTCGCTTGGTCGAAAAGGCAAGGCCGATGTCACGCTTGTTGATGAAAACTTGTCGCATATTTGGAAGCCTTCGCTGCATGAATTTTCCGCTGGCACAAAGGGGCCGGATGAGGAAATTAGCTTCCTAGAGCATTCCAATCGAAACGGGTATAAATTTCGCTTAGGCCGTTTTGCAGGCATAAATTATCAAGACCGACAAGTGATGCTTGATCCGGTGTTAAATGAGCAAAACATTGAATTGTCGCCCGCTAGAGCTTTGCTATATGATGTACTGGTCCTTGCAATTGGCAGTCGTTCAAACGACTTCGGCACACCTGGGGTGTCGGAGCATTGTCTGTTCCTCGACACGCCCACAGAAGCCAAGCGTCTGCAATCAGAAATATTGAACCTTTGTCTGCGGATGGAAACAGGCGCGCTTCATGTTGGTGATGAAAAGGTCCGCATCGCTATCGTTGGCGGTGGTGCAACTGGTGTCGAGCTGGCAGCAGAATTGCGTGAGGCAACTGAACAGCTGGGGCGCAATGGCATCGATTTGCTCCAAATTCCGGAGTCTGTCGGCATAACTGTGATCGAGGCGGCTGACCGGCTGGTGGCCGCATTGCCCAAAGCGCTTTCACAGAATGTGCTGCACGAACTTAACTCCCTAAACATTGATGTTCGCCTCAACACGCGGGTTGCCTCCGTGTCCGATAAATCGATCAAACTCGCCGATGGCGAAGATCTGAAAGCCGAGATCATTGTGTGGGCGGCAGGCATATTGAGCAACAAAGCACTTGCAACAGCCGTTGATTTGGAAATTGGAAGTCTGGGCCGCTTGAAAGTTCGACCCACCTTGCAGGCCACAAATCAGGACCATATTTTTGTGATGGGCGATGCCGCAGACTGCGAATGGGCAGAAAAAGGTCAGCCCCTTCCACCCAGAGCACAAGTCGCCTTTCAGCAAGCCGAGTTTTTGAACACACAGATCCAAAACGTGCTGTCAAATCGACCACTTAAAGATTTTACCTACAAAGATCATGGATCATTGGTCGCATTAAGCTCGAGCACAGCAATCGGATCTTTAATGGGAAGAGCCTTAGGCACATTCACAATAAAGGGCTGGCTAGCAAGACGCGCCTATAAATACCTACACTATCAGCACGAAGCGGCCGTGCAGGGGCACGCGCGGGCGCTGATAAGAACAGTTCTTTCCGTTGCAATGCGCCGCGTGCGCCCGCAATTGAAGCTTCATTGAGCGCGACCGACGCAAAGACGCATTTGAATAGGGTATGGTACACACTGGCGGTCAGTTTTTGGCAAGATCGCGCTATTTATAAAATGCTGAAAATACTGGCCTGCTTTGCATCATTTTGCGGTCCAGCCGCCATCTACTGCCAATGAGGCACCCGTGATTGATTTGGCCAGGTCACCGCACAGAAAGGCTGCCAATTCCGCGATTTCTTCGACTTCGACAAAGCGTTTTGTGGGCTGCGGCTGTAGCATGATGTTCTCGATGACATCCTGTCGACTTAAACCATGAACTTTACACTGATCTTCCAATTGATGTTCGACCAGAGGTGTCCAGACATAGCCGGGACAGATGGCGTTGCACGTGATCCCATCTTGCGCGTGTTCTAGGGCGGTAACCTTAGTTAGGCCCAACAACCCGTGTTTAGCGACCACATAGGCAGATTTATAGGATGAAGCCACAAGCCCGTGAGCAGAGGCGACATTTATGATCCGTCCCCATTTTTGCGCTTTCATGTGGGGCAGGGTGAGTTTGGTCAGATGAAATGCAGACGAAAGATTGATGTCAAGAATTTGCTGCCAAGCCTCAGGTGGGAACTCTGTGATCGGGGCGACATGTTGCACCCCCACATTATTCACCAGAATATCAATCGGCCCGAATTTTTGCTCGATTTCAAGCACGGCACCCTCAATTTTGGCGCGATCAGACATGTCAGCTTGAACAAAGTCGATGCTGCGCCCGCATATATCTCCTGCATGCAAATTGGGCAGGGGTTCGTCAGGAGCCTCATGGCTGTTGGCTATAACATGTACGCCAAGTGCGTGGAGACGTTGGCAAATGCCAAGTCCAATGCCGCTGGTGCCGCCAGTCACCAGTGCGCGCCTGCCATCTAAATTATCTATGCGATTTTTCATTGAATTCATGAGGCGCCCCTTAATTCGAATAAGCGATGCTGGGCAACCACGTCACCAGATCTTTAAAGATAAACACGAGGACAAGGCCCAAAACCTGCAGCCCAATAAAGGGCAACACGCCTTGATAAATATGGCGCACGGTGACGCCTTCGGGAGCCGTGCCTTTGAGATAAAATAAGGCGAAACCAACGGGTGGGGTGAGAAATGACGTTTGCAAACAAACGGCAAATAAAACTGTAAACCAAACGAGATCAAATCCGAGACCTGCGACCACCGGGCCAACAAGCGGCAAGATGATGAGGGTGATTTCAATCCAATCTAGAAAGAAGCCGAGCAAGAAGGTGAAGGCCAAAATTGTGATCACAATACCAGTTGGCCCGAACGGTAGACCCAACAAGGCACCCTCAATTAACTCGTCACCACCAAATCCACGAAACACAAGTGAGAATGCGGTTGCCCCGATGAAAATGGCGAAGATAAACGCTGTGGTTTTGGTGGTTTCTCGGCAAACGTCTTTAAGAACATCGAAGTTCAGTTTGCCAGCGAATAAGGCCAATAAGAGTGCGCCAAACGCCCCCACACCGGAAGCCTCAGTCGGTGTGGCGATGCCCATGAAGATTGAGCCCAAAACGGCTAAGATGAGCCCCGCAGGCGGCAAAACAGCGAGAGATACGTTGAGGATCAATTTCGGATTGATCGGTTCAACTTCCTTGGGGGCGGGCGCTGCCGTGGGCGAAAGATTGGCCACGATGAGGATGTAGACAATATAAATTGCGCCCAACAACACACCTGGGATCAAGGCGCCGAGAAAAAGGTCGCCTACTGAAATTGCCAGCCGGTCTGCCATCAACACCAACATGATGGATGGCGGGATCAAGATGCCCAAAGTGCCGACTGAGCAGACCACGCCGGAGGCAAAGCTTTTCGAATAATTTGCCCGCATCATCACTGGCAAGCCCAGCACGGAAAGCAGCACCACAGATGCGCCAATAATGCCCGTTGAGGCCGCCAATAAAATGCCAATCAGTGCAACGGTTACCGCCAAGCCACCTCGCACTCGGCCAAACAGTTTTGCAAAATCGGTCAATAATTTCTGCGCAAGGCCCGAACGATCGAGCATAAGCCCCATAAAGACGAACATGGGCAGCGCAACCAGAACCCAATTGTGCATCACATCCCAAATGCGATCCACAGTGGCGGAACTGTAGCTCCAATCTACATAATAGAAGCTGTTGGCAAACATGTCGGTATGATTTGCCAACGCCCAGCCGAGCGCTGTGAAAATGACCGCAACGCCGCCCAAAATCCATGCGACTGGAAACCCGGTGAATAAGAGCAGTATAAAGCTCGCAAACATCGCAATGCAGAAAATCTCATTAATTGGCATGGTTGTCGCCTCCGATTGGTTCCGCACTGTTTGGGGTCTTGAGTCGCAAAAAGGCGATTGTGCGTGTTAGACGTGACACCGCAGCCAACAGCAACAAAGCGAAGCCGATGATCAAAACCGACTTAATAGCCCACCGGGCAGGCAAGCCGCCCGGTGACCCTGAGGTCTCATTTGTGGCAAATGAATAAGTAAAAAAGGGGATGGCATAGACCAGCACAAAGGCGATGAAGGGGATCAACAAAAGGCTTAAGCCAACTGTTTCAATCCAAGCTTTTGCCTTGTTGGACAACAACTCGGCCACCACATCCACACGGATGTGATCATCAGTTGTGAGGCAGTATGACAGGCCAATCATGAAGCCAATGGCATAGAAATGCCATTGTAGCTCTTCAAATTCGATCCGCCCTTTGCCGAACGCATAGCGCGACACAACATTGATGACGATGGTGGCCAACAGCAAGAGCCAAATCCAGCTAATACCATGGCCGATCGCGCGCAAGGCGCGATCAACTGGTCTGGAAATAGCCGTGGTTGGCAGCTGCTCAATATAGGCCAGGTTTGGTGCTTCGGACACTTCTTCTGACGGCTCTAAATTAAGTTTTGTTGTCATGAATCTTCTGCCCTTTACGGAGCAGACCTCCCAATTCACTTAAAGATTTGACGTGTTGAGACCGTCAGTGACTAAAAATCACGTGGCAGATAGGCCAAGCTTTTCCAGTTTCTATACTCTTCAGAGAACGCTTCTTGGGATTCGTAGATCGCCTTGAAATGAGCATCTTTAGTGGCTTCTTCTTCTAGGACTTCATTGGTAATCGCTTGAAGTTCGCGCAAGAGAGGCATCGGCAATTTATGGGCCGTAACGCCTTTGTCGGCAAATCCGGCAATAACTGCGCCTTGAATGGCTTCACCTTTGGAGATGTTTCGCATAACCCCAGCAGTACACGCCATATTCATCAGCGCTTTGCGGTCTTCTGGCAGGCTCTCCCAAAGCTTGCTATTCACCACCAAATGGAAAGCAGTGTATGTCTGGTGCCACCCTGGGAAATAGTTATTTTTGATGATTTTGTCGAAGCCAAGCAGTTGATCAATGGCGGGCATTGAAAACTCAGTGGCATCAATCGCACCTTTTTCAAGTGCGGGGAAAATCTCGCCGCCGGGCAAAACGGTGACCGATGCGCCGAGCTTTTGAAGCACTTTGCCGCCAATGCCAGCAAAGCGGATTTTCAAACCCTCAATATCGTCAAGTGACTTGATTTCATTGCGGAACCAACCTGCCGTTTCTGGCCCAATAATGCCGCACAAAATTGGGTGTACCTCGTGTTCGGCATACACAGCTTCCGCAAGTGCTTTGCCGCCACCTTCGTACCACCATGCAGTATATTCCCAAGGCTCCATGCCAAATGGACGGGCGGCGAGCAGAGGGGCAGAGGGAATGCGACCCTGATCATAACCCAACCAGGTGTAACCGGCCTGCATCTTGCCATCTCTCACTGCTTCCGTGATCGAGAGAGGTGAGACCAGCTTGCCCGGTTCAAATACTTTAAATTGGACTTCGCCCGATGTGGCCGCATCCAAAGTTTCCGCCACATAATTGATGTTATCGCCCAAGGCGGGCAAGTGGGTGCCAAACGCAACGGGAACGCGCCAACGAACTTGTTCGCCTGCGTACCCTGACGATAATGCGCTGGACAACGCAACGGCCATACACGCTGGTGCCACCAGTTTGCGGCCCAACGATTTCACTTTATTCAATGCCATAAATTCCTCCCTTGATGGACATTGTCTGGCGATGACGTCCTCCACGTCATGGCCGGGTTCCATTCAAGCGTTGCAATCATCGTGCCAAAGAAGGGTGGGGAGAAAAATATAGGTATTACAACGTGTTATGGAAAATTCAATTGGTGTAGTTTTGGGGTGAATATGTGTGAAATTCACACAAAAACTAATGGCTTTTCAGTAAGCTTTTGCAAACAAAGGGGAAATTGGTTTGTTTGAAATTGCTACATATTTGTATGAAACTAGGACAAATTATAGCGCCGTAGCTTATCGTAAAGCTGCGACCGAGAAATTCCCAATTTTCTAGCAACATTGGCCTTGTGGCCAGCGCATTGTGACAGAGCGTCTATTATAGCGCTGCGTTCCAACGCCTCGATTTGGGCGGGCAGGGTTCCTTGGGTGACAACTTGCATTGCCTGCACCACGGCGGTCGGGTCTGGGGCGTTATCGCCTTCAGGCACAATTTCCGCCAGCGCATCGGCATCTAAGATCTGAGCTTTGGACAGGATGCATGCTTGCTCTATCGCATTGCGCAACTCGCGCACATTGCCGGGCCAGCTGTGTGATATAAGGCGGTGCATCGCTCCATCACTCATCAAGCGTACGGGTTCTCCGGTGCGATGTGCAAACTCTTCCAAGAAAAAATCTGTCAAAACAGATATATCTTCCCGTCGCTCTCGTAGGGGTGGAATATCGATTTTCAGTACATTTAGTCGGTAGTAGAAATCACGCCGAAATCGTCCATCAGCAACCATTTGCTCAAGGTCGAGCGACGTGGCCGCTACAATGCGCACATCTGCGGCTTGAATTGTGTTCGAGCCAACAGGCTCAAATTCCTTTTCCTCCAACACGCGCAGCAATTTCGCCTGGACGGAAAGCGGCATATCTCCAACTTCGTCGAGAAACAAAGTGCCACCACGTGCCAGCGCCAGCTTGCCCTCCGCCTGCCTATCGCTTGCGCCTGTATAGGCACCTGGGGCGACACCAAAAAACTCGGCCTCCAATAAGGCTTCTGGAATGGCGGCCACATTAACTGCTACAAACGCGTTGTTGCGCCGTGCCGAGAGCGAATGGATGGCCTGCGCGAATAGCTCTTTGCCTGTGCCGGTTTCACCGCCAAGCAAAACGGGGCTGTCATGCTGCGCAACAGCGCGAACCTTGTCCTTCACCTTATCGATTTTGGGAGAGCGGTTGATAATGCTCGCAACGCTATATTTTGCTTTGCGCGCCTCAGCCAACTTTCGCTCTGCAGCGGAAAGGCGCTTGCCAAGAACTTCGAATTTCTTCATCAGCGGTGCGAGCGGATCGATTTTATCGAACAACACAAACCCAATCGCTCCTGCAATCTCGCCTTCGGCATTTTTGAGGGGAAAGCGACTGACCACAAATTGTTGGTCATCGAAGTTCATAATGTCGATAAGGATGGACTTGCCGGTGCGCACCACATCCGTCATTCGGCTTTCCGGAATCAGGCGTTCAATCGGCCAGCCGCGCGGGTCGACGTCCGGTGAGACGCCCAGCAATTTGTGATAATTTGCATTGATCCAGATGATCAAACCATTGGCGTCAATCGCAATTGCGCCATCGCCCATTTCCTCCAAAAGGCTTTCCAGCATGGCTGTATCAAATGGTTTGTCCGTGTCCATTTTGCCCACTTCCTCCAATAGCAGGCTTAGAATAGGCACGAAATGCGAAAGTGCAATTCATAATTGCGAGAGTTTGTATTTACCTATCGGCACCTTGAGATTCGCTGAACTAGCCTATGGCAGGGTGGTGCCAAAAATAGCAGAACTTGCCACCACCACCATCACCCAACATCTCTTTTCACGAGCAAAATATGTTCGCAGAAAAGGACGGTTTCGTCGTTTTGGTTTTTGACGCTGCAGGCTTCAACCACTTGTCCGAAGCCTTCGCGTTTGGGATCGATCTGCGCTTTTGTGATTTCGATTTCCGTGTGGATGGTATCACCGATAAAAACGGGTTTTGGAAAGCGTAGGCGCTCATATCCGTAGGTCATGGCGTGCGGGTTGATGGTGGTGGCGGTGAGGCCGACGCCGATTGCGAAGGTCATGGTGCCGTGGGCAATGCGGGCGCCGAAGGGTTGGGTCTTGCAAAATTCTGCATCCATATGGTGGGGAAAGAAATCCCCGCTATGGCCGGCATGAACGACAAAATCAGTCTCAGTGATGGTGCGCGCAAGGGTTTTGCGGGTTTCACCAATTTCAAAGCTCTCAAAAAAACGTGGCACTTCTTGCATAGGTCACTCCTGTATACTTTTGTATATAAAAATAGATTTGACATATGAAATAGTCAAGCTTATGTTGCTGAGAATTGGGAGGGACATGAGCATGGCAATTGAGATTGGTATACACGCTCGACTGCAGGAAGATATGCCAGCTGAGCATGGCTCTATCCCGGTATGGAACGCCGAAAATTGGTATTACGAAGACTTCGAAGTTGGCGACAAAATAAGAAGTTTGCGTCGCACGATTTCTGAGGGCGAAGCCATGCAGTTCAACATGATGGTGATGGATCTTCACCCTTATGTTGCAGATCAGCATTTTGCCGAAAAAGAGGGTGTTTTTGGCAAACGTTTGGTTGCGGGCGCGCAAGTGTTTTCTTATGGCCTCGGCTTGGCGGCCACCAATTGCGTAAACTCATTTTCCTATGGCTATGACCGCCTGCGTTTTATCAAGCCAGTGTTCATTGGCGACACAATCTACACCATCCGCGAGAACCTCTCCAAGGAACCTAAATATGACGATATGGGGCTCGTTAAAGTGAGCTACAGCGTCTTTAAGGAGGAGGGCGTTCAAGTGCTGTACTGCGAGCATTTGATGACAGTGAAATATAAAGACGGGCAGCCTGAAAAGAGCAGCCAAAGCCGACAAGCAGGTGTTTCGTAAATGAGCAATGAGATCACCACACTTAAAGGCATGACTTGGGATCACGCGCGTGGTTTTGATCCCATGGTTGTCACCTCAGAGGTTTTCGCTGATCAAAGTGACCAAAAAGTTCGGATCGTTTGGGAAAAGCGATCACTGCAGGCATTTGCTGATCGGCCAATTGAAGATATGGCCGACGAATATGATCTGATGGTTATCGATCACCCCCATGTTGGCGACATTGCCGCAACTGGGTTGTTGCTCCAGCTTGATGGGCAAGGCTATGACGCAGAACTTCAAACGCTTGCAGCACAATCATGCGGTGTATCTCATCCTTCCTATAATTTTGACGGGAAGCAATGGGCATTGGCAATTGATGCGGCGACGCCAGTGTCGGCCTTTCGGCCAGACATGCTGGAAGAGGCGCCACAGAAATGGGATGAAGTTGTTGCTTTGGCTGAGGCCAATAAAGTGATTTGGCCGCTCATCCCGATCAATGCTTTGATGAGCTATTTCAATATATTGGCCAATATCGGCAGCGATTTTGGTAAAGAAGATATTGGCGTTGATCCAAAGGTAGGTGCCACCGCGCTGACTGAGCTCCGCCGGGTGAGCCTCAACTTGCCACGCGAAAGTTTTGACCTTGATCCCATCGGTGCCTATGAGTGGCTTTCCTGCCGGAACAGTCATTCTTATTGCCCATATCTATATGGATACACCAACTATTCCCGCAAAGGCTTCCGGCCAAACCATGTGCGGGTGGCGAATATTCCCGCATTCGGGGAAAACGGTCCGATTGGCTCGCCAATTGGCGGAACAGGCATCGCCATTTCAGCGCGAACCAAGCACAAAGACATTGCGTTGCAATATGCATTTTGGATCTCGTCTGAAGAGTGCCAAAGCGGTACATTCTTTCAAGCAGGTGGCCAGCCCGCAAATGTGCGGTCTTGGCTGAACGAAGAGTGCAATAAGCAGGCCGACAACTTCTTTCTGAATACACTAGAAACGCTTGAAAAATCTTATCTGCGCCCACGCCATAAGGGCTATATGGGCTTTCAAGATGTGGCTGGCGACGTGGTGCGCGATTGTCTGATGGGCAACCTTTCTGAAGCGGACGCGGCGGCGAAGGTGAATGACCTTTATCAAAGGAGCTTTCGATGACCCCAACCATCGACACCCACGATAAAGGAATGCTGGACGGCCTGCTGGTGGTTGATTTTTCCCAGTTCCTGGCTGGGCCACTGGCAGGTCTAAAGCTTGCAGATATGGGCGCCCGCGTCATCAAAGTGGAGCGGCCAGAAGTCGGCGACCTATGTCGCTATCTCTATCTGACAGATGTAGAGGTGCATGGCGCGAACACACTTTTTCACGCCATCAACCGCAACAAGCAAAGCTATTCGGCCAACTTGAAAGATGCGGAAGACCTTGAGCGGGTTAAAGCACTATGTGCAAAAGCAGACGTGATCATCCAAAATTTCCGACCCGGAATTATGAAAAAACTTGGCCTCGATTATGATCAGGTCAAGGCGATAAATCCCAAGGTCGTTTATGCCTCAATCTCTGGCTATGGCGAGGAGGGGGATTGGCAAAATCTACCGGGACAAGACCTTTTGGCCCAAGCGCGGTCTGGCCTGCTTTGGCTAAGCGGCAATGCCGAGGATACGCCAACGGCGATGGGTTTGGCCGTTGCGGATCAACTTGCAGGCAATATCGCCGTGCAGGGCATCTTGGCAGGACTGATCAACAGCGCTCGCAATGGTCAGGGCGTGCATGTGCAAACAAGCCTGCTGGAAGCATTGGTCGATTTCCAATTCGAAGTGCTCACAACCCATCTCAATGATGAGAAAAAGCGGTTACCGCAGCGCAGTGAAGTGAACAATGCGCACGCATATCTTTCTGCGCCTTATGGCGTTTATCAAACCAAAGATGGCTTTATCGCCATTGCGATGACCCCAGTTGATAAGCTCGGTGCATTCATAAGCTGTGATGCGCTATTGAAGTTTAACAATGAAAAGCAATGGTTTGAGCAGCGCGACGAGATCAAATCCATTTTGGCCAACCATTTGAAAACGCAAACCACCAGCCATTGGATGGAAATCTTTGTGACGCACGATGTGTGGGCGTCTGAGGTTTTGGACTGGCCGCAGCTTTTCAAATCTACAAGTTTCAAAAATCTGGACTTCTTCCAAGATCTGAACCTTGGGGAAGGTCATTCCATGAAAGCAATTCGCTCTCCAATTCGCGTCAATGGTGACGTGTTGAAGAGCTCTCGGCCCGCGCCGTCTATTGGCGAGCACAATGCCGAAATTAATCGTGAGTTCAACCTCATGAGGACATAATTCAATCTATCACCAAGGGAGGAAATGATGGGATTGTTTAGTAAACTATCGACCGCACTACTAGCAGGTGCTACCGCGGTCACCATGTTCGCAGGCGGCGCAAGTGCTGGCGAATTTGACGGATACACATTGCGTGTAAAACTGATTGGTGGCGCACAATATGAGCCGCTATATACGCGTATCCCTGAATGGGAAGAAGCAACTGGCGCAAAGGTGGAGATCCTGTCACGGAAAAACCACTTCGAACTAGATCGTGAAATCAAACAAGATATCGCGTCTGGCTCAATCAATTGGTGCGTTGGTTCAAACCACACCAGCTTTGCCCCACAATATGGTTCGCTCTATGTCGACTTGAATGTAATTCTGCCAGACGATGTGATTGGCGGCATCTCCGACAATGTGAACAAAGCCAGCACCGTCGATGGTCGCTTAGTACAATTGGCGCGTCACTCAGATGTGTCGAACCTTTATTACATCAAGTCTCTTTATGAGGACGAGAAGAACCAAGCAGACTTTAAAGCTGAATATGGTTATGATCTGGCGCCACCAGAGACTTGGGATCAGGTGAAAGATCAGGCGATCTTCTTCGCAGATCCGCCAAATTTCTACGGCACCCAATATGTGGGTAAAGACGAAGGCATCACCGGTCGTTTCTATGAAATGTTGGTCGCAGAAGGCGGCAGCTTCTTTGGCAGTGATGGCAAGGTTGCCTTTAACTCGGAAGAAGGCGTTCGGGCCCTCCAATGGTTCGTCGACCTTTATGAAGCCAAAGCGGTTCCTGCAGGCGTGCCAAACTATCTTTGGGATGAAACAGGTCTAGGCTTTGCCTCAGGCACCGTGGCTCTAAGCCTTGATTGGGGTGGCTGGGCATCATTCTTCAATAGTGCAGACAGCAAAATCCAAGGCGATGTTGGCTTGATCCGCGCGCCAAAAGGCTCAAGCGGCAAGCGTACCGGTTGGTCTGGTTCACACTCCTTCTCAATCACCGAAGCATGTGACAACAAAGCTGCGGCTGCTTCGTTCATCACCTTCCTCACAAACTTTGATAGCCAAATGGTTGAAGCACGCACTGGCTTGTTGCCAACGCGTCCTGATGCCCTTGAAGCGATCATTGAGGAATCTAAAGCAAAAGGTGACGATTGGTTGGTGCACGTGTTTGAAACCTTCGGCACATCAATGGCTGAAGATGCATTTGCAGTTCCGCCGACACATTTGTGGATTCCAATCTCAAACGAGTTGTTCCCTCAATTGCAGGCAGCAATCGTAGGCGAAAAGACAGCACAACAAGCGCTGGATGACGCCGCAGCATCTGCAAACCAACTCATTGAAGACGAAAGCTAAGCAAATAGCTTAACCTTTAAACCGAGAGTGGGGTTTCGACCCCACTCAACTTGCCAGCTCGGCAAATAGGTTGTTGGAGAAAATATGTCAGCTTTGACAAACATAAAGAGAAAGATGTTCTCGGAGCAGGCGACACCCTATGTGTTGCTTTTGCCAGCAGTGATCATGATTTTGATCGTGGTGCTGTTCCCTCTGATCTTCTCGCTCTACACAAGTTTTACCGGATATAAACTTACTCGGCCCGACACGCTGTTTAAATTCGTTGGCCTCAGAAACTATGTTCGGATTTTTGGCGATTGGGACTTCTGGGTTGCCTTCTTCCGCACCGTTGGTTTCCTCGCCGTCGTGATCAATCTGGAATTTCTTCTGGGCCTCGGCATCGCGCTCTTGATCAACAAAATCACGTGGGGCCAGCGCACCATGCGCACAATCATGATGTTCCCCATGATGTTTTCGCCCATCTTAGTGGGCTTCCAGTTCAAATTTATCTTCAACGATAATGTTGGCATTCTAAACAACGCGCTACAGGGCTTGGGCATCACAGATACTGCCATTCCATGGCTTGTTGACGGTTGGCTCGCAATGGGGGCAATCGCATTTGCCGAGATTTGGATGAGCACAAGTATCTTCGCCATTCTGTTGCTTGCCGGGCTTTTCGCTATGCCAAAAGATCCGTTGGAAGCAGCGCAAGTGGATGGGTGCAATGCGTGGCAGACATTCCGGCACATTACGTTACCGTTCCTCATGCCCTTCGCTTACATCGCAATGACCATCCGGTCGCTTGATGTGGCGCGTGCCTATGATGTGGTGGACACAATGACAGGCGGCGGCCCGGCAGGGCGCACGGAGCTACTTTGGACCTTGATTGCCCGTACAGGGTATGACAGCGCCAATATGGGCATGGCAAATGCCATGGCCTATGTCTCCATCATCCTATCGATTGCATTCACCTACTATTTCTTCTCAAAGCTCGTCGCAGCCCGACGTTATATGGGGGGCGCACAATAATGAGTACGCAAACAAAAGCAGTTATCACTTGGCTTGTGACATTTATGGTGATGTTGATCATCACTTTGCCCGGCCTATGGGTCATTTTGTCAGGCTTTCGCCCCTTACAAGAAATTTTGGCAAAGCCCGCAATTTGGATTCCGCAACGCCTTACACTCGATAATTTTCGAGCCATTTTCGGCATTGGCGAAACACAGATTGCCATTCCAGTTTTGGCCTATTTTCGCAACTCAATCATCATTGCCACAACCAGCACGGTCATCGCGATTATTGTCGGCATCTCAGGCGGTTATGCCTTCGCGCGCTATCGCTTTAAATTCAAAGACACGCTGTTTCTTGGTTTGATGCTTTCGCGTACTGTGCCCGGAATTGCCCTTAGTTTGCCTGTCTTTATCGTCTGGGCTCGCTTGGGGTGGATCGATACACAATTCGGATTGATCCTCGTTTATGTCGCGCTCAATGTGCCGTTCACCATTTGGTTGATTGACGGCTTTTTCCGGCAAATTCCAAAAGAACTCGCCGAAGCGGCAGAAGTTGATGGATGCACCCGTTGGCAGGCATTTTGGAAGATTGAATTTCCATTGGCCAAGTCCGGCATCGCCTCTGCGGGCATCTTTGCCTTCCTGACAAGTTGGAACGAGTTTGCACTCGCAAGCAATCTAACTCGCTCGACAAACAGCAAAACGCTGCCCGTTGGCCTTACCGACTTTATTGCTCAATTCACGACCGACTGGGCAGGCATGTGTGCGATGGCATTCATCATCATTACGCCAGCACTCATTCTGACATTTATCGTTCAAAAACACCTCATTGCCGGCCTCACATTCGGCGGCGTAAAGGGATAAAAATGACTGAAGTATCACTCCAGCAAGTTGTTAAACGCTATGGCCAGCTCGAAGTTGTTCACGCGATTGACCTCGAAATTCGACATTCAGAATTCGTTGTTTTGGTTGGCCCCTCTGGCTGCGGTAAATCAACCACGTTGCGCATGATCGCTGGGTTGGAAGAGATTTCCGACGGTAAGATTGTGATCGGCGATCGTTTGGTGAACAAATTGCCGCCGCGGGATCGCAATATCTCGATGGTGTTCCAAAACTATGCGCTATATCCTCACATGACAGTGCGCGACAATCTTGGCTTTGGCCTCAAGATTGCAAAACATGCGGACAGTGTCATCAAGGAACGTGTCGAAGACGCCGCAGAAATTCTCGGCCTAGGCATGTTGATGGATCGTTTGCCGGCTGAATTGTCAGGCGGGCAGCGCCAGCGCGTGGCCATGGGACGTGCCATTGTTCGAAACCCGGATGTTTTCTTGTTCGATGAGCCATTGTCAAATCTGGACGCCAAATTGCGCGTGCAAATGCGCACAGAGATCAAGAAACTCCACAAACGGGTCAACAACACCATCATCTATGTGACCCACGACCAGGTGGAGGCGATGACCTTGGCCGACAGGATCGTGATCATGCGGGATGGTCATATTGAGCAGGTGGGCACACCGCTCGAAGTGTTTGATCACCCGGTGAATACATTCGTTGCGTCCTTTATTGGTAGCCCGCCGATGAACCAACTCGACGGCAAAGTGATTGCCGGAGAGGGCGGTGAAAACCAAATCGCACTAGCGGACAATATCACCATCCCAGTGCCCAATCGCGCCAAAGCGCACGTTCAAGTTGGGCAAGATGTAATTGTTGGTATTCGCCCGGATGATCTAACGCCGAAAAATCATGGCATGAAGGATTCAGGTGAAACGGTGAGTTTTGATCTTACAGTTTCAATCTCCGAACCGTTGGGCACGGAAACCATTTTGTTCTCACAAATCGGTACGAAGGAAGTGCAAGGCAAAATGCTCAACCCACGTCCGATTGACGGCGATGAGCGGTTGAGTTTCAATCTTTCATTGGATCGTGTGCATATATTCGACGCATCCACAGGCCAAAATGTGCTCGGTTCGCAACATGGCTAAGATTGAACGTATTGAAATCCAAATGGTCGATCTGGCGCCGAAGGTGCGCCGGACCGACGCCATTCAAAGTTTCGAAAGCCAAGAAACGCCAATCGTCAAAATCATCGATAGTGATGGTGCCGTGGGCATTGGCTATTCCTATACAATCGGGCAGGGCGGCCCAGCGATCATGTCGCTGTTGCACAAAACTTTGCTGCCAAAACTGATCGGCCGCGACCCGTCAAATATTGAAGAAATTTGGCGGGATATGCTGTTCGCGACACACGCCACAAGCGTCGGGGCAATCACATCTCTCTCCTTGGCAGCCATTGACACTGCGCTGTGGGATCTGAGGTGCAAAAAAGCAGGGTTGCCGCTTTACAAAATGGCGGGCGGCGCAAAGGACCGCATCCAACTCTATTCAACAGAAGGTGGCTGGCTGCACCTGACGCCAGAGCAGTTGGCTGAAGATGCACTCGAGCGGCAAAGCGATGGCTTTAAAGGCTCCAAGATCAAAATAGGTCATAAGTTAAGCATTGATGATCGCGCACGTTTAAGCGCTGTGCGCAATGCTGTGGGCGACCATTTCGAAATCATGACCGATGCCAATCAGAGCTTCACATTGTCGGAAGCACGCCGCCGTGCGCGCCTGCTGGAAGAATTTAATGTGGCTTGGTTTGAAGAACCGTTACATGCGGATGATGTGGGGGCACATGAAAATCTGGCTGCATCGACTTCCGTGCCGATTGCGGTTGGTGAAAGCATGTATTCCTTGTCACAATTCAACGAGTATCTGCGCCGCGATGCGGCCTCGATTGTTCAAGTTGATGTGGCGCGGATTGGTGGCATCACACCTTGGCTCAAAGTTGCGCATATGGCTGAAGCCTACAATGTTGCGGTTTGTCCGCATTTCTTGATGGAATTGCATGTCTCGCTTTGCTGTGCGGTGCCCAACTCAAATTGGCTCGAATATATTCCGCAACTTGATCAGCTCACCCATTCCAACATGAAAATTGATGATGGCCAGGGGGTGCCCTCAAATGAGCCTGGACTGGGCATCGATTGGGATATGGATGCCATCAATGCTCGCAGCGTAAATGGCCTAGAAGCCATCATCACCTGATGGCACGACGATGACAGAAAAGAGTTTGCTATGTCCAATATTGAAGCGCTCACAGAAGCGTTGAGCCAATGCTACACGGGTGTTGTGCACGACATCATGCGCAAAGAAGGCTTTCGCAATTTTACCCTGCCGAAGGAGCTAACCGCTCTGTTGCCAGATCAGGTGTTGTGCGGTCCCGTATTTACAATTGAGGGACGCGTGGACGAAACCGCGGACGGCCACCAGACACTTTTGGAATGGACGGGCCTTCTGTCGAAAGCGAAGTCAGGACACATTTGGGTTTCGCAGCCGCATGATCGCACCATCGCGCATATGGGGGAGCTTTCCTCCGAGACATTAAAGTCTAAAGGCGTTTTGGGATGCGTGATTGATGGCGGAATCCGCGACACACACTTCCTCAAAGCACAAGGTTTTCAAGCATGGCGGCGGTTTCACACGCCCCGCGATGTGGTGGGGCACTGGCTGCCAACAGGTTTTGATGTGGACATCATTATCGGCGATGTTTTGATCCAGCCGGGCGATTATCTTTTGGGAGATTTGGACGGACTGGTGCGCGTGCCAAAGGATCATGTGCAGGACATTTCGACAAAATCAGCCGAGGCGATGAACACTGAAAACAAAGTGCGCACCGCCATTTTGGCTGGTACCGACCCACAAGAAGCCTATCTGAAATATGGAAAATTTTAGAGATGCGGATCACTGGTTTAGACATTAATTGTTGTCGACTGGATCACTCGCCGCTTGAAGCGGGGACGTTGAACGGCCACGCCAAGTCACGTCCTATGGAATTTCTTGTTCTGTCGTTGAAAACAGATATCGGCATCGAAGTGTCTTCATTTGGCTTCGCGGGGGCATCGTCAGTTGGGTCGGGCCATCTGGCAAAGGCTGCATTTGAGCCCCTATTGATCGGGCAAAATCCACTCGATCGTGAAAAGATTTGGCACCAATTTAGAGTGGCGGACAGATGGTGGAACCATTTGCCATTTTACAGCTATGGGCCAATTGATATTTGCCTTTGGCTGATCGGCGCCCTGGCGGCGGGGCAGCCTTTATACAAATATATTGGAGCACATGCCGACGAAGTACCCACCTACTGCAGCTCGTTAGTGTTGCCAACAATTGAGGCATATTGCGACGAGGCACTATTGGTCAAACAACAAGGCTTCAAAGCGTACAAAATACATCCGCCCGGCAGCGATATTGAGGAAGATATCGAAATTCATCGCGCAGTTCGCAAGGCAGTCGGCCCCGACTACGCACTTATATCAGATCCGGTTGCGCCCTATAGCTTCGAAGAGGCGCTTCGGCTGGGGCGCGACTTGGAGAAACTTGGGTATCTTTGGTTGGAAGAACCGCTGGCTGATGAAAATGCAGCGGCGCTGCGCAAACTAACTGCCACTTTGGACATACCAATCGTTGGCGCTGAAGTGCTGGCAAAACATCCCTACAGCGTAGCTGACTATCTATCCTCCAACGTGATTGATGCCATTCGTGCTGACGTTTCTTGGTCCGGCGGCGTGACAGGCGTATTGAAGTCGGCCCATTTGGCCGAAAGTTTTGGCGCAAGATGTGAGCTACACTCGACAATCTTTCATCCCTTGGAACTGGTCAATTTGCATCTCTGCGCCGCTATTTCCAACAATAGCTATTTCGAGCTGTTGACGCCGACCAACAAATTTGACTTTGGATTGGCAGAGCCAATAGGAATTGTGCAAGGCATGGCGAAGCTGCCAAAGAAACCGGGGCTAGGCATCGAATTCGACTGGTCTTTTATTGACAATTGTACGATCGCCAAGGTGTGATTTATGAATAAATACAACAGCATGCCAGCCACTGTAAGGCGCCCAAATTGAAAGAAGCCACTCATTGAGCAAGAACGCCAAAGACGACCGAGAAACAGACGCGAGATTGCTGCTGTTGGATCGCGCAGACAATGTGTTAAGCGTTGCGCGCCCTATCAGATTTGGTCAATTGGTTTCGATTGAAGGGAACGCCATTTGCCTCGACCACAATGCCGGTGTCGGCTCTAAAATTGCCCGATTTCGAATTGGGCAAGGGGAGGTGATCAAGGCATCCGGGGCAATTGTTGCCACGGCCACCGAAGATATTGAAGTTGGCCAATTGGTGCACGCGCACAATTCCAGGTCCCATGATGTGAAAAAGCAGTCATAGAAAATCAGTCAGATAAACCGCAAAAGAATGCAACGTTAGGAGCAGGAACAATGACCTCATTGATCGATACGCACCAACATCTCATGTATCCCGAGAAATTCGGGTACTCTTGGACCAACGAAATACCGGTACTTAACGACAGGACTTATGACGTTGAGTCCTATGCTGGACTTGTTGGCGGAGATGTCGAAGCCACCATTTTCATGGAAACTGGCGTGGATGAGGCATTTTATCGTCGCGAGACCGAGTTTGCTCTAGAACTGGCGTCTGATAGCACCAACAATATGTTGGGCGTAATCGCTGCGGCGTTTCCTGAGAATGCCAAGGAATTTGACGAATGGCTGGAACATACGACTCAAAACCCACTGATTTGTGGCTACCGTCGTATTTTACATGTCGTCGATAACGCGGTTTCTCAAGACCAGACCTTCCGGCAAAATGTGCGCAAAATTGGCGAAAGCGGTAAAACATTTGATATGTGTTTCCTCGAAAGCCAGCTTCCAGTTGCGATTGAACTGGCAAAGGCGTGTGACAACACCCAACTCATTCTCAATCATTGTGGCGTGCCAAACATCGCTGGCGGTGACATGAAAAACTGGCAGCGCGACATTGCAGAACTTGCAAAAATGGAAAATGTCGCCTGCAAGATCTCCGGCGTCGTCGCTTATTGCGGCCCCGACCAGGACCGGGAAGCCGCCGTACGGCCCTATATCGAGTTTGCCATTGAACAATTTGGTGCAGACCGTTGCGTTTGGGGTAGCGATTGGCCTGTTGTCAATATGGCAGATGGCTTGCCAGATTGGTTGGCGATCACGCAGAAAATCTTCCAAGAAGAAACCGCGGAAAATCGACAAAAAATCTATGCTGACAATGCGCGTCGTATATACCAGCTCAGACGTTAGGGATTAGCCACCAATATCTATGACGATTAGCGCCTCATGGAAGTCATGCGGCGCTTTCGTCCTCATAGATGCCGGAAATGGCCTGCACCAACTTGTCTTCCGTCACGTTGGTAGAGCTGAACGTGTGCATGATTTCGCCATGGAACATGGCCACAATCTTATCGGACACGCTCAAAATCTCCGGCATTTCGGATGAAATGACGATGACGGCATAACCTTGCGCGGCGAGCTCCCTGATCAGATTATGGATTTCGGACTTTGATCCGACGTCAATGCCGCGTGTCGGTTCGTCAACAATGAGCAAATTCGGGTGCATGGAGAGCCATTTGCCGATCACAATTTTTTGCTGATTGCCGCCAGAGAGATTGCCAACAATTTGCTTCCAATTGGGCGTTTTGATCTCAAGCTTTTCTTTGTATTTTTGGAAAATATCCTGCTCCGCTGCTGGAGCGGTGAGGGCGCCCACGGTTAGATCATCGATCTGCGGCAATGTCATATTGTCTCGGCAGTTCATGCCCAAAACTAGCCCTTGGCCCTTGCGATCTTCCGGCACCAAGGAAATGCCATGATTTATGGCATCTGCGGGCGAGTTGATCTCGACCTGTTCCCCATTGAGATAGATCTCGCCGCCAGTTTTGCGGCGCATACCGAAAATGGCTTCAGCAAGTTCGGTGCGCCCAGCGCCCACAAGGCCATAAAAACCAACTACTTCGCCTGCATGAACTTTAAAGCTGACATCTTTAAATAGGTTACCACAGCTTAGATCTTTGACCTCTAGGGTCACTTTGCCTTGCGCCGCAGATTCTTCGGGGCGCGTATGCTCCAGACTGCGGCCAATCATCAGTTTCGTAAGCTCATCCTGATCGGTTTCGCTGGCCTTCAATGTGCCGCGATATTCGCCATCGCGCAGGACAGAAATACGATCGGAAATTTTAAAAATTTCCTCCATACGGTGAGAGATATAAACAATGCCAACGCCTCGGGATTTCAGATCGTCAATAATGTCGAACAGCACCACTTTTTCCGCATCAGTCAGCGAGGCGGTGGGTTCGTCGAAAATAACGGTTTTGGCGTCAACTGTAAGTGCCCGCGCAATCTCAACCATTTGTTTGTTGGCAATGGATAGATCGCCAACGATTGTTTTTGCATCAAAGCTACTGTTCAACCGACCGAGAATTTCATCGACATCGCTGAAAAGTTTGGCCCAGTCCACCTGACCAAACCCCTTCAGGGGCAATTCGCCCATATAGATGTTTTCAGCCACCGACAATTCATCCGCCAAGCTAAGCTCCTGGTGGATAAAGACAATGCCGTTATTCTTTGCTTCCAGTGGCGTACGTAAAACGGTTGGCTTGTCTGCCACGAGAATTTGGCCTTCATCCGGCTGGTAAATGCCGCCCAAGACCTTCATGAGCGTAGATTTACCCGCACCATTTTCGCCCATCAAAGCATGTACTTCACCGGGCAAAATATCGAGGCTAACCTTGTTTAGCGCAATTACGCCCGGGAAGGTTTTGACAATATTGTTGAGAGCAAGAACTGGTTTTTGATCACTCATGCGTTCAACTCCTCTTCGCCTTTGCGGTTAAGCTGGCGGTCAATGTAAAGCACCACAATCAAGATGCTGCCGATGACCAAATTCACCATGGCCGTGTCAGCGCCAATATGGCCCAACCCTTTACGCATAAGCTGGATGGCAATCACCCCGCCCACCGTGCCAATGATTGAGCCGCGACCGCCCGTAAGTTTGGTGCCGCCCAAAACCACGGCCGTGATGATCCAAAGCTCATAAAGCATGCCATCATTAGGGTTCACTGACCCGCTGGCGGAGTAGAAGGTGGCGGAACTGACCGCGACGAGAAACCCGATCAATACATAGTTCCACACCATGTGCGGCCCGACCCGGATGCCCGCATTCACCGCAGCGGTGCGGTTGTCGCCAATGGCAAACGCATTGCGACCGTGCACGGTGCGTTTGGTCAGCCACCAGGTGAACAAAATACAACCAGCAAAGATCAAAATGGGGAGGGGAATGCCAAGCGGGGCCGATTCCGCAATATCCACCAAGGTCCAATTGAGGTGATAAGTCGGCTGCTCGCCGTTATAAAGGAAGACCAGCCCGCGATAGCCCAACATCGAGCCAAGGGTCACAATGAAGGCGTCCACACCGGTTTTCCAGACAATCAGACCGTTGATCGCGCCCAAAACAACGCCAACCAATATAGCCAGCGCCCAAGACACCAAGATGACCCAGTCGCCCAATCCTGCAAAAATGGGCCACGTCATCGAATCCAGAAGCACAATGGCGCATAGGGCAAAGATGGGGCCGACAGAAAGGTCAATATTGCCGTTGATCATGATGATGGTCATGCCAAGGGCAATAATGCCCAACGGCACAGTCTGCTTGATCAGAAGCAACATATTGTCTGGTGCGAGAAAACTGCCTTCAGAGAGTGACAGGAACTCACCGGCAATGCCGAAAAAAGCCAGCTCGAGCGCAATAAAAATCCAGATCGCGCCTTCTTGTAAACGTTTGGAAAGATTTGTCTTTTGCATCATCAGTTCCTCACGCGATGGGCGACCACAATTGGCCGCGTTTGGCGGCAATATCGAGCCAAACCGCCAGAATGATGATGACCCATGTCACGATATATTGGACATAGAATTCGAGACCGATCAGCAGCAGCCCATTTTGGATGAAGCCCAAAATCAGCACACCGATCACGGTTTTGAAAATTGTGCCTGAGCCACCCAAAAGCGACGCGCCACCGAGAATGATGGCCGCAAGGACCTGCAATTCTAGGCCTTGGCCCACAGTGTTTTGACTGCCAAGACTACGGCTTGCCTGGATAAGACCAGCCATGGCCACACAAAATGAGGAAATGAGATAGCAGTAAAACACGATGCGGGCGCGCGGAATGCCAGAGAAAGTGGCGGCGACGCCATTGCCGCCGACGGCATAGACCTTGCGACCAAAGGGAGTCTTGGCAAGAAGCAAGGTCAAGCCGGCGGCGAGCAAGGCAAAGAGCAAGATAGGCACGGGGATGCCCAGAATTTCGCCTTGGCCAAAAAAGCTAAACCATGTGCCGCTCTTATCAGCAATGTCCATGTTTTTGCCGCCGCTATAAGTGAGCGTGAGACCATGAATGGCGGAAAGCATACCAAGGGTTACAATCAATGAGTTGAGCTTGAGATAACCAACCAAAAAGCCGATAAGCGCGCCAAGCGCCATGGTCATCACAAACATTGCAGGAATGCCGAGCAGGGGGCCGATCTTGTCGTGCAAATCCAGCACAACAATGGTGGAAAAAGACATCATGGACCCAACGGATAGATCTAAGTTTCCACTGACCACCACAAAGGTTACGCCAATGGCCATCACGCCCAAAATGGCTGAAGACCGCACAACCCCAAGCACATTATCTGATGTGATAAAGCGTGGGTTCAATACAGTGAAAACGATCATAAAGATGATAAAGGCAACGAGGATGCCGTGTTTGGCCAACAACTCCCCGATCACCTTCAAATTACCCTGCGCCATGGTCCCCCCTAAAGTAAACGGTGCGGCAAATTTGAAAAACAAGTATAGCGCAGACACGCGTGAGGATTATTCACGCGTGTCTGACATAGCGTTTCTTAGAAAACAGGCTTGTCGAACTCAGACATGTTGTCCTGAGTGATCTTGGGGGTGTCGAAATAGTTGAGGAACGGCACGTCTGTACCTTCCAAAATATCAATCGCTGTTTTCAATGCAGCTTCCGCATCATCAACAGGGGATTGATAAATTGAACCCCAATATTCACCGCGGCCCATGGCTTCATAGCCAACGGCAAAGTTTGTGGCGCCAACAAAGATGATCTCACCTTCACGACCAGCAGCTTTTGCCGCATTCAATGCGCCAACGCCCATATTGTCATCGCCAGAATATACGCCATCAATATCGTCATATTTCACCAAGAAGGCTTCCATAACCTTTTGAGACTTCTCGCGGTTCCAATCGCCCGGCTGGGTTTCCACCAGCGTCACATTTGGGCAAACTTCTGGGAGGCGTTCTTCAAAGCCTTGAGCGCGCTCAATGGCTGTCGTGTAGCCTGGCTGTCCGGAAATCTGAACAATTTGAGCCTCGTCCTCAATGCCCATTTCCTTAAACTTGTCGCACATGATTTCTGCAGACCGCGAACCCTGTGTGATATTATCCGGACCAGAGAAAGAACGAACAAAATCAAAGCCTTCTTCGGCGATGTTAGAGTTGGTCACGATCACAGGAATGCCCGCATTGTGCGCTTTACGCACTGCCGGAATAACCGCCTGACCATTGGTCGGCCAAATGATGATTGCATCTACTTTTTGCTGAATAAGATCTTCCATCTGAGCGATCTGACGCGCAACGTCACCGCCAGCGTCCAAGACGACTGCATCAACTTTGTCATTTGCATCTGACGCGGCAATGAAAGCCTTTTCATAAGTTGTTTGATAGCTGTCAACGCCAACATTGTTTTGCGTGATGCCAATGGTGAAGTCAGCCGCGCTAGCTGCACCCGCCATCGCGAATGTTGCTAAAGCTGTTGAAACGACAAGCGTTTTGCGAAAATTCATTTCTTTCCTCCCAATGAATTCCAGTGATTTGAATTCAGAACTGATCTTGAGGTGTAACCCAAGACGCCATCCGAAATCGAATAGCTCGGCTGATTGAAGCAAATAACCCAAACATAAATAGTCGAAAAAATATCCATAATGAACATTTCATGGTCCATAATGGATAGAATGCCCATTTAACGGCTTTCAATTTGAACATTTTATGGAGGTGAGCATGCCGAAAGGAAAACATGATGGTTCTCGACGGTCAAATACAGCCATGGCCAACGCTTTAGAAGCGAGGCCAAAAATTATGGGGAGGAATGGCGCATCAGAACAGGTAGCTTCGTCGCAACACAGGGTGGATATCCTGCAAACTGTTGAATTTCTTGACAGCTTTATGGACGAGCTTGACCACGCTTTTGAGGTCTACGCGCCAAATCCGTATATTAGAATGTCTTTGCATCTCATTCAAAACCACTTTTTAGGGAAGACGGTGACGCCAACATCACTGATTGGCGCGTCCGGCGTTCCCTATGCGACGGCCAACCGTCGTTTGAGTGAGATGGTGGAACGTGGCCTTGTGGACCAACGCCCGCGCACCCAGTCCGGCAAGACCTATTCTATGCACCCGAGCGACAAGTTGCTGAAATCCTGGATGCAGTTTTCAGAACGTGCAAAGCGCCTTGCGAGCCAGAGTTTTGTGAATGCCGAAGAGGGCGAAGGCGCCGCTGATTATTATTTTGGCGGTTCTTATATGTCGGCCAAATCTATCCCGCCCATGAAGATATTGCCCGAACCATTGAAGTTGAACGGTGGCCTGCGCGTACTGGTGCATGGCGACCCAACATTTATGGTGATGGAGTCGCTCAAGCGTCAATTTGAGCAAGTTGTTGGAACGCCGATCCATCAACGTGCATTCTCGATTGACCGCCTGCGAGAAGAAATTTTGCGCAATTCAGGGCGCAAGGCCAGCATGTACGACATCGTGGCTGTTGATCTGCCTTGGGTGGGCGAACTGGTCGAGAAGGGTGTGCTGCTGCCGCTTGATTCTGTTCTGGATCAAACAAGGCTGGACCCGGCAGATTTCCACACAGCCGGGTGGTCTGCTGCCCATTGGAACGAGCGTGCCTATGCAGTGCCCGCTCAAACCACACCAGAACTCCTGTTTTACCGCAAAGACTTGTTTGCGGATGCGGGAATCGAGCCACCGGTGACCACCGATGAAGTGTTGCGTGCCGCGGCCTATTTCCACAACCCAACGCAAGGCCGTTACGGGGTGGCGTGGAATGCGGCAAAAGGCACCGCGCTCGGACACACATTTTTGATGACCCTAGCGGATTTCGGCCAGCCAATCTTGGATTTGCCGGAAATTGCAGGCGGTTATGACGCGTCGAGATTAGCCACGGAAAAATATAAGCTCTGTATCGATACCGAACGGGGGCTTGCCGCAGCGGAATATCTGCTTGAGCTGTTGAAATATTCGCCACCAAACATTCTTTCTATGTCTTGGTTTGAACGCGTTCGACCTTATGCAGCTGGTGAAATTCCGATGGCATATGGCTATACATTGTTGGCGCCATATTTTGAGCAGGATGCAACGTCACCCGCTTCGGGCAAAACCGGATATCTGCCACACCCGTCGGGTATGGGCGCACAGCAAATCGCGCCCGTGGGCGGATATGCATTGGCGATTCCGGCGAACATCGCGCCAGATCGGCTGCAGGCAGCGGCGGAGGCCTTGATCGTATTCACGTCGCCAGAGGCGCAAAAACTCTATGTGCAGAATGGTAGCCTGACCAACCCTAGATATTCTGTGGCGTCAGACCCGGAAGTGCGCCGGTCTTCAATCGTCTTTGAAGCGGTGGACGGCATGTCTTGGCGCGACGAGCTTCAATTTTGGCCGCGGCCACCCATTCCGCAAATCACCGACATTATTCGCGTTTGTGGCGAAGAGTTGCACGACATGTTGCGCGGCGTACAGCCCGCAAAAATGGCGTTGCAGCGTGCACAGGAACGCGCTGAACAAATTATGCAAACTTAGGTTTCGAGGAGGAAAAAATGGACCCTAATCGTTTGAAAGGTAAGAATATTCTCATCACTGGTGCCGCCCAAGGTATGGGGGCAGCAAATGCAGAATATTTCGCAGCACAAGGGGCAAATGTTTGCCTTGGCGATGTGAATGTTGACGGGGTCCAGGAAGTTGCTGAACGGATTAATAAGGCGGGCAATGGCGAAGCCGTTGCTGTGAAACTTGACGTGACCAGCCGTGCGGAAAATGCCGCCGCTGTGGCCAAAACAGTTGAAGCATTCGGCTCCATCAATGTGGCTCTCATGAACGCAGGCATCAACAAGCCACGCATGTTCATGGACATTGATGAAGAGAATTGGGACATGATCATGAACGTGAATGCCAAAGGCATGCTGTTGGGCATGCAGGAGGCGGCACGCCAGATGATCAAGCAAGGCCCAATGGAAGATCACCCATATAAGATCATCAATGTGGGATCGATCGTTTCCCGCACCGCATTTTTAGACGTAATTCCATACTCCTGCTCAAAATATTCTGCTCTCGCCATGATTATTGGCGGCGCAAAAGCCCTTTGGGAGCACAAAATCACCGTAAATGGCTATGGCCCTGGTGTGGTAAAAACTGAGCTTTGGGAACAGCTGGACAAAGATTTGGTTGAGATTGGCATGTTCGAAAAAGAAGGCCAATCCATGGATCATTTGGCGCAAACCATGATCCTGATGAAGCAATTGTCGACTCCCGACGACGTGAAGGGCACCGCAGCCTTCTTATGCTCGGATGAAAGCGACTACATGACCGGCCAGCTCCTGATGATTGATGGCGGCATGATCATGCAATGATCGCTTGATAACCCCACACATTTTGGCTGCACCGCCAACTATCCACGCTGGATATTGGGCGATGATGGCGCATTGAGGCGCCTGAACAAAGGACACAAAGATGAGAAATGCTCTGACACCAAACATTTTGACCCCGCAGGATTTGGACCCAAATTGGCAATGGGAAGGGCGCTTGCCAGCTTGGGGGCACACCTCAGTTGATTTTGAACGCCGGATCGACCACGACCGTTTGCGCCGCTATCGTCTGTCGCGGACCCGTGAAGCACTTAAAGCGTCGGATTGCGGCACGCTTTTGCTGTTTGATGTGAACAATATTCGCTATGTCAGCGCCACAAAGATTGGCGAGTGGGAACGGGACAAAATGTGTCGCTTTTGCCTGCTGACAGGCGATGATGCACCTTATGTTTGGGACTTTGGCTCAGCAGCAGTGCACCATAAAAAATTCTCTGATTGGCTGGTTCCCGACCATTGTCGGGCAGGCGTGGTTGGCATGCGCGGGACAATTCCCCCTAGCTTCGGTCTTATGAAAAAATATGCCGAGGAGATTGCCGGACTTATTCGCGACGCTGGCATGATCGATATGCCCGTGGGTGTCGACTACGCCGAAACGGCCATGTTCTACGCGCTGAAAGAAGCGGGGTTGAACGTGGTGGACGGTCAGCAAATCATGCTGAGCGCACGGGAGATCAAAAACTGGGACGAGATCCAGTTGCTGACTCAAGCGGCCTCAATGGTCGATGGCGTTTATCACATGATTTATGAAGAGCTGAAGCCGGGCGTGCGCGAGAACGATATCGTCGCCATGTCCAACAAGATGCTCTACGAAATGGGGTCTGACGATGTGGAAGCCATCAACGCCATCTCAGGTGAGCGGTGCAATCCACACCCACACAACTTTACCGACAGAATGTTCCGCCCCGGCGATCAGGCCTTTTTCGATATTTTGCAAAGCTATCAAGGCTATCGCACGTGCTATTACCGCACATTCAATATCGGCAAATCGACCCCTGAGCAGCGTGACGCCTATGTGAAATGTCGTGATTGGCTGGATGCTGCGATCCAAGCGATTAAGCCGGGTGTGGGCACCGATCAGGTGGCCAAGCTTTGGCCAAAGGCGGAAGAATTCGGGTTCCCGGATGAACTCTCTGCGTTCGGCCTGCAATTCGGCCATGGCTTGGGTCTCGCCCTGCATGAACGGCCCATCATTAGTCGTGCCGTGAGCTTGGATAATCCGATGGAAATTAAAACCGGTATGGTGTTCGCACTCGAAACCTATTGCCCGGCGGCAGACGGATATTCCGCAGCACGGATCGAAGAAGAAGTGGTGGTGACAGACACCGGCTGTGAAGTGATCAGCTTGTTCCCCGCTGAAGAACTCCCGATCGCCAACCGATACTAAGCAGGATCGCACCATGAGCAGAAATGCCAAAAATTCTAATCACGAGGCCTATGTGCGCATGTATCAGCAAATGGTGCGTATCCGGGCCTTTGAAGACAATGCAAATAAGCTATATTTGGCGGCCAAAATGCCGGGGCTGACCCACATGTATTCTGGGCAGGAAGCTGTGGCCGTCGGGATTTGTGAGGCGCTGAAAAGCACCGACAAAATCACATCCACCCACCGGGGGCATGGCCATTGTGTCGCTAAAGGCGCGGATTTCAAGGAAATGTTCTGCGAATTGCTGGGCAAAGAAGAAGGCTATTGCCGCGGCAAAGGCGGCTCCATGCATATTGCCGATCAGGAGAACGGCAATCTGGGCGCCAATGCCATTGTGGGCGGCAGCGCCGGAATTGCCACGGGCGCGGCACTCTCTGCCAAACATTTGGGCAAAGATGATGTGACCGTTTGCTTCTTCGGTGATGGCGCACTGGGCCAAGGCTTGCTTTACGAAGTGATGAACATGGCCGCCCTTTGGAACTTGCCTGTCATCTACGCCTGCGAAAACAATCTATATGGCGAATATACAAAGGTTGAAGAAATGGCGGCGGGCGAACTAACGGCGCGCGCCAAAGCCTTTGGCATTGAGACCTTTGTTGTGGACGGCCAAGATGTGTTGGCGGTCAATAAATTGAGTGAAGAGCTTGTTGAGCGGGCGCGCAAAGGCGAGGGACCGTTTTTCATTCAGCTCGATACTTATCGCTATCACGGCCACCATGTGGGCGACATTAACCGCGAATATTATCGCCCCAAAGACGAAGAAGAGCTTTGGAAAACCGAACGTGATCCCATCACTAATTTCGGCGCATGGCTGTTGAAAGAAAAAGTGCTGAGCCAGGAAGAGCTTGATCAGATCAATGAGGATGTCAGCCAAGACGCCAAAGATGCGGTGGCCTATGCCGAAGCGGCGAAATATCCCGACATATCGGAGGTTGATATGCATGTTTATAAGCAAAATCCGGTGGGAGGCGCAGCATAATGCGGGAAATTACACTCTCAAAAGCGGTAAATGAGGCTATTGCCGAGGAAATGCGCCGCGACTCTGCCATCTTTTTGATGGGGGAAGACGTGGCCGAGGCGGGCACGCCGTTCAAAGTGCTGTCCGGTCTTGTCGAAGAGTTCGGGCCAAATCGCATTCTGGACACGCCGATTTCCGAACCCGGCTTTATGGGTATGGCGGTAGGTGCCGCCATGACTGGGTCGCGACCTATTGTCGATTTGATGTTTGGCGATTTCATCTTTTTGGTGATGGACCAATTGTGCAACCAAGCGGCCAAAACCCACTACATGTCTGGCGGCAAGCTAAGCGTGCCGCTGGTGTTGCGCACAAATCTTGGGGCCACTCGCAGATCCGCTGCACAGCATTCGCAATCATTGCATGCTTTGGTCGCCCATATTCCAGGCTTGAAGGTGGCGATGCCCTCCAGTGCCTATGAGGCCAAAGGTCTGATGAAAACGGCCATTCGCGATGAAAATCCTGTGGTCATCTTCGAAGACAAGCTGATGTATAATGACAAGGCCCCTGTGCCCGAAGAGGAATATTTAATCCCCTTTGGCGAAGCCAATATTTTGCGCGAGGGCCGCGACATTACACTGATCGGCACGTCTTCCATGGTGCAAGTGTGCGAAAAAGCAGCAGAGATTCTGGCGGAACAGGGTATTGAGGCCGAAGTGATCGATCCCCGCACCATTGTGCCGCTGGATGAAGAAGCCCTGATCAATTCCGTCAAAAAGACCTCACGCGCCATTGTGGTCGATGAGGGTCACCAAAGTTTTGGCATCACAGGTGAAATCGCCAGCCGTCTGAACGAAAAAGCATTCTATCATCTGGATGCGCCAGTTCAGCGCTTGGGCGCAATGGATGTGCCCGTGCCGTTTTCACCCGCATTGGAAGATATCACCGTGCCAACCCCCGAGCGTGTGGTTGAGCAGGCGTTGAAAGCCGTTAAAGGAGAATTGTTCCATGGCGCATGAAGTGATTATGCCTGCCCTGGGCATGGCGCAGGACACGGGACTGATCGTGTCTTGGCTCAAAAATGAAGGCGATGAAATCAGCATCGGTGATGCCATCATGGAAGTGGAAACCGACAAGGCGACCATGGAAGTGGAAGCGGAAGCGTCAGGCTTTTTGACCAATGTTCGGGCCGCGGCCGGCGACGATGTGCCCGTTGGCGATGTGGTGGCCTATATCTCTGAAAGTGCCGATGAAGTTGTGGAAGGCGGAGCAAAACCAAAAGCAACTGCGGCGAAAGAAGAGGCAGCACCTGCGCAAGAGACGCCAAAAGCTCAAGTTGAAGCGCCGAAGCCTGAACCCGCGCCAGCCAAACAGGTCAATGTTTCTTCCGCTGATGCTGGCGACAAAATCCTGGCGTCACCGAAAGCCAAAAAACTGGCTTATGAAGAAGGTCTAGACATCGCACAATTGGCGGCAAAAGGCGTGCCGCAGCCTTATCATGTAAAGGATTTGGAACAACTGCGTGAAGCGCAAGCCGTTGGTGCAAGTGCGGCGGCATCTGGGGCCCAAACTTTCCATATTGGTGCCTCAGTGCCGCGCAAGAAAGTTGAAGCGTTTAAGGCTTGGCTCAAGGCTGATCATCAGACAGATATTGAAGATGGCTTGATCTGGCTCGGCTTTGCCACCAGCGCTTTTCGGGCGGCGCTTGAAGCGACCGACAATGATGTTTGCGTACTGTCCAGCGAAGCGGGCGGCTATGTCCCCTATTTGAATGCGGACCGTCGCAAACTGGTGGAGATTGCCTCAAGCGAAAGCGACGCGGCACCGGATTTTATTCTGCGTGATCTGACAGAGACCGCGATCGACATGGTGCAGACCAGCGCTGCTGTTTGTCCAACGCTGACCATTGCCCGATCAAAAAAGGCGTTGGTGGTGTCGCTTGCTTATCAATCAGACCAGCTAAGCGACGATCAGGCCATTCAATTTGTGGCCGAGTTTACAGCGCGCTTGAATGAGCCATTGCGGCATTTGCTCTAAGGAATACAAAATGGACCACACAAATCTATACATCAATGGCGAATGGGTCGAAGGCGCGGCAGGCGAGCGGTTTGAGGTTGTCAATCCGGCAACTGAGGATGCGCTGGCCAGTGTGGCCTCTGCCGAAATAGCTGATGCAGACGCGGCGTTGGATGCAGCGGCGCAGGCGATGCCGATCTGGAACAAGAAAACACCGCGCGAGCGCGCCGAAATCTTGCGCAAAGCCTGGGAACTTATGAACGAGCGTCTCGATCATTTCGCGCGATTGATCACATTGGAGAACGGAAAAGCTGGCAATGATGCAACGGGAGAGGCCTCCTATGCAGCAGAGTTTTTCCGCTGGTTTTCCGAAGAATCGGTGCGTACCGATGGGCTCATCACCCATGCTCCCGCTTCAGGCGCGCGCATTGTTGTGCAGCACAAACCCGCGGGCATTGCCGTTTTGGTGACGCCTTGGAATTACCCTGCGGCGATGGGCACACGTAAAATCGCGCCTGCGCTGGCTGCAGGTTGCCCGGTGATCATCAAGCCCGCATCCGAAACGCCATTGACCATGCTGGCCCTGATGCCGTTGCTGGAAGAGGCAGGCGTGCCCAAAGGCATGGTGAATGTGTTGCCCACCAAGAAAACACGCGAAGTGGTAGACCATATGCTGCACGATCCACGCGTCCGCGTGATTTCGTTCACCGGATCAACCGGCGTGGGGCGTAAATTGTTGAAGAGTGCGGCGGACCAAATCCTGAAGCCTGCGATGGAGCTGGGCGGCAATGCGCCGCTGATCGTTTTTGACGATGCAGACATCGACAAAGCGGTTGAAGGGGCGATGCTGGCCAAAATGCGCAATCTGGGCGAAGCCTGCACGGCAGCAAACCGCATTTATGTGCATGAAAAAGTGGAGCGTGCATTTGTAGAGAAATTCTCTGCGGCGATGGGCGCGCTGAAAATGGGCAACGGGCTGGACGAAAGCGTGGATGTCGGGCCACTGGTCAATGCAGACACCCGCGATAAAGTCGCCGCCTTTGTTGAAGATGCAGTGGCCAAAGGCGCCAAGATCGAAATTGGCGGCCATGTGCCCAATGAAAAGGGCTATTTCTATCCACCTACCGTGATGACCAATGTGCCGGAAACGGCAGAATGTGTGCATGACGAGATCTTTGGCCCCGTTGCCGCCATTCAAACCTTCACCGATCAAGACGATGTAATCCGCCGCGCCAATGATACGGAATATGGGCTCGTGGCCTATGTGTTTTCCGAGGATATGAAACGTGCCATGCAAGTGTGTGAGCGCTTGGAATATGGCATGGTCGGGCTGAACCGGGGCCTTGTGTCAGATCCGGCGGCCCCCTTTGGCGGGGTGAAACAATCCGGACTGGGCCGTGAAGGCGGACATGAAGGCATCCTTGAATTCATGGAAACCCAATATATCTCAGCGGAATGGTGATATGAGCTTTGTGGCAAGCCCATCAGTCCGCTCCTATGCGGGCAAACACGGTGTCGATCTGGACCAACTGGCCCGCCAAACGGGCCGAGAATTGATCGGCCGTGAGGACGTGGACAATCACTTGCGGGGCGGCGGCACGCCTGCCGCTGCGGCCACAGACGCCAGCCACGTCCAATATTGGGATGTGGATCACAGCGCCTATGGTGAAGTGACTGAAGAGCCAATGTCGCGCTTTGCCCAAGTGTCAGCGCAAAACTTGGCCGCTGCCAACGCGATGATCCCGCAAGTCACCCACCATGAAGAGGCGAATATTGGCGAAATCGAAGCCTTTCGTGCTGCGTTGAAGCCCGAGCTAGTGGCCAAGGGCGCGAAGCTGACAACACTCGCTTTTCACCTCAAAGCCTTGGCCCAATCATTGCGCGCCTTTCCCCGCTTCAATGCCTCATTGTCCCCTGACGGCAAAACGCTTTACCTCAAGCAATATGTGCATATCGGCGTGGCCGTGGATACGCCGTATGGCTTGATGGTGCCGGTGATCCGCGATGTCGACAAAAAAGGCTTGTTGCAAGTGGGTGCCGAACTTAATGATTTGGCTAAACGCGCGCAACAGCGCAAAGTCCGCCCCGAAGAAATGGGCGGCGCATCCATCACGATTTCCAATCTGGGCGGTATTGGCGGGGTAGGGTTCACCCCGATTGTGAACCCGCCACAAGTTGCGATTTTAGGCATTAGCCGTACTGAAACTAAACCCAAATGGGACGGTAAACGCTGGCAGCCCGCAAAAATGGTGCCATTGGACCTGAGCTATGATCACCGCGTGATCAATGGCGCAGACGCAGCTCGCTTTATGGTGCATTTCGCCAATCTATTGGAGGGGCCTAGAAGACTACTGACGTAGTCTTCTTAAATGGCGATCATTGCGTGTTCACCTGATGATTGCTGCATGGCGTCAACAATGCGTTGAACTTCAACAGCTTCGTCAAAATCGGTCTGGCAAAATGCGTTGTTAGCGTAGGCCTGCAACAGCTCTGCAACTTCGATGACTTTTAGGTCGTTAAACCCAAGGTGATGACCGGGGGCAGGGCAAAAATTTCCGTAGGGATAATGCTGCGGGCCACTTTCGATTTTGGTGAAGCCAGATCGTTTTGGATCACTGGACGTGACGAGTAACTCATTCATGCGTTCTTGTGAGAATGAAATTGCGCCTTTTGTGCCTGTGATTTCGAATGATAAATCCATCGTTCTGCCACTGGCCGCCCAGTTGGCTTCAATTGTACCGCTCGCGCCGCTTTTAAAGCTAATGACTGCATTTGTAATGTCATCAACTTCGACAGACTTAAGCTCGTTCGAACCAGCGGCCACTGGCCGTTCTTTGTGGATGGTTTTGCATTGGGCGGAAACCGCAGCAAAATCGCCGAGCAGATACCGCGACATGGAAATGATGTGACTACCAATGTCCGCCAAGGCACCGCCGCCATCAATTGCCGTGCGAAACGAATGTGGCGTTGAGGGATCGCACATATAGTTTTCCGCATGTCGGCCCCGGAAATTGACAATTTCACCCAATTCACCGGACTCAACCATCTGTTTTGCAAAGGCAATCAACGGATTGCGCAGAAAGTTGAAACCGACCAAGGTGAGAGCGTTGGCATCTCGCGCGGCTTTTGCCATGCGCTGCGCACTTTCCAGCGTGGTGGAAAGCGGTTTTTCGCAATAAACCGCTTTGCCGGCTTGAAGCGCTTCCATAACGATCGGCTCGTGCAACGCGTTGGGCGCGGTGACCGCCACAATATCGACGTCAGGGTCGTGACAAAGCTCTGTCCAATCGCCAGTGGACCGCTTATAGCCAAGCTGTTGCGCACTTTGCTCCGCCAGTTCGTAGGTTGCATCGGCCAGCATGACGGGCATCGGGGTTACCGACAAATCAAAAAGCCCGGAAACGGAACGAAATGCATTGGCATGACACCGCCCCATAAATCCACTTCCGACCAAACCGATGCCGACAGGTTGTTTTTCAGACATAAATGCCCCTTTTAAATATATTCAGGTTTGACGGTTTCGCCGGTTTTTGCCGAATGGGTGCATGCCAGTGCGATGGCCAAGGCGTTGCGACCATCCGATGCCGAGGGCGAGGGGGCCGCGTCAGCCATAATGGACTGATAGAACGCATCAAGCGCATGTCCGAAGGAGGCATCATAGCGCTCCAAGAAGAAGTGCTTTAACGGTGCTTTCGCCTGGGTAACATCTTGGGTGGAGCGGATAAGGTTTTGATCTCGATGATTTTGCGTTTGCAACATGCCATCGCGACCGAAGGCTTCAATTCGTTGATCAAAACCATAAGCGCATTTGCGGCTGTTATTGATGTGCACAATGCAGCTCGACGGCATTTTTAATGTTGTCATTGTGGCATCGAAATCACCTTCCGCGCCGATTTCAGGATCGAAAAGACAACTGCCAGCGGCGAACACCTCTGAAGGATTTTCGTTTGTAATCCAACACATTAGGTCAATGTCATGAATCGTTCCATCAACAAAATAGCCCCCGGACTGTCTTACATATTGAATGGGCGGTGGTGCTGGCTCTCGGCTCCAGCTCATCAAAAAGGTGAGCGCACCAATGTCACCCGCATCCACGGCTTCTTTCAACGCGGCGACGTCCGGGTCAAACCGACGGTTAAAGCCCAACATGAAGGGAACGCGATGCGTTGCGAGCATATCCAAACAATGATCAACCCGCTCGAGATTTAGATCCAGCGGCTTCTCGCAATAGATTGGCTTACCTGCTTTGGCGCAGGCCGCGATATATTCCAAATGGGTGTTGGTCGGCGTGGCGATCACAACCGCATCAATGTCTGGTGCCGCCAAAAGGTCGTCCAAGGAATCTTCAGCGCGGCCGCCATATTGAGCCGCTACTTTTTGCGCAGACGATAAGCGTGGATTGAAAATAGCGGCCAACTTCATATGCGGATGCGCATTGATTTTGGGTCCATACACATGGGCCATTCTGCCGCTGCCCAAAAGTGCAATATTCAGCATGGTTCAATTCACCCTTTATGATCTTCGATGATATGTGCAGCGCCTTTTTCGCCAATCATAATGGCGGCGGCATTTGTGTTTGCCGTGACAATGCTGGGCATGATGGAAGCGTCAACAACACGCAAATTGACTATGCCATGTACGCGCAGCCGTGAATCAACAACCGCATCCTCATCAATGCCCATTTTGCAAGTGCCTACGGGGTGGAGCAGGGATAGACCGCTTTCGCGCAAATAGGCGGTAAGCTCTTCGTCAGACTGCACCTGTGTACCTGGCGACAATTCATATTCAACCATGCTGGACAATGGTTCAGTTTCGGCGATCATTCTGCCAAATTTAAGCCCGGCAAGTGCCGCTTGAACATCTTCCTCATGCTCGAGAAAGTTAAACTGAATTTTGGGCTGATCTTCCAACCGCGGGCCTGAAAGAGTTACACGCCCGCATGATTTGGGTCGCATATGTTCTGCCAAAATGGTGAAGCCGGAAAATGGATGTGGCTTGAGTTCTTCATCAGTGCACCAAGCCATGAACGTGACCATCATATCCGGCCGATCAATATGCGGTTGGCTTTTGATGAAAGTGTTGGAATAATTGCCATTATCCGCAAATGGGCCCGTTCTGAACAACAGAAAGCGCAACAGCTGCAACCCACCCTTCAGCGGGTTATTATAAAGGTCGTTCACAGTGGAATGTTCGCGCGACCGATATTCAGCACCAATGCCGAAATGGTCGCGTAGATTTTCACCAACACCGGGCACATTGTGCTTCACAGGGATGCCGTGCGCCTGAAGCTCATTTGCCGGGCCGACGCCAGATAATTTAAGCAATTGCGGGGAATTGAACGTACCGCCGCACAAGATGGTTTCGCGATTTGCTTTGGCGGTTTGGCGGCCTGTGCGGTCTTGCCATTCTACCCCAACAGCCTTGCCATCTTCAATGATCACACGATGAACCATCGCGTGGGTGACGATGTGAATATTTTCTTTGCCCGGACCATTCAAAAATGCCCCGGCAGTGCTTTGACGCCAACCTTTTTTGGTGGTGGTTTGTATGTAGCCTGTGCCTTCTTGCGTTGCGCCATTAAAGTCCGGATTGCGCGGCACGCCCAGCGCTTCAGATGCCGCATGAAACGCCTCACCGAGCTTATGCTCAGTCCTCAAATCAGATACGGCTTGCGGTCCGCCGACACCGTGAAATTGATCAGGGCCACGCTCTTGATCTTCACTTTTCTTGAAATAGGGCAACACGTCAGACCAGCCCCAGCCATCGCACCCCAAATCGCGCCAATGGTCAAAATCTTCTTGCTGGCCGCGCATATAGATCATGCCGTTTATAGAGCCGCTGCCGCCCATAACCTTGCCACGGGGTTGAAACAATTGCCGATTGTTGAGGTAGGGTTCGGGCTCGCTTTCATAGCACCAATTGACGGATTTATTGGCGTAAAGCTGTGAATAGCCAAGGGGGATGTGAATCCAAGGATTGCGATCTTTGCCACCCGCTTCGAGCAGTAGAGTTTTAAACCCGGCTTCGCCCAATCTGCCCGCGACCACGCAACCTGCCGAGCCTGCGCCAACCACAATAAAATCATAGCTTGTGCTGGATTGTGACATATAAACTCCGAAAAATGACTTTTGGAGATGATGACATTTCACCCAAAATGCGCCTATCGGCCAGTTATCCGTTTTGGATACAAAAAGGGCGGACAATACCAACAGCATTGCCCGCCTAAGTTCACACAGAGGATTGTGCGAGGTTAGGTTTGGGAGACAGCAGAAATTAGATTTTCTTCCGTTTGGCTTTGTCCTGAAAAGCTGCCGACAATTTTGCCATTTGCCATGGCGAGCACGCGGTGGCTAACGCCCAACACTTCCGGCATTTCCGAAGAGATAACGATCACCGCCAAGCCTTGCTCTGCCAGCTCGGCGATCAGCTCGTGAATAGACGATTTTGATCCAACATCAATGCCGCGTGTGGGCTCATCCAGAATGATAAGGTTGGGGCTTGAACATAGCCATTTTGCCAAAACGAATTTCTGCTGATTGCCACCTGATAGTTTGGCAACCGGCTGCTCTGGGCCTGTGGTCTTAATATCAAGCGCCTGTTGAAACTGTTGGTAGGTTTCGAGTTCTTTTTCTTTTGAAATGACACTCAGATTCGAAAAGTATTGAAGATGCGGCAGCGTGATATTTTCACGCCCACCCATGCCCAACACGAGACCTTGCTCTTTTCGACTTTCAGGGACCAACGCGATGCCAAGTTCAATGGCATCAGCTGGTGTAGGGTGCGGAATCTCTCGACCCTTCCACTTAATCTTCCCGCTTTGGGCTTTGCGGATGCCGAAAATGGTCTCAACCACCTCTGATCGGCCAGCGCCCACCAAACCGTAAAGCCCGAGCACTTCGCCCGACTTGACTGAAAAGCTAACATCGTTGAACAGGCCATCGGCACTCAAATCTTCAACTTCCAGCACGTCACCACCAAATACCTCTTTGGCACGGTGGAAATAAGTGTCGAGGTCGCGGCCAATCATGGCCCGCGTGATTTCATCAACACTTGTATCCGCGGTGATTTTAGTGCCTTGCACCTGGCCATCACGCAAAATGGTAATGCGATCAGTGATTTCAAAGATCTCATCCATCTTATGAGAAATATAGATGATGCCTTTGCCGCGCGAACGTAGATCCTCAATGGTCTCGAATAGCTGGGCTTTTTCATTGTCCGTAAGAGAGGCGGTGGGCTCGTCAAAAATCACAATATTGGCGTTGAACGCCTGAGCACGTGCAATCTCTACCATTTGCTGGCGCGCGATGGACAGCTGGCCAACACGTTCATCTGGACCAAAGTCACAGCCAAGCGCATCCAACGCCTGCTGCGTTTGATTGCGCAACTTACGCTTTTGCAACACGCCAAAACTATTGGTTGGCCATGCACCCAGATAGATATTTTCTGCCACCGACAGCTCTGGGGATAAGGAGAGTTCCTGATGGATCAGCAAGATCCCTTTCATCCGCGCATCTAGCGGCGAATGAACTTGCATCTCTTTGCCCAAATATTTGATGCTGCCTTGCTCCGCCGTGTGCAACCCTGCAAGCACTTTCATCAATGTGGATTTGCCAGCGCCGTTCTCGCCCACGAGGGCCAGCACTTCGCCTTGCTTCACATCCAAGTTCACATTGTCGAGCGCTTTGACGCCGGGGAACGTTTTGGTGATACCCTCTAGTTCTAAAAGTGTGGTGTTCTGGGTCATGACGTTTTCTTCCGTGAGATACCAGACAAAAAGTGATCAAGCAGCAATGCCAGAATAAGTACCGCACCCATAACCATGAGCTCCACATAGTTGGGCGTGCTCAGGAGACGCAGGCCATTGCGCATGACGGCTAAGGTCAAAACCCCACCAATGGTCATCCACAACGTGCCATAGCCACCCGTAAGCCGCACACCGCCGAGCACAACGGCAATGATGGTCCATAACTCCCATATTTTGCCCGCATTTGGCTCCGCTGTGCCCAAGCGCATGGACAGCAAGATGCCCGCAACTGCTGCAAGTCCGCCGCAAATAGTGAAATTGATGATTTTATTGCGCTTTACATTAATGCCTGCATCGTGCGCAGCTTCTATATTATCGCCTACCGAATAGGCTTCACGACCATGTCGCGTGGACGTCAAAATCCATTGAAAAAGAAAGGCGAGGCCCAAAAAGATCATCGCTGTGATTGAAAAGGGCCCAAGGTAGATTTCAGGATATTCAGTATATGAAAAATCACTGACCATCAGCGCGTTTTCACCTGTATAAATGAACACAAGTCCGCGCACGCCAATCAACGCGCCCAAGGTCACGATAAAGGAGTGAATGCCGGAAAGGGCAATAATTGTCCCATTCAAGGCACCAAGTGCCACACCGGAAAGCAAACCGCAAAAAACAGCGGGCCACACACCGATAGAATCTTGGAGGCCGATGGCCAGCGCACTGGCCAAAGCCAAAACCGCGCCGACTGACAGATCAATTTCACCATTGATCATCACCAGAGTCATGCCAATGGCCAAAATGCCGATAAAGGCGGATTGGGTGAGCACATTGCTCAGATTGTTCACCGTCAAAAAATACGGGGAGGCGAGAGAAAACGCGCCAAATACCACCAGAAAGAACACCCAAATATGGTTGCGCAACAGCCAGTTTTTGATCGACGTAAGAAAGGAGATTTTGTTGGGAGTAGACATTTATGCAAATACCTTTCCGCGCTTAGCACCGAGATCAATCCAAACCGCGAGGATGATCACAACCCAAGTGACAAGCCATTGAACATAATAAGGATATCCAAGCAGGAGCAGGCCGTTTTGAATGAAGCCCAGCATGGTGATGCCGAGAATGGTGCGCCAAATGCCGCCAGAGCCGCCCAGCAACGAGGTGCCACCGAGAATAATGCCCGCAAGCACCGTAAGCTCATAGCCTTGGCCAATTGTGTTTTGCGCCCCCATAACCCGGCTCCCCATGATTATGGCAGCCAGTGCCGTGGTTAGGCCGGACAAGATGTAAGCAAAGAAAATTGTTTTGCGGGTATCAATGCCAGAGAATTTACTCGCTGTTTCATTGCCGCCAACCGCAAAGATTTGCCGACCAAATGTGGTGCGGGTCAACACAAAGCTTGCGACGATCGCGGTGAGAATAAATATCAGCGCGGGAACTGGAATTTCAAATAAATCGGCACGCCCAAAAAACGCGAACCAAGTGTCCTGCGCATTTTGCACATTCACATTGGCGCCGCCGGAGTAAAACAAGGTCAGACCTTGCAGGAATGAAAGCATTGCCAGCGTTACGATCAGGGCGTTCAACCCAATAAAACCGATCAACATGCCATTGATGGCGCCGATTACAATGCCGCCAATCAATACATAGATGATAGCCATAAATGGACCCGACACATTGTGTTGGTCAACAACGATCACCGTCAAAAATGTGAGCATCGACCCCACAGACAGATCGAAACGACCGGTAATGACTACAAAAGTCACGCCGATCGCGATCATCCCTGTTATCGAAACCTGACGGATGACATCTAGAAAGTTGCCGACGGTCAAAAATGTGTCAGTGGTAAACGCAACCCCGGCTAAGAAAATGCCAAATGCGAATAAAAGACCGTGCCGCCTGATGAGGGCGGTCATATCCTGTTTTAACATAGGCAAAATCTCTCCTCCGCACTTTGCCTGATAAGAATCTATTGTAAACTGGCGCAAATCGAAACGGTCGAACAGGGCAGGTTCATCCAAATTGGATATTTATTGTCGTTTGATGGGCGTTTCTGTTCAGTTATCAGATTTGGATATCAGGGTCGTTGTTTTTCAAATGCACAGATCGTCCAATTATCTGGATTGGCAAGGGATCTTTTTCTCGACGTCAGTTGTGCATTAATGAGGAGGAATAAATATGAAAAGCATGATCAAATCGATCAAGCTCGCGGTCGCAAGCGCAGCACTATTGGCAAGCGCCACCGGCGTAGCTATGGCACAAGACGCGCCTGACTGGTTGGGCGGTGAACTTAAAAAGCCGCTTGCCGAAACGCGCATCGGCATCACTGTGCTTTACCCGGGTTCTAACGCCTATCAGGCAAAATATGCGGAAACTGCCGAAAGCTACACAAAAGAGCTTGGCATCCAAGCAATCGTGTTGGACCCACAAGGCGATCCCGCAACACAATTTGACCAAATCCAAGATATGTCATCTCAGCCGATTGACGCGTTGGTGGTTTGGCCAACATCGCAAAATGCTTTGATTCCGGCGATCCGTCAGGCATCCCGCAATGGCATCCCGGTGATCACGTCGAATTCTCCCATCGGCGAAGCAGGGCGTCGTTATATTGCTGGACACACTGGTCCGGATGACTGCGCACAGGCAGAACAATCAGCTGAGATGTTGGCCGAGTCGCTTGGCGGGGAAGGCGATATTGTTGTTGTAGAGGGGACACCAGGATACACAGTGTCAATTCTACGTAAAAACTGCTTCCTAGATAAAATGGCGGATTCCTATCCGGACATCAATATCTTGGCCAGCCAAACAGCCGAATGGAACCGTGAAAAAGCACAAACGGTTATGGAAACATTCCTCACTCAGTTCGGTGATGAAATTGACGGCGTTTATGCATTCGATGATGGCATGGGCCTCGGCGTGATCAGCGCACTGCAAGGCGCTGGAAAGGCACCGGGCGAAGTGAAAGTCGTAACTTGCAATCAGTTTGGCGAAGGTTGGGATGCGATGAAAGAGGGTTGGCACTCTGGCTCAAACAAGCAATCACCGGTTGATGATGCAATTTTGGCCATTCAAACCGCAATCAAGATTGCAAATGGCATCGAGGTGCCGTCTTTGCAAGGCATTGAAACGCCAAAAGTGACGCCAGACAATGTGGATGAGTTTGAGCGTCCAAGCTGGTAAGCGACTTTGAGTTGAGCTAAATGTGGCCCGCATTCCTTAAGGATTGCGGGCTTTTCTAGTAGCGTCCGTTCTGGCGCATCAAATGATCAATTGAATTTTGGCACGTCACAAGTGCTTGTTTGATGGTGATGTCCTTCAACAGCATCTGATGGATCACATTTCCAAGAATTTCAAAAATGCCGCTTATCTCTGGTACGGGAGGTCGTGGCCAATTTTGTGTCATCCCTTGGCGTTCCATTGTGTCGAGATAACCGAGAATTTTGGAAAAGGACTGCACTTCGGGGTCCGCACTGGTGGAAAAACGGGGGCTAGTATGGCTGCCATTTTGCACATACCATTTCATCATTTCCGGGCGGGCCAAATATTCCATGACCTTCCAAGCAGATTGACGCCTCTCTTCACTCAGGTTGGCCGGAATCCCCAAACAAAATCCACCAATAGGTGAGACAGATGGCTTCCCTTCCGCTGACGGGTGGCAAACAAATCCGATTTTGTCGTAAATTTCCTTTGCGCCCTCTTTGCTGAAAGCCGCGGCGCGAACAGACCAGCCATATGTCATCGCCGCTTCGCCCTTTGCGAAAATCGCAATCCGCTCATCCCAAGAGCATTTCAGGCTTTTCGGATGGGCGTAGTCCAATAGAGCTTTTAAAAATTCAGCTGTTAGATGTCCGGCCTCGGTATCGATCATCGGCCGAAAGTTCTCGCCTTCAATATTGTCGACATCGAATTCGCTATCGATCCGCTGCAAATTGATGATGGGTTGGCCAAAATCCGCCAATGTTTGCACAAAGGTATGCGCCACTGGCAAGCCGCGTCCGTAATTCATCACAATGCCGGGCGTTGCCCCTCGAAACTTGTGCAATGTTCGGGCCGCCAACAATACGTCTTCGGTCGTTTGCGGCGGATTAAGGCCAGCCTCATTGAGCAGGTCGGAACGGTAGAACAGCAATTCAGTAGTGGGTTGGATGGGAATGCCATATTGCCGGTTTTGGTATCGTCCACCTTTCCACGCGGCGGTGTGGAAGTCCGATGAATTATACCGTTCGTTCTCAATCAAGTCCGAAAGAGGGCGCAATATCTCATCATGGGCAAGCTTGCCCAGCCAAGGCAGATCGAAATTGACAATATCAAACTCCGATTGCTCCATTTCGTGATTTTCTAAGATGCGTGAATAAAGCTCATTCAAAGGTAAGAGTGTAAATTCCACTTGCGTGCCGCAAAGCTCATTGATCGTGCGCGCATGCTGCTTAAGCGTTCTAAAGGTAGGATCTGGTGAGCAAAGGATCTTTATCTTCTTGTCGAACCCAACACCCGTCCGCATGGCGTTGGGAAACGATAAGATCTTAGCCGTCATATAAGAGCCGCCAAAGAAGAAATCTGTAGCCGTGCCACCATTTTGGACAAACCCAAATGTTTTACCCACATGGGCCTTGAGCTGCAGCGCATATGACTCGAATTCGCGGATTAATTTGCGGGTGGGATGCAAAGAGAAGGAGCGGCCCGTATTTGATCTTGGGCGCTTGTGCAAAAGCTCCTCATCGATCAACTCCGTGATCCTGCGCATGGCTGTGCCGTAGGGAACACCTGACGCTGATGCCGCAGATGTGATGGTCAACAATTTGCCTTCCAAATGTCGGCGCATGGAATAAGAGATAATATTCCACCGCGCATCCGGGGCAGCGAGATTGGTGCGGTCTGAACAAATTTGTCGCGATGTATCCGCAAAGTCCAAAATGCGTATAAGCTCGTCTCTGGTCACGTCATTTCCTCCAATAGCGGATATTCTCAAATTGTCAGACCTAGCGATAGGTGACAAAATATCCAAAATGGATTTTCAACAACGTTCTCTTTGGCATCAACAACAAATCTGGCTGAGATTTGTCGTTTACCTAAGTCGCCATGTTTATCTTGTTGAGATTTTGAACGCGATGTTGGACGAGGGAAATTGGCTCGCCATTTTCCGCAAAGAACTCGCGGTCAGTAGAGATAATTGTGATGCAACATTGGATGTTGCCGTCAATGCCGAATAGTGGAAATGAAACAGCAAACAGGCCGGGAATGAGGCCTTCAAAGATTCGGCCATAGCCACGCTTTCGTGTGCGCTCGATGATGGCGTCCACTTCTTCCATCTTAACTTTGAGAATTTTCATCTCTGGCTGCAGCAGCTTTTTGGTCGCGTTGCGCGAAAGATGGGAGAGATAAACTCGACCCGTAGCGGAGCGCAAAAGAGGCATTGTTGCGCCAAGGCCCATGGTTGAGATGATCGGCGGCCCGCCATGTTCGTTGCGGATAAGAACGGGGCCGCGCTCGCCCCAAATGGCCAAATGACCCGAGGTCTGCAAATCAATGCACAGATCTTTGAGTAGGGTACTTGCGCGCATCACAACATTGTTTTGGCCGATGGCGGCAAGACCCAGCCGCGTGGCCATGGGGCCAAGGCTATAAAGGCCTGTGCGATGATCCTGTTCGGCCAACCCCGAATGAATAAGACTGCTTAAATAGCGGTGCACCTTCGGCGCCGAGAGACCGGTGGTTTCAGCAACTTCTTTTAGCTGCATTGCACCGGAATGCTCACACAGTGCCGAAAGAATTTCGCTAGCGACACCAACGGCCTGAATGCCGCCCTTCTTATCTTCGGGTTCGTTATTTTTGTTCATGGAAAAATTCATAGCTTAAAGCACTGCGTAAAAAAAGAATTTTCAATAAGCGGAACCATTTCACGTAATTTCGCCTCTTGCAACATATTACGTATTATGCAATCAATTATGCATAATGTAATTTCTGATAGGGGGAGATTATGGTGGATGCGGCGCTTTCTGCGCAGTTTGAGCAACATGGTGTTTCGCCATTATGGTCAGTGATGGCCAATTTGGTGACCGAAACGCCAAAGCCAAACGCGGTCGCACATCAATGGAAATTTGAAGATTTGAAGAAACTGCTTCTCCAAGCAGGTGAGCAAATCAGTGCCGAAGAGGCGGAACGTCGGGTGCTGATTTTGGAAAACCCAGGTTTGGCGGGCACGCACCGGGTGACTGAATCGCTTTACGCAGGGTTGCAGCTGGTTTTGCCCGGCGAAATTGCTCCGGCACACCGCCACACCCAATCTGCATTGCGCTTTGTGCTGGAAAGCAATGGCGCATGGACCTCAGTTGATGGTGAAATGGTGGAGATGCACCCCTTTGATTTGGTTTTAACGCCATCTTGGCGTTGGCACGAACATGGTGGCGACGGCGGGCCGGCAATCTGGCTGGACGGGTTGGATATTCCAATTGTCCAGCATTTTGCTGCGGGCTTTGCAGAGCGTGATGGCAATATTCCAGCTTCAGATAGTTTGCCCGCAGGCACATGTTTAGCAAGCTACGGTTCAAACCTTAAACCTGCTTCAGTGGCATCTGACGATCAACGCACGCCGCTATTCCATTTCCCGTATGCGAAATGGGGCAGTGCGCTGACAACATTTGCTGAGGCAACTGCCTTCGATCCACATCTTGGATGGGCAATGGAGTTCACCAACCCTGTTGATGGTGGGGCAGTGATGGGCACTGTTTCCGCATTTTGCCATCGCATTAGAGCAGGGGCGAAAACCGAGCCATATCGGCAAAGCTCAAGCAGCGTCTACACAGGCGTTTCAGGCTCTGGCACCGTCATCTTGGATGGAAAGCGCTTTGAAATCAGTCCTAAAAATCTTGTCGCTGTGCCGTCATGGGCGGTGCTTGAAATTGAAGCCGATGAAGAGCTGACCCTGTTTAGCTATTCAGATCGTACATGCCATGAGAAGCTAGGCTTCTGGCGCGAAGAAAGACTTTGAACTCTATGACATTGTTGTTTGCGAATAACCAAATCTCCACATTGAAAACAACGGGTGGCGATGACTTTGCTGTCGGCCGGATTTTTTGCATCGGTCGCAACTATGAAGCCCATGCCCGTGAAATGGGAAAAGATCCAAATCGCGAAGCGCCGTTTTTCTTCACAAAATGGCCTGAAGCGGTCGTAAATGCGGCGCCGGAAGATAAGACGGAAATTGCCTATCCGCCGGAAACTGCGAATTACCATCACGAAGCAGAATTGGTGGTGGCAATAGGCGTGGACGGGTTCCGCATCGCGGAAGCTGACGCAAATGACCATATTTGGGGCTATGCGGTCGGGCTAGATATGACGCGGCGTGACCTACAATTGCAAGCGCGTGACAAAGGGCGGCCTTGGGATACGGGCAAAAACTTTGCTCAATCCTGCCCCACAGGGCGCCTGCAGCCCGCTGCTGAAAAAGGACACATTGAGCGCGGTGAAATCTTGCTCACGGTAAACGGCGAAACACGCCAACAAGCAGACATTTCCGATCTCATCTGGTCGGTTCCAGAGACAATTGCCTACGTGTCCAAATTCTACCCATTGCGAGCGGGAGATTTGATCTTCACCGGCACACCTGCGGGTGTTGGGGCGGTTGTTTCGGGCGACCAGCTGGACTGCAAAATTGAAGGACTTCCGTCACTGTCAGTGCGGATAGGGGGTGCACTTTAGATTAGTGCAATGTCGGGTCTAACGGGAGGAAAATGACATGACAGACAGTACAACAACAACTTCAAATCGGCTTGCTATTCCGGCGCTCGGACAAGTTTATGCCAAATTAGACGGCTTGGGCTGGTTGGCCTTGCGGTTGGCAACGGGCCTGTTGCTGGTGCCGCATGGAGCGCAAAAACTTTTTGGCATGTTCGGCGGCGGCGGCATTGGCGGCACGGCCGGATTCTTGGAAAGTGTCGGCTATCCAGCACCCGTGCTTATGGCCATTCTTATCGGCTGCGTAGAATTTTTCGGCGGCCTGATGTTGGCCTTTGGCTTGTTTACACGTCCAGTGGCAATCGCGGTGCTGATTTTCATGATCTTTGCGGTGCAGTTCCATCTGCCAAACGGCTTCTTTTGGACCGCGCGCGGTTATGAATATCCACTTTTCTGGGGCGTAGCAGCGCTATATTTCGCCATTAAGGGCGGTGGCGCTATGTCCCTCGACTCAAAGCTTGCGCGCGAAATCTAGCCAAGCAGGAAGCAATCTTATGATTTTCTATAACTATTTCCGTTCATCGGCATCCTACCGTGTGCGCATTGCACTCGAACTCAAAGGGATGAAGCCGGAGAAGATTGTGGACATCGACTTGCGGCAAAATGAGCAAAAAAGTGCGGCATATCGTAAGATTGCGCCGAGTGCTCTGGTTCCCACATTTCAGTTTGACGACATGTCATTTAGCCAATCTATTGCGCTAATTGAATGGATGGATGCGAAATGTCCAGAGCCTCGGCTAATTCCTGAAAATCCGGAAAAAGCACTGGCTGTGCGAGAAATTGCTTTCGCCATCGCCTGCGACATTCATCCACTCAATAATTTGCGAGTGCTCAACTATCTCACAGGCACTTTGGAGCAATCTGAGGACGTGAAAAACCAATGGTATGCCCATTGGGTGCAGGCCGGATTCGATGGCGTTGAAGATAGGCTCAACAGGCAAAGCAAAACCAGCCCGTTTGCGTTCGGAGATGCGCCGACATTGGCAGATATTTGCATTGTACCACAAGTGTTTAACGCAAAACGCTTCGATGTTGATTTAACAGCCTATCCGCGCATTTTACAAATCACAGAACAATGCAACCAATTGGCGGCGTTTCAGGCAGCGTCGCCCGATAATCATTAAAAGATCAAATCATATCAAAGAGGGAGTGAGGATATGACAAAAACAATCGTAAAGCGGGGCATGATGGCCGCCGCAGCATTCGCGATGGGAATGACGGCATTTTCGACCGCTGCATTCGCCCAAACCATCACACTTAAGATGAGCAATTATTTGCCGCCCAAACATGGGTTTACTGCGGACTTTATGGTGCCATTCGCCCAGGAACTGGAAGAGCGCACAAATGGTCAAGTCAAAGTGAAAATTTATGATGCAACCTCTGCATTCGGCAAACTCGAACGGCAGGCTGACCAAGTGCGGGCAGGTGTCATCGATATCGCGCTTGGGTTAAATGGCATTCCGCGGGATCGTTTCCCCGCAAGTTCAATCATCGAGATGCCATTCCTGGTGGAAGATGCTGGCTCTGGTTCAATGGCGCTGTGGGATCTTTATAAAGAAGGGGCGCTCGGCAACGAATATGACAATTTTAAAGTGCTTGGCCTGTTCGTACACAATGGCGGCTTGATCCATACAGCAGATCGTCCGGTGCGCACATTAGATGACTTGAAAGGTCTACGCTTGCGCACGCCAAGTCCGGCGGTTTCAGCCATGTTGGATCAATTGGGCGCATCGCCTGTTGGGATGCCGCCAGCGGAGATTTATGAAAATCTGCACAAAGGCAGCTTGGATGGCGTTGTCACTACATGGGACTTGGTTGGTGCAATCAATGTGAACGAGATTTTGAAATATCACACCGACGCACGCGCCTATGTTGCAGGCTTCCACATTGTGATGAACAAGAAAAAATACGAAAGCTTGCCAGACGATGTCCGCACAGTTTTGGACGATATGAGCGGGGACACATTGGTTGCCAAGTTCGGCGACTGGTGGGACGCATGGGACAAGCGTGGCTATGATGATGCTGTTGCACGTGGCCATGAGATCATTGAAGTCGATGACGCCACACGTGCGGAGTGGAGTGAGACGCTTCAACCCATGATTGATGGGTTCCTAGATCGCCTTGAACGCAATGGCGTTGAGAACCCAAAAGAGGTCTACGCGCGCGCTCAAGAACTCGTTGCGAAATATGATGGGATGCAAGACTAGCCATATGAGCAAGCAACATCACACACAGACTAAGCCGCCGGTTTTTCCGGCGGCTTACGCTATTGAAGGCTTCTTCAAAAAACTAACCGAGCTTATGGCTTACATCGGCATTGGTGCGTTGATTTTGGCCATTATTGTTGTTGTTGGTGACATCATTTGGCGACGTGTTGGCGGCGGCTCTTTCATTGGCGCGGTAGATCTGACGCAATTCAGTCTTGTGGCTGCGGCGGCTTGGTCTATCCCATTTGCATTTGCCAACCATAACCATGTGACCGTCGACTTGCTGTCTGATGTTTTTCCAGTGCAGTTCAAACGAATGCTAGACGCCATTGCTGCCCTTTGCGGCGCAGGGCTTACCGGATTTTTGCTTTGGCTATGTTGGGGCCGGGCAATGGAAATATTTAATTATGGCGATGTGTCTCAAGATTTGGCGCTCCCGCTCATCATTCCATGGGCATTTCTTTTGAGTGGCTTGCTGATTTCTTGTCTGGTGAGCCTGGTGAATGCTGCTATTTTTCTAACGGTGAAGGAACGCATTTATGGGGAATGAATGGGTTGGTGTAATCGGGTTTGGCGCGGCACTTCTGTTGGCGTTGTTGCGCATTCCCGTCGCAATTGCGATGGCACTTGTGGGGCTAATTGGCACGCTATTGCTAATGGATTGGACATCAGCAACATATGTGATGGCAAGTCTGCCGTTCGAGGCAATATATCCCTATAGCCTCTCAGTGGTGCCACTTTTTATTTTCATGGGCGTTTTCGCGTCCTTCTCGGGCCTTTCCGAAAACCTGTTCCGTGGCATCGTTGCCTTCTTCGGCCATCGTCCCGGCGGGCTGGCATCTGCCACCATTGCTGCGTGCGCTGTGTTCGGCGCGATCAGCGGCTCATCCCTCGCCACATGTGCAACCATGGGGCGAGTGTCACTACCAGAAATGGAAAAACGCGGTTATGCCAAAAGCTTGGCTGGAGCAGCTGTTGCAGCAGGAGGCACATTGGGTGTTTTGATCCCGCCGTCTATTTTGCTGGTGATCTACGCGTTGATGACCGAGGAATCTATTGGGGCGCTTTTTGCTGGGGCGATGATCCCCGGTCTCCTCGCCGCTTTGCTGTATATCGTCTCGGTGCGCATTCAAGTCTGGCGAAAACCAGAGCTGGGACCCGTCACGCCTTACACGCCGTGGAAAGAACGCGGCAAAGCACTATTTCATATGTGGGACGCCATTTTACTGATCGTAATGGTGATCGGCGGAATTTATGCCGGCATATTTTCGCCCACGGAAGCGGCGGCGGTTGGGGCAGGCGGCGCAATCTTGTTCACGGCAATCAAAGGCAAGCTCAGTATCGGCGTGTTGCGAAAAGGTGTGCTGGAAACGGCATCCATGACCGGCATGATCTTCATGATCCTGATCGGGGCGGCACTGTTTAACTTCTTCATCGAAGCAACCGGCATGACGCAGGCACTCGTGGGTTGGATCACAACAGCTGGCTTCGCGCCATTGACTGTCATCCTGATCTTGCTGGCGTTCTACGTCATTTTGGGCTGCTTTATGGATAGCTTGTCGATGATCTTGCTCACAGTTGTGCCTGCCTATGGCGTGGTCACCGGGATCGGGTTTGATCCGATTTGGTTCGGTGTGCTGCTTGTTTCTGTGGTTGAAATTGGCCTTATCACGCCGCCAATTGGCATGAACCTATTTGTCATCAGGGCTGTGGCTAAAAATATGAGCATCGGCACAGTAAGCAGGGGCATCGTGCCCTTTATCCTTGCCGACATTACACGAATTGCAGCGATTTTGTTCATACCAGGATTGGTGCTTTGGTTGCCCCATTGGCTGGGCTTCTAAAACCGCACGCAAACGAAGTGATACCTTAGACCCGCTGCTAAAAGCCGCCGTGCTTTTAGCAGCGGGTTTTTTGTTGGGAAAAACAACGCGCTATCTGGTCAATTTATTGTCCCGCGCGACATGAGTTCACTTACAGGGCAACTCACCTGCACGATCCATATGGAGAATGAGGATGCACCGGTCGCCCGAAGATTATTGCCAATCTTGGAACGCAAAGCTGGCCGATTGATTGCCAATGGCTTTCCCACCGGGGTGGAAGTGAGCGATGCCATGGTGCATGGCGGTCCATATCCGGCCTCAACCAATTTCGGCGCGACTTCAGTTGGCACACTTTCAATCCGCAGATTTTTGCGACCAGTCTGCTATCAGGATATTCCCGACAGCATTTTGCCAGCGGATTTGGAATTCTCATAAAAACCGCCTCAAAACGGTGATTTCAAAGCTGCTTGCTCAGCAATTGAAGCAAAACAAGTCACTTTTTGCGCAAACTGATTTGGAGAATAGCGCGAGAAGGGTATAATTTTGTTAGGACGGATTGGTTGATCCATCCGCTGAAATTGCTTTGGAGGAAGTAGTTTGTCTGACGTGGAGGGGTATGTCGCAACTATTGTTGGAGCGCTAAAGGCAGGCGATGTTCAAGCCGCAGAACGGATTGTGTTGGACGCAGGCGGACCCTTTTTCGCCTTTACTCTCGGCTATGAGACCCTAGATGAAATCTTCTCAGCGGCGCCGGAGGGGATCGCACAGGAAAGCGAAATCTTTTTGGTGGCGATGTGTTTGAGCCTTGTGAAGCACGGCCGGGCGCGACGCGCTAAGGCTTTGCTGTATGATGAAGGGCGCACATTTACACCATCCTATATTTTCATCCTCACCGAATTAATGGTGCACATCCACCTTGGGGAGAGGGTGGATAAAAAACAACTTAAGGCATGGGAGCAGCTGGAAGGCAGATTGCCGCTCGGAGAACATTTGTTCAGCGGCCTTTATTACAATTCGATGTTGGTGGTCTATGCCCGCCTGAACATGTTGTCTGAAGCGCGGATGATCGCGGCGCAGGCGCTGGAAACCTACGAAAAAGCAAAACAGCCTTATCTGCAGTTTTTCATCCACTTGCACTTGGCAGATTTGGCCATTGTCGAAGGTAAACTGCGACAGGCCAAACAACACCTAAAAGCGGCTGAGCGATTTTTCAAAATTGCCAATATATGCATTTCGAGCGAACGGGAGCTGTGCGAAGCACTCTGGCTTACCCTCGATTTTGAAGCGGGGGAGTTCAAGCATATCCCAGAACGGGCCGCAAAAATCAGGCAGGCGCTTGTGGAAGGCGACAGTTGGTCAGAGATTTTTATCGAAGTGAGCCGCATTGGCGCGTTGAGTATTTATTATCTTGAGGGGCGAAAAAAGGCCTGCGCCTTCTTGCAGGAATGTCAGGTAGATTTCCACCGTCGACATGGCGATTTTTCCTTGGCAATTGAGGCGATACAAGCCCATATCGAGCATATTGATGGCTTGCATGACCAAGCAAATTTCTTCCTGTATGATCTCGATAAAGCGGCCATGTATAGCCCAACGGGGATCGTGATTTCTGAGACAATGTCGCTCAAGCTGAATCCTGAAACCGTGTTGGATAAATTCACGTTAGATGAGCGCAATGTGCGCAGCAATGTCATGTCTGAGTTGGCACGGGCCGCTGTCGCGCAATCGGAAAAGCAACGGGCAAAAATGCGCCAGCATGTGGAAAATGCCATACGCATTGCTGCCCATGAGAATTTGGCTTCGATCTTTTTGGAATATCGGGAAGTGGTGTCTAAAGTTTCCTCCCAATTGGCGACGGGCAAATTTGCACGCGGGCATAAGCGGCTTGCTTATTTCGCGAAGCAGGTGCACCGGATCATCCGCAAAAGCTACATCGCGCCAAAAGAATTCCAGAGATACAATATGTCGGCTCAACAATTGCGTATTTTAAATGCGTTGCAAGATGGCGGCTCAAATAAGAAAATTGCAGTGAATCTGGGGCTTACAGAGGCTGCAGTTAAATATCACCTCACCAATTTATTTAAGATTTTTAACGCAAGATCGAGAGGTGAATTAATTGAAATTATTGATAAAATTTCAAATAGTGAAAAAAGCTATACTTTTAAGAGTTAAACTAGACTGATTAGCGCCTTCCGTTTTGGGTGAGATGCCGCAACCATACCTGTGAGGGAGGATTGCGGTGTTTTATTATTTGCTGAAAAGGGCGGCTTCGCTTTTTCTTGTACTGGTTGGCTTAGCCATTCTCATATTTGTTATTGCGCGAATTGTGCCGGGTGATCCTGCACGGATCGCGCTTGGCCCGTTGGCATCTGCCGAGCAGGTTGCGCAAATGCGCGAGCAAATGGGGCTGGACCTGCCATTCCATACCCAATTGTGGAATTATCTGGTGGGGCTTACCCACGGTGATTTCGGCAAATCTTTGCTGACCAGCCGACCTGTTTCGGCCGATATTATGCAAGCCTTGCCCGCAACGCTTGAATTGGTGCTGTTCACCATTGTCATTCAGATCGTATTGTCCATTCCCCTTGGCGTGTTGGCTGCGATCTATCGTGACACCTGGGTGGACAATGTATCTCGGATTATCTCGCTGATCGGGGTGGTGACGCCGGGCTTTGTGCTCGCGATCATCTTGCAGCTGATGGCGAGTTATGTATTCACCTTTTTCCCTGTGACCGGACGCCTAGATGGCGGATTGGATTTCAGCGCAGATGTAACGGGTCTTCTGCTGATCGACTCTGTTTTAGCTGGCCGACCAGATGTGTTCGGCGATGCCTTCATGCATCTGATTTTGCCTGCAACGGCGCTGGCCGCAGCAGGCATTGGGCAGGTGATGCGGATCACGCGGTCTTCAATGATCGAATTGAGCGGCCGAGACTTTGTGGAAGCGTCTCGGGCCTATGGCGTGCCGGAGCGCGTGGTGACGTTCAAATATATGCTGCGGCTCGCCTGTGTTGCGCCCTTGACCATTTTGGGCTTGGAATTCGCTTCGCTGATCGGCAACGCCTTTATTGTTGAATTTGTGTTCAGTTGGCCAGGCATTGCCAGCTATGGCGTGCGCACAATCTTGCAGAAAGATTTGAACGCAGTGATCGGTGTGGTGCTGGTATCTGGCCTGTTCTTCGTGATTGCCAATCTGGTGATTGATATTTTGCTGGGCATTTTAGATCCCCGCCATCGGTTGAGAGAGGGGGCGTCAAAATGAGTGTAGACAGCACAACCACCACCCAAGACACTGCACACCGCAATATGACCAGTGGCCAAATGGCGTGGTATCGCTTCACGCGAAACCCTGCGGCCATGATCGGCGCCTTTATTGTGATCTCCGTGATTGTCGCCGCGATCTTCGCGCCATTTCTTGCGCCATCACCACAATCGGCTGGGTCATTCGTCGACTTTAGAAATCGGCACACGGCACCCAATGCAGAATTTTGGTTCGGCACAGACAATGTGGGACGCGACATTTTCTCCCGCGTACTGTTTGGCTACCGCGTTTCGCTGGGCATGGTGATTGGTGTGTTGGGCTTTGCCGTGCCGTTTGGCGTGGTGCTTGGCCTTGCCGCAGGCTATTTCGGCGGCTGGATCGAATTTGCCATTATGCGCTTTACCGATGTGATGCTGGCCATTCCGCCTTTGGCGATGGCCCTTGCGATCACAGCGGTGCTTTCACCGAATTTGGTCAATGCGATGATCGCCATCACCATGCTGTGGTGGACCTGGCACACGCGCCTGATCTACCGCATCGTAAAAGCGCAAATGAGCGAAGATTATGTGGAAGCCGCGAAAGTGGCGGGCGCAAGCCACACCCACATTATGTTCCGCGAGTTGTTGCCCAACTGCGTATCAGCCATTTCAGTAAAAATCTCGCTTGATGCGGGCTTTGTGATCCTGTTCGGGGCGGCGCTCTCTTTCCTTGGTCTTGGCGTGCAACCGCCAACCCCAGATTTGGGCACAATGGTGAGCACGGGCTCCGAATATTTGCCAGAATATTGGTGGGAAGCGCTGATGCCCGGTCTCGCCATTCTTTACGCCATTCTCGGGTTCAACCTGTTGGGCGATGGGCTGCGCGACATGATGGATGTGGAGGTGTGATGATGACGACAACTCCAATTCTCGACATCGACAAGCTCAATATCAGCTTTTCAACTTACGGCCACAAATCTCACACCCTTTTTGATGTGTCGATGACCATCAATGAAGGGGAGCGGGTGGCGCTTATCGGTCAATCTGGTTCCGGCAAAACAGTGACCATGCGCACCATTATCGGCACGTTGCCGATGCCGCCGGCAACCATTGAGAGTGGCTCAGTCAAATATAAAGGCAAAGAACTTCTAAGCCTTTCGAAGCGTGAGCGCGACGGATTGAAGGGGGCGGGGATCTCGATCATCTTGCAAGATCCTTTGCTTTCCTTCAATCCAGTTCTCACCATCGGCAAGCAGATGGACGACATTGTTCGTTTTGCAGACATTCGTTATGGGCAAAACCGCTCTGCCGATGCGCGCAAAAAGCACATCATTGAAACTTTAGCGAAAGTGCAACTGGCAGATGGGGCGCAGATTATAGGGTCCTATCCCATGATGCTGTCTGGCGGGATGCGCCAGCGGGTGCTGATCGCCATGGCGCTGCTGAATAAGCCCAAATTGCTCATTGCCGATGAGCCTGGCACAGCGCTTGATGTGACAACTCAACAAGAGATTTTGGACCTTTTGAATGCGCTGGTGCGCGATGAAGGGTTGTCGCTACTGTTGATCACCCACAATTTGGGCGTGGTGCGCGAGATGGCAGACCGGGTCTATGTGATGGAACGGGGACATATTGTTGAAACGGGCACACTTGAAGAAGTGTTCTCAGCCCCCAAACATCCATATACGATCAAGCTGATGGAAGCAGTGCCACCGCTTTATGGCTCGCGGGTGCGCGACATTGAAAACAATGCCGACAAAAACACCGAAATCAAAATTTCGAACATCAGCAAAACATTTGTCCGGCGCGGCGGTTTACTCAATCGGCCAATTGGCGAAGTGCAGGCGGTGAAAAACGTTTCGCTGGAGATCAATCGTGGTGACATTTTTGGCATCGCGGGAGAGTCCGGCTCGGGTAAAACCACCTTGGCCAAAATGCTGCTGGGTCTTTATGGGCCAACATCCGGTGATATTCAGTTCAATGGCAAAAGCCTGAATGAGTTACGCGGCACCGTCGAGTTCAGAAAATTGGTACAAATCGTTTATCAAAATCCGGGCTCTTCATTGAACCCGAAAAGAACGATTGCGGACCAGCTGGCCGTGCCATTGCACTTCACAGGTTACGATAAAGCGCAAATCAAAGGCCGCGTCGCGCAGCTGTTGGATATGGTGGATTTGCCCGCGCATTACGCCTCCATGTATCCGCATGAGCTGAGCGGCGGGCAAAAACAACGGGTCGCCATCGCGCGTGCGCTTTCAGTAGAACCAGAAATTCTGGTGTTGGATGAGCCCACTTCCGCTTTGGACGTGTTGGTGCAAAACACCGTGATCGAGTTGCTGCACCGTCTGCGTGAAGAACTCAATCTCACCTATGTGTTCATCTCTCACGATTTGTCGCTGATGCGCAATTTCTGCAACAAAATTGCCGTGATGTTCCGCGGCGAAATGTGTGAGCTTGGCGCCACAAAAGATGTGTTTGCCAACCCGCAGCACAATTACACCCAAGCCCTGATCAGCTCCATTCCGGTGATCAGCGCTGAAGAAGAAAATCTCAAACCAAAACTAACAAAACAAGAACGCGCGGCGGTGCTGGCCACCTCAACCGCGCTTGGTAAGTAAAGCGAGGGGACAATGTACCGAATTGGCATAGATGTAGGCGGCACCAACACCGATGCGGTGATTATGCACGGCGATAAGGTGCTTGTGGGCGTGAAATCGCCAACCACTTCAGATGTGATGTCCGGCGTGGTCAACAGCATCAAAAAAGCCTTGGACGACACACAAATCAGCGCGGACCAAATTTCAGCCGTGATGATCGGCACAACCCACTTCACCAACGCAGTGGTGGAGCGGCGCAACATGTCTGAAACCGCAGCGGTTCGCCTTTGCTTGCCCGCGGCGCAATGCTTGCCACCGATGGTGGATTGGCCAGATGATATTCGCGAGGCAGTTGGCGGCCACTATTGGATGGCAGCAGGCGGCAACGAATTTGACGGCCGCGAGATTTCGAAAATCGACGAAGACGAACTGACCAAAATCGCAGATGAAATTGCGGCGAAGAACATCGAAACAATTGCTATTTGCTCTGTGTTCAGCCCTGTCAATGACGATATGGAAAAACGCGCAGCCGCGATCATGAAAAAGCGCCTGCCAAATGCCAATTTCACGCTATCTAGCGAGATTGGTCGCTTGGGCATCTTGGAGCGCGAAAACGCGGCCATCATGAATGCGTCTTTGCGCAATTTGAGCACGCACACGGTGGATGCATTCCGCCGGGCGCTGCAATCACTGAATCTGACATGCCCCTATTTTATCACGCAAAATGATGGCACCTTGATGGGGTCAGAATTTGTGCAAGCCTATCCAGTTTTGACTTTTGCCAGTGGCCCAACAAACTCCATGCGCGGCGCATCGTTTCTGACGGGCGAGCAAAATGCCATTGTCGCGGACGTGGGCGGCACCTCAACTGATGTCGGCGCACTTGTTAAAGGCTTTCCACGGCCAGCCAGCACATCAGTTGATGTGGGCGGCGTGCGTACAAACTTCCGTATGCCAGACGTGTTTTCCATCGCTTTGGGCGGCGGCACAATCATTGAGCCAACTGATCCGGCGAAGATTGGCCCAAAATCTGTGGGCTATCGCATTCATGAAGAAGGCAAATTGTTTGGCGGCAATACGCTGACTTCGACTGATATTGCTGTCGGTTTGGGCATTGCTGACATTGGTGATGCGGGCCCAGCACGCGAGCTGGGCGAAGAAAAGCTGAAACAGATCAAAGCTCAGATTGACGATATGATCACCAACGCCGTGGAACGCATGCGCGTTTCGCCAGACCCTATTCCTGTTCTAGCAGTGGGCGGCGGCTCAATCCTGATCCCAGATCAAATTGCTGATCTACCCGTGAAGCGGCCTGAAAATTTTGCTGTGGCCAACGCAGTTGGTGCGGCCATTGGGCAGATTAGTGGCGAAGTGGACCGGATTTACAGCCTGTCGGAAATCTCACGCGATCAAGCACTCAGTGAAGCGCGGAAAGAAGCGACAGACAAAGCGATTGCCGCGGGCGCGAAGCCTGAGAGTATTGAATTGCTGGACCAAGAAGATGTGCCATTGGCCTATTTGCCAGGCAACGCCACCCGCATTCGCCTCAAAGTTGTGGGGGACCTCAATGGATAAGGTGCGGAAAATTGAAGACAGCGATTTGGACGCTGTTGAAATTGGCGCAGCCATTTTGGGTACGGGCGGCGGCGGCAACCCCTATATCGGGAAGTGGCGCTGTCGGCAGGAATTGCGCAAAGGCAATAAGATTGACGTGATCCCGCTCGATGAACTGCCGGATGATGCGTTGGTGGTGTCACTTGGTGGCATCGGCGCCCCAGTGGTCGGCGTTGAAAAGATCGAACGTGGCGACGAATGCTTGCGCGCCCTGCGCGCCATCGAGCAGGAACTCGATTGCAAGGTGGATGCACTGATTTCATCGGAAATTGGCGGCGCAAACGCCATGGAGCCGATGTTGACAGCAGCGCAAGCAGGCATTCCCGTTGTAGATGGCGACGGCATGGGCCGTGCCTTCCCGGAAATGCAAATGTGCACCTGGTCAATCTACGGCCACAAATCCACACCTGCCGCCATGGCAGATGAGAAGGACAATGTGGTGGTGATCCGCAACACGCGCGATGAAGTGTGGGTGGAAACCATTGCGCGGGCCACAGTTGTGTCTATGGGCGCAGCGGCGGCAATCGCCATGGCGCCAATGCGGGGTGACTTCGTGAAGAAGGCCGCAGTGCCGAACACGATTACACAAGCCTTATCTTTGGGGCAGGCGGTTCTAGACGCGCAAGCGCGCAATCTCGACCCAATTGCCACTGTGCTCAAGCAAGAAACCGGCAAGCTGCTGATGACAGGCAAGATTGTTGATCTTGAACGGCATCTGAAGGGCGGGTTTGCCCGCGGGCATATCCATTTGGAAGGCTTTGGCAACAACCAAGGCGAACGCGGCGAAATTGCCATTCAGAACGAGTTTCTGGTGTTTTGGCGTGATGGCGAAATGGAAGTCTGCGTGCCTGACCTGATTGTGGTGCTGGATGCAGATACTGGCCTGCCGATCACAACCGAAGTGTTGCGCTACGGCCAGCGGATCGCCGTATTGGCGCTGCCTTGCCACGATTTGCTGCGCACGCCACGCGCACTAGATGTGATTGGGCCAGCCGCGTTCGGCTATCCAGAATTGAGCTTTACACCGCTCGATCGCGCAGAATTGGGAGGAGCATAATGTCCGCTGATATTTTGAAAAAGATCGACCTTGGGGACATGAAAAATATCGCCCTAGGCGGTGCCTTTCTGGGCACTGGCGGCGGCGGCGATCCTTATATCGGGCGGTTGATGGCCGAACAGGCCATCCGCGCTAACGGCCCGGTAGATGTGGTGGATGTGGACAGCTTGGCAGATGATGCCTTGGTGATACCCGTCGCCATGATGGGCGCGCCGACAGTTATGTTGGAAAAACTGCCGCGTGGCGATGAAGCCAATAATGCATTGAAATCACTGGAAGATTATCTCGGCAAAAAGGCGGATGCGATCTTCTGTATTGAGGCGGGCGGCCTAAACTCCACCATCCCGATCGCGGTGGCCGCAGGCGTGGGCCTGCCCATTGTTGATGGCGATGGCATGGGGCGGGCGTTCCCAGAGTTACAAATGGTATCCATGACCATGCACGACATTACGGCATGTCCAATGGTGATGGCCGATGAGAAGGGCAATTCACTAGTACTGAACACAGTCGATAATTTGTCGACTGAAAAGTTCGCGCGAGTGATCACCATTGAAATGGGCGGGGCAGGGCTGATCGCCCTTTACCCGATGACTGGAGCGCAGGCCAAAAAGGCAATTTTGCGTGGCTCTATGTCACTGATCAATTCCATTGGCCGCATCATCCATGAGGAGCAGGCTGCAAATCGCAACCCGGTGCACAAGCTTTCAACAGACCTCAATGGCGTTTCGCTGTTTGAGGGTCGCGTGATGGATGTGGACCGCAAAACCGAAGGCGGATTTGCCCGCGGTTCATGCACCATCGAAGGCTTGGGCTCATATGATGGTGAGAGCATTTCGCTGGAATTTCAAAATGAATTCCTGCTGGCCAAAACGGCTGACGGAAAGCCAAAGGCGATCACGCCAGATCTGATCTGCTTGCTGGATTTGGAAACAGGGCAACCCATCACAACCGAACAAATTCGATATGGCTTCCGCGTGATTGTGTTTGGCCTGCCGTGCGACCCGCAATGGCGCACGGACCATGGCATAGAACTCGCGGGGCCACGCTACTTTGGCTACGACCTCGATTATCAAAAATTAGAAGCCCTCAACTAGAGGGACAGGGATAGAATTCAATTTCAAAAGGAGGACTAATATGCGGATTGCAAAGAAACTACTGCTGGGACTGGCAGCGAGTACTGCTATTTCTGGCTATGCCTTACCCTCATTTGCCGACAATGTGGCAACGGTCAATGTGGTGCAGATTTTCGGCACCATCGACCCGGCAAAAATCAACGACTACACAGAATATATGGCTGGCGTGAACCTTTATGACGCGCTGACCACGCTCGATTCAGAAGGCAATATCTTGCCCAATCTGGCAGAGAGCTGGACAGTATCTGAGGATACGCTGACCTACACCTTCACGCTAAAAGAAGGCGCGACCTTCCAAGATGGTTCGCCAGTTGAAGCGAAAGACGTGGCTTATTCTGTGGGCCGTCTGCTGGCACTAAACGAAGGCCCTGCCTATTTGTTTGAAGGCGTACTGGATGAAAATTCGGTCAAAGCGCTGGATGATCGTACCGTCGAGTTCAAACTGAACAAAGTCTACACACCGTTCTTGACCAACACGCCGATCCTGTTCGTGGTCAACTCCGACGTGGCAGACGCCAACAAAACCGATAGTGACCCATGGGCGCAGGATTATTTGGCCAATAACAGCATTGGTGCTGGCGCCTATATGATGACCAATTGGGACCGTGGCGCCACCATGACCATCAAGAAATATGATGGCTATCATTTGGGTTGGAGCGATCAACCCGTTGATGAAGTGCGCTTTGTGGTGACCAATGAAGAAGCCACCGTGAAAGCGCTGGCCGCTTCTGGCGAACTGTCTATGTCATCAGACGGGCAGGCGCAGGAGACCTATGATGCGATCAGCAAAATCGAAGGTTATCGCATTGAATCATTCCCAACGGCGACCAACTTCTATTTGAAGCTGAACCATCAAATTGCGCCAACGGACGATGTGCACATCCGCAAGGCCATTGCCTATGCAACAGACTATGAAACCATCCGGTCGCAATTGTTGCCTGGCGAGCCACTTGCTGGCCCAATGCCGAAAGTGTTCGCCGCTGCCTATCTCGATGATCTGGCCATGCCAGAATATAATCTTGAAAAGGCTAAAGAGCATGTGGCCATGAGCAAATATGCCAATGCGGGCGCAATCCCGATTGAGATCATGTTTGTGGCTGGTCTGGCCTTTGAAGAAGAAATTGCGCTGCTAATGAAATCGAATTTGGACCAGGTTGGGTTCAATACGATCATGAAGCCGGAGCCATGGAACCGGATGACAGAGTTGGCCAGCTCCGCTGAAACAACGCCTGCCATCAACGAAGTGTTCTATGGTGCGACATATCCATCGCCCGATAGCTTCTTCTACCCCCAATATCACTCACGCGCCCAAGGCACTTGGACCTCCATGGAATGGGTGTTGGACGACAAGGTAGATGAGTTGATCGAACAAGCCCGCGGCGAGGGCGATATCGACGCTCAGAACGAAATCTACAAAGATTTGCAGCGTTATCTGGTGGATCAACAATCAGACGTGTTCTTGCTGACCCAAACCAGCCAAGTGGCCTTCTCAAAATGTCTTGAAGGTTTCTCTTGGGTGCCAATGCAAAGCTTTGAATACAACTTCCACACCATGCGGTGGGTTTGCGAATAAGCTCCTCTTGACCCTAGACGAGCAACTTGGCCCGCTCCTCGGAGCGGGCTTTTTTGTGCCAGGTAGCTAAGTCACCTAATTTGCTACGATATAAACATAAATCGTCAACATCGTAACGCCTTCACCTCGGCTCAGCCGGATGGTAGTTGAACAAGTGATGCAGCACTTAAGCTAATGCTAATGATTGGATTGAAGCTTGACTGATAAATTTTATAGGTAGTTGTTTATTGTATTTTGATTTAAGAATTCAGCCACACGTAGGAATGCGCCTACTAATTTAGTTTTTTATTAAAATGATTTTAGACGGTGATGTTTATATATGAAGGTTAGACTTAAGAGAACTGGTGACGTGTATCTGGTGTTGGCAATAACATGGCCTATCGATGCACCAAAATTTAAAGGTTCTAAAAATCAAACACAACTTTCAGGTTATGATGGTAATGGATTGTTTGAGTTTTATTGGGATGAGTGTGAAATCCTGATCGCCGGTCTGAATGATTTTATAATCGTACAAGACCTGAAGCATGATGATCACCTTACAATGCGTTGGCGACCAATATCGGACGTTGAATTTTGGACTTTGGTTAGAGAATTTGACAGAAAAGCATTGTCTAAACTGAAGCAAATGGTTGAAAGTGCTCCGGAATTGATAGGTGAGTATTCGAACGTCCACGACATGTTCGAAACAAGATTCTCTGCCGCTAATCAGCTGCGCATTTTGGTTTGCCAATCCAAAATTTTGTCAACTGATCATATCGCCGACGTGCTAAATTTGCTGAATGACGACGAAGTTGAGTTGGCTGGAGAAACATTGGTTGATGCATTTTCCCAGGCGAAATTTGAAATTCCAGCACCGATGATGTTCAGACTTCACCAAGTTATGGATAGTTTAGGTGCGAGTCGGTATTTCAAAGATCATTTGCAGCTACCGGAAACCGCCGAGACCTAAGTTTTGGGGCGGAGAGTGCAGCCTATGAAAAACGGCAACTTCTCAAAGCCTCATTCAGCCTAAAATGTAACCCGAGCCTATGCAGAAGTCGGTCCGCTTCGTTGGTAACTCAAATGGTCAAATTTACGCGACATTTGTTAGGTACACCTTTCGGTCCATTGCAATATGTATTGTATTCTCGCGTATCAATTTTTGATTGCTGCCTGAAACTGCTGACTTCGCCAACCAAATATATTAGGAAAAACTAGTGGCCACCAAGGTAAAGAAGCTCGCAGAGGGCGTTTTTTATACATTGCTTTATATACTGATGTTTGAGGTGCTCTTTATATACTGATGTTTGAGGTGCTCTTTCGAACGGCCTTTGTCCATCTCCCACGTCCAAGAGGGGCGCCGTATATGCTTACGCTTGCGTATCTCTCGTTTACATTGCTTGGGCTGGGGCCGATTGTGATTTTTACTTTGTTGGTTTCAAGTTTTAAACACGCAGCGGTCTTAACAGCCTTAGCGTCCGCTGCAATATTTGCTTTCGCATTACCGGGAAGGTCTGGGCTGGCACTATATACAACTATTGTTTTCGGCGCGGTTGGATTAATTTATCTGATTATGGGATTAAGGGCGGTTGCTAAAATATGCTGGAAAAACTGGCGCAAATCGCATGCAAGATAACAGCAAAAGTAAACTAGAAGACGTTGAGGCCTAGTGCTTTCCAACGCCTAGTCTTCAGTTAGGTTCGTTTTGCTGGCAAAGTCTCAATATGAATTTTATTCATCTTCTGAAGGAATGTTGCAAAGCGATTGGAAATGCTTTTGAGATTTGGAGATTAAGTAAATGACAGAAGTGCGTATCTCAAAATATTTGCCGACCAATCGGACTAATGCGGGCGCCTACTTGTTGAATGATTGGACTTCCGCCTCTGACATCGGCGAAAGATATTCGCTCACAGCTGAGGACTATCTTGCTCAAGAAGATGCATATTGGGAAGCGGCTAGGGAAATTTTTAGTCGGCTGCAAATTAGGAGCTTGACGATATCGGAGGTTGAAGTCGAACTCCCGCTGAGACGGTCAGGTATTCCCCAACTTGAAAAGTTATCTGACCATCCGGTTTTGAGTAAACTATCTGAAGGCTCCAACGTCGATATTCTGGAGTTTGAAGTGCTTTTTCGATTGAGTTTGCGAGAAATGCTTTGGGTGTGCGCCAACGCAGATAAGAATACCTATGTCCATTTTGGCTATGATTTATATGTATATATTGGATCAGAACAGGATTTTAGGGTGCCAGATGTAGACGGTGTGTTTATCGAACCTTTTGCATCACCTTACCATACTGATTGCTTGAGTTGATTTTAGAATGTTAAGCGGGTTGGCGCTCTAAATTTGTCGTGAATATGCTTTTGCGATAGATAAACTGAACATCCTCATACTAAATCGTAATCCCCCCATCAATATTGATGGCTTGGCCGGTGATGAGGGCGCTTTCGTTTGAGGCTAGGAAGGCGCAGATGCCTGCTATTTCTTCGCTGGTGCCGAAGCGGCCTGTGGGTTGGCGTTCTATGAAGAACTGTAGGGCTTGCTCTTCGCTGCCCATCTGCTCGGCCAATTCTGAAATGCGGTCGCGTAGGCTGGGGCTGTCTACGGTACCCGGGCAGACGCTGTTGCATCGGATGCCGATGTCGACATAGTCGGCGGCGATGGCCTTGGTGAGGCCAATGATGCCGCCTTTGGCTGCGCCATAGGCTACGCGTTTGGGGAAGCCTTTAATGGAGCTGGCGACTGAGCCGATGGTGATGATCGAGCCGCCTTGGGCTTTCATCTTTGGAATTGCGGCACCAATAACATTGTAGGCGCTGGTGAGGGTAATATCGATAGATCGTTGCCATGCATCGGCATTTGTCTCTTCAATCGTGCCTTGGTGCACGTAGCCCACTGCGTGCACCAAGACGTCAATCTGCTTAAACTGCTCGACATAATCGGCAATCGCAGATTGATCCGTTGCGTCTAAGACGCTGTTGGTTGTGCCGCTTAAATCCGGCAACAAATCTCCATTGATATCGGACGCAAAAACGTTAGCGCCTTCGTCCCGCAATCGCTCGGCAATTGCGCGACCAATGCCTTGGCCCGCGGCGGTGACAAGTGCGGTTTTGCCTTCTAGTCGGTTTGGCACAATATCCATTTTCCCCTCCGCTAAATCGCCACAACGCGCTGGGACTGTGCGCCCAGCTGATCAATGCTGAGTTCAACCTGATCGCCCGGCTTGAGATAAAGCGGCGGGGTTTTGCCCATGCCAACGCCTGGCGGGGTGCCCGTACAGATCAAATCGCCCGGTTCGAGACGCATAAATTCTGAAAGATAGGCCACGATAAAAGCGGGGTCGAAAATCATAGTGTTGGTGTTGCCGGATTGCATGCGCTCACCATTCACATCAAGCCACATGGCGAGATTATCCGCGCCACCCAACTCGTCAACCGTCACCACAAGCGGCCCTGTGGGGCAAAAGTTCGGGAATCCTTTGCCCTTTGCCCATTGGCCGCCACGATCCAATTGCCAAGCGCGCTCGGAAACATCATTGACCACGGTGTAACCCAGAATATGCTCCAACGCCTGATCTTGTGAAATGTTAAGCGCTTGCTTGCCGATCACAATGCCCAGCTCAACTTCCCAATCCAATTTGGTCATTTTGTCTGAAAACAAAATGGGATCATTGGGGCCGCAATAGGTGCCAGAGGATTTGTTGAACAAAATCGGCTCTTTCGGCGGCTCCATGCCTGCTTCTTTGGCGTGGTCCGAATAGTTGAGGCCAATACAATAGATGTTTTTCGGCTGTGCTACGGGCGCGCCGATGCGCACATTTTCGAGTGAAACAACGGGAAGGGCGGACAAGTCAAAATCGGCCAGTGCCTGCTGCAAACCAGCAATCGTTTCCGGCGTAAAATCGGGCACAAGGCGCGATACATCGCGTGCTTTGCCGTCCTGATCCAGAATGCAGGGCACTTCCTGCCCAATGTCGCCAACGCGCATTAATTTCATATCTATTGCCCTTTCTGAGCCCAAAATGTGTTGTGAAGCGGCGCGCCTTGCACGAATGCGTCTGCGCCAAGTTGATCTTGAATGCGTAAAACCTCGTTCCACTTCGCCATGCGCTCGGAACGGGTGAAGGAGCCAACTTTGAGCTGGCCAGCGCCTAGCCCAACGGCCAAATGGCTTATGGAAACATCTTCAGTTTCGCCAGAACGGGCCGACACAATTGACCGCCAATTCTGTTGCGATGCAGCTTCAAATGCCGCGATGGCTTCGCTGACAGTGCCCGCCTGATTGACCTTGATCAGCACGGCGTTGCAAGCGCTCATCTGCTGCGCATCTTTAACCAGCTTCGCGTTCGTCACGAGGAAATCGTCGCCAATGATTTGAACTTTGCTGCCAAATCTGTTGGTGAACTCGATCATGCCCTCAGGGTCATCTTCGCCCAGCGGATCTTCAATGCTGGCGATGGGATAATCGGCGATCCACTGGCCCAACAACTCAATCAGCTGGGCACTGGACAGGTCGCGATCTTCTAAGGCCAAATTATACTGGCCGTCTTTCCCAAACTCGCTGGCCGCCACATCGAGCGAAATGACCACGCGGTCGCCGGGCTTTTCGCCAGCTTTCTCAATGGCGCGCACCAGAGTTTCTAACGCTTCTTCATTGCTATCGAAGTTGGGCCACCAGCCACCTTCATCGGCAACGCCTGCTAATTGGCCCTTCGCCTTCATCAAATCGCCAGCGGCGAAGTAAATCTCGTTCGTGATTTCCATCACCTCATCGAAGCTTTTTGCGCCGGGGACCATCACCATAAAATCTTGAATGTCGACCCGGCGTCCTGCATGGGCGCCGCCGCCGAAAATTTGAATTTCGGGGAGCGGTAAGCTCGGCGTGCGACCATAAAGCTGCGATACGCGCTGCCAAAGCGGCTGATCTAAATTTACGGCGCTGGCGTGCAAAAAGGCGAGAGAGGTCGCCACCATAGCGTTGCCACCCAATTTGGATTTGAGCGGTGAGGGGTCGAGCTGTAGCAAAAGCTGATCCAGCCCCGCTTGGTCCTCAATGTTTTTACCCACAAATTCGGGTGCGATTTGATGATTGAGATGATGCAGCGCCTTTTGCACATCCATGCCACGCAAATGGTTGCCGCCATCGCGTAGGTCAATAGCTTCGCGCATGCCGCGAGATGCGCCTGCAGGCGCAATGGCGCGACCCAATTTGCCATTTTCAAGGGCAACTTCCACTTCGATTGTGGGGTTGCCACGAGAGTCCCAAACGCGCCTAGCGTTTATTTCTCGGATAGCGGTCACAAGCCGGCTCCTTCGCTAAAAATCGCCAGCAGCAAAAACATCGCTGAGCTGGTCGGTTTGTCTTTTCAAAAGAGAGGTGGCCAGCGCCCGCACATATCCCTGTTGGATGCGTCCCAAATATTCGACTGGCGATTTGCCATCGACGCGTGCGAGCATTAATGCGGGTAGAAGCCGGGCGACACGTTGCTCCAACTCTCTGCCAGATTCCCAATTGGCCTGAATGGCATAAAAGTCCCAGAAGCGATGGGCTTCTTGAATATATTCTTTCTGCATGTCGGGCACATGGATTGCCTTTAGGATCAAATGGTTTAGGCAAAATGCTGCATCGAATGCCGGGTCGCCAAATGTGGCGCATTCGGCATCCAAAATGATCGGTTGGCCATCGCGAAACAGAATATTTTTTGGGCTAATGTCCCCGTGCACCAGCGCCTTTTGATGGCTGCGCAACATTTCTATGATGGCGTCGATTTCTTCCACTAGGTCAGGGTGCACCTGTTTTAGATGCTGCAAATAGGGGGCAATCCGAAGCGCTTCGAAATCTACTTGATTGTCGAAATTTGCCTTGTCAAAGGCAGGCTGGCTGCTGTTGATATGTATCTTGGCAAGCAAGTCACCTAATTTTCCGGCTTCTCCCCGAGGTTGCACTCTATTGAGAAGGTTTGCTTTCCAAACAAATACATTATCGCCCTCGATGAACTCCATGATGAAACCGCCCAGCTTCTCTGAGCGACCAAAGAGTTTAGGGCAATTGTTTGGTGCGATTTCCGCAAGTGATTGAAGCCACAAATATTCAGCCTTGTTGCGATGCACAGGGGCTTGCCAGTCTTCTGCAACTTTCATTTGAGGCAGCGCGAACTTCGCGCAAAGTTTTTGGGTGCGGCCCTCAATCACGGCGATGTCGGACGCAACACCGCCAGTGAGCGGCGTGACGGACATAATGTCGTTTTTGTCCATCAATCCCAGCTCAACCACCAGTTCAATGCTTCGTCCGCCTAGTTCGGTTTGCATGGCCAATCTCGCAACTACATCACGCCAAAGCGTTCATAGGCTTCAACGGTGCTCATGCCACCTTCGATCGCCAACCGAACTTTATTTTCGGTGCTGGCTTTTTCAAAGGCGCGTGCGATGGCTTCTTCTTCAGCAGCTTGCGGGATCACCAAAACGCCGTCTCGGTCGCCAAACATCAGATCGCCGGGATTGATGCGGATTTTGCCGATTTCGATGGGGACGCGATAATCAATCACTTTGCCGCGTGGGCCTTGATCTTGCGCATAGGTGCCATGGCTGAAGGTTGGGAAGTTCAGCTTCAAAATGCCTTCACTATCGCGACAATATCCGTCACAAATCGCGCCATTAGCTTTCAAATGCAGGGCGCGGGTCGACATAAGTTCACCCCAAACCGCATAGTTGGGTGAGGCGCCCGCGCAAACATAAACTTCGTTTGGCTTAAGATCATCAAGCGCATGGAACATCAGGCCAAAGCCTTGGTGGCTAAACGGACCATTGCCCTGCGAAGGCTCTGGCTCAAAATAATCAGCTTCCAAAACTGTCATGGCGCGGCCCAGCACCACCATATCGTCGTGAAGCGGCTTAATGTGAGGCGGCAAGAATTGATGGCGATAGCCCATCACGTCCAAAATGTCGCCGACCACAGCTGTGAAAAGCTTTTCGCGAATAGCGGCGAACAATTCATCATCATTTTTATAGCTGGTCATGCTTGGCGCTCCTTTGTATTTATCCGTTGAGCCGTGGCTATGCCGTGCATAGCACCGCGCAACTCGGCAAGGCCGCGCAAACGACCAATGAGCGAATAGCCCGGAAAAGTTTCGTCTTTGTCGATGTCATCGGCGAGCAAATGCCCATGGTCAGGGCGAACCGGAATTTGCCAATCGGCCCGGCCTTCGGCTTGGCGACGCTTTTGTTCTTCCAAAAGTGCATAAAGCACGGCGACAATATCGCTTGATCCGGTCAAATGATCGGCTTCATGAAATGAGCCATCTCGTTCGCGTTGCACATTGCGCAAATGCGCGAAATGGATGCGCGGCGCAAACTCAGCAACCATTGCCACCAAATCATTATCTTCTCGGGTGCCAAATGAACCTGTGCAAAAGGTGAGGCCATTCGCATGGTCATCTGCAGCGCTCAAAATGCGACGGACGTCATCTGCAGTGGAGACAATACGGGGCAGGCCATAAAGCGAAAACGAGGGGTCGTCTGGATGTACGCACATGCGGAGCCCCAGTTCCTGCGCGACGGGAATGATTTCGCCAAGGAAATATGCGAGATTTCGATGCAGATCGTCGGGGGTCACACCATCATATTCCTCAACTGCCTGCAAAAAGCTTTCTCGATTATATTGCCGCTCGGTCGCGGGAAGGCCCGCTATCAGATTGTTTTCGATACGTTTGATTTTCTCTGGCGTGAATGTGTTGAAACGCGCTTCGGCGATCACCGCATCTTTGGAGGTGTAGCTGGCTTCAGCATTGCGCCGTTTCAGCACAAACAAATCATAGGCGGCGAAATCCACAGCGTCGAACCGCAATGCGAATGCGCCGTTTTCCAAAGGATGCGTCAGCTCTGTGCGGGTCCAATCCACAACAGGCATGAAATTATAGCAAACAACATCCAACCCACATGCGGCTAGGTTGCGCATCGTGTCCTTATACCAACCAATATAGGTACTGCGCTCTTTGGTGCCGAGCTTGATGGAGTTGTGCACTGGAATGCTCTCCACCACACTCCAACACATCCCGGCGTCTTGAATTATGGCATTGCGCTTTTCAATTTCCTCAAGCGGCCATGCGGAGCCATCGTAAATATGATGCAGTGCAGAAACCACGCCAGTGGCACCAGTGTGGCGCACGTCGCGCAGGGAAACAGGATCCTCTGGCCCGTACCATCGAAAACATTCTTCCATAAAATTCATGCCGCACTCCCAAATTTTCTTTTTGTTGGACCAGATTGAGGCAATAATGGATAAAAAGTTGAAATTTGCAAGATTTAATCAGCAAAAAAGTGGAAATTTGACGAAAATTACAAAAATTTTCATTTTTTCTTGACATATTTTTTTATGTGGTCCAACAAATAAACAAGCGTGGGAGGAAATTTTGAGCGCAGTTGATCAAAAGCCAAATCAGGATGCCGTTTCGGATGAGGGGGTATCAAAAACCTCTGCTGTTGACCGTGCGGTTGAACAGATTAGGGGGCTTATTGCGGAGCGTGAGTTGACGATTGGCGATGCCTTGCCAACAGAGCGCGAGCTCAGCGAGCAATTTCAGATCGGCCGTAATACGGTGCGTGAAGCTATGCAGGTTTTGCGGGCCTTTGGTATCATCGAAACACGCCCCAAAGTCGGCGCGGTGATCTGTGGCGGTCAATCAGAAGCGCTGAAGCGTCTTTTCTCTTTTCATCAGGGTATCTCACCTGAATCATTCCGCGATTTGCAGGACTACCGCCGGATTATTGAAATTGGGGTAGGGGATCGAATTTTGATGAAGGCGAAGGATGAGGATATCGATCATCTGAGCACCATCAATGCCCGTATGTTGAGTTCAAAGACTGCAGAAGATGCGGCGCGTCACGATTTTGAGTTTCATGAAGCGTTGGTCGCGCTATCTGGTAACCGCACCACAGTGGCGGCCTATCGCATGATGCGGCCAGTGATCGAAGAAATCATGCTCATTGGTAAAACTGAGCGTCCCACTCAATCGGCAACCTATGAGGCACATGAGGAAATTATCGGCGCGCTGCGCGAGCGCGACAGAATTGCCTATGCCTATTTGGTGAGCCGTCATTTGGAATTTGGTTTGCGGTTTGTTGTGAAAACATAGGACTGAGCCGCAACCAATATGCTGTTGGTTCACATCAGCATTTTCGTGCCAAGCCGGAGGAAGCCCGACACGCCGGTGACAACTATAAAGGGCGTTGTACAAGGAGATTGGAAATGGACAAATCAAAAAGAAACTTTCTTGTCATGGCCGCATTGGCCGCTGGCGTCAGCTTAACGGGTACTTCTGCTTATGCTGAAGGCAAGTCAATCGCAGGTATTGTGTTCCAGCAGGACCAATATATGCGTGGCGTGCAAATCGGCATGGAGAAAGCAACCGCTGAATCTGGCGATCAATTGCTTTCGGCCAACAGCGACAGCAAGCTAGAAAAAGAATCTCAACTGATCGACACCTACATCGCACGCGGTGTTGATGCGATTGCGGTGACCCCATTGTCAGCCGATGCGTCAATGACAGCCCTTAAAAAGGCGCGTGATGCAGGCGTGATCGTGGTGACATTTGGCACCACAGTGAATGGCGACATTGCACAAGCAAGCGTCACCAGCTCAAACACCGATATTGGTATTGGCACAGGTAAAGCAGCTGTTGAATTCTTGAAAGAACTAGGCGGTGGCGAGAAAGTGAAAATCGGTACATTGGCCTTTAAATCACTGCTGCCAGAACAATCAGATGGCCGCGTAAACGGCTTCTTGAGCCAAGTTGAAGACTATGTGGACGTGGTCTCAGCACAAGATGCGTGGTTGGCTGAAAAAGCGGTGGCGGTAGCCAGCGATATGTTGACCGCGAACCCAGACATTCAAGTGCTTTACGCAGCGAATGAGGGCGGCACAGTTGGTGCGGTGCAAGCCGTGAAACGTGCGGGCCTTGAAGGCAAAGTGTTTGTGTTCGGTACAGACGGCTCTGAGCAATTGGCAAACATGCTGCTTGACGATGACAATGTGTTGCAAGCGGTGACTGCGCAACAACCTCTCGAAGTGGGTCGTTTGGCGATCGACGCGGCAATCAAATTGATTGATGGCGAAGAAGTCGAGAAAGACATTTCTGTGCCTGTATTGCCATTGCAGCGCATCGATCCTGAAGGCGTAAACGCCTTTAAAGAAGGCTTGAAAGCCCTAACCAACTAAAATGAGAATTGGGGCGAGTCAACTCGCCCCATTCAACTCTTCTCTGGGCGATGATTATGCAAAAACTCGCGACAAAAACCGACGAAGATGGTGTGCTCGAATTCCACGATGTCACCAAGCTTTATGGTCCAACAAAAGCACTCTCATCCTTTACCCATCGTTTTGACAAAGGGCGTGTACACGCCTTGATGGGCAAAAACGGCTCCGGCAAATCTACTCTAGTGAAGCTGCTGGCGGGTGTTATTCAACCTACATTGGGCACCATGTTCGTAAATGGCGGGCAACGCCAATTTACATCGCCTCACGATTCATTTGCCGCAGGCATTGTGACGGTGCACCAAGAACTGTCTTTGGTGCCAGAGCTGACCGTGGGCGAAAACATCTATCTTGGCCGATTGCCCCAGCGAAATGTGGGCGGCTTATCATTTGTGCATTGGAAAAAATTGCATGCGCAGGCTGATGCGTTGCTGCAAGATATGGGCGTGAACATTAAATCACGCCAAGCGGTTTCCACGCTGAGTGTTGGGCAACAGCAAGTTGTTGAGATCGCGAAAGCCATGTCCTTCAACCCCTCGATTTTGTTGCTCGATGAGCCGACTTCGGCACTCGCAACAAAAGAAGTGAACATGCTGTTTGGCCTTGTGCGCCGCTTGAAAGAGCAGGGGGTGACCATGATTTACATCACCCACCGCATGAGCGAACTGTTTGACATTGCTGATACCTGCACTGTGATCCGCGATGGCCACTATATTGGCAGCGTTGAAATGAAAGACGCTGACCATGCCGACATTGTGGGCATGATGTTTGGCGATGAAGCCCATGCAACCCGACCGCCGCGTCGCGCCATTGAGCGCAGCAATCCCGTGTTGCAGGTAAAAAACATCTCCCGCACGCACGGCTTCAAGGACATTTCATTTGATTTGTATCCCGGCGAAATTCTCGGGATTGCGGGACTGCTCGGCGCGGGCCGCACGGAAGTGATGCGCGCGATCTTTGGTGCTGATCCATTGGATGCGGGCAGCGTGACGCTGAACGGCGAAGATGTGACGGGCTATACGCCACGGCAAATGAGCCAGGCGGGCCTAGGCTATACGCCGGAAAACCGCAAAGAAGTCGGTTTGGTGCAAATGGCAGCGATCACGGACAATTTGTGCATGGCGAGTTTGGACGCAGTGGCTAAGGGCGGGATCATCACCCGCGCACAGGAAAAGCCGTTTGTCGACAAGCAAATCAAGGATTTGTCCATCAAAACGGACGATCCGGAATTGCCCGTTTCATCACTTTCTGGCGGCAACCAGCAAAAAGTGGTGATCGGCAAATGGCTGAACACCAAGCCGAACGTGATGTTTTTTGACGAGCCGAGCCGTGGCGTGGATGTGCACGCGAAACGGCAGATATTCGATATTATTTGGGAAGGTGCCGAACACGGATTGTCGAGCATCTTTGTATCTACGGAATTGGAAGAAGTGTTGGAAGTTGCTGACCGCGTTTTGGTGATGCGGCAGGGTGAAATTGTCACCGAGGTGGACCCAACAAAAACAAATCTTTCTGAGCTTTATGGCTTGTGCATGGAAGGAGCCAAAAATTGACCACAACAACCGAACATGTTGAGCGCAAAGAAAACTTTGCCATTGGTATTCTTCGTAATTACCCGATGGAAATTATCCTCGGGGCGTTGATTGTCTTTTTGATCTTTATGGCGCCGGGCTTCGCCTCAACCCATAATTTGCTGAACGTTTTGCGGACAGTATCCATGCTCGGCATCATTGCTTTTGGCATGACAGCGGTGATCATTTCAGGCGAAATCGATCTTTCCGTTGGCGCAGGTGTTGCGCTCGCGGGCTGTATAGTGGCCTGGTTTGCCGGGGCCATCGGCGGTTGGGGTGGCGTGGCCGTTGGGTTTGCAGTTGCCGTGTCTGTTGGGTTTAGCGTTGGCTTTCTCACTGGGCAATTCCGCCGCTGGTTCGATGTGCCAACCTTCATCACCACCTTGGCGCTATTTGCAGCGCTGCGCGGCGTGGCCAACTTGATCACGGGCGGCTTTCCGCTCACCAACTTCCCGTCTGGCTTCGACTTTTTGGGCGGCGGCTATCTGTTTGGTATCCCTTTCCCGGTATACGTGTTTGCCTTCACCTTTGTGGCGATGCATTTCATCATGAACAACACCAGCTTTGGTCGTGCGGTTTATGCCGTGGGCGGCAATCTGGAAGCTGCACGGCTTTCCGGCATCAATGTGTGGTTGGTGAAAAGCATGACGCTGGCCATCACAGGCGTGTTGACCGCAATTTCAGGCACATTGATCGCATCGCAAATCGGGTCGGGCACCGGCACCACGGCGACAGGCATGGAGCTTGATGTGATCGCAGCTGTGATCATTGGCGGCACCTCGCTGTTTGGTGGCAAAGGCCGGATATGGGGCACGCTGATTGGTGTGCTTTTCCTCGGCTGTATCTCAAACGGCATGACGCTGATGAATGTGAGCGAATATTGGCAATATGTGGTGCGTGGCGGGATCATTCTTGGCGCCGTGCTGCTGAACCAAGTGCTAGAGCGTGTGCGCTAAGGAGGGCGATATGACTGAATTTGAAGGAAAAATTGCACTTGTTACAGGCACGTCCGGCATTGGACTAGCCTCAGCCGTGCGCATGGCAAGTGCCGGGGCGACTGTTGTTGCCTGCGGCATTGACCCGGACGCAAATGCGAAATTCGACGCCATCGCTAAAGAACAAGGACTAAATATGTCTGCACGGCAAGCGGATGTTTCCGATGAGAAAGTGGTGCAGGATGCTGTCGCAGCCATTGTGGCAGCACATGACGGGCTGGACATTATTGTCAATGCAGCAGCCGTGCATCCGTTTGGCACGGTGACCAGCACGGATTGGGCCACATGGCAAAAATGCCTGACGGTCAATGTGGGATCTATCTATCTCACTGCCCATTTTGGCATTCCAGAAATGGAGAAACGCGGCGGCGGTGCCATCGTCAATATTTCCTCCGTGCAGGGGCATAATTGCCAGCAAAATGTTGCTGCCTATGTGGCGTCAAAAGGGGCAATCCACGCGGTGACTCGCGCCATGGCGTTGGACCATGCAGAAGCTGGCATTCGCGTGAATTCCGTTAGCCCAGGTTCAGTGCGTACGCCCATTCTTTCGCTTGCGGCCGCCAAATATGGCGGTGAAGGGGTGAGCGAAGAGGAGGCTTTCGCCCGTTTTGGCGCAGCCCACCCAATTGGCCGCATTGGCGAGCCAGAAGAAGTGGCCGAACTGGTGGCCTATCTCGCTTCTGATCGCGCAGGCTTTATCACCGGATCTGACTATAAAATCGATGGGGGGCTCACCGCAGCTATTGGCGTTAAATAGCTGCTGGGCAAAATTTATGAAAATTGGTTTAGGCCTTTATAGAGAACAACTTACGCCTGATAATCTGCAATTTGCGGTGCAGGCAGGGGCCACCCATATTGTGGCGCACCTCACCAATTATTTCCGCGGGGTCGATCCGCGCATTGCGAGCGGAGATGATAGCGGATGGGGCGATTGCTCGGACGACACGCTATGGACCTATGAAGAATTGCGCGATCTCGTGGAAATGGTGCGCGAAGCCGGGTTGGAGCTGGCGGCCATTGAAAATTTCTCGCCAAAATTTTGGCATGACATTCTTCTGGATGGACCAAAGCGCGAAGAGCAAATTGAAGATTTAAAGCAACTTGTGCGCGATGCTGGGCGTGCGGGAGTGCCTTGTATTGGCTATAACTTTTCGTTGGCAGGCGTTTATGGATGGACGCGCGGACCCTATGCTCGCGGTGGTGCAGAATCTGTCGGTTTTGGCGTGAAGGAAGATCAGCACAAACGTCCTGATCCAAATGCGCCCATTTCGGATGGCATGGTGTGGAACATGCGCTATCGCAAGCCAGAACCGAACGCGCCGCAAATCACGGCGACATCAGATGAAATGTGGGATCGCTTATCCCGCTTTCTGAATGATCTGGTGCCAGTGGCAGAAGAGGCCGGGGTGGTTTTAGCAGCGCACCCAGACGATCCGCCAGCCGAGCAATTGCGTGGCACCGCCCGCTTGGTCAATCGGCCGGAAAAATATGATCGTTTGATGGGCGTGATTGACTCGCCATCCAACGGGTTAGAGCTTTGCCTTGGTTCACTGCAGGAAATGCCGGGCGGTGAGATTTACGAACATGTGCGCCGCTATGCGCGGGCAAACCGCATTGGCTATATCCACTTCAGAAATGTGAAGGGCAAAATTCCGCATTATGTGGAGACCTTCGTCGATGAAGGCGATATTGATATGGCCGAAATTGTGCGGGTGCTGCGCGACGAAAATTATCAAGGCGTTTTGATCCCAGACCATACGCCAGCCATGCAATGCGCTGCATCATGGCACGCGGGTAAGGCGTTTGCCCTTGGCTATATGAAGGCGCTCGTGCAAAATATGGATGCGCTGGGTCCATCAAGATCTGCACCATAGGAGGAGAAGATGTCGCAAGAAATTCAATGTGTTGTGCCTACGGGCGACAAAACAGGTGAAGGCGCTGTTTGGTCCGCAGAAGAGCAGGCTGTTTATTGGTGCGACATCAATCGATTTCTTGTGCATCGTTACGATGAGAAAACCCAAAGCACCCAAAGCTGGCTGTTTGATGAGCCTGTGGTGGCTGTATCACTGACCAGCGAAGCAGGGCGCTTTTTGCTGGCGCTTGCCTCTAAACTGATCTGGTGGTGGCCAGAAACGGATCGACGCGAAGACCATGGCTTCAAACTCAAAGGCTTTCCGCAGGTACGCCTGAATGACGGCCGAGCTGACCCGCTAGGCAATTTCTGGGTTGGGTCCATGAAAAACAATGTCCTGCCGGATGGCGAGTTGGGTGACGCTGGCCCGGGCGAGGGCGTTCTGTTCCGCATCACGCCTTCAGGCGAGGTAACAGAATGGCGCGATAATCTCGGGATTTCGAATACGCTGTGTTGGAGCCCTGATCACACCAAATTCTATTTTGGCGACACGTTGGAAAATCAGGTTTATGCCTATGACTATGACAAGGCAGATGGCTCAATTTCCAATGAGCGGGTTTTCTTCGAAGGTTTTGACCGTGGCGGGCCTGATGGCTCAGCCATGGACACCGAGGGCTATTTGTGGAATTGCCGCTTTGGCGGGGATTGTATCGCGCGTGTTGCGCCAGATGGGGCGATTGACAGGTTGATCGAAATGCCAATCTCAAATGTCACCACCTGCACGTTTGGCGGTGCAGACTTGCAGACGCTATACATCACCAGCGCGAGCATATTGTGTCCGCCGGGGCAGCGACTGGCGGGGAGCCTCTTCTCTTTGCGTGTCGACCAAAAAGGCATGGCAGAAAATCGATTTAAAGTGCAGGCCTGATGGAAAAAACGATTGAATGGGGACACGGCCAATTGAGTGTTCAAGCGCTGGGCAGCATGATTGGTCCCGTCGAGTTCAAACTGCCCGATGGTCGGTGCGTTTCGCCGTTTCAAGTTGCCCCGTGGGGAGAGGATGAGCAACGGATCGAACTGCCGGGCATATTGCAGCGCTTGCGCGGCGAATGGCCTTGTGTGCCTTTTGGCACAGACGCATTGCGCGAATTGCCAGAAAACTGGCCCGCGGTTGGCGTTGATAAGAATTTCGCCACTGATCCGCATGGCTTTAGCGCCAATCATAATTGGGAATTTGATCAGGTTGATTCCGACATGATCAGCATGTCGATCCGTTATCCGGATGAACACCCGATTGAGATGTTGCGCCGGACAATTACACCGGACCCAACTGGGCCAGCCTTGGACTTCGAGCTGGAGGTGATTGCCCGCGAAGCTTGTGACCTGTCATTTGGGTTGCATCCGACATTCAAGGTCTCAGGACGCCCGGGCGATATGCGAATTGATGCCAAACATTATGATTTCGTGCACAGTTTTCCCGGCGATGTAGAGCCTGGTGCAGCACTTTTTGCGCCAAACCGAGTGTTTGAACAGTTGGAAAATGTCACAAGCCGAAATGGACAGCAGATTGATGCCACGCAGTTGCCATTGCCAGATGAATGCGAGGACTTGCTGCAGATCGTCGGGATCAATGGTGAGGTTAGCCTAGAATTCGACGCCGAAAAATATGCGGTGCATCTGAATTGGCAGAAAGAGCATTTTGGCAGCTTGCTGCTTTGGTATTCCAACAAGGGACGCAAAGCCTATCCGTGGAATGGTAGACACCAAGCGTTGGGAATGGAGCCAATTTGCGGTGCCTTCGATCTAGGGCCAAGCCAATCAAAAGCGAACAATCCCATTAGTGAGAGCGGCACGCCCACCACAATAAGATTTGAGCCGAGTATTCCGTTTAAAACAAAATATCGAATTGCTGCCGCGCCACTTTAGGCTCAGTCAGCGCAAAGCTCGCCCAACCGTTTGCCGAAATGATGCGCGGCGGCGCCGATAAGTTCGTCGGCGTTATGTTTGTCGCCTGCGATAATGTGGGGGCGCATATCTTTGGTGATCAGCGAATTTGGGGGTAGGGCTTTCTCGAACGCAGCCAAAAGGCGCTTGAAGATCGCCTCATTGTGGGTGAACGGGCCCGTGAGCACGATTTCATCTGGGGTGAGGGTGAGTACAACATTACGCAAGGTGAGGGCCATTAGCTCAATTTGGCGTGCGTAATCTTGCTCATTGTCTTTTCGATCTAGATAGGTTTGAAACCGACGCTCATCGATGGGCATATCCGGATCGGACGATTTCTGCTTGAGCGCCCACAGGCCAGCTTCGGCTTCGACACAGCCGACCATGCCGCATTTGCAAATGGCAGTGCTGGCTTGATCCACACAGCAATGGCCGATCTCGCCCAAGCTGGAGCGACGGCCATTTTCTTGCGCACACACATAAGCAGCGCCGATGCCCAAACCCCAATGCACAAGCACCATGCTTTGAGTTTTCTGGCTCGACCGCTTGTCAAAGCGCGCATGTAACTCGCAATTCAGGTTTTTGCGCACACCCACGGGGGTTTGCAGCTTTTGTTCGAGAACATTGAGGTCTAGCCCCAGCAACTTCGGCCAATAGATGGAGTAGACCCATTTCTTTTCGGTCTCATTCACAATGCCGGGCAGGGAAATGGAATAGCCTGCAAACTGCGCGCCTTTGGGTAAATTGGCCATGCACTCGCGATAGAGGGCTTCCATGATGGTGATAAAACGGTCCGGGTCGACGCTATCAGCCACGGTTTTTTCACTCGCCACATGCAGCACTTCTCCGGCCAAATTGACGGCGGCGCAATGAATGGTGCGCGAAATTGTGTAGCCGACAAGCGCGACCAGTCGGTTCACATTTGGAGATAAAACAATCTCCGGACGACCCTTTTGACTGATTTCTTCCGGACGTGATTCTTCAACGAGACCTGTTTCAATCAAATCGAGAACGAGCTTGGAAACAGTGGCAGGGCGAATGCCTGTTTCCTCTGCAATTTTCTTTCTGGTTTGGAAGGGCTGGGCGCAAATCATTGAAAAAATTCGGCCTTTTCGGCCCGCAGGCATGTCATGCCCGTCAAAATTAAACTGCTTAGAATATTGGCTAAGCATCGGAATAATCGTCATAAATTTAGTCCCATCTCCATCTTGCTCACTATGCAGCGAAAATTTTCAAAAAAAAACTCATGAGCGCGATTTTTATTTATTGACAAAAATGTATTTAATTACGAAGATGAAAATAAATAAGGAGTAGCCATGAAAATTTCAATATCTGACACCAAAAAACAAAATGGCGCATTGGCAGCGGAGTCGGGGGCGAAAGCCATCCGCGCAACGATTGCAGTAAAAGGCCATGCGCGGATTATTTTGGCGACCGGTGCGAGCCAATTCGAAATGCTGGAAGCATTGGTGCAGGCGCCAGATATTGATTGGGCTAAGTGCGACATCTTCCATTTGGATGAATATGTCGGCGTTGGCGAAGATCATGGCGCGAGCTTTGTGCGCTATTTGCGCGAGCGTTTTGTTGCCAAGGTACCTGCTGTGGCAGCGTTCCACGCAATTGATGGCCAGGTTGCGGATATGGACGGACAAATCGGGGCGCTTAACGCCGCGATCTCTGAGGCGCCGATTGATGTTGCGTTTGTTGGTATTGGTGAAAATGGCCATCTGGCCTTCAATGATCCGCCAGCAGATTTCGAAACCGAAGTCCCTTATATGATTGTGACGCTTGATGAGGCGTGTCGCCAGCAACAAGCTGGGGAGGGCTGGTTCGAAAACCTCGCCGCTGTGCCAGAGCAGGCCATTTCCATGAGCGTGCAGCAAATTTTGAAATCGAAAGTAATCATCTGCACTGTGCCGGATGAACGCAAATCGGACGCGGTGAAGGGCGCTGTAGAAGGGCCCGTAAGCAATCTATGCCCAGCTTCAATAATGCAAACGCATGATCAGACCTATGTGTTTTTAGATGCGGCTGCAGCCAGTAAACTGAGCGAAAGCGCAGCATAAATGGCTGATCAAATGGTTCATATACCCCAAATCGCGCCCCATAATGCGGATCTGGCACTGCTGCAGAAGCAGGCAGAACAGGCTGGCATGGCTTCAGGGGACGAAACCGCGCTCAGCTATGGCCTGATTGATCTGCAAGTAAATGGGTTTGCGGGTGTGGATTTCAACCGTGCGCCGATCACAGCGGATCAGTTGGATTTGGCGTTGGCGCAACTGGCGCTGACCGGGGTGACATCTGTATTGCCAACCCTGATCACCGGAGCAGACGAACATTTTGAGCAAACACTGGATGCGCTTGAGCAGGCAGTGAACCAATCAAAACTTGGCCCTCATATGGTGCTGGGCTATCACATTGAAGGGCCATTCCTTTCCCCAAAAGATGGTTTTTCAGGTGCCCATAATGCCAACCATATGGGGCCAGCCCGCATCGCGCTTTATGAGCGGCTGCAAAAGTCCGCCAACGGCAAGATCAAGCTGGTGACTGTTGCTCCTGAGGTGACAGGCGTGTTGACGCTGATCCCCGAATTGGTGGCGCAAAATATCTGCGTGTCGCTGGGACACACGGCCGCAAATGGCGAGCAGGTGAGTGACGCGGCGTCTGCTGGGGCGATGCTCTGCACCCATTTGGGCAATGGCTTGCCACAGCAAATGCACAAAACGGAAAATCCGCTCTTTTGGCAATTGGCTGAAGATCGGCTGTTTGCCATGTTCATTGCAGATGGCATCCATGTGACCAAAAGTGCTTTGCAAACCATGTTGCGCGCTAAGGGTGTGGAGCGATCAATTCTATCCACCGACGCTGTGTCAGCGGCAGGGGCGAAAATGCCAACTGGGCTATACACACTTGGCGAAGCTGAGGTGGAGCGCGATGCAGGTGGCACAGTGCGCATTCCCGGCTCCAAATATCTTGCTGGTTCATCCACCACCATGGATCAAATGGTGCGCAATGTGATGGATTGGTATGGCTATTCCTTTGCGGATGTGCTGACAATGACCAGAACCAACCCTTTGAAAGTGCTCGGCAATCAGCCGGAGAGCTTAAACTCAAAAACAGAACAGAATTTTGTGGAATGGCAACGCCATTCAACGGGCCTTGCGGTGCAACGCGCCTATGTGGGCCCCTACAAGATTGAACGTGAATAATCGTGATTGTGAGGAGGAAACTATGTCAAAAATGATCACAAAACGCAGCCTAATGATGGCGGCAACATTGCTGTTCAGCAGCGCCACATTGGCAAATGCGCAAACCGTTTTGCGCTTGGCAGAAAACCAGCCAGAATCCAACCCTGTAACCGTGGCGATGCACCATTTTGCCAAACTGGTGGACGAATATTCTGACGGTAGCGTGAAAGTTGAAGTCTATTCAGGTGCGCAGCTCGGCCAGGAAGTGGAAACCATTGAGCAAACTCAATTGGGCATCATCGACATGGCGCGGGTAAATACTGTGCCGTTGGCCAATGTGTCACCATCTGTCGGCGTGTTCACCTTGCCTTACATCTTTAAAGGCAAAGAGCATAAATACGCAGTGTTGGACGGAGAAATCGGCCAGCAAGTGCGCAAAGACATGGAAGCAACAGGCATTGTTGGCTTTGACTTTATGGAAGCGGGTTCACGCAGCTTCTATACCCGCGAAGGTTCACCTATCAATTCAATCGATGATTTGAAGGGCTTGAAAATTCGGGTGCAAAGCTCGCCAATTTCAATCCGCATGGTCGAACTGCTTGGCGGCGTGCCAACACCAATGAACTATGGTGAAGTCTATTCAAGCCTGCAAACTGGCGTGATTGACGGTGCGGAAAACGACTTTGTGAGCTTCTTGACCTCTGGTCATTATGAAGTGACGGCCAACTATGTGATTGATGGTCACTTGAGCCCACCAGCCATTTTGATCATGAACAAAGCAAAGTTCGACAGCTTGTCACAAGAAGATCAGGACGCGATTTCAAAAGCGGCGAAAGATGCAGCTGTTTATGAGCGTGACTTGATGTTCACTGCCAATGATGAAGCGCGGGCAAAAGTTGAAGAAGCGGGCGTAACCGTATCAGAAATTGACAATGGCCCATTCCAAGAAGCCATTTTGCCAATCTATGATGAGTTCCCGCATCTATCTGACTTGATTGAAAAAATCCGCGCAGTTGATGCAGAATAATTCATGGTAAAATGAAGTGAGGGCAGGCCTGTGCTTGCCCTTATTTTATGCGGAGGGGAGGCAAATCGATGATCATGATTGCAAAAACAATAGATGGCATAAATGTCGTGGCCGAATTTGTGTGCCACCGCTTGCTTGAATTGATCGTGTGCGTCACCTTTTTGCAGGTGGTGATGCGCTATGTGTTTAGCAGCCCCACCAAATGGTCTGAAGAAACGGCCATGATCTGCTTAGTTTGGTATGGCATGATCGCCGCGGCAATTTGCGTGCGTCGCCACCAACATATCGCGATCACTTTCTTCCGAGATTTAGCCGGACCGCGCATAGCACGCTTCCTCGATATTGCTGCACAAGTGGCTGCATTTATTTTCGCGCTGGTGCTGATCTATTCCGGTTTGAAACTAACGGAACTGACAGGCGCGGTGAAACTGCCTGCGTCCGGTTTTCCGAAATCCACCCTTTATATGAGTGCGCTTGCAGGCGGAGCACTGATCTGCCTCAACGTGATTGCAAATCTGATCACGAATTCACTTGATTTGCCTGGTTTCCAAGAGGGGAGCACAAGCGCGTGACCCAACAAACTATTGGTATTTTTCTATTGTTGGGCAGCTTTTTGGGCCTATTGTTTGCGCGGGTGCCGGTGGCCTTCTCCCTTGGGCTATCCTCGGTGATCACCGCGACCTATTTGGGCCTGCCATTGATGATGATCGGCCAACGCATGGTCAATGGCCTGTTCAGCTTTACTTTCCTTGCGGTGCCGTTCTTCATTCTTGTCGGCAACATCATGACCGAAGGCGGCATATCTGACAGGCTGGTGAAATTTGCTGACGTGCTGGTGGGCCGTTTCAGAGGCGGCTTGGCGCAAGGCAATGTGGTGGCAAGTACATTTTTTGGCGGCATTTCAGGCTCGTCTGTGGCGGACGTGGCGTCCATCGGATCGTTCCTGATCCCAGCCATGAAAAAGCGAGGCTATAGCTCAGAATATTCGGTGGCCGTTACCGTGACCTCATCGGTGCAGGGCGTGTTGATCCCGCCGAGCCAAAACATGATTTATTATGCCTTGGCCGCAGGGGGCATTCCGATTGGGCAGCTTTTCATTGCTGGCTATGTTCCAGGCATCTTGCTGTCCGTTTCGCTGATGGTGCTGTGCTGGATTGCGGCGATCCGCCACGACCATCCAAAAGGCGACAAATATGGCTTTAAAGAAAGCATCGGCATTATGAGCCGTGCCTCCATCGGCCTGTTCACCATTGTGATCATCATTGGCGGCATCATTGCGGGCATTTTCACCGCAACTGAATCTGCTGCTGTGGCCGTGGTTTATGCGCTGTTGGTGACAGTGTTTATCTATCGCACCATGGATCGCACAAAAATGCGCCGCATCATGTCTTCAACGCTGTCATCGCTGGGCATGGTCGTGTCGATCATCATGACATCATCCGCATTTGGTTTCTTGCTGTCTTATCTGAAGGTGCCGACCATTTTGGCCGAATTCATCTTGGGCATGTCGTCAAACCCAATCGTGATTTTGCTACTGATCAATCTTTTGCTGCTGGTGCTGGGCATGTTGATGGATATGGGCGTTCTAATCTTGATCATGACCCCAATCTTATTACCAATCGTGCTGAAAATCGGCGTCGACCCCATCCATTTCGGCATCATTATGATTTTGAATTTGGGGATAGGCGTGTGCACGCCGCCAGTCGGCACCTCTCTCATGGTCGGGTGCGGGATCGGCAAGGTGAAGATTGAAAACACGATCAAAAGCCTGATGCCTTTCTATATGGCCATGGTGATCGTTTTGTTACTTGTTACTTTTATTCCCGCATTTTCCTTGGGCTTATTGTCCATTCTCAACAATTAGCCGCGAGTGAGTGGAGCATTGATATGTTAGAAGCATGGCGCTGGTATGGACCAGCTGACCCGGTTCCGTTGCCCTATATCCAGCAGGCGGGTGCCACTGAAATTGTATCTGCCTTGCACCATGTGCCGGCAGGGAAGGTGTGGACTGACGCAGAGATCGAAAAGCATCAAGCTCATGTGGCGCAGTTTAGCCATCCAGAGGCACCGTTGCGCTGGAGCGTGGTGGAAAGCGTGCCAGTTTCTGACGCGATCAAAGTGGGTAGCGCTGAGGCAGACGCACATATCGCTGCTTATAAAGATACGCTGCGCAATTTGGCCAAAGCTGGCATCAAAACCATCTGCTATAATTTTATGCCGCTTTTGGATTGGACGCGTACCGATTTGGATTTCGCGCTGGCGAACGGTGCAAAAGCACTGCGGTTTGATGCAACTGCCTTCGCCGCGTTTGACCTTTTTATCCTGAAAAGAGATGGCGCTGCAGATGACTATGACTCGGATCGGATTGAAGCAGCTGAAGCCTATTTCCAAAGTTTGTCCCCTGATGAAGCCGAAGCGATTTCCCTCAACATCGTGGCGGGGCTTCCAGGGGGCACTTCTGGCGGACACACGCTCGAAAGTTTCAAAACCCAACTGGCACAATATAAGGGCATCACATCTGCTCATCTTTTTGATCATTTTGTGAGCTTTTTACGCGAAGTGATTCCCGTTGCTGAAGAATTGGGGATGCGCATGGCGGTGCATCCAGACGATCCGCCCCGGCCATTGCTCGGCTTGCCGCGGATCGTTTCTACTGCCGCTGATCTTGAAGCATTGTTCAAAGCGGTGCCAGGCAAAGCCAATGGATTGACTTTCTGCACAGGTAGTTTTGGCGTGCGCGCGGACAATGATTTGGTGGAGATGGCGAAAACATACGCTGAAAGAATTTACTTCGCCCATTTGCGCGGCACGGTGCGTGAACAGGACACCGAGAGCTTTTATGAAGGCAATCATTTGCAATCAGACGTGAATATGCCGGGCGTGATCACGCAATTGCTAAACGAAGAAGTGCGCAGAAAACAAGCAGGTTTCGCTGATTTTGCGGAGATCCCGTTCCGCCCAGATCACGGTCACCAGATGCTGGATGATTTGGACAAGCAAGGCGTCAACGCAGGCTATACGGCAATTGGCCGCTTGAAGGGACTAGCTGAATTGCGGGGCGTGATCGCGGCACTTGATCACAGCCGTTCAATTGGAGCGCGATAAATGAAACTCACTCAAGCAAATCTTGCCACGCTGAAAAATGTGCAGACACCAAATTATGACCGCGATGCCGTAAGAAGCGGCATTGTGCATCTGGGCGTTGGCGCGTTTCACCGTGGGCATCAAGCTGCCTTTATCGATGATATTCTCGCGGATGAACCTACCTGGGGCATTGTCGGAGCCTCGTTGCGCAGTGCTAGCACAGCAGACGCGCTTAACCCGCAAGACGGGCTTTACAGCCTGATGGTGAAAGAGGGGAAGTCAACCCACATTCGTTTGATGGGTAGCCTTTCCCGCGTGCTTGTCGCGCCAGTTGAGCGCGAAGCATTGCTGGAAACCATGGCAGACCCGCAGATTAAAATTGTGTCGCTCACCATCACTGAAAAGGGCTATTGCTATGATGCTGCGCAGGATCGGTTGAACAAGAGCCATCCGGACATTGTGAAAGACCTAGCAAGCCCGCTTGAACCGATCAGCGCGCCAGGCCTGATTGTTGAAGCACTGCGGCGGCGCATGGAAAGCGGAGCAGGGCCGTTCACTGTATTGTCTTGCGATAATCTGCCTTCGAATGGTCGGGTGGTCCAAAAGATCATTATCGAATTCGCGCATCTGCTTGATGCAGAATTGGCGGCGTGGATTGAGGAAAACGTAACTTGCCCCGCCTCAATGGTGGATCGCATTGTGCCCGCCACAACGGATGCTGACCGCGCATTTCTGAAGTCCACGACCGATATTGAAGACCAATGGCCGATTGTAACTGAGCCTTTCCGCCAATGGGTGATTGAAGATAATTTCTGTGCGGGTCGTCCCGCCTTTGAGAGCGTGGGCGTTGAGATGGTGGCTGACGTGACACCGTTCGAGCACATGAAGTTGCGCATGCTCAATGGCAGCCATTCTTTCTTGGCCTATGCCGGACTGCTCAAGGGGCATGAATTTGTGGCGGAAGCCATCGCCGATGATGAATTGCGAACCCATGTCCTCAATATGATGACTGATGAAATCATGCCAACGCTGGATTTGCCGGATTCATTTGATTTGTATGCCTATCGTGACGAACTGATCGAACGGTTTGAAAACCCCGGCATGGCGCACAGGCTGACGCAAATTGCGATGGATGGTAGCCAAAAACTGCCGCAAAGATTGCTGAACACCATCAGAGATTGCATGGCCACCAATCAACCTTATAGCTATTTGATCAAAGCAGTTGCCGCGTGGATCAAGTTTGTAAGCCAATCAGGTGAGGGGCAACCCTTCGGCCCACTGAACGACCCGATGCGTCAGGCGTTGGAGCAAGATGTACGCACTGCCAATGGCAAACTGCAGCATCTTGCTGAGCAGGTGCTTGCAAGGCAGGAAATTTTTGGCGCTGATCTGTCGCAGTCGGACGCCTTTAGAAACGCACTTCTCAAGAAAATAAAAGCCTAGGACCTATCATGAGCATTTCTCAAAAATTGATGCCGCTCGGCGACGGGCTGGGCATTGCTTTAGCGCGCATTGAAAAAGGAGAGCCGTTGACCGCTGAACTAAATGCGGTGGATCGAATTCTAAAAGGTCATAAAGTTGCATTGCAGCCATTCAAGACTGGCGATGTGATCAAGAAGTTTCGGCGGCCAATCGGCGTTGCTAGTGCTGATATTGTCCCCGGACAATGGGTGCACGATCATAATTTGGCGTTTGATGACAGCTTAGCCAGCGCAATGGGCGATATTGCGCCGTCAACAAGCCAAAAGATGCAATCAAAGAAGCACAGTTTTCAAGGCTTTGATCGGGGAAATGGCCGCGTGGGCACCCGCAACTATGTGGGCATCATATCAACAGTCAATTGCTCTGGCACCGTGTGCCGCATTGTGGCGGAACGGGCGAACAAAGAACTGCTACCAAACTTTCCGAATATCGATGGTTTTGTGTCAATTGTGCATCAGTCCGGTTGCGGCATGGCCAATTACGACATGTCATTTGAACTGCTGCAGCGCACGCTAAAAGGATATATCGACCATCCGAATTTTGGTGCTGTGATGGTGATCGGTTTGGGCTGCGAGGTGAACCAAATTGGTGCTTATGCCAAGGCGGGCCATAATGGCGATCAGCTCACTTATTTCAATATGCAGCAGACCGGTGGCACCGCACAAACAGTTGAATCAGCACTCAAAGCTTTGCAGCCAATCTGTTCTAAACTCAATCAAAATTCAAACCGTACCCCATGCGATGCATCACACATAATGCTGGGCTTGCAGTGCGGTGGTTCAGATGGATTTTCCGGCATCAGTGCCAATCCGGCACTTGGAAAAGCCGTTGACCTATTGGTGCAAGCAGGTGGCACGGCCATCCTTTCCGAAACACCTGAGATTTTGGGCGCGGAGCCATTGTTGCTGGGCGGCGCAAGCGCGGAAACCAATGCGAAGCTAATTGAATGCGTGAAGTGGTGGCAAAATCATGCCCAGGAAAACGGCATCAGTTTGGACAACAACCCATCGCCCGGCAACAAAGCCGGGGGCTTGACCACCATTTTGGAGAAATCACTCGGCGCAGTTAGCAAGGCAGGCACCACACCGCTCAACGCATATTATGATTATGCGCAACAGATCACCGACAAGGGTTTGGTGTTTATGGATAGCCCCGGCTATGACCCTGTGTCCGCCACCGGACAAATCGCGGCCGGCGCCAACCTGATCGCCTTCACCACGGGGCGGGGCTCATGCTTCGGCGCAAAACCCGCCCCAAGCTTCAAACTTGCCTCCACGTCAGAACTCTTCACCACCATGGAAGGCGACATGGACATAGATTGCGGCACAGTTTTAGACGGGCGCCAGAATTTTGACGAACTGGGCGAAGAGATTTTTGACTCCATCCTTGCCTACGCTTCCGGCCAATGCACCAAAAGCGAATTGCTCGGCTATGGCGACGACGAATTCATCCCTTGGCGGTTTGGGGCAGTTTTGTAAAACTGTCGGCTCTTCGCAGCGTTTCTGTGCCGTTTCAAAAGTTAATGGATTGACAGGATGTTTTACTAAGATTACGCTGACTAACTAATCAGTCAGTAGCGCAAAGCGTTGCTGAGTGGCCGTGAGCAGGGTGGTAAGCGGAATGGATCAGCCGGGTAAAAACGCAACAATTGCTAAAGATACGCCGCAAGAGATTATTAACGGCGTACTCTCGGTTATGGCGAAAGAGGGTATTGCCAATCTCACGACCAAGCTTGTTTCGAAACGAGCAGGGGTGTCGACAGCCTCAATACATTATTTCTTCGATACCAAAGATGTGCTGATCTACTCAGCCTTCGGCTATATGGTGCGCACTTTGCGCGATGAAACGATTGCAATTCGCCAGGCGGAAGCTGATCCGCTTATGCGTATTGCGCGCTCGCTGGAGGTGCACTTCAGCCCGTTTCATTTTATGGCGGATATTTCGATCATTTGGCCGCAATTTTGGGCCTATTCTGGGTCGGACAAGAATGTTGCGCGGCTGATGCATATTTTCAGCAGCAGGATGATTTCAAACAGCACCGCAGATTTGCGCGAACTCGGATTTTCGCGAACCGCCGCGCGCATGAAAGCGATTGAGCTGAGCGCACTGCAACGTGGTTTGTGGATTGAGCGCCGATTGGCACTCAGCGTGCAACAGGAAGAATGTTGGCGGATATTGGAAGCAGCCCTAGCCGCCATTGCACAGGAAACGGGACGGGCAGCACCTAAGTTCAACGCACAGATGAATGCGAACGACCACCCGGACACATCTACTGGCTCTCAACAAAAGGCAGCGGACCATGACCAATCAATCTAGTGAACAGGCCCTGCCGTCATCGGCGCGGGCAGTGGTGATCGGTGGCGGCGTCGTCGGTGTTTCGACGCTCTACCATTTGGCGAAAAAGGGATGGACGGATGTCATCCTTATCGAGCGAAAGGAGCTAACGTCAGGCTCTACGTGGCACGCGGCTGGCTTGCTGCCCCTGTTCAATATGAGCTATTCTGTGGGTCAACTCCATAAATATTCCGTGGACCTATATGGGCGCCTTGGCGAAGAGGTCGGCATGGATGTGGGGCTCAGCACGGTTTCAAACATTCGCCTCGCCACCAACCAAGACCGGATGGATGAATATCATCAATATGCCGGGGTTGCCCAAACGATCGGCGTGGAGTTTGAGTTTCTCACGCCCGACGAGGTGGTGGAGCTTTGGCCCTTGGCTGTGAAGGATGATTTGGTCGGCGCGTTGCGTCACCCAAATGATGGCTATGTGCAACCAGCTGACTTGACCCAAGCGCTTGCTCGCGGCTCGCGCTCAATGGGCGCCAAAATTCATCGATACACGACTGTGACGGGCATCAACCAAGCCGCGAACGGCGAGTGGACGGTTGAAACGGACAAGGGCGCTGTTACTTGTGAACATGTGATTTCCTGTACCGGAAATTTTGCCCGCCAAACCGGCGCGATGGTTGGGCTTGATATTCCTGTAATGCCGGTTGAACACCAGTTCATCGTCACCGAGCCACACCCAGCGATTATTGAGCGGCGCGAAAAGGGATTGCCCGAAATGGGCGTGCTGCGCGAGTCCGATGGATCCTGGTATATGCGCGAGGAAGCCGGGGGGCTTTTGCTCGGCCCTTATGAAGTTGGGGCGCCAGCTTGCTATGTTGATGGTCCTGACGCGCAGAGCGAATATGAACTGTTCCAAGAAGATGTTGAGCGGTTAATGCCGCACATTGAATCGGCGTTCCGCCGCGTCCCGATTTTCGAAGAGCTCGGCATCAAGAAAGTCTATAATGGCGCGATCGCCTATACGCCGGATGGTAACCCCATCGTTGGGCCAGCTTGGGACAAAAAGAACTTCTGGCTCAACGAGGGCCACAGCTTTGGCATAACTGCCGCTGGTGGCGCGGGCTGGCAGCTTGCAGAGTGGATTGTTGAAGGCACACCAAGCGTTGATATGTTGGGCGTCGACCCACGTCGCTACGGAGACTATGCGACGAAATCTTACCTCATCAAGAAAAATGAGGAAGCATATGACCACGTGTTCAAAGTGCATTATCCCGATGAAGAACGTGGCGCAGCCCGTCCATTGCGGACATCACCTTGCTACGACCGGATGAAGGAAAAAGGCGCGGTTTTCGGCCAGCTCTTCGGATGGGAGCGACCGAACTGGTTTGCACCCGAAGGCGTGCCGCAGGAAGACGATTGGTCATTCCGTCGATCCAAATGGTTTGAGCATGTGGGCAATGAATGTCGCAACGTGGCGGAAAATGTCGGCCTGTTAGATATGACAGCGTTTGCTAAAGCGCGCATAAGCGGGCCAGGCGCGGAAGCGTTTTTGGATCGCATTCTCGCCAACCGTTTGCCAAAGAAAATTGGTCGCGTGGGGTTGCTCCATGGACTAACGCCGCAGGGCGGGGTGCATTCAGAATTTACCGTGCAACGCGAAGGGCCAGACAGCTTTTATGTCGTGTCGGCAGGTGCCTGGCAACGGCTTGATCATGATTGGCTGAAAAAACAAATGCCGACAGATGGATCGGTGCAGTTCCAAAACCTTACAGGTGCGATGGGCGTTCTAGTGGTTGCTGGGCCAAAGGCACGCGATTTGCTGCAACCGATTTGCGGGGCGGACCTTTCCAACGAAGCTTTCCCTTGGCTTACAGGGCAGGAGACTTCTATCGGCCATGCTCCGGTCAAACTGCTGCGGGTCAACTTTGTGGGTGAGCTGGGCTGGGAAATCCATCATCCGATCGAATATCAGAACCATATTTTTGATGCGATCTTTAAGGATGGCGATGCCCACGGCCTTAAACCATTTGGCATTCGGGCCATGAACAATCTGCGTTTAGAAAAGTCCTATCGCCTTGTGGGCACTGAAATGTCGATTGAATATTCGGCATATGAATCAGGGCTAGACCGCTTCATCTCATTGAAGAAGGGCGATTTTGTTGGCAAAGACAATTTGATCGCGTGGAAAGAACGCGGCGCCAAGAATGCCTTCGCCACACTTGAGGTGATGGGCTGCGAAGATGCCGATGTAATCGGCAATAACCCGATCTACCTTGATGACGAAGTGGTGGGACGCGCGACGGGTGGTGGTTTTGGCTTCCGCCTCAACAAGTCACTGGCGTTGGCTATGGTGCGGCCAGATCTTGCTAAAACCGGCCAAGACTTGGAAATCGAAATTTTGGGTCAGCGCTATAAGGCTGCCGTGCTAGAAGAAAGCCCCTATGATCCAACCAATGAAAGGTTGCGCTCGTGATCCGTTATTCTGCGCGCTCTCTTTTTGCCAACGCGCTCTCCGGCCATAAAAACTGGCCAGAGCAATGGCCAGATGCGCAGCCTAAGAAATCCTACGATGTGATCATTGTAGGGGCAGGTGGGCATGGCTTAGGCGCAGCCTATTACCTCGCCAGCAAATATGGCATCACCAATGTGGCGGTCATTGAAAAAGGCTGGCTTGGCGGTGGCAATACCGGACGCAACACAACCATCATCCGCTCTAACTATCTTTATGATGAAAGCGCGCGGCTTTATGATCACGCGGTTGATCTGTGGGATGGCTTGTCGCAAGAGCTGAACTACAATGTGATGTTTTCCAAGCGTGGCGTGCTGATGCTGGCGCATAATGTGCATGACGTTCAAAGCTTTCAGCGCCACATTCATGCGAACCGTTTGAACGGTGTCGACAATAAATGGATGACGCCGCAAGAATGCAAAGCCTTTTGCCCACCGCTCGATATATCCTCGACCAAGCGCTATCCGGTGATGGGCGGTGCCTTGCAGCAACGCGCGGGTGTCGCGCGCCATGATTCCGTAGCCTGGGGCTATGCACGCGCGGCAGCGAAACTGGGCGTCGATATTATTCAAAACTGCGCTGTAACCGGGGTTCGACGCGGGGCCGATGGTGCAGTGGAAGGCGTTGAAACGGAAAAAGGATTTATCGGCGCGAAAAAGATCGGTGTCTCCGCAGCCGGGAACTCATCCATCATTATGAATATGGCAGGGCTAGATTTCCCGCTTGAAAGCTATCCGTTGCAGGCGCTCGTTTCCGAACCTGTGAAGCCAATTTTCCCCTGTGTGGTCATGTCTAATTCTGTACATGCCTATATCAGCCAATCAGATAAAGGCGAGCTTGTGATTGGCGCAGGGACCGACCAATATGTCTCATACAGTCAGCGCGGCGCGCTGCACATTATCGAGCACACGCTGGCCGCAATCTGCGAAATTTTCCCGATCTTCAAGCGGATGCGAATGTTGAGAAGTTGGGGCGGCGTGGTCGATGTAACACCAGACCGTTCATGCATTCTCGGGCGGACCCCTGTGCCCGGACTTTATGTGAATTGCGGTTGGGGAACCGGCGGATTTAAGGCGACGCCGGGTGCCGCGGATTTGCTGGCCTACACTATCGCCAAAGATGAACCACACCCGATCAATGCGCCATTCACGTTGGAGCGTTTTACAACAGGTCGCCTGATCGACGAAGCGGCGGCCGCCGCTGTTGCGCACTAGGGAGTTTTCGCCATGATGATGATTGAATGTCCCGTTTGCAAAGAGAAACGGCCCGAACTGGAGTTTCGCTATGCGGGGGAAGCCCATATAGCCCGGCCTGAAAATCCGGCGGCTTTAAGTGATGAGGAGTGGGCGACATATCTCTTTATCCGCAATAATCCGCGCGGCACACATTTTGAACGCTGGGTCCATGCCCATGGCTGCGCCAAGTTTTTCAACGCAGTGCGCGACACGGTAAGCGATAAATTTGTGATGACGTATAAAAGCGGCGAAGCACGACCTTCGCCTGAAGCAATTGCGGAGCGGTCGTCATGAGTAAATTCAGACGCGCTGGGCGTGGTCGGATCAATCACAACGCACCTATCAATTTCTCCTTTGACGGAACGAACTATCAAGGCTTCAAAGGCGATACGCTTGCTTCTGCCTTGCTGGCCAATGGCGTGCATTTGGTGGGGCGCTCGTTCAAATATCACCGTCCGCGCGGCATCATGGCGGCAGGATCTGATGAGGCGAACGCGCTAGTCGCATTTGACCGAGGGCCGGGTCGCATTACGCCAAACATGCGCGCAACAACATTAGAGTTGTTCGACGGGCTCACAGCGCGCAGCCAAAACAATTGGCCATCGCTCAAATTTGACGTTACTTCGCTCAATGATGTGTTTTCCGCCTTTTTCCCAGCCGGGTTCTACAACAAAACCTTCATGTGGCCGAAATCCTTTTGGGACAAGGTTTATGAGCCCGTTATCCGCGCGACTGCAGGTTTGGGACCTGCGCCAAAACAGGAAGATCCAGACAATTATGCGGCGCGCTACGCCCATTGTGAAACGCTAATTGTTGGTGCGGGCCCGGCTGGTGTGTCAGCGGCGCTTGCTGCCGCCAAAAAGGGCGGGCGTGTTGTACTTGTGGATGAGCAAGCCGAGCTTGGTGGTTCGCTGCTGTCCATGCCGGACGCAGAGATTGACGGCCTGCCTGCTCAAGAATGGCTGGCGCGTAGTCTACAAGAGCTCGCGCAGGCAGAAAATGTCACTTTGATGCCCCGCACAACTGCAATTGGCTATTATCATGATAACTTCCTCGGCCTTGCGGAGCGGCTCACCGATCATTTGACGGAAGATAATTTGGCAGGGCCACGTGAACGCCTGCACCGTATGCAGGCGGATGAGGTCATTCTGGCAACTGGAGCCATCGAGCGACCTTTAGTGTTCGCTGGCAATGACCGTCCGGGCATGATGTTAGCTTCAGCCGCGCAAACATTTCTCAATCGTTACGGCGTTGCGGTGGGCGAGCGAGTTGTGGTGGTCACCAGTCACGACAGCGCCTACAAGGCTGCATTTGATCTTGCTGATGCAAACATCCTGATCGAGGCGATCGTTGATTGCCGACCACAAATCGACGAGACTTTGCGCGCGGAAGCAGAAAAGCGCGGCATTGATATTCGCGTGGGCTGGACGGTGACTGCCACCGCTGGCCGCCATCATGTGAGCAGCGTAACGCTGAATAAGCGAAACGGCGATATGGTGGACAAAGCTGGTGAAACGTTGGAATGCGACGCTGTCATCATGTCAGGCGGATGGACACCCAGCGTGCACCTTTGGTCTCATTCCAAAGGGGCACTTGAATGGCGTGAAGATATTTCTGCCTATGTCCCAGATAAAGCAAACGAAAATGCCGTTTGTGTTGGCGCGTGTAACGGCGAATTCGGACTTGGCTTGGCGCTGGAAACCGGGGCAAATGCCGGGGGCGGTAAAGGTGGATATTCTGTAACGGACACCCTGCCTTGGACAGGTGACGGCAATTTAGAGATTTTGCCAACCCATCGCGATGAGTCACGCGTTAAAGCCTTTGTTGATTTTCAAAACGATGTAACGGCGAAAGACATTCGCTTGGCCGTGCGCGAAGGCTTTAAGTCGATTGAGCACATCAAGCGGTATACCACGACTGGCATGGCCACCGATCAGGGCAAAACGTCGAACCTGAACGGCTTGCAAATTGCTGCGCGTGCGCTGGGCCGCCCAGTTACGCAAGTGGGACTGACGACATTCAGACCGCCCTATACGCCGACGACTTTTGCAACGCTGGCGGGCAACAATATTGGCGCGAGCTTCGATGTGGTGCGCAAAACGTCAATTGATGCTTGGGCCGAGGCACATGGTGCCGTGTTCGAACCTGTCGCCTTGTGGCGGCGTGCACGATATTTCCCACAAAAGGGCGAGGATATGGACCAAGCTGTGGCCCGCGAATGCAAGGCCACGCGGGAATCTGTGGGCATATTTGATGCATCCACACTGGGCAAAATCGAAGTGGTCGGCCCGGATGCTGCCGAGTTTATGAACCGGATGTACACCAACCCATGGATCAAACTCGGCGTTGGGCGTTGCCGCTATGGGCTGATGTTGGGCGAAGACGGTTACATTATGGATGATGGCGTGATTGGGCGGCTTGCCGAAGACCGCTTCCATGTCACCACCACCACAGGCGGTGCGCCGCGCGTGCTGGCGCACATGGAAGACTATTTGCAAACCGAGTGGCCGGACCTTGATGTTTGGCTCACCTCTACGACAGAACAATGGGCAGTGATTGCCATTAATGGCCCCAATGCGCGAAAGCTGATTGAGCCATTTGTTGAGGATGTTGATCTTTCACCAGATGCGTTTCCACACATGTCCTTGCGCGAATGCAAAGTGTGCGGCGTTGATGCACGGCTGTTCCGCGTGAGTTTTTCGGGCGAGTTGGGCTTTGAAATCAATGTGCCTGCCCATTTTGGACGCGCTGTTTGGGAAACGCTCTATGAAGCCGGTAAGCAATATGACATCACGCCTTATGGCACAGAGGTGATGCACGTCCTGCGGGCGGAGAAGGGCTTCATCATTGTTGGCCAAGATACGGATGGTACCGTGACGCCAACTGATGCGGGCATGTCTTGGGCTATCGGCAAGAAAAAATCGGATTTTGTGGGCATGAGATCGCTAGCGCGGCCGGACCTTTTGGCAGATGGGCGCAAACAATTGGTTGGCCTTAGAACGAAGAATCCGAAAACCGTGCTCGAGGAAGGTGCACAAATTGTGATGTCTCCCGATCAACCGATACCGATGGACATGGTTGGGCATGTCACTTCTTCCTATTGGAGCGAAACACTTGGATGCTCTATCGCATTGGCACTGGTCGCCAACGGCCACGCGTTGCAGGGGCAAACCATTTATGTGCCCATGCCTGATGAAATGATCGAAGCGGAAATCGTCGACACGGTGTTCTATGATAAACAGGGAGATCGGCTCAATGTCATCTAGCGTTGCGATAAGCCCAGATCAGGGCGTAGGCGAAAGTTCGTTGGCCATAGACAAGGGGCCTGCTGTGGAGCTTATAGGCGAAAAATCCCGGTTCAACCTCAGACTGCGTGAGAAAGATATTGCCGCATTCAGCGAAGCCACCGGCATCGCGCTGCCGGCCAAGATTGGCTCCACGCATCGAGACGATGCCCTATTGATCATGTGTTTGGCCCCGGATGAATGGCTAATCATTACCGAACCCGAACATGGCGCGGAGATTGCCAAAAAATGCGAAGCATATACCTCGTCGCCGTTTAGCCTTGTCGATGTGTCGCATCGAAATGTAGGGTTCCAAATCAGCGGCGAGGGGGCTGCACATTTGATCAATGTGGGCTGCCCATTAGATTTGGACCTAAAAGCTTTCCCAGTTGGGAAATGCACGCGCACCATTTTTGAACGGGCGGAAATTGTGCTTTCGCGTGACGCTGAAACAGTATTTTGCGTCGAAATTTGGCGCTCGTTTGCGCCATATTTCTTGTCACTTTTGTCTAATGGAGCGCAGCCGCAATAATTGGCAAGGTCTCCTTATGATGCTTGCGACGGGGCCAGCACCAACGAAAGCTCACGTTCAGCAGAAGGTGACTGGCCGAAAAGCTCTTTATAGGCCTTGGAAAAGTGTGAAGCAGAGGTGAAGCCCGTGGCCACAGCAACTTGAATGATGGGCATGGTGGTCTGCATTAAAAGCAGTTTCGCTCGGTTGAGACGAATTTCGAGGTAATATCGCGTTGGCGTTTTGCCAAGCTTCACTCGGAATAAACGCTCCAATTGTCGTGCTGAAACTTGCGTTGCGTCGGCTATATTGCCGATGGACAGCGGGGTTTCGATATAGGCCTCCATATGGGCAATCGCCGCAAGAAGTTTTGGCTGATTTAGCCCCGTGCGATGTTTGATTGGCATACGTTGCGTATCGTGCGGCACCCGCACAAAATTATGCAAAAGCTGCTCGGCGACATTGATTGCCAATTCTCGGCCATGATCGGCTGCAATGCCAAAAATCATCATATCTAGCGGCGCTGTGCCGCCAGAGCACGTATATCGATTGCGATCGATCTCAAAAAGCGTCGCAGTGATGTCGAGATCAGGGAAGTTTTCGGCAAAGCCTTCAACATCTTCCCAATGAATGGTGCATCGATGGCCATCGAGTAGCCCCGCGCGCGCCAACAGGTGACTGCCCGTGCAAACACTGCCAAGGGTTGCGCCTGTTCGCGCATAATCGCGCAAAATGCCCAAAAGCGGCGGCGTGCTGTAGGCGTTGGCCTGCAAACCAGCGCAAACAACCAGAGTGTCGAGCGCTGGTTTTTCCGTCAGCGCCGCATCTGCCGTGACGCCAACGCCGTTGCTCGCGTAAACGGTCTCGCCATCAAGGCTAAGCACTTTCCAAAAATAGAGGGTGCGTCCACTAAGCCGATTTGCAGCGCGCAAAGGTTCAATGGAGGAGGTAAATGCCATCATTGAAAATTCAGGCACGATCAGGAAGCCGATGACTTTGGGTTCCTTCTGGGCATCTTTGCTGAACATATTTCACCCTCCCGAGCCGTAGCATAAAGGCAATAAATGGAGCTGATCGGGCTGTACAAAGCAACAATCCAACATTGCTCGCAATCACGTTCTGCACGGCATGTCTAACCCACATTATTAACTGGAGGTTTGGTGACGCCAAGCACTTTTGTGGTGCGAATTGTCGTTTTTTGAAAACTGGCGGTCGAATTTGAGACAGCCGGTTCGCGCAAAAGCAATCATCATCAATAAGTGGAGATGGATTTTTATCCAATGGAGGAAGTGTCGCGGTTGCGCGACAGAACTAGGTGAACAGGGAGGACGCTCATGGCGTTGGACACCATTGAGTTTGAAGAATTGCCGCCACCGGGCGCCCCGGACATTGATATAGCGCGCGCGGCAACGATGCGTCCCATATTGCCGCTGGCTGAAGATCGCCTTGGCGTGCCAGCTGAAGCCCTAATTCCCTTCGGCCATTACAAAGCAAAGCTATCTCTCGATTATATTGCCTCAAAAGCTGATGCCCCGAAGGGCAAGCTCGTTCTTGTCACCGCGGTTACTCCAACGCCCGCTGGCGAAGGCAAAACAACAACAAGCGTTGGCCTTAATGACGGATTGAACCGTATTGGCCTGAACTCAATGGTATGCTTGCGCGAACCCTCCCTAGGCCCATGCTTCGGCATGAAAGGCGGCGCAGCAGGTGGTGGCCGTGCACAAGTCATCCCAATGGAAGATATCAACCTCCATTTTAATGGTGACTTCCACGCCATCACCTCGGCACATAGCCTGTTGGCCGCGATCATCGACAATCATTTGCAATGGGGCAATGAGCAAGATATTGACCCGCGCCGCATTGTTTGGCGGCGCGTTGTTGATATGAACGATCGTGCCCTGCGCAACATCAATGTTGGCCTTGGTGGAGTTGCCCACGGTGTGCCACGCGAAACGGGTTTTGACATCACGGTCGCCTCCGAAATCATGGCCATCCTTTGCCTCGCAACTGATATTGCTGACCTCCAGCGTCGTTTAGGCGACATTATTGTGGCGCGACGGCGCGATAAGTCGCCAGTCACTGCGCGAGATATTGAGGCTGATGGCGCAATGGCTGTTTTGCTAAAAGACGCGCTGCAACCAAATCTTGTTCAAAGCATTGAGCATAATCCCGCCTTTATCCATGGTGGGCCGTTTGCCAACATCGCCCATGGTTGCAATTCAGTGATGGCCACAAAGGCCGCGTTGTCGCTTTGCGATGTTGTGGTGACGGAGGCCGGGTTTGGCGCTGATCTCGGGGCGGAAAAGTTCCTCGACATAAAATGCCGACAATCCGGGTTGCGACCAGACGCGGTGGTGCTTGTGGCCACAGTGCGTGCGCTAAAAATGCAAGGCGGCGTTGTCAAAAAAGACCTTGGAGAGTCCAACCCGGCAGCGGTTGAATGCGGTGTTGTTAATCTGCGTCGACATATCGAAAATCTACAAAAGTTCGGCATCACTCCAATTGTGGCGCTCAATCATTTTGTTATGGACACTGCAGAAGAAATTGCAGTTGTTCAGCAGGTTTGTGACGAACTGGGCGCGCGCTGCACCGTGGCAAAACACTGGTCTGAGGGCGGGGCGGGCGCCGAAGAATTGGCACAAGCTGTTAAAGACCAGCTTGAAGAGGCGACGCCGGAGATCAAGTTGCTTTATCCGGACGACGCGCCGCTGACCACGAAGGTTGAAACTGTCGCGCGCGAAATTTACCGCGCGAGTGGCGTAGATTTCAGCAGCGCTGCCGCACACAGCTTGGAAGAATTCACCAAGCTTGGCTATGGGCACCTGCCGGTTTGCATTGCAAAAACACAATATAGCTTCTCCACAAACCCCAAATCCACTGGCGCACCAGACGGCCATACGCTGGAAGTGCGTGAAGCACGCCTCTCAGCGGGCGCAGGCTTCGTGGTGATGGTGTGTGGGGACATCATGACCATGCCGGGATTGCCGAAGCGCCCAGCAGCGCTGGATATCGGCCTGAATGAATATGGCGACATTGTTGGCCTTGCCTAAAAATCAACAAGCAGAGGATGTCGAATATGAGTGTTGATGAAGAAGTAATCCTCCAAGATTTGAATGATGATGACCTCGTCGAGCAGATGAAGGATGATCTTTATGATGGTCTGGCCGATGAGGTGCGTGAGGGCACTCAAATCCTGTTGGAGCGTGGGTGGGATGCCAATCAAGTTTTAAGCGATGCGCTTGTTGAAGGCATGCGTATCGTTGGCGTCGATTTTCGTGATGGCATTCTGTTCGTGCCCGAGGTGCTGCAATGTGCCAACGCAATGAAGGGGGGGATGGGCCTTCTACGCCCGATCCTTGCCGCCTCCGAGAACTCCGCCAAAATTGGCAAATATGTCATCGGCACAGTAAAGGGCGATATTCACGATATTGGCAAAAATCTCGTGGGCATGATGCTTGAAGGCGCAGGGTTTGAAGTCATTGATATTGGCATCAACAACCCGGTCGAAAACTATTTAGAGGCGATCGACAAACACGAACCGAATGTACTCGGCATGTCGGCTTTGTTGACCACAACAATGCCCTATATGGGCGTGGTGATTGAGGAGTTCGACAAGCGGGGAATATTGAAAGAATTACCCATCATGGTGGGTGGCGCGCCGCTAAACCAAGAATTTGCCGACGCCATCAATGCAACTTCCTATGGGCGTGATGCCGCCAGAAGCGCCGAACTGGCGAAAGCACTGGTCGGGAGGAATAACTAAGATGGACCTAGCGCACGGTCATAATGGCAGTAACCCACGATTGCTGGTTGTCGCCTGCGGTGCCTTAGCAAAGGAAATTGTCGCATTGCGCACGCAAATGGGCGATGCCGCAACCAATATGACCCTGCAATGCTTGCCAGCTGAATATCACAATAGCCCACAAAAAATAGCGCCCGCCATAGATAAGATACTCACCGAACGGCGCGCGGATTTTGACCAAGTCCTCGTCGGCTATGGCGAATGCGGCACCGGCGGGGCGCTGGATAAAGTGCTTGAAAAACACGCTGCCGAACGGCTGCCTTTTGCGCACTGCTATGAGTTTTTCGCGGGGGCTGAGTTGTTCCAAACGATCACAGATGAGGAGATTGGAAGCTTCTTTCTCACAGACTATTTAGTCAAAAATTTTGAGCGCTTGGTTATGCGGGGCCTTGGGCTCGATCGACGCCCAGAGCTGAGAGATATCTATTTTGCAAACTATAAGCGCGTAGTCTATCTGGCCCAAACCAATGACACGGCACTAAAGGCCGCGGCGGCATCGGCTGCGCAAAAACTCGGCCTCAATTATGACTATCGCTTTGTCGGGTATGGCGAACTCAAAACCGCAATCACCACAGCCGTGAATGCAAACGCTGAACATGGAGCATATCGACATGTACGTGGTTAGGCGATGGTCAAGCGCGCACGCTCGGTTTTTGGAACGGTTGTACAAATCGACACGACCAACCATTCTCTCCGCTTTGCGCATGGTGACGCGACTGTTCGGGCGACGACTCGATACACCGATCACAGCCGCCGAGCGTCTCATCAAAGGGGCGCTTTTTGACTGTCAGATGTGCGGCAACTGCGTGTTGTCAAAAACCGGCATGACATGTCCCATGAATTGCCCCAAATCCATCCGCAATGGCCCATGTGGCGGCGTGCGATCCAACGGCATGTGCGAGGTGAAGCCGAACATGCGCTGCGTGTGGGTGGATGCATGGCATGGCGCGGCGAACATGCAGGATGGCGAGACCATCAAGGATATTGAGTTTGCGGTTGACCATAATCGGGTTGGCCAATCCTCTTGGCTAAGGCTCGCGCGCGATGAATGACGATCTTGATTTTGTTGAAGAATTCGGCGTAAACCCTGGTGACCCGCTGATCCAGCGACCCGGCCACGTTTCGCATGGCCGCTTTGAACGTGTTTTACGATCCGGACATTTTGCAGTAACCACTGAAATTGCGCCGCCAGACTCCGTTGATCCCGATGAAGTATTGGCACGTGCAAACCTGTTTGATGGATATGTGGATGCCATCAACGCCACAGATGGGTCGGGTGCAAACTGCCACATGTCTAGCCTTGGCGTGTGCGCCATTCTCACACGGGCAGGCTATTCGCCCATCATCCAGTTTTCCTGTCGCGATCGAAATCGCATTGCTATGCAGGGCGACCTATTGGGTGCAGCGGCGCTCGGCGTGTGCACAGTGCTGTGCCTCACAGGCGACGATGTAGGCGCCGGGGACCATCCAGAAGCCAAACCAGTTTTTGATCTGGATAGCATTTCTTTGCTGCAAACAACCAAGATATTGCGCGATGAAACTCGATTTTTGAGCGGTCGTCCGCTTGATGCAGCACCCCGAATGCTCATCGGCGCTTCCATCAATCCGTTCGTGCCGCCGCAGGACAATCGTGTTGACCAATTGGCAAAGAAAATCCGCGCCGGAGCAGAGTTTATTCAAAGCCAATATTGCTTTGATATTGACCGCCTAAGATCCTTTATGGCGCGCGCTTGCGATCTCGGCTTGCCTGAGCGGTGTTTTATTCTGATCGGTGTTGGCGTTTTGGGATCGGCCAAAACGGCAAAATGGCTGCGATCCAATGTGCCGGGCGTCCATATTCCAGACGCGATTATTCAACGTCTGGAAGGGGCCTCAAATCAAAAAGCCGAAGGTCGTCGCATCGCTGTGGAATTGATGCAGCAGATCAAAGAAACCCCCGGTGTTTCCGGCGTGCATTTGATGGCTTATCGCCACGAGCAATGGGTTGGGGAGATCGTCAAAGCCTCTGGGGTGCTGGGCGACAGAAAGCCATGGGCGCCTGAACCAGTGGATACAACAATTGGTGTTGTGACGCCGAATGAAGATGTGGCCGAAAACAAAATCGGAACTGGAAGCTAAGGGGAAAGCCGATGACACAAACGATTATTAGTTCTGCCACAAAGGAAGTGCGCATCGGGTTTGACCAGCCTTTTGTTATGATCGGCGAACGTATCAATCCCACAGGCCGCAAACTCTTAGCCGCTGAGATGAAAGTAGGTGATTATTCACGCGTTGAGAAAGACACGCTGGCGCAAGTGGCCGCAGGCGCGCAAATGCTCGATGTAAATGCGGGTATTCCCTTGGCGGACGAACCTAAAATTCTTGCGGAAACCATCCAACTTGTTCAATCGATAACCGATGTGCCGCTCTCCATAGATTCTTCCATTATTGAGGCATTGGAAGCCGGGCTCTCGGTTTATCAGGGGCGCGCGCTGGTGAATTCCACCACCGCGGAGGAAGAGGTGATGGAACGCATCTTGCCGCTGGTCAAAAAATATGACGCCGCGGTGGTGGCCATTTCGAACGATGAAACGGGTATCTCCGAAGATCCGGACGTGCGCTTTGAGATTGCCAAACGTATTGTGGAACGTGCGGCGGACTACGGAATTAAAGCCGAAGATGTGGTTGTTGATCCGCTGGTAATGCCAATTGGGGCAGTCAATAAAGCAGGCAAAGACGTGTTTCACCTTGTGCGTCGATTGCGCGAGGAGCTGAAGGTCAACACAACTTGCGGCGCGTCAAATATCGGCTTTGGCTTGCCCAATCGGCACGCGATCAACAATGCTTTCCTCCCCATGGTGGCCGCCGCGGGGATGACGTCAGCCATCCTCAATCCGCTGCATGAGGGGCTGGTGCCGGCCATCAAGGCTGCAGATGTGTTGAATGGCGTTGATCCGCATTGCGGCAACTGGATCAAGACGTTTCGCACACCGCCTGCAGAAAATGAAGGGGAAGAACGGGGAGGACGCCGTCGTGGTCGCCGTCGAGCCTAATCTGCACACAGGCGGATGTTTATGTCGAGCTGTTAGATACGAAACGCGCGGCCTAGCAGACATTTGGTTTTGCCATTGTCGTCAATGTCGGCATTTGAGCGGGCATTATGTTGCCGCCGCCGCGGTGCGCCGCGAAGATTTGAAGATTGATGGACCGTTGAAATGGGCATCTTTCTCTGCGACAGCGGAATATGCGTTTTGTCCGTCCTGCGGATCGCCAATCTTTTGGCGGCAATTCAATGCGCCAACAGTTTCCGTTTTTGCAGGCAGCTTAGACGATGCGGACGGGCTGGCCGTTAAGGGGCACATGTTCGTGAAAGAAAAGGGCGACTATTACGACATCGCAGATGATTTGCCCCAATTTGAAGGACGCCCACAGGGCGCAGGAATCCGAAATCAATTGTGGGCCCATGGGGCAGATAACTCAATACGAGAGAATGAGGAGCAGTCAAATGCCTAGACCAGGACGAGAGGGCGGACGCCGTGGACGCGCCGCAAGCAGCGTTACCGAAAGTACAGCTCCAGCCTATATTCAGCGCAACATTCCGCCCTATGAAATTCTCGGCGATGCTGACCTCAAGATCATCGAATATAATGCGGATACTATTCTTGAGGAAATTGGCATCGATATCAAAGATGACCCAGATTCTATCGCAACATTTGTGGCGGCAGGAGCTAGCGCTGACGGCGAACGGGTTCGGTTTCCGCGTGGTATGTGTCGCGAGCTGATCCAAAATTCAGCACCAAGCATATTCACTCAACATGCCCGCAACCCTGCGCGAAATGTGGTGATTGGAGGCAATAATTTGGTTTTGGTGCCTGCCTATGGCTCACCCTTTGTCTATAGCCGCGAGGGTGGGCGCCGCTATGCGACCATCGAAGATTTCCGCAACTTTGTGAAACTCGCATATTTGTCTGATGGGCTTCACCATTCAGGTGGTACCATTTGCGAGCCTGTGGACTTGCCCGTGAACAAGCGCCATTTTGATATGCTTTACAGCCATATCAAATATTCAGACAAAGCTTTCATGGGCTCGGTTACCGCGCCAGAACGGGCGCAGGATTCAGTTGATATGGCCAAGATTGTCTTTGGCGATGAAGTCGTTGAAGAAAACTGTGTCCTCGTCAATCTCATCAACGCCAACTCGCCATTGACCTTTGATTCAACAATGCTCGGCGCGCTGAAGGTCTATGCTAGCCACAATCAAGCGACCATGGTTAGTCCCTTTGTCGTGGCCGGGGCTATGTCGCCGGTAACCTCGGCCGCCGTTGCTGCGCAAAGCCTTGCTGAAGGCATGTGCGGCATGGCGCTGGCGCAATTGACGCGGCCGGGCGCACCAGTGATATATGGCAATTTCGTGAGCTCCATGTCGATGCAATCAGGTGCGCCAACTTTTGGCACGCCTGAGGCGTCCATGGTCATAAATATGGGCGCCGCCTTGGCGCGCCGCTTGGGCGTGCCGTTTCGCAGTGCGGGTGGGTTCACCGCCTCGAAAGTGCCAGATGCGCAGGCCGCTTACGAAGCCGCCAACACGCTTCAACAGGGCCTAATGGCCGGGGTCAATTTTATGTTGCACACCGCAGGCTGGCTCGAAGGCGGGCTTGCCATGGGCTACGAAAAGTTTGTGATGGATGCCGACCAGGCTAACATGCTGGCCGTCTACGCCAATGGGGTCGATATGTCCGAAAATGGGCAAGCGCTCGACGCTTTGCGCGAAGTGGGCCCCGGCCAACATTTCCTTGGCTGCGCACACACGCAAGCAAACTTTAAATCCGCCTTCTACCGTTCCAACATTTCTGACAATAACAGCTATGAGCAATGGCTAGAAGATGGATCATTCACAGCAGAAATGCGTGCGGAAAAGCTCTACAAAAAGATGCTTGCCGAATACCAGCCGCCAGCACTGGACCCAGACATCGACCAACGCCTCATCAACTTTATGAACGACCGAAAAGCCAGCTTCGCTGACTCGAATGTGGCTTAGTTGAGAGCGTATGGCAAATCTTATGATGCCGTGCCCTAATGCTCGATATTTAGCTCGGCGATAAAGTCATAGCGGTCGCCGCGATAGGCGGACATGGTGACTTCAATTGGGCGGCCATTGGCGAGGAAGGAGTGGCGCTCGGTGTGGAAAATTGGGGAGCCAACCTCTATGCCGAGTAAGCGAGACTCTTCCTCGTTAGCAATGGCTGCGTGCATGCGTTGTACGGCGCGTACGGGCATGTTGCCACTTTGTCGAAGCGCCTCGTAGAGCGAGGCATCAATTGTTTCTGGTGGGGCAGCGTAAAGGGGGACGGTTGCGTTCTCAATGCCCAATGGTTCGCCTTCAGCCACGCGAACTCGTGACAGGCGCAGGACCTGCTCGCTCGGCGATATACCAAGCTTTAGTGCCTCATTCGCAGTGGGTAGCCCCACCGATTTGTCCAAAAGGATTGACGTAGACTCCTGACCGCGACGTTGCATGTCGGCGGTGAAACCTAGCAAGATAGACAAAGGCTGATCAATTTGCGGTTTTACAAAAGTGCCAGCCCCATGGCGCTTGGAAATCAATCCGTCATTCAAAAGGCTTTCAATGGCTTTGCGGACAGTGATGCGGGAAAAGCCAGTGGCTTTGACCAATTCGCGCTCAGACGGCAAAGCTTCGCCACCGCGCAACGCGCCGCGCTCGATAAGCTCGCGCAAAACACCAGCCAATTGACGGTAGAAAGTTTCATTCCGCTTCTCACCGTGCTGCAGCTTTAGCAAAATTTCTTCCATTACCGGGTTTTCCGACATTGCAGATGTAGTATCCCCGTCAATATCATTTGTGCCTTTTGCGGGTTTTCCGGTCACTGAAACAATCCTAATTATCAGAGCGTAGACGCGGGTCTAACGTATCGCGTAAGGCATCGCCCAACAGGTTGAAGCCAAACGACAAAAACAAAATAGCAAAGCCAGCAAATATAGCAGGCCACGGCGATAGCAATAAAAAATTGCGGCCTTCCGATAGCATCAAACCTAATGAAGGTATAGGCGGCTGCGCGCCAAGGCCGAGGAAGGACAGGGAGGCCTCCACCAAGATAGCGGCAGAAAGCAGCAAGCTGGCCTGCACCAAAATCACGGACGAGAGGTTGGGCAGCAAATGCGAAAAGATAATTCGCAGGTCAGACGCGCCGATGGCTTTCGCCCCCATCACATACTCGCTTTCCACAATCACTAGGGAAGGGCCGCGCAACAGCCGCGCAAAAATCGGCGTGTAAACAATGGCAATCGCGATCGCAGCGCCCCATGTGCTTGGCCCGATCACAGCGATAACGCCAATGGCGAGCAGCAGGATGGGGAAGGCAAAAAGAATATCCATCAACCGCATTACAATGCGATCAAACCAGCCGCGATAATAAGCGGCCAACATGCCCAGCATGCCGCCAACCAACAAAGCCAAGCCCACCGCAGTGAGGCATGTCACCAATGAGGTGCGATAGCCGTAAACAATACGCGCCAAGACATCGCGGCCCAATTGGTCTGTGCCCAAAAGATTGACAGCATTTGGTGCCTTCATCCGCTGAATCATGACCTGCTGATACGGATCTTGAAAGCCGAGAATGGGGGCGAAGAGTGCCAACCCGATCTGCAGCGCCACAAAGCCAATGGCAAAGCTAAGTAGCTTATTTTGTTTGATAAACTGTCTCATTGGGACACCCGTGGATCAATATAGGCGTAAAGCAGGTCGACAAAGAAATTCACCATCACGAAAGATGCGGTCATCACCAGAATGGATGCCTGCACCAGCGGGTAATTTCGTTCTGCGATGGCACCAAGCACCAAGCGCCCCAAGCCGGGGATGGCAAACACTTGCTCTACCACAATGGCGCCGCCCAGCAAGTAACCCGTGGCCACACCAACGCTGGTGATGAAAGGGATCAATGCATTGCGGAGCGCATGTTTATAAACAAGGCCACGTTGCGGCACACCCTTGGCGCGTGCGGTGCGGATGTAATCCTGACTAAGCGCATCGAGCATGGCAGAGCGAACAAGGCGGGACAAGTTGGCCAGCATGGGCAGGCCGAGGGCGATCACGGGCAAAATCATGCGTTGCAAATTGCCCAAAGGGTCTTCGTTAAAGGGCACATAGCCAAGTGCCGACACACCGGGGAGCAGCTTTGACACCATGAAGATAGCGACAATGCCCAGCCAGAAAGATGGAATAGTGAGGCCAGCAATCGCGCCGATGCGCACAGCGACTTCCGCGCCTTTGCCGCGCGCTTCGGCCATAAAGCAGCCAATAGGGATGGAGAGGCCAGCGCCAAACAGCACGGAAAGAAAAGTGAGTTCTAGAGTTGGCCAAAGATTGGCGCTGATTTCGGACATAACCGGACGGCCCGTCCAGATCGAGGTGCCGAAATCTCCGCGAACCGCGCCCCAAATCCAATCGAAATATTGCACATATATCGGCTTATCTAGCCCTATGCGGGCTTCAAGCTCAGCGATCCGCTCCGGTGTGATCTCGGTATTGGCCCCCAGCATGATCGCCACGGCATCGCCGGGGATCAGCCGGATCATCATAAAGACGATGATCGACACACCGAAAAGAACAACGGCAAGATCAATCAACCTGCCAACAATAAATCGAGAAGAAGTGCGCATCTTTTGACCCAAAGTAAAAGCGCGGCATCACAAAATGACGCCGCGCTTGCTTATTGGTTATTCCATTGTGGCGTTGACCAAGCTGGTCAAACGGCCAGTTGGGTAAATTTCAAAGCCTTCAACCTTGTTGTTTACCGCGGTGAACAAATTGCCATAGGCAAGGTGTGCAACTGGACCCTCACAAGCAAGCATGCGCTGTACGTCATCGTAAATTTCTTTACGTGCGGCTTGGTCTGTCTCGCTGCGGCCTTTGTCCAACAGATCATTCAGTTCAGGATTGTCATATTGGAACACGTTGGTTGAGCCACCTGAATAGAAGGTGCGGTAGAAATATTGGTCAGGGTCTGGGTTGCCGCCATTGGCAGAAACGAACATGTCGAAATCTGAATTGCGCCAATCTTGCACAAACTCACCAATTTCCTTGTTAACCAGCTCCACTTCAATGCCACCAGCAGCCAATTGCTGTTGGATTACCTGCGAGATATCGCGGGCATCTTGCCGTGGCAACACAAGAATGGAGAGCTTGATTGGCATATCTACGCCAGCTTCTTCCAGCAATGCTTTTGCGCCATCAACATCTGGCGTGTAGCAATCGAACTCTGAGGTATCGAGTGCCCATGAGCTGAGAGCAGGGGAAAGTGGGCCACCAGGTACACCAGCGCCAAACAAAGCGCCGTCGATAATTTCCTGCCGGTTCAGCAGCATATTGATCGCACGGCGCACTTTAGGCTCCGCCAAAGGACCGCGCGTTGCATTCATGCCCAACAGCGTGTAGGCCACGTCCCGTGTGTCGAACACAGAAACACTTGGCTGTGCTTGCAGCTGTAGCGCCGTTGCAGGGTCGATGCCCGGCAAGACGTCATAATCGCCGCTGGTGAGGCCAACTTGGCGGGTTGCCGCTTCTGGCACAAAGTTCACCCGCACGCCGTCCAATTTAGGCAAGCCATCTTCGCGATAACCATCAAATTTGGTGAGGGCGATATAGCCGTTTGGCTGCCATTCGTCGAACTTGAAAGGGCCAGTGCCGATTGGTGTTTGCTGAAGTTTCTCAATGTCGTTTTCCAACTCTTCCGGCACGATGGCGATGCCAGCGAGTGCAGATAGAATTGGCGCAAATGGTGCATCCAATGTCAGCTTAACGGTGGTTGCATCAACCACCTCAATGCCAGTGATTGGCGAAACGCGGCTGGCCAAAGGCGAACCTGTGGATTCTGCCTGCACCCGGCGGATAGAGGCCGCCACGTCATTGGCATCCATGGTTGAGCCATCGTGGAACGTCACGCCATCATGAAGTGTGAATGTGTAGGAAAGGCCATCCTCAGAAACATTCCAAGACTTGGCCAAATCTGGCACAACATCAAGGTCAGCATTGATGTCAGTCAGGCCTTCATAAATATTGCCTTGCACCACCACAACAGAGTTGAACGCAGTGATCAAATGCGGATCAAGGCCCGCAGGCGATGAATCAATTGCCACATTTAAGCTGGCCGCAGATACGCCTGTGGCGAGCATGCTGGATGCAAATAATGCGATCCCGAATTTTTGAATAGACATGGTTCCTCCTAAATCTGTGTCTTGCGTCTCTGCGCAAGGAATTGTCCGATTTCATGGTTCATCTCTCAGCCATGCCGCGATATATCCACTATAGAACCACTCTGGACAATTTCGACGTTATGGTATTATTCTTCGCTATGCAAGAGGGTCGATAATCGAAAGGAAATGGCATTTCTTTCGGGTGTTGCCTCTCAAATTTCGGTCGCGTATCGTGATCATCTTCAACGGGAGGAACTATGACCCAATCGCCGCTGCTCACAATCGACGATTTGTGGATTGATGTTGGGTCGCGTCCCGTTATCGAAGGCGTTTCTTTGTCGATCAAACCGGGTGAGATGCTAGGATTAGTAGGCGAGTCAGGCTGCGGGAAGTCAGTATCGGCGCTTTCTATTATGCGCCTATTGGCCGAGCCACCTATGCGCATCAGGCAGGGGGCAATTCACTATGATGGTCAGGACATTTTAGCTATGTCGAACGCCGAATTGGAGCAGCTGCGCGGCAACCAAATCGCGATGATTTTCCAAGAGCCGATGACTTCGCTAAACCCGGTTTTCACCATCGGGGATCAGATCGCCGAAGTGGTATTACTTCATAAGACCAGTGATAAGGCTGAAGCGGCGCGACGTGCTGTTGAATTGCTTGAAAGGGTTGGTATTCCGGCTCCGGAAAAAGCGGCGCAAAAATATCCACATGAAATGTCTGGCGGGCAACGACAGCGCGCAATGATTGCCATTGCCTTGGCGTGTGACCCGAAACTATTGATTGCCGATGAACCCACCACAGCACTGGACGTGACAGTGCAGGCGCAAATCCTCGAACTGATCGAAGATTTGCGGCGTGAAATGGGCATGGCTGTGCTGTTGATCACCCACGATTTGGGCGTGGTGTCGCAATATTGCGGGCGGGTCGCGGTGATGTATGGCGGGCGCGTGGTGGAGGAGGCGTCGGCAGAGGAGCTGTTTGCCAATCCGCGCCATCGCTACACAGAGGCGTTGTTGCGTACAATTCCGGCAGCGAACCCGCCGGGGGTTGAGCTTCCGGCTATTCCCGGCACAGTGCCACCACCCGGTGCTCGTCCATCCGGATGTGCTTTCCATCCGCGTTGTTCTGCTTGTCTGGACATCTGCACAGAGGAAATGCCCGAGTTAACCGGGGATGATCACCATCGTTTGCGTTGTTGGAATGCGGCCTAATGACTTTGCTTGAAATCAAAAATCTATCAAAAATCTATCACGGCAAAAATGGCGCGAGGGTGCAGGCCTTGTCAGATGTGTCACTGGACATTGCTGCGGGTGAAGTTGTAGGTGTGGTTGGCGAATCTGGTTGTGGTAAGTCGACATTGGGACGTACGTTGCTGCGGCTGATTGAACCCAGCAGCGGCCAAGTGCTGTTTGAAGGCCAAGACATTGTGCCGCTCAAAAAGTCGGCCCTTAAGCCGTTGCGGCGCGATTTGCAGATCATCTTTCAAGACCCGTTCGGATCGCTTAACCCGCGCCATAAAGTGGGCAAGGTGATCGGCGAACCGTTGGAGGTGCATGGCATTGGCACCAAACAGCAGCGACAGGAAAAAGTGCGCGAATTGCTGGAGTTGGTGGGCTTGCCGCAAAATGCCATTGATCGGCATCCGCACGAGTTCTCCGGCGGCCAGCGGCAACGAATTGCCATTGCCCGCGCACTGGCGCTTGATCCCAAACTGATCGTTGCTGACGAAGCAGTGTCGGCTTTGGACGTTTCGATCCAAAGTCAAATCATCAATTTGATCGCCAAGCTGCAAAAACAGCTCAACATCTCCATTCTGTTTATCAGCCATGATTTGTCCGTCATCCGCCATGTGAGCGACCGGATTGCGATTATGTATCTGGGGCGGATCGTGGAAATGGGCGAAACCGAAGAGGTGATGCAAAACCCGCAGCACCCTTATACGCAGTCGCTTCTGTCTGCCATTCCACGCGTTGGCGAGAAGCGGGCGCGTACCGTATTGGCGGGAGAGGTTCCTGATCCAGCAAACCCGCCATCCGGCTGCGCATTCCACACAAGATGCCCAAAAGTGATGGATGTTTGTAAACAAACCCGTCCTGAATTGAAGGCGCAAACGCAGGGAGCTGTGGCATGTCATCTCTTTCCGCAATAAGTGATGTTGAATCCGTCGCCAAACGGGCGTTTGAACCCGTTCAAGCCGCAATAGATGCTGGCAAAATCCCCGGCGGCGTGCTGGGTGTGGCGACAGCAGATGGTAAACGAGCCATTTTGAATGCTGGGAGCGCGCAGACGGTGCCGAACCAGCGGCCTGTGGAAAAAGACACTTGGTTTGACCTCGCGTCACTTACCAAGGTGATTTTCACGACCTCGCGCATCCTCGATTATGCCCTCGAGGGGCGGATTGATTTGGATGCGCCCTTGATCAGCGTGTTACCGGATTTGCGGCAATATAATGCCGATGCGTGGGAGCGTAAGGTGACGTTCCGCGAATGTTTGGGACACCAAACGCCATTTCCAGCCGTTGAGCCAATCTATACTTATGGTCGCGATCCGGAATTGCTGCGGGCGTTTATCCTGCAACGCGAATGGCGCAAAGGCCCCCCGGTATATTCTGACATCAATTTCATCCTGCTCGGCTTTGCTTTGGAGCGCATTGAGGGCTGCAAATTGCGCGAAATGGTGCCTCCTGAAGGCTTTGCGTTCAGCGCACCAAAACATATGAGCGCGGCAACTGAAGATTGCACATGGCGCTCGAAAATTATGTGCGGCGAAGTGCATGACGATAATTGCTATGCGTTGCAAGGCGCAGGGCATGCAGGCTTGTTTGGAACGGCAGACTCGGTGCTGAATTTTGCAGCCGATCTGCTGGAAAACGCAGACAGCCCAAAAGTAGAGCTGATGCGCACCAAATTGAGTGAAAAGCGCAGCCACGGATTTGAGCATCGCCATGACGGGTGGCCCGGCGGAGACAAATGCAGCGATGAAACTATTGGCCATACCGGCTTCACAGGAACGGGCGTGTGGGTGGATTTTGAACGGAAAATCGGGTGGACCTTGCTGACCAACCGTATTCACCCAACGCGACACTTTGATAGCGGTATCGCTGAACTGCGCCGGGCCGTGGGCGACCTAGTCGTGCAATCTTAAGGGGAAACATGATGAGTGCAATTTGGTCAGTTGGCCTGATGACCGGAACGGTTTTAGATGGCTTTATCGATGTGGCTTTGCTGCGCACCGATGGCGAGGAAATTGTTGAGTTTGGCCCCTATGAGCTGATGCCTTATCCCGAGCACATCAATGAAATGCTGGTGCAGGCTTTGGCGGAAGCACGCGAATGGCAGTTTGCTGACGAAGATCCGCAAATCTTTGTTGAAGCCGAAGCCGCGCTGACTGACGCACAGTCAGACGCAGTGAAGGCGCTGGTGGCGCAAGCGGGCTTGAAAATGTCTGATATCGGCGCGGTGGGCTTTCACGGCCAAACTGTGTTGCACCGCGCCCCGCAGCCAGAGCGTATCGGCCAAACACGACAGCTTGGCGATGGCCAGCGGATGCATGAGCGATTGGGCGTGCCAGTTGTCTATGACTTCCGCAGCGCAGATATGGCCGAAGGCGGGCAGGGTGCACCTCTATCGGCAATCTACCACGCGGCTTTGCTGAAACGCATTAATGCAGGCGCAGAAAGTGCGGTACTTAATCTGGGTGGTGTGGCCAATATTTCATGGATGTCTGCCGGCGGAGATCTGATTGCCTTTGATACTGGGCCTGCCAATGCTCCGACCAATGATTTTATGAAGGCGCGTGGCTTGGGTAAAATGGATGAGGATGGGAAACTGGCCTTGTCTGGCACCGTGGATGAAGAGCGGCTTGCCTCGCTTTTGACCCATCCTTATTTGGCCGCTGCCTATCCCAAATCGCTTGATCGCTTTGATTTCGGGCCGGAAATGGCAGACGGGTTGAGTGATGCAGATGGCGCAGCCACTTTGGCGGCGTTTACAGCGAGTGCAGTGGGCAAAGCACTGGATTTGCTGCCAGCAAGACCTGAAAGACTGATCGTTTGTGGCGGCGGTCGCAAAAACCCCGCCATTATGAACGCACTGGAAGTGCGTACGGGATGCACCATCGATCGGGCGGAAGATCATGGCTGGCGCGGTGATGCGGTCGAAGCAGAATGTTTCGCTCATCTGGCAGCCCGCACATTGCGCGGACTGCCGATCAGTTTCCCAAAAACAACGGGTGCGCCAAAGCCGCTAACCGGTGGTCGGGTCGCGCGATAGCTGGCTAAAGGATTGATTGTCCTGTTGATTTCCAGTCTTTGACGAACGCATCCAAGCCCTTGTCAGTCAATGGATGCTCAGTCAATTTGCGGATCACCGCTGGTGGAATGGTCGCCACATCAGCACCCGCCAACGCGCTGTCGCTCACATGGTTGGCTGAGCGGATAGAGGCCGCAAGAATTTCGGTTTCAAACCCGTAATTGTCGTAAACGGTGCGGATATCTTCGATCAGCTGCATGCCATCTAGATTGATGTCGTCTAGGCGACCAATAAATGGCGACACATAGGTTGCACCCGCTTTAGCAGCCAACAGCGCTTGGTTCACGGAGAAACACAAGGTCACGTTGGTTTTCACGCCTTTATTGGTGAAATAGCGACAGGCTTTCAAACCTTCCATGGTCAAAGGCAGCTTGATCACCACATTGTCAGCCAATGAGGCGAGATAATCGCCTTCTTTCACCATGCCATCATAATCTGTGGCAGCCACTTCAGCTGAAACAGGACCTTCAATCAGGTCGCAGATTTCTTTCACCACTTCAATAAAGTCACGGCCAGATTTGGCAATAAGGCTTGGATTGGTGGTCACACCATCCAAAAGGCCAGATTCATTGAGTTCTTTAATGTCAGCAACTTCGGCTGTATCGACAAAAAATTTCATGATTTCCTTCCCTAGCGCTGAGTATATTCAGCTAATATTTGGCGCGACCGTTCCACATCGCGCATGGTTTGTTCTTTCAAAGCATCTACCGATGGAAACACAACCATATCCCGCAGCCGCGCCACAAAGCTGACATGAACAGCGAAATCATAAAGGTCGCGGTCGAAATCGTGGATGAAAGCCTCAAAACGTCGCTCGGTGACATCATCAAAGGTCGGATTGTCGCCAATGCTCATGGTCGCATGATATATCTTACGCTCATCTTCAATGGTCACCAAGCAGGCATAGACGCCATCGGGCGGTGTGGGGGCATCTGCGGCGACCGAGATGTTGGCAGTGGGGAAGCCCAATACTTGCCCGCGGCCATGGCCAGAAACCACATGTCCTGACAATATGATGTCATGCAAACTGAGGGCAGGGGCCGCTGACATCACGCATCGCCCATCAATTCACGAAATTGGCTTTGATGGAAAACAAGCGGATCGGTTTCAGCAAACAGCTCGGCCTCATGCACCTCGAGCATGATCATTTCATGATCACCCGCCGGAAACGCGGCACTTTGCCGACATTCGAGCCACAAGGCGCCGCCTTCAATCAAAATGGCACCACTGTTTTTGGTGGTCCATGCTGCGCCGTCAAAACGATCAGCTGTGCGCGACGCCAATTTTCGGCACAATTCGCTGTGGCCAGCGCCCAGTACAGTGAGGCCCAACCGCTCCGCCTTCGCCAGCAACGGCCATGTGGACGAAGTGTTGCCAACACATATGGACACAAGCGGCGGGTCCAGCGAGACTGAGTTGAAGGAGTTAACGGCAAATCCAACGGGTTTGCCCTCAATGAGTGCACAAACGGCAACAACACCTGTGGGGAAGACAGAAAAGGCACGGCGTAATTCGTTGGGCGAAATCGCTTCTGCTAATTGGGCTTGTGCTGACATTAAAATTCTCCCGGACCGTTTGGTGGTCCCTAAACTAATTTTGGTCTTATTTCGTTTGAACTATTCTATCTTGAATGTTCAAAAATGATCACGTAAACATAAGCTTATGTCGAACCTTACACGCCTCATGGTGCTTGGCGCCGTTCATCAATTTCAGCCTGTGCATGGATATTTTCTGCGCCAGGAACTGATCACTTGGCACGTTGACGAATGGGCCAACGTCAATCCCGGTTCCATATACAATGCGCTGTCGTCGCTCAAAAAAGATGGCTATGTGGAAGAGCATTGCATTGAGACAGAGGGCAAACGCCCCGAGCGCACGGTTTATAAAATGACGCCCGAAGGTAATGTCGAATTTATTCGCTTGCTGCGGAAAGTCATTTGGACCGTGGATGCGTTTGACACGAAATCCGGCATGGTACTGACCTCGTTCATGTTCGCCTTGAGCCGACAGGAAGTCATCGAAGTGCTTGAACATCGCGTGCGCGAAATCGACGCCCGTGTGAAAGCCAATGGCTATCATGTTGAAGATGTAGCGCAATCGGAAACCACGCCGCTCTATGTGCGCGAGATCTTCGAGCTGTCCACCACACGCCTGAAGGGCGAAAAGGAGTGGACCGAGGCGCTGCTGCAACGGCTGCATGATGGCGAATATAGCTTTGTCGGTGAAGAGCCCAGCAAACGCGGACGGCATCAGCCGTAACGACTTGATGGCAACCTTAGTCATAAGATCACCTGTTGCGTTTGCGGTGAATTGCTGATCATCACCTGAATGTTTTTCGATGATAAATTGTCGGTTTGCGCGCCCATCGCCATGGCGGTGAGAGCCCCTGCAGCGGATGCATGGCCAATCGCATGTTCAATTGAATGCCCAGAGGCCAGAGCTGCTGCAAAGGCCCCGCAAAAGGCGTCACCTGAGCCCGTTGTATCAACCGCATTGATGGGAAACGCAGAGGCAGTCTGTGCGGGGGCATCCCGTTCTGCCCACATCACACCATTGGCCCCCAGCGTCATCACGATGAGGGAAGGACCGGCTTGCCGCAAGGCATCAAAGCCGCCCAAATCCTCTGCCTCGGTTTCATTGACCACCAAAATATCAGCCAACGCCAAATGCTCGATGCCAACATCGCGGGATGGGGCTGCATTCAGCAAAGTCAGCACACCAAGGTGCTGGCTAATGGCCATGGCGGTTTTTGCTGCCTGAGAGCCAATTTCCATCTGCACCATCATCAAATCAGCCTCAACGAGTGCGTGTGGCAGTTGGGTTAGGTCCAACTGCTCATTGGCCCCCGGCACCACAATGATGGAGTTTTCCCCGCCGGATTGGCAGGAAATATAGGCCGTGCCCGTGGGTGCTTGCGGGTTGGTGCGCAGATAACGGTCACTTAGGCCGATCTGCGCGCAGACCTTGCGCAGATGCTGCGCCTCGCTGTCGGCACCAACTTGCCCCACAAATTGGGTGGAAGCGCCGCAGCGGTGGGCGGCAACGGCTTGATTGAAGCCCTTGCCGCCGGGCATTTTGCCCAACATTTTGCCCATAATGGTCTCGCCCGGCGCAGGGGCATGATCAACCTGCACCATAAGGTCCAAATTGATGCTGCCCACAACACAGACTTTTCCCAAAGCACCCATGATGGACTAGCCCTTCGCGCCAGCGCGATAGCCTGCGCCCGGGTGATCATCGCGCAATTGCGGTGTGGACGTGCCCACCAAACGCTCGCGCAATGTTGCCTCTGGATAACCTTCACGTGCATAGCCACGTTCACGCAAGATCGGCAACACTTTGGTTGCGAAATCCAAGGTTGAACCGGGCTGCGTGACCGGGGTCAGCAAAAAGCCGTCCAGATCGGTGGCGTCTGCCAATTCGCAAATATGATCTGCGATCACTTCGGCGGTGCCAACCAATGGTGCGGGTTTCACGCCGTGGGCATGCCAATCTGCCAACACGTCAGCGACGGTTTTATCGCCAAAACGTGCAATCTGAGTTTGCGACAGTTCGGTGTGCAGTGAGCTCATTTTTGTTTCTGGTGCGTAAGACGACAGGTCTAGCCCCGTGAACATGGCATAAGACGCGACAGCAACTTCTGGGTTTTGCGCATCCAAAACCTCTTTATATTTGCGTTCTGCTTCTTCCTTGGTATCGCCAATTACGCATGAAAACGCGCTCATCAATTTAATGGAATTGGCATCACGCCCAGCCTTTACAGCCTCATCACGGATGGACTTAACCTGTTCAGCCAGTTTTTCGGCTGTGCCACCGCCAAGGAAAATACATTCCCCGTGGGTGCCGCCAAATTGGCGGCCCCGTGGGGAGGAGCCAGCTTGGAACAGAACAGGCGTGCCTTGTGGCGAATAGGACGTGTTGGCATAGCCATAAGAATTGAAGTGTGTGCCCTCATGCTTAACGCGGTGCACTTTTTCAGGATTGGCGAAATGGCCATCCTTATTGCGCTCAATTGCATCTGGCTCCCAAGAACCTTCGAACAATTTATAGGACAGTTCCATAAACTCATCGGCCATGTCATAGCGATCATCATGGGCCACCATCGGCACACCGAAGGCCTTAACAGCGGTTTCAGCTGTGCCTGTTGTCACCACATTCCAGCCCAAACGGCCTTCGGAGAAATGGTCCAAGCTCGCCATGCGACGGGCAAACGAGTAGGGCTGTTCCAGAAGCGTTGACCCCGTTACCACCAACCCAAGATTTTTGGTTTGGCTGATAAGTGCGGCGGCGACAATAAACGGGTCCATACGCGGCAGATCCAAAGATTCAGTCGAGCATATATCTGGCCGCTCACCATTCACTTCAGACCAGCCCCATGCGTCCGCTAGGAACAGAAAGTCAAGTCCACCTTCTTCGCAAATGCGAGCGACTTCCTGCCAATATTCTAGCCGATCAAAATGATCGCGTTTATTGCCTTTATGGCGCCACGTGGCGGTGCCGGAATCGTTAGCCTGTGCGTTCTCAAACACACCAAAACGGAGTTGTTTCATCTTAAAACTCTTTCATTATTAGGGGCGGTGGGCGCAAAAGGAACGTTCGTCCTAGCGCCCAACAGCATTCTCGTCGCTCCACCACAAGACGCGCTTGCGGACGATGGCGAGGGCAGCGATCAACACGATACCCAAAAGGCAAAGCAGTGCGATTGATGCCCAAATCACCGGCAAATTGGCCTGTGCAGCGGCAATGGTGAGCAGGGAGCCAAGGCCCGCTTGTCGACCCGCAGCCACAAATTCCGCCACAGCAGCACCCACAACCGAAAGGGGAAGGGCAATGCGTAAACCGGCAAAGAAGAACGGCATGGAACCAGGGAAGCGCAGATCACGGAAGATCTCCCAGCGGCTGGCGTGAAGCGTGCGCAACACATCCAAGGCGCGTGGATCAGCTTCTTTCAGCCCGGCAAGGGAGTTCACCAGCATCGGGAAGAACACAACCAAGCCCGTCACAATATATTTGGGCAACATGCCGAAACCGAACGCCACCACAAGCGCAGGGGCAATCGCCACCACAGGCGTGACCATGATCACCACCATAAGGGGCATCACTGCGCGCTCAATCAGCGGAAATTCGCACATGATTACAGCGAGGATAAATCCTGCAAATATGCCCATACTCGCGCCGATGGCAATTTCCTGCCCGGTGACCAACAAGTTCGTCCAATACATTTGTGGCGAGCTCATCAAGCTGTTGCCAATGGCGTCCAAAGTGGGGATCACATACGGATTGGCATAGGCAACAAACTGCCAAAGCAAGGCGACGGCAATAAAGGTCACAATGGTCGGCATGGACGATATCACCATGGATACAAGCTTATAATCGTGCAACGGACGCATGGATTTTTGGGTCATTTTTGCATCAGTGGGTGTCGTATTAGCCATGAGCCTGCCTCATCACTGTTTTCAAACTGTTGCGCACATAGCCCTCCAAATCGCGGAATGTGTCTGTGGCATAGGCTGCTTCTTCACGCGGACGTGGCAAATCAACGGGAATGATCTCGGCAATGCGGCCCGGATGGGCAGCCATCAAGATAATGCGATCTGACAACATGATCGCTTCAGGTACCGAGTGGGTCACAAACATCACTGACTTGCGGTTGGATTGCCAAAACTCGAGCAAGCCCATGCGCTGTTGATCGCGGTTCATCTCATCAAGAGCGGAAAAGGGCTCGTCCATCAACATGACGGCCGGATCAAACACAAAGGCCCGGGCGATGGCGACGCGTTGCTGCATGCCGCCCGATAACTGGCCGGGAAATTTATGCATGGCATTTCCCAAGCCGAAGGACCGCAAAAGGGCTTCCGGGTCACGCAGTTCGCGACCCTTATTTGACCCCTTATTGACCAAAAGTGGCAAACGCACATTGTCCAAAACTGTGCGCCAAGGCAACAGAGCAGGGGATTGCGGCACCAATCCAATTGATTTCGCCTGTGCCGCAGCCTTTACCGGGCTGCCATTAATCTCCACTTGGCCAGAGTCGGCCTTTGATAGCCCTGCTACCAGCTTCAGCAATGTGGATTTGCCACACCCGCTTGGCCCGATAACCGAAACAAATTCGCCCTTTTTGATGTTGAAGCTGACATCATCAAGAACTGTGATTTTCGCACCTTCAGGACCAAAGCCCTTCGATACATTCTTCACCATTACGCCGACATCATCATCCGCGGGGAGTGATGATGCAGGCTGGCTGCTAACATCTTGCATCAACATCACCGATTAGCGTGGCCACTGAAGCTTGCCATCCACATAAAGGGAGGCAACAAGATCGGCGTCCATCATCTCGTCAATCGCGGGAAGTTCAGCAAGTTCGCCATATTTTTCAACCATGGCGTGCTCGTTTTCCCAGTCCGCAGGCGTATGTACGCCCGGTGATTTTTCGGCATTTCGAACCCATGAGGATTCCACAGCCCATGTGCGGGCCTGTTGATCTTCGGGGAATGCAGATCCCTGATTGTTTGCAGCAGCTAGAGCGCTAATTTGCTGAACGCAATCTTGTTCGTTCGTCAAACAAAATTCGAGCGCCCGCAATGAAGCGCGCATAAAATCAGCAGCAACCTCACGGTGGTCAGCCAAGAATTGTGAGTTCACTTCCATCACATTATATGTGCCCTGAAGGCCAAATTCCTCCGGACGGAACTCGTTGAAAGGCATTCCAATTGACCGTAATTTCTCGGGCTGATTTGATGCGTAGCCAACAATTGCATCAATTTGACCACGCGGAACCACTGTTGGGTCATAGTTGGTCATTTTGATCAAGCTGACCTTCGACAAATCAACATCAGCAGCTTCCAGCATTGCTTTCGCGATTGGAGTGATGTTGATGAAATATCCAAGGGTGCCGCCTTCAAGATCTTTCAAAGACTTGATCTTCTCATTGGCGAAAATGGAAAATGGCGAATTGTTGCCATAGGTTGCAACGGCCTTCAAATTGCGGCTGTTCGCTGCCGCCAGCATCACATCCGATGCAGAGCCAAGGGCTGTGAATTGAGCTTGCCCGGAAGCAACCAACAATTGTCCGTTTGCGCCGCCTGCGTTAATGTCGACATCGAGACAAAGTGCGTCGAAAAAGCCGAACTCCTTCGCCAAAAATACGTCAAGCTGACCAGCACTTGCGGAGTAGCCATAGCCTGACACATATGTAATGGTGCCAATAGACTGATTGCGGGCACATTCTTCCGCGCTAATCACCACATTATCTTGTGCCATCGCGCTGCCGGCCACAAAACTGGCGGGCAGGGCAGCCGCAGCGGCAAGCGCGATCGTGCCCAATGCTGTCATACAAGCGCGACCGCGCCGTTTAATCTTATTTGAATCCATTTTCATGATTCATCTCCTCTCCTCGCAATTCATGCAAAAAGTTACATATCAAAATTTCATTAGTCAACTTTGAATAATATAAATGTGAATAAGTGGGGCTGTGCGAATGCGGCCGGGCGTAAAATTTCTATGATTTGCAGGATGTTGGGGTGTTTTTGCTGCTCACTTGGCAGGGCGGTCATTCCGGCCCAAATACCAAGCAAGAGCGAACTAGACAGACATTTGAGAATAAGATTGTATGGATTTCGAATTCAACGAACCGGCTGAAAAACTTGTCTAAACAACCCTCTTTAAAGATGATCGCAGAACGAACTGGCTTTGCCGTCACAACCGTGTCCAAGGCGTTACGTGATGCGCCAAACATTTCAGCCAAAACCAAAAAATATGTGCGCAGCATTGCAGATGAAATTGGCTATCAGCCAGACCGGGCTGGCGTTTCCCTGCGTACTGGAAAAACATATAAGATTGCATTGCTGATGCAGCTTGAAGATGAAATCTCCGATTTCTCACGCCGCCTGATTTTGGGGATGGCTCGCATCTTTGAAAGCACACCTTATGAACTGGTGTTCTATCCGATTTTGCCTGACCATGACGAATTGGATGAAGTGATCAAGATCGTGCGCAATCGGCTGGTGGATGGGTTGGTGTTGGCACAAACTGCGCCTGACGACCCGCGTGTCGCCTATGCACAAGAGCATAATTTCCCCGTCGTTACACACGGGCGCACTGCGCTAGAAGCGCCTCATGCCTATTACGATTTCGATAATGAGATTTTTGCGCATCAGGCCGCAAAACGCCTGATGGAATTGGGCTGCAATGAAATTGGGTTGCTCGCGCCGGAACAACATCTAACCTATTTCCAGCACCTGCAAACTGGCCTTGAACGGGCCATTATGGGCGCAAATTGTGAAATTTCTAATTTCCGCGCACAAGTGAAGCCCGGCGAAGATTATGTCCGCTGGCTGCGTGAGGCAACAATTGAGGCCGTTCAAGAAGGCACGATGCCGAAAGGTGTCATTTGCTCAGGCGAAATGGCGGCACTTGCGGTTATGGATGGCGTCAAATCTGCTGGCGGCGAGGTTGGGAGCGATGTGCAAATCATCTCGCGCAAAACCTCATCGCTCCTCGAGTTTTTACACCCGCGCATTGATTGGGTGGAGGAAGACTTGATTGAGGCGGGCGAACATTTGGCTAAATTGCTGCTCCAACGCATTCAGGGCGTTGATCCCAAACAATTGCAAATTATCGGTTCGCCCGCCATTGGGTGGTGAGACTTAGCCCCAAGCTGCAGCTAGGGTAAGAATTTCAAATGGTTTCAATTCAATTTCAATCTCACCAGATTGCGTGCGTTCAATTGGCCTTTGATGTTGCTCCAACAAGTTGGTGGCAAATACCTCACCCAATCTCTCATCCAATTGTACTGTGAAACGCGTGCGTTTGCCGCTCTCTTCACAGAGGCGGAAAATCACATGCTGGCCGTCCTCGCTAATTTTTGCCGCGTGAAGAACGACATTTTGGGGCGACAGCTTAATCAAGGATTGGCTGTCTATTTGAGGCGTTGAGGCAAAGTCGTTGCCTCGCACTTTCAACGGAACAGCAAAGTCCAACGCGCGCTGGTTGATCGTCTCGAGCTTCTCCAAACCTTCACTTACTGTGATTGCATAGCGACAAACATGTTGTTCTTGGTCCGCCGTTGGATGCGGATAAATGCCCGATTTGATTAGTGTCAGCCCAAATTGGGTATCCTGTGCGCTATATCCATATTTGCAATCATTGAGCACGCCGATGGCAAAATCCGCTTCTTCAAATGCGACCCAGCGATGCATGCTGGCTTCAAACCGTGCTTGATCCCAGCTGGTGTTGCGATGGGTAGGGCGTGTGACATGGCCAAATTGAATTTGCGATTTGATGTGATCGCTAACCACATCGAAATCAAACTCTGCTTTCAGCAATGATTGGCTTTCTTGCCAGTCAGCGAAGAAATCAAACTCAAGCTGACGCGCATCCACCTGCAACGAGATAATCTGCACAATAGTTGAATTGTTATATTGCCGCTCGAGACGAATAGCAGCGCGGTGCGGGCCGGTTTCAATCACTTCGAGGGTCGCGGGCGCGTCCACCAGCCAAGATTTTTCCTGGTGGAACCAATCAATGTCCCATGCATCCCAACGCAGTGGCTTGTCCTCATAAACGCGCAACTGGTTGCCCAGCGTGCCACCACGCAGCAGTTCGCGCTGGCTTTGCTTGTCGAAAATGCTCACGATGTCGCCTTGTGGATTCAATTCGATCCGCACAAAGACATTTTCTAAATGGTCTCTACCAACGGAAAGCTCTGCAATGCTGTCCGTCGCACGGGCGGCTAAGGTGGGGCGAAGTGACTGAAATGCTGGCATTTCATCAACTGGGGCGCTTTCATAGCTGCTGCCATCGGCCCGGTGAACTTGCTGGATTGCGCACGGGCCAGCGCCAAAATCAATGGCCAAACTTTCGATGTCAGGATCAAGTTCCACCATGCGGTTGCGGCGCTCTACGCCCACGCTGTTCAGCAAATTGGCGTGTTCGCCAAATGCCAGCTTGTGCAGGTTAAGCCGCAGCTTTTCGCCCCGCTCGAACAGTTCAGCATAATCCCGATCGCTATCCTCATAGACTTCAGGGATAGAGGTGCCGGGCAAAATGTCATGGAATTGATTGAGCATCAAGATTTTCCATAGCGCATCAATTTCGGCCAAGGCGTCGTCAATGGCTTCACCATTCAGCTTTGCCAAAACACTCAGCAATTCCAATTCACGCAGCAAATGCTCTCCATTGGCGTTGTTGCGCTTATTTTTGGCCAAAGAGGTGAGGGTGCCGCGATGATATTCGAGATAAAGCTCGCCCACCCAACGCGGGAAATCTATGTCGCTTTCCGCAATGGTTTGCCGCAACCGATCAAAATAGGGGCGAATGCCCTCAAGTTTGAGTTTCGGTAGACCCGGCACGCCCTTTTCCATGCGCTTGGCGTTTTCCAGCATCACTTTGCAGGGACCACCACCACCATCGCCATGTCCAAACGGCACCAGCACATTTTGGTTCAGCGCTTTTGGTTCATAGCGGTTCCACGCACCAACCGCCGAACTAACATCCAAATGCGGGCCATAATCCGTGCGGTGGTCGCCGCGATGACCTTTGTCGTCAGTTTGTGCTGTGATCAAATAGGCGGTGACATTGGTGCCATCAATGCCCTGCCACTCAAATGTGTCATTGGGCATACGGTTGGTGTCGTTCCAAGAGCATTTGGAGGTGACAAAAATGTCCAAACCAGTTTGTGCCATTAATTGGGGAATTGCGGCGGTATAGCCAAAAGTGTCAGGCAGCCAGAGCACACGCGGGGTAATGCCAAATTCGTCCTGCTGGAATTTGACGCCGCGCAAGATTTGCCGCACCAAAGACTCGCCAGAAATAATGTTCACATCCGGCTCTAGCCACATCGCGCCTTCGATCTCGAATTGACCAGAATTGACGTGTTTTTTGATCCGATCAAACAGTTCTGGCGCATCTTCCTTCAGCCATTCAAATAGAATGCACTGATTGTACATGAACACAAAATCCGGATATTCATCCATCAGCTTGCAAGCGGTGGACATGGATCGAACCATCTTTTCCCGCGTTTGCGAGATCGGCCAAAGCCATGCTACGTCAATATGCGTATGGCCAACTGCGGAGATGGTTGGCGCATGCCTGTCGGCACCAAACAAGTCCTTTGCCACTTCGAGTGCTTTGTGAATTGAGGCCGAAAATGCCTCGTCTCGCGATCGCAAATCAATGCTGGCGAAAGCCCGATCAATGACGTTGAAGAGATGGTGCCGCCGCGCGTCATTTTCATCAAGCCGTCGTGCAGATTCAAATGATATCGCCAAATCATAATATAGATCAGCGGCATCATCATGTTGCTCACACCACACCAGCCCCACGCCAAGCTGGCGCTCAATTTCTGCTGTATAGGCGTTGATATGGATCGTTGCAGTGCCAGCCGATTGTTGTGCAGCTGGCAAGTAGAGCTCGCGGTGAAACCCATCAAATGCCTGACAGATCTGTCCGTCCAAATAAGCTTGGCATTGCGGATCCGTTCGACCCAGCAATATCTCGTTCTTCGCGATCAGTTTGAGGTACGGGGTTATGCCGGCATCGGTTTGCGGCACGGTTAGTTTTCCGGCAAACCAATGGTGGCCTGCTGGTGTGCCCCACGCAAAATCGCCTTCAACCTGTGGCCAACTTTTCCAATCCATGCCAAGAACGTTGGCAGCGCTTGCATCGCCTTGCCACTCATGCAACGGCACGCTTGCCACGGCTTCACGCCAAGCCATTTGCTTGAGCAAATTAAGATAATGATTGAGTTTTTCTTCTTGTTTTTGATTATGCATAAAATTTGGCTTGCTCAGAGTAGGATGAATTGGGGGCGAGATAGGCTGCGCCGCGCGCGGCTTGCAGTGCGCTGTCGCCAACAATCTCGAATTTAGTTTTTATTTCTTTTGAAAAGCAGAGCGGTTCGACTTGTGCAAAAACCTCGTGCCACAAGCGCGTTTGCGCCGCCATGCCGCCACCAATTACAATGCGATGTGGGTCTAGCAATTGGATGATGTTGACAAGATAATGGGCAAAACTACGCTTGAACTGGTCAAGACTGGCGAGAGCTGCATTGTCTTGGCGGTTGGCGTCGGCCAAAATCTCAATCGCCGACCGCTCACGCTGGCTTTGCCGGGCATGAAACTGCGAAAGACCCGTGCCAGACAAAAGCTGCTCGGTGCAACCGCGCTGGCCGCAATAACATGTCGGCCAATCCGCCGTCGCCTCTGGCAAAAGACTTAGTGGCACGTGACCGGCCTCCGCGGCTAAACCAGCCGCGCCTTTGATCAATTGACCGTCTTTGACCAAACCGCCGCCAAGCCCCGTGCCAACGGTCAGGGCATAAACCATCTCGGGCGATGCCCCGGTTTCGCTATGCGCACAGGACAAAGCGAAGCAATTGGCATCATTTTCGATGATGACATCCTGCGAAAGAGCTTGCGAAAAATGCGCTGCGAGGTCATGCCCATTTAGCGCCAAAATATTGGCGTTACGCCAGGATGCGGTTTCTGGATGAGCGCTACCCGGGGCGCAAATGCCGATAAAATCGATCTGGCCGAAATAGGCGCGAAAATGGGTCACGCCATCGATCAGCGTCTGGGTGATATCGGCAAGCGATTTCGGGGTATTCACCCGCCGTTCGGCCACCAGCTCGCCATCGCGTAGCAGCACAAACTGAATTTTTGTGCCACCAATATCGATGCCGAGCCGGGGAGGAGAAGCTGCGCTATCGACCATAGATGTCCTCGTAGCGCACAATGTCGTCTTCGCCCAAATAGCTGCCATACTGCACTTCGATAATGTCGACAGGGGCGTCGGAGAAGTTTTCAATTCGATGAATGGCGCCCTGCGGAATATCCACAGATTGACCTGCCTCCAGGTCAAACTTATCTTCTCCCAAGGTAATTGTTGCAGTACCCCGCGCCACGACCCAATGTTCGGCGCGATGCTTGTGACTTTGCAACGATAATTGACCTTCGGGCTTGACCTGAATGATCTTGCTCTTAAAGCCGTCACCTTCGGTCAAGACGGTGAAGCTACCCCAAGGACGTTCTTCAAATTGTGGGTGGGTTGAGTTATCCATTTTTGTGCTCCGAAATGGCATGGCCGTTTTCATCAAATAGGTGCAAATCATCAGGCTGGAATTGACACCCAATTTTCTCGCCGATCGCGGTGCGATCAATGCCGGGCACGCGCACCACAAATGGTTTGTCGGCGCCATGGTTGATGTAGAAAATTGTGTCCGACCCCAAGCGCTCCACCACGTCGATAGTGCCCACCAGATGGGCGTTTTCATCCGCTGCTGTCACTTTGATGTGTTCGGGGCGGAAGCCATAGGTTTGTGCTTTGGGGTTAGCAAGCGACGAAGGCAGATTGAGCGCGCCATCATCATGGGCAACGAAATTCATTTTGGGAGAGCCCAAAAAGCCTGCCACAAATAGATTTGCGGGATTGCTATAAAGATCAAGTGGTGTGCCCACTTGTTCAACTTGCCCAGCATTCATCACCACAATGCGGTCGGCCAACGTCATGGCTTCCACCTGATCGTGGGTCACATAAACCATTGTGGTGCCAAGTCGTTGGTGCAGCTTGGCAATCTCAATCCGCATTTCAATACGCAATGCAGCGTCGAGGTTGGATAAGGGTTCATCGAATAAGAAAATCTGTGGGTCGCGCACAATTGCACGACCCATGGCAACACGTTGACGCTGGCCACCAGAGAGAGCTTTAGGGAACCGATCCATCAATTTGTCCAGCCCCAAAATGCCTGCAGCATGTGAGGTGCGCTCTTGCTTTTCAGCGGCAGCGCGCTTGCGCAACTCAAGGCTGAAGCCCAAATTGCGCTCCACATTCATATGCGGATATAGCGCGTAGGATTGGAACACCATGGCGATATCGCGGTCTCGTGGCTCGAGATCATTGACGCGCGTTTCGCCAAAAATCATGTCGCCAGAGCTAACAGGTTCCAGCCCTGCAATCATCCGCAGCAATGTGGACTTGCCGCATCCAGAGGGGCCAACCAGAACAACAAATTCGCCTTTGTCGAACTGAAGTGAAATGTCTTTGAGCACATGCACCGGCCCAAAGCGTTTATTGATGCTGTTTAGCGTAATCGCAGTCATAATCAGCCTTTCACAGCGCCTGCGGTCAAACCTTTGACCAGGAACCGCTGGATAAGAATAAAGAACAAGCAGCTTGGAATAAGGGCGAGGGTGCCTGCGGCCATCATCTGCCCCCAATCCACTGCAAATTTGGACACGAAGGTTTTAAGGCCCACGGGAAAAGTCATCTTGTCATCAGAGTTGATGAGCATCAGTGCGAACAAAAGCTCGCTCCAAGCAGCGGTGAAGATGAAGCCAAGTGTGGCAGCCAAACCGGGCAAGGTGAGCGGAAAAATCACTTTGCGTAGCGCTTCAAACCGGGTGCAGCCATCAATCATGGCTGCTTCTTCGAGGTCTTTAGGAATGCCATCGAAAAAGCCCTGCATCAGGAAGGTGGCAAACGGCACGTTGAACGCGGTGTATACAATGATCAGACCGGTTAGACTGTCGAGAAGGCGCAGTCCGGCCATGATCTTGTATATCGGCGCAATGATCATCAGGAGAGGGAACATCTGAGTGATCAGCATCAAGGCAATGATGATGGCCTTGCCGCGAAAGTGGAAGCGGGAGAAGGCATAGCCGGCCGCCGTTGCCACCAATGTGGTGAAGAAAGCTGTGCCCAAGCTCACAATCATGGAGTTTTTGAAGTAGACCAGAAAGTCAGTCAAAAACAGCACCGAGACAAAATTGTCTAAGGTGAAACTAGAAGGCCAAATTTGCGTGCCTTCTGTGTAAATCAACCGATCTGGTGTGACGGCGATTTTGACCAGCCAATAGATTGGAAACAAAGCAAACAGCACATACAGCGCGATTGCGGCATAGCGCAGCGTTGCGCCAATGGGGAAAGCGGTCTTTTGCATAATCAAATCCCCTTCACCAAATGTTTGCGCATTTGCAAAATCAGCATGGCATAAGCCAACAGCAGCACCAGCAAGGCGATGGCCAGGGTGGATGCATAGGCGAAATCAAGCCGACGGAATGCGGTTGTGAAAATGTAAGACGAGATAATGTGGGTCGAGTTGGCTGGCCCACCGCCGGTCATGATGTAAATCAGGTCGGCAAAGTTGGCGATCCAAATTGTGCGCAACATAACGGTGATGGCGATGGTCGGCGCCAAAAACGGCACGGTGATTTTGATAAAACTCTGCCATACGCTCGCCCCATCAATCGCAGCGGCTTCATAAAGGTCGCGCGGAATAGATTGCAAGGCGGCCAGCAATGTGATGGCAAAAAACGGAATGCCAAACCATACATTGGCAACAATAGGCCCCCACAACGCCATATCAGGATTGGCGAGAATGTTTTGCGGCTCGTCCATCAAGCCAACAGCGGCAAGCCAATGGGGGATAGGGCCAATGATAGGGTTAAATAGCCAAGCCCAATTCAAGCCAGACAAAAAGGCGGGGACTGCCCATGGCAGGAACACCAAGCCTTGCACAATGCCGCGACCTGCAAATGGTTTGTTGAGCAGCAATGCCAGACCAAGGCCCAAGAAGAATTGGAAGAACAGCGAACCAAGCGTCCACCAGAAGGTGTTGGTCAGGGCTTTCCAGAACAACCGATCCGCCCACAATTTTTCAAAATTGGCGAAGCCGACCCAACCAGTTTCAAACGGGTTCAGCAGGTTAATCGCTTGGAATGCATAGGATATGCCAACAACAAGCGGCACCAGCATCACCAGGGCGATCAGGATAATGGCGGGCGAGAGATATAAATATGGCTCAACCAACCAATGAAATCTTTTGAGGGGTCTCCCCCGGCCATTGCCGGGGGAGGTAGGGAGCGCCATCGTCATTGTGCGGCTTTCCATGCTTTATATTCAGTTGTGAGGAATGAAGCCCATTCTTCGGCCAAATCTTCAGCTGTGCGTTGACCCAACAAGGCCTCTTGGCTTGAAGAGATCGCCAACTCTTTGAATACGCCGAACTTTTTCAAGTAAACTGGCATAATTGTAGGGATATATTCTTCACCATTCAGTGTGTCGAACCAGCCCTTATACTGTGGGGTGGCGAAGTGAGAATCTTGCTCTGCACCTTCGTGGATCGGGATTACACCGACTTGCTTAGTCCATGTGAGGTTAGATTCAGGTGATGAAAGGTGCTGCACAAGAGCAACCGCTTCATCCTGATGTTCTGTGGTGTTAAACACAGACCAGCCCGCAAAACCGATGGTTGGGAAGGCTTTGCCTGACGGACCAACTGGCATTGGCGTCACAGCAAAATCTTCTGGGTCCATCCGCTCGGCCACTGAGATCAAGGCATCTGGATCTTGGTCCAAAAACGCACATGTGCCGGAATAGAAGCCCGCAACGATTTCGTTGAAGCCCCAGTTCACGCTGGCATAAGGCGCGTATTCTTTTTGATACATATCGATAAGGAACTGAAGCCCTTCGATTGAACCTGGTTCGTTCAGACGGCTCTGGCCATCTTCGGTGAAGAACTCATTAGAGCCGTTCATTGTGGCCGCATACATGATCCATGCGTTCAAACCGCCACCGCCACCGCGCAGGCAGTAACCAGATTTACCAGGCAATTCAGAAACTTTAGCCGACGCTTCCATGAACTCTTCCATGGTATGCGGCGGGCCATCTACGCCAGCTTCTGCCAACAATTTCTTGTTGTAGAACATGGCGCGGAGATAAAACCCATATGGCAATGTGTAAGCTTCGTCTTCAGCCAAGCGGGCCATATCCAAAGTCTTTTGGGCCAACGTGTCGCCATGCTCCCAACCGGAGATCGCGTCTTCAAGGCTGAGCAACATGTCGTTGCCGGCGTAAAGGGCCAACCAAGCGTCTGGCATCTCAACAACGTCAGGCACTTCGCCGCCTGCAACCATTGTGGAAAGCTTTTCAAAGGCTTCGCCCCATGGCAGTGAAATGATCTCAACATCGACATCAGGATTGTTGGCTTCATATTCAGAAACCAAGCTGTTGAGTGTTTCAGTCCGCGCAGGACTTGTGATCACTTCAACAAGTTTTAGTTTTGTTTCGGCCAATGCGGTTCCGGCAGACAAGGTGGCTGCGAGAATGGCGCTTGTGGCCACTGTACGGAATAAGTGTTTCACTATTTCCTCCCTTTAAATTGCGCCGCGCATATGCGGCACTTCCCATCCGGCCAATGCCGGAAACTCCTCTCAAAAAATCCAACGTTGTACTAAATATATATCGTTGTACTTTTTGTGCTTAAAAAGAGACGACGCTGTTGAGCGTCGTCTTAAATCGCTAGCCCAAAAGCTCCTTTGTTTGCTGTTCGGTGCTGTCGAGAATTTTTTCCATCGCAGAAACGGCCGCCGCGGCGTCACCTGCAATCACGGCTTCGGCCAAAGGCTTATGTAGCGGAATTGACGGTAGGCCGTAGCTATCGTCCATAAATGGTTCGATATAATGCTGGTGAAAGGCACCGTGCACCTGTTCGATCAATTGCGCAAAGAGTGGATTGCCCGATGCAGCATAAATCGCACGGTGAAAATTCGCATCGGCTTGGCGCCAGGGCAGGCCTTTATCAACCACATCAAACAAAGCCTCGAGTGTATCCTTGATAGCGTCTCGATCCTTTTGGCTGGCATGAAGTGCGGCAAGGTGCACAGCTTCCTTTTCCAAAGCGCGGCGCACCTGCTGTGTCCGCAAAAGGCCTTCCGCCTCGAATTGCAATACAACTGGCACATGCACCGAATTGGGCACTATATCCATGGCCAAAATGGTGCCAGCGCTGGTGCGACGTTCGACAATGCCCAGATTTTCCCATACCTTCAGCGCTTCCCGAACGGTGGAGCGCCCGACTTGCAAGCGCGACGCCAGTTCGGTTTCAGTTGGCAATTTGTCGCCTTCTTTAAGGCCTGCTTGCTCAATCATAACAGCAAGCGCTTCGAGCACTTCTACGTCGCGCGTGCGCCGCTTAATAGGGCGCAAAAACTGCGAAGCGGTGCCAGAAGCGGCGCTTGCATTGGTTGATTTCGATTGCGGGGCCATAAGTTGCCTTTGACTGTTTATGCGTTTGTCTGACAAACAAGCATAGATTCGATTTGTAGTCAAATCTCATGTTACGACCTGTTGATAAAGTCCGGATTTGCGCGGTTTCAAGCCAGTAAATCAGTGCGGCTAGGATCGAAGGCGAGACTTAGATCATTTTGTTTCAGGTGCGAAATTCGCATGAACTTGTTTGCTTGTTGGCGCAAACATATTGTATCAGTTGTGCCTCGGGTGAGGAGAACTATGACCAATCGGATGACTTTTGTCGCGCTGCTGACGCTTGCAATCAGTGCGATAACACCAGCCTATGCGCAAGAAAAACCGCAGCGATTGCGGGTGCTGACATCAATGTCAGAGCGGGTGTTCAAACCCTTTGTAGAGGGCTTCGAACGCGATAATCCAAATATTGATGTGCTGGTGCTGAACAAGAACACCAATCATGCCTTGGGCGAAGTGGCACTCGGCAATGGCCGCGAATTTGATATTTTCTGGGCTTCTTCGCCTGAAGCTTTCGACATGCTCGATGACTTCGATCATCTGGCACCCTATAAGGGCAAAAGACATCATGATTTTGCGCTTTCATCCGTTGGTTGGAGTTGGAAAACGGACCGTTTAAGCAATGTGCCCAGCAGTTGGAATATGTTGCTGGAACCTCGTTTCGATGGACGGATCGGCATTGCTCGTCCGTCCCGTTCTGGCACCACACATTTGATTGTTGAGCAATTCCTTCAGGATCGCGGTTGGGAAGATGGTTGGCAATATGTGCTGCAACTCAGTGCAAATTTTGCGACCATAACTTCACGCAGCTTTGGTGTGATCGATGGTCTGAAATCTGAGCGATTTGACATCGGGTTGAACATCGACTTTCTCGCCATCTCTGAAGATGACCTAAGCTTTCAGTATGGCCGTCCTGTCATGTTGGTGCCGGGCCGTATCGCAAAATTGAAAGGCGGCGGGGCACCGGAGCTTGCGGAGCGCTTTATCGATTTTGTGTTGTCGCCGGAAGGGCAAGAAGTTTTGCTAACGCCGAGCATCAACAGGGTGCCGATAGATGTAGAGCTGCGCAAAACTTTATCGTACGAAAAATACCCCGCACTGACTGCAGCATTGCGCCTGAGCTGGGCCGCCTATGATCCTGAACTTGCTGCGCGGCGTTATTGGATGGTGAACGAGATTTTCGATCAGTTCATCACCAATCAATTTGGCCGTCGCCGTGCCATCTGGCGCGAAATTCGCGATATTGAGGCAGATGCCGAACGCGCGAAACTGCATCGCACAAAGCTTGATTTGGCGAAAACCTACTTGCTCACCATGCCAATCGAAGAGCATGAAGTCGCGATTATGCAGCCGAGCCCGATGCCCGGGCCAGGGACACGTTATGCACCAATGACGGCCGAACAGAAAAAGTTTCAAGTACGCTGGCAATCTCAAGCCGAGATGCTGCTCAATCTGGCAGAAAATGAATTACGTGAGATCACTCAATGAGTGATGCCCTTTCTTTCAAAGATCGGCTTTTTGCCTATTTGCCAGGTGCCTACAGCGTTTGGGGCCGACTGTTTGCGTCCTTCCTATTGATTTCCGCCATCTTGGCCATCATCGCTTTTGCCGCCGTGTTGCGCTTCACCACCATCAGCCAAGACATGTCTGAATTGGTAGAGCAACAAATGCCTGAAATTGTGCAGGTGAATGAGGTTGCCACCGCGGTGACAGAGCTGGCGGCGCAAGCCACAATTTTGAGTGAACCACGGTTGCGCAAAGACCGTGCGGCCTATCAGGAAGCGCTCAACGCCCAACTGACCAACTTGACCGACCGCATCAGCCGCGTGCGCGATCCCGAATTGATTTCGGCACGCGACGAAATTGAACAGCATATCCGCCTATTGCTGCAATTCTCCGACAAGCAGTTCAGCTTGGAGGAAAACTTGATCGAAAAAGCGTCCAGCCTGCGATGGTTACAGGCTGACTTCCAATCGGAAATCTCGCCGCTTTTGTTGGATATATCATTCAATATCGACAATGCCGTGTCCCGCATTGAGGTTTCGGAGGGTCAGGAGGATTTCCGCGCCGCATTTGACCTGTTGAGCACCGAAAGCGCGAAACGCGATTTGGTGCAAGAGGTCGGGCGAGAAGGCAGCTTTGCCATCAATGCTATGTTGCAAAGCGCCAATGCGCAAAGCGCTGAAAGTCTCGCGCAATTTGCAGATATCACGTTGGAAAGTTTGGACAGGGCCAGCCGATTGCTGGAAGAACTCGGCGATGCAGATGCATTGATCACGCTTGATCAATCCCTTCGATCGCTGAGAGACTTGGCAACATCGCCAACTGGCATTTTTGCCGTGGCACAGCAATTGATTGACGCAAGACAAAATGTGTTGCTTGAGCTTTCCGCGGCGCAACAAAGCCTGTCGCAGTTCCAAAAGGAGTTGTCAGAAACAGGGGAGGCGCGCCGCGCAACTGCCATCGGGCTGGCAGACGAGGCCATTCGCGACATGCAGGATGCAAGCCTGCAGATTGTTGCGCTTACGCTTATGGGCCTCATGGCGACATTGTTTATCTTGATCTTTTATGTGCGGCGGCGCGTGGTGGCACGACTGCAGGCACTTTCTCACGCACTACGGGCCATCGCACGCGGGGAGCTGGATCAATCGACCGAGCAAATGACGGGCAGCGACGAATTGGGGCGCATGGGCAACGCAGTGGAAGTGTTCCGCCAATCCGTTTTGGAGCGAGAAGAAACGCTGAAACGCCTGCAAAACGAGATTAAAGAGCGCGAACGCACCAACAAGAAACTACAGCAAACACAGGTGGAACTGGTTCAAGCGGGCAAACTGGCCGCGCTCGGCCGTTTGTCCGCGGGGATATCGCATGAACTTAACCAGCCCATCGCCGCAACACGCTACGCAGCGCATAATAGCCTCACAAGATTGGAGCAAGGAGCGGACGTGAAAACGCTAGAAAAGCCCTTGCAAAAGATTGTCCGGCTGTCGGATCGTATGACCGCGCTTGTCAAGCAATTCTCGCATTTTGCCCGCCGCTCAGACTATCAGATCAAGCCCATTGAACTTGCGCCTGTTGTGGAGAGATCCGTAGAAATTTTCCAATCCCGGCTCGCCGAATTGCCCCATATTCAAATCAGTATGGATATGGAGAGTTTTGAGGTGCGGGTGCAAGGTGATCCGCTTTTGGTCGAGCAGATATTGGTAAATTTAATCTCCAACGCCATCGACGCGATTGCCGATGCAGAACGCAAATCGGGACAAATCGACATTTCCGGAAGGGCGGACGGTGACTACTTTCACATTGATGTTGTGGACAATGGAGCAGGAATCCCAAGTTTGGAACACGATATTTTTGAGCCATTTGTCACATCTAAAGAAGTTGGCAAGGGGACAGGATTAGGGCTGAGTATTTCATACACCATCGCCCAAGATTTGGGCGGTGTTTTGTATCTGAATAACAATCCCGATCAGGGAGCAACCGCAAGCTTTGGGTTGAGGGTGGCGTCATGAGTAAAACAGCGCAACAACATATTATGCTGATCGACGATGATCAGGATTTGCTGGAAGAAATCGCGGATACATTGGAACTGGCCGGTCACCATGTGCTCAGCTTTGAACGTGCCGACCTCGCCTTGCCGCATATCACCAGTCAATTCAACGGCGTAATCGTTTGCGATATTCGTATGCCGAAAATGAGCGGGCTGGAGCTGCTCGAACATGCCATTAATCTGGATGCTGAACTGCCGGTCATTATGATCACCGGACATGGGCACGTGGCCGAAGCCACCATGGCAATGAAGGCAGGGGCGTATGATTTCTTAGAAAAGCCCGTTGCGCCCGAAAGGCTTCTGGCGACCCTGAGTCGAGCGTTGGAAAAACGCCAACTGGCGCAGGAGGTGCGTGCCCTTAAAGGCATGGTGGGGGAGGATCAGCTCTCCTCTCGTTTGATTGGCAATGCCAAAACCACCCAGCAATTGCGCGAACATGTGGCGACACTGACGCCGCTCAATGTTGATTTAATCGTGCGGGGCGAAACAGGCAGCGGCAAAGATGTCATTGCGCGAGCATTGCATGATCTCGGTCCGCGCGGTGAGGGACCATTCGTGGCCGTCAATTGCGCAGCGCTCCCCGAAACTTTGGTCGATAGCTCGTTTTTCGGTCATGAAAAAGGCGCCTTCACGGGGGCAGACCATGCGCACATAGGTTATTTCGAAGCTGCTGATGGCGGCACACTTTTCCTAGACGAATTGGAATCCATGCCGTTGAGTTTCCAAGTGCGTTTGCTGCGTGTTTTGGAAAATCGAGAAATAACAAGGCTGGGGGGCAGCAAAAATATTTCCCTCGATTTGCGCGTGATTGCCGCAGTTAAGGGCGAATTGGATCAACTGGTGAAAGCTGACAAGCTAAGAGCTGATTTGGTTTACCGCCTCAATATTGCATCAATCGACATCCCGCCTTTGCGGGCCCGCAAAAGCGACGTGGAATTGCTGTTTATGCACTTTTGCGAACGGGCCGCCTCACTGCACCAGCGCGAGGTGCCAGCGTTGAGCGCTGAACTGCGTAGTGAGTTGGTGCGTTATGATTGGCCGGGCAACATAAGAGAACTGAAAAACGCCGCCGAGCGCTTTGTGATCGGGTTGCCACTTCAATGGCTGAAAGATCAAGCCCAAGGCAATGCTGAAATCTTGAACGGCCTACCGCTTGATGACGCCGTAGACGCTTTTGAGAAAAGCTATATTGAGGAAGCGCTGGCGCACAATAGCGGCAATGTCACCCGAACCGCAGAAATGTTGAACATCCCGCGCAAAAAACTTTATTTGCGGATGAAAAAATACAATCTCGATAAATCCTTTTTTGACACAAATGGGTGAGTCAAAATTGACGCATTGGGTCAAAATTGACGCATAAATATCTGCTAAAATTTTAGAAAATTCTGTTATTTTTCAGATAATTATAGTTTTTCCTCCAATTGGCACGCCGATTGCAATGCATAGGGTGCGGAAAATTCCGCATACCTAGATTTGGGAGGAAAATCGGTATGAATTTATTACGTAACGCCCTGCTTGCAGGCGTCGCCTTTGCGGCGACCGCAAGCGCCACGACAGCATTCGCTGCTGACAAGTTGGTGGTGGTGACATCGTTTCCTAAAACTTTGACCACACCTTTCGAGCAAAAGTTCGAAGAGATGTATCCTGATGTCGATGTGGAGATCGTCAACAAGTCGACTTCGTCCTCAGTGAAATATATTCAAGAAACAGCATCATCCAACACATCAGATATTTTCTGGGCTTCTGCACCGGATGCATTTGAAGTGTTGAAAACTGATGGCTTGTTGATGAAGAGCGGTGTGACCAACGACAACATTCCACCAAATGTGGCTGGCTATCCCATGAATGACCCTGACGGGTTCTATAACGGCTTTGCAGCTGCTGGTTATGGCATCATGTATAATGAGCGCTATTTGGCAGGTAACAATCTTGAGCCTGCTCAACAGTGGATTGATTTGGCTGAACCTGAATATTTCGGCCATGTGGGCATGTCTGCCCCATCTCGCTCAGGCACAACCCACCTGACCGTTGAAGCGGTTATTCAAGGTGAAGGCTGGGACGAAGGCTGGTCGCAATGGAAATTCATCGCGGGTAACTTTGCCACAGTAACAGAGCGTAGCTTTGGTGTGCCGGATGGCGTGAACTCAGGTCAGTTTGGCCTTGGTATCGTGATTGACTTCTTTGGCCTAGCCTCTAAGGCATCTGGCTTCCCTGTTGATTTTGTTTATCCGAAAACAACAGCGATTGTGCCGGCCAATGTGGGCATCATCAACGACGCACCGAACCAGCAAGCAGCCAAAGACTTTATCGAGTTCTTGTTGTCCGTTCCGGGTCAGGAATTGCTGTATCACCCTGAAATTCGTCGTTTGCCGGTGAACATTGAGGCCTATGCCAATGCGCCGGAAAACTTCCCGAACCCCTTCAATGGTTCAATTGAAGCTTCGGTGAATTTTGACGTTGAAAAATCAGGTGCTCGGTACAATGTGGTCAACTCGCTGTTTGACGTGATGATCACCTATCGGATGGATGATCTGCGTGATGCTGTGCGTGCTGTGCAATTGGCTGAAGAAAAGCTTGGCGATGCGGACAATGCAGAAGCAAAGGCCTTGATTGAAGAGGCGCGCGCATTGATTGCGGCGATGCCAATTGATGAAGCAAAAGCGTTGGATCCAGATTTTGCTGCCATCTTTAAGACCAAGCGTAAAAAGGCCGAAGACGTTGTCGAAGGCCGTCAGGCTGAAGTTGAGCAGGAATGGGATTCTATCGTCACTGCCAACTATGCGAAGGCGAAAGAACTCGCCGATAAAGCAGCTTCAATGCTGTAATTGACCAAGTAGGTGTGTTGGCCCTTTGGGCCAGCACACCATCTGGCACAAAGGTATTCCATCATGACTCATCAATCCGCTGGCGCGGCACCTGCACGCCGCCGCTTGACAGATGTGCTGTTTCCAAAATTTTCGGGCACGGTGCTCGCAGCCATCTTTATCGCAACGCTTTTGTTTGGCTTTTTGATTTTGCCGGTGGCAAAGGTGATCTACGTCGCCTTTGTGGACCCGCAAACAGGGGGGCTGACGCTTCAAAACTTTGGAGATTTTTTCAATTCTTCATTGTTTAGGGAGAGCTTTTATAACTCACTATACGTGTCCGCCATGTCCGTTGTGGTGGCCAGCGTCTTTGCCCTGCCGCTGGCTTACATCACCTCAAGATTTGAATTTAGCGGCTCCATGCTCATCCAAAGCCTTGGCTTTATCCCATTGATCATGCCGCCATTCGTTGGTGCGATTGCGATGCAACTTTTGTTTGGCCGCAATGGTACCTTCAATTTGCTGCTGGGCAATATGGGCATCAATATCCCCTTTATGGAGGGACTAAACGGGGTGATTTTGGTGCAAAGCGTGCACTATTTCCCGTTCATTCTGATTAATCTTTCGGCCAGCTTGCGCAATATTGACCGCTCCATGGAAGAGAGTGCCCAAAATCTAGGTGCTCACGGCATTCGCTTGTTCCGTCGCGTGGTGTTCCCCTTGGCCGCACCTGGTTATCTCGCTGGTGCTTCATTGGTGTTCATCAAAGTGTTTGACGATTTGGGCACACCGTTGCTGCTGAACGTCAACAATATGCTCGCGCCACAAGCCTATTTGCGCATCTCATCTATCGGCATTTCAGATCCGATGGGCTATGTGATTTCCTTTATTCTGGTGGCTTTCTCTGTGTTTTCGCTTTGGGCCAGCTTCTTGCTGATGCGCGGTAAAGACTATGCCACAACGCAAAAAGGTGGGGGCGGATTAAGCCGCCGTAAGCTATCCACACGAGAAAACATCGTGGCCTATGCCATCGTGATCTTGATTCTGTTGATGGTGCTTTCGCCACACATCGCGCTTGCCTTGCTGGCTTTTGGCACGATCTGGTCTTACAGCCCGCTGCCGGACGCATACACGCTGGATAATTTCAGCACCATGTTCGCGCAATCAGGTGTCTACATCAAAAACACCTTGATCTATGCAGGCCTTGCCGCATTCATAGATGTGATCTTGGCCACAGCCATCGCCTACATCGTGTTGCGCACCAAGATCATTGGTCGCCAATGGCTGGACTATATGGCCACTGCGGCGCTGGCTGTGCCGGGCGTTGTGCTGGGTATTGGCTATTTGCGGACGTTCAACGACTTTGACGTGCCGTTGGTGGGCAAGCCCTTGGCATCATGGTGGGTGATCATCATGGTTGCACTGACCATCCGTCGATTGCCTTATGCATTGCGTGCTTGCACAGCAGCGTTGCAACAGGTCAGTATTTCGCTTGAAGAAGCGGCGGAAAGCTTGGGAGCAGACCGCTCCAGCACTATTCGTCGCATCGTGATCCCCCTTATGTCGGGCGGCATCCTAGCTGGCTTCGTAACCAGCTTTGCCACAGCGGCCGTGGAACTTTCAGCCACCATCATGCTGGTTTCAACCGATCAGGACGCACCGCTTGCCTATGGCATCTATTTGTTCATGCAAAGCCCATCCGGACGTGGGGCAGGGGCTGCCCTTGGCATCTTTGCCGTCATCATCGTCGCCGCGGGTACTTTGTTGGCTCAATATATCATTGACCGTGACCGTAAACACCGGACTGGCGAGCGCTAAGCGCTCGTCCTTTGTGGAGGAACTCAAATGACTTTAATTCAAAAAAGCGCAGGGATCTCAATCCAAGATGTGCACCTTTCCTTTGGCAGCACCAAAGTGCTGACTGGGGTAAATCTAGAAATCAAAGCTGGTGAATTCTTCGCCTTTCTCGGGCCATCAGGTTCGGGGAAATCCACCCTCCTGCGGGCAATAGCGGGCTTCGGCCCGCGCCCAAAGGGAAAGATTTTGGTGGGTGACCGCGATTTGGCTGGCCTTCCACCTTGGGAACGCAATGTGGGCATGGTGTTTCAAAGCTATGCGCTTTGGCCACACATGTCGGTGCGCAAAAATGTGGCTTTTGGCTTGGTGGAAAATAAAGTCCCCAGCAATCAAATTAACGAAAAGGTTGAGGCGGCATTATCCCTCGTCGGTTTGCTTGATTATGCCGAACGTATGCCCTCTCAACTTTCTGGTGGTCAGCAACAGCGTGTTGCACTCGCCCGCACAATTGTGGTCGAACCGGATGTTTTGCTCTTGGATGAACCCCTGTCCAACCTTGATGCGAGCCTTCGGGTGCAAATGCGGCGCGAGCTCCTAGCCTTGCAACGTAAACTGGGGCTGACCACCATTTTTGTGACACACGACCAAGAAGAAGCCAACACAACGGCTGACCGCATGGCCGTTCTGGATCAAGGTGTGGTGCAACAAATTGGCAGCCCGCAAATGTTGTACGACCATCCTGAAAATCTATTTGTGGCGCGCTTCTTGGGCACGGCCAACATTTTGGAGGGCGAAATCAACAAGGTGAACGGTAGCACCCAAATTACGCTGGCAACCGGCGAAAACATTGCTATTGAATCATCGGTGTTGGGCGACGGCAACTTGGTGCTGCGACCACAAAATATCGTGGTGCGGCCAGACCCAAGCGCTAGCGCGCTAACGGGCATCATTAGCCACCGCGAGTTTTTGGGCGCGCAGGTGCGCTATCTTGTGGATGTGGCCAACACGCAAATGGTTGTAGATCAAAGCCATGCGCTTGATCAGCCCGTGTTGGAAGTGGGGGCGGAAGTTGGCCTCGACATCAACAAAAAAAGCGGTGTATTCCTGCCTAAAAAAGAAGTGCAACATGCCGCTTAAATATCGCGTGATCATTTTTGATCTGGATGGCACACTGGTGGACAGTCTTGGCGACTTCCACCACGCTGCCAGCCTTATGCTCAAGAGCATTGGCCATGAGCCCATTCTTGCTGATGAAGTGAAAAGCTTCATCGGCAACGGGCAGGAAATGTTCATCGCACGCTGTCTGGTGCGGGTGGGGGCGGACCTCACCGCACAGCAATTGATAGAAGCCACAAAGGTGTTTGAACAGGCCTATGATGCTGCTGACGGGCAATATAGTCGCCTTTATGAAGGGGTGGAAACCTTGCTTGCACAGATAAAAAGTGCAGGTGCCCTTGTTGGTCTCTGTACCAATCGGCCAGTTGCCCGTGCGCGGAAAATTCTTGCCGGATATGGCATCAATCAATATTTCGATGAAATTGCTGGTTTTGAAACCGTCGAGAACCCAAAGCCTGCACCAGATCCAATATTGCACTGTCTCAAGCAGTTTAAATGCGCACCGTCTCAAGCGCTTTTTATCGGCGACAGTGATGTCGACGGAGAGGCCGCGGACCGGGCAGGGGTGGAATTTGCGTTCCACACGCAAGGCTTTGGCAGTCTTAAGGCACAACCCTGTCAGAAATTGATCGACCATTATAAAATGCTGGATTTGTTGCCTGCCAACGCAGCAAGCTAGTCGTACATCATAGACAGACAAAAAAGGGCACGTTGAGGATGAACTTAGCGTGCCCTTTATTTAAATGCGAGAACCGCTAGCGCAAGCTGGCTTCGATATTGCCGCCGTCAACGGTCATAATATGCGCGGTGGTGCGGGCGGACAAAGCCAACGCCACAAAGGCATCCGCCACATGGCTTGCCTCAACTTCACGCTTCAGCAAATTGCCTGCCATATAGCTTTCCGCGCTGATATTGCGTGACTTTGAACGGCTTTCGATAAACTCGTTTGTCAGCAGGCCAGAGCGAATGCGGTCTGCATTAACGCCATTGACGCGAATGCCCAACTCGCCCAGCTCAAGCGCAAATTGCTTTACCAAGAAGAAGGTAGCCGCTTTCGGCAAACCATAGGCGCCAAAATCTTTGCCCGGATTAACCGCCTGCTTGGACACGTTGAACAAAATCTGCCCACCAGCGCCTTGCACCTGCATCACTTTTGCAGCGGCTTGCGCGATTTTCTGGTGAGAGAAGAAGTTCAATTCAAAGCTGTTGCGCAATGTGTCCTGATCCATATCCAACATGGATTTTGACCACGCAGCGCCTGCATTGCTGACCAAAATATCAATGCCGCCAAACCGCCGTACCATTGCGTCCACCGCCTGTTGCGGGCCTTCAGCGCTGCACAAATCAATCACCGCGCCATCATGGTCCATGCCCAAACTGCCAAGTGCAGTCATGAGGCTATCTTGATCGCGGTCCACCAAAAAGATGTTCGCGCCCTGGTCTTTGAAAGCTTTGGCCGTGGCCAAGCCGATTGCACCTGCGCCGCCCGTGACCAACACGGCTTTGCCCTGCAATGGTTTTGGCTTGGCCTTGCCCAATTTGGCCTGCTCCAATGACCAATATTCCATATCAAACAGATCATCTTCTTTGATCGGATAAAAGCCACTATTGGCTTCGGCCCATTCCATCACTTGAATGGTCTGCGTGCCCAAATCAGCCGCAATGCGCGCAGCGGATGCATTGGCACCGGCGCCGATCAAGCCAAGGCCAGGCACCCAGAAAAGGTTTGGCGTTGGCACCAGCATGGTTTTCTTGTCGCTCACCCGCGCATCCTGTCGGGCGAAATAGGCTTTGTAGCTTTCCACAAACGCATCAATGGCGGCATCCACGCTGGCTTGGTCGTCACTGGCGATAATGGTGGGGAAGCCCTTGGTGCGGATCACATGGTCTGGCGTGGCAACGCCGCGCTTGGCCAAATCGCCCAAATCATCGCGGGTCAAAAAGCTCAGAAATTGATCATTGGCGCGCAAATCCAAAAAGGGAGCTGCCTGATCCTGATTGCCCGTATGGGCCTTCATAGCGCGGGCGAGGCTGGCGCGAATTTTTGGCAAAATGCTCTTCGCGCTGATTGTTGAGCTGGGTGCTGCTGCGGGCTGTGCGGCACGCGCATTAAACCAAGCTTCAACCGCACTCACATGTTCAACCATTAACTCATAAGAGCTTTTGGCGTCTGGTCCGAATGTGAAGTGGCCATGATTGATCAAATGTAGCCCTTCAACATTTGGGTTTTGATCAAAAATATCGGCCGCGACCTTTGCCAGCTCGAAGCCGGGCATGATGTAAGGCACCAGCGCGACCTTATCGCCAAAAATCTCTTTCACCACCTCTTCCACATTCGGCATATTGGCCAAGGCCAACATGGCTGTGGCGTGGGTGTGATCAACAAATTTATGGGGGATATAGGCGTGCAGCAATGTCTCTACCGACGGATTTGGTGAAGTGCTGTCCAGCAAATTGGAGCGCTGCAAATTCACCATATCTTCATCAGACAGGGCAGGCAGTTCGCGCAGCTTATTGAGCGGTTCAATTTGCACACCAGGCAGGCCCGCCGCTTCAATGGTTTCAAGATCCCAACCACTGCCTTTAACGTGCAACACATCAATCTCATCGCCAAAAATATTGGCGCGTTTGACCTTAACAGACGTGTTGCCACCCCCATGCATAACCATGTCAGGGTCTTGACCAATCAATCGGGATGTATAAACCCTCAATGCCAGTTGACGATCTGCTTCCTCTGGGCCAGCATTATCGAGAAAAGATTGCGCGTCTTGTTCGTTCCAGAGATTTTTTACCACGAGGCCGTCCGTCCAATTTTTAGGGATGATTTTTTGTAATTTGACAAATGTTAGTGACATCTGTCAAATAGAAAAAAGAGGGGAATTATGGCATACGGCAAAAGGCGGGCTTCTGGCCAGGTGAGTGGTGATGAAATTGTGGTGGAAGCCGCATGGCTTTATTATCATGATGGGCTGAACCAAAATGAAATTGCCGACCGGCTGGATGTATCACGCGCCACTGTGGTCAATTATTTGCAGGAAGCGCGGGAGAAAAATTACATCCGCGTCACCATGGCACCTGATGTGTTTATGGGCCATAAGCTTTCCCACCAATTGCGCGAAAAATTTAACCTGAAAGCCGCCTTCATTGTGCCCAATGGGCAGGGCGATATTCAAGCGCGACTAACCCGCGCGGCGCGGGGCGCGGCAGAGTGGTTGCCTGACTTGGTGGCACCCGGCGACAAGTTGGGCGTAGCGTGGGGCCAAACCATTTATGAAATGGCCGAACTGCTGGTTTCCTCTGCTAACGTGACCATCCCTGACGTGGAAGTGGCGCAATTGGTCGGCTCCATGGCAACGCCATATGGCTTTACCGCTGAAATCTGTTCCGCCCATCTGGCACAAGGACTTGGCGCTGCCTGCATCAATTTGCACGCCCCAGCCATTGTGACTAATGTGGAATTGGCGCGGCAATTGCGGGCTGAGCCGATCATCAAAAATCAATTGGCGGCCTTGGAACAATGCAACAAAGCAGTGTTTGCCGCCGGCTCCGTCAATGCCAATTCTCATGTGGTGATGAGTGGCATTGCCACCGAAGATGATTTGAAAACCTATGTCGATAAGGGTGCATGCGGTGTGCTGTGCGGCCGCTTTGTAGATCAAGCGGGCAAGCCTGTGCATGGGCCGTTGGACGACCGGATGATCGGCATTGAGTTGGAAAAACTCACTCACCTCGAAACTGGCTTGCTGGTTTCCGTTGGGGAAGATAAGGCGCAAGCCATGGCGGCGGTGATGAATGGGGGCTATGCCACCCATTTGGTGACAGATGCTGAAACGGCGCAGCTTATCCTCGCGCTAGACTAAGCAGAACAATCCAAGTCAGATTGAGAAAAAAGGGCGCAACCTGAGTTGCGCCCCTTTCGCATTTATTCCTGCTCAGGGAATAGGCTTTTAAGACCTTCATTGGATGCGGCACAAACACCGCGCTCTGTGATCAAACCTGTGATCAACCTTGCAGGTGTTACGTCAAAGGCGGGATTGCCGCCTGGTGTCGCGTCCGGTGAAATTTGCACCCAATCACGCTCGCCATTTTCCAGCTTGCCATAAACATGGGTCACTTCACGGCCATCGCGTTCTTCGATTGGAATTTCCTTCACGCCATCATTCACGGTCCAGTCGATGGTAGGTGAGGGCAGGGCCACATAGAACGGCACATTATTGTCCTTAGCGGCCAGCGCCTTCAAATAGGTGCCGATCTTGTTGCACACATCGCCTTGCGCGGTGGTGCGGTCTGTCCCCACAATCACCATGTCCACTTGCCCATGCTGCATCAAATAGCCGCCCGCATTGTCGACGATCAAAGTGTGCGGCACCCCATGGCTTGCCATTTCCCAACTGGTCAATTGTGCGCCTTGGTTGCGGGGGCGGGTTTCATCCACCCACACATGCACTTTAAGGCCTTTTTCAACCGCGTGATAAATGGGCGAGGTGGCGGTGCCCCAGTCCACAGTGGCGAGCCACCCCGCATTGCAATGAGTTAAAATATTGATCGTTTCACCAGGGGCTTTCTTCGCCGCAATCTCTTCAATGAGCTTGAGGCCGTTTTGGCCGATGGCGCGATTGATCTCTACATCTTCATCGCAAATTTCAGCCGCCAATTTATAGGCTGCAGCCGCCCGTTCTGCTGGCGCAATGGCGCTGAGGTGGGCTTTGGCGCGGTCCAACGCCCAGCGCAAATTGATAGCGGTGGGGCGGGTTTCGTTCAAAATTTCCCATGAAGCATCAAGATTTTGATCTGATGGATCATTGGCCATAGCCAAAGCCATGCCGTATGCCGCAGTTGCGCCAATCAAGGGTGCACCACGCACCCACATATCTTTAATGGCCACAGCCGCATCTTCACGTGATTTCAGCTCCACCACTTTCAACTCGTGCGGCAATAAGCGCTGCTCGATGATTTTGACGGTCTGTTGATCATCCCCCAACCAAATGGAGCGATAATGAGTGCCATCTATTTTCATAGGAAATTGTCCTTTCTGACCGCGCGCGCAAGCTCGGCGATTTGATGTGGGGATTTATAAGCGTCACGTGAAATCACGATTTGACGGCCAAACTGCAAAGCCCGTGCCTCGCAAGCGGCGCGCAAATCCGCGTCCTCAATGCTGTCGAGCTCCATAATGTGGGCAAGGCCCAAAATGCGGCGGTGCATCTCAATACCGCCAAAGCCTAGCGCATCTGACCAGATTTGATTCAAGCGATCAGTGAGCGCCTGTTCAGATGCAAGATTGTGGCCCTGATCTTCATAAAGTCGTTTGTCGTAAAGAATGCCGGTGCGCTCCGTGCGCCACAAATGGCTGAACTCTTCTTCAAAATGGTGCCAGATGTCGCACGTAACATCCAAAATCCATTGCGCATAATCATCACGCGCGCCTTTAGACGCTTCATGACCATCCTGCGCGAAGAACGCCATATAGAAATTGCCCAGCAACATGCCAATGTCGAAACCGATGGGGCCGTATGTGGCAAATTCAGGGTCGATCACCACTGTGTCACTTTCGGTGACCATAATAGAGCCTGTGTGCAAATCGCCATGCAGCAGCGTTTCAGCATTGTTGCAGAATTTGGCTTTGAAATGCTGGGCCGCAACTTTCATGTCGATGTCAGCGCGCAAGCTCGCCACAATCCCATCCAATTGCGGGCTGGTGTGGCGGTTCATCTCTGCATCGAAATATGGATCGGTGAACACAAGATTTTCGGTGATGTCACACAGTTCAATATTGTCTGCGAAAAGCGCCAGATCTTTTTTGCGCTCTTTGGTGTCCATGGACAGATCAGAAGCTCGGAACAGGGTGCGGGCACAAAATTTGCCCATCACTTCGGCCAGATTGTCGTGCTTGATCCCGTCGCGCAAGCTGTTGCGCAATATCACATGCGGGGTCATGAACTGCATCACGATCAGCGCTTGCGATTCGTCAAAATGATAAACCTCAGGCACATCTTCGGGGGCATATTTAGCTTGCCGGATCAGCGCGTGATACTCAAAGAAAGCCCGCTTTAGGGGCAAGGGCCAGCTGTCGCCCACCAACCGCACATAGGGCAGGGCCTGCTTCACAATCGCTTGGCCATTTGGGCCGGTGACAATAAAGACCAGATTGAGGTTGCCATCGCCAACTTCTTGTGCCGACCAGCTTGCCGCATTAGGCCCAACTTTTTCTTTCAAGATCTCCAAATGGCCAAGTTTTTCGCCAATTGTGTCTACATTTAATGGTTCATATGGATTGCTCACAATATCCTCCCAATGCGCTGGTCACACTAACAAATTCAGGGGTTAGGGTGACATGGCAAGCGCAAAACGCCAAACACATATTGCCCCATGATTTGCAATTTAAATGTCAAATGTCAATAACGTTTGACATTTGATGCGAAATGCATTTATCGTGCCGCTATCGGAGGAGTTTATGGCTGGAATACCCATCAAAATTCGCGGGCTCGAAAAGCGTTTTGCGGCCAATCGTGTGCTGCGCGGCGTGGATTTAGATATCCCTGCGGGCAAAGTAACAGTGCTGATGGGCGCCAATGGGGCGGGCAAATCCACCTTGGTCAAAATCATCTGCGGGCTTTATGCCGCCGATGCGGGCCAAGTTGAATTGAACGGAAAGCCCTTCGCACCAACCACACCTTCTGAAGCGCTGCAAGCGGGCATTGTGACCGTCCACCAAAATATCAATGATGGCGTGGTGCCGGATTTGGATGTGGCGTCCAACCTGATGTTGGATTGGCTGGCCAACCCGAAAAGCGCGCCCGTGCTCAACCCCCGCAAAATCCGCCGTTCGGCGGAAGAAATTGCCGCAAAGTTGGGCCTCAATTTCGATATGAACATGATGGTGAGTGATCTCACCCTGGCGGATCGGCAATTGGTGGCTATTGCCCGCGCCATGGCGCACGAGCCGAAATTGATGATTTTGGACGAGCCGACCAGCTCGCTCTCCGCATCAGAAGCCGAACGGCTTTTCGCGCTTGTCGATAAATTGCGCGAAGGCGGCGTAGCCATTCTTTATATTTCTCACCGCATGTCGGACATTCGCCGCGTGGCCGACCGTATCGTTTCCATGCGCGATGGCACCATTGTGGGCCAATATGAAACCGAGCCTCTCGATTATGAGGGCGCGGTAAATGATATGCTTGGCCACACCATGACCGATGTAAACATCGCGGTGCAGGCGCCGGGTGAAAAAGTGCTGGAGCTGGAAAATCTGCAGCTTAAGCCTGAGAGCAAGCCGATCAATTTAACAGCGCACCGCAATGAGGTGATTGCAATCACCGGATTGGTCGGCGTGGGCAAAACCCAACTCACGGAAGTGCTGTTTGGCCAATTGGCCCCAGCAGGTGGCACGGTGACGTTGAAAGGCAAAAGCTACACCCCGCAATCGGCGCGCGATGCCATCAATCAAGGCGTGTTTTTATGCGCGAAAGATCGCGGCACCAATGGTGTGGTGCAAGATTTTGACATTAACCGCAACATTACGCTGCCTTTTCTTTCTAGCTTGTCGACGCTTGGCTTTGTGCGCCGCCGTTCTGAGTATCGCATTACCAACGATGCCATCAGCAAGTTGGGCATTGTGTGCCAGAGCGCCAATGACGATATCGGTACACTTTCTGGCGGCAATCAGCAAAAGGTAATGGTGGGCCGCTGGCTCTCGCACCCCAGCGATGTGTTGATTTTGGACGAGCCGTTCCAAGGCGTGGACATTGCCGCCCGGCGCGACATTGGCGCGAAACTGCGCGAAACCGCGAAGGATCGGGCGACCATCGTTTTGGTGGCTGAGCTGGATGAAGCCTTAGAGATTGCCGACCGCATTTTGGTGATGGCTGAATTCACCATTGCCGGCGAGCACAAAAACGAAAATGTCGATGTGGACCTGATCTTGGAGCAAGTTTCAGGCGCGGCGGCACCACAAGATCTACAAGAACAAAAAGAAGGGGCTGCTCGATGAGCGAAACCCGTGTGAACAAAAAATCCATGTCACTGACAGATTATGCCATCCGCTATGGCTTTGTGGCCCTGCTGGTTGGCCTTGTGGTCTATTTCAGCGTGGCGGCAGAAGGTTTTGCCAGCCCTTATAGCGCGGTGTTCATTTTCCAATCTGTAGCGATTACGGGCATTTTGGCCCTCGGCGTTACTGCAACATTGGTTGTGGACGGGTTTGACCTTTCCATCGGCGCGGTGGCCACGTCGGCCCTCATGCTTTCCGCCTATGTGATGGTGGTGATGGAACAAAGCGCGCTGGTGGCTGTAGTTGCCTGTTTGCTGATGGGCGCACTGGTGGGCTTGATCAATGGATTTTTGATTGTGCAAATGCGGGTGCCAGACTTGTTGGCTACTTTGGGCATGATGTTCTTGCTGATCGGTTTGCAGCGCATCCCAACCGAAGGCCGTTCCATCGCGACAGGCATGAGCTTGCCCGATGGTTCAACGGCGGCTGGCAGCTTCTCGCCTGAGTTTTTGGCCCTTGGCCGTCACCGGTTTGATTTTTTCATCGACAATCTGATCCCGGTTTCCGTGGTCTTTTTGGTGGTGATCGCCATCGGCATTTGGCTGTTTCTTGAATATACCCGCTATGGCCGCGTGATGTATGCGATCGGGTCGAACCAGCGCGCGGCAAGCCTCGCAGGCGTGCCAGTGAAGAAATACAAAATCATCGCCTATATGATTTCTGGTGTTTTGGCTTCTGTTGGCGGCATCTTGCTGGCGGCACGCTTGGGCCGCGGCGACATCGCCTCAGGCAACAATTTGCTGCTCGATTCTGTGGCGGCAGCGCTGATCGGTTTTGCCGTTTTGGGCGCAGCGAAACCAAACGCGTTCGGCACCGCGGTGGGTGCGCTTTTTGTCGGCATTTTGCTGCAAGGCCTCACCATGATGAATGCCCCTTATTACACCCAAGATTTTGTGAAAGGCGGCGTGCTGGTTGTCGCGCTCATGTTCACATTTGCACTTTCAAATAGACGCTAGGTCCGACCACCCTAGAGCCTTAACAAAGCGGTCGATTAAATCGGAGGAACCAAATGAACTTAACAAGACGCATGTTTGCTAAACTGCTCGCAGGGGCTTCCCTTGCTGCATCTAGCTTCGTAGGCTTGGCCCATGCGGCCGACATGCCTGCGCCATTTGATAATGCTGGCGATGTGAAAATCGCGTTGGTGCGTTATTTGTCTACAGGTGACTTTTTCCAAGCTTATTTGTCAGGCGTTGAGCGCCAGTCAGAAGCATTGGGCGTAGATTTGCGCGTGCTCGACAGCCGCCAAGATGCAGCCTTGCAGGCCGACATGGTGGACCAAGCGATCGCATTGGGCGTTGACGGCATCATCGTACAGCATGGTTTGACTGAATCTATGCAAGAAGCAGTGCAGCGCGCTGTGGATGCAGGCATCAAAGTGGTGGCTTTCGACGTAAACGTTGAAAACCCGGCCGTGCCGCAAATCGAGCAATCTGACCGCGACTTGGCCCGCTTGGCTTTGGAGCAAGCGATTGCTGACAATGGCGAAAGCTGGAAAGCTGGTTATGTTTATGTGCCAGGCATTGCACCGCTCGATCGCCGCAACGAAACATGGGTAGAGTTTAAAGAGCGCTATCCTGGCATCGACGAAAAAGCCCAGTTCGGCACATTGGACAACCCAATCGCCAACTCAAACGCCAACCAAGCCCGTTCAGTTTTGTCTGCAAACCCAGATATCACCGTGATGTTTGCGCCATATGACGAATTCGCCAAAGGCGTGAAGATCGCTGTTGACGAAGCAGGCATGTCAGAGCAGGTGAGCATCTATTCTGCTGACGTTTCAACATCTGACATCGCAGCAATGCGCGAGCCAAACAGCGCGTGGAAAGCAACTGCAGCAACCAACCCAGCTGTGGTGGGTGAAGTTTCTGTACGTGCATTGGCGATGATGTTGGCTGGTGAAAATCCAGGCGCAAGCGTTGTGGTGCCACCAACCTTGATCACGCAAAAAGATCTGTTGGAAAAAGACATCAAAAATATGGAAGAGCTGAGCGCGAAATTGCCACAGTTCGCCCATGCGCCAGTGGCTGTGCCTGAATGGATGCCACTGCCATAATTTAAGGATCTAACCTTAAAAAGACGCAACCCTTTGACTGGGGCGATCTGTCGGGCAGCACCCGTAGGTCGCCCCATTTTTCTTTGGAGACCAATATGCTCAAAGGCATAGATGCAAAACTGTCCGCCCACCTTGTTTATCTGATGATGCAAATGGGACATGGCGATGAGATCGCCATTGTTGACGCTAACTTCCCGGCGCATTCAACCGCACTTGAAACCGTTTCTGGCGAACTGGTTGACCTGCCTGCGATGGACGCACCAACGCTGATTGAGGCGATGATTTCGCACTTTCCCTTGGATGAATTTTACGATTTTGCCGCGTGGCGCATGGAAATTGACGGCGCGCCAACCGAGATGGGCGAGGTGCACAGCCAAGTGTTTACGCTGTTGGAGAAAGCCAAACCAGAGGGCGCCAAATTGGGTTCACTCGAACGCCAAACCTTCTATCAGCAAGCCAAAAATTGCTTTGCCGTTGTACGCCTGGGCGAGATGCGTCCGTTCGGGTGCTTTATCTTGCGCAAGGGCGTGATTTTTTAGCTATTTTGCAGCGCTTCGATCTTTATTTATCAAATGTTATATGATACTGACATTAGTAATAATTGATGTATTCACGCCAACTTTGATTGGGGAATCTGGTGAAGAATAAAAAAACCACTGAAGAAGTCGCGTTGGGCATTCGCCGCCGCGTTTTTGAACATTCCATGCGCAACAATGGTGGCTATTTGAGCCAAGCTTGTTCCGCTGCTGAGCAGTTGGCGTGGCTATATAATGAAGCCCTGAATTTGGGCGAACCCACCATGCCCATGATCCCGCCTCCATTTGGCGGCGTGCCAGCCCCCGGTAATGATGACTATGTGACCGGCGCGGGCTATAACGGCCCGTTTGAGCCGCAATATGATCGCCTGTTCATCGCGCCAGCGCACTATGCTTTGGTGGCCTATGCCACATTGATCGAGGTGGGGCGCATGGCCGAAGAAGGGCTGGAAATGTTCAATAAGGATGGCTCGTCAGTTGAAATGATCGGCGCCGAACATTCCCCTGGCATGGAAGTGCACAATGGTACATTGGGCATTGGTCTTTCTACTGGCGCGGGCCTTGCCTATGGCCGCCGATTGCGCGGCGACAGCGGCGAAGTTTGCGTGTTCATGTCAGACGGTGAAGTGCAAGAAGGCCAGACATGGGAAGCCATTCAAGCCTGTGCACACCACGGCATTGATAATGTGTGGGCCATTATGGATGTGAACGATCAGCAATGTGACGGCGCCATGTCTTCTGTGATGGAAGTGCGCGACATCGCCACCAAAATGCGCGCCTTTGGCGCCACCGTGGTGGAAATTGACGCCCATGATTTGAACGCCATGCGCGAAGCCAAAGCTGAGCCCCATGAAGGTCAGCCATTGATTATTCTTGCCCATTCCTCGCCTACCAAAGGCATGGAATTCTTGCAGCGGCGCTTCCCGCGTTTGCACTATGTGCGCTTCAAGTCTGAAGAAGAACGCGATGAGATGAACCAATCTATCGCCAAAGAACTGGGCATCGAACCCGTTCAATTTGACACGCATTAAGGGAGTAAACTGAGATGGTTGAAATGGTAACGCGCCCTTATGCGAGCGCTTTCGAAAAATACGCACTGGCCAATAAAGATGTGGTCTGCATGTCTGCAGATTTGACATCGTCTTGCGAAATTGATGGCTTCCGCGATCGGCACCCTGAGCAATTTATGTCCATGGGCATGGCAGAGCAAAATATGATGAGCTTTGCTGGCGGTTTGGGCCTTGCAGGCTATCGCCCGTTCATTCACACCTTTGGGGTGTTCACCTATCGTCGGCCTTATGACCAATTGATGGCTTCTATCGCTTATCCGCGCCGCAAAGTGCGGATTATGGGCTTCTTGCCCGGCGTCACCACACCCGGCGGCATGACCCACCAAGCAATTGAAGATATTGCCATTATGCGCGCCATGCCCAACATGTCGATTTTGGAAACAGGCGATGCGACAGAGGTGGAAAGCCTTTGCGAAGCGGCAGACTCAATCGATGGTCCGGTTTATTGTCGTGTGTTGCGCGGCTCGGTGCCGCGCTTGTTCGATACGCCAATCAAGGTTGGCGAAATGCGCGAACTTTCCACCGGTGATGATGTGCTGGTGGTGACCGCAGGCATCACCACAGAAGAAGCCCTGCGCGCCAAAGCCGCGCTGGCCGGGGCGGGTGTTTCCATTCGTCATTTGCATCTGAACACATTGAAGCCGTTCGATTCCAAGCGTTTGCTTGACCATTTGCAATCGGTCAAACATGGCGTGATCACCTTGGAAAACCATGTGATCAATGGTGGCATCGGGTCGCTAGTGGCCGAAACCATTGCTGAAGCAGGCATTGAGAAAAAGCTGGTGCGCCTTGGCCTGCAAGACACCTATGCCCATGGCGGATCGCGCCCCTATTTGATGCGCTATTATGGCTTGGATGCATTGGCCTTGGTGCGTGGCATTGAAGGACTGATGAACATCGAAACCAATATTGATGCGGACGATTTGGATGCAGTGCGTGTTGATGCGGTGCACTCAAGCGCGAAAGCGGAGGCGCTTTAAGCCATGGATCGGATGCGCGTCACCTACCAAATTGATGCCCAAAGCAATGATGAAGCCCTGGAACGGGCGCACAATATCGCTTTGGAACAAACTGTTGAGATTCCGCGCGACGTGGTGCCGCAAGGTTTCATCGAAGATGAGATTTTGGGCAAGGTGGAAAGCTGTGGCCTAGCCAGCGACGGGCAGTTTGAAGCCGTGCTGTCTTACAGCCCGGAAAGCGTTGGCACAGAGCTGACCCAATTGTTCAATGTGGTGTTTGGTAACTCCTCAATCCAAAAGGGATTGCAAGTCACCAACATTGATTTGGGCACGAGCCTTTCCAAGCAGTTCCCCGGCGCACGCTTCGGCATCAAGGGCGTGCGTGAACGTTCTGCCACGCCAAAGGGCGGGTTGATCTCGCCTGTATTGAAACCGCAAGGCTCTAGCGCAGACGAACTAGCGGAAATTGCCTATCTGTGTGCGGTAGCCGGGGCCAACATCGTGAAAGAAGATCATGGGCTTGTGAACCAGCCTGCCGCACCGTTCAAAGAACGGGTGGAAAAGATTTCCAAAGCCGTGGAACGCGCGAACAAAGAAACCGGCCAAAGCTGTCTCTATTTGCCAAATATTGGCGGACATTTTGCTCACCTGATCGAAGATGCGCAGTTCGCTAAGCAAGCGGGCGTAGGCGGCATTTTGCTGATGCCGGGGCTTTTGGGCTTTGACATCGTCAATCACTTCGCCCGAGATGCAGCATTTGATTTGCCGATCATGACCCACCCAAGTTTCTTGGGACCATATGTGTTGTCAAATGACACAGGCTTCACCCATGCCATCATGTTCGGCCTGTTGCAGCGCCTCGCCGGATCTGACATTTCGGTGTTCCCAAATGTAGGCGGTCGCTTTGGATTCTCGGTCGCGGAATGCACTTCCATTGCGAATGCATGTCGCGCGGCGGATGGTATTGGCCAACCGATTTTCCCAAGTCCGGGTGGCGGCATGTCTAAAGATCGTGCGGGTGATATGCTCAACATGTATGGCGACGATGTGGTCTATCTTTTGGGCGGCAGCTTGCTGCGTTATGGCGATAAAATCGGCGAAGGCATAAAAGATATGCGCGCCGCACTGGAAGCCGCACGGTAAAATGCTCGCGCCCGCGTATCATTTATTCTAAATGTTGTGCGTGCGAGGGGGCACAGCGCGTCGCCAAAATAATCTCACAATTTTGCGTCCGAGAACTCTTTTTGTACGCTTAATTTTTGTGAGTACGAAAACCGCCAACATCATACAATCGATATGATTCTATGAACGAAGTTTTCCATTTAAGGTATTGAATTTATTGAAATATATTTTTGAAAATATTTGAATACAATTTTCGGTTGACTCTTTCTGGAACTCGCTCTACCGTTTTTAAACAGCATATTTTGGCAATGAAGCCCCACCCCTGATCGTACCTTGGATTGCGTTCAGCGGTGGGGTTTTTTGTTTGGGGAGGAACAATGTCAAAGCAAATTCCAATTGGGCTTTTGTTCTCGGTCACCGGCACTGATAAGAACATTGGCATTGACGCTTTGGACGGCGCCATAATGGCGCTTGAAGAGGTGAATGCTGACCCCAATTTTGACTTTGAGTTCGTTCCCCATGTGCGAGATCCGGGCGATAGCCTGTCACTGTTTCGTCGCTATGCAGATGAATTGCTGACCGAACATAATTGCCGCAACATTATCGGCACGGTCACCTCATCTTCGCGCAAAGAAGTGATCCCAGTGGTGGAAAAGCATGACGCGCTGCTGTGGTATTGCTGCCCCTATGAAGGGTTTGAGAGCTGCGAGAACGTCATCTATATCGGCTCCACACCGAGCCTGCACATGGTGCCGCTGTTTGAATATGTGGTGCCACGCTTTGGGGCGAATGCCTATATTGCGGGGTCCAATTATATTTGGGGTTGGGAAACGGGCAGGGTGGCCCGCGAGCTGCTGACCGCCTGCAAGGGGCAAGTGCATGGGGAGCGCTATATCCCCATCGGGTCGGAAGATATTGGGCGGCTGATTGACGAGATTGAGCAAAAGCGCCCGGACTTTGTGATCAATAATCTGATCGGCAATTCCAGCTACGCGTTCTTCGATGCCTACAAAAAACTGGGCGAGCGTGATCCGTATTTTCTGCCGGAAAACTGCCCAATCGTCAGCTGCAACATCACCGAAGCAGAGATCGACTCCATCGGCGTGGAGCAGCTGATTGGACATTTCACCACGGCAGTTTATTTCGAAACACAGCCCAACGCTGAAAACCAAATCATGCTGGATGCGGTGCATAAGCGCTATGGTGAAGCGCGGCGCGGCTCCACCTATATGGTGTCGAACTACACGGCGATCAAAATGCTCGCATCCGCGATTAAAGATACGGACAGCGACCGCATCAATGAAGTGCGCTCAAACCTTCATGCCCGCAAATTTGATACGGCGCTTGGGCCATTGAAGATTGATCAATGGACCAACCATGCCGCCTTGCGCCCGGGCGTTGGCAAGTTTGATGGCCTTGGGTTTGAGATTGTCGCGGCGGCAGATGAGCTAGTGGAAGCTGACCCATATTTCGTACATTTCGAAGCGAAGGATTTCGCGCGCAAGATTGCTGATAGCCAAAAAACGACCCCGCATTTGAGGGTGGTGAAATGAGCAATTTCAACACCCCCAATTTTAGAGGCTGGCGCGCGGTGATTGTGCATCGCCACAGCGAAAATATGGATCGGCTGGTGCGTCAGCTCGCCCGATTGGGCATTGAGGCTGAGTTGGTGTGGCCTTCACTTGAAGGCGTCGAAAGCGCGGACATTGTGTTTTTCGATGGGGACAACGCTTATGACGGTGTGTTCCCTTGGCCAGAGGGGCATGCGCCCGTGCCGATGATCGCCTTGATGGGATCAGAAGCGCCAGGGCGGCTTGAATGGGCATTACGCCAAGGCGTTTCTGCGCATCTGCTCAAGCCGATTGGTTCTGGCGGCGTATTCTCCACGCTGGTGTTTGCTGTGGCCAACTTCAATCAGCAACAACAAATGGCTGCCGAAATTGCGGAAATGAAGAGCAAAGCACGGTTGCGACCCATGGTGGTGCGCACGGTGATTTCCATCATGCAGCAATATGGGGTGGATGAAGATGCCGCCTATAAACTGATCCGCGATGAAGCGATGAAGCGGCGGCAAAGTGTCGAGGCTTTGTGTGAAGCGGGTTTTTTTGACCCCGGAAATGGCCATCACTCGCCGCCCAAAAACAAAAGAAAACAGACAGGTTCAAGGTAATTTATGTCGGTCCTGCGCCAGATTTTAGCCAGACCCCTCGCGGTTTTTGGCCTTCTCATTGTGCTTATTACTGTGATTTTCGCGGTGTTTGCGCCATGGCTCACCCCCTATGAGCCAGACGCGCAAATGTTTGATGGTCTCACCCTAGAAGGGGCGCCGTTGCCCCCGAGCAGCAAGTTTTGGCTGGGCACAGATTTGCTGGGTCGCGACCTGTTTTCTCGCTTGGTATATGGCGCTCAGACTTCTTTGATCATCGGCATTGTCGCGAATGGTGCGGCGGTGACGATTGGTGCTTTGGTTGGTATTACGGCAGGTTTTTTCGGTGGCTGGGTTGGTGCCATTCTGATGCGTTTTACTGATTTGATGATGGCGTTTCCCGCTTTGCTGCTGGCCATTGTATTGGCCGCAATTTTCAAACCCAGCCTGTGGATCGTGGCGCTGGTGATTGCCATGGTGAACTGGGTGCAGGTGGCGCGGGTGATCTACACCCAAGCGGTGTCGTTGTCGGAGCGTGATTTTATCACCGCTGAACGCAGCCTTGGCGCAAGTTCTGGCCGTATTCTCTTCCATCATATTTTGCCGCATATGGTGCCAACATTGTTGGTGTGGTCCACTTTGGGCATTGCCACCACCGTGTTGTTGGAAGCGACGCTGAGTTATCTCGGCGTTGGCGTGCAGCCCCCCATTCCGAGTTGGGGCAATATCATCTTTGAAAATCAAACCTATTTCACTTCAGCCCCATGGCTGGTGTTTGTGCCGGGCATTGCCATTGTCATGTTGGCGCTCGGGTTCAATCTGGTCGGTGACGCCTTGCGCGACATTCTAGACCCCACATTAAAGGGGAAAAACTAAGATGTACGCTTATGTTATCCGTCGCCTGATCGAAGCTTTTCTGATCCTATTGGGTGTCAGTTTCATCACTTTCATTCTGCTCTATCTGGTGCCAGCCGATCCGGCGCGGCAGATTGCGGGGCGCAGCGCAACAGCGCAGACTGTCGAGAATATTCGTGAACAGTTGGGGCTTAATTTGCCGTTCTATGAGCAATATTGGCGCTATCTCGTCAATTTGCTGCAGGGCGACTTTGGACGTTCTTATTTGCAAAAATCGGAAGTGGGTGAATTGATCGCCGCACGTCTGCCCGCCAGCTTGCTGTTGATGGTGGCCGCCATCTGCACCGAACTGGTGATGGGCGTTTTGATCGGCGTGGTCGCCGCCATTAAGCGCGACACGCCGCTGGATAAGGGCTTGATGATCTTTTCCTTTGTCGGTGTGTCCGCCCCACAATTTGTGGTCGGTATCCTGCTGCTCTATGTATTCGCGGTCCAGTTGGAATGGTTCCCCATTGGCGGCTATGGCACCTTTGCTCACATCGTGCTGCCCGCGCTCACCCTAGGGGTGCTGGGGACGGGCTGGTATTCCCGCATGATGCGCTCATCGCTGATTGATGTGATGACGCAAGATTACATCCGCACGGCGCGTGCCAAAGGCATGCCGCGTATGCGCGTGATTTTCCGCCACGCGTTGCCCAACGCCTTTTTGCCCATCATCGCTATGATCGGCATTGATATCGGCTTCTTCATGAGCGGCATTGTGGTGGTGGAATCTGTCTTTGGCTGGCCGGGCATTGGGCAACTGGCATGGCAAGCCATTCAACGGGTCGATATCCCAATCATCATGGGCGTCACGCTGGTTTCAGCCTGCGCGATTGTGTTGGGCAATCTGGTCGCTGACCTGATTGCACCCTTTGTCGACCCAAGAATCAAACTGAAATAGAGAATTAAACTGAAATAACAAAAGCTTCCAAGAGGAGGGAGGAACCTAAAATGAACTTGAGAAACAAACTATTGGCAGGTGTCGCTGCAACGGCGATGACCCTTGGCGCAGGCACAGCCCTGGCCGACAATATGGGCGGCAACATCACTGTCACCTATAAAGATGACGTGTCCACTTTGGACCCGGCCATCGGTTATGACTGGCAAAACTGGTCGATGATCAAAAGCCTTTTTGATGGCTTGATGGATTATAAGCCCGGCACAACCGAGTTGGTGCCCGACTTGGCTGAAAGCTACACCATTTCTGATGATGGTCTTGTCTATACCTTCAAGCTGAAGCCGGGTGTGAAGTTCCACAATGGTCGCGAATTGGTGGCTGCTGATGTGAAATACACATTGGATCGTGTGGTAAATCCTAAAACGCAAAGCCCCGGCGCTGGATTCTTTGCAGCGATTGACGGCTTCGATGCGGCGTCAGCGGGCGACGCTGAAGGCCTGTCTGGTGTGAATGCTGTGGATGACCAAACGGTTGAAATCACCCTGTCTCGTCCCGATGCGACCTTCTTGCATGTGATGGCGCTTAACTTTGCACATGTTGTGCCAAAAGAAGTTGTTGAAGAACATGGTCAGGATTTCGGTAAGCACCCTGTGGGCACTGGTGCCTATGAGATGACAGACTGGACCTTGGGGCAGCATGTGATCTTCTCGCGCTTTGACGATTATCACGTAGAAGGCTTGCCAAAGCTTGATCAAATCACTTTTGAAGTGGGGCAGGAGCCGATTGTGGCCCTGTTGCGCTTGGAACGTGGCGAGATCGACATTGCTGGCGACGGTGTGCCGCCTGCGAAGTTCCTAGAAGTGACAGGCAATCCTGAATATGACGGCTCTATCGTTGAAGGTAGCCAGTTGCACACAGGCTACATCACCATGAACACGCAAATGGCACCTTTCGATAATTTGAAAGTGCGTCAGGCCGTGAATATGGCGATCAATAAGGACCGTATTGTGCGCATTATCAATGGTCGCGCGGTGCCTGCCAACCAGCCATTGCCGCCATTGATGCCGGGCTATGATGAAAGCTATGAAGGCGTCAAGTTTGATCCAGATGCGGCCAAGGCCTTGTTGGCTGAAGCTGGGTTTGCAGATGGGTTCACCACTGAGCTTTATGTAGCCAACACCGATCCACAGCCGCGTATAGCGCAAGCCATTCAGCAGGATTTGTCCAATATTGGCATTAAAGCTGAAATCAAATCATTGGCCCAAGCGAACGTGATCGCTGCTGGTGGTGAGAAAGACCAAGCGCCGATGATCTGGTCTGGTGGTATGGCCTGGATTGCCGACTTCCCCGATCCATCAAACTTCTATGGTCCGATTTTGGGTTGTGGCGGTGCGGTGCCGGGCGGCTGGAACTGGGCTTGGTATTGTAACCCTGAGTTGGACAAGCGTGCGATTGCAGCTGATGCAATGGCTGACCCATCACAAGCAGAAGCGCGGATTGAAGAATGGAAGAAAATCTTCACTGAAATCCAAGATGAAGCCCCTTGGGTGCCTGTGTTCAACGAACAGCGTTTCACCATTCGGTCGAAGCGGTTGGCCGGGCCTGAAGGTATCTTTGTGGATCCCGTGCACATTCCGGTTCACTATGACCATGTCTATATTTCTGAAGGCAACTAAGGAAAAACTCTATGTGTAACGCGCCGGATTATACCATCCACCGGCATCACCATCACTTTGGCTGGGACAATTCTATTGTCCCAGTTCAAACGGTTGCGCCGGGCACAACGCTTGAATTTGAGTGTATTGATTCATCTGGCGGGCAAATTACGCCAGAAAGCACAACAGCAGATATTGCCAAGCTGGACTTTGCGAAAATTAATCCGGTTTCCGGCCCAATCTTTATTGATGGGGCAGAGCCGGGCGATGCGATTAAGGTGAAAATTGAGGGCTTTGGGCCTTCAGGTTTCGGCTGGACGGCCAATATTCCAGGCTTTGGCCTTTTGGCAGATCAGTTTGAAGAACCTTCCTTGCAGCTATGGCATTATGATAAAGATAAATTAGGCACTTCGGCCTATGGGCCGGGTGGACGTGTTCCGCTAAAACCATTTGCGGGCACCATTGGGCTTGCACCGGCAGAACCGGGCGAACATTCGGTTGTGCCGCCAAGGCGCATGGGCGGTAACCTAGATATTCGAGACCTTGCGGCGGGGACCGAACTTTATCTCCCAGTGGAAGTGGCAGGTGGACTGTTTTCCATGGGAGATACCCATGCGGCCCAAGGGGATGGCGAAGTGTGTGGTACGGCAATTGAAAGCCGCATGAATGCCATTGTTACCCTTGATCTGGTGAAAAATGCCAATCTGAATATGCCGCGGTTTACCACGCCCGGACCAGTGACCAATCATTTGGATCAAAAGGGCTATGAGGTCACCACAGGCATCGGTTCTGATCTGATGGAGGGTGCGCGCAACGCCCTGTCTGGCATGATCGATCTGTTGTGCGCACAGCACAATATGAACCCGGTGGATGCCTACATGCTGTGTTCAGTGTGTGGTGATTTGCGTATCTCTGAAATTGTGGACCAACCCAATTGGGTCGTCTCCTTCTATTTCCCGCGCATTGTATTTGAATAGGGTGGTCCCCTTAGGGGCCATCCACATTTTGGGCAAAAATTATGCAACAAAAATCGCACCCTATTTTGGATGTTCAAGGCGTTTCCATTTCCGTGAAAACGGATGACGGTTTGAAACAGGTGGTCAATCAATTCACCTATCATGTGGATGCGGGGGAAACCCTTTGCATCGCAGGTGAATCTGGCTCCGGCAAATCCATCACATCACTGGCGATTATGGGGCTTTTGCCCAAAAGCTCGGCCATGGTGACCGCGGGCAAAGCCGTTTTGGATGGCGAAGATTTGTTGCAGATGCCGGAAAAGCGGCTGGAACATGTGCGCGGCAATGATATTGCCATGATCTTTCAAGAGCCGATGACTTCGCTGAACCCCGTGATGACCATTGGCGATCAATTGCGGGAAGTGCTGCGGTTTCATAAAAGCATGGATGGAGGCGCGGCAGACGCGCGGGCGCTGGAGATGCTCGAAGCTGTGCGCATGTCAGAAGCGAAAAAGCGGTTGGAGCAATATCCGCATGAATTGTCAGGTGGGATGCGCCAGCGGGTGATGATTGCCATGTCGCTTTTGTGCAGCCCAAAGGTGCTGATCGCGGACGAACCCACCACCGCGCTGGATGTGACCATTCAAGCGCAAATGCTGTCTTTAATGAAAGAGTTGCAGCGCGAATTTAACACCGGCCTGATTTTGATCACTCATGATATGGGCGTGGTGGCTGAAATGGCTGACCGCGTGCTTGTGGTCAATCGGGGCGAAATGGTGGAAGAGGGTGATGTGAACGCCATTTTCTCTGCGCCGAAGCAGCCCTATACTCAAGAATTGCTGGCAGACCTGCCTAAGCTCGGTTCCATGCAGGGCACAATCAAAGAACTTGCTGTACCAGAAGCTGAGCGCCAATTGGCGAAAGATCATCCCTTATTGAAGGTCAAAGATTTGACTGTGCGGTTTGACATAATTGGGGGCGTGTTGCGGCGACCAGTTAAGCGCGTGCACGCGGTTGAAAAAGTCTCGTTTGATCTGCGGGCAGGCGAAACTTTGTCGCTGGTAGGCGAAAGTGGCTGCGGCAAATCCACCACGGGCAGGGCGCTGCTTAATCTGGTGGAGTGGCAGGGCGAAATTGAACTGGACGGGCAAAGCACCCGCACATTGTTCAAGCAAGACCCAATGGCCGCGCGGCGGCAAATTCAAATGATTTTTCAGGACCCCTACGCGTCCCTTAACCCACGCATGAGTGTAGGTGATTTGGTGGGTGAACCCCTCGTCATCCACCAAATCGGCACATCGGCTGAGCGTAAGGAGCGTGTGGCCGATTTGTTTAGGCGCGTGGGTTTGTCGCCAGATCAGATGGATCGCTATCCGCATGAATTTTCTGGCGGCCAGCGTCAGCGCATTTGCATTGCACGCGCATTGGCATTGAACCCGAAAATCATTGTGGCTGATGAGAGCGTTTCTGCATTGGACGTAACAGTACAGGCTCAAGTTTTGGATTTGCTGCAGGAACTGCAGGAAGAAATGGGACTTTCTTATATTTTCATCTCGCACGATATGGCCGTTGTAGAGCAAGTTAGCCACCGCGTTGCGGTGATGTATATGGGGCAGATCGTTGAGATTGGCTCACGTGAGGCCGTGTTTGAGAACCCAGCACATGACTACACAAAAGCCTTGCTAGAGGCTGTGCCCATTCCAGACCCACAGATTAAGCGTGAACGGTTATTGATGACCGGCGGAGAAATCCCAAGCCCCGTACACGGACTGGATTATCAACCGCAATATGTCGATTTGAAACATATCAAAGCTGAACATTTTGCGGCTGTATAGGTCATTGCCGGTCAAACATTTTCGCAATGTCGTAGGATGACTTGAAAACCCGATGCATTAAAATACCCGGGCGATGAACCCGGGTATTTTGTTGAAGTTTATTAGCCCAATGTGGGCATGGAGAATTGTGCATCAGTGCGCATTCCCGTCGGCCAGCGGCTGGTGGTGGTTTTCATGCGGGTATAGAACCGCACACCTTCCATGCCATGCATGTGGTGGTCGCCGAATAGGGAGGCCTTCCAGCCGCCAAAGCTGTAAAACGCCATTGGCACAGGGATCGGCACATTGACGCCAACCATCCCCACTTCAATTTCTTCGCTAAAGGAGCGCGCCACATCGCCATCGCGGGTGAAGATTGAAACGCCATTGGCATATTGATGACCATGGATCAGCTCAACAGCATCCTGATAGGAATTGCGGCGGATCATGGTGAGCACCGGACCAAAAATCTCTTCTTTGGAAATGGTCATGTCCGGTTCGGCATGGTCAAACAGCGAGCCGCCAATAAAGAAACCATCTTCATGGCCTTGCGGCTTTTTGAAGGTGCGCCCATCCACAACCAGCTTTGCGCCTTCTTCAACGCCCTTATCGATATAAGAGGTGACTTTGGCCAAATGCTCGCCAGTGACGAGTGGCCCCATTTCCATGCCTTGCTCAAGCGAAGGGCCAACTTTCAAGGCTTCAATTTTTGGCACTAGTTTTTCCACCAACGCATCAGCAATCGCGTCAGTCACAGGTACGGCCACCGAGATGGCCATGCACCGTTCGCCTGCCGAACCATAGGCTGCGCCCATCAAGGCATTGGCCGCCATGTCCAAATCAGCATCTGGCATGATCACCATATGGTTCTTTGCGCCGCCAAGGGCTTGTACCCGCTTGCCATTGGCCGTGCCTTTTTGGTGGATATATTGCGCTATGGGGGTGGAGCCAACAAAGCTGATGGCTTTCACATCGGGATGCTCAAGCAAGGCATCCACGGCCACTTTGTCGCCATTGACCACGTTGAACACGCCATCTGGTAATCCTGCCTCTTTTAGCCACTCAGCAATCAACATAGGTGCTGATGGATCGCGCTCACTCGGCTTTAGGATGAAGCAATTGCCTGTGGCCAGCGCGACGGGGAACATCCACATTGGCACCATGGCGGGGAAGTTAAACGGGGTGATGCCTGCCACCACGCCCAATGCTTGGCGCACCATATGGCTGTCTACGCCTGTGCCAACATTTTCAGAAAACTCACCTTTTAAAAGGTGGGGCATGCCAGTGGCAAATTCTACCACTTCAAGCCCGCGGGTGACTTCGCCCTGCGCGTCGTCAAACGTTTTGCCATGTTCAAGCGACACAACACGAGCGAGTTCATCCAACCGATCCCATAGAATGGTTTTGAACTTGTCTAGAATACGTACTCGACGCAGGGCAGGTGTTTTGGACCATGCGGGCCATGCAGCTTTGGCTGCTGCAGCCGCTTGATCGACTTCCTGCGTGCTGGCCAGCGCGACTTGTGCGCTGACTTCGCCGGTTGATGGGTTGAACACATCTTTTGCCTGACCCGATGTGCCCGCCACTTGCTGATTAGAAATGAAATGTCCAATAGACGTCATGATAATCGCTCCTTTGCCTTTGGATCACCATATACATTGCAAAAATGGAACTAAACGCGCATAATTGCGTAACTGAATTGCAAAAAGCGAAATAAGATATGAATTGGGACGACGCGCGAATGTTCCTCGCGGTGGGGCGCCATGGTCAATTTTTGGCCGCGTCCCGCACGCTTGGCATCAACCAGGCCACATTAAGTCGGCGGATTTCGGCATTGGAAGCTGATGTCGGCAGCAAATTGCTGGTGCGCCGCACCAATGGCTGCGAGTTGACCGAAGCGGGGCGCAAAATGTTGACGGCATTGGAACAGGCCGAAAGCAACATTATGGACGGGCTCGAAGGCGTGTCGCATCAAGATTCTGATGTCAGTGGCACCGTGCGGATCGGTGCACCAGATGGCTTCGGCATTGGCTTTTTAGCGGCGCGACTTGGGGCGCTGGAGGCAAAACACCCCAATTTGAAAATTGAACTGGTGCCCGTGCCGCGCAGTTTCTCACTTTCTCAGCGCGAAGCGGATATCGCGGTAATGGTGGGCCGGCCAGATAAGGGCCGCTTGGTGGTCCGCAAGTTGGTCGATTATAGTCTGGGGCTCTATGCCGCTAAGAGCTATCTGGACCAAGCAGGTCGTCCGCAATCACGCAATGATCTGGCAGATCATAAATTGATCGGCTTTGTAGACGATCTCATCTATGCACCTTCACTGGACTATGTGCAGGAATTTTACCGCGGGTGGCGATCTAGCGTTGCCGTGTCGAGTGCGACAGGGCAGGTGGAAGCGGCAAAAGGTGGCGCGGGCATTGCCATTTTGCACGATTATCTTGTTTTGCCAGAAAGCGGCCTAGAGCCTGTTTTACCCGATTTGAAGATCACTCGATCCTACTGGCTGGCCGTGCATGAGAGTCAGCGCAACTTGGCGCGCATTGCAGCGGTGAATGACTTTTTGATAGAGATAGTAGGCAAAGAACGAAACCTGTTTGCCTAAAGCGGCGCAGTGCTTTGCCGGGGGATGAGTTTCACATCTACTTGCTGCACAGGTGTTGTTTGCGGCGGCAGGCGATTGGCGAGTTGGTCCAGAAGATAAGAGGCGGCCAAAACACCGATTTGCGTGCGGTTCTGCCGGATGGTGGTGAGCGACGGAATGAAGCTGCCTGCAATTTCAATATCATCAAAGCCGACCACTGAAATATCATCCGGCACTTTCAGGCCGCGACGCGATGTTTCGGAGATAAAGCCCATGGCAATCAGGTCGGAGCCGCAGGTAATTGCCGTTGGGCGTTCTGTCATCTCCATAAAGGAGCGGGCGGCTTGTGCGCCCGCATCAAGAGAGAATGCGCCGCCATCGATAAAGAAATCGCGGTTGATGGACAGGCCAAGTTGTTCCATCGCGCTTTCAACGCCGCGCAAACGCTCTTTTGTCAGCACATTATTGCGCGGGCCGGATATATGGCCGATTTTACGATGGCCTAAACTGTGCAAATGCTCGACCGCCTGAACGGCGCCGCCAAAATTGTCGCTACGGACGGAGGGAAACTCAAACTCAGGCTTCCATTCGCAAGCAAAGATAATGCGATTGCCAAATGCGGAATTTTGCATCTGTGTAAGGACATCACGCGGAATAGCACCATCGAGAATGATCATGCCATCCGCGCGCATATCCATGAAGTAGTCCAAAAGATTGTCTTCGCGTATGCCCTTGGTGTCTGACACCAGCAAACTCAAATCTGAGGTGGTGAAAACACTCTCAATTCCGGATAGAATTTGCGAAAAGAACGGGTTGCCCAAATCCGGGAGCAGGGCAAGGATTGCATCCGACTGCCGCTTTCGCAAGTTTTTCGCGGCGCGATTCACGCGATATCCAGTGCGCTTAACGGCGTCTAAAACCAGTTCGCGGGTTTTCTCGGAAACCAAATCCGGGTTGGAAAGGGCGCGGCTTACCGTGGCTGTGGATACTCCAGCAACGGTTGCAACATCTTGAATTTTGGGGCTTTTCCCGTCCATAAGTTGCGGTCCTTTTCCTCACCTTCTTCCAGTCATAAACAAATTCTTGACAAAATCAAATCTTTGATTGATCGTTTGTAATCGATTACAGAAAACGATTGCAGTTGAATGTAATCGATTGCACCAACTTTGCTGGTAGGAGGCCAGAAAAAGCGGGTGCGAACGGTCGATTTTAGGGAGGAACAAATGGACCAATTGAAGAAAATTCTAATCGCAACCTCAGCTATGGGCGCGATGAGCTTGGGCAGCGCAGCGCTGGCCGCTGATCTGGAAGTCACACACTGGTGGACATCTGGCGGCGAAGCAGCAGCTGTGGCTGAATTTGCCAAAGCATTTAACGAGAAAACAGACCATAATTGGGTGGATGGCGCTATTGCTGGCTCTGGCGGCACAGCGCGGCCAATCATCATCAGCCGTATTTTGGGCGGGGACCCAATGGCGGCAACTCAGTTGAACCACGGTCGTCAGGCGGAAGAGCTGGTCGAAGCCGGATTGATGCTGGATTTGACCGATGTAGCTGAAGCTGAAGGCTGGCGCGATGTGGTACATCCTGTGTCCCTGCTAGATAGCTGCACCGTTGACGGGCGCGTTTATTGTGTGCCGGTGAACATTCACTCTTGGCAATGGCTATGGTTGAGCCATCAGGCATATGCCGATGCGGGCGTTGATGTGCCAACAGACTGGAGCGAATTTGTTGCAGCGGCGCCAGCATTGGAAGCTGTAGACAAAGTGCCATTAGCTATGGGCCAGCAGGGGTGGCAAACCTCAGGCGCATTTGGCGTGATCAATGTGGCCATTGGCGGGCTTGATCTTTGGCGCAAAATCAATGTGGACAAAGACGCGGCAGCAGCAGCGAGCCCAGAAATGTTGGAAGTGTTCCAAGCTTTTGCTGAAGCACGCTCATTGTCGTCTGGCTCGAATGTTCAAGACTGGAACTTGGCCACCAACATGGTGATCACTGGACAAGCTGGTGGGCAAATCATGGGCGACTGGGCCCAAGGTGAGTTCCAAGTTGCTGGCCAAACTGCAGGCGAAGACTATACCTGTTTGCCAGGTCTGGGCGTGAACGAAATTATCTCCACTGGTGGTGACGCGTTCTACTTCCCAAAAACGGATGATCCCGAAATCACCGCCGCACAAAAAGAATTGGCAAGCCTGATGCTCTCCAAAGAAGTGCAGGTGGCGTTCAACCTGAAAAAAGGCTCTCTGCCTGTGCGGGGCGACGTTGACCTGCAAGCAGCAAACGACTGCATGCGCAAAGGCCTCGATATCTTGGCCAAAGGCAACATTATGCCAAGTGGTGACCAGCTGTTGACTGCGGATACTTCGTCACAAATCGAAGATTTGCTGGTCGAGTTCTGGAGTGACACCAGCATGACGGCAGAAATGGCGCAGGAACGCTACGCCGACATCATCTCAAACGCTGACTAATTGCTCCCGCGACCGGAGCTGGTTCTTCGCCTAAGCATAAGAGCCAGCTCTGCGCTCAAGGTTCGCGCGTCGACGAAACGTGCGAACCCTTTCGCAAGACTTGAGAGGCATTTCACATGGCGGGCGCAAAACAACCCGTGCGCATTTTGCGCAATTTGAATGCGAAAATCGCGGCACTGCCCATGATCGCCACGGCGTTGGTGATTTTTGTGGGCTGCACAGTCTGGACGATTGTTCATTCATTCACAAAATCCAGATTGCTGCCGAAACTCGAATTCGTCGGCTTCGATCAATATGAACGACTTTGGAGCACACGCCGCTGGCTAATCTCAATTGAGAATTTGGCTTATTATGGTATTGGCTCACTTGTGTTCTCGCTTACCATCGGCTTTTTGCTCGCAGCTTTGCTCGATCAAAAAATCCGCTTTGAAAACGCATTTCGCACCATCATTCTCTATCCGTTTGCCTTGAGCTTCATTGTGACTGGCCTTGTATGGCAGTGGATACTAAACCCTGAATTTGGCATTCAGCACATTGTGCGCTCGCTCGGTTTCGAAAGCTTCGTGTTCGATCCGCTTTATACGCCAGACATTGTGATCTTCGGCGTTTTGATCGCTGGGCTGTGGCAGGGCACAGGTTTCATCATGGTGATCATGCTTTCCGGCTTGCGGGGCATCGATGGTGAAATCTGGAAAGCGGCACGCATTGATGGCATTCCGAAATGGAAAACCTATCTTTTCATCGTCATCCCGATGATGCGCCCGACCTTCGTGACTGCGCTCGTATTGATCTCGGCTGGCATCATCAAAGTTTATGATCTTGTTGTGGCGCAAACCAATGGCGGGCCGGGCATCGCCTCTGAAGTGCCAGCCAAATATGTTTATGACGCCATGTTTAGAAGCCAGAATTTGGGGCAGGGCTTCGCCGCTTCCACCATGATGCTGCTTAGTGTGCTGGTGGTGCTGATCCCCTGGGCATATTTAGAATTTGGGGGCCGCAAAAATGGCAAATAATGCAAAAACCATAAGCGCATCAGGCGTAGAGCCGCGCGGGCCGAAACCGCGTCCCATGCTGTCGCCGCGCAACATCATGATTTACGGCACTTTGTTCATCGTAGCGATCTATTATGCATTGCCCCTCTATGTGATGGTGGTGACCAGCCTGAAAGGCATGCCAGAAATCCGCCTAGGCAACATCTTCGCGCCGCCAGTTGAGGTGACGTTTGAACCTTGGGTAAAGGCGTGGGCTGAAGCTTGCACTGGACTAAACTGCAATGGGTTGAGCCAAGGTTTTTGGAATTCAGTCAAAATTCTTATCCCATCGGCCGCTCTGTCGATCTTGATCGCTTCGATCAATGGCTACGCTTTGGCCAATTGGAAGTTCAAAGGCTCGGAGGTGTTTTTCACCATTTTGATCTTTGGTGCTTTTGTGCCTTATCAGGTGATCATCTATCCAATCGTGATCATTTTGCGGGAATTGAACCTGTTCGGCAAATTGGGCGGCCTTGTTATGGTGCATGTGATTTTCGGTATGCCGATCCTCACCTTGCTGTTCCGCAATTATTTCACTTCACTCCCCGAAGAGCTGTTTAAGGCGGCACGTGTGGATGGGGCAGGTTTCTGGGGTATCTATTTCCGGATCATGCTGCCTATGTCTTTGCCCATCTTTGTGGTGGCGCTGATTTTGCAGGTCACTGGGATTTGGAACGACTTCCTGTTTGGCGTGATCTACACCAAGCCAGACAATTACCCGATGACAGTGCAGCTCAACAACATCGTCAATTCGGTGCAGGGCGTGAAGGAATATAACGTCAATATGGCTGCAACCATGCTCACGGGCATTGTGCCGCTCATCATCTATTTCGCATCAGGCAAACTATTCGTGCGCGGCATCGCTGCTGGCGCGGTGAAAGGTTGATCATGACCAGTGTTTCTATTCAAAATCTTGATCTTAATTTCGGCAGCGTGAATGTGCTGAAACAGTTGAACCTCTCCATCGAAGAAGGGGAGTTTCTGGTGCTGCTTGGCGCTTCAGGCTGCGGCAAATCCACGTTGCTTAATTGCATCGCTGGTTTGCTGGATGTGAGTGACGGACAGATATTCATCAATGGCAAAAACGTCACATGGGCCGAACCAAGCGAGCGTGGCATCGGCATGGTGTTTCAATCCTATGCACTTTATCCGCAAATGACGGTGAAGGGTAATCTCAGCTTCGGATTGAAAAATGCCCGTATGCCGAAGCAGGAGATTGAAGCGCGTGTGGCACGCGCCGCTGAAATTTTACAGATCGAGCCCTTGCTAGATCGCAAGCCCGGCGCGCTATCCGGCGGGCAACGTCAGCGGGTCGCCATTGGCCGTGCCTTGGTCCGTGACGTGGATGTGTTTCTATTTGATGAGCCGCTCTCAAACTTGGACGCCAAGCTACGGGCAGAGTTGCGAGTGGAAATCAAACGACTTCACCAAAAGCTCGGCAACACCATGATCTATGTGACCCATGATCAGGTGGAGGCAATGACGTTGGCCGATCGCATTGCCATTATGCGCGGAGGTTTAGTGCAGCAATTGGCCAGCCCCGACGAGATCTATAATCGCCCAGCCAACAAATATGTCGCCGATTTTATCGGTTCGCCCGCCATGAATTTCTTTGAGGGGCAAATTGATGCGGATGGCAAATTCAATGTCGGTAAGCTGACCATAGACCTCAAAAACTATGATTTCGCCGATGGTACGGCCAAAGGCAAACATTGGCTGGGATATCGACCAGAACATGTGGTGCTGGGCGAAGCAGCGCTGAGCATGCCTGTGCATGTGGAAGCTTTGGCAGACATTGTGGAGCCGATGGGATCTGATACGTTGATCTGGACCAAGATTGAAGGACATGATTTCCGCATTCGCACAGACGGGCAGCAAAAAGTGGCCGCAGGTGATCGGCTTATTGTGGGCATGGACCCACGCTTTGCCTCAATTTTTGATAAAACAACCGAAGAACGCGTGTAGGACGAATAAAATGGATTTGAGTTTTCAATTATATAGCGCCCGTAACTTCCAACCTTGGAGTAAGGTTTTTGCGGCTTTGGCGGATTATGGCTATGCTCAGGTTGAGGGTTTTGGCGGGATGTTTGACCAGCCGGATCAATTGGCTGAGCTGTTAAAAACCACGAGCTTACGCATGGATTCCGCGCATTTTGGCCTAGACCAACTGGAAGATGATTTCGACAATAGTCTCGCCATCATCAAACAACTTGGCATCAAATCTGTCTTTTGTCCGTATCTGGACGAAGCGGATCGCCCGAATAGTGTGGCCGGTTGGGAAACATTTGCCCAACGGCTGGCCTCAATCGGCGATAAGCTGGCCTCCAACCACATCGCCTTTGGCTGGCACAATCACGATTTTGAGTTCAAGGCGCTGGATGATGGGCAATTGCCGATGGACATCATCTTGCAAAGCGCGCCCACTTTAGAGTGGGAGGCAGATATTGCTTGGGTGCATGTGGGCGGGCACAACCCGCTGGACTGGATTGAAAAATATAAAGACCGTATGACCGCCATCCATGTGAAAGATCGGGCGCCTGAAGGTGAAAATCTGGACCAAGATGGCTGGTGTGATGTTGGCGAGGGCGTGTTGAACTGGCAGGAGATTTTGGATGCGGTGCGCAGCAAAACCAACGTCAAAATTTTTTGCGTTGAGCACGATAATCCGGCAGATGCATTTGCCTTTGCACAAAACTCATTCAACAATATTCAGAAATTTTAGGGGGCAATATGGCCAATAAACTTGGTGTCGGCATCATCGGATGCGGCAATATCTCTGCAGCCTATATGCGCCTCGCGCCCATGTTCAACTCCATTGAAGTGCGGGCGTGTGCCGATTTGAACCGTGAGGCAAGCGCCGCGCGTGCGGCAGAATTTGGTTTGCGTGACCTATCAATTGATGAGCTTCTCGTAGCGGACGATATTGATATTATTGTCAATTTAACCGTGCCTGCGGCGCACTTTGAGGTGAGCAAAAGCATTTTGGAGGCAGGCAAACACGCCTATTCCGAGAAACCATTTGTACTGAGCGTGGACGAGGGCAAAGAACTCGCGGCAATCGCTAAAGTGCGCAACCTCTATGTTGGCAGTGCGCCAGATACGTTTATGGGCGGTGCCCACCAATTGGCGCGGCATCTGATCGATGAAGGTGAAATTGGCAAGGTGATTGCCGGGTCTTGCCATGTGATGAGCCACGGCATGGAGGATTGGCATCCCAATCCGGATTTCTTTTTCCAGCCGGGTGGCGGCCCCGTTTTGGACCTCGCACCATATTACATCACCAATTTGGTGAATATGATTGGACCGGTGAAGCGCGTTGCGGCGTTGGCCACCAAGGGGTCGGATACCCGCACCATCGGCAACGGGCCGCGCAATGGCGAGAAAATTCCGGTAGACACCCCAACCAATATCCATGCGCTGCTCGAATTTGAGAATGGTGCCACCGTCACCATGTCCAACTCGTGGGACGTGTGGGCCCACCGCCACGCAGAAATGGAAATTTACGGGGCAGAAGGCAGCCTGTTTGTGCCGGACCCGAACTTCTTTGGCGGCGATGTGGAACTGGCCAAATCTGACGGTCAAATCAACAAGGTGCCCATGTGGGACCATGCATTTGCGAAGCCAAACGAAGAGGATGGCGCAAACTACCGCACCGTCGGACTTGCAGATATGGCAGACGCGATCATCCACAACCGACAATTCCGCTGCTCAATCGACTTGGCATTGCATGTTGTCGATGTGATGCTGGGAATCTTGAAATCCGGCGAAACAGGCGAGTTTGTCGCCATGACAACAAGCTGCGCCCGACCGGCTGCGTTTAACCCCGAACATGCCAAATCGCTTTTGGCTGATTGAAGGGAATAATAATGACAAAGAATATGAAGGGGCCGGGCATCTTTCTGGCTCAATTTCTAGGCGACGAAGCGCCTTTCAACAGCCTTGAAGGCATGACCAAATGGGCGGCCAATTATGGCTATAAAGGCGTGCAGATTCCCGTTTGGGACAAGCGTGTTTTTGATTTGGATAAAGCGGCGACGTCTCAAACCTATTGCGATGAAATTAACGGTATTTGCGCGGAAAATGGCGTCGAGATTACCGAGCTTTCAACCCATATGCTGGGGCAGCTGGTTGCGGTGCATCCTGCCTATGATGTGCAATTTGATGGTCTTGTGCCACAAGAGGTGCAGAACAACCCCAAGGCGCGGCAACAATGGGCCGTTGATGGCGTGAAGAAAGCCGCGAAGGCTTCTCGCAATTTGGGACTAGATGTCACCGTGTCCTTTACCGGTTCGCTGGCATTCCCGTACATCTATCCTTGGCCGCAGCGCCCAGATGGATTGATCGATGAGGCATTCTCCGAATTGGCGAATCGCTGGCACCCCATATTTGATGAATATGAGGAGCAAGGTGTCGACATTGGCTTTGAGTTACACCCCGGCGAAGATGTGTTCGACGGCATTACCTTTGAAATGTTCTTGGACAAGGTGAAGGGCCACAAGCGCTGCACGATCAATTACGACCCGTCACACTTTTTGCTGCAACAGCTCGACTATCTGGACTTCATCGACATCTATCACGAGCGCATAACTGCCTTTCATGTGAAGGATGCCGAATTTACCCCATCTGGCCGCCAAGGCGTTTATTCCGGCTACCAGCCATGGCTGAACCGGGCAGGGCGTTTCCGCTCGCTTGGCGACGGCCATGTGGATTTCAGCGGCATATTTTCGCGTTTGGCCACCCATGGTTATGAAGGCTGGGCTGTGTTGGAATGGGAATGCTGTTTGAAGCATCCTGAAGATGGCGCACGCGAGGGCGCACCTTTCATTGCCGACCATATGATCCGCTTGACCGAACAAGCATTTGATGACTTTGCGGGCGGCGAAACTGACCGTTCCGCGCTCAAAAAAATGATGGGCATAGACTAGGAGTATGGCGATTCACAAAAGATTGAAACTTGGCATGGTGGGCGGCGGCCAAGGCGCCTTTATTGGTGCAGTGCATCGCATTGCAGCCCGCATTGATGATGAATTTGAACTGGTGGCAGGGGCATTGTCTTCCAAGCCTGAGGTCGCTCAACAATCCGCTGCCCAGCTCGGCATCGCGCCAGATCGCGCCTATACCGACTTCAATGAAATGGCCAAAGCAGAAGCCGCGCGAGCCGACGGCATCGATGCAGTGTCAATTGTTACGCCCAACCATATGCATTTTCCGGTCGCAAAAGCTTTTCTGGAACAGGGCATTCACGTAATCTGCGATAAGCCGCTCACTGCAAATTTGGATGAGGCCAAGCAATTGGCCGAAATCGGCAAAACCAGCAAAGCCGAATTTGTGCTGACCCATAATTACTCCGGCTATCCCATGGTGCGGGAAGCGCGACATTTGGTGCAAAGTGGCGCGCTGGGCAAACTGCGTCGGGTCAATGTGGAATATGCACAAGATTGGCTAAGCGAGGCGATCACCGACCCGGAAAACAAGCAGGCTAGTTGGCGGGCAGATCCAAAACAAGCGGGCAAAGGCGGTGCAATTGCCGACATCGGCACCCATGCCATGCAATTGGCGAACTTCATTACGCTACAAGCGCCTGAAACCCTTTCGGCGGATCTAACAAGCTTCGTTGAAGGGCGTTTGGTGGATGATGATGCGCATATGATGTTGCGCTATGCCAGCGGCACAAAAGGCTATTTGCTCGCCACACAGGTGGCGCCGGGCAATGAAAATAATCTGCGCATTCAAATTTATGGCGACAAGGCAGGGCTGACATGGGCGCAGGAAAATCCAAATCAACTCTGGTTTGCACCGCTCAACGCGCCAAAGCAACTTCTGACCAGAGGTGGGCATGGCACATCTGTGCAAACGCAAGGCCAAACGCGCGTGCCGCCAGGGCACCCAGAAGGCTATCTTGAAGGCTTTGCCACCATTTACCGAGACGCGGCAGATTTAATCCGAAACGGGCGCGGCGAAAATTGCTTATTGCCGACGCTTGAAGATGGCCTGCGCGGAATGCAGTTTATTGATGCTGCGATCCAATCATCTGCACAAGATGCAGTTTGGACCAGAATTGGCGATTGATATGCCAACGGAAAAGGCGGCCCCGAAGGACCGCCAGTTTTTTAAGGCATTGGTGTGAATTGGCGACCAGCAATATGCGTGGTTAACAAATCCAAATTTAGCTCCAGGGCGGAGAATGAATAGCCAAACGCGGCGTAAGGGAAGAAGATCATCTGATCGATTTCACAGGCATGTAACTGAGCGCACCAGTTTGGTAGAAACTTCTCCAACCCAGCCCGCACTTCTTCTGGGCCCGCGCTGGCTTCGTTGCCGTAGAAATTAATGATGAAATCACCATCGATAAGCTGGATTTGCTCAGGGCTAACGCTAAAGCTGCGTTTGCCTTCGTCAAGGATTGGCTGTGGAAGATTTAGCCCCAAATCATCAAGCGCCACGGTGAGGGCGCCTAAATCGGTGTAGGCGTAAAGTGTTTCGCCTGCTGGGAAGGAGAAGCTGACGCTAACTGTGATATCTTGTTCTTCTGGAAAGTGATTTTGAACCGTGGTGAGTTTATTTTCGTAATTGTCCAACAACCGCTCATAGGTGTCCAATCGGCCAGCCGCGTCGGCCAGTTTTTTCATGCCGTCTTTGACAGGATATTTGTTTGGATCAATGTAAAGCGTTGGCGCAATGCGGGACAATGGCTCCACAAATTCATCGCGTTGGGTGAAGATCAGATCAGGCTTAAGCCCAGCGATCTTTTCGTAATCTAAATCATTGTAAGTGCCCAAAAACTCAATATCTGAATTGGCTAAGCTGATGCCCAACAAATCGGGGACGGTGCGCAAGAATGGCGTGCCATCCCCAGTCAACCGGCCAGCGCTGCCCACCACAGGCACCCTAAGCTCCAATAGAGGCAGGGTGAGGCGATTGTCATTTTGTGAGATAACGCGCTCAGCCCGCGCAGGCACTTCAACCTGACGGCCCGCATCATCAGTAAAAATTCTCGTCTCAGCGGCAGAAGCTGTATGCACCATCAAGCTCAGCAAAATGGTGAGCGGTAAGAGTAATGTTCGCATGATTTTTTTCCTTATTGTTGTGCGACCTAATTGAAAATTCAAAGTTCGGTGCGGGCCTGCTGTCGCATGATGAGCCAAACGAAAAGTGGTACGCCAATAATCGCCGTGACCAAGCCCGCAGGGATTTGCACCGGAGCGAATGCGGTGCGGCCAAACAAATCGGCAACCGCGACCAAAAGGCCGCCAACGGCTGCCGTGATGAGAAGATGCACACCAACACCAGAATGGGTGAGCCGGCGTGTAACATGCGGTGCAACCAGCCCGACAAAGCCGAGAGGTCCCACGGCTGCTACGGCGAAAGCCGCCAATGCCACGGACAGCATGATCAAGCCCCACCGCGCAATCGAAACATTCACGCCCAATCCAGTGGCGGTTTCCGGCCCCATGCGCATGGCTGCCATTGGGCGGCTTGCCCACATCAAGATGGGCAGCAAGGCGAACAGACAGGCGCTGGTAAGCCAAACATCTTGCCAGTTTGAAGCATGCACAGAACCGGCGAGCCAGCCCAACGCGGCTGTAGCGCGGTTGATGTCGCCATAGGTCAAAAGGGCGGATGTGCCAGCGGAAATGAACGCCGCAACGCCGACACCAGTGAGAATAAACCGCATGGTGGAGCTGCCCGTGCGACCGGCAGAAATCCACTGGATGACAAATGCGACAACCAACGCGCCGCCAAAGGCGTAAAGCGGGCGATAATAATAGCCAAGCTCCGGCATCAACACGGTGAGAGCAACAACGGCAAATCCAGCACCTTGGCTGACGCCGACCAAAGATGGATCAGCCAAGGGGTTGCGGGTTATATTTTGCAAGGTTGCGCCAGAAAGGCCCAACAAGACGCCGACCATGATCGACACCAGCACCCGAGGGAACCGAAACTCCCACACAATAGTTGTGCCTGTTTCGTCGGCGGGGCGTTGCCACAGAATATCCAAAACCTGACTTGCAGATAACGGGTAGCTGCCGAGCATCAGCGATAGGCCGATGATGAACAACAACGCGATCATCATGCCGAACAGCACCCATAAAGCGCGGACGGGCAGGCGCAATGCGAGTTTTTGGTTCGGTGTGCGAACAATCAGGTCAGGCTTCATAATTTTGCCCTCACCAACCACACGAAGAAGGGTGCGCCTAAAAGGGAGGTGACCAGCCCGGTCGATATTTCAATCGGCGCCAAGGCAATGCGGGCGACAATATCCACGAACAATAAATAGACGGCGCCTACCAGAGCGGAATAGGGCACAACGAAACGATAGTCGGTGCCAACAAACAGGCGCACAGCATGGGGGATGACCAGACCGATAAAGCCTAAAGGGCCGGAAAGAGTGACCGCTGATGCGGTGAGAGCAACAACTGCAATTAAGCTCAAGACTTTCACCTGAGCCACGTTCACGCCCAAACCGATTGCCACCTCATCGCCCATCACCAGAGATGTGATCTGCCGTGCAACAGCGAAAGAAACAAGAAAGCCAACCAACAGCCAGGGCAGACACCACATCATGTAAGACATACGGTTGCCATTGATGGTACCTGTCAACCAAACCCGTAATTGGTCAAAATTATCTTGGTCAAGCAACTGCACCGCAGCAATGATGGCGCCAAGAAACGCAGTGATGGCGGCACCTGCCAAAATCAAGGTGAGGGGACGTGCGCCGCCGGGCGCGGAAGACGCAATCCAAAACACCAGCGCAGAGGCCGCCAAGGCGCCCCCAGCAGCAACCAAAGGCATGATAGGCACAATGGCGCTTCCCCAAATGCCGAAGCCGACAACAACGGCGAATGACGCGCCCGCCAAAAGTCCCAATAGGCCAGGGTCGGCGAGTGGATTGCGCGTAAGGCCCTGCATCAAAGCCCCGGAGACAGCCAAGGCGGCACCCACCACCATGGCGATCAGCGCACGTGGCATACGCAAATGCCATACAACGATGTGATCAAACACAGTTTCATCTCGTGCGATCAGCGCGGTGAACACATCAGATAGCGGGATAGCCTTGGCACCGATTGAAATGTGTAAGGCAAAGAACAGGGCGATGACCGCAGCCATCAAGCCGAGGCGCCCAACTTCGCCAAATTTTTGAATTGTCATTATTTCGCGGCGTCCATCAGCCATTCAGATTGGGCATGCACACCGGACGGCCCGCTTCTGCGTCAAAGATAACGCGTGCATCTAGGCCGAAAACAGCGCGTAAATTTTCGCGTGTGAAAATGTCATTCACATCGCCTTGCGCAATGATTTCACCACTGCGCATCATCACCAAGTTATCAGCGTAAGCAGCTGCAATGTTCAGTTCATGCAATACGATGACCATGGTTTTACCAGCCTCTTTGGCAGTCTTGGTCAGCAAGTTCATCACATCGACCTGTACCTTCAAATCCAAAAAGGTCGTGGGTTCGTCTAAAAGCACCAAATCCGTTTCTTGAGCGAGGGCCATGGCGATCCAGCAACGTTGACGCTGTCCGCCAGACAGGGCATCGATGGGGCGTTCAGCAAACTGCGAAATGTTGGTCACTTCCATTGCCCAATCAACTGCGGCGCTATCATCCTTCGTCCATTGTTTCAGCAATGTTTGGTGGGGGAAACGCCCTTGCGCCACCAATTCACGCACCTTTAAGCCTTCCGGCGCAATCGGCCCCTGGGCGAGTAATGCCATTTGCTGCGCAACTTGGCGCGTGGGCAATTGGTGCACATTTTGCCCGTTAAGGCTGACGCTCCCTTCGCTAGGCGTCAGAATGCGGGCCATGGTTTTCAGTAAGGTAGATTTGCCACACCCATTTGGCCCCACCAGAATGGTGATTTCACCCTCTGGGACATCCAAATCAATATGCCTCAGAATTGGTGTTTCACCATAGCCCGCGCTGATATTTTGCGCCCGCAAGCTGATTGGCTTTTGCGTCGCTGGTTTTTGCGCCAGCGGCAAGACCTTCACTTTTTCATTGTGATAAAAATCTTTCGCCATTTGGGCCATGTGAAACTCCAATTCAAAAGGGGTGGGCCATTGGCCCACTAATTGCGCGTAACGTGCCTTACGGACGGTCGTCTTCATGTGTTGTTGGGTCGCCATCAAGTGCCATTTCAATGGCTGCTTCCAGCCGATCAATGGTGTAAGGCAGGCTCAATAAAGAGGCATGGGAGAATGCGCCTGTGACCTCTTTGCCCAAAAACACTTCCCGACCGTCTTTCACCACATTGAGGAAAGGCCGTGCTGCCAACTCTTCGATGGGGCCAAACTCGCCAGTTGAAGAAAGCCAGATCAAAACATCGGTATCCAGCGGCGTTAAATCTTCGGGGGACAATTCCGCCCAGAAGGCATCGCCAACCGCATCATCAATTTTTTGCGGCGTGCCGAGCCCCATATTGGCTAGCAGCAACGGGCGAATATCGTTGGAGGCATAAACACCGGGCGTGCCATCCCATGCCGTCGCCACAGCAACATTTTTGCCCTGCCATTCAGGGTGATTTGCCTTCACGTCCGCCAATTGGTCGCGGATTTTTTGCACCTTTTCTTCGACAAGTTCTTCCACACCTGCCGCACGCGCGGCGATCATGGCGCGTTCGTCCCACGGCAAGGCATAATCGCCAACACCTTCAGGCACCGCAACAACTGGCGCAATAAGGCTGAGGCGCTCATAATCTTCAGCGCTAATGCCGGACCAAAGGCCGATAATCACATCTGGTTGTGCGGCGGCAATGGCTTCGAAATCCAACTCGCCCCGTAAAATGGTAGGCTCCGTTGTGAGCGAGGGGGCCGCCCATGGCCAAACCACACTGTCATAATCGCCATACCAATAGCGGATGGTGACGGGCTGGATACCCAGAGCCAGCAAATCATCTGCCCCGGCATAATCGATGGACGCCACGCGTTCCGGCTTTTCTTCAATAATACTGGTGCCAAATTTGTGCTCGATTGAGAGCGGAAACTCTTGGGCCAACGCTGTGGTGCTGGGCGCAACCAGCATGGCAGCGGCACCAAGATATCGAAGTGCTTTTTGCATTGTGAAATTCCTATTTGCTTAAGACAATTGTCGCAGGGTCGCCATCAATCGCCGCTTCAATCTGTGGCACCAACGCATCAATCGCGGCGTCAAGACTAATCAAGGAGCCATGCGAAAGGGCGCCATTGGTGATGGAGTTGGTGGACATCATAATTTCGCGTCCCTCTTGTGCGGCCTTAAGTGTGGGGCGTAGCGGCAAGTTTTTGATCTGCTCTTCAGACTCTGGTGTGGTGAACCAAAACAACACATCGGCATCGAGTATGGGCAGCTCTTCTTCAGAGATAGTGACGTAGAATTCGCCCTTTTTGGAGATGTTCTGCACACTAGGCGCAACCGTAAGCCCCAAACCTTCGATAAACTTCACACTTGAATCATATGCGGAATACACGCCAACACTGCCGTTCCAATAGGTGGCCATGGCGAAGGTCTTACCGGCCCATTCAGGATGTGAGGCTGAGACAGACTTAATTTTCGCGCGTATCTCATCAATCTTGGCAAGCGCTTCATCTTCCTTGCCCAACACGCGGCCTGCCAATTGTGCCTGCTCATGCCATTGCAGCTCATAATCGCCATAGCCAGGCGGCACCGCCACAACAGGTGCAATTTCGCTCAGCTTTTCATATTCTTCTGCGCTGATGCCAGACCGAATAGCCATAATCACATCTGGATTGGTTTTGGCAATTTGCTCGAAATTCAACTGGCCGCTCAACACTTCCGGTTCGATGGAAAGCAGGTCTTGCGCCCACGGCCACACTGCATTTGGATAATTGCCAAACCACAGTCGTGTCGTCAGTGGCTGCTCTCCAAGCGCGAGAATGTTGTCGTGCCCAGCATAATCAACTGTCGCAATCTGCTTAGGTTGCGCCTCAAGCACAGTTGTGCCGAATTTATGGTCGATTGTGAGCGGATATGTCTGCGCAAAAGTGGGCACAGCCAGTGCCAAAAAAGCGCCCAAAATCGCAATATTCTTTTTCATTATTATCCTTTCGACTGCCGGCGGCAGCGCTGGTTATGCGACCTTTGAATTGTGGGATTAGGCAGCGTGTTCTACTGCATATTTGTCGCGCAAATGCGTTTGTAGCCGGGCGATCATGCTGTCTTCATCGCGCAGCACGCAGGTGGAACAATATTCACCGCCATCTGAAGTGTAATAGCGACAGCAACCGCCACGCTTTCGAAACCATTCTGAGATTTCAGGCCGTTCGGGCAGTTTGATTTGAATAAAACCGCTCTGTTTGGCGAAAAGCTTGCCGCCTTTGGTTTTTAAGATCTGCTCTGCAATCCGCATGGCAGGCATCACGCAATTGAAGTTTTCGCCCTGCACCAAAAAGGCGGTCGCCAAACTGTCGCCCACAAGCCGCCACAGCGCAGGTTTCGCGAGACCGGAAGCTGCATGGTTTGCCTCAACAAGCGGGGTGAACAATTGCTCAAGCATTTGTGTGAAGTGGGCGACAACATCTTCATCAGATGCCGCCAAGCGCCAAGCTGTTTGCGCGCTGTCGAGGCTGATATCGGCCGCATTCATGGTGCCGCTTTGCCCATTCTTGTGCCAAGAGACTTGACGCAAATGCAGGGTAAATGCGGCGAGGTCGGCGTCATCCAGCCACATATTGTTCATGGCATAGCCCGCAATCGGGCGAAGGATCGCCCATGACATGCGACCCATAGAAAAGGCGGCGCCCATTTTAATGTCGGCACTCGGATAATGAACCGTCGCTAGCTTAAACAAGCGCGGCAAATCCGCAGATGTTAAAGCGCCAATATTTTGTCCCTCAAGACCATTGGGTGCAAAAGAAAGGCGAGGGGAGAAAGCACTTTCATCGCGGTTGATGGCACTCAGTAAGTGAACCAGCTTATCTTGGGTCGTTGCAGGAGCGACAGGCATATCGGCCTCACAGTTTTGAATAACTGGAGTTCAATAATCATAATAGAATGATGTACGCAAGTTTAACTGGAGTAATTTGGTATAGTTTAATTTCAGGTGGCTTTGCAGAGGTTGACTGCTCTCTGGATTATGAAATTACAAATATATATCAATGTGTTGGGAATGATCCCAACGGTTGGTGCTATGGTGGATTTCGGTGAAGAATGAAGCCGTAGTCCACAAGATGCCCAAAAATTCAGAAAATTTTTTCCTGTTTAGAAGCGATCTAATCTTTAGTGCTTTCAGTGGAAACTATCGATTATATATCAGTATGTTATGCCGAAAGTCAGAATCATTTTCTTATAAGCACTGCCAAACCTCCTATTTTTTAGTTTAGGGCACGCGACTACTGCGGTGCCACAAAGTGCTTGCGACTTTGAAAAATGATAACTCAAAATATAAACGTTTATATTTTGAAAAATATATGCCATAACTAATTGAGAATTTGATTCCGGCTGACGCGTAAATTGTGCAGCTGGCGGGCGGTGAGGAGAGTTTATGCTTGAGTTGGGCGTGTGTTATTATCCGGAACAGTGGCCGGAACATATGTGGGAACGCGATGCCCAACGCATGGTTGAACTTGGCCTGACATGGGTGCGTGTGGGCGAGTTTGCCTGGTCTCTTATCGAAGAAGAAGAGGGTGAATTCAACTGGACGTGGCTGGACCGCGCCGTTGATATTCTTGGCAAAGCGGGCCTGAAGGTGGTGATGTGTACACCATCGGCTGCACCACCAAAATGGTTGATCGACAAACATCCTGAAATTTTGCCTGTGGATGCAGAAGGGCATGTGCGCAAATTCGGTGCGCGCCGTCATTATTGTTTCTCAAGCGATATTTATCGCGAACATGCCGTCCGTATCGCTGGTGAATATGCAAAGCGGTATGGCGCCAATCCCTTTGTAAATGCATGGCAAATTGACAATGAATATGGCGACCACGACACCATTCACAGCTATTCAGAAAGCGCGAAAAAGGCATTTCAGAGCTGGCTGGCCAGCCGCTATCAAGGCATTGATGCGTTGAATCAGGCTTGGGGTACTGTTTTTTGGAGTATGAAATATAATCGTTTTGATCAGATTGAACTGCCGAACAGCTTGGTTGAAGAACCAAGCCCGACGCATCTGCTCGATTATCAACGATTTGCTTCAGATGAAGTGATTAAGTTCAATCGCGCACAGGTCGATATTGTGCGTAAATTTGCGCATGATCGGCCAGTTACCCATAACTTTATGGGGCACAATACTGACTTTGATCATTATGAGTTGGGGCAGGACTTGGATTTTGCGTCATGGGACAGCTATCCAATGGGCGCGCTCATTCATGGTAAAATGGATGATGCCGAGAAAGCGCGCTTGCTTCGCACAGGGATCATCGACCAGCCAGCCTTTAACAATGATCTTTATCGTCAAGTTGGGCAGGGGCGTGCGTGGATTATGGAGCAACAACCTGGGCCAGTGAACTGGGCTGCCCATAATCAATCGCCCCATGATGGCATGGTGCGGTTGTGGACGTGGTTGGCATTCGCGCATGGGATCGATGTTGTGGTCTATTTCCGTTGGCGTCAGTCGAAATTCGCGCAAGAGCAATTCCATGCCGGCCTATTGCTGCCAAATGATGAGCCAGATCAGGCCTATTTCGAGGTGGCGCAAGTAGCTAAAGAAATTGCTCAGCTGCCACAAGAGATTGCGGACCGGAAGACAGCTAAAGTGGCGCTGATGCTTGACTATGCGTCACGTTGGGCGGCGTTGAGCTTGCCGCAGGGTAAGGATTATTCGAGCGCCCGCAACATGATGAATTGGTATCAGGCGCTATCTGCTAAGGGCGTAGATGTTGATATCGTCGGGCCGCATAATGATTTAAGTGCATATGATCTGGTGATTTTGCCCGACATTATTTTGGAAAATGCTGAGTTGGTGCAAAAGCTAAAAGCGAGCAATGCCAAAATCTATCTCGGCGCACGCACGGGCAGCAAAACGCAGAATATGCACATTCCAGACAATCTGCCGCCGGGCGAATTTGCCCAACTTATCAATGTGAAAGTCAAGCGCGTTGAATCTTTGCCTGAATATAATCAGGACCTTATCGTAATGGATGAGCAGCGTTTCGCTGTGGGCAATTGGCGCGAATGTATCGAAAGTGACGAGCCCGTTCTGGCGCGATTTGAGTCAAACCACCGGGATCAATCGCCCGCATTGGTGGGCAATGAGAAGTGCTGGTATGGCGCCGCCAATTTTTCAGGTGCGGCACTGGAGCATTTGGTCGATAGATTGTTGAGCTGGGCAGGCGTTCCGATGAGTTCATTGGGCCGCGATGTGCGGGTGACAAAAAGAGGTCCTTTGCATTTTGCTTTTAACTTTGGCGAACATGTTGCTGAGGTGCAGATGCCAGAAGGGGCGGAGATATTGCTCGGAAGGGCGAAAATTGCACCGCGCGACGTTGTGATTTGGCGTGAGTAGAGGGTGAATCAATCTGAAAAGTCAGATTGGTAAAATACTGAAAAACAATAATAAAAATTCATTTTAAACGCATTTCTAAATTAATTGAATTAACACTTTACAACTTAAGTTAAACGTTTATATTTTTGACAAATGCCACGGAGAGGGACGAAGCATGGCAGGCGTAAAAATCGATGGGCTGGAAAAGAAATTTGGTAGCCTCCGGGTTCTAAAGGGGATTGATCTCGATATTCGCGATGGCGAGTTTGTCAGTTTCCTTGGGCCTTCAGGTTGCGGCAAAACTACGCTTTTGCGGTCCATTGCGGGTCTTGAAGAGATCGATGGCGGGCAGGTTGTTTTGGGTGGTCAGCCCATCAGCAAATTGCCGCCTGCTAAGCGCGATATTGCCATGGTGTTCCAAAACTATGCGCTCTATCCGCATATGAATGTCTACAAGAATTTGTCATTCGGCTTGTCGCTCAATGGTGTGTCAAAGGCAGAAATTGACGAGCGGGTGCAGAATGCAGCTCGCATCCTGCAAATTACTGAGCTTTTGAAGCGGCGGCCCAAGCAATTATCAGGCGGGCAGCGCCAACGTGTGGCGATTGGCCGGGCGATTGTGCGCGATCCAAAGCTTTTCCTGCTGGATGAGCCATTGTCGAACCTTGATGCTGGCTTGCGGGTGACCATGCGGGTGGAACTTGCAAATCTACATAAACGCCTTGGCGTCACCATGATCTATGTGACCCACGACCAAGTGGAAGCGATGACCTTGTCTGATCGTGTGGTGGTGCTGGACCAAGGTAAAGTTGCCCAATTCGGCACGCCGCTCGAGCTATTTTATGCGCCGCGGAATCTATTTGTGGCCAGCTTTATCGGCTCGCCCAAAATGAACTTTTTGGACGTGTCGGCCAAAATCTCTGGAGAAAAAGAACTTACCGTTAGCGCCGAGGAATTGTCCGGTGAAATCAAAGTGACGCTCGAAGCCGCTGCGAAAGATGTTGCTGGCCCACACACCTTGGGCATTCGTCCGGATAATATCGAACTGGTCGCGCAAGACGAGGCGCATATGAGTGGCCAAGTGCTGCTGGTGGAGCGCCTGGGTACTGAAAGCCAAGTGCATATCAAACTCGAAAATGGCCAAACATTTGTAGCGATTGCCCGCGGCACTCATCCGGCGGCGACGGGCGACCGCGTTTACCTGAAATTTCCTGCTCAACATTGCCACATTTTCAATGGGGAGGGGCAGGCATATCCGCGTGAACTGGATGCGGAAACCCGATCACTGATTGATCGACAAAAGTCGCTGCATGGTGCGGCGCAAAGAGGAGAGGAAAAATGAAGCATTTGAAGAAACTGGCCTTGGCGTCTGTTTTGTCAGTCGCGGCGCTGTCAGGCACGGCTCTTGGGGAGGAAACCATTCGTTTTGCCACGTGGGATAGCGATGAAAGCCTTGAAATTCAAAAAGAAATTGCACGTCGCTTTGAAGCGGCCAATCCCGGTGTGAAGGTGCAAGTTGAGCCATATGCAGATGGCTATGACCAGAAGCTGATTGCTTCATTCGGTGCCGGCAACCCGCCAGATGTGATGTATATGTGGAACTATCCCAAATATTACACATCATTGATGCCACTTGATGATTTTATGGCGCGCGATGCTGAAGCCATGGATTTGGATGACATTCCACCGGGCCTGATCAATACAACACGGATTGACGGCAAAGCCTATGGTATGCCAGCGGGCTTCACCACCCATGTGGTGTTCTACAATAAAGACATGTTCGAAGCAGCGGGCGTTGAAATGCCAAGCGAAGACTGGACATGGGCTGAGCTGCGCGAAAAAGCAGCGAAATTCCGTGATGAAGAAAGCAAAGTCTACGGCTTTGCGGTTGAAGCCAAGCCTGATCCATTTGATTATGAGCAATTTTTCTGGTCCAACGGCACGCGCTTTATCGCAAAAGACGGCTCGGCGGTTGATGGCTATATGAACAGCCCGGAAGCTGTGGAAGTGCTGACCATGTTTGCGGATATGGCTGCAAATGAAGAAGCAGTTGTGCTCGGCATCGGCGACAATAGCTCAGGTTCTGCGCTGTTTAAGGGCGAGAAGCTAGCCATGTATCAATCGGCCATGTGGTCAAAAGGCGGCTTCGACGAAGCTGGCATCAATTATGGCGTGGCAAAGCTGCCATCCTTTGGTGACAAGCCTGTGCATTCGTCCATCGGTGCGTCAGCCATGTCTATGGCCAAAGACACAAAGAACCCAGATTTGGCATGGGAGTTCATCAAGTTCTTCTCATCAGCAGAAGCGGTGAAATTGCGCACGAATGATTTGCCCATCCGCACCAGCGTTGCAGAAGAAATGGAAATGACCACTGATCCAATCTTCAAGCCATTCTTTGACATGTTGGCGGTTTCCGACAGCGAGTCAAATGCATTCCTGAAACACGAAAACTGGGGCAAAATCCAAGCGAACCTTGAACGCGCGATTGAAGCCACAATGATCGAAAAAGGCAATGCAAAGAAACATCTTGATGACGCTGTTGCTCGTTCGCAGCGCCACCTAAACTAACCCACGATAGGGGGGATGGATATTATGTCTAGAGTTCAAGATCGGCAGTATCAACGACAAAAGTTTGTTGAGAAACTCACGCCATATTTGTTCATCTCCCCTTGGATATTGGGCTTTTTCTTCTTCACCCTTGGTCCTTTAGTCTTCTCCTTTGTGATGAGCTTTTACGATTGGCCAGTGGTGGGGGAGCGCGAATTTATCGGCACCCAGAATTATGAAGTGATGCTGACCCAAGATCCACTTTTCTGGGACAGCTTGTGGGTCACCATCAAATTCGGGCTGTTCTTTGTGCCGTTCAATATTATTCTTGGCCTGCTGCTGGCGGTCTTGCTCAATCAAAAGGTGATCGGTAGCGGCATTTTCCGCACCATCTTTTACCTTCCCAGCGTGATCTCCGGCGTGGCGCTGGTGACCATCTGGGCGTGGATCTATAGCCATGAATATGGCATTTTGAATTTCCTTTTGGGATTGGCAGGCATTGATGGGCCGAACTGGCTTGGTGATCCGAGCTGGGCATTGCTGGCCATCGTCATCGCGTCACTTTGGGGCCTTGGCGGCACCATGCTGATCTTGCTGACCGGGTTGCAATCCATTCCAAAAGAACTTTACGAGGCGGCGAAAATCTCCGGCGTGCCAGGCTGGGCGCGGTTGATCTTTATCACCATTCCTATGCTCTCACCGATGCTGCTTTTCACCTTCATCACGTCAATCATTGCGGCCTTCCAGCAATTGACCATTGCCTTGTTGCTGACAGGCGGTGGGCCACTCGAAAGCACATATTTCTTCGCGATGTATATTTACGACAATGCCTTCAAGCATTTCGAAATGGGCTATGCCGCCGCAAATAGCTGGGTGATGTTCCTGATCATTCTGGCGCTCTCCATGATGGTGATGAAATCCTCGTCCGCCTGGGTTTATTACGAAGGCGAGATGAAAAAGGGAGGCAATAAAGATGCTTAGAACCTTCACCTATGGCGCGCTGATCTTTCTTTCTGCGCTATTCATCCTGCCTTTCTATTGGACCTTTATCACCGCGGTGAAAAGCGTTTCTGAGCTGTATCAATATCCGCCTGTGTTTTGGCCATCGGACGTGCAGTGGGAAAACTTCATTACCGCATGGTTCAAGCAACCCTTTGATGTGTATTTTAAAAACTCTGCAATCGTGGTGGTGATGTCCACCATCGGACAGCTCTTTTCATCTTCGCTGGTGGCCTATGGCTTTGCCCGGTTCCAGTTTAAAGGGCGCGACGTGATCTTCATCATTCTGCTGGCCACCATGATGATCCCATGGGACGTGAAAATGATCCCGCTCTATATGGAGTTCAACATGCTGGGCTGGATCAATACACTTAAGCCCTTGATCGTACCTGCCTATTTCGCTGAAGCATTCTTCGTCTTCTTGCTGCGGCAGTATATTATGACGGTGCCAATTGAGATCGATGAGGCAGCGCGCATGGATGGGGCGAATAGCTGGCAGATTTACTGGCGTATTCATTTGCCTTTGATGATGCCTGCGTTGGTGCTGGTGGGCACGTTCCACTTTATGAACGCGTGGAACGACTATCTAGGGCCGCTAATCTTCCTCAATGACCAGTCGAAATATACGCTTACGCTTGGTCTTTCCATGTTCAAAGGTCTGCACGAAACAGACATCACATCTATTGCGGCGATCACTGTGCTGCTGTGTATCCCGCCGCTGATCCTGTTCTTCTTCGCCCAGCGCTACATAATGGATGGGGCTATTGGATCTTCGGTGAAAGGTTAGGCAATGTTGTTTGATTTCGACAAGGTGCCATTTTCAAAGCACCAATGTTTCACCACATTGTCGATGATGGGGGAGGGCGCAGATCGCGCCCTTTACCTGCGTTATGTGGCAGGCGGCGACGAACGGCCAAGCCTTGGCAAACTATGCCGCGTTCGCTTTGAGGATGAGACAGGTCATGAATTGTCACCAACCTATGATCTTACGCCTGCTGCACTGAAGGTCAGCTTGTTCAACGGCACAGAACAAGTCGGCACCGCGGCTTTTGCCATCGGCGAAGGCGAGACTTTGCATTTCAAAGCGGAAAATGTCGCGGTGATCTTCGCATTAGAAGGTTCGCGCTATGATTATGCATACAAAACAGCTCATGGCGCCGACTGCGTGGTCGCAGCTGGGGAAAATCTTCGACTAACGCCATTTGTACATCATGGGCAAACCAATGTGAGCGGCCAATGGCGGCGCGATCATGCGGAGAAAGTAGAGCTACGGTTTACTGGTGTAGAGCTTGACGCTGGCATTATGTTGCACGAACGTTTGGCTTCTAAGGCACCATCGGCAGGTTATGAAGACGCGCAAACGCAATCAAGCACTGCGTTCGAGGCATGGCGTACATCAGATAAAGGCGAAGCGGCGCTTCTGGCCAATTATCTACTGTGGGCCAATTGCGTGCCAAAGCAGGGCTATCTGACCGCACCCGCCATCTACATGTCCAAAAATCATATGATCAACATATGGAGTTGGGATAACGCGTTTTCCGCCCTTGGCGTGGCGGAAAATGATCCGCAACTTGCTTTTGATCAGTTTGCGGCCATCTTTGATCATCAAGATGAAAGTGGCTTATTGCCCGATTTTGTGCACGATAAGGGCGCGTCTTATAGTTTCACCAAGCCGCCTGTACATGGATGGGCGATCAGTTTGATGCTACAGCGCAATCCCGACATTTTTACGGAAGCGCAATTGGCTTATCTGCGGGAAAAATTGGTACTTCAGTTCAATTATTGGATGAAATATACGCGTGCAGATGAGCACTCACTGCCCAGCTATGCCCATGGCAATGATAGCGGATGGGACAATGCCAGCTTTTTTGCTGAAGGGGGGCCAGTTATCGGCCCGGACCTGCCAACATTTTTGGCGCTCACCGCTCGCACCATTGCACATTTGGCTAAGCGTGCAGGCGATATTTCGCAGGTCTCAGAGTTTACGCAGCATGAGGATCAATTGATTTCGCTTCTGCTTTCGCAATTGTGGGATGGAAACACCTTCCAAGTGCGCCTGCTCCATGATCAGGCAAAGACTTTGCCCGACCAAAGTCTTATTCAATTTATGCCACTTCTGCTGGGCGATAAGCTGCCTCAAGAGATTGCGGCCAAATTGCTCCAACGATTTGATGAATTGGGCATGGTGACTGCTTGGGGGCCAGCAACAGAATCGCCAAACAGCACGAATTATGAAGCTGATGGATATTGGCGGGGGCCGATTTGGGCGCCTACAACATTGCTGATTGCCGAGGGCTTACTGGCTCAAAATGAGCGTAAGCGCGCACATGAAATTATGCAAAAATACCAGCACTTGTGCGAGACTTCCGGCATGGCTGAGAACTTCGATGCACTAAGCGGCGCTGGTCTGCGCGATAAAGCTTTTGCTTGGACATCAGCGGTTTATTTGCGTTTTGCCCAACTATTGGCTAACGATTTTGGGGAAGAAATTTGAGCACACTTATGTCACCGCGCCCCACAATTAAAACCATTGCCAAAGAAACTGGCCTTTCGACGGCCACCGTGTCCAAAGCCCTGAACGGCTCGCCGCAAGTGCGTCCGGACACTCGCGATAAGATTTTGGATGTTGCCAAAAAGCTTGGCTATGAAATGAATTTGAGTGGCGTACAATTGCGCACAGGTAAAACCCACCAAATTGCCATGATCACCGTGATCTCGTCGCCCCATGATGATGAGTGGGGCGGGGTAGGCTATGCCCAGCTTGTTTATGGGGTTTCAGATGTGTTGCACGACACACCTTATCGCGTGGTGCAATACCAAGCCAGCTCTTACGAAGAGAGCTTTGACATCATTAAGCGCATCGTGGCCAACCGTAAAGCGGATGGCATCATCTTGCCCGGCACGCGAGTGAAAGATAAGCGCGTTGAATTTATGCAAGCGCAAGATTTCCCGTTCGTGACCTATGGCCTCACTGAAGCCGAAGTGCCTCATGCTTATGTGGATACCCACAACCAACGCATCGTTTCTATTTGTGTGGAGCGTTTGATCGCCAAGGGGCACAAACGGATTGCCATGCTCAACGCCGATATGGTGCTGATGTATTCGCGGGACCGTGAAAATGCCTATCGGCAAACATTGCAGGATGCCGGACTGGTTTTTGATCCAAACCTTGTGGCCAATGGCGAACTCACGCCTGCATTCGGTCGCGAGCAGTTTTTTGAAATGTCGATGTTTGATGATCCGCCAACTGCCTATTTCTGCGCCAATGAGGCGACAGCCATGGGCGTTTTATCAGGTTTTCATGTGCGCGGTTATGAGCATGGGCGCGATGCGGTGGTGATTGCGACGGACGATTTGAACGTGTCGCAATATTTCTCACCACCCATCACGACCTGCTATTTGCCCATTTCAAAGCCTAGCCAGGTGCTTGGCGAATTTATGTTGAAACTGCTGAATGGCGAAGCACCCGAGAAGCTGCAAAAACTATTCGTGCCCGATCTGATTGAGCGCAGCTCAGACGAACTGCGCACATAATCGGGCTACCAGGCGGTGTAACCACCATCGATCACAAAGTTTGATCCGGTGACATAGCTTGAGGCGGGTGAGGCGAGGTAAAGCGCGAGGCCCGCAATTTCGCGCGGATTGCCCGCACGCCCCATCGGCGTGCACGAAACAAACTTCTCAATCGCTTCCGGCGCTTTCTTTGTCCACGCCTGATTAGGCTCGGTCATAAACAGGCCCGGGCTGATGCAGTTTGCGTTGATGTTGTGTGGCGCCCAATCCACCGCCAATGCTTTGGTGAAATGAATGATCGCGGCTTTGCCCGCTTCATAATGTCGGCCCGCAACGCCTTGGTTGATGATCATGCCGGAAATAGACCCCATATTGATAATGCGGCCGCCTTTGCCACGCTCGATCATGGCTTCTCCAATCAAACGTGTCATCAAAAAGCAATGGTCAACATTCAGCGCAAAACCTTCTCGCCACTCATCATCGCTGGTTTCTTCAATCTTGTTGTTTGGTTTCCGCCCACCCACATTATTGACCAGAATATCGATGCCGCCCGGAAGGGCGAGGGCTTCACGCGCCGCGCGTTTACATTCATCGGGCACAGTAACGTCTGCGATGATGATTTGGACTGAGGCACCGCGTGCTTCAATTTCGGCGGCTGTCTCTTTCAAACTGTTCTCGCCACGCCCCACCAACACGATCTCGGCACCTGCATCGGCATAGGCAAGGGCGATCTCGCGCCCCAGACCACGGCTTCCACCAGTGATTAGCGCACGTTGGTCGGTGAGTTTAAAATCATCAAAGATAGAAGCAGGCATTGGGACACTCCAAATTTAGGGGAGGCCTTGCGCATTAGCGCAAGGCGAATTTGCACGACCCCATATTTATGACAATGCCACAGCCAGACAGCAAGTCCTTTTAAGACCAATTTTATACCTTTAGACGTTCGCCTTGATGAAACGCGCCGCACGCTCGGCAATCATCATCACTGGCACATTGGTGTTGCTTGACACCAAAGTTGGCAAAATAGAGGCGTCGTCGACCCGTAATTTATTTACCCCTTTTGCCGTCAATTGTTATGCATATTCCTTACTCATCGCTAATGGTTGGCTCTTGCTCGTCGGTCGGAGGGGGCTCCCATATCAGAGACAACATTGCGTCTTGTTTGATAGCTTTAAAGATGTGCGCAAGCACGTTTTGTATATAGAGCGGTCTATTGCCCCTACCAATCGCCTCGATTAGCCGATGCATATTATAGACAGGAACAGCCGCCATGCCATAGAGCGATTCAAAGCTATTGGCCCTAAGGACGTTTTGCGAAGGCAGAGGGAATCGCAATGCAGGCAACTGTGAGTTGTTTGTCGGAGTCCATAGAAATTATTTCAAAAACCTCGCCTGCATGTTAATAAAAGGTTAATTTTATCAAGTGGATGAGTTGCACAGGGCTGCAGAAATTGCCGGATATGCTCAAAATGTGACGGGCAGATGCGCAAAATGTGTCCAAAATGCAACATGGTCAGCAGAACAGACGTTTTAGGCGCCAAAATTCCAATTCTTAACTTGTATGTTTTCCTTTCATGGGTAGTTTGTGTCTTGCGAATCCATGCATGGAATCGTTTGTCGGTCGCGAATGCGACGTCAAACACACCCTCATAAGTGTGGTCGCGTTTCGACAAACAGCCGGAAAAACCGGCAACTTTAAAAACAAACTGATTTTGGAGGTCAGTACTATGAAAATTAAGAGCCTATTTCTCGGTTCTGCAGCAGCTGTAGCGCTTTCTTCAGGCGCACTTGCCGCTGATCCTATTGGCATCGCTTTGGACACATGTTCAATGTTGGACATCACTGGTTTGACAGTGTCTTCAAAGACAAACTGCCTGAAGTTCTCTGGTGAAGTTTCCTATGATTGGGAATACACCAACGACTCTAACGGTGACGGCACAACAGGTGACGATGCTACAACCAGCGAATTTGGCTGGGAATTCACAATGGAAGCCACAGCGCCTAGCGACTTTGGTCCTGCTAAAGCAGTTGTGACTTTGATTGACGAAGACGGCACTTCAACATCTTCAGACGTTGATATCGACGAAGCATATGTAGCGATTGGTGATCAGACTGTTATCATGGCTGGCCAAAAAGGTTCAGTGTTGAAAGACGGCGACGACGAAACTTATACAGCTTTGTTCTCACTCGACGTTATTGATGGCGACGACGAAGGCATCTTTGCACCTACGCCAGGCGCAACTGGTGGTCACGTGATGCAAATCACTTCTGACCTCGGCAATGGTGTTGATGTAGCTTTGGGTCTTGAAGATCTTCAGTCAAGCAACAACGCTTCTTTGGTAGCGGGTGTTGGTGTTGATCAAGACTGGGGCACAGCGCACATCGGTTTCATCTATGATGATATCCTGTCTGGCACAAGCTTGTGGGACTTCCACGCTGGTGCAACATTCAATGTTGACGAAATGTCATTCCGTGCTGCATTCAGCACTGACGAAGCAAGCAACTGGGCCGCATTGGTAACTGGTAAAGCTGCATTCGATATGTTCACATTGGCTGCTGGCGTTGAGTTCTTCTCAGGCAATGCTTGGGAAGGCGCGATTTCAGGTGAAGCTGAAGTTAACGACGCTGTAACTATCGCAGTTGCAGGCCGTTGGGACGACAACAGCGACTGGGATATTGCTGCACAAGGCGTATTCGCAGTGTCCGATAACCTCGACTTGACTGCTAAAGTTAACTTCGATGAGTCAAGCTTGACAGTGTTTAACGCTGATCTTGATTGGGCTCCTGGTGGAAACGATTTCGAAGCTGGTGTTGGCGTTCAGTTCGACAGCAACTCAGTTGTAGAAGTTTCTACTTCATTCTCAAAAACATTCGAATAAGTCTTATAGACCTTATCGATGTGGAAGGCCCGGCGCATTTGCCGGGCCTTTTTTTTTGCCTGAATTTGGCGATAAATCAGTTAAATCATTGAAATTTGTCTGGTGATTTTAGGAAGAAGCGTTACACTTTGGCGCGGAAGAGGATCGTTCTCGGCATGGCGGTGAGCGATAAAAGCTAGATCAGAAATTGCGGGGATTTACTGTGAAGTGGATGAATATTTTGGCCGTGGGGGCGCTGGTAGCGCTTGGCGGCGGCACTTTTGCGATATCGCAAAACCAAAATAAAATGGAGCATTCACTTCAAGCGCAAATTGTCGAAAATCCTCGACTTCCAGTTGCGACTTGGGCTGACATCCAAATTGAAGCGCGCGATGTAACGCTGAATGGCGTGACCACGGATTCCAATGAACTCCGACAACTTGTTGATGGTCTGGGGGCAATGCCAGAAATTGCTTCGATCGAAAACAATGTAAAGCTGGCACCGATTGCAGATCCGTTCGAATTTGTGGCTAAAATTGCCGATGGTCAGGTCGTGATAAATGGGCATATGCCAAGCGCGGAAATGCAAAAGGAATTTCTTTCGCAACTTGATGAAAATGTGATTGCAACCTTCGATTTGGCATCTGGCGGGCCGGCTGCACGTGATTGGCGAGATGTCTTGACCTATAGCACGCGGCTGATCAACCATTTTGATCAAGGTGAAATTCGCGTAGCAGGATTGGAAGTTTCGTTTGTCGGTAGAGCGGGCGATCATCAGTCCTTTAGCGATCTCGATTTGATCGCAAACGCGGGCTTTCCAGACAATTTGAAGCGCGGATCAACGGAGATAATTGCGCCATTTGAAGACAATTTTGTCTTGCAGGGGGGCATGGATGACAATGTCCTCACGCTCAATGGATTTGTGCCGAGCAAAGCTCTACGCACCGAATTGCAGAGTTTGGGTGCTGATGTATCAAATCTTCTGGTGGCATCGGGGGCGTCCGATGGCTTTGAAAATGATGCTCAGCTATTGACAAACCAACTTCTTAATTTGGGGGAGGGCTCATTCGCACTCGGCGAGGACAGGCTCGAATTTTCCAGTCAAACCAATGATTTTGAACTTTTTGACCAAACAATTGATCAATTGAACACAATCAAGCGGGCAGCAATTGATATTGATTTTCCGCTCCCAACCATCGCTCCGTTTACATTCGAAGTGAAACAGGTTGGCACGACCAAATTTGCAACAGGCTATATGCCTGAAAATATGAGAGAATTTGAACTGTTGCAGGGCGTTGACCAGACGTCACTTCGTGCTGCAAACGGAGCGCCAGCTAACTTTGATGAAGTGGCCGCGTGGATCGCAGATAGTGAAGTATTCTTGGCGAATGACTGGCGTTTAGCATTCGAAGGCGACGAAATGAACGTTCAGGGGCAAGCCAAAACACCGCAGGCCTATGTGGATTTGTTGGCCCATGCTGCCCAGCCACCAGAGGGGATTACGATTGACCTGACCAATTTGGATTTGGCCGTCGCCGACCCATATATCTGGTCGCTGGATAAATCCGGCAATGGCGATGTCAAAATGGCAGGATATTTGCCAGATAGCCAATTGCGCCAAACCATTTATGCCGTACTGGATACTTCAGCAGATGATACGACGCTCTTAGCAGCAGGGGCGCCTGAGGAATTTGGCACCTTGGTAACGTTGGCCGCAAAGACAATCAATGTGGCCGATTCTGGTGAGGCCATTTATGATCAATTGGGTTGGCGAACAGATGTTACGGCTCGTGATCTATTTAATAAAAACAATATTTTGCAGCAGTTTTCTAATGAAGAAATTCAACCAACCAGATTGGGCCTGAAAGTTGCTCAATTGCCACCTCCGCTTCAAGACCCTTATCGCTTTTCCGTCGAGAAGCAATCTGATGGTACGCGCCAGTTTGAAGGCTTTGTGCCAACTGAAGCGATGCTCATCAATCTTGCTGACCAAGGGGCGCTTGATTTGGAGTTAGCACAGGGTGCACCAGAACAATTTGAAGAATTTGTTGCCCTTGGTAATTCTATTCTCTCAGGCCTAGAGCGAGGCACATTGTCATTTGCTGGTGATAAATGGAATCTGGAGGGCACAACAGACAGTTTCGAAGCCAAGCAGAAACTGATGCAGCAAATTGAAGCCGCTGGATTGAGCGATGACGTTTGGACGATCGAAATCACGTCACCAGCGCAAACAATTTCGCCTTATCTCTTCTCCGCCGAAAAGATGCTTGATGGCGATATGTCTGCATCGGGCTACGCGCCTAATCGAGAGCTAATTGACCAGTGGGCAGATGATTATGGCTGGCGTGCGCAATTGCAGGTTGGCGCAGGAGCTCCTGAAACATTCTTAGAGCGTGCAATGATCGGGTTGAATGCGCTTGAGCTGTTGGATGCGGGCCGCTTGAGCCTTGTTGACGGGCAGTGGGCGTTGATTGGCCGCGCGGCGTCCGATGCGAATTTGGCCGCTGTGCTGGAAGTTCTGGCTGCTCATAGCGATAGCTTCCTTGTTGACGTGCAAGTCATTCAACCGATTGACCAGCTATCTTTGCAAATACGGAAAGACTCTGAGGGGCAATTTGAATGGTCTGGATATCTGGCTGATGAAACTTATTGGGAGCAGGGACAGAGCCTACCGATCGCCAAACCAAATATTTTGCCGGAACGTGCAGAGTTCAATCAAATGACCGCTTTGGGCATCGATGCGCTTAAGCTTCTGGATTCAGGCGAAATGGTCCATGCCGGTGGGCAATGGAGTATTTCTGGTCAAGCACCAGATCGCGCCGTTAGATCTGCTGTAAAGCTCATGCTCAGTGGAGCGCCGCTTGGGCCATGGTACACTACGTTGACCACACCAGTTGTGGAAGAAGTTGTAGATGAGGCCGCAGCAAGCGCTGATGAAACTGATATGTCAGCCGACTCCGAATCTGGCGCAGACACACCCGCAGCGGATGCGCAAGATGAGAACATGGGCGATGCAACGGAAGCAGCGGATGCCGATTCTTTGCAAACTGAGCCCGAGACGATGGATTCATCAGATGAAGAGATGTCCACGGATGAAGCGGAAGATAGCAATTCAGATGTAGATTCGACCGAAGAAATGACCGATGCCGTTGAGCAGGAAGTCGAATCTGATGGCGGTGAGGCGACGTCAACTGACGAAGTTGCAGATGAGGGCGATCAATCAGAAACCACAACCGACCAAAGCGACGCAATTGAATCGGATGAGGCGACGGAAGCTGCTACCGAAGAGTTGGCGTCACAAGGGGATGAGGCCGCTGAAACCACCGAAACCAATGCGTCGAGCGAACAGCCAATGGAAGCTGAAGAGGTAAAAGATAATGCGCCGATCGCAACCTTTGAAACGCAGATCGCTAAATCCTCGACAGGCATTGCCATCAGCGGAAATGTGCCGGATGCAGCATCGCGCTACGCCCTTGAATTAAGTGCAGGCGACGGAGCGAAGCTGGACGTTGTCGAAGCTGACGGGGCGCCGGAGCGTTTCTTGGCGGATGCATTGACTGTGGCGCAAGCTCTATCAGCAGCCGACAGTGGTGAAGCAACGCTCAATGAAGGGCAATGGATTGTAAGCGGCAAAGTAAGCAGCTTTGAGGCTGGGGATCAATTTGAGGCGGTATTAGCGGCGTTGCCAAATGCACGCATCACAATTGACATGCCACCTGCGCATAAATTGTGCAATGCCAATGTAGAGCAATTGATTGCAGATCAGGCTATTCTGTTCCAATCTGGCAGTGCCCGCATTACGCCAGGATCGCAGGCTGTGCTTGAAAAAATTGCAGCTCAGCTCAGCAATTGTCCTCAATCTGTTGTTGAGGTTGAGGGACATACAGATGCAGATGGCGATGATTTGATCAATCTGTCACTATCAGTGCAGCGTGCAGAAACTGTTGTTAGCGAATTGATCGAATTGGGCGTAGAGGCAAACCGCCTTTACGCACTGGGTTTTGGTGAAACACTGCCCATTGCTGATAACAATACACGCAGTGGCAAAGCGCAGAACCGTCGCATTGTGTTTACAGTGCGGCCACCGCTAGAGTAGATTGCGGAAAAAAGGGAGAGTCAGATGTTTTTCCAAACCATCGGATTTCTGATTTCACAATATTGGCTATATTTCAGTCTTGCGCTGATCATCGGGGTGTTGACCGGTTGGTTCAGCGTTTCTGTTGAACAAAACAAAGAATAATCCGGGAGGGGCACAATGACACCGCATCTAATTGAAATCGTTCTGCTGATGCTGGCCTTTTTCCTATTGGGCTGCCTATTCGGATATTATGTGCGCCGCTGGACCATGGGGGCGGAAACGGCCGCACAACCAGCTCCAAATGTAACGCCTTCCACGCGGAGCGAGGAAGAAGCAAGCAATGTTGAAAAAAACGCGCCAACAGCAACTGCGGCAAAAACAGCGGAAAAGGATAGTGTAGCGGAGGTCGCTAAAAAGGCGCCAACCCCAAAAACAACTGCAAAGAAGCCTGCGGCAAAGCCAGCCGCTGCGAAACCTGCAACGAAGAAACCAGCCGCCAAAGCACCTGCCAAAAAAACGGCCGCACGTAAGCCTGCCGCCAAAACCGCTGCAAAAGCTGTGAATGATAAGCCCGAATTGCTCACCGCACCACGCGATGGCAAAAAGGACGATTTGAAAAAGATCAAAGGTGTTGGTCCTAAAATCGAGTCTACGCTCAATGAAAAAGGCATCTATCACTATGAACAGGTTGCGGCTTGGAAGCGCAAAGACGTGAAATGGTTTGACGAAGAGCTGTCGTTTAAGGGGCGTATTGATCGCGAAGAATGGGTCAAGCAAGCCAAGGCGCTCGCCAAAGAAAATGGCTAGTCATTTTAAAGTGGATAGAGATTGAACAACGCGGCTTCTTAGCCGCGTTTTTTGTGCCATTTGCATGTGTGCAGCACGAAATCGGCGAGGGCGTTCATCTCTTCTGCTCTCTCTAAAAGGGCAGGCGTGCCTTCACCAATAATTTCAACATTGGGGGCATCTGGTCGCCTGTCGCACATCATATGAAACACTTCTGACCGCAGCAGATCTGTATGTTGGGTACGCATCAGCAAAATTGGCACATTAGCCAAGGCGTCGAAAAGGTGCCAATTGGCTTGCAACACATCATCATTCTCGAGTTCTTTGAGCTGATGAGCCAGACGCATATCAAATCGAGGTTTGAGGCGCGACTTAGCATCTGTTTTATGGGTGCGCGCTGCGATTTGGTCCAATAGACCGTCTCCCAAACTGGGATAATCGACCCGCAACATGCGGCGCATCAAATCGCGCACTGCATTTTTGCCCCGCAACTTTGACAAATAAGCCATATTGTTGCGTAAGCGAACCAATCCGCGCACATTTATGATGGGACCAGCATCGCACAGGATTGCGCCAGCGATGAGTGTTGGGCGTTGAGCTGCTAATGCCATAATCACTTGCCCGCCATGCCCCTGACCGAACCATATGGCTTCTTCAATCGCCTTGGCACGGCAAAATTCTGCCATGTCATCCGCATCATGCAATGTGGAATAGGCGCGATATGGACGTTCCTTGCGGGCGTGGCCGCGGCCAATGAGGTCGATACGAATGATCGGCCAATCGCGTTTGGTAAAGTCCGAAAACTTCTCAGCAAATGCCGAAAAATCTTCCATATTGCGCTGAAGTCCAGCAAGACAAATAATGGGGAGTTTTTGCGGATCGTCAAAATCACCTTGCATATGATAGGCGATCTGTCGCGCGCCATCGCCGCTCGTAAGCAGACGAACAAGCTGTTCTTCACTATCCTGCGACGCGATGTTTTGATCCATAATTTGGCTATACCAGCTTTTGTTGCCGGGCAATAGGTGCAAGATCGACCCGAATTAGTCGATCTTCATCAAATAGTTGGCCAAACGCAAGCGACTATCGCCCAAACGAACGCGATAAACCTGATAGTTGGCAAGCACTTTCTGGACATATCCGCGAGTTTCAGTGAAGGGGATAAGTTCAATCCAATCCACAACATCGATTTTGCCAGACCGTGGGTCACCAAATCGCTTCAGCCATTTGTTCACATTGCCAGCACCTGCATTGTACGCCGCAGCGGCCAATACGAGCGACCCATCATACCGTTCCAGTTGGGCTTTCAAATAGGTTGAGCCCAACAATGCATTGTAAGAAGGGTCGCTGGTCAAGCGTGATTTTGAATAGCTAAGACCCAATTTTCCGGCAGTTTCCTTGGCAGTACCAGGCATCAATTGCATCAAACCTAACGCGCCTGAATGCGATTGCGCCGTGCGATCAAAGCGGCTCTCCTGCCGTGCCACCGCATAAACGGCAGCTGCATCAATGGCTGCAAGTTGGTTCTTTGGCAGTCCGTCTTTCGGAAACTCAAACAAATCCAAATCGACGCCGCGATTGCTCGAAATACTTGCCATAAGGATGGCCAGGTCGTGGGCTTCGATGTCCTGTGCCAAGCGTGCAGTTAAGAGCATTTCACCAGGCGCCTTTACCTGATAAATCAGGCGGCGAATAAGTGGCCGCGCAAATCCATATGTTTTATTGCCTTCAAACAGGCGAATGGCCTGAACCAATTCCCGCCGGTTAAACCCGGCTTCCGCATCTTGCCAAGCAGGCAGGGGAGAAAGCCGCAATTGCTGCACGTTCAACTTATGGGAAGCCAGCTGACCGTAATAATAATCATCATGTTGGGCGGCGCGCTGATATTTCACGCGGGCATTTTCAATCTGCCCCATTGCCTCAAAAGCACGGCCCCACCAATAGTTGGATTCACTAATGCAGGAGGGCAATGTCGACAAGGAAGCCATCTTCTCAAAGTGTTTCGACGCAGTGGCCGCATCACCAAGGAAACGCAGAGCGATCCAGCCCGCATGGAATTGAGCATCCACTACGCGACCTTCGGGACCATTTGTATATCCAGCGGCGGCCAAATAGGCATTTTTCTTATCGCCAGATTCCAGCAACTCACGCGCCAAATAGCGGCGTTTGTACCACCACAAGTGACTTTCCGGCAGTTTACCCGCCGCGCGGTTCAAATGGGCAACGGCACCAGCATCGGAGCCGCGCAACTGCGCCCATTCAGCATTTGCCCAATGGAACAAGTTGTGATTGCGATATTGAGGATCAACACGGTCTAAAAGCGTTTGCGACTTGTTGTCTTTACGCGCAACTGCGATCACCGCCTGCAACAGGCTTTGTTGCGCAGGCGAAAACTCGCCGAATATGCGTTCAACCGCACGGGCGCGATCATGCATCAACAGCCGATTGGCGCGTGCCCAATGTTCAGCGTTGGTCAGCTGACCGCGATAGCGCTGGTAGAGATCTTTTTCTGTGGCGGCATCGAGAAAATTGTTCACCCAAACATCTTTGATGATGCGTCCAGCACGGGCGACTTGGCCATCCTTCACATAGGCGTCAGCCAGTTCGATTTGCGCGTTCACCAAGTTAGGCATCTGCCCACCCAAAAGCTGAATTACTTCTGTGTAAGGCAGATCGCGCTTGAGCATAGACTGCTCCAGCCGCGTTTTATATGTGCTGGCAGTGGCGAAATGCGGCGCATCTGACTGGAAACGAAGGATCGTTGTGTGGTCGATTTCATCTTTGCCGAAATAAATCGCGGCCCATTGAATAGCACGGCGTTCAACATTGTTGGAAAATCCGCGCGCCGCGTTATAGGCATCGGCATATTTCTGATCGCGTAGGGCGTTTAATGCGTTTTGAAATTGTGCGCTGCCTTTTGCGCCTTGCATGATCACGCTGCCAGCGCCGCCTGTAGAACTCGTGGTCACTGGATCAATCTGCACTTGCGCAAATGTCGGAGAAGCGATTGCTCCAGACATCATAAGCGCTGAGCCCATCAACAGCGCACGCAAGGAAGCTGCGCGGCGAGGGAAAAACTGGCGAATAGAAATCGTGCTTGAAGAAAGCATTGTTAAACCTGTCAAATTACGCGATACAATTTTTTGACGGCATGTTCGGACTGCCGGACCCATGAACAAAGTCTAGCGAATTTAGGTGAATGATTGGTTTAGATTGAATTTTAATCAATTTGCCTTATCCAATCTTAGAAACAGGGCTTGTTGCCATCTTTTCAGCTTATTATGGTGAGCAACTCGGGTCTTTCTGCGCTAAAAACGCGGAAAAAGTTTGACCTTTTTGCGCCAACATGGTGTCAACATGCCAACGAACAAAATGAAAAAAGGATGTGAAGGGATGTTTCGCGCCTCAATTACCGCTTTGATCACGCCATTTAATAACGGCGAGGTTGATGAAGCTGCATTTAGACGTTTCATCGACTGGCAGATCAATGAAGGCACGTCTGGATTGGTTCCCGTGGGAACTACCGGTGAATCACCGACCGTTAGCCATGAAGAGCATAAACGGATCATCAAGATTTGTGTTGAGGCAGCGAACAAACGGGTGCCGGTGATTGCCGGCGCTGGCTCAAACTCCACACGCGAAGCCATCGGCTTTGCTGAATTTGCTGAGGAAGCAGGGGCTGATGCGATCCTTTCCGTTTCGCCTTACTACAACAAGCCAAATCAAGAAGGCTTGTTTGCCCATTTCAGCGCGATTGCTAAATCGACCAAGCTGCCAATGATTTTGTATAATATTCCAGGGCGGTCCATCGTCGACATAAATGTCGATACGATGAAGCGGCTAACGGAAGAATGTCCGAACATTGTAGGCGTGAAGGACGCAACAGCCGATATGGCGCGAGTGTCTCAGCAACGCAGTATTTTGGGGCCCGATTTCATTCAGCTCTCTGGCGAAGACATTTCTGCGCTCGGCTTTAATGCGCATGGCGGAGTAGGGTGCATCTCTGTAACCTCGAACATCGCCCCGCGTTTGTGTGCTGAAATGCAGCAAGCGACTTTGGACGGCAATTATGAAGCAGCCTTGGCGATCCAAGATCGCCTAGCACCGTTGCACAAGGCATTGTTCTTAGATCCGAGCCCAGTGCCGGTAAAATATGCGGCTGAGCGTTTGGGACTTTGCAATGCAGATACGCGTTTGCCATTGTCACCAATTACGCCACAAACCAAGTTGGCCGTTGACGAAGCATTGATTCACGCAGGACTTATCAATTAATCCATGGCGCCAAAAAAGAATAACTCATTGAAAAGCACAGGGCTCGTGGCGGAAAACCGCCGCGCCCGCTTTGACTATGAAATCTTGGATACAATGGAAGCAGGCTTGGTGCTGGAAGGCACTGAGGTGAAAAGCCTGCGTAATGGTAAGGCGCAAATCACTGAAAGTTATGCCTCGCCCGAAGATGGTGAAATTTGGCTTATCAACGCACATATTCCTGAATATTTGCAGGCCAACCGCTTCAACCATGACGAGCGTCGTCGGCGCAAATTACTGTTGAAAAAGCGGGAGATGAGTCGCTTGATGTCCGCTGTTGAAAAGCAGGGCAATACAATTGTGCCGCTCAAACTATATTTCAACGACCGGGGTATGGCCAAGCTACTCATTGGAATCGCCAAGGGTAAAAAGCAGCACGACAAGCGCGAAACTGAACAAAAACGTGACTGGTCGCGCCAGAAGAATCGTTTGTTGAAAGAAATGGGCTAAGCGATTCTATTTGTTTAGAATTTCTCTGGCAGCCCCAAAAACATCACTAAACATATCCGGCGTAAGGACATTGGTGTTCACATTGTAGCGTGAGCAATGATAGCTGGCGAGCAAGGTTTGCCCAGTGGGCAGTTTATGATGTGCGCCGTGCCCGAATTTATAGTCCTTTTTGCGCACGTCAAAGCAGCTCAAAAATGCGTTGTGGGCCACGCTGCCCAAAGTGATAAACACTTCTACATCTGCGTAATGCTTTAGTGTCGCCAGCAAATAGCGGCGGCAATTATTGACTTCGCTGGCAATTGGTTTGTTTTCCGGCGGAACACACCGCACAACATTGATGATTGAGCAGTCTACAAGCTGCAACCCGTCATCAGCTCTATTGCCAAATTCGCCAGAGGTGAACCCGTGCTGATCCAATGTCTTAAACAGGAGGTCGCCCGCAAAATCCCCTGTGAAGGGGCGTCCAGTGCGGTTGGCTCCCTTCATGCCGGGTGCCATGCCAACCACCATTAGTCGCGGGCGCGTCGCAGCCCAATTCGGCACTGGCGCGTTAAAAAAGTCTGGGAATTTTTGCCTGGCGGCGTGTCGGTAAGATTTTAGCCGCGGACAACGCCCGCAATTTTCAGGCGGGTCAATCGCAACCAAAATCAAACCTCACACTTCAAGTTTCGCTAAGAGCTTAGTCCAAAAAGCAATTAAGCGTCACGACCGACCGATTTGGCCAGATCTGCAATATCCATAAAATAATCCGCCTGCCGCCGAAGATCGTCCGAAATCATCGGGGTAGAGGTTGCTTTTGTGGAAACAACAGTCACCTTTTTGCCCTTGCGCTGCAAAGCCGAAACAAGCGCTGTGAAATCACCATCACCTGAAAACAGAACCAAATGGTCGTAGTTATCAGCCATATCAAGCGCATCAATGGTAATCTCAATATCCATATTACCTTTGATTTTACGCCGGCCTTGATTGTCGGTGTATTCTTTAGCTGGTTTTGTCACAACGGTGTAACCATTATAATCTAACCAGTCGATGAGGGGGCGGATCGAGGAATATTCCTGATCTTCCACCAGTGCCGTATAATAATAGGCGCGTAATAAATAGGCCTGACTTTGGAATTCTGAGAGCATACGCCGATAGTCCAATTCGGCGCCCAATGCCTTTGCTGTGGCATAAAGGTTGGCTCCATCCATTATCAAGATGACCTTTTCGCGAGGATCAAACATTAAACAATAGCCTTACTTTGCTTATCAGGCGAATATTACCTGCATTCGTTTGATAAAACATTACTAGTCCATAAGCACAATGCCACATGTGCGGTTCCATGCACACACAGCAAAAAGGCCACCCTTGTCCAAGAGGCGACCTCCGTACTTAACGTAGTCATAAATCATATTTGGTGAATATGTCGATTCAATTATATGAAACAATGTTAATTCATTTATCGGGTTGTAAAATCTAGCAGCTTGGTGTAGATCACCCCACTGATTATCCAAAATTGCGGAGATTTGCTTTGGCGCGCGTTACCGTTGAAGATTGCATTGAAAAAATCCCTAATCGTTTCGAGCTCGTTTTGCTAGCTGCACACCGTGCACGATTGATTTCGTCAGGGGCACCTATCACTGTTGATCGCGACAATGACAAAAACCCCGTTGTGGCTTTGCGTGAAATTGGCGATGGCACAATTTCACCAGGTGATTTGAAAGAAGATTTGATCCACTCACTCCAAAAATATGTGGAAGTGGACGAGCCGGAAGCTGAAACTGCGCCAATGATCGAAAGTCAAGGCGGCGGTGACGACGAAGGCATGGTGTTCGACACAATGAGCGAAGAAGACCTTCTACGCGGCATTGAAGGTCTTTCTCCACCGGATCGTCGGGACGATTAATCTTGCATCTTTCACTGAGCTGCACGATAATGGAAGGGCGCCTTAATCGGCGCCTTTTTTATGATTCTAAGATGCTTTTTGACCGACAAACGGAGCTGCATTTCCGCCCATGATGCGCCAATATGAACTTGTTGAGCTGGTGCAGGCTTATAATCCCAATGCGGATGAAGCGCTGCTCAACAAAGCTTATGTCTATGCCATGCAAAAGCATGGTCGCCAAACGCGCGCATCCGGTGATCCATATTTCGCCCATCCCCTTGAAGTTGCAGCCATTCTAACCAAGCTGCACTTGGACGACGCCACCATCGCCGTGGCGCTCTTGCACGATACAATTGAAGATACTGATGCGACACGCGCCGAAATTGACCAAATGTTTGGTCATGAAATCGGCGAGATTGTTGACGGCCTGACCAAAATTGATCGCCTGAATCTCGGCTCCCGCGAAGAAGCGCAGGCCGAAAATTTGCGCAAACTTCTATTGGCAATCTCGGAAGATGTGCGTGTGCTGTTGGTTAAGCTGGCCGACCGTTTGCACAATATGCGCACCTTGGGCTTTGTGCCGGAGCACAAAAAGAAACGCATCGCACAAGAAACGATGGAAATCTATGCGCCGCTTGCTGGCCGTATGGGTATGCAAGATATGCGTTCCGAGCTGGAAGATTTGTCATTCCAGACGCTGCATCCTGAACAATATGAAGTGATCCGCAACCATTTGAACGCTTATGCGAAAGACAATCGGGCGGTGGTTGACGAAATTCGGATGGAATTGGCGCAACGCTTTGTTGATGCAGGAATTATTGCTGACGTAACATCACGTCTGAAAGCGCCTTTTTCCGTCTTTAAGAAGATGGAACGTAAATCCATCAGTCTTGAGCAACTTTCAGACATTATCGGTTTTCGGGTCATCGTTGACAGCGTAGACATGTGCTACAAAACGCTCGGCGTTGTGCACCAAACTTGGTCAGTCGTGCCGGGGCGTTTTAAAGACTATATCTCAACGCCCAAGCAGAACGATTATCGCTCGATCCACACAACCATTGTGGGGCCAGAGCGGGAGCGGGTGGAACTTCAAATCCGCACCCATGATATGAACTCGATCGCTGAAATGGGGATCGCAGCCCACGCGCTTTATAAAGACGAAATTTCCGGCGATATGAAGCGGCTGGAAAAAGAAAGTCGGGCCTATGCATGGTTGCGCAACACCATCGAGCATTTGACCGAAGGGGAGAACCCGCAAGAGTTTTTGGAGCACACAAAGCTAGAGCTTTTCCAAGACCAAGTTTTCTGCTTCACGCCACGCGGTCGCTTGATTGCGCTGCCTCGCGGTGCCACGCCAATCGATTTTGCCTTTGCTGTGCACACGGACATTGGCAATGCATGTGTTGGCTGTCGCATTAACGGCACGGCCATGCCACTCACCACCAAGCTGCGCAATGGCGATGAAGTGCAAATCGACCGAGACGAAAAGCACCGTCCGCCGCCAAATTGGGAAAATATTGCCATAACAGGCAAGGCGCGAGCGGCAATCCGGCGTTCGCTGCGCTTGGCTGCGCAGGAGCGAGCAGGGCGGCTAGGCAAGCAAATTTATGATGCTTTGCTGGAACGCGAGTCCTTTTCGATTGATCGAAAAGAGCAAGACGCCATGCTCAGCCATCTAAAATATAAAAGCATGCACGCGCTTTATGTCGCGTTGGGAGAAGCCCAGCTTTCAGGTGAAGATTTGGTGCATGAGCTTGACCAGCTAAAAGGCTATGAGCGGACACGGAAGCGCAAACCCTTGGGCTTACCTGTGGGCACCAGCAAGGATGGCTGGTTCTCTTTGGCGCAAGGCGAAAACTTCAAATTCCGTATACCGGGCGGGCAAACGGTAGATGCTGACTTCTTAGGCGGCGCGCAGCTTGAATTTGGTACGCCGGTTGAAATTTCGTGTGAGGGCGTGTTGCCTGGTGACCGTATGGTCGGCATCCTGCCTGACAATGGCGTGCTGACTGTCTATCCAATCGGTTCAGATGCTTTGCTTGAATATCAAGATAAGGATGCGCTTTGGGTCGATGTGTTGTGGGATTTGGACGCTGAAAAGCATGCCACATTCCCCGTCGTGATGGTCGTGCAATCAGTCAACAAGCCCGGCATTTTGGGCCAAATTTCATCCTCAATCGCCTCATGTGAAGCCAATATCGTCAATTTACTGTTTCGCACTGTGCGATCAGATTTCTCAGATATGCTCTTCTGTATTGAGGTGCAGGATATCGCGCAGTTTAATGACGTCACCACAACAATCAAACGCATCGTTGGAATCTCCAACGTGCGCCGTGCCACCTGTGAAGAGGGGGCGCTCATGGATAGTTTGACCCAGCAATATAAGCAATTAGAAACGAAGGTAACCTGATGAACCAGCAAGATGTGCTCGATATTTTCCGCTCCTGTGATGCGCTTTTGGAAGGCCACTTCATTTTATCGTCCGGATTGCGCTCGCCGGTGTTTTTGCAAAAGGCAAAAGTATTCATGCACGCCGATAAGTCGGAAATCTTGTGCAAGGCGTTGGCCGATAAAATTCGCGCCGAGGGCTTTGGCGACGTGTCGCAAATTGTATCGCCTGCTGTTGGTGGCATCATCCCGGGTTACGAAACATCACGTCATTTGGGCGTGCCTGCTATATTCACAGAGCGTGTAAATGGCGAATTCGAATTGCGCCGCGGCTTCCATGTTGAGAAGGGCGAAAAAGTAATTGTGGTAGAGGACATTGTGTCCACTGGCCTTTCAATCCGCGAATGTGTCAAATGCTTGCAAGATTTGGGCGCCGATGTTGTGGCTGCCGCTTGCTTGGTCGACCGTTCAGATGGTGAGGCAGATGTGGGCGTGCCATTGGTGGCGCTAACTGGCTACAAAGTGCCCGCCTATGAGGCGGACCAATTGCCGCCAGAATTGGAAAATATACCTGCGATTAAGCCGGGTAGTCGCGGCTTGCAATAAGGGGCAGAAATTTGATCATCGGCATTGGCAACGATATTTGCGAGATTGCGCGCGTTGAAAAAACGTTGGAACGTTTTGGTGACCGTTTCGTGCAACGTTGCTTTACCGAGATTGAACAGCGCAAGTCAGATCGGCGCGCGCAGCGCGCCGCCAGCTATGCAAAGCGCTTTGCAGCGAAAGAAGCCTGTGCCAAAGCGCTGGGAACCGGAATGTCCCATGCTGTTTATTGGCGCGACATTGGCGTGGTGAACATGCCTTCTGGCAAGCCGACAATCGAATTGACAAACGGTGCGCAAAAAGCACTGGAAAGACTTGTGCCGACAGGCTACACACCCTATCTGCATTTAACAATCACAGACGATAATGGTATGGCTCAAGCGATTGTGATTATCGAAGCTGAGCCAACACGCGCCTAAAACAAAAAGAAAAGCGGAAAATATGTCAGATAAAACAGCAAAATCGGCCAAAAGCGAGATTTGGGAAACCATTGTCGTTTTGGTGCAGGCGCTTATCATCGCATTGGTGATCCGCAGCTTCTTATGGCAGCCCTTTTCAATTCCTACCGCATCGTTGCAGTCTAACCTGCTAATCGGTGACTATATTTTGGCGTCAAAATATACCTATGGCTATTCCAGCTATTCATTCCCGTTCAAAGCTGTGCCCATCAATGGCCGAATTTTTGGCCGCACGCCAGAGCGTGGTGAAATCGCTGTGTTTGAACCTGTGCCGCAGCGTGACGCTTACATTAAGCGCGTGATCGGCTTGCCTGGCGACGAAATCCAGATGAAAAAAGGCGTGCTGCACATCAATGGCGAACCTGTGAAAAAGGAACGCACTGGCACCGCCATCGATACTGACAGCAATGGCATTTCTGTAGAAGTGATCACCTACACAGAAACATTGCCCAATGGCACAAGCTACACAGTGCAAGAGATTTCTGACACAGGCGCCTATGACAATACTGCGGTTTATAAAGTACCTGCAGATCATTATTTCATGATGGGCGACAACCGCGACCGCTCGCTTGATTCCCGCTCTCTTTCAGCAGTGGGCTATGTGCCATTTGCGAACTTCATTGGCAAAGCAGATGTGCGTTATTTCTCAATCAAGGACAATTTGAACCCTTGGGCAATTTGGAATTGGCCCGGCAATGTACGCTGGGATCGGATGTTTGAATCGATCTATCAATGACCCAAGTAGCGCCCAAAACCCAAAAGCTGGTGGAACGGCTCGATTATCAATTTATTGATTTCGAGTTGTTGAACCGCGCGCTAACGCACTCAAGTGCAATTGCGCCGTCTAACCGCACTAAGCAATCCTACCAACGTTTGGAATTTTTGGGCGACCGTGTTTTGGGACTTGTGGTTGCAGAATATCTGCACTTGCATCACAAAAGCGCCAACGAAGGTGAACTATCTCGGGCGTTGAACGCGGTTGTGCGGAAAGAAAGCTGTGCAGCGGTGGCAAGACAATTAAATGTGCCCGCAGCCTTGGCACTTGGCCAGTCGGAAGCACGCACCGGTGGTGCGCAAAAGGAAGCCATTTTGGGCGATGTTTGCGAAGCCATCATTGGCGCAATCTACCTTGATGGTGGGCTGGAACCAGCCAAGATCTTTATTGAGCGCGAATTTGCCAGCTTCTTTAAATCCTCGATGAGTGGGCGTGGCGATGCCAAAACCACATTGCAGGAATGGGCACAATCGCGTGGATTGGACCTGCCCAAATATGAAGAAGTGTCTCGCGAAGGGCCAGATCACGCGCCTGTTTTCACAATCGCAGTGAAGCTGGACGGGCACGAATTGGCGCAAGCCACAGGCAAATCGAAAAAAATAGCAGAACATGAAGCCGCCACTGCATTTTTGGTGCGTGAGAGCATTTGGACCGAAGATGACAAATAATATTGATACACGATGTGGCTTTGTGGCGCTGGTTGGCGCACCTAACGCGGGCAAATCAACATTGCTGAATGCATTGGTGGGCACCAAAGTGTCTATTGTGACCCACAAAGCCCAAACAACCCGCACGCAGGTGCGTGGCGTAGTGACGCTCGAAAAGAGCCAGATGGTGTTTGTGGACACGCCAGGTATCTTTAAACCCAAGCGCCGTTTAGATCGCGCGATGGTGCATTCCGCATGGTCTGGTGCCGCTGACGCAGATGTTTTGGCCTTGATCATCGACTGCAAAAAAGGGCTAACCGGCCAAATTGAAGAGCTAATCGACGGATTGAGCGATTATAAGCAACCCAAGGCGCTCATCCTCAATAAGGTCGATCAGGTTGAGCGCAGTAATTTGTTGGCTCTTGCGCAAGAGATCAATGAAAAGTTGAACTTTGATCAAACCTTTATGATCTCGGCACTCAAAGGCGATGGAGTAAAAGACTTTGTCGATTATTGTGCAGAAGCTATGCCAATCGAACCCTGGCATTTCCCAGAGGATCATCTGACTGATCTAACTTTGGCGCTCACCGCGGCAGAAGTGACACGCGAAAAACTATTTTTGCGTATTCACGAAGAGATCCCTTATGCAGCGACTGTAGAGACAGAGCAGTTCAAAACACAAAAAGACGGCTCCTACCGCATTCAACAAGTCATCTATGTGTCCCGCGATGGTCACAAAAAGATTGTGTTGGGTAAAAACGGCCAAACGATCAAAAAGATTGGCGAAGAGTCGCGCAAAGAGCTGACCGAGATTTTTGAGACCAAAGTTCACCTGTTCCTATTTGTGAAAGTGCGTGAAAAATGGGCCGATGACCCATCGCGCTATCGCGAAATGGGCCTCGAATTTCCGCAATAGGTCCGCGATGGAGTGGCAGTCTGAAGGATTAATCATTGGCACCCGTAGGCACGGGGAAAGCTCGGTGATTATCGAAACCATGACTGCCGAATTCGGTCGCCATCTAGGTTTGGTCAAAAGTGGTCGCTCCCGCAAATATGCTGCATTGTTGCAACCGGGGAACTCGGTCCAATTGGTTTGGCGAGCGCGGCTGGCAGACCATTTGGGAATGTTCACCGTTGAAGCGCTAAAATTGCGCGCCGCTGGTCTAATGGAAAGCCGCCAGCGTTTGGCGCTAAGCCAATTGCTCTGCGAACATTTGCGACTTCTGCCCGAACGTGATCCGCATCCAAGGCTTTATGCTGAGGCGCTGGCCATGCATGACAATGATGCGGACGGCGAAACACTTGCACGCGCTTTAGCCAAATTTGAGATGCGTTTGCTGAACGAACTTGGCTTTGGCATCGATGTGTCAGCTTGTGCGGTGACCGGCGAAGAGGAGGGGCTATGCTATGTGTCTCCACGCACTGGCCGTGCGGTTACAAAACCAGCGGGTGAAGCCTATAAGGATAAGCTGTTTGCTTTGCCGGACGTGCTTGGGGGCAGCCTTGAAATGGACAAAGCAGATGCGATAGACGCTGCATTTCGGCTGACCGGGCATTTTTTGCACCTGCATATTTGGTCGCCACGGCAATTATCCCCACCTTCTATGCGTCAGGGCCTAATCGAAGGCCTTGTAAAAGCGCTATAATCAAAGTGATTCGGAACGACTAAACCAAAGGGATCCCCATGGGAGATCAAACGCCTGTTGATGGCGGCGGTGAGCTGCCAACAATTGATTTGCGCGGCGCGCTTGAAGAACGCTATTTGAGCTATGCGCTTTCCACCATTACCCAGCGGGCGCTGCCCGACGTGCGCGATGGCCTGAAACCTGTGCACAGACGTATCTTGCACGCTATGCGCTTGCTGAAACTTGACCCCGGGCAGGGCTATAAAAAGTCAGCGCGTGTGGTTGGCGATGTGATCGGTAAATATCACCCGCACGGTGACCAAGCAGTCTATGATGCTCTGGTGCGCTTGGCGCAAGATTTTGCTGTGCGCTATCCTTTGGCTGACGGGCAGGGCAACTTTGGTAACATTGATGGCGATAGTGCTGCTGCGATGCGGTACACCGAAGCGCGCCTTACTGGCGTCGCGGCCAGATTGCTGGAAGGCATTACCGAAGATGCTGTCGATTTCCGTGAAACCTATGATGGCGAAGAAGAAGAGCCAATCGTTCTGCCAGCAAATTTTCCGAACTTGCTGGCAAACGGGTCTTCCGGCATTGCCGTGGGGATGGCGACGTCAATCCCACCACACAATGTAGCGGAACTTTGCGATGCAGCGCTGCACCTCATTAAAACGCCAAATGCCCGCACAGAGACTTTGGTCAATTATGTGCAGGGTCCAGATTTTCCAACGGGCGGTATTCTCGTTGATGATCGGGACACGATCATTCACGCCTATGAGACAGGCCGTGGCGGCTTTCGTTGCCGCGCGCGTTGGGAAACCGAAGATCAGGGGCGCGGTGGCTACCAAATTGTCGTAACCGAAATTCCATATCAGGTCCAAAAATCGCGGCTGGTCGAAAAAATTGCGGATCTATTGTTGGCCAAGCGCCTGCCACTGTTGCGCGATGTACGCGACGAGTCGGACGAGAACATCCGTTTGGTGCTGGAGCCGAAAAGCCGCACCGTTGACCCCGTACTGCTTATGGAGTCGCTGTTTAAGCTGACAGATCTTGAAAGCCGAATCTCGCTCAACATGAACGTGTTGGCGCATGGCACAGTGCCAAAAGTTATGGGGTTGGGCGAAGTGCTCCTTTCGTGGCTGGAGCACCGTAAAGAGGTTTTGGTTCGTCGATCTAACTATCGCTTGGGCCAAATCGAACACCGCCTCAATGTGTTGGGCGGCTACTTGATTGCTTACCTCAACATTGACGAAGTGATCCACATTATCCGTGAAGAGGATGATGCAAAGAAAGCGCTGATGGCGCGTTTTGAGCTGAACGACGTGCAAGCTGAAGCCATTTTGAACATGCGCTTGCGGGCATTACGTAAGTTGGAAGAGTTCGAAATTCGCAAGGAATTCGACAAGCTCAGCGAAGAAAAAGACGGTCTTGTGGCCTTGCTCGGTTCAACCGAAAAGCAATGGGAAGTCATTGCAGAGCAAGTGCGCGAAATCAAAAAAGAATTCAACAAAGACACCGAGATGGGCAAGCGGCGCACCACATTCGAAGATGCGCCTGAAGCGAATCTGGACGACATCCAAACGGCAATGATTGAGCGCGAGCCAATCACTGTCATCATGTCGGAAAAGGGTTGGATTCGTGCACTGAAAGGCCACACGACCGATTTGAGCTCTGTTCCGTTTAAGGCGGGTGACAAGCTGAAATTATGGGCACATGCGCAAACCACCGACAAACTTCTGATGCTGTCGACCAACGGTCGAGTTTACACGATTTTGGGCGACAAGTTGCCCGGTGGTCGTGGACACGGCGAGCCAGTTCGTATTCTCGTGGATATGGAAGAAGGTACCGATATTGTGGATTTGGTGGTCTTTAAAGCCGAGGCGAAACGCTTGATTGCGTCTGATTTGGGCAATGGCTTTATTGTGCCGGAAGAGGGGATGATCGCCAACACCCGTAAGGGCAAGCAGGTGCTGAATGTGTCTGGCAAAGTTGAAGCCAAAATCTTCGCCCCAGTCGAAGGCGACATGGTTGCCGTTATTGGCCAAAACCGGAAATTGTTGGTGTTCCCGCTGGATCAATTACCTGAGATGGGCCGCGGCAAAGGCGTGCGTTTGCAGCGCTACAAAGATGGCGGCGTGTCTGATGTGAAAACCTTCAGCCGTGAAGAGGGGCTAACTTGGACCGATAGTTCTGGCCGCACTTACAAGCGCGAAGCTGACGAGCTTATGGAATGGTCTGGCGAACGCGCCCATGCGGGACGTCAGCCACCGCCAGGCTTCCCGAGAAACAATAAGTTCAAGGGCTAAAGTTTCAAGATCCCCGTGCATACATAGCGCGGGGATTTTTTATTCATTAGAAGATTGAACGATGAAATCCGTATAAAGCGGAAAATGGTCCGAACCGCCGCTTGGCCCCCGACGCGCAGGCGTTGCCACAACATCACCGCGACTCATCAGCTGATCCAATTGCAACCAAGCAGGCATCGGGATGGGATAGGTTGGGGGCGCTGGCCATGTGGGAATACCCTTCGCAATACGTCGCAATGACGCCCGTTCGATGAGGCCTTTTAGGGAATACGAATAGGGGGTAGAGTTGAAGTCTCCCGCCACCAACATTGGCCCTTCAACTTGTTGCAAAGCAGTGATGAAAGTGTCCACCTGCTGCCGTTGCCGTGCAATGGGAATTGGCCAATCGAAGTGGGTCGTCACCACATTGAAGCTTTCATGTGTTTCCGTGGCCGGAAACTTCACTGATATAATCGAGGTCCGCTGGTTTGCGGCCAGACTGTCCATGCAGTCATTGCCCGGTTGAGGCGCGAATGGGAACTTGGCATAAAGCGCAATAAATGATCGGCGACCACCTTGGCAATGCAAAGTATAAGGATAGGTCTCGGTCAATCGTTCTTCAAGTCCGGCGCGATGCCATCGCCAAAATTCTTGAAAAACCACAATGTCTGGATCAACTTCCAGCACACTCAAGGCCAGCGCGTTCAGATCGTCATTTTTTGCAAAAATATTGAATGTCATCAAGCGTAGGCTTTTGTCTGTGTCGACATCAGGCGTTACCTGCCGAACACCAGCCAAATATTCCGGCAAAACGATGGAAGTTGAGGCCAGAAATCCTGTGGCGCTGAGGGCAATCACAAAGCCGCGTATCGGCTGCCTGCGCAAAATAAACGGCGCTATCAATAGACACAAAATGCCGCCGGCTAACCAAATCGGCTGTAGATGGTTGAACACATCAAATGGCCAGAGTGCAAAACCCAAAAAGCCAACAATCGCCGCAAGCGCAAAAAAGCCTGCAGTCGCGGCAAAGCCAAAAATGACAAAGCTATTGAACGCTTTGCGCATAGAACCCTCGTTTATCAGGGAAGATTAGTCTTCCAATGGTGTCCAGCGGTCGGCCTCGGTGAGAACTTCCAACGGTTTATAGTCTGCCTTATAGGCCATTTTGGGCGAGTTTTTGACCCAATAACCTAAATATAGGTGCGGCAAACCAGCCGATTTGGCGCGAGCGATTTGATCCATGATCATATAGGCACCAAGACTGCGCTTGTTCGCAGCCGGATCAAAGAAGCTGTAGACCATTGAAAGCCCGTCTGGCAGCACATCGATCAGGGCAACCGCGAGGAGCGGATTGAGCTCCTCCGGCTCAAGCGAGCGCTTGCGATATTCAACCACCACCGTATGAACTGGGGTGTCTTCCACCATATATTCATAGTCAAATGCGGTCATATCAGACATGCCGCCACCAGCATGGCGATCATTTAGATATTTGCGGAACAGGCGATATTGTTCACGCGTGGCAGCGGGAAACACATCTTGCGTCGTCAAATCAGCGTTTTTGCGCAAGATGCGGCGTTGCCGCGCATTTGGCGCAAACTCGTCTGCGATCACACGTGCGCTTTGGCAGGCAGTGCAGCCTTCGCAGGCGGGCTTGTAGACGATATTTTGACTGCGCCGAAACCCATGCAATGACAAGAGGTCATGCATCTCACCCGCACGTCGCCCACCAAGGTGCGTGAACACTTTGCGTTCCGTACGATTGGGCAAGTAGGGGCAGGGGCTGTCCGTCGTCAGATAGAACTGAAGTTCAGCGGTGCGATGTTCTGTCATCGTCCGGACCTTGGTTAAAATTTGTGTCTAAAATCAGTCTAAACGCCATAATAGATTGGCGCAACAATGCTGAACACCAACCACACAATCAAGATCAACGGAATGCCCGCTATAAAGAAGTGTTTAAAGCGATAGTGACCTGGGCCCATGACCAAGAGGTTTGTTTGATACCCGATTGGGGTGGCAAAGCTGGCATTGGCGCCCAAAATCACGGCGACCACAAATGGAAGCGGGTCGATCCCGATCGCCTGTGCAGTGGAGATTGCGATTGGCGTGAACAACACAGCGGTTGCATTGTTCGAGAGGAAGTTGGTCAACACTGCCACAATAATAAATATGAGTGACATCACCATCGCCGGGCTAACGTTAGCAAGTGCCATGGCGGTTGCGTCTGCGATCATCGCTGCACCACCCGTTGTTTCCAACGCGGTAGACATAGCGATGGCTGAGCCCACCAGCAAGAAGATGCGTCGATCAATGGCGCGCGTTGCTTGGCGTACATTGAGGCAGCCGCCAGCAAGCATGGCAAATGCACCTGCGATAGCGGCGAACACGACAGGCACAATACCTGTTGCGATGGCGGCGACGGTGGCAGCAAAAATCAATTGCGCGCGTGAGGCAAAGCGGTGAGGGCGCACTTCCGAAGCGCTCCATTCAATCACGACCACATCTTGCTGTCCGCGCAAATTGTTGATGGCGCTTGAGCGGCCTGCAATTAGCAACACATCACCTGCATCCAGACGAATCTCGGCAAGGCTTTCGCGCGGCATGCGGCTGCGGCGCTCAATGCCAAGAATCAGGCAGCCATGCTGCGAAAGAAAGCCGCGTTGATCGATGCCATTATTGATCAAACGTGAACCCGGCGGCACCAAAGCCTCACACAGCACAATACCATGATCAGTCGGCCCATCTTGGTCCTCTGAAATTCGTGGATTGTCGAACGCGCGCCACTCTTTCAATGCATCGGTCAATTGCTCACGTGTTGCAGCCAAAATCAGCACGTCACCTGACCGCAGCTCCAAATCCTCAAAAGGCGGGACATAACGTTCGTAACCACGCATCACGGCGCGTACGGTCATTTTGGTGAATTTGGGAAACATCCCCGCGACGGTCTTTTCGCCAATCAGTGGATGGCCTTCATAGAGCCGAATCTCTGTAATGAACTGCAGGTTGCGCGGTTGCACCTCTTGCCCTTTTTCGTTCACCCGGCTCGGCAAAATGTAAGGCATGACGAAGATAACATAGATTGCGCCGACGCCTGCCATCACAAGGCCAGGCACGGTGAAAGCAAAAAAGTCGACCGTCACGCCATAGCTAATGGCAATTCCGGCTGCCAGCAAGTTGGTTGATGAGCCGATCAAAGTGGTCATGCCGCCAAGAATGGAAATGAAGCTCAGTGGCATCATAATTTTGGGCGTTGCCAACTTGCGCCGCGCGGCTACGGCTGTCAGCAGCGGAATGAACATCACCACAACAGGCGTGTTGTTGATTACAGCGCTCGAAATGCCAGCAATAACCAAAATGATCGGAATCACGCGCGACGGATGTCTCGGCCATAACCGTTCGAACGCTTTGGTAATGCCACCTAGGGCATCTGTTTGAAAAAGTGCTTGCCCGATCACCAATAAGGCAATGATGGTCAGAAGGGCAGGGTTGGCAAATCCAGAAAGCAGGCTTTCCGTGGTCAGTTGGGTTTCTGGTGTCATCAGGCCGATGGCCATCAAGATCACCAACACGCCAAGAGAGACAATTTCAATGCTGACAAGTTCAGTGGCGAATAGCACGATGGCCGCAAGAATAACGGCAATAGTCAGCCACATGGCCACCGGCATTGAAAGCGTGCCCGCTTGAATAATCGCGTCTATCATAGTGGCGCATTTTGCAGCTAAACATCTGCGCCACCAAGTCTTATTTGCCTAAATTAAGCGTTTTCTTCAGAAAAGTTGCCTACCGGTTCAAATCAACCCAAGGCTCTTCATACTGATCGTATTCCTGATGCCAAAACCGGTCCATGGGTGAGCGGCGAACCATCAAAGTACCCACCACCAAATCGTGGACAAGTTGGCGGCGTGCGGTGAACAAGCCTGCGAGTAGCACGAATGGCGTAAATAGGGTGATGCTGGCCCACCCAACGATTGGATGTAGAATCGCCAACCAACCTTCAAGCGGCGATTTGCGGGTTGGGGTAAGCACAATATCCATCATTTGCATGCCCACGGTGGCGCGTACAGGGGAGCCAAGGGTGAGGGCGTAGTAGCCGACCCAAACTGCTGGCACTAAAATGAAATAGCCAAGCCAAGCGAGGCCCAAGGTGAGCACGCCGAGTATTCCCAAGATGATAGAAGCCACGACAATGGTGACCGTAACCACGATAAGATCAATGATAAAAGCGAGAATACGCCGTAGCAAAACGCCATCAAACAGCTCTGGTGCTGATTGGGGATCAGGTAGGTCGTCTCGTACAAACCAGCCGAATGAATTTTTTGCCATAATAAGGTTCTCCACAGTCTCCGTGGTTTTAACATGGCAATAAATAAGTGAAATACAAGTGGAACTTAATGATAGGCTCGACAGTTTCTATTGAGACTGTCAAACTGAACTTATCAACAAGGAGGGAGAAATATGGATATTGCTAGTTTGTTGGTGCTGCTGCTCATTGGTGCAGTTGCAGGTTGGCTTGCCGGACTAATCGTAAAGGGATTCGGCTTTGGGCTTATTGGCAACATTGTTGTCGGTATTCTCGGTGCTGTAATCGCTGGCTATTTGTTGCCCATGGTGGGAATCGCCATTGGCGGTGGCATAATCGCTTCGGTTATTAATGCCACGATCGGTGCAGTCATACTGCTATTTGTGATCAGCTTGATCAAAAAGGCCTAGCTGCCAAAATTTGAATCAAGTGCAAAAAAATGAGTGGACCGGCTTTGGCCCACTCTCCCCCACGTTCAATCTAGACGATCTAACACCCAATCCAAGCTTCGCAAATATGTTGCTAGATCTGGACCTTCTCCCTTGGGCGCCGCAGCAACTGCAAAAATATGCCCATGGGCAAAATCAACCAATAAATTGAGTAGCTCATCAGCGTCGTCACCCGAATTGACCGCTTGCGTTTCCATGCGCAAAGCGTTTGTAAATTCTAGCAGTTGGGCTTGCATTAAATACGGATATTGGAGTGCAGCACGCACCAAATATGTGTTTTCCTCACCAAACTGCACATATCGGATCAGCAATTCTCGTAATCGTTCTTTGGGCGTGTCCGACTTTGAGGGTAAGTTGAGTTCTGCAAAAGCAAGATCGACCATTGCAAGCAAAAGATCTCGGCGCGTGGATACGTGATAGCTCACGGCCATCGCAGTTACGTCTAACTCGACAGCCAAACGGCGAAAAGAACAGGCATCCAGCCCATCTGCCGCCGCAATCTCCATGGCCTTCGAAACAATCCGCTGCTTAGAAAGTGAGCTTTTCGAACGGGAAGGGCGCCCCCGCGCTGTTCGGTTCACGGCAATACCCTATAATGCAAATCCACTAACCCGGAGGCAAAGGTCTCGGTTTTTTCGAGATGCAAATCGATATCACGAGGTTGCTTGTCGAATAAACGCACGCCATCGCCGATCAAAATAGGCACAATTGTAATATGCATCGTTTCGATAAAGCCCTCTGCCATGAAAGCGCGGACAATGGCACCGCCATCAATGTAAGCGCGTTTGATGTTTCTTGATTTCAACTCACGCACCAACTGTGAAGGTGATTGATTCAAAATCTCAACTTTGTCGGTTAAATGCACTGGAATATCATCATCTTTCAATGTCCGGCTGAGCACAATGACTGGCGTCGTGTATGGCCAGTCGCCAACCCCCAAAACCGTGCGAAATGTATTACTACCCATAATGATGACATCGATGGACGCAATAAAATGATCGTACCCATGATCTTCCCCATCGGTTTGCTGTTTCATCAGCCAGTCAAGTTGGTGATCCTTTCGCGCAACAAAGCCATCGAGGCTCATTGCCATCATTACATGTCCACTTGTCATACGAATCTCATTATTTATACACTGTATAAATATATACCCAAAAGTAGATTTCATCAATGTAAGTAGACAAAAAAGGGGCGCCAAACGCCCCTCTAACTTCGTAAAATTGCAGGTTAAGCCAGCTAACTTTTCAATAGCCGAGCAGCATCCAAAGCGAAATATGTCAAAATGCCGGAGCATCCTGCACGTTTGAACGCGATCAAGCTTTCCATCATTGCAGCTTGCCGATCCAATGCGCCTGCCGCCGCAGCGAATTCAATTTGTGCATATTCGCCTGAAACTTGGTAGGCGAATACAGGTACGTCAAATTGATCTTTCACTTCGCGCACAATATCCAAATAAGCCATGCCGGGCTTCACCATCACCCAGTCAGCGGCCTCAAGCAAATCCTGCTCAACTTCGCGCAACGCTTCTTCGCGATTGAATGGCTCAAGTTGGTACGTCTTCTTGTCGCCTTTTAGTCTCGCGCCAGACCCAACAGCGTCACGGAACGGTCCATAGAAGGCAGATGCGAATTTGGCGGCATAGGACAAGAGGATCACGTTTTCAAAACCGTTTGCATCAAGCGCTTCGCGCAACGCACCAATTCGGCCGTCCATCATGTCAGATGGAGCGATAATGTCGGCACCAGCTTTCGCTTGGTTCAGCGCTTGCTTAACCAGAACAGCAATGCTCTCATCATTGAGGATGGTATCACCATCCATTAGCCCGTCATGCCCGTGGCTCGTATAAGGATCCAGCGCAACGTCGGCCACCAAGCCAATGTCAGGCACAGCAGCTTTAATGGCGCGTAGGGCGCGGCACATCAAATTATCGGGATTATAGCTTTCAGCTCCATCTTCTGTGCGCCGATCATTCTGTGTGCACGGAAACAATGCCAGTGCAGGGATGCCGAGGTCACGGGCAGTTTTCGCAACCTCCACTGCGAGATCGATACTTAGACGCTCAACGCCAGGCATTGTGGCGATTTGCTCGCGTTGGTTTTCACCATCCAAAATAAAGAGCGGCAAAATCAAATCGCGCGCCGTCAAGTCAGTCTCTTGCACCATGGCGCGGCTCCAGCCTGATTGCCGAGTGCGGCGCAAGCGCTTGCCTGCCAGAAAATCCAAATCGGCTTTTTCGCGAGATGATTGCGTCATGATTGCTCCTTGGTGCGTTCTTATCGACAAGATCTATGTCAAAGCATAAATTGAGCCAAGGGGCTATATTGAAGCCATATGAATTGGGCAGAAATTTATGCGGCACCTTGCCACGGACTTTTCCACGGGCTATGGGCAGGCAAGGCGAAGGGGGAGATGATTTGGCATTTTCTGAAAAACCATTCTCATTAGCAGCGCGTGTGTTGGCAATTTTGGCGTTGGTCCATGGCCTCACCGCCATTTTTTATCAATTTAGCACCGCACGGGACGTAAATGTTTCTGTCGACGCGTTAGGAAATGTTGCCTTCGCGATTACCATTTTATGCGCTTTGTTGCGATTGATGGCGGCTGTTGGTTTATGGAGTCTAACCATCTGGGGAGGTGTTTTACTAATTATTGCCAATGTTATGGAGCTCAGCGCCGCATTTTGGTCGCCCAAAATCTTGCATTTTTCACTGTTTGAAATTGCCCTGCGAGTCCTTATTTTGCTTGCGATTTGCGTGCTTTTGGTGTGGGCAAATAGAAGCCGCAATCAGCATGGTCACGAATTGTAAGGGTTTCTAATTCGTAACCTAAGGTAAGAAGTTAGAAAGCTAAAAATCCTAATTTTATCAGTAACATATTTTTAAGTCTGTATTTTAAACTGATCTTATTTGCTTCCCCATAGATTGCTTCACATAGACACGAAAAATCGTGCGACCAATAACAGTGAGGCTAAAATGGGTATCAACACAATGAAAGTGCAGGCACATACGCCTGTTGAAGAAGAAGGTCTTAAACCGCGTTACTTGGAGGCGGTGTCACGCGTTGAACGTTTGCACCGTCGTTTGCTTGATCTTGTTAAAGACGAGTTTGACCGGATGGGCTGGGACGACATTAATCCTGTACAAGCGATCATGATGTTCAACATCGGCAATTCAGAGCTGACTGCTGGCGAACTGCGCTCTCGCGGCTACTATTTGGGATCAAATGTTTCTTACAATCTGAAAAAGTTGGTCGATACCGGTTACATTTTCCAGACCAAATCAAAAACAGACCGTCGCTCAGTGCGCATTCGTTTGACACCGAAAGGTGAAGAGGTTGCCGAAGTGATCGACGAGCTCTACGACCGCCACCTTAAGTCAATTTCTGAAGTCGGTGGTTTGGACGAAAAAGAATTTGAAGGCTTGAATTCTGCTCTTGCACGCCTTGAGCGGTTCTGGGTCGACCAAATCCTTTATAAACTTTAAGCGATATTACGCGAACTGGTTGGTCGAATGGATTGGCGTCGGGTTTTACCCGGCGCCACCAAGCGAACACCAAAATACAAAAGGTGAGAGGCAAATAATTGCCTATTTCCATCTTTTGGCCCCAAATAATTAGAAAATGATAGCGATTCGTTTGTTGTGAGCTGCTGAGCAACCTGCTAAAGGTCTGGCAACAACTGGGCTGAACACTTTCTATATATTTGGGATGGATAGCATGAACCGACTGAATTGGCTGGCGAGATGGACCGTAACTGTGCGCGCGATGTGCGGCGCTGTTGTGATTGGCTCTATGGCTTTTGGTTCAAGCATCGCATCGGCTGATGAAGTCACCAACAGTGTCGCAGCTCAAGATGCTATTGATAGCTCCGAGCCAATTCTATCTTACGAAACATCCTATAATCTGGTTGCTGCCATCAAACGCTACGAACAAATCGTGGCAAATGGTGGTTGGGAAGAGATGACACGTGGTTCATATGCGCTTGAAAAGGGCGATGATCGCGGGCATGTTCGGGCGTTGCGTCGTCGATTGATAGCGTCGGGCGACCTTGAAGATACGGGCCGCCTCTCTTCTAAATTTGATGATGAATTGGATGCTGCGTTGCGCCAATTCCAAGCACGTCATGGCCTACAGCTGACCGGAATCATCGATCAGGAGACATATCTCACCCTGAATTTACCTGCTGAGGCGAAATTGAAGCAATTGCGGCTGAACCTTGAGCGGGTCAATCAAGTTGTTGGCGATCTTTCAAATAGATACATCGTCGTTAATATCCCAGCAGCAAGTATCGAGGCTGTGGAAAATGGCGTGGTGGAACGTCGGCATACCGCGATTGTCGGTCGGATTGATCGTCAAACTCCGATTTTGACGTCAAAGGTGCACGAAATTAATTTCAATCCTTATTGGCATGTGCCGAAGAGCATCATTCGCCGTGACATCATCAAATATATGAACCAGGATCCGAATTATCTCACTGATTTCCGTATTAAAATCTATGATGCTAGCGGCGACGAGCTAGATCCGCAATCAATTGATTGGTCAACGGAAGAAGCCGTTCAATACTCTTTCCGCCAGGAGCCGGGCGCAGAAAACTCTATGGGCCATGTAAAAATCAATTTTTACAACCCACATGCTGTTTATCTGCATGATACGCCGCAAAAATCACTGTTCGGGCAAAATCGTCGCTTCCACTCATCAGGCTGTGTACGGGTAGAGAATGTGGACGAGCTGGTATCTTGGTTGCTGCGCGAGAATACGTCTGACTGGAGCCTACCTGCGGTCGATGCGGCTTTCGAGTCTGGCGAACGGCAGGACGTAAATCTCGAAAAGCCGGTGCCGATCATCACTACTTATATTACAGCATGGGCAAATCGTGCTGGCGTGGTCAGTTTCCGCAATGATATCTATGGATATGATGATGCGGGTAGAATCGATTTTGCTAGCGCAAACTAAGCCATCACAGGCCATTTTGCCGCTTGGTGGAGTTGCTGAGGGGCAGTAGTGACATGAAAGATCGGGATATTGCGCCGAATTTAGGCGAAGTCTTATTTGAGTTTGTTCAATTGGGTGGGCAAATGCGTGTTGCCGCAGTGCACGCCAATTCGGGCACCGAAGTCACAATCATTGCGCCACTTTCCGCCAGTGAAATGCAAATGAAGAATTTGGCGCTCGCAAAGCTACGTCGTGCGCTTATGCGCAATTCGTCTTAAGGTTCCCTAATTAGCCAAAAGGCGGCTTGGATAAAGCAGGGGGCTGTGCTAAGCGATCTCCACCGAAACTAGGGGCTAGCTCCTAAATCTCATCCACTCTGGGGACGTTACATGACTGAGATTTTTCCAAATTTCTTCACCCATTCGCTGGCGCAATCAGACAATGAAATTGCGCAGGCCGTGGCCGCTGAACATAATCGTCAGCAAAATGAAATCGAACTGATTGCTTCTGAAAACATCGTATCTAATGCAGTGATGGAAGCACAAGGTACTGTTCTTACAAACAAATATGCTGAGGGCTATCCCGGCAAACGTTATTATGGCGGTTGTCAGCATGTAGATGTTGTTGAGAATTTGGCCATTGATCGCGCCAAAAAATTGTTCGGCTGTGATTTTGTGAATGTGCAGCCAAACTCTGGTTCTCAAGCCAACCAAGGTGTGTTCCAAGCGCTTATCAAGCCAGGCGATACCATTTTGGGTATGAGCCTTGATGCTGGTGGTCACTTGACCCACGGTGCGCGGCCAAACCAGTCTGGTAAATGGTTTAATGCGGTGCACTATGGAGTGCGCAAAGAAGATGGCCTTTTGGACATGGATCAAGTGCGCGAGCTTGCCAAAGAGCATCAGCCAAAATTGATAATTGCTGGTTTCTCTGCATATTCACGTGTTTTGGACTTCAAAGCATTCCGTGAGATTGCTGATGAAGTTGGCGCATTTTTCATGGTTGATATGGCGCACGTTGCTGGCCTTGTGGCGGGTGGTCAATATCCAAGCCCATTTCCACATGCGCATGTAGCGACCACAACAACGCACAAAACATTGCGTGGCCCACGTGGCGGCATGATCATGACCAATGATGCTGATATTGCCAAAAAACTGAACTCGGCAATCTTCCCAGGTATCCAAGGTGGTCCGCTGATGCATGTGATTGCTGGTAAAGCAGTTGCCTTTGGCGAAGCGCTAACAGATGACTTTAAGCAATACACAAAACAGGTTGTTTTGAATGCGAAAAGCCTAGCGGACGCCTTGATGAAGGGCGGCTTGGATATCGTGTCTGGCGGCACTGATAACCACTTGATGCTGGTTGATCTGCGGCCAAAAGGCGTGACGGGTAAAGCGACCGAAGCAGCGTTGGAACGCGCGCACATCACCTGTAACAAAAACGCAATTCCGTTCGATCCGGAAAAGCCTTTTGTAACATCAGGTATTCGCGTGGGTACACCTGCGGCAACTTCACGTGGCTTTGATGAAACCGATTTTGCTAAGGTTGGTGAATTGATCGTGGAAGTGGTAGACGGCCTCAGCCAAAATGGCGAAGATGGCAATGCTGACGTTGAAGCTAAAGTTCGCGCTGAAGTGAAAAAGCTCACAGACGCGCATCCAATCTATCCTTCATAAGGTAAATCAATGCGTTGCCCTTACTGCGGAAATCAAGACACACAAGTCAAAGATTCCCGGCCAACAGAAGACTATAATTCCATTCGCCGCCGTCGGGTGTGTTCCGGCTGCGGTGGGCGTTTCACCACATTTGAGCGCGTTCAGTTGCGCGATATCGTTGTGGCGAAAAAGTCTGGCCGTAAGGTGCCGTTTGATCGCGAAAAGCTGGCCCGCTCGATTAGCACTGCATTGCGCAAGCGTGAAGTTGAGCCTGAGCGGGTCGAGCGCCTGATTTCCGGCGTTGTGCGCCGTTTGGAAAGCATGGGCGAAAGCGAAGTCACGTCAGAAGAAATTGGCCTTCTGGTCATGGACGGGCTGAAAGAGCTTGATGATGTGGCCTTCGTTCGGTTCGCCTCAGTATATAAAAACTTCTCTGGCGCCGACGATTTTGAAGCATTCCTGTCGACATTGAATACGACAGATGAGATGCCCACCGAAGATAAATAGACTATTCCGACGACTTAGAGACGTTTAACGCCACAAATAGAGCGCGATTAAACTTTTTTGTCGCATTGTGCGTTATGGTCTGGTATGCGCAAGCTTTAATCACGTGCGGTGAAGCACGCATTTTTGCCGATCCCGATCCCGGAAGAGTTGATGAGCAGTTCGAAATCATCCCAAAGCGATAAATCGAAAGAAACGACCAAGAAAGCCAATCAGCGTGGCGCTGCCCGCTTGGCGGCTGTGCAGGCTCTGTATCAAATGGATATTGGCCGCACCACACTTGATCATACGCTCTCGCAATTCATGAGCTTCTATATGGGGCAGGAGATCGAAGGCGATGAATATCTGCCTGCAGATAAAAGCTATTTCAAATTGGTGGTTGAAGGCGTTTCCAAGCACCAATTGCAGATCGATCCGCTGATCGATAAATCTTTGGTTGATGGCTGGCCAGTCACTCGCATCGATAGCACTTTGCGCGCCATTTTGCGCGGCGCAAGCTACGAGTTGCTGCACAAAAAAGACATTCCGGCACGCGTCATCATCACAGAATATGTCGATATTGCCCGCGCCTTTTACGAAGGCGATGAACCACGCCTTGTAAACGGCGTGTTGGATAATATTGCCCACCAAACACGCAAGGACGAATTCACGTCTAAATAATCTGGAGCCATCGCTATGACAGTCGACACTGAACCTAAGACTCACGCTCATGTGGGTCGTAATATTAGTTTGTTGTCGATGACGCAGGCGATCGTTGGGTCAAACCAAGCCATTATTATGGCGGTTGGTGCACTCACAGCGGCCTCGTTGGCGCCGGCCAAATCAATGGCCACCTTGCCAACAACATTCATGATCCTTGGTTTGGCGCTCACTGCAGCGCCGGCCACAAAGATTATTTATGCTTTGGGGCGCCGCCGGGGATTTATGCTTGGTGCAGCTATTGGGATGGTTGCAGGTATTATTGCCAGTCTAGCAGTATATCTCAGCTCATTTTGGCTTTTTGCCGCCGCGTTGGCCATTGTGGGGGCGTCTGCTGCTTTCGGCCAGCAAATCCGTTTTGCGATTGCCGACAGCGTGCCCGAGCCAATGCAGGCGAAAGCCATTTCCTGGGTGCTGCTCGGGGGCGTTGCCGCCGGGTTTTTAGGCCCGCGCTTGTCCTACCTTGCAAAAGATTGGGTCGGTGGTGTCGAGTTTACAGGTTCATTCTTGGTGATCTCTGTGCTCTCCGTTATTGGCGTATTGATTCTCAGCCAAACAAAGCTGGCTCCTGTGCGACAAAAGCAAGAGGGGGATGCTGAAGGCAGAACAGCGGGCCAACTCCTTCGCGTGCCCGAAATTGTCATTCCACTGGCTACAGGCATGGCCTCTTATGCATTGATGACATTTGTTATGGTGGCGGCGCCACTGGCGATGGTCCATGTGTGTGGTCATTCGCCAGAAGCGGCAACCACCACGATCCAATGGCACATTATTTCGATGTTCCTACCAAGCTTGGTCACTGGACACATTATTTCGCGCATTGGCAGCCACGCTGTTGTCGGCATGGGCATGTTGTTGATTCTGGGCTGTGCACTGATCAACCTAAATGGCACCAGCACGCTGCACTTTGACATTGCGCTGATCTTGCTTGGGGTAGGGTGGAACTTCGGGTTCATCGGGTCCACAACCATGCTGGCCAAAGCCTATCGCCCTGAAGAGGCCTCAACCGCGCAAGCGCTGAACGAGCCAATGGTGTTCGGTACCATGGCCGTTGCGTCGATTAGCTCAGGTTTCTTGTTGGAAAATATTGGTTGGGAAGCGATCAATGTGATGGTGTTGCCCATTGCAACCGCGGCATTGGCGCTGCTGGCATGGGGTGACTATCGCTTGCGTCAGGCCAAAAACGCTTAAAAACAATCCACGAAAAAGGGGGCCTCGCAGCCCCCTAAATTTTTATACCATTATTTCTGCGCAGTTTAGAAGGACAGGGAGCCCAACAATTGCTGCAGGAATGAGCGATCTTGGCCGAAACCTGGTGTGCGGCGGGAAACAACATCCACAACCTTACCGTCTTCAAGGCCATAAACGGCTTTGTCAGTCACGCGATCCTTTTTGTCGAAATATACGGCCAAAACTGTGCGGGACTTAACAGTGGTGAGACCAAATGCCGTTTTGTCGACTTTGGTTTCCACATAATAATAAGCTTTTTCATCACCAAATGTGTTGGTGGTTTGTGGTGAACCCAAAACAAATTCCACCAACTCTTTGGAAACGCCGGGGCGCACCTGTTCAAGACTGTCCTCGGGAATATCATAGCCTTGGGTGCGTTGCTGAGTCAGGCAGCCGGATAGCCCCACTGCGACAAAAACAACGAACAAAATTGAAAGAAAACGATTTGCAGAACGCATGACCATCATATAATTGGCTTTCTGTGACAATCTCGATTAACTAGTCTAAACACAAATTGAGTGCGTAACACTGTTTAGCTGGCATAAACCCGATTTGGCAAGCCAACAAACAACATCGACACTCGACAACAGCTCCGCGGCATCAAACGACGAAAAGAAGATGATTTTCAACCCCTTTCGTAAAAACCCACATGCTGACGCTGCTTACGCGGTTTATAATGCCATTGTGGCGCAATCTCGGCATCCTGACTTTTATTTGCATTATGGCATTAAAGATAATGTGACGGGCCGCTTCGATATGATTGTGCTGCACTTGTCTTTGGTTTTCCATCGCTTGCAGCAGGAAAATGACAAAACCAAAGATTTCGCCCAAACCCTTTTTGACCTGTTTTTCAAAGATATGGATCGTTCATTGCGAGAAATGGGCGTGGGTGATTTGACCGTGCCGAAAAAGGTCAAAAAAATGTCTGAGCTATTTTATGGATTGCTTGGCTCCATTAAGGATCATTTTGATCCTAAAGATGTTGAAGGGTTGACCCAAGCATTGTCGCGCAATTTGTTCGATCCTGAAGATCCAGAAAATGCTAGTATTTTGGCACACTATTGCTTTGGACAGCTGGATCATTTAGACCCGCAAGGTCAAATTGATAAAGGAACGCTCACACTATTGCCGCCAAATGAGGCGATCAAAGCTGGCGGCGGGCAAGGTTAATAATATGGCGGCGCAGAATATACATAAATTACTCGACCTGGACGTGCGCCTTTCCGAGGTGCCGAAAGACGGGCGCTTATATGAATTTGAGGCCGATGATTTGGCCAAAGATGCGCTAGTGGCCGAAACAAAGCTTGATAGCGTTGAACGCTTCAGCGGAAAAATCACCATGCGCCCATTTCGCGGCGGCTATCAGGCCAAAGGTGAGGGATTTGCCGTGGTTGAGCAACCATGTGTGGTGACCCTCGATCCGGTCCAAGAAGAGGTTATGCTCGAATTTGAACGCATTTACATGCCAGGTAAGCCGCCAGCGCTTGACGTGGCCCCCAATGCCGAAGTGTTTGTGAATTTAGACAGTGAACCCGACCAAGATTGGTTTGAAGGCGACAGCATTGATCTGGCGCCAATGGTTGTGGAAACCCTATTGCTTTCCCTCAATCCCTATCCACGCAAGCCAGATGCAGAATTTGCCGACCTCAAAGAAGATGAACGCGACGAAAGTGAGTCGCCATTTGCTGCCCTTGCAGCACTTAAGGACAAGAAATAGATCTTTTTTCTGAAAATAACTTGTTTCATGGCCTGTCTTGGCTAAGCTGCGCCATAACGGAGTGCGAATAAAGAAAATAATGTCAGATTCAATCATCATTTCCGTTGATGCCATGGGCGGTGACAATGGGCCAAAAATCGTGGTGGAGGGCGCAGCCCTTGCGCTGATCGAGCGCCCGAAGGCAAAATTCATCTTCCATGGGCGTGAGGATGAGCTGAAACCACTTGTAGCGAAGCATGAGAAGCTGCAGGCTGCTTCAGAAATCCGCCATTGCGACAATGTAATCTCTATGGACGACAAGCCATCTCAGGCTTTGCGTAAAGGGCGTGGCGACTCATCCATGTGGAATGCACTGCAATCCGTCAAAGACGGTGAAGCACAGGCCGCAATCTCAGGCGGCAACACGGGCGCTCTGATGGCGATGGCCACATTCTGCCTGCGCCCTATGGAAGGCATTTCGCGACCGGCATTGGCCGCGCTTTGGCCAACTTTACGCTCCGAAAGTGTGGTTTTGGACGTTGGTGCCACGGTGGGGGCTGACGAGGAGCAATTGATCGACTTTTCCATTCTCGGCGCTGCAATGGCGCGCGCCTTGTTCGATGTGGATCAGCCCAGCATCGGGTTGTTAAATGTCGGCGTTGAAGAAGTTAAAGGCCTAGAAGCCGTAAAAGATGCCTCCAAACAATTACATGCCCATTCCGGCCATGGCTTTAAATATCACGGCTTTGTTGAAGGCGATGATTTGGGCAAAGGCACTGTAGATGTGGTGGTGACTGAAGGATTTACGGGCAATATCGCGCTCAAGACCGCTGAAGGCACTGCGCGGCAAGTGGCCTCCTATTTGCGCACCGCGCTTAGTCAAAGCTGGCTTTCGAAGCTTGGCGCGCTGCTTGCCATGGGTGCAATGCGCACTTTACGATCCAAAATGGACCCGCGCACAGCGAATGGTGCGGTGTTTTTGGGCGTGAATGGCATTGTGATCAAAAGCCACGGCGGAACTGACGAAATTGGCTTTAAAAGCGCATTGGGTTTGACTTATGAGATGGCACACAACCAACTCATCAACAAAATCAGTGAAGGTCTGCGTGAATATGCAGCCCATGATGAGGCCACCAAAGAAAATAACAACGAGGTAGGTTCGGCGTGACCAATTTGAAAACGATCGTGCGTGGCGTGGGCCATTATTTGCCAGAAAACGTTGTGACCAACGACGAATTGGCCAAACGTGTTGATACATCCGATGAGTGGATCACCCAACGCACAGGCATCAAACAGCGCCACGTGGCGCGTGATGATGAATTTACGTCAGATCTCGCGACCAAAGCCGCGATTGAAGCGATCGAAGCGGCAGGGCTTACGCCAAACGACATCGACTTGATTGTTTTGGCAACCACCACGCCAGACCGCACATTCCCAGCAGCAGCAACAACAGTGCAAAAAAATCTGGGCATCAAGCATGGCGCTGCCTTTGATATTCAGGCGGTTTGTTCCGGCTTTGTGTTTGCGGTGGCGACTGCGGACAGCCATTTGAAAAATGGCATGGGCAAACGTGCTTTGGTGATTGGCGCAGAAACATTTTCTCGCCTTTTGGATTGGGAAGACCGTACCACCTGCGTGCTGTTCGGCGATGGGGCAGGCGCCATGGTGCTGGAAGCGGTGTCTGCTGATCAAGAAGATGATCGCGGCATTTTGTCTTCTTCATTGCGTTCCGATGGCGATCATTGGGAAAAGCTTTACGTCGACGGTGGCCCATCATCCACAGGCACTGTTGGGTTCGTGCGCATGCAAGGGCGCGAAGTGTTCCGCCACGCTGTGGGCATGATCTCAGATGTCGTGGAAGAGGCATTTGAGAAGGCCGGCAAGACTGTCGATGAGTTAGATTGGTTTGTGCCCCACCAGGCCAACCGTCGCATTATTGATGGTGCCGGCAAAAAACTGCGCATACCGGAAGAAAAAGTTGTTGTCACTGTGGATAAACACGCCAATACCTCCGCTGCATCGGTGCCGATGGCACTTAGCGTGGCTGTGGAAGATGGTCGCATCAAAAAGGGCGACCTTGTGATGATTGAGGCCATGGGCGGCGGGTTTACATGGGCTGCGTCCTTAATTCGATGGTAATTGAGTAAAAGTCACTCATTGACCGATACAAAAGCTGGTTCTATGCTCATAGAATTATTGATCTTTTTTGCGGGGGAGACATGAGCGGAAAAACGTTAACACGCGCTGACCTTAGTGAAGCCGTCTACCAACAGGTAGGCCTATCGCGCGCTGAGTCGGCCGAACTGGTAGAGCGTGTATTGGAAATGATGAGCGATTCCTTGGTGGATGGCGAAAGCGTAAAGCTGTCGTCTTTTGGCTCATTTTTAGTGCGATCAAAAAATGAACGTGTTGGGCGAAACCCTAAAACTGGCGAAGAAGTGCCAATTTTGCCCCGCCGGGTTCTCGTTTTTAAGCCTAGCAATGTGCTAAAAAACAAGATCAACAAATCTATGCTTTCAAGCAAGAAATAAGTTAAGCGAGGGATACGTTGCAGAAGTCTCCAGACGCTTTTCGAACCATTTCAGAAGCTGCTGACGAGCTCGATCTCCCGCAGCATGTTTTACGTTTTTGGGAAACGCGCTTTAAACAGATTAAGCCGTTGAAGCGTGGCGGTGGGCGAAGATATTATCGCCCGGATGATGTCCAACTTTTAAGTGGCATCCGTTATTTGCTCTATGATGAAGGTTTTACCATCAAGGGCGTCCAGAAAATTTTGAAAGAACATGGCGCTCGTCATGTGATCGCGATTGGTGAAAAAGGTGCAATCGAACCGGTTGCGCCAGTTGGCGCATTGCCGAATGGCGATGGCGACCAGAATGCGGAAGCGAGCGATTTGGATGTGGGTCGTTCGGTCAGTGCACCTGACGTACCTAGTGAAATCACAGTGAACGAAGCAATTGAAATTGCGAAGAAGGCGGGCGTGACAGATACTTATTCGCGTGCGCGCTTGAATGAAGCACTAACGGAATTGCTGGAGTGTAAGCGCATCTTGGAAGACGCGGTAAACTCAAAGTCAGATTAGCCGCGACCAATCTAATTGTGAATTGAGGCTCTACTGCGTTTGCCAGTAGAGCCTTTGTTTTGGGTGAAATATGATGAAAAGAAATGGTGGCTGTTTTTGCGGCACAGTGAAATATGAATTGAATGGCGAAGTCTTTGGTGCGCGATCGTGCCATTGTTCTCGCTGTCGCAAAGCATTTAGTGCTCAGGCCAATTCCTATGCTGTCATCACACCCGGTAGCCTCACATGGCTGAGCGGTGAAGAAAAACTCAGAAAATATCCAGAAGCGGGACGCGAAGGGCGACTTTTTTGCTCAACTTGTGGGTCAAGCCTTTGCGGCGTGGTGGACGATGAAATTCATGGCATCACCCTTGGTTGCTTAGATGATGATCAAGATATTCAAATCAAAGCACATATATTTGTTGGGTCGAAGGCATCATGGGAGACAATCCCAGAAAACGTTCCCCAATTTGAGGGGGGCCCTGACAATATCGAAATTCTGACAAAACCCTAATGGCACGGCTTTTCGGCGTCGATTATGCCTTCGTCCACATGCTCGGGACGCAGGCCATTCCCAATTAAGCCACCCACGAAGCGACGAAATGTGGGCCAATTTGCCAGCTTTTTCAAAATCCAAGGCGGAACAATTTTACCTTCGGTCTCTAAGACACGATTGAGGATACGCTCATGCGCATTGCGTTGCATAAACTGCGTCGCCCGCGTGGGCCAACGTCTCCGCCGTTCTATGGCTGATAAATCGGCGCTTTCAACTGCACCGGAATTGAACGCGCCATACAGCAAATTGGCCGCTGCCACCGCATCCTGAATGGCCAGATTGATGCCTACGCCACCAACTGGCGACATTGCATGTGCCGCATCGCCAATACAAAGCAATCCTTTGTGATGCCATTGTTTTAAATAGTCAATTTTTACAGTAAGCAGCCGAATCTTTTCCCAGTCGTCTAGAACTTCCAACCGTTCAGCCGTAAAACCCGAACTGTACATGATTTGTCGGCGAAAATGCGCAAGTCCTTGTTCTTTCAGCAGTGCAAGCTCACCTTTGCCGATCACAAATGCACACTGCCAATAGCTGTCACGATTGATCATTATTAGGATGCTGCCAGGCAGAATTTTCGCTTCAGTTTCGTCACCATCTTTTGGATCCCGCGGCACGCTAAACCACAAAACATCAATTGGAACACCTTGTTCTTCAACTTCCAATCCCGCGCATTCGCGTATGGCCGATCCGCGGCCATCTGCACCAACGGTCAAATCTGCTTCAATCTCAATAATGCCAGTCGACGTTTTGGCATATAGGCCTGCAACTTCGTCGTCGACCACGCGCAGATCGAATGCCTCGGCTCCCATAAGAATTTGGAAGTTTGAAAACTTCTTCGCCTCCGCGGTCAAAAAGTTGAGAAAATCCCATTGCGGCACGAACGCGATGTAAGGGGCCGCGTTTTTGAGGTGCGAAAATTCAGCGAGATAAAGTTTATCCTTGCCTATAGTCGCACCAAGCTTTTCAACTTTTTGATGCGGCAATTGGCGGAATTTTTCCAGCAAGCCCAGTTCGTTCATGACTTCGAGCGTTGAGGGATGCACGGTGTCTCCACGAAAATCGCGAAAGAAATCAACATGCTTTTCCAGCACAATCACGTCAACGCCAGCGCGTGCTAACAAATAGCCGAGCATAACTCCGGCTGGGCCGCCGCCAGCAATACAACATTGCGTTTTCTTGTGTTCGGGCGCCATGTCACGCCTCCCAATTGCCATACGCATGATGGGCGAAGTTTACAGCCGGATCAAGCTGATGCAACGATTGGATTGAACCATCGTGCTGCGTGAACATATATGGGAAAATGGTCGGAGCGGCAGGATTTGAACCTACGACCCTCTGTCCCCCAGACAGATGCGCTACCAGGCTGCGCTACGCCCCGACTTGCGGCAATGTCTACCCAAGTTTTCGTCAACGTGCAAGCCAAAGCCACAGCACAAGGTCAAAATAATTGTAGCAAATTACTGCTCAAGCTTTTCATTTTGGCATTTGCCCAAAAGTGCGCTATGCCCGGTGCCCAACAGGGTAAGGGCTGTATGCAGGATCAAATTGAACAAACAGGCATTAGCGCAGTAAGGCTATCAAATGCTCTCGCGCTCTGGTCGGGCTGGAAGGATGCTTCCTTCGAGCTGATCAACCATACAGAGAATGCGACTTTTTTGTTGCAGCGCCACTCAGGCGAGAAATCTGTACTGCGCGTTCATCGCTATGGTTATAACAGTGCTGCGGCAATTCAGTCTGAACTTGTGTGGATGCAGGCACTGCGACACGATCAGAACATGTTCACCCCAACGCCAATTGCAGGCGCCAACGGTGCATTGTTGCAACAAGCGAGGGTGAACGCAGACTGTAAAATTCCAGCGCAGCACATGGTGTTGTTTAAATTTGAGGCGGGGCATGAACCTAGCGAAAATGACCATCTAGATGGTTCATTTGAAGAGTTAGGCCGTTTGGCCGCTTCGGCCCACTTACATGTGCAAAACTGGTCGCCACCAGCCGGGTTCGAGCGGATTAAGTGGACGGAAAACACGATCCTTGATGCGGACGGGCTTTGGGGCGATTGGCGCAAAGCCCCGCTGATGCAAGACCATCACGACCAATATGCCCAGCTGGACCAGCTTTTGCGCCGACGGTTGACGGAGTTCGGAAAAGGGCCAGATCGATATGGCTTGATCCATGCCGATATGCGCCTGGCAAATCTACTTGTTGATGGCAACCAAACCAAATTGATAGATTTCGATGATTGTGGGTTTTGTTGGTACCTCTATGATTTCGCCGCTGCAATATCATTCATTGAAGATAGCCCAAAAGTTCCTGCTTTGCGGGCAGCGTGGCTAAAAGGCTATCGTGCAGTCAAATCGCTTTCTCCCGATGATGAAGCGGAAATGGATACGATGGTGATGCTGCGACGTATGGCGCTAACGGCTTGGATTGGGTCACACATTTCTTCGCCATTTGCCGCCGAAATGGCCAAAGATTTCGTACCGGGGGGCGTGCCTTTGATCAAAGAATATATCGCTAAGTTTGGCTAAGGCAGATAGCGCTCAGTGCTTTGCGCAGGCTGCTTGTCATAGCCAGCGGTAATGCCCCAAATGATACCCATCACCAAAAAGTAATGCCGCCAGTGGTCAACATCGATAATGGCCGCTTCAATGCTGAGTGGAACGAATGTCGCCAATGCCGGGATCAACAGCAAACGGTTGGGTGAGGGGATGGCCATGCAGCGAATGCCGCGATTGAGAGTCATCAAAATCATCCAAACAAATGCCATGCCACCAAACCAACCATAGTCGAGAAACACTTTGAGATAGGTGTTGTGCGGTTCTTCAGTGATGCGCATGGAGGAAAACTGTGACGGGCCAGTACCCAAAGGTGTTTGCAGCGCCAATGCATAGCCCCAAGCCTGCCGCCCAAAACGTCCCGTTTCGCCGCCATCATAGCTCTGCACCAAAGCGAAGCGTTGCACGAATAGCTCTTGAACTTCAGGGATCGACAACAGTCCCAGCAATGCAATGAACAAGCCAAGCGTGCCAACGATAGCCAAAACAATCATGCGCACTTTCTCACGCGCCGTGGCTTCTAGCAAAAAGTTGAGCAAAAACACCAGACCTGCGGTGACAACCAAATGTCCCCATGCACCGCGCGAGAAAGAAACAAATATCCCGACAAACAAGATCAGGAAGAAAATACAATTGACCAGCATGTCCTTTGGCTTGCCCAAGAGAATGCGCTGAAACACATAGGCTGTCGGCAGCATAAGAAACGGCCCATAGACGTTGGGATCGTTAAACATGGCTTTGGCACGACCAAAGCGCAAAAACACGTCTCCGCCCGGCAGAACGCCAAGATAGGCCGTAGTGCCGATAATAGCGCTTAACATCGCTGCGAATAGATATGCCTTGTTTATGGTGCGCATCCGTCGCCACGGGCTTTCACTGACATAGTTTGCCACAAAATATGAAGTGAGCATCAAAAACAGTGTGACCGTCGTGAAAATCAGCGCCTCCATCAAGGTGCCAAACTTGATCTGCGTCACGGCAATGTAAGCTGGAGGAATGAAGCACAGTATGGCGATCAGCAAATTGTTGGTGCGCCAGTGCATTTTCATGCCGCCGACGATGGCAAGCGCGAACACAACGAAAAACAGCAACTCATAAGGCGCTGGCTCAAATAGCACAAAAAAGCCACTTCCAATCCAGATAGGCACCAAAAAACGCATCGCCGCGTGCGATAACAGGGGCACGCCGCGATCGCTGGTATCTATGGATTGTGGGGAGGTGATGCTCATATCAATTTGCCGAAAGCGCGAGTGGCGCCTTAATAGGCGCCCTCATTTTTGCTCACCAGTGAAATTGGAGTCATAAACAGGATATAGATATCCATAAATATCGACCAATTTTCAATGTAGTGAAGATCATGGCTTACACGTTGCAACAGTTTTTCCGTCGTGTCGGTTTCACCCCGCCAACCATTGATCTGAGCCCAGCCTGTAATGCCTGGTTTCACGCGGTGACGCGCAAAATAGCCGTCCACAGCATCGTGATAAAGCTGGTTGGCCGCTTTTGCTTGTAGCGCGTGTGGGCGTGGGCCACAAATGGACAACTCGCCACGCAACACATTGAAAAACTGCGGTAATTCATCGATTGAAGTCTTGCGAATAAACCGACCAACTTTTGTTACGCGTGGATCGTCTTTGGTCACCAACTTGGATGCTTGCGCGTCTGACATGTCAGTATACATGGACCGGAATTTATAAACCTCGATCAGTTCATTGTTAAACCCATGGCGCTTCTGTTTGAAGAACACGGGCCCCTTGCTGTCGAGCTTGATCATGACGGCGGTCACCAGCATCACAGGTGACAACAGCACCAACGCCATCAAGGCAACGATCTTGTCGAACAACCATTTAACCACCAAGTTCCAATCCGAAATCGGCTTATCGGCCATGTCGAACACTGGCACATCGCCAAGAAACGAGTAGGCGCGGTTCTTAAATTTCAATTTGCTCATATGAGCCGAAAGACGAATATCAACTGGCAAAACCCAAAGCTGCTTCACCATGTGCAACACCCGCGCTTCTGCTGAAACAGGCAGCGATACGATGATCAAATCAACTCGCGTATGGCGTGCAAACTCCAGCAAGTCTGCCACTTTGCCGAGTTTCGGACAGTCCGCAACAATGTCCGGCGAGCGCTTGTCAGCACGATCATCGAACATGCCAAGCAGCTCAACATCGTTCACAGCGGTTTGGCGAATGCTTTCAATCAGGAACTCCGCCTCTTGCCCGCCGCCTACAATAACCGTACGACGCTTCAAACGTCCCTGATTGGTCCATTGCATGATTTTTTCGCGTACGATGTAGCGGAACAGCACAATGGTTACAGCACCAATGCCAAACCAGCTGACGATCCAAACACGTGAGAAATATTCACCCAATTTAACAAGGAACAAGCCGACCAGCACAATACCCAGTGTGGCCGCCCAAGCGCCGACTGCGCGGCTCGTCTGCGTGATGCGCGTCCGGTATGCGCTGATTTCGTGAGATTTAGAAATGTTGAAAGTGAAAAGCGAAATGATAAGCGTTACGCTGATAATTGCTGCGTAATGGCTAAACTCTTCATTGCCGACATAGGCAAAATAGATGCCAAAACCGAGAATGGCCAACATGGCCGTCTCAAGAGCTTGCACCGTTCCCAAAATCACCATGCTGGACACAGCTGGCTCTACTGGAGCATCAATTATTTTTTGCGCTAACTTCGATAGCCTTGGTGCGCCATCGCTACGATTGTTGCCGACATATTCTGCAACCACGCGCTTTGGATCAATTTTAAACATTCTATTCCCCGAACCTCTATTGATGCGAAGTATAGGGTTGGAGAGTGAAAAGCGAGTGAAAGCAGAGGGTTAATAATCTATTTCGCTTGGCGATATTGATCAGCGATGGAACGGACCATCCGGCTGTTCACAAACTCACTATGCACATGCTCAAAAAGCTTTGGATTTGGCGGACCATCGGTCATTGGCTGGGCGAGTGCTTCCCGCATTTTCATATGCAGCGCACCGCTGTCTTCTGCCGGGATAAGTTCATCGGCACAGGGGCCATAAATCTCTGAAATACCGCCAACATTTGTTGCAATTACCTGCTTTCCAGCAGCAACGGCTTCCATCACGATATAGGGAAGCGATTCTTTCAACGATGGCACGATCACCGTGCGTGCACGTTCAAAGCCATACTGCGCGGGCATGGCCCCAGCAAAAACAACTTGGTCCGCGATTTTGAGCGATTTTGCCTGTTCTTCAAACTGCGCGCGATGCGGTCCATCCCCGATCAAAAGTAAACGAAGTGGCTCATTGCTTTCTTTGCAAAGCGCTGCAAAAGCGTCGAGCAAATAGGCAACACCCTTTAGATCACGCAACTCTCCCACAAACACGAAATCAAAAGAATCATCGCTTGGCACCGCCGTAAATTCAGCTTCGTCCAATCCGTTATGGATCACGATACCTCGTGGTCCCACCTGCGTGATTGCATCATTATAGGTGCGTTGGGCATATGCGCTTTCGAAGATGATCTTCTTGCTAGCGGGCACCAACAGTTTTTCCAGCGTATGAAACACAAATCCAGCCGGAGACTTGCTCGAAAAGTGCAGGGCACCTCCATGTGGCGTGTAAAATGCTGAAGCTGGAAGACCGAGCGCGCCTAAACGCGCATGGAAACCACCTTTTGCACCATGGCCGTGTACAATATCGATATCGAGAGATCGGACCAGCCCGCGAATTTTAAATGGCGTTGCAAAATCGGCAGGGCCAAGGAGGCGGGGGATGGCCATTTCGTGGATGCCTAGTTTCGCATAGGGTGACAAAATCGCTAGTTTCTCATCCGTCTGCGCGTCCTTGGAAAGCAGGTCGACGACAACGCCGACTTCGTGACCCTCTGCATGAAGACCCATGGTTAAATCGCTGACATGACGAAATAAACCGCCAACAGGTGCGCGCAATATTTGAAGAATTTTCACGATTGGCAACCTTTTAAAAGGGTGGACCTATAGCCAGCGCTCATGAACTACGATTGTATCGCTTGGCATTAATACGAAATCTAGCGGCACTTTTTGTTCAACCACGCGACCTTCAACTTTGCGATAAAGTGTAACGCGCGAACGTTGGGCTACATCTGTAAAGCCGCCTGCAATGGCAATCGCATCGCGTACGGTCATGCCATAGACATAGGCAAACTGACCAGAACTGGCCACTTCACCCTCGATAAAGAAGGGTCGATAAGTCGCTACTTCTACTGCGACGTTCGGATCGCGCAAATAGCTTGCGGCCAATCGTGCCGTGATGAGGGCGCTGGCTTGGTTCGTTGTTTTGCCGCGCAAATAGATTCGCCCCACCAGCGGCATTGCTGTGTGGCCAGAATCGTCAATGCCATATGTATTGGTCAATTGCTCGTCATTATAGACAGAAAGCCGGATCACATCGCCTGTGTCTAAGCGATAAGGGGCGCTGGCGGGCGTGGTATTGAGCGTTGGTTTGCCGACATTCGCACAACCGGCAAGTGCAAGGACTGCTGTGAGAAGCAAAAGCTGGACAAAACGCATGATCAAACCCGAATGATTACAACTGCACTATCCATGCCGGATTATAGTTAACAATAAGCAAAGCTTTGCAAATTGGTGTGTAAAATTAGCCGCGCGCCAAATGTCAGGTTAACCAAATGCTTACTATAAATTGGCATGTATGAAAGCACGGTGCACGCATATCAATGAAGGATTCGGCGCATGACCCAGAATGGGGCCTCGAGCTACGAAGACGTACAAATTAATATTCATCATCTGCTCGGCGCAATCCTAAAGCGATTGCCGCGAATTTTAATCGTGACACTTCTGCTGGCGGGCGCTGTTTATATGCTGACGTCAATGATGACGCCCAAATATGATGCCACCGCATCAATATTGGTTGAGCCGCGCCTTGATACATTTGTAAGTAACTCAGATCGCCCGCAAAATTCGCCCAATCCGGCTGCCGACGATGCAGCCATCTCCAGCCAAATTCAATTGCTCACATCTCGTGAAACTTTGTTGCAAGTGGTGGACCAATTGGATCTGCGCTCAGATCCTGAATTTACCCAATCCAGTGGTGGCTTGATGTCCACCATCATGGGACTGTTAGGTCGTCAGTCATCGCCATCTACAAAGAGCTTGGACGATCGAATTGTCAACAAACTCAATGACAACATTGTAGCAGCCCGTGCACGGGACAGTCGAGTGATCGACATTACCTATCGTTCGGAAAGCCGCCAAACAGCTGCCGACGTGGCAAATGCGCTAGCTGCTGCATTGGAAAAACGACGCTCGAACCTCACCATCGAAGACACAGCCAACGCGACACGTTGGCTCGAGCAAGAGATTGTCCGTCTACGTAAAGATGTAACCGAAGCCGAAAACAAAGTTGCTGACTTCCGCGTAAACAATGATTTGTTCACTGGACAAAGCGACAATTCGTTGCTGGGCCAACAGCTCTCTGAGATTTCTCGCCAAATCAGCGCCGCGTCAGAACGGAAAAATGCTGCGGCTACTCGCTCTCGGTTGATTCAAGACTTGCTGCAAAAGGGGCAGCCGCTAGAATCTGTGCCGGATGTGCGCGAGTCACCAATTGTCCAGCGTATGCTTGAGCAGAAAGCAAACTTCCAAGCTTCGCGAGCGCAAAGCGCAGCGACATTGCTCGACAATCACCCGACAATTCAGGCTCTCGATGCTCAGATTCGTGACATCAATGCCCAAATCGCAGCAGAAGGTCGACGCATAGCGCAAGCTCTGGCCACGCAAGCTGAAATTGAAGCCGAGCTGGAAAAGTCATTGCAAGATGATTTGACGCGGTTGAAGCTCTCTGCATCAAACGCTGAGCGCTCCGGTGTGACTTTGGCTGAACTCGAGCGCGAAGCTAGTGCTCAACGCGATCTGCTCAATACATTCCTTGCACGTTTAAGCGAAGCGACCGCTCGCACCAATAGTGGCGCAACGTTCCCTGATGTCCGTACAATTTCAACAGCAAGCGTGCCCAATTCTGCCGCTTCACCAAAGAAGACCATGTTGACCATTGTGGCTGCCGCGCTGGCCCTTGTGGTTCAAATCGGATCGATCATTGTCGGAGAGCTAGCTTCTGGTCGTTTGGTGCATCTGCGTCAATCCAAGGCCGAAGACGAGGGGCGTGAGCCAACATTGCCAGTGGTGGAAGAGCCTATGCCTGTGGCTGCGCAGCAGCAAGCTCCTGTTGAAACAGTGTCACATGAAGTGCCTACCCAGCCAAAGCAAGAGAACGCTGAGGCGGCGCCTCATGATGAGGTCTTTGCACAAGAAGAGGTGCATAAAATCGCCAAGAGCGAACCAAAATTTTCTGATGATTTACCAGTGGTGCTGAGCGAACTCGCTTTGTCGCAGCAACATGTTGTCTTAACGGCCACGCCACGCTCGAATCGTGAAGATCAGCGGTTGGCCGCCGAATTGATGGCCAATATCGGTCGCGATGGCCAGACTGCTGTTGTCGTAAATGCAGGTGGCGCCGACCATTTGAAAGATACGCCAGGTCTTACTGATTTATGTGAAGGCGAAGTGGAATTTGGCGATATCATTCACGGTGGCCGCGAAGAAAACCTCTTCTTCGTCCCTTGGGGCACGAAAGAGCGTTTGAAATTCAATTCGCCCGATTTTATGCTGCTCATTGATGCGCTGAGTGCCCTTTATGACTTTGTCATTGTGGAATGTGGGCAACTTGGCGCGCGTTCGCCCATCGTTGCATTTGCTGACAGTGGCGCACATTTGGTGTTGCCGAGCGATGGCATCAACCGTGCCCAGTTTGATAAAATTCGTGCGGATGCGCAAAGCCTTGGTTTGGGCTTTTGCCGTATTACAGAGAGTCAACATCGCGATACGCACGTCGCGTAATCCCAACGTTTGGAAGATTTGTGGCTGGTTTAAAGTATAAAATATTGCAGGCTGGCTTTGAAATGCTGGCCGCAACCCATCTCACTGGGCTTATTCGGCGCTTTTCGGCATCCAAAGGCGTCATATTTACGTTGCACCGTGTGCTCCCGGATAGGCCTGCCGCCTTTGCGCCAAATGCTATCTTACAAATTACACCGGAGTTTTTGGAACAGGCAATTTTAGCGTGTCGCGAAAATGACATAGATATTGTCGACCTCTCGGAGGCACGCAAGCGCATCCAATCGTCAGACAAAACCAAAAAGTTTGCGGTGCTTACATTCGATGATGCCTATCGCGACAATTTGCAATTTGCGCTCCCCATTTTGCAAAAACACCAATGTCCATTCACCTTGTTCGTGCCAACCGCTTTCCCTGACGGGGAAGGGGATATTTGGTGGCAGGCACTTGAGGACATCATTGCACAGCACCCAAGTGTAGAAATTGACATAAACGGCACGCCAACAGAATTTTCGGCGCAGGATGCAGACGAAAAAGAAAATGCATTCAATGAAATCTATTGGCATATGCGCAAAATGCCTGAGCAAGATCGCGTCAGATTAATGCATGGATTTGCGCAGGCCTATGGCTATGATTTGCGCAAACAATGCCGCGATTTGATTATGTCATGGGATGAGCTGAAGGCGTTCGCGAGCGATCCATTGTGCACCATCGGTGCGCACACGGTGCAACATTTTGAACTTAAAAAGCTCGAGGCTGATGAGGCAAAAGCCGAGATTTTGACGTCCTTTGATGTGCTCGAGCAAAAGCTAGGGAAGCGTCCGACGCATTTTTCCTATCCGCTAGGCGGGCCGCTATCTGCTGGAAAGCGTGAGTTTGATATGGCAGCAGAGCTTGGCATTGAAACCGCAGTGACCACCCGTCCGGGCGGGCTTTATCATGAACATGCGCAACATCTTACGGCACTGCCACGTATTTCGCTAAATGGGCATTTCCAGAAGCAGCGTTTTCTGGATGTGTTTCTCACGGGCGCGATTTTCACCGCGCAGGCGGGCATGAAAAAAGTCAATATAGACTAGGTAACCTCTAAAGGTCCGCGTAGGGATCTTCATTTTCACCAGGGCCGGGGGAAGACATCCAACGGATTGCCCATGTTGCTGGGAAAAACCAGCCAAAGCCTGCTACTGCAAAATAGATCACCTGCACCCAGTTGGGCAGTTGCATAAAGGCAAGCTCGTAAAGCATGACGCCCAGCACGGCATAAACAATGACAATGCACAAGAGCAGGGGAATACCCAATAATTTTTTGGTGCTACGTTTCATGGCATCCTCATTCTCATACAAACCTGCGGCAAAAACTGACATTGCGCCGCCGCGCCAAAGGCTTTACCACACTGTATCAAATTAACAAGTTGTGAGTGTTTCATGAGCTCAACCGCATCCACCAATGTTCAAACACAGGATCATCTTCGTCCAGTTCGGATTTGGCTATACCTCTTGGCCGTCCTGATTTTGATTATGGTCGCCGTAGGTGGCGCAACGCGTTTGACGGATTCGGGCCTTTCCATCACAGAATGGAAGCCCATTTCAGGGATTATTCCCCCACTTACAATGGAAGATTGGCAAGCCGAACTTGAAGCCTATCGGCAGATTCCTGAATATCAACTGATCAATAAAGGCATGAGCCTAGAAGAATTTAAGTTCATCTTTTGGTGGGAATGGGGCCATCGCTTTTTGGGCAGAATGATTGGCTTTGCTTTCGCAATCCCGTTCGTTGTCTTTCTGTTTCAAAGGCGCCTTAATTGGCAGTTGGCACCATCATTATTTGTGCTGTTCATCCTTGGTGGCTTTCAAGGCTTTCTTGGCTGGTGGATGGTCAGCTCTGGCCTCACCGAGCGTGTGGACGTGTCCCAATACCGTCTTGCAACACACCTCAGCGCAGCTTGCATCCTATTTCTTGCAATCATCTGGGTCGTCCGGCGATTGCGTCATGTCGATCCAATTTGGGTCGAAAAAGGATGGCGCGGCCTTATCTGGCTGTTTGGGGCTCTGGTGTTCATCCAACTGATCGCTGGCGCGTTTGTCGCTGGCATGGACGCTGGGTTGGCCTACAACACTTGGCCACTCATGGATGGCGCACTGATCCCACAGAACATTTATACCTCATCACCTGCATGGCTTGATGCATTTGAGGATGTAACCACAGCCCAGTTTAACCACCGAACTCTTGCCTATGTCATCGCAGCATTTGCGATCTTCCTCGTCTACCGCGCTTGGAAAAACACGCAGTTTGCGGGTGTACATGGCTGGATGTTGATTGTCGGATCATTGGTATTTGTGCAGATTTTATTGGGCATATTTACTCTGATTTATGTGGTCCCACTGGGTCTGGCACTAGCGCACCAAATCACTGCCTTTTTGTTGCTTGGCGCCATTGTGGCTTATCTTGCTGATATGAAAGCGGAAATTATGCGGTAATTTAATACCGCTTGCGCAAGGTATTGAAAATAAACAATAAAAACTTTTTAGTTGACGCTAGTTTGTTTTTGCCCTAAATCGTGCGCCGAACCGACGGAATAGGGGCGTTTGCCCCGTTCTTGACCAATCAAGGAATTATATAATGAAGACCTACTCGGCGAAACCGAGCGAGATTGAGAAAAAGTGGATCTTGATCGACGCAACTGACGTGGTTGTGGGCCGCTTGGCAGCTGTTGTTGCCACTCGTTTGCGCGGCAAGCACAAACCATCATACACGCCGCACATGGATTGCGGTGACAATGTTATCATCATCAATGCTGACAAGGTAAAATATACCGGCAAGAAGCTTGATAACAAAATCTTCTATTGGCACACAGGCCATCCAGGCGGCATTAAAGAGCGTTCAATGCGCGATTTGTTGACTGGCAAATACCCTGAGCGTGTTTTGGAAAAAGCTATTGAGCGCATGATGCCACGTGGCCCATTGGCTCGTCAGCAGCTCAAAAATTTGCGCGTTTATGCCGGCGCTGAGCATCCTCATGAAGCTCAAGCACCAGAAGTGCTGGACGCTGCCTCTATCAATGCCAAAAATAAGCGGGTGAACTAATATGGCCGAACAAGAGACCATCAATTCGCTCGAGGAGCTCGGCGAAGTAAACACAGCAGTTGTTGATGAAGCGCCTGTACACGTTCAAAAATTGGACGAACATGGCCGTGCATACGCAACCGGTAAACGTAAAGACGCGATTGCCCGGGTTTGGATCAAGCCTGGTGCTGGCAAAATCACTGTCAACGGTCGTGAAATGAATGCATATTTCGCACGCCCAGTTTTGCAAATGGTTTTGCAGCAGCCAATCGTTGCAGCAGAGCGTAAGGACCAGTACGACATCGTAGCGACTGTTTCTGGCGGCGGTTTGTCTGGACAAGCAGGTGCGGTACGTCACGGTATTTCTAAAGCTTTGACCTATTTTGAGCCTGAGCTTCGCGCAGTACTGAAAAAAGGTGGCTTCCTTACACGCGATAGCCGCGTTGTTGAACGGAAAAAGTTCGGTCGTGCAAAAGCTCGTCGTTCTTTCCAGTTCTCAAAGCGCTAATAACCAGGCGTTTCGAGATTTTAAGGGTCGCCACTGGCGGCCCTTTTTTGTATCAAGTCGAAAGCACTTGAATATTTTTTGGGAGATTCGGCGTGAGCCAAAGCGATCAAAACCCACAATCTCAATATGATGAAATTGATCTTGGTGATTTGCTTGTCAGCCTTTGGGATGGCAAATGGATCGTCATTGGGGTTACATTTTTGGCGCTGATTTTAGGGCTGGCTTATGCGTTAATCCCCAATCATCCGAAAAGTGCGTCGGTGGAACTTTTCCAAATCAGCAACACCGAACAAAATGAATATGTGCCGCTCAACCAAACTGAATATATAAATGTGACGCGCGGGCGATTGCTCAACGATTTTGTGGGCGAATTGCAGTTGCGCGATATTATTGTTGAAGCGGCATATGAAGTGTTAGTTGACCCATCCTCACAAGATCCTGAAGGTGCGGCAGTTGGCTTTGCCAACGCGCTAAAACTCACAGCGCCAGACCCTGAAGATACCACCAAAAACAATTGGCGACTGACATTCAATGCGGCAACTGAAGACGATGCGATTGCGGTGATGACGCGTATCGTTGAACTCGGAAACAAGCGAGTTCAGTCAAGCTATATGCAGCTATTTGAACAGCAGCTTTTATTTGATGAGCAGTCTCGGCGGATTCAACTAGAAGATCTGCGTGAAGACCGTGAAAATGCGATTGCCGATTATGACAAGCGCTTGCAGGCACGGCTGGCCTTTTTAGAAGAGCAAGCGGCATTGGCGCGATCTCAAAACCTTGAGCAAAGTGCTCTTTTGGAAGGCAATACATTCGGCCGGAATGCCACGGTGACTCAAATTCAAGCAGATGTGCCTTACTATTTTGCGGGGTATGTCGCGATCGAAAAAGAAATTGAAATGATGCGCAGTCGGGAGAATAAGGAAAACTATATTGCCCAACTCGCTGAAATCGATAAAAACATCCGAGAGCTTGAACAAAACCGCTCTATTGAACGGGCAAAGGTCGCATTCGCGGCAACTCCGCTGGCGACAGATCAATTCAGCGCTGTAAACTTTGATTCTCGTGATATCCAGTTTTCCCACACAATCCGACGAAACCTCATTTTGGTTGGTTCGTTGATGTTTGGTGGCTTTCTCGGTTTAATGGCTTTGATCATGCGGAATGCGCTCAAGAATAGAAAATCAGCCTAGGTCAGAGCGAGAAATCTTTAGAGATAAAAGCCGCGTCAACGCGGCTTTTATTTTGTCTATTGACTCTTTTTAGAAAGATATCTAATTAGGTAATGATCGAAATAGGTGGATTATGAATTCTGTTTTTGAGGCTTTGTCGCATCCGGTTCGTCGGAAAATTATTCAGCGACTGAAAGAAGGGCCGCGATCGGCAGGTGAGCTGGCAGAAATGTTTGAGCTGACCAAGCCAACCATGTCGACCCACTTTGCGAAGCTTAAAAAAGCAGATTTGGTGGCCACCCGACGAGATAAAAACACGATCTATTACAGCCTGAATATGAGCATCCTAGAACGAGCGCTCACCGAGTTAATTGATATTGGCGGAGTAAAATCTCATGACGACGAATAAAGTGCTGACCCGCATCCATTTTGCACAAATTCTCATCACATGCGTGATCGCAGGCATTGGATATTTGATGCTCGATCAAAATCAAATGGTGCCGATCCATTGGAACATTTGGGGTGAAGTCGACAATCAGTGGCCCGCCAAGTGGGCTTTGTTGATCGGGCCAACCTTTGCTATCGTTTTCCTTGGAATATTTGCCGCGATTGGCACAAAGGAGGAGGGCAGTTGGCTTCCGCCATTGACCAGCACCATTCTTGCCTTGGCCATTTTGATCGAAGCAATCATATTGCTGTCCGGCCAAGGAGCAGAATTAAACGTGCCACGCTTGGTGACAATTGCAGTAGGACTCTTGCTGATCGTGGTCGGCAATTATCTACCGAAAAGCCAGCCAAACAAAACATTTGGCATCCGATTCCCGTGGACGCTCAATAATCCAAAGGTCTGGGCGCGAACTAACCTTTTTGCTGGCTGGTTCTTCATGCTGGTTGGTGCCGTGTGTGCTTTGTTTGCTGCGGTGCTCAATGTTGCCGCATCGATCTACTTCGCCATATTGATCGCAGGTGTTCTGGCAGCCATCATCATCATTTCGGTGTATAGCTACCAGTTGAGTAAATCTGCCAGTTAGATTTGAGCGGACCGCTGTTGCTGCACAACTGCTTGCGGTTGATAGCGGTCCATCATGTCCTCAATCAAATCACAAGCGGTCTCACAACCATTCTCAGCGTGCAGTTTTCGCGCCAATTCCTGGGCATTCTCGGCGTATTCTGGGGTGTTGGCCAGCAAACGAAGCGCGTCAGCCAAGTCATCCGCAGTGAGTTTACGTAGCCGCACCGGCTTAGGCCCACATCCCAAATCATAGACACGACGTCCCCAATAAGGTTGGTCAACAGTTTGGGGCACCACAAATGTCGGCAAACCTTGGTGTAGGCCTGCAGAAGTGGTACCAGCGCCGCCATGATGCACAACGCCACGGACATGTTGAAACAGTTTGTCATGTGGCGCTTTGCGGATAGCGTAGATGGTCTCAGGCAAATCGTCAGGGTTGATCCCGCCCCAGCCTCGAGCAACCACCACACGGCCGCCCCATTTGGCGACAGCCTCTTTTAAAATTTCAGTGTTGCGAGATGCACCAAATGGCATGGAGCCAAAGCCGACATAGATTGGTTTTTCGCCAGCAGCCAAGAAGGCTTTAAATCGGTCGCTGGGTTCCCAGCCCGAATTATCGTCCAACTGCCAATAGCCTGTAACTTTTGCACTCTCCGGCCAGTCGGAAGGGCGAGGGGAAACGTGATCTGAATAGGCATAGAGCGTTTCCAAATCATTCCCCAGTGTATCCTTGAAGAAACCACCCTTCTTGCGTGGCTTGAGGCCCAGCAACTCCTTACGCAGCCGATTGCGCGGCAAATCGTAATAAAGCTGTTGTACATTCATGATGGAATAGGAAAGCTTGTTAAAGGTCTTGCCCAAATCAGGGCCGTAATAGGCGCAAAGCGGGAATTCTTCTGTTGAATTTAAAGGCTGCAATGCGGCCATAACTGAGGGGATGTCGAGTGCTTCGGCAATATCAATGCCAAAGCTGGTGTTCATGTTAAGGACCAGCGCATCAGCACCTTGGCACATTTCCCAAGATTGGCGCGCAGCAGTTTCCACAATCTTTTGCCCTTTAGTCAACAATGAAGGCATGTTCACCAACATGTTTTGGCTCATGGCATTTTCGAAGTCAGATTGCTGCAAGAAATTCTGGATCTTGTCGCCCAAGGAATAAAATTCCAAGTCTCGGCTTTCGATCATATCTTTGAAATCGTCCGGCGCGCCAACCACAACATCGTATCCACGATCCTGCAGGGCCATAGCCAGAGCCACATAAGGCTGGACGTCACCTTGCGTGCCAATGGTGGCAACAGCAATGCGTTTTGCCATTTGTACCCTCACTTCCACCGAATAGCCGAACCATATCCCCGGTTCAGCCCATTTACTTTACATATTCAAGCAAGTAGAACGGCTTTCTGGACAATTTCTTTCGCATAATCAACCAAGAAGGGCAAGAGATATGAGCAAGAAGCTCAAAGCAGCACTCCTGGGCGCATCAGGTTATACCGGAGCGGATTTATTGCGAATAGGTGTCCTCCATCCTCAACTTGAGTTCACTGCTTTAACTGCCAATACCCATGCAGGGAAGCCCTTGGGCACGGTGTTTCCCCACCTAGATGGGTTGGGTTTACCCCAATTGCAACAGACTGATGACATGAATTGGCAAGATTTTGACGTTGTGTTTTGCGGGTTGCCCCACGCGACGTCGCAGGAAATCATTGCTGAGATTGTGGAAAACCATGACCGTCTGCGCATCATTGATATGTCAGCGGACTATCGTTTGCGCGATCCTGATTCTTACCAAAAATGGTATGGCAACAAACATATTGCGCCTCATTTGCAGGAAAAAGCGGCCTATGGTCTGTCCGAGCATTATCGGGAACAGATCAAAGATGCCCGCATTATTGCATGCCCAGGCTGTTACCCAACAGCCGCACTTATGGCGCTGATTCCACTGGCAAACGCAGCATTAATTGATCCGGCAGATATTATTATTGACGCGAAATCTGGCGTTAGCGGAGCAGGGCGCGGCCTTAAACAAAACACGCTTTTCACAGAAGCTGGCGAAAGCCTTTCGCCCTATGCTGTCGCGTCGCACCGGCATAGCGCAGAACTTGATCAGGAAATCAGCTTGGCAGCAGGGCAGCAAGTTGCTGTTGGCTTCACACCGCATTTGATTCCCATGAGTCGCGGTGAGCTTGTGACCTGTCATCTGCGCCTTGCTGAAGGCAAATCGGTAGCGGATCTGCGCTCAGAATTGAAATCCCGATATGACGCTGAGCCCTTTGTGCAGATCCTAGACGAGGGCGTGTTCCCGTCGACCAGCATGGTGCGCGGATCAAACCTTTGCAAAATCAATGTGTTTGAGGACCGTATTCCAGGCCGCGCCATTGTGATCGCGACCCTCGACAACCTTGTTAAAGGTAGCGCCGGGCAAGCGATCCAAAACTTTAATATCGCTTTTGGCATTGAAGAAACCACTGGCCTGCAACAAGTGGCGATGTTCCCCTAGCGCTTGACTTTATGTCAGGGCGGCGTAGCCTTTGATTAGGTTTACGCCACCTGCCTGCGCAATCCCTCGAGGAACGGTGAAGGCGTTCAAAGTGTGATAATCGTCACAATTGCGACGATGTTCAGTAATTTGCGCAACTGGCTTTAATCGTCGCAAATGAGGCGACTATGACTTATGCTGACCACGCAAAAGCGCTGGCCAAAAGGCTGCGCAAGTCCCTAAAACAGCGCGATATTGACCTGTCTCACAGCCAATGTCTTGAGATATTCTCCGAATTGATCGGCGAAATCAGTTGGAACATTTGAACGCAAAGCTGAACACCAATCAAGATCGAGACAGGTTGCCTTATGGCTGGTTTGCCCACGGAGAACATTTCAGCTCGTGCTATCGGCTGGCGTTTGAAAAAGAATCTCAAACTGTCTCGCTCGAATGCGAACAACAGCGTCCCCGAACATATGCAACACTAATGCAGTTTTTCTCCGCGGATCTGTTTAGGAGTTCAATTTTGAAGTTTTCTGGGCAAATCAAGACCAAAGACGCCGATAGCGCGTGCCTTTGGATGCGCGCTGATGATGCGGAACGCAAGCGACTAGCATTCGACAACATGCAAACACCTGAACCGACCGATCGATAAAGGGAACCGCTGATTGGAAGGATGTGGCTATCGCGGTGCCTATCCCAAAAGAAACGAAGAAGATTTATTTCGGCGTATTGTTATCAGGCAAAGGCAAAGCCAGCTTCCGCAATCTTCAAATGGTTGCGAAAAATGGCGAGGCTTTGCCCTTAAATTATGATGAAGTGGAAATGCTCTATCCAGTAAATCTAGGAATGTTCGCTAGCCAAACAATGTGAGTTGAGAGGCATCGAATTCGGCTTGTTTTGCCGCTTCCGCTGCCTCTTTTTCCTTTTTGGCGTCTGTTTTCTTCTTGGTTTTTTCCGTTTGCTCTTTTGCTTTTGGCGATGCTTCTGGAGCTGGTGCGTCGACTGCCGCAATGGTACCTAGATCTAAATCAGCAACAGTGGCCTCTAGCGCTGCATAGGCAGCTTTGCCAGCAACCCGAAGCTCTTCGCCCTTTGCAGTCAAAACAATATGCTGTGCACGCGCATCTTTCTTGCATGGCTTGCGTTTTACCAGCTTTCGCTTTTCCAGCTTGTCCATCATGGCGCTGGCAGAGGCTTTGTTCACGCCCATGGAACGCACGATATCGTGCAAATGCTGGCCGTGAAATTCTTTGTCTTTGGCAAGTTCCGCTTGCTCAAAAATAGCACTCAAATATTCGAACTCGCTGTGGCTCATGCCCAATTCGGATGTGTGTTTCATCCAATAGCGGTGGGCAAGGCGGTGGAGCAATTCCAAATGTTCGGCACGCATAATCAACTCATCATCTTTGTACGCTTTCCGTACTAATTGCAGGCGGCGCCGAGAAATCAATTTGAATTTTAAATATTTTGCGACAATTTTTCAGTTTTCAACGGAAAATCGTATCTTGTGGGCTAACTATCGAGCGGGTGGACAGTTTAGGCCAAGGCTCTCGCGAATTGCATTCACCTGCCGAACGGAACTGCAAACATTCTCACAGGGGATGCCATCCCCATCGCCATCCGCCCGCGGATGTCGGCCCTCACACCAATTGACGACAGCTTGTTGGCAGGCGCTATAGCTTTTGCAGGTGATGGCCGATGCGGGAAGGGCCGTGGCGCCAGAAACCAAGAGTGCAGCAACAAACAGAATAAAAATACGCATCTAAAACACCCCGTCGGCAAATGACCGAGATCAATATTGTTGACAAATATACTAGCTCGAAAATTCGCTGTCTGGTGAAAATATTGGGTTTCTCAAGTCAAATTTGATAGAAATTGGCTTTGCAATTTTTCTTATCCATTTAAAAACCACAATTTGTTACAATTCTAAGATGAGCGCGTTGCGAGGTGCTTCGCGCATTCCCGAGAGGTCGAAAGAGGAACCATGACCGAAGAATTTCACCGTATTCGCAGACTACCCCCTTACGTGTTTGAGCATATCAATCCGATCAAGGCGGCGGCGCGAGCGGCGGGCGTGGATATTATCGACCTCGGCATGGGAAATCCGGATCTGCCAACACCTAAGCACATCGTTGAAAAGCTACAGGAAACGGTAAAAGACCCACGGGCGCACCGTTATTCCTCATCGCAAGGTATTCCCGGGCTGCGTAAGGCACAGGCGAGCTATTATGGCCGTCGCTTTGGCGTCAAGCTTGATCCAGATACGCAAGTGGTGGCCACACTTGGCTCCAAAGAAGGCTTTGCCAACATGGCGTCTGCCATCACCGCGCCGGGCGATGTGGTGCTGGTGCCAAATCCGACATATCCGATCCATTCATTCGGCTTTATCATGTCTGGTGGCGTTGTGCGCTCTATGCCTGCTGAGCCAAATGAAGAATTTATGCGCGCGCTTGATCGTTCCGTGCGCCATTCAATTCCAAAGCCAATCGCTTTGATATTGAACTATCCGGCCAACCCAACGGCTTACACAGCTGATTTGGATTTCTACAAAGAAGTCGTGGATTATTGTCGCGAGCACGAAATCTTTATCCTGTCCGATTTGGCTTATTCCGAGATTTATTTCGACGGCACACCACCACCTTCTATTTTGGAAATTGAAGGGGCGATGGATATTGCGGTTGAATTCACCTCAATGTCGAAAACTTTCTCCATGCCCGGTTGGCGCATGGGCTTTGCTGTCGGCAATGAGCGCTTGATCAAAGCGTTGAAGCGCGTGAAGTCATATCTTGATTATGGCGCATTTACGCCGATTCAGGTTGCAGCAGCCGCTGCACTCAATGGACCTGACGATTGCGTTTCTGAAGTGCGCGATATCTATCAGCACCGCCGCGATGTGTTGGTGGAAAGCTTCAGCCGTGCAGGGTGGGAGGTGAATTCGCCGCCTGCAACCATGTTTGCGTGGACGCCGATTCCGGACCAATTTGCACATTTGGGCTCACTCGAATTTGCCAAATTGCTGATCAAAGAGGCAGATGTAGCTGTGGCGCCTGGGTTGGGTTTTGGCGAATATGGCGACAATTATGTGCGTATTGCACTTGTGGAGAACGAGCAGCGCATTCGCCAAGCGGCCCGAAATGTGAAGCGTTTCATGCAAAAGCATGGTGGTATGGGCGACAATATCGTGAAGCTTCAGAGCTAAAAAAGCCAGTCTTCTGTTCTAAAATTGTAACGGCGCCGCACATTTTATGTGTGGCGTCTTTTTTTGCCGCAAATTGGTCCGAATCTAATTCTTATGTCTTCGCATAAGGGGAACGCGAACACGCGCCGCGTAGATGTGCGTTATTAAAGAGGTTTCTAATGAAAAAGATATTCCTTGCAATTTTGGCGGTTGGGCTGCTTGCGGCCTGCGATAACCCGCAAGAAACGCCAGAAGTCAACGAAGCGCCGCAAACAGAAGTTGAAGTTCAGGTTGAAACTGAACAGCAAAATGATGCGACGACCGAGCAACCAGAATCTGAAACTGAGCAAACTGGTGATCTTATCCAGGATTTGCAAGATCAAGCTGATCAGGTGAGCAAAGACATTGAAAATAATGTCAACACGCTGACTGAGCAGGGCCAGGAAGCCGTGGAGCAGTTGGGCCGCGATGCACAAGACGCGCTTGAGCAAACCCAAACCAGCGCACAAGATTTGGCGAAAGAAGCTGAAAAGGCTTTGGATGCGCTGACAGATGGCAACACTGAAGATTCGCAGCAAGTGATCGGTCCAGATGGCGAAGTGCTGACCTTGGAATCATGTGCCGCCTTCACTTACGATCCAGAAAATATGGATGCGAAAACACGTGCGAAAGTTGAAGCCTGTGAGGCCTTGTTCGCTGCAGCGCAGAACGAAGAGGGCGAAAGCCAATAATTCTTCAGTTAGCTGATTTGATTTAAGGCCGCGCTTTATGCGCGGCTTTTTTGTGTTCGATTCACTTTTCCTACAATCAATTCTTGACCTGTAGGACTTTTCCTATTTATAGCTGCGTGCATAGAGTATTGTAGGATTTGTAGGATATGTCTGAGCAGGCTGAGTTTTTGGCGCAGGTAGAACGTTTTCTAACGGAAACAGGGTGTTCGCCAAGCCGTTTTGGCCGTGAATTTGCGGCCGACCCCTTGTTTGTATTCAATTTGCGCAAGGGCCGCGAGCCGCGTTCAGACACTCGAAATAGGATTCTGGCGCAGATGCGTGAATCGGAAAGGCAAGATATGAACGACGACGCTCCCCTCCGTGTAGGTATTGCAGGCGTAGGTACAGTTGGCGCTTCACTCATTTCAATGCTTGTGAATGAGCAAGAGCGCATGACCCAGCGTTTTGGGCGTCAAATCGTAGTGACGGGTGTTGCAGCACGTTCCCGTTCTAAAGACCGTGGTGTCGATCTATCGGAAATGTCTTGGTTCGATGATCCGGTCGCTCTGGCCAAATCTGATGATATTGACCTATTTGTGGAGCTGATGGGTGGCGAAGATGGGCCGGCCCTCGCGTCTATCCGTGCTGCGCTTGAATTGGGCAAGCCCGTTGTCACCGCCAACAAGGCGCTGATTGCCAAGCATGGTGTAGATATCGCCCGTTTGGCCGAACAAACAAACACTCAGTTTGGCTTTGAAGCAGCGGTAGCTGGTGGCATCCCGATCATTAAAACTTTGCGCGAAGGTTTGGGGCTTGCTCAGGTGCAGCGCGTTTATGGCATCATGAACGGCACTTGCAACTATATCCTGACACGTATGACAAATGAGGGGATCAATTTTCAAGATTGCCTGAAAGATGCGCAGGAACTTGGCTATGCCGAGGCAGACCCGACATTCGACATTGAGGGGTTCGATACTGCACACAAGCTGGCCATTCTCACCAGCCTCTGCTTTGGCTGCAAAATCGCTGCGGATCAAATGTATGTTGAAGGTATCACCCGCATTGATCAGGCCGACATTAAAGTGGCCAGCGATTTGGGCTTTGACATCAAACTGCTTGGCGTTGCCCAGCGCACGCCAGACGGCATTGAGCAGCGCGTGCACCCGACATTGGTGCCGAAAAGCAGCACTATTGCTGGCATTGATGGTGTTTTGAATGCGGTGTCGCTGGAAACGGACCATGTAGAAGAGCTGCTGCTGGCTGGCCCTGGCGCAGGCGGTGATGCAACTGCGGCCTCTGTGATCTCAGATATTTTCGACTGTGCACGTGGCACTCATGTGCCGCCGCTTGGTTTGCCGGTGGATGAATTGGTGCCTTATGATAAGGCGCGGATGCGTGAGCATGAGGGCGGCTACTTTATTCGACTAAATGCTAGGGACATTCCTGGCGCACTTGCTGCTATAGCGTCTCGCATGGGGGAAAGTGATATTTCGCTTGAAAGTGTCATTCAACGTCCAGACTTGGTCGTTAATGATCCAGAGACCAAAAGCGAAGCAACACGCACCGTGGTGTTGATCACGCAAAAGACCCTTGAGCAGTCAGTGCGGCAAACCATTGATCGGATTGCAGCAGATGGCTTTATTGTTGGAAAACCGCAGGTGATTAGAATCGAGCGGTTTTAACGCCAAAGTTGAAAAGGCAGAGGCATCAAAATGGCAATGACAGCTAAATCCACAATCACCGCTGAGGCGATTGTTGATCGTAATTTGACCCTTGAAATTGTGCGCGTGACCGAAAATGCGGCTATTGCAGCGGCTCATTGGCGCGGCAAGGGTGACGAAAAATCAGCAGACCGCGCGGCCGTGGAAGCCATGCGCGAAGAGCTGGGCAAAATCTCAGTTGATGGCCGTGTGGTGATCGGTGAGGGCGAGCGTGACGAAGCGCCTATGTTGTTCATCGGCGAGGAAGTCGGCATCGGCAAAGGTGCGAAAGTAGACATTGCTGTTGATCCGCTTGAGGGCACAACTTTGTGCGCCAAAAACCAGCATGATTCATTGGCCGTTTTGGCCATGGCTGAACGCGGTGGCCTGTTGCACGCACCTGACGTTTACATGGAAAAAATCGCTGTTGGCCCGGGTTACGAACCAGGCATTATCGATTTGGACCGCACCCCAACTGAAAATGTTGAAGCCATTGCAAAAGCGCGTAGTGTTTCCGTTGCTGACGTGACTGTGTGTGTTCTTGATCGCCCGCGTCACGCACACATTATCGATGAGTTGCGCGAGATTGGCGCGTCGATCAAATTGATCAATGATGGTGATATCGCTGGCGTTATTCACACCACGGATCGTGATGAGACCGGCATCGACCTTTATATGGGCACAGGCGGTGCACCCGAGGGTGTGCTAGCGGCTGCGGCATTGCGTTGCGTTGGTGGTCAGATGCAGGGGCGTTTGGTGCTGGATAGCGACGAAAAGCGCGCCCGCGCGACCCGTTTGGGCATCACTGATCACAAGCGCAAATATGCGGTTGATGAACTAGCGTCTGGCGATGTGTTGTTCGCCGCCACAGGCGTGACAGATGGTTCCATGTTGGACGGCGTGAAAATCCGCCCAAAACATGTGGAAACATCCACCATTGTCATGCGTTCATGGTCGAAGACTGTACGCCAAATCAATGCACGGCATTTGCGCGATATTTAATCGTCCAAATTCAGTTTCAAGGCGCGCAATTCTCTGCGCGCCTTTTTTTGTGCCATTATTTGCTTCAATCGCAGGGCGACAACAGGTAAGTTCGCGTTATGTTTGAAGAAAAAGACTTCTTTTTAAATGTCGAAAAGTCAGTAAATGGCCGCGCTTGGATTGACCGTTTGAGCGCCGCACAAATGCGCACGGCAACGGCAATGGCGCAGCAATATGGCATAAGCGAAATCCTCGCCCGTATCTTGGCTGCGCGAGACGTGCCGTTGGAGGGGACAGAAGAATTTTTGCTGCCCACGTTGCGTGACTTGATGCCAGACCCAAGCACCATCACTCAAATGGATGAGCTTGTGGATCGACTGGTTGTGGCTGTGGAACGTGGTGAAAACATCGCCTTGTTCGGCGATTACGATGTCGACGGGGCGTCTTCCTGCGCTTTGATGACACGATATTTGCGGGGCGTCGGCCTTGCGCCCGCCACCTATATCCCTGATCGGATTTTTGAGGGCTATGGCCCCAACATTCCGGCGATGGATCAATTGATCGACGAGGGTGCCCAATTAATCGTGACGCTCGATTGTGGCGCGACGTCTTTTGAACCCATCGCCCATGCGCGGGAGCGCGGTGTAGATGTGTTGGTGATCGATCACCACCAAGTGGCGCACGAATTGCCGAACGCCAATGCAGTTGTAAACCCCAATCGGCCAGACGATATTTCCGGCTTAGGTCATCTCGCAGCTGCAGGGGTGACCTTTATGGTGTTGGTCGCGCTCAATCGCGTGCTGAAGGAACGCGGCAATTTCCCACAATTACCCAATTTGATGCAGCTCACCGATCTGGTCGCCTTGGCCACCATTTGTGATGTGGTGCCGCTGCAAGGGTTGAACCGTGCATTTGTGCAGCGCGGATTGGACGTTATGCGTTCCGGCAAAAATCCGGGCTTGGCTGCCTTGGCGCTGGCAGCGCGAGTTTCCGGTCCGCTCAATGCCTATCATCTTGGCTTTCTGCTTGGCCCGCGGATCAATGCGGGCGGACGTATCGGCGATGCCTCATTGGGAGCGCGCCTACTTTCGTGCGACGATCAGCATGAGGCAATGCATATTGCCGAGCAATTGGAGGGCCTAAATGCTGAACGGCAAGCCATTGAAAAGCGGGCCGTAGAAGAAGCCGTCGCTGTGGCCGATGCGGAAATCGGCGATGGAGAAGGGCCGCCAGTTATAGTTGTTGCCTCGCCTGATTGGCATCAGGGGGTCGTTGGGCTTGTGGCCGCACGGCTGAAAGAGCGGTTTAATCGTCCGGCATTTGCCATTGCACAAAAGGCGGATGGATCTGGCACAGGATCTGGTCGATCCATTCCCGGCGTGGATCTCGGCAAAGCGGTGATAGCTGCCGTGGATGAGAATTTGCTCACCAAAGGTGGCGGCCACGCCATGGCAGCCGGCATATCAATCGGATCGGGCGAAATTGGCCATTTCCGCGCTTTCTTAGCCGAAAAGCTGGCTGAAAATGTGCATGAGGCGCGCAAGCAAAATACCATCAAAATTGACGCTGCAATGACCGCCAGAGGCGCTACAGCAGATTTCATCCATCAAATTGAACGAGCAGGGCCCTATGGCGCGGGCAATCCCGGCCCATTGTTCGCATTTCCTGCCCACCGGGTTGCCTTTGCTGATATTGTCGGCGTTGGCGGGCATGTGCGGATTACGCTAAACTCGCCAGACCGCGCACGGCTGAACGGCATTTGCTTCCGTGCGGCCGATACGCCATTGGGGCAAATGCTATTAAATGCAAAAAATGGTGATCCAATTCATATAGTTGGCGCGTTGAACATTAACCATTGGCAAGGACGTGAAGAACCTCAATTAAGAATATTGGATGCCGCAAAATCATCCTAGTTTTTGTCTATGGTTGTCTTGAGCGGGGAAATTGCTGTTTAAAAACAATGTGTTTTTTAAAGGGCTTGAAATTTTCCCATTCACCGATAGAATTTTGGACATAATTAGGGAGGTCTTGAACCGTAGGCCAAAGGTTAATTCCATGCAGATGGAAAAAGGTTCAGGAGTGTAGCGTATGAGTGATTTGGCATTTGACCAACAGCGGTCGTCACCGACCCTCGCGTCGAAATTTTTATCGTTTATTTTATACCGTGCTGCGCGCCGGATCATTAAAGATGTGCCGCATGGCAGCATAAAAGTCATTTTGCCTTCTGGCCGCGTTGGCTATATCGGCAATCCGCAAAATAGCGGGCCGAAGGCCACGCTGAAGCTCAACAACTTCAATTTGCTGTTTGAAGCGGCGCGCCGGGGCACTGTGGGCTTTGCTTCCGCCTACATGAATAAAGATATTGAATGCGATGACCTTCTTGCCGTGTTCAAATTCTTCTTGATGAACCGCGATCAGCTGTCAGCGGCAAAACCGGGCTTTTTCCACCGTGCTGCAAAAGATATGGCCTACCACATCTCGCGCCGCAACACGCGCGAAGGCTCAAAGAAAAACATCGCAGAGCATTATGATCTTGGCAATGATTTCTATGATTTGTGGCTTGATGAATCGATGATCTATTCATCAGCTTATTTCACAGACGAAAATCAATCTTTGACCGATGCGCAATGGGCGAAGAATCGCCTAGTTGCCGATATGGCAGGGGTAAAGCCCGGCAGCGACGTGCTTGAAATTGGCTGCGGTTGGGGCGCTTTTGCCGAAACAATCGCCAAGGATTATCAGGCAAATCTGCGTGGTATTACCCTGTCCAAAGAACAGTTAAAATATGGCCTTAAGCGACTTTCTGACAAAGGTTTAGACAAGTTTTCTAAACTAGTGATTGAAGACTATCGCGATACGCAAGGTCAGTTTGACCATATTTGCTCAATTGAGATGATCGAGGCCGTGGGCGAGGATCACTGGCCAACTTATTTCCAAACTGTGCATGATCGGTTAAAGCCGGGCAGCACAGCTTCAATTCAGGCCATTGTGATCGATGAGAACGACTTTGAAGAATATCGCAGCAATGTCGATTTCATCCAGCGCTATATTTTCCCCGGCGGCATGCTGCTCACCAACAAGGTGATGCGCGAGCAGGGCGAAAATGTTGGGCTAAAGCTTGAGCGACAGGAAATGTTTGGCCAATCCTACGCCAAAACATTGGCCATGTGGCGCGACGCATTTCTAGCCAACTGGGATAAGATTGAGAAGCTTGGCTTCGACGAGACCTTCAAACGCAAATGGGTCTATTATCTGACCTATTGCGAAGCAGGCTTTGCAGAGCAGATGATCGATGTTGGCGTATATCAATATAAGCGCATCGATTAAGGCTTGAAGTTTCGGCCCACATAGAGCTGATAGCGATAGATCTCGACGCCAAATCTGGTGATCGACAACTCATCGAGCAACTCAACCGCGTCAAAACGGCTTTCCAATAGGCCGTTTGGTGCAACCTCATCTTTTAAAATTAGCACATCTTGCCCCGCCGCCTTTTGCGGCATTTGCCAATAGTCAAACTGTGTTGGCCGGCTATCAATGGCGAACACATCCACATCATTCATGGCCAAGCTCAGCATGCTGGCCGATTGGAAGCGTAACGCAGCAATTTGATCTAAATCTTGCTCCTGTGAGGTGGTTTCCACCCACTCAGCAATTTCTGACCAGCCATAAACACTCGAAGCTTCTTTGTCATAGCCCGGCACCCACACGGTAATCGGCGCAACGATATAGTGAAAGCTGGTTAGGGCGATAAGCGAAATCCCAAACACATAATGTGCCCAAATCATTAGCTTTGTACGCATCAGATAGGGGATCAGCAGCAATAGGCCGAGATAGGCCAAATCGCTCCAATACCAAAGCGTATAGGCAAAGGCGGATACAGTCGCGAATGCGAGCGTTGATAAAACAAAGGTGTATTGAGCCAGGCGCATCAAATAGCGTGGCGCGTGTTGGGTATATTTCCGACGAAATTGATTGACGATGGCGACAATCAAGAATGGGCCAAACAATATCCAAGTTGCAGCGACGAAGTTGAACAATGCAATCGGATTAAACCGCTCAAGCCAGCCTTGCCCATGGCGTTGATCCAAATGGAAGCCAAACGATGCCCAGTCATTGGCATAGTTCCACGCCATCAAAGGCAACATGCACGCAAAAGTCAGCATTGCGGCCAAATAAAGATGCGGTGACTTTAGCTGCCAGCGCAATTTGCTGGAAAACAGAATAACAAACGCCAAGGCAAGCCCGAGGAACACAGAGCTATATTTAGTCAGCCCCATAAGTCCGAGGAACAGCGCGCCAACATAGAGCCCGGCAAAATCATTCTGCTGACGTCCGGCGCGGTCCAAATAGCGACCAAGATAGAAAAATGCGCCACTGGCTAGAAAGATCAACAAATGATCGTGATAGATGAGGCTGGACCATACCAACATGGTTGGCGAGGCAAACATCATGGTGGCGACAAACAAAAACAAATGCCCATGGGAAACATACGCGTCATTGCTGCGATAGTGGCCAATAATCCGCCAGATGAAATAGAGCGTTCCGGCAGTCGTCAGCAATGTAACCGCGCGAATCCCGAACAGAGCATTTAAACCTAGCGTTTGACCCGCAGCAATCAACCACGCCCCAAGCGGCGGGTGATCGAAATAGGAAAGCTCTGGCGTTTGCGCCCAGCGCCAATAATAGGCTTCGTCCCCCAATGGGGCCATACCAAAGGTCACCAACAATTTCAGCAGCAGCAAAAGGCCTGCAACCACACCAAGTGAGCGAATAGACGGCAAATAAGCGTGCGGGGTGGTCAGTTGCATAGGATCAATCTTCTTGAGGCTGGTAATTGGTGCCGAAATAGAGCTGATAGCGATAGATGGGATAGCCATATCGCTCGATGATGATTTCATCTACAAGCTGAATTTGTTCAAATTGGCCCGTCAGCTTTTCAATATTGGCTTGTTCGTCATGCAGCACTAACCCATTTTGGCCTGCAAGCGCATCAAGGTCTTGCCAGAAATCGAACTGGGAGGGCCGTGGGGATAGCTCATATATATCCTGCCGCTTGGCGTGATAGTTGAGCTGTGCCACTGTTTTAAAGCGGCTAGTGCCGATAAAATCAGCCTTATACTCATCTTCCGCGGCTTCGACTGTGCGCACAACTTGATCCCAGCCAAACGTCTTGCCCGTTTCCACATCATGCACACCGAAAAGCGCAGCCAAAGGCAATATGCTGTAATTAATGGTGACTAATAAGGCCGCGACCAGCCCAAGGCTGATATGCGCCCATAAAAGCCAACCAGTACCCATCAACACCGGCGCCAAAACTATAAGGCCGAGATAGGCTAAGTCTGTCCAATACCAATGGCTGGAGACCGTCATCACCATCGACAGCAGAAACGCCATGGTCGTGCCGCCAACAAATAGCAACAGCCAAGCCAGGGTGCGCGTGAACTGGTTCTCAGTTCGGATCAAACGCACGCGGAATAAGCTAAGCGCCAAGAAGGGGCTGAACAGGATAAAAGTATAAAGGAAGTAGCGAATGAAATAATGCGCCGCATAGCTTTGCCACCAAGGGCCAGAGTGCCGATCATAAAGATGGAAGCTAAACGAGGCGAAATCATTCTGCATATTCCAAATCAGGGTTGGCGCTTGCATCGCCACTGCCAATAGGGCCGCCAGATAAAGATGTGGCCGTAGTAAGCGTGACCAATAGGCAGGCGTGAGCAAAATGGCCAATGCAAAGCCCGACCCGACAAAGAGCGCGCTATATTTCGTCAATGCCGCTAAGCCAAGATAGAACGCCGCCCAATAAAGGGCAGATATGTTCGCGTCGCCATCCTGTGGGGCATCTAAATAGCGGGCATAATTATAGATTGCGGCCAGGCACAAAACGATCAGCAAATGATCGAAATAGACAATTGTGGTCCAGGCAAAGAATGTAGGCGAGGCGAGCAACACAATCTCCGCCACCAGAAAGGCACGTAAAGGCGCCTCAGGACGCATACGGCGCGCAAATAGCCACAAAAGGTAACTCGTGCCCGCAAAGCTGATCAGCGCGCTCATGCGCGCGCCTAGAATACCTTCACCAAATATCAGGCGGGTGAGGCCGATAAACCAAGCGCCAAGCGCAGGATGGTCGAAATAGGCAAGCTGAGGCCGATATCCCCAAACCCAATAATAGGCTTCGTCGTCAAGCAATCCCGTTTGGGTCATCAAAGCGAGTTTGATCAGTACAAATATCGCAATCAGCGAAACCAGCACGCGATCAAGGGGAGTGAATTTTAGCTGTTGGCCCAATCGGTCCATAAATGCCTGCTCGAATGCCGTTTGTTTCGCGGCAATATAGGTAGGGACAGATCAATTGGCCAGTGCCTAAGCCTATCTTTCAATCGTGCCCGTACGCCTTATCTTCTTTTGCAACAACATAACGCTATAGAGCAGGGCTTCAGCAGTCGGCGGGCACCCCGGCACATAAATGTCCACGGGGATAATCCGGTCGCACCCGCGCACCACGGAATAGCTATAATGGTAATACCCACCGCCATTGGCACAAGAGCCCATAGAGATCACATAGCGTGGCTCGGGCATCTGGTCATATATACGCCTAAGCGCCGGGGCCATCTTGTTGGTGACCGTGCCTGCCACAATCATAAGGTCCGCTTGCCGGGGAGACGCGGGGAAGGCCATACCGAACCGCTCAAAGTCATAGCGTGGCGTAATATAGTGCATCATCTCAATGGCACAGCAGGCAAGCCCAAAGCATAATTGGTGCATGGAGCCAGTGCGCGCCCAATTGATCAGCTTGGAGGTGTTGGTCACCACATAGCCCTTATCGGCCAATTGGTCGGAGAAAGTGTCAAATGAGTAGGGGCCGTAATTTGCTTGCTTGTCCATATTGCGCCTCAGGATTAAACTTGGCGACATGATGCGCAATTGAGGCGCTGGATATAGAACGAATACGACATGGCATACCCCGCAAAGGCCGCATATATAAGCGGTCAAACCAGATCAGAGCTCATCGAACCTGTACGGGCACTAAGCAGTTGCCTTTTGTTGGGGCTGGTGCGTGACACGCGAGGCGTAGAGTTGAGTGACGAAGATCGGCACAATCATTTCTTCACCTCGCCCTATTGCACCATCACCTGCTTTATTGAGGGGGAGAGCCAAATGGTATCTCCCTCGTGGAACAACGGCGCAGGTCTGCCGCGCATCAATGTACAAGGTCCAAATACGGTGCCGCTGGTTTCATACAACCCTGGACCGCTTTACGTGTTGGGATTCGCCTTCCGCAATGATGCGTTCTATGCGCTCACCGGCATTTCTCCTGAAACCATCAAAGATCAAATGCTTGATGGTCAAAAGATTCTGTCCGGCAATTTGGTGGATTTGATTGAGAACAGTTTGCTCAATAATGCGCTGGACGAAGCCGGACGGTTGTCGACCTTCCAATCAGGGCTAGAACCATTGTGGGCGCAAAGGCGCGCGTCTAACTTCGGTCGGTTTGGCGATCGCGTGTCCGATTGGGCAAATTATATGGTTGGTCAGCTCGCCAAAAGCTCCAGTGCCAAAAGTGCACGCCAATTTCAACGCAAGATCAAAAAGATGTCTGGGTTGAGCCAACGTGATTTGAATCAGTTCGCACGGCAGGAAAATATTTTCGAACGCACCATTTCATTGCGGGCGGGTGAGCAAACTGACTTATCGCAAATTGCGCTGGAAAGTGGCTTTTCTGATCAATCGCATATGGGGCGAGAAGTGCGGCGCATCACTGGCAAATCACCGCGACAAATTAATCAGCTGATCCAAACCAAAGAGAGTTATTGGTGCTATCGACTGATGGAAAGCTATTACGGCTAAGCTTTTAGAATATCGATAAAATTTACGCACAAAAAAACCGGCCAGAGGCCGGTTTCTTGTCGTTCGTTTGGTCCTCAAATTTTGAGAACCGTTGGTACGCCCTACGGGACTCGAACCCGTGTTTCCGCCGTGAAAGGGCGGCGTCCTAGACCACTAGACGAAGGGCGCCTCGAACGGTGCCTGTCGTATATTTGCGTTCTTCAAAAGACGCAAGAGGCTTTTTCATTTTTTTTCGTCTTTTTTTCAAAAAACTGTCAAAAATGCGATTTTTGCCCCTTATATCAACATCCTTTAAATTGCACAGGACGTTTATAGCCCGAAGGTCGGCTGCGAATATCCACATGGATGAACTTTCGGCCCGGATAACATCCCAAGCCACCCACTTGAGATTGTGAGCGCATAAAGGCGATCAAATTAGATTTGGAAACGCCCGGAATGAAAACATCTGCCGCCATGCATTTCTGGTGGTAAGATCCCCACGCACCACCCACCATATAATTATGGACGGGATTGCGGAAGCCTGAGGTCACCACAACGGGGCGACCGAAACGCATTTCCGCCTTCCACAAAACGTAGCGCAACTTAGGCAACAGGCAAAAGGTATTCACCTTGCTGTGTTCAACGTGGAGGCCGTATTTCTTGTCGTATTTGCGCGCGGCATCAAAACCGCCAAGCGATGCGCAACCAGCCAGAAGGGCGGCAGAGAGCAGGGCGGCAATAATCGGACGCGCATATTTTGTGAAGAATGCCATCGGCTAAGCCAGTTCCAAATAGTTTGGAGTTGATTTTGCGTTTGGCAACAAATTAAACCGGCGATGCCTAATCGCCGGTTTAAACAAGTGGTTAATTTTTTATGTTCAATTTTACCATTCGCCGGTGTTGCTCATGCTGGCCCAGGGCTCTTTTGGCTCGAGGTGGTCGCCATCTTGCAAAAGCTCAACAGAAATTTTGTCTGGCGAACGAACAAATGCCATATGCCCATCACGTGGGGGACGGTTGATGGTGTAACCCATATCCATCAAATGCTGACAAAGCGCGTAAATGTCTTTCACGCGATAGGCGAGGTGCCCAAAATTGCGGCCGCCATCATATTCTTCAGGGTCCCAATTATAGGTCAATTCCACTTGCGCCTGTTCATCGCCGGGGGCGGAGAGAAAGACCAAGGTAAACCGACCCTTTTCATTGTCGATGCGACGGTTTTCTTGCAGGCCAAGGCCTTCGCAATAAAATCTCAGGCTTTCGTCTATGTTCGAAACGCGAACCATTGTGTGCAAATATTTCATAGTGTGCCTTACTCCGTTTGGTCGTTTGAAATCGGCCTAGCGATCAACGAGTTGATCATAAAAACAGTTCCGCGCAAATAGTCGGAACGGCACCGCAATTCAAAACGTTGAACAATCAGCAGTTTGGGTGAATGGTTAATAAAATGTAATTAAGCTCTTAACAAATCGCTTTGAATCGGACAAACTCGTTCAATTAGGAGTAATTGAGTAACCTGGCTGTGGCGGGCAGGTCAATTAAAGAGGACATGGCAAAATGGGGGCCAAGAGCACACCGGATCTAAATTCCGATTTGGAATATGAGCGCGACCAAAGCAATCTAGACCGGGCGCGTAGCGACGCGGAAGATGGCTCGGTTGATGTCATTGAGATTTCAGGCACGATCAAATGGTTTGACGTGGCGAAAGGGTTTGGCTTCATTGTGCCAGACAATGGCATGGCCGATGTGTTGGTTCACGTAACATGTTTGCGTCGTGACGGTTATAAAACTGCCTATGAGGGCGCACGCATTGTGTGCGAAGCGCTCGATCGGCCGGGTGGTCTACAGGCATTCCGCATCCTCTCGATGGACGAATCTACCGCCAAACATCCTTCTCAATTGCCAGCGCCGCGCACACACGTGGTTGTGGAACCAACATCCAAGCTAGAGCGCTTGGAAGTAAAATGGTTTAATCGGTTGCGTGGCTTCGGCTTTTTATCAAAGGGCGAAGGGCATCCGGATATTTTCATCCACATGGAAACATTGCGTCGCTTTGGCCTCACGGAATTGCGGCCGGGTCAATTTGTTTTGGCGCGCTATGGCGATGGCCCAAAGGGCTTGATGGTGGCTGAGATTCGCCCAGACGGTTGGGGCGAAGCGCCTTCATCTCATTAGTATCGGACGCACATATGCTGTTCAGAATGTTGCAACGCTCGGTAAAACTGCTGAGCGTTATTTTTTTGGTACTGCTGCTCGCGGGCTGTTGGTCAAAGGACAATTTGGTGATTTTGCAAACCGATTTGGGCGACATCCCAATTACGGTGGAGATGGCAGATACACCTGAACTGCGTCGAAAAGGCCTGATGTTCCGCACTAAAATGCCACGGGATGAAGGAATGTTGTTCGATTTTAAGGAAACCCGAGAGGTTGCCTTTTGGATGCGTAACACATTCATTCCACTCGATATGATTTTTATTGATGAGCGCGGCTTTATCAAACACATCCATCAAAATGCCATTCCGCAAGACCCAACGAGCATTCCGTCGCAACATCCGGTGCGGTTTGTGTTGGAAATCAATGGCGGCCTTTCAGCGCAATACGGGCTGAAGGTTGGTGATCAAGTGCGCCATCCACGCATGAATAGCTAAGTCCGGCAATGAGCTGGTTGCACAGCAAGATTAACGCCGAACAATTGCAGCGAGGGGCAACGTCGAAGAAGGCGTATAGCCTTTTGGCCGCAACGTCCTTTCTTGAAAGCGCTTTGCTGCCATTATCGGTGGACCTAATTGCATTGCCGATGATGGTTGGCGCGCCAAAACGTGCATTGATGGTGGCGCATATCGCGCTGCTGGCATCGCTCGCAGGCGGGGTGTTGGGATATGTGATCGGCTTCGCATTCCTTGAAACATTGGGCCAATGGATCATCACAACCTATGGATTGGAATCAGCATTCCACAATTTTCAGCAACAAGCAGTCGAAAATAGTTGGGCCGCAATCACAGCGATATTCCTAGGCGCGGTAACGCCGATTCCATTCAAATTGGTGTGCATCGGCGCGGGCGTTTTGAAAATAAACCTGCTGATTTTTATCTGCGCCGCCTTTGCCGGGCGGGCATTGCGGTTTTACGCCTTCGCCTTGGCGTTTATGCTCTTCGGTCCCTATGTGCGCCAATGGGCAGAGCAAAATCTAAAATGGTTTGGTCTGCTTGTTGTGATTATCACGGCATTGGCATTCGTAGCAGTGATCTACTGGCCACACTGAGCGGATTCGCCGCTTGACAGTTAGCGTGCGCCAAACCATCAATGTCATGCACAAGGGGATGCATATGTCAGATCAAAACTATAGCTTGCCACCACTCATATATAGAGTGGTTGACGCCTTGGCGTTGGTCGGCGGTTTTGTGCTGGCATTGGTGGTGCTGATCAATGTGTTGGCTACTGTAATGAATGCCATCGGAATAGGCTTTGCGGGCGACTTCGAACTGACCGAAATGGGCGTTGCAGTCGCCGCATTTTGCTTCTTGCCGCTGTGCCAGCGCGATGGCGCGCATGTGGCTGCAGATATCTTTACCCAAAAACTTGCTCAACCCGCACGTTCGTTTTTGCAACATGTGGCCACATTCATTTCCCTGTTGATTGCGTTGCTATTGCTCTGGCGCATGAGCTTTGGCCTCATTGATCAATGGCGATATGGCTACCAAACAGCAATTTTACAATTGCCGCATTGGGCAGCATTTGTGCCAATCCTTTTTTCTCTTTTCCTCTGGAGTTGCGTGGCGCTACTGCAGCTCACATCACTGTTTGTAAGGCGTTCCAATGTTTGAGTGGTTGGCTGAACCCTTTGCCCTCGGGCTTTTGGGTACATTTGCTTTAATCGGCCTGATCATTTTACGTATGCCGATCGCTTTCGCCATGATTTTGGTTGGCGGCATTGGCGTGACGCTGGTCAACGGCCCGTCAATCTTTCTGTCCCAGCTCAAAACCCTAGCTTATGGCCAATTCTCAATCTACGATTTAAGTGTTGTGCCCATGTTTTTGCTGATGGGCGCATTGGCGACAAAGATTGGCATGGGGCGCGATCTGTTTCAGGCAGCGCAGGCGTGGCTTGGTTGGCTAAGGGGCGGTGCTGCCATGTCTGCCGTGGCGGCATGTGCTACATTCGGTGCCGTGTGTGGCTCATCACTCGCCACCGCCACAACGATGGGCAAAGTGGCCCTGCCTGAGTTAGAGCGGCTGAAATATGCCGGCAGCCTCGCGACAGGAACCATCGCCGCTGGCGGTGTGCTAGGCATCCTGATTCCGCCTTCAGTTGTATTGGTCATTTATGCCATTATTGTTGAGGCCAATATCGTCACCATGTTTATGGCCGCGCTGGTGCCTGGCGTGATTGCCGTGATCTTCTTTATGCTCGCCATTGCAATTGTTGTGCGTTTCAAGCCGGACCTGGCACCAAAAGCAGCAACAATGAGCAAAGGCGACCGCAAAAGCGCGACACGCGCTGTGCTGCCCGTCTTGTTGATTTTCGCGGCGGTGATCGGCGGCATTTATCTTGGGCTATATAATCCTACACCCGCCGCAGCCATTGGTGTGTTTTTGGTGGCAATATATGGCCTATTGCGCAAACAATTGAATTGGCCAGACGCTAAGGCCGCCTTATTGGATACAGCGCGCACATCAGGCATGATCTATTTGATTTTACTCGGCGCTGAAATGCTGAAAATCTTCATGTCGCGGGCAGGGGTGCCACAAGCGGCTGCAAGCTGGGCCATTGAAAGCGGATTGCCCGCATTTACGATTCTTATCGCTTTATTGATCGCCCTAATCATTCTCGGCTGCCTGATGGACTCCTTATCCATGATTTTGCTCGTGGTGCCGTTTTTCTGGCCCGTACTGGTTGAAGTGAATGGCGGTCTGTATCAAGGCGCAGATGGCGCCGCATTCGGCATGAGCACTGAAGATTTGAAAATCTGGTTCGGCATTTTAGCACTTATTGTTGTCGAGCTAGGGCTCATCACGCCACCAGTGGGCATGAATGTATTTGTCATTTCGGGCCTGAGCAAGAATACGCCTATGACCGAAACTTACAAAGGCATTCTGCCCTTCTTCACCGTAGAAATCTTGCGCGTCGGCCTGCTGCTGGCGCTGCCAGGGTTGGTGCTGTTCTTACCCAGGGTTCTGCAAGGCTAAGGCGCTAAACGTGTAAGCGCCTTCATGTCGCCTCTAGCCCCCAATCATTGGCGCAAAATGGCTGCCGAGATAATAAGGCCACACCAAAAGACCAATCAGACCTTGAATGAAATTCAGATTCAAATAGCCGATTGTAAACAACCAGCCGCCGAACCAAAGCATTCCTGTGCCGGAGTGCTGCGTAATGTTGATTTTACGTTCCATTTTTCCCCCAGTGATAAGTACACTTAATCATGTGGGTAAAAATGGACTCATTTCAATGGGCGAGGTGGGAGTGGGGCCTATTTGACGGATATATGGCTGTATCTTAATTCTTGCTGATAGGTCGTGGATGATGCCGTACAGTTCTACAAAGAATGTGATCAATGGCAGTTCTGCGGACCTTTGAGACATTCGCTTGGGCATCGCGAATTGGCACATCGGGCGGAAGGCCGTCGTTCGCTGCAATCCGAACCAACGACGGCAGTGTGGACAAGGTCGCCATTCCGCATCAGTTGCTCAAAGGGCTTTTAAATATTCAATAATACTTGATATGGCTTGCTGGCTCGCGGCCCTATCTTCTTCGCTTGGATTGTATCCGTGTTTTATGAGGCGTTCATGATCGATTGCGTACTGCAATGGTGTTTCTTTTTTGGTTCTGGAGCTTAAAGTTGCGAGCGTTGGATTTGCGCCATGTCTAACTAACAATTTGACAACCTCGATATTCAGAGACTGCACGGCGGAATGGAGCGGCGTTTTTCCGTCTTGATTAAGTTCAATGTTTGGAAGAAAAGCATTGACACTTGCATTCCATTCCAAAAGCATTCGGACTGTTGAGAGGTGCCCGAATCTACAAGAATAGTGCAAAGGTGTGTCTCCAGATTTGTTGAAACAATTAATCTTAGCCCCGTTTTGTAACAACAGTAATATTGATTCATCATCGCCTACGATGGAAAAATTATGCAGAGGACTATGGCCATATTTAGATTGGATATTCGGATCGCCTTTCGATCTCAGGATCAACTCAACTAAATCTTTTCGTTTATGGTTTTTGGAACGCCAGTTAGAAGCATAGTGAAGCGGCGTAAAACCCTCATAGCCTTTGCGGACGCAACTCCTGTAATCCTGCGCGTTTAGGTTCGCGCCTTTCGAAATCGACGATTCGATCTGCCAGATTGAGCCGTTGGCAATAATTGTTGCCAGAAGCTCTTGATCAGCTGATCTCATTGGTAAAAGAGACCTGATAAAGCTCAAAAGACGATCCTCCAGAATTCATCTCCTACCCTAGAACAAGCATCATTGCCGGGCAACAAATCCTCCCACTGCGGATGTCGCGCAGGTCGGCTCTGGGCTCAAAGCGGACAATTCAAACGCTGCAGCTAAACGGGCTAGCCACGGTGAGCAAAAACGCATGGTGTTTCAATAGAATGGTTTTTACGGGATAGCTATTGCAAGCCGCTAAAACCCATAGGTTGTGGCGATCCCGGCAGGACTCGAACCTGCAACCTATTGATTAGAAGTCAATTGCTCTATCCAGTTGAGCTACGGGACCCAAACAACGGTGGTATCAATTAGTGGGTCCAAGGGGCCTTGCGATCAGACCGGAAATTGTCAGCGTAGGCGACTTTTTTGGGGGCCGTTTCGTGGGGCTGCTGCACCATATATTCAATGCCCTTGCGCTTCGCATAATTCTCAGCATCTTCAAGGCTGTCAAAACGCAGCTTGATTTGCGATGCCATGTCTGTGGAGGAGGTGTAACCCATCAACGGGTCGATCTCGCGCGGTGCTTCGGGTTCAAAAACCAACAGCCAGTGTTTCGATTTGCCTCTACCAGATTGCATGGCGTTTTTGGCTGGACGAAAAATACGTGCTGTCATGATCTTTGTTGTCCTCATTTTCCCGTGATGGTCGGAGCAGCAAGATTCGAACTTGCGACCCCTGGTACCCAAAACCAGTGCTCTACCAGGCTGAGCTATGCTCCGACGTTTCACACGAGATGTGATCACCGGACAGGGCTTTACACATTCTTGTGACATCAGGCAAGTCATGATAGTTGACCTTTTTGAAAAAAATGCATTTTTTCAAAAATAAATGCACAAGGAAACGTAAATGATAAAGCTGTTTCAAGCCCATATCAATCCCTCAAACCGTTCGCTGGCTTGGCTTTCAGCTTTCTATCTCAGTTTTTTAACGCTAATTTTGATCGTCGCAATTTTTTTTGACAAATCTTTGTCAAATTTTTTCACTGGCGCGCCAGAACCGATAATTTCCTTTTTTCAGTGGACGACAGACATCGGAAAATCCAACTGGATGCTGATTCCCACCTTCTTTATTTGGCTTTTGACACCCATCATCGGTTTTTTGGGTTTGAAATATTCGCATTATTGGAAGGCGCGCGCCATCACGGGCCTATCTGGCTTTATCTTTTTGGGAATCGGATTGCCCGGTTTGGCCACAAATTTGATGAAGCGTGCCATTGGCCGCGCCCGTCCGATGCATTTGGAAGAGTTGGGCGCGACCTATTTTCAGCCGCACTTTTTGATGGATAAGGCTTGGACCTTCCAATCTTTTCCATCTGGCCACACCACCACTTCATTTGCTGCAGCAGTTGTCGTGTTTTTGTTGGCGGGGCGTCGTTGGGGGGCGGTAGCCTTCATCCTGGCCGGTTTCGTGGCAATGTCACGCCTCGTGATTGGCGCACATTTTTTGACCGATATTCTCGCGGGATCTCTTGTAGGTGTGTTGGGTGCGTTGGCGGTGCATCATTTATACATCTTGAAGTTGGGCGGCTTTCGAATCAAAAACGGCGCAAACCATGTGCAATGGTATGCGCCGTTTAAATTACATCGCAGCAAACGCTAGAGCTTATGGTTTGACATTTGGCTGTAGCGCTCCAAGCCATCTGCCAAATCATTTTGCAGGTCTTCATAACCTTCAAGACCAATATTCACTCGAATCAAATTGCCTTCGTGCGGCCAAGTGGTCGCTGAGCGCTGTGAGGCAATTTTGACAGGCAGAATTAAACTCTCATAGCCACCCCAGCTATATCCCATGCCAAATAGGTTCATATCGTCGACCATGGCGGCAATGGCTTCTTCGCCCGCAGGTTTGAGGATAAAGCTGAACAATGACCCCGATCCAGTGAAATCGCGCTTGAAAATCTGATGCTGTGGATGGCTTGGCAGAGCAGGGTGCAGCACTGTCTCGACGAGCGGATGACCTTGAAGCCATTCAGCCATCGCCAGCGCTTTTCCTCCTTGCTCGCGCATTCTTAATTCCAAGGTCCGCAAGCCGCGCCCGATCAGGAAACTATCTTCAGGTGACACACATACACCCAGCGCGCGATATGTCTTTTTGAGCTCCTGTGCATGGGCCTCATCAGCGGTAATCGTCCCGAACATGACGTCTGAATGACCGGCAAACATTTTTGTGCCAGCGTGAATGACGATATTCGCCCCTAGGTCCAAGGGTTTGTAATAGATCGGCGACGCCCAGCTATTATCTGCCAAAATAGAGATGCCGCGCGGCGCGCAAACTTTTGCGATGGCCGGTAAATCTTGCACTTCAAAGGTCAACGACCCTGGTGATTCCGTCATGACTGCGCGGGTGTTGGGCTGCAGCAATTGCTCAATGTCTGCACCGATGGTCGGATCATAATAGCGGGTCGTGATTCCCATCTTTTGCAGCACAGAATCGCAGAATTGGCGTGTCGGCTCATAAACTGTGTCACACATCAGTAAGTCGTCGCCTGTGCTCAAAACAGAAAGCAAAGCAGTGGTGATGGCATTTACACCCGACGGCGCCAGCAAAGTTTCGGCGCCATGTTCCAATTCGGTGATCACGTGCCGAACCGCATCATCAGTTGGATTGCCGTGCCGTCCATAAGCATAAGTGCGTTTATTGCCTTTGATCTGCTCATAGCTGTCGAAAAGGACCGTAGAGCCGCGCACGATTGGCGTATTGACAAAACCAAATTGATTTTCTGGGTTTCGCCCGTGATGCGTAACTATTGTTGCCGGGCTTTTAGGTGTGGAATTGGTATCGTTTTTACTCATTTATTTTGCCATTACCAAAATTTTTTTTCTAACTTACACATTTACTTACATTAGTTTGGGTGTGATTTACATTAGTTTTATCAACACTCTTGACCGCAAAGCAAAAGTGCTTTTCGATAGTGCAAGTGCGCACAATACAATGTGCTGCATGTAGTCTCCATCCAAGGAGGGGGAGGCTAAAAAATTAAAAGGGTTAGGAAAAAAGGCAACGTTATGAATAAAAAAATCGTAACAATCGCTCTTGGAGCTGCGTTGAGCCTTTCAGCGTCAGCAGCAATGGCGGACACGTTGGAAGATGTGCAGGCAAAAGGTTACCTGCAGTGTGGTGTTGCACCAAGCACACCAGGCTTTGCATCTCCTGATGAAAACAATAACTGGTCAGGTATCGATGTAGACTATTGCCGCGCAATGGCTGCAGCGATCTTTGATGATCCAGAAGCTGTTCGCTTTACTCCATTGACATCTAAAGAGCGTTTTACGGCGCTTTCTTCAGGTGAAATTGATGTGTTGTCACGTACAACAACATGGACAATGAGCCGCGACACCAACTTGGGCATCTCCTTTACAGGCGTAATGTTCTATGATGGTCAGGGCTTCATGGTGCCAAAAGACATTGGCGTGAATTCAGCGCTTGAGTTGTCTGACGCTGCTGTATGTATCGAAGCTGGTACAACAACAGAGTTGAACGCAGCTGACTACTTCGCAACAAATGGCATGAACTACAACCCAGTTGTGTTCGAAGACCAAGATGAAGTTGTGAAAGCATATGACGATGGCCGTTGTGATGTGTTCACAACTGACTCATCAGCTTTGGCTGCTGAGCGTCTGTCATTGGCTGATCCAGATGCGCACAAAATCTTGCCAGAGATCATCTCAAAAGAGCCATTGGGCCCATCAGTACGTCAAGGCGACGACCTGTGGTTCAATATCTCTCGTTGGGTATATTTCGCTCTGCTCGAAGCTGAAGAATATGGCGTAACATCAGCAAACGTTGATGAAATGCTTGGTTCTGAAAACCCATCTGTTCGTCGTTTGCTCGGCGTTGAAGGTGAGTTTGGTAAAGCAATCGGTCTTTCAGACGATTGGGCTTACCGCGTCATCAAGCATACAGGTAACTACGATGAAATCTATCAGCGCAACGTGACACCAATCGGTATCGAACGCGCAGGTTCATTGAACGACCTTTGGACGCGTGGTGGTCTTCAGTACTCACCGCCAATTCGCTAAGTCGAATTGAGTTGTTTGGCTCGGCGCATTGCGCCGGGCCATTTTTTCGGGGGAGGGCATTGCCCGCCAATAGGTGAAAAACACCTAATAAGACTACTCAACAATAAGAAAAAGGGTAGCCATGGCCAAGAGTCAGGAACAGCTGCAGCAAAGCCGCAGCTTATCATCATTAATTTACGACCCAAAATTCCGGTCCTACGCGTTTCAGATCTTGTTGCTGTTGGTGCTTGTAGGGTTTGGCTGGTGGATTGTTCAAAACACCATCGTCAACCTTCAGGCGCAAAACAAAACAACTGGTTTTGATTTTCTAGGTGTAACATCCGGTTTTGATATCGGGTTTTCTCTCATAGAGTATAGTCGCTCATCGACCTACTTAGATGTGTTTATCGTGGGGATATTGAACACATTGTTGGTGGCGATTACCGGGATTGTTCTTGCAACAATGCTCGGATTTGTCCTTGGCGTCGCGCGCCTCTCATCCAACTGGATCATTGCGCGGCTGGCCACGATTTACATTGAAGTCATCCGGAACATTCCATTGCTGTTGCAATTGTTCTTCTGGTACTTCGCCGTGCTGAAATCCATGCCGTCCGTTCGAGATAGCTTGGAAATTATCAGTGGCGCGGTATTCCTGAACAATCGTGGGCTATATTTCCCAGATCCAAATCCAAATGCTGCATTCCTATGGGTGCAGATTGCAGTGGTTCTGGTGCTAATTAGTGGCTTCTTCTTACAGCGCTGGTCAGTTCGTCGCCTCGAAAAAACGGGCGAACGCTTTCCATATATTCCAGTGTTCATCGGTCTATTGATCGTTGTGCCAGCAATCGCATGGGTCGTTTCTGGTGCTGGGTTGGATGTAAGCTATCCGGAGCGCAATCGCTTTAACTTCCAAGGCGGCATTCAATTGCCTCCAGAATTTGTGGCATTGCTGTTTGGCTTGGTGATCTACACAGCAGCCTTTATCGCTGAGATTGTACGGGCTGGCATTGTTTCGGTGAGCAGAGGACAAACAGAAGCAGCCCAATCTCTCGGGCTTAAAGACAATGATCGGCTAAATCTTGTGGTGATCCCACAGGCAATGCGGGTGATTGTGCCACCTTTGACCAGCCAATATCTGAACTTGACCAAAAACTCATCGCTCGCGGTGGCCATTGGTTACCCAGATATTGTGAATGTGTTCATGGGCACAGCGCTGAACCAATCAGGCAAAGCGGTGGAAGTGATCTTTATGACGATGTCGGTGTATCTCACCTTGTCATTGCTCACATCGATCATCATGAACTGGTACAACGCGCGTATTGCGCTGACAGAGCGGTAGAGGGAGGCTGTTATGACGAATAAATTCGCTTATGTGCGGACAGAAATGGCGCCAGACCTGCCAGCACCTGTTACGCAAACTGGTATTGTGGGGTGGATGCGGAAAAATCTGTTCTCCGACATTCCGAACACCATCATGACATTGTTGGCATTGGCCTTTTTGGTTTGGACAGTGCCTACATTGTATAACTTCTTGATCGGCAACGCGATTTTCGTGGCTGAAGATGGTACACCTTGTCGTGCACCTGAAGCAGGCGCGTGTTGGGCCTATGTGATCGATCGGTTTGATTTCTATATTTATGGTTTCTACCCAGAATCCGAATATTGGCGTCCAAACCTCGTATTTGTGGTTGCTGCTGCATTGATCACACATTTGTTGTGGCCAGATTTGCCGTTTAAAGGCATCTCAGCGATTGCATTCTTTGTGGGCTTGCCCATCTTTGCGATCGTGCTGCTGAATGGCGGTAACTTTGGTCTGATGGAAGTCACCACTGAAAAGTGGGGCGGCCTGATGCTGACTCTGATCATCGCATCGGTGGGTATCGTTGTGTCATTGCCATTGGGTGTCGTTTTGGCGCTCGGCCGGCGGTCACACATGCCATTTGTTAAATACGTATCCATTGCCTTTATTGAATTGTGGCGTGCAGTGCCGTTGATCACGGTATTGTTCATGGCATCTGTGATGTTGCCGTTATTCTTGCCTGAAGGCACAACAATCGACAAAATCCTACGTGCTCTTGTGGGCGTAGCGCTCTTCCAAACGGCCTATATGGCTGAGGTGGTGCGTGGCGGTCTGCAAGCCTTGCCCAAAGGACAATATGAAGCTGCCCATGCATTGGGTCTGAATTATTTCAAATCCATGTATTTCATCATTTTGCCGCAAGCGTTGAAACACGTTATCCCCGGCATTGTGAACAGCTTTATTTCATTGTTCAAAGACACCTCATTGGTATCTATCGTGGGTCTGTTCGACCTTTTGGGCACGGTACAAGCCACTTCCGCGCTTGTAGAATGGAAAGCACCGCACCAGGCAACAACGGGTTATTTGTTTGCCGCGGCTGTTTTTTGGATTTTCTGTTTCGGTATGTCGCGCTATTCCATCTATATGGAACGTCGGTTGGACACGGGACACAAGGAGTAAATAATGTCAGACGTAAAAGAAGAAGATATCTCTGTAGATCGTTCAAAGATGACCGTGTCTGAAACGGATGTTGCTATTGAGATTAATGACATGAACAAATGGTATGGTGATTTTCATGTGTTGAAAGACATCAACCTCAAAGTGATGAAGGGTGAGCGGATCGTTATTGCGGGGCCGTCTGGCTCTGGCAAGTCGACCCTAATTCGTTGCATCAACCGTTTGGAAGAGCATCAGCAAGGCCAAATCATTGTTGATGGTATTGAGCTAACTTCAGATTTGAAGCGCATTGATGAAGTGCGTCGCGAAGTGGGCATGGTGTTCCAACACTTTAACCTCTTCCCGCATTTGACCATCATGGAGAACTGCACTTTGGCCCCAATGTGGGTTCGCGGTATTCCAAAGGCTGAAGCTGAAAAAACAGCTATGCATTACCTTGAGCGGGTTAAAATCCCTGAGCAGGCCCAAAAATATCCGGGTCAGCTTTCTGGTGGTCAGCAACAACGTGTGGCGATTGCACGCTCATTGTGCATGAATCCAAACATCATGTTGTTCGACGAGCCCACTTCGGCGCTTGATCCGGAAATGATCAAGGAAGTGCTGGAAGTAATGGTGAATTTGGCTGAAACAGGCATGACCATGCTTTGTGTTACGCACGAAATGGGCTTTGCCCGTCAGGTTGCGAACCGCGTGATTTTCATGGACCAAGGGCAAATTATTGAACAAAATGAGCCTGAAGCGTTCTTTGATAATCCACAGCATGAGCGGACAAAATTGTTCCTAAGCCAGATTTTGCACTAGAAGCTCTTGCTTTATCGGTGGTTATTCGCTTTGCTGAATAGCTATCGGGGAAATGGATAAGGCGGCCCGATGGGGCCGCCTTTTTATGTGTTAGGTGTTCAAGTGCGTACATTCTTAGCTTTGATGCTGCTCCTTTTTGGTTTGAGCACAGCGGCGTTCGCAGACACGCTGGAAACAGTGCGTGAGCGCGGCTTCGTCAAGTGTGGCGCCAGCCAAGGGCACCGTGGCTTTTCCAACCTGTCGGTTGATGGGTTTTGGTCCGGCTTCGATGTGGATCTCTGCCGCGCAGTGTCGGCGGCGATTTTTTCGGAGCCTAACCGTGTGGAATTTGCTGAGTTTGACGGCGACTTTCGCATGACTCCACTGCGCATTGGCGAAGTGGATTTGATGTCTCGCAATGGATACTGGAATTTGCTGCGCGACAATGAATTTGGTGTCGTTTACACTGGCGTCGCATTTTACGACGGGCAGGCCATCATGGTCCGCAATGAGGCTGAAGTGGTTTCAGCGCTTGAATTGAAAGACATTTCGGTATGTGTGGTCGCAGATTCTCTTGGTCATATCTCCTTGGAACGCTTCTTCTTCAATAATCAGATTTCCTATGAAGAAGTGATGGTGGAGGATGCTGCTGACTTAGCTGGCGCTTACATGGCAGGCATCTGCGATGCTGTTACTGCCGCGGCTTCAAAATTGCAGGAAATTAAGATCAATGCCATTGATCCTTCACAACATCGAATTTTGCCGGAGCGCTTGAGCAAAGAGCCGATGGGTCCAGTTGTCCGCAAAGGCGATATGAAATGGCAGACCATAGTCCGCTGGGTGTTGTTTGCCATGATCAATGCTGAAGAGTTAGGTGTGAATTCACGCAATATTGACACGATGATCGAAACCAAAAACCCACGTATGCGGCGACTTCTAGGCCTCGATGGCGAATTTAGCCAAGCTCTTGGCCTTAACGCAACATGGGCTCAGGATGTCATTCGTAATGTCGGCAATTTTGGTGAAGTCTATGAACGGAACTTCGGCAACACTTCAGGTTTGATGATCCCGCGCGGCACTAACGAATTGTGGACCAAAGGTGGTCTACACTACGCGCCACCAATCCGCTAGATTTGGCTATTTTTCTACGCTGCTGAGCTGCGAGCCGTAGGCTTGCTCTATCTCGATTGAGTCAAAATCGACGCCGTCGAGGCAATAAAGATTTACCCCATAGTGGTCCGGCAAGGACCGTTTGCGGTGAAAAGTATAGATGCCGCATTTGGTGCAGAAATGATGTTTGGCGATCTTCATGTTCCACTGATAGGTGCCTAGAGAATCTTCACCGGAAATCAGTGTGAAATGGTCCTTATGAACATCTACCATTACGGCGTTCCGCTTGCGGCACAGTGAACAGTCGCACTTCATCACGGTGGCAAGGTCACTCTCGATTTCAAATCTGACGGTGCCGCAATGGCAGGAGCCTTGATAACGTCCCATTCTATTCGTCTGCGAAGTGAATCGCTACGCGGCGATTCTGCTTGCCCTTTTTCTCTACTTTACCCAAACGCATCAGCCCAATCTCTTCTGTGTTGGCCACGTGCGTGCCACCACAAGGCTGCCAGTCAATCGTTTCATCGCCATCCAATATGCGGATCATTCGTATTTTCCCCTGACCGGATGGTGGCTTAACTGACATGGTCTTCACAAGGTCGGGATTGGCCTCAAGCTCTTCTTCACTGATCCATTCCTCACGCACATCCAGATTGCGCTCAATCATGGCATTGAGCTGTTCTGCCAATGCGTCCTTATCCTCTGGCGGTTCTGGCATCTGAAAGTCCAATCGCGACTTTGCAGCGCCGATTGAGCCGCCTGTGACAGGCAGTGGAATGACAACAGAAAGCAAATGCAGTGCTGTGTGCATACGCATCAATTTATAGCGATTGTCCCAATCAATATGCGCGGTGATCTGCTCGCCGGGCTGCAGACCATGCTCGGAAATCTCAGGCACCAAAAGACATTGGGTTTTATTCCTATCGGGATGTACGCAGGTGGTGATGGCGATCTTATCGCCATTCTCGCGCTCCAAAAAGCCACTGTCACCGGGCTGACCGCCGGAAGTAGCATAGAAGTTTGAGCGATCTAAAATGATGCCGCCATCCTCGTTGATAAACGAGATCGTGGCGGCAGCAGTTGTTAGGTAAGCATCTTCACGAAAAAGAAAATCAGTCTGCGTCATTCTCAAAAACCGTACTCATGTCAATTTCATGAGTGTGGCTCAAGAATTCAGGCACTGGCAAGTCCTTCTCCCGCAAAAACATTGGATTATAGAGCTTTGATTGGTAGCGATTGCCATAGTCACAAAGAATGGTGACAATGGTTTTGCCCGGTCCCAAGTCACGCGCAAGTTTCACCGCGCCAGCGATGTTGATCGCGCTAGAGCCACCCAAGCAAATGCCTTCATCCTGTAACAGATCGAAGATATAGGGCAGGGCTTCCGCATCAGAGATTTGATAGGCGTGGTCCGGCTTGAAACCATCGAGGTTTGCCGTAATCCGGCCTTGGCCAATGCCTTCGGTGATCGAACCGCCTTGCGAGGCAAATTCACCACTGGTGTAAAAACTATAAAGCGCAGCCCCCATCGGGTCAGCCAAGCCAATTTGAATGTCTCTATTGCGTTCTTTAAGCGCATGCGACACACCCGCCAACGTGCCGCCGGAGCCAACGGCACAAATAAACCCGTCAACTTTGCCACCAGTTTGCTCAAAGATTTCAGGGCCGGTGGTCTCGATGTGCGCTTGACGGTTGGCCACATTGTCAAATTGATTGGCCCAAATCGCCCCTTCAGGCAATTCGTTCGCCAGTTTTTCAGCGAGGCGGCCTGAAACCTTCACATAATTGTTCGGGTTCTTATAAGGCTTTGCAGGCACCTCAATCAGTGTGGCGCCAGCCAAGCGAAGAGAATCTTTTTTCTCTTTTGATTGGGTCTCTGGAATAACGATGACAGATTTATAGCCCAAAGCGTTCGCCACCATGGAAAGGCCGATACCTGTGTTACCCGCAGTGCCTTCCACAATTGTGCCGCCGGACTTCAACAAGCCTTTGCGCTCTGCATCACGCACAATATAAAGCGCGGCCCGGTCTTTCACAGACTGACCGGGGTTCAAAAATTCAGCCTTGCCCCAAATTTCGCAGCCCGTTGCTTCAGAAACGGCGTTCAAGCGAATAAGTGGCGTGTTGCCAATCGCGCCCAGAATATCTTTGTGCATGTCATTATGCTCTGTCATTGGAAAATCCTCTGGTGTGTTAGGCTCAAAACTAAGGAGAAGCAGAGCGCTGATCAAGCCTAGAGTGAAGAAAAGAAAAGCCTTTTTCCATTTCGCCAATAAGACAATGCGAAAAAACTAATATGGCTCGAAAACGCAAAAATCTCATTGCGCCAATCTTTGCTTTTAAAGTGCGGTCGCCTCAACCGTCACCACTTTTCAAGGCATATCCAGTGGGGAAATAGTTTACCCGTATAAAGTGAATTTGCGCGAAATGATTTTCCTGATCTTTATGCGCGCTAGAGCAAAAAACCATGGAAGATGGGCTGCGCGAAAAATCGACATATGCAGTCATAAACCTTTGAATTTACTGCTTGTTTTGTCGTTGCGCGCTAATTATTTTGAAGTCTGTTTAAACAAGCGGACTTTAATTATGCCAGAAATACGTCACAGTCACCTTGACGCTTTGGAAGCGGAGAGTATTGAGATTTTTCGCGAGGTCGCGGCCAGTTTTGAGCGGCCGGTGATGATGTATTCGATTGGCAAGGATTCAAGTGTTTTGCTGCATGTGGCGCGCAAGGCGTTTTTCCCCTCGAAGATTCCATTTCCGCTTTTGCATGTGGATACCACTTTTAAGTTCCGCGAAATGATCGCCTTTCGCGATCGCATGGCCGAGCAATATGGTTTTGATTTGATCACCCACACCAACCAAGAAGGTGTGGCGGAAAACATCAATCCGTTTGACCATGGCTCTGCACGTTACACTGACATTATGAAAACCGTGGCCCTGCGCCAGGCGCTCAATGCTGGCCAATATGATGCAGCGATTGGCGGAGCACGGCGGGATGAAGAAAAGTCTCGCGCCAAGGAACGGGTGTTCTCGCACCGCAATGCCCAACATGCGTGGGACCCGAAAAACCAGCGGCCAGAACTTTGGCGCTTATTCAACACGCGTATCTCACCGGGTGAAAGCATGCGTGTGTTCCCACTGTCCAATTGGACCGAGCTGGATATCTGGACCTATATCTACAAAGAAGAAATTGAAATCCCATCGCTTTATCTAGCCAAGCCGCGCCCGGTGGTAGAGCGCTCTGGCACCTTGATCATGGTCGATGATGAACGCTTGCCGCTCAATGAAGGCGAAACACCGCAAGAAAAAATGGTGCGGTTTAGAACCCTTGGCTGCTATCCGCTCACTGGCGCGATTGAATCAGAAGCCGCTACCTTGCCCGAGATCATTATGGAGATGAACGCCTCACGCACGTCTGAGCGGGAAGGGCGCTTGATCGATAGTGATCAGGCCGGGTCAATGGAGAAGAAAAAACAAGAGGGCTATTTCTAATGAGCATCGCACAACAGGCCCCAGAACTTAATATTGAACAATGGCTCAGTGCTCAAACCGACAAGAGCATTTTGCGCTTTTTGACTTGCGGCTCGGTGGATGATGGCAAATCAACCCTGATTGGTCGCCTTCTATATGATAGCCAACTGATCTTGGATGATCAGCTCGCATCGCTGCAAAAAGAAAGCCACAACCGCACTACGGGCGATGAAGGCATTGACTTCTCGCTGCTGGTGGATGGCCTAACCGCTGAGCGCGAGCAGGGCATCACCATTGATGTGGCTTATCGCTTCTTCACCACCGAAAAGCGCAAATTTATCGTCGCTGATACGCCAGGCCACGAGCAATATACCCGCAATATGGCCACTGGCGCGTCTAATGCTGACTTGGCGATTGTATTGATCGACGCGCGCAAAGGCGTCTTGACCCAAACCAAACGCCATAGCTTTATTTTGTCTTTGATTGGTGTGAAGCATGTGGTGGCTGTGGTCAATAAGATCGACCTTGTTGATTACGACAAAGCCGTGTTTGATAAAATCGATGCGGAATATCGCGAATTTGCGGCCCAGCTTGGCTTTAAGAGCTTGGTCACTGTGCCAATCTCCGCGCTGCGCGGCGACAATATTGTCAGCAAAAGCACGCAAATGGATTGGTATAACGGTCCACAATTGGTGCCATATCTTGAAGAAATCGATGTGGCTGACGACCGGGTGGAACAACCGTTCCGCTTCCCTGTGCAATGGGTCAACCGTGCCAGCCTCGACTTTCGCGGATTCTCGGGCACTGTTGCGTCTGGTCAAATCAAGCCGGGCGACGATGTGCTGATTGCTGCTTCGCGCAAGCCTGCCAAAATCAAACGCATCGTCACCATAGATGGTGATTTAAATGCTGCACGGGCAGGGGATGCGGTGACCTTGGTGCTTGACCGTGAGGTGGATATCTCCCGCGGCGATGTCCTGTCCGTGCCGGGCGAAACGCCAGAATTTTCCAATCAGTTCCAAGCGCGTCTAATCTGGATGCATGAGAACCCAGCCATGGCAGGGCGGTCTTATCTGATCAAGATTGGCAGCCAAATGGTGCCGGCCACCATCACCAAGATTAAGCAAAAAACCAATGTGAACACATTGGAGCAGAACCCGGCCAAATGTTTGGAGCTAAACGAAGTGGGCACGGTGACCATCGCCACCGACAAGCCCATTGCCTTTGATCCTTATGCGGAAAACCCGCTCACAGGCGGCTTTATCCTGATTGACCGCTTGTCCAACGCCACTTTGGGCGCGGGCACCATTGAGTTTGGTCTACGGCGCGCGCAAAACCTCACCTATCAGGATTTTGATGTGAACCGGCAGGTGCGGGCAGACATGAAAGGCCAAACCCCACGCATTGTGTGGTTCACTGGCCTTTCCGGCTCTGGCAAATCCACCATTGCTAACTTGCTCGAAAAGCGCATAACGGCCGAAGGGAAACACACCTACATTCTCGACGGCGACAATGTCCGCCACGGCCTCAATAAAGACTTGGGCTTTACCGATGAAGACCGCGTGGAAAATATCCGTCGAGTGGCCGAAGTGGCCAAGCTGATGGCTGACGCTGGCTTAATCGTCCTCGTCTCCTTCATCTCGCCTTTCAAAAATGAGCGCCGCCTAGCGCGCGAAGTGGCAGGCGACATCCAGTTCATCGAAGCCTATGTGAACACCCCACTGGAAGTGTGCGCACAACGCGATCCAAAGGGCCTCTACGCCCGCGCCAAAGCAGGTGACATCAAAAACTTCACCGGCATAGATTCGCCATTCGAAGCACCCGAACAAGCAGACATCACCCTCAACGCCGCGGAAAAAGACCCTGCCGAACTCGCAAACGAGCTTTATGACTTGCTGTTTGAAGGGCATCAATATAGCGCGCTTTAACGTTCGGATGGGGAACAAAGATGACTCTGAAGAAGGCGGCCAACTGGCCGCCTTTTTTATTGTACACAATCCACTTCAAGTTCCATGAGCATTTGGTCAAGCATTGCACGTTCGTAAAACTGACCTGCAAGCTCCCCCGACCGTTTGATAACCCTGTGTCAGCGTGAAAAAAATATGATTGAAGGTATCGCCGCTGAGCAGTCAGAAAGTTGGAGGTTCTGACAGAGAGAAGAGAGGCTCAGCGGCGAATTCCTATTCGGCAGGCACTTTGTCGTGCCATTCATAGCCGGGGCGTTGATGATAAAACCCGTTGGAGAAGGGGGCATCTACGCAGTCATCGCGCATCTTTTTCAATGCTTCTGAAGGGCTGATACGCCCATTCAAAACATCGTCAAATGTCTGAATAGCGGTAAAGGTGCCCACGCTCTGCGGCGAAATGCGGAAACGATTTACTCCGATAGATTGTAAGTCATCCAAACAATCGATCAGATTAAGCACTGAGTGAGACTGCGTTTGAATGCCGTTCACCGTGAGAAACTTATCGCCCTCCAATGTGTCCAGCCGCATGCCATCTGGGTCTTCATCACACACGAACAGGCAGGAATCTTTGGTGCGATTGTGCGCGCGGGCATGGTAACAACGCGCCGAAAGCGCCAGTGAAACGCGGCCATACACTTGGACTTCAAGATCAACACCAAGCGGCTCAGCCGCTTGCGCAAGTGCGGCAAGACCATCGCGCGGAATTTCGGGGTTGAGACAAATTGTTGTCGCGCCATTAGCGGCATAAACCTCAAGCGCTTCCTCATTATAGCAATTCATCAGCGGGCCAATATGGTGCGGCCCCTTAGCCATTTGTTGTAGGGCAGACACATCATTTGCTTCAATGGGAAACCCTTCAGAAATTGCAACGCGCTTGACTAAGCGGCGATCAATATCAGTGGTGACTTCCGAAAGGGTCGAAAAAATAACATGCTTGCCCGCATCGTGAAGGCGTTCCACCACGTCCGGCAATTGATTGTCATAAAGTGGTGCCCGCTTCGAGCAGATAACTTCTCCGATAAAAACGGTCTTTATCGGTGTTTCACCGGCAACCTTAAAGTAGAAATCCCGCCAAGCTTCTGGCGCCCAGTTATATTGCACCGGGCCAAGGGTCAGCTGTGCACTCATTTCTATCTCCAGCTCTTTGATTTAAATGCGCCTTGGGTTTCTTTATGCCCCTCGGTCAGCGCGATCAGTTCAGTGATGTCCGGCTCTTCGCCCGCCGCATAAGCATCAACCGCATCGCGGAATGCAGAAACGACCGAGCGGATATAGGCACGAGACCGCTGGCGTCCCTCAATCTTGAGGGCCGTAACCCCGGCGCGCATCAAGTCGGGCAGCAGGCGGGTCAGGTTAAGGCTGATGGGCTCTTCAAAGGCATAATAGTTTTTCTTGTGCGCGGTGTCGTAGCGGCCTTTGCAGATGGTCGGGTAACCCGCGGTTTCGCCACATGAAATGCAATCAATAGCGAAATCACCAAGTCGTGTCGTCAGCCCATCATCGTCATCCGGTTCATAATCCACGTGGCTTGCTGGTGAGCACACGCCATCCATGTTGGTGGAAATGCCGGTGACATAATTGGTCAGCGAGCAGCGGCCTTCGGCCATCATGCCGATATTGCCGAACACAAAGGCCTCAATCTCGCAATCAATTGCGTCATGCACCCGCTTGATTTCCGGCACTGTCAAAATACGCGGCAGCACCACGCGTTTCACATTAAAGCGCTCAACATAAAAATTGATCGCTTCAGGCGAGGAGGCACCGGCCTGCACAGAAAGGTGCAACCGCTGGTCGGGGTGCTGTTCGGCCACATATTTAGCCATGCCGATATCTGCGATAATCACCGCATCCACGCCGATTTCAACCGCGTCATCAACGGCTTGCTTCCAGATATCGGTGCGTCCCGCTGTGGGAAATGAGTTTATCGCCGCCAGCACCATTGCGTCTTTGTCATGCGCATATTTCACACTTTCCGAAAGCTCTTTTTTCGAGAAGTTCAGGCCGGGAAAATTCCGCGCATTGGTGGGGCCCTTAAAGCCGCAATAAACCGAGTTTGCGCCCGCATCAACGGCAGTGCGCAAGCTGGCAGGCGTGCCAGCGGGACACACCAATTCAGGTTTGATCAAATCACTCATGTTCTGGAACCTACAATTTTTGTCGCTGCATCAATGCTGGCGCGTACCGGACCGCGCAGTGGGCCAAAAGCCGTGGCCACATCATCGGCCAACGTCGCATCCATATCGTCAAGCGCATTGCGTAGAGCGACAATGGCTTCTGTATCGCCTGTCACCATGATGTCGCGGTTGAAAAACAGCGCGTCGCTATCGGTTTTGCTATCGATCATGCGCAGCAAAGTTTTAAACTTGCCGCTCACCAGCACATCATAGGGAATTTCTTCGTGGCGCGATTTCGCCACCAGCATCAGATTGTCTGGATCTGGACGCAAAAGCAGCAAAAAGGGCATGCCTTTCGCATCGATCAAAAAATGTTTGCGACAGCTTTCGTCTAACCGCTCAAAAAGCTCAGGATGCAGGGTCGCCACATGCCGAACAATGCGCCGCAATATGGGTTGCATCGCAAAAAGGGGCATGGCTTTAGACACTAGCCCAGTTTGAGAATCCTTGTAGATTCGAGGTTGGTCGCGTTTATGTTTGTCTCGCATGCATATTGATTAAGCTGCGAAATCCTCCGCCAATTTGCAAAAGTGCAAATAAATTACATTTTTAGCATCCAGAGATGGGTTGTGTTGAACTAGAATCGATCCCGCAACGCGTAATAGGTCATGGCCAGATAGAGCAGGGCACCGCGCATCGCCTCGCCGCCAGGAAAGCGAGGGCTGGGCACACTGGCCATCAGATCAAACCGCTCCGCTTGTCCCTGTGTAATCTCCGCCAAAATTTTGCCTGCCATTGTGGCCATGCCCAATCCATGCCCAGAAAAGCCCGCGGCTGAATATATATTCGGGCTCAACCGCGCAAAGTGTGGCAGCCGCTGCATGGTGATGCCCAATGTGCCACCCCACGCATAATCGATCTTTGCATCTGCCAATTGCGGAAACACATTCAGCATTGGCTTGCGCGAAATAGCTTCGAGGTCAGCAGGGAAACGAAGACTGTAAGTTTCGCCACCACCAAACAAAAGTCGATGGTCTGGTGTGCGGCGGAAGTAATTCACCACAAAACAGCTGTCAGCAACGGCCTCATTATGTGGAATCAATGCCTTAGAACGTTCTTCGCCAAGCGGTTCAGTTGCCACAATAAAGCTATTGATCGGCATCACGCGAGCGCTAACTTCCTTGTTCAAGCCGCCAATATAGCCATTACAACCAAGAATAAGATGGTCTGCCTCAATGGCACCTTCTCTGGTTGTCACGCGAACCTTATTACCAGATTCGATGTGCGTCACGCGGCTTTGCTCATAAATCCGAGTGCCGGACTTGTGTGCCAATGCGGACAACCCAAAACAGAAAGCAAGCGGGTCCAAATGCCCCGCACCTTTATCCAGCGTGCCGCCAAAATATTGGTTGCTCGCTACATGTTCGCGCACTTCAGCCTTGCTGAGGGCGGAAATCGCTTCATAGCCATAATCGCGGTTGAGTTTTTCAACGTAACGGTGAGAGTCGGCAACAAATCTTTGTTTATGATCCGCCTCGATAATGTCTGGACGATAATCGCAATCGATCGCATTGTCGAAAATCAGGCTTTTGATCAACTGTTTACTGGCCTCGGCGATATCCCAAAGTGCATGTGCACTCTGTTCGCCAACCAAACGTTCTAATGTTATCTGATCTAGCCGTTGGCCGCTGCCCAATTGTCCGCCATTGCGGCCGGAGGCACCCCATCCAATGCGATGCGCCTCCAATAGCGCCACATCAAAGTCAGCCTGCGCCAAATGATAAGCCGCCGAAAGTCCAGTAAAGCCGCCACCGATGATGCAAACATCAGCGGACTTATGGCCTTTCAACTGTGCATGAGGTGCGGGCGCGGGGCGCTGCGCCGCATAATAGGAAAGCGGATATTGGCCCTGCACATCGTTGGCGTTCAGAACATCAATCATTACACATTCAGCAAAAGATGCTCGCGTTCCCACGGGCTGATTTCACCTAGAAACTCTTCAAGCTCCTGCCTCTTGATCGCTTCATAGACCAAGCAGAAATCTTCACCGAGCAGATCACGCAAATCGCGATCTTCCTGAAATGCCTCCAATGCGTCCATAAGCGCATAGGGCAGGGTCACCCCATCCTCATAGGCATCGCCTTTCCGCATGGGGCGGGGCGTAAGCTGATTGATCATGCCGAGATAACCGCAGGCCAAGCTGGCGGCAATCGCGAGATATGGGTTGCTGTCCATGCCCACAATGCGGTTCTCAATGCGCCGCGCTTCCGGCGTTGAAATCGGGATGCGCAACCCGGTAGTCCGGTTGTCTTGCCCCCATTCCACGTTCGCTGCCGCAGAATCGTCTGCCTTAAAGCGACGATAGCTGTTCACATAAGGCGCAAAAATCGGCATCACCGCATCAATATGCGTCTGCAAGCCGCCCAAGAAACCATAGAAATAAGGTGTGGGCTCGCCCTGATCGTCAGAGAAAATGTTCTTGCCGGTTTTCACATCAACAATCGATTGATGTAAATGCATGGCGCTGCCCGGCTCATCGCGCATGGGCTTGGCCATAAAGGTGGCAAAGCAATTGTTTTTCAATGCGGCTTCGCGGATGGATCGTTTGAAATAGAACACTTCATCCGCAAGTTTCAGCGGATCGCCATGTTGCAAATTAATTTCAATTTGCCCAGCACCGCCTTCTTGGATCAGGGTGTCAATCTCCAAACCCTGCGCTTCGGCAAAGTCATAAATATCGTCGATCACTTCGCCATATTCATCAACCGCCACCATGGAATAAGCTTGGCGACCAATGCCCTTGCGTCCCGTCCGGCCAATCGGCGGTTCGATTGCTTCATTGGGGTCCGTATGGGGCCGGGTGAGATAAAATTCGATCTCGGGTGCAACAACGGGACGCCAGCCCTTATCTGCATAAAGTGAAAGCACACGTTTCAACACATTGCGGGGTGCCACAGGCACGGGCTCACCCTGTGTGGTTTCAAGGTCGTGGATCACCTGCAGAATCACATCGTCCGTCCATGGGGCGGCGCAGGCGGTGCTCAAATCAGGTTTCAGCACCATATCGGTTTCCATCCACTGATCTTTTATGTCCATATCGGCATAAGCGCCGGTGATGGTTTGATAAAAAATCGAAGTGGGAAGATAGAAGAACGCATCGCTCGAAAACTTCTTGGCGGGCATGGTTTTGCCCCGAGAAATGCCCACAAGATCGGGCACGATACATTCAACTTCTTCAACGCGACGGCCACCAAGCCATTCAAGCGCTGCATCGGGAAGCAGTTTCACCCATTCCTGTTTGTCGACCATATTTCAGCCTTGCTATATTGTATGCTCAAACGCACCAAAACGGTTACGTTGAAAAACAGATATCAAATAGCCACAACTGTAGGTGAGTAAAGGAGAATCGCCAATGACCTTCTGGAAAAGACATGAATTCTTTATCAATGGCGATTGGGTCGAGGCGGCCGATGCAAACAGTATGGACGTGCTCAATCCCGCGTCTGAACAGGCAATCGGCAGCATTGCCTTGGCTGATGAAAATGCTGTGAATGAAGCCGTGGCGGTCGCGAAAGCGGCCTTTCCAGCCTTTTCTCGCACCTCAATCGAAGAGCGCAGGGAATTGTTGCGCTCGATTCTAACTGTTTATCGCAATCGGCGGGACGAAGTTGCTCAAGCCATTCAACTTGAACTTGGCGCGCCGCGTCATTTGGCTTATGGCGCGCAAACCGCTGTGGGGGAAAGCCATCTCGATGGGTTTTTGCAAGCACTCGGGACGTTCGAGTTCGAGAAAAATTTGATGAATGGGGACATGGTTGTGCGAGAGCCAATCGGTGTTTGTGGTTTGATCACACCGTGGAACTGGCCAATCAACCAAATTGCGCTCAAGGTGCTGCCCGCTTTGGCTGCAGGCTGCACAATGGTGCTCAAGCCGAGTGAGTTCACGCCGTTTAACGCAATGCTTTATGCTGAAATTCTGGCAGAAGCCGGGGTGCCCAAAGGTGTGTTCAATTTAATCAATGGCGAAGGGCCAGTGGCAGGCGCAGCGCTGTCACGTCATCCTGACGTGGCGATGATGTCGTTCACAGGTTCGCTGCGCGCAGGCGCAGCCGTCAGCAAGGATGCGGCAGATTGCGCCAAGAAAGTATCTTTGGAGCTTGGCGGCAAATCGCCCAATTTGGTGTTTGATGACGCTGATCTCGAAAATGCGGTCAAACGCGGCGTGCGCCAAATGTTCAACAATAGCGGCCAGTCCTGCAACGCGCCTTCACGCATGTTGGTGCAGCATTCTGTCTATGAAGAAGCGAAAACCATTGCTGTAAAAACTGCTAAGCAACAAGATGTTGGCGATCCCGATCAAGCTGGCAAGCATATCGGCCCATTGGTCAACCATATCCAGTTTGACCGGGTGCAAGAGCTTATCAAAGCAGGGATCGATGAAGGAGCAACCTTGTTGATTGGCGGCTTGGGCAAGCCGGATGGTATGAATGAAGGCTATTTTGTCAAACCAACCATTTTCGCAGATGTAACAAACGACATGCGCATTGCGCGTGAGGAGATTTTCGGCCCGGTTCTAACGATGATTCCGTTCGAAACGGAGGAGGAGGCTATCGCCATTGCAAATTATACCGAATATGGCCTTTCCGCTTACGTGCAAACGGAAGACGCAGAAAAGGCGATGCGGGTAACCCGTCAGCTTAAAGCGGGCATGGTTCATATCAATGGCGCTGGCATGGCACCAGGTTCACCCTTCGGCGGTTACAAAAAATCGGGTGTCGGTCGCGAAGGCGGCACATTCGGCCTTGAAGAGTTTCTCGAAGTGAAAACCATCACGCGGCCAAAACAGGTGTCCTGATCCATAACTCACCACCTCGCGTAGCTTAGCAATCAAATGCGAGGTGGGAATGCTAGATAAAGTCGAAGAAATCAATGCGATCATCATTGGGGCGAATGGCGGCATCGGCCAAGCGTTGAATGCAAATTTGGCCACACGCCCCAACTGCAAAAACATTGTCAGCTTTGATCGCGCGAACTTTCCAACCTACGACATCACCAAGCCCGAAACATTTGTGCCTGAATTCGCCAAGTGGCAACAAGAAGGGCGTAAATTCAATCTTGCCATCATTGCCACCGGTGCATTGATTATTGATGGCGCGCCACCAGAGCGCCGCTTTGCTGAACTGGATGCCAACAATATGGCCAATCACTTCGCGTTAAACGCGATAGGGCCAGCCATGATGATTCAACAGCTACTGCCACTCATGTCACGATATGACCCTGCCGCGATTGCCGCATTGTCCGCACGCGTTGGCTCTATTGAAGATAATCAACTGGGTGGTTGGGTGTCCTACCGAGCGGCCAAGTCAGCACTAAACCAAATTGTGCGCACAGCATCAATTGAATGGAAACGGAGAAATCAGGAATCAGCGTTGCTGGCGATTCATCCAGGCACAGTCGACACAAAGCTAACCCAAGATTATGCGCATCCGAAAAAAGTGAGCGCGCAAGTTGCCGCAGAAAAGATCATGCAAACGATTTTGAAGGCGAAGCCGCAAATGAGCGGTGGATTTTATGACAATGAGGGGCAAAAAATTCCATACTAAACGAAACAAATCCTGCTTCATGAACTGAATCAAGAGGCAATCTTAAAGTTTTGAATTTTTTGAAGAAAGTGGCTCCCCGGGCAAGACTCGAACTTGCGACAAAGCGGTTAACAGCCGCTCGCTCTACCAACTGAGCTACCGGGGATCACGATGTGTGTACCTAACGAGTAGGTGAGGCGGTGTTTAGCGTTTTTGATCGCGCTTGCCAAGACCTTTTTTGAAAAATAACTGCCTTTTTATGAAAAATTTCTGACAGCCAATAATCTGGGCATTTTTACCGCCCCATTTGGCCGTACAGTGCCAATAAATCTGCTATCTTATTCGCATTGGTAAACGGGTTATGCGAATAAAACTGTTCGAAATCAATTTCTTGCGCCTCCAAATGCTTCAGCATCGGTCGCAATGCATATCCGAACTGTTTTTCCAACAGAGCAGGAATGTTGAGCGCCATTTCCAGCGGCCACAATCCGCATACGGGGTAAAAATCTTCGCCATATCGCGCAATGATTGGGGTTCGCGTTGCCATAAATGGTTCTGCGTGCGCCACAAAATCGATTGGGAAAAGCGGTCCGTCCACCGGCGCCGTCAATAGCCAGCTATGCGCAGTGTCGCTAGCGACGTCGTTGGCCCACTTTGCACCTGCATATATTCCACCTAGTGGACCGATTGGTGGATTAATTCCGTCTGAAAGCTGAATCAAATTAGGAGGAAGCGCCGCATTGGTGTCGCCAACTAGTGCAATTTCGTCCACTTGCGAATCGAGATGCGTAAAAACGTGCGCAACTAGTGGCGTGTTTTTTAGGCGCAAAGCAGCCTTATCTACACAACCAAAACGTGTGCCTTCGCCGCCCGCTAAAATTATGCCAAATATGCTCATATACTTATAGTGCCCAGCCAAGAAGGCTTTGCCTAGCATTATATGCAATTCATTGATTTAATGAAATTTTTTTGGAGGCCACGCCCGGAATCGAACCGGGGTACACGGATTTGCAATCCGCTGCGTCACCACTCCGCCACGTGGCCCCAATGGAAGGAGGTTGCTATAGCAATTAGAGGGAAATTTCAAGCATACAATGTGAAAAACTTCACGGAATCGTGAACGAAGGCAAATGCTTTGCCCGGTAGTTGCTGTTATCGTCTTGCATCACGGCTTTAACATGGCTATTGAACAACTCAATATCAACTTCTCAGGATGGGTGCTCCAATGGATTTCGAACATGCACGCAAGGCAATGGTGGACTGTCAACTCCGCCCAAACGCGATCACTGATTATCGCATTTTGACTGCCATGAGCGATATCCCGCGTGAAAACTTCACGCCAGCGGCGAAAAAGCCGCTGTCCTACCTTGATGAAGATCTGCCACTCGATCCGGTTGGCGCGCGCAAAATGATGGAGCCTATGTATTTGGCACGTCTGGCGCAGCTTGCCGAAATCAAATCAACCGACCTTGTTTTGCATATTGCGTGCAACACGGGATATGGCACTGCAGTTATTTCGCAGTTTGCAGAGTCTGTAGTGGCTGTTGACGACAATGATGACTTTGTCGAAATGGCAAATGACGCATTGGCCGATTTGGAAATTGGCAATGCGGCGGCATTGTCTGGTGATCTCCAAGCCGGGCTAACCAAAGAAGCGCCATTTGATGTGATCTTTATTGAAGGCCACGTGGACGAGCTGCCAGAGAATTTGTTCAAGCAACTTAAGGAAGGCGGCCGACTTGTTTGTGTTGAGCTTGAAAACGGCGTGCCAAGCGCGGTTTGCTACGTCAAATCGGCCGCTGGCGTTAGCCGTCGTGTCGCGTTTAATGCCATCGTTCCTAAGCTAATTGCGTTCGAAAAACAAAAAACCTTCACTTTATAGCCATCGCACCCTTGAACTTTGTGTGATAATAGCCACATGTCGCATCATATATCGGCTCGTCATATGGAATTAACTAAAAGTTAATTTTAATTGCGAGTCTTTCTGTGCATACTGGGCGGCATAATAGTTCTGGGGTGAGTAAGGTGCTTTTTAAAAAGAGTGTTGTTTTTGCAGCGGTATTTTCGGCTGTAATGGGTGGTACTGCGCAAGCAGAAAGTTTAACTGAAGCGCTTGCGCGCGCATATGTCAAAAACCCTGCCATTGCATCTGCTTTGGTCAGTGTAAAAATGGCATCTGAAGACATTGTCATGCGCAAGTCTGGCTTGCGACCAAAAATTGGTCTGTCTGCCACGTCGCAATATGGTTTCACCATGGTTGGCGGTACGACAACAAGCAGCAGCAGCACAACGCTGAATGTGTCCTATAATCAGCGCCTGTTCGATAATCTCCAAACAACAGCCCAAATTGATCAAGCGCGCGCTTTTGCCGACGCTGCAAAATACGGACTGCGCAACACAGAGCAAAATGTTCTCTTGTCAGCCGCCACAGCCTATATGGATGTGGTGAAGAATACCAATTTGGCTTCGTTGCGCGCCGACAATGTGAAATTTTTGCGGGCCCAAGTTGATAATGCCCGTAGCCGCCTGAATGTAGGCGAGGGCACAAAGATTGACGTTGCCCAAGCTGAGGCCCGCTTGGCGCAAGCCGTTGCTTCTTACAAATCTGCAGTGAACTCATTGCGCACGTCCCAGGCGTCATATGTGCGGTGGATCGGGGCAAAGCCGTCCGGTTTGAATTCAAACTTCCGGTTTGGCCACGTGATGCCATCTAGCATTGATTCAGCGTTGCAATCTGCGCGCCGCAATCATCCGGCAATTTTAACCGCGCGGGCGCAAGTAGAAGCCGCTCGCTATGGCACAGAGGCCGCGTTACGCGCATTCGGCCCAACATTGGACCTGATTGGTTCAATTTGCGCCATTGATTGTTTGGGCGGTGGCGCTCAACCAAACGCCACACAAGGCTCACTGCGTTTGACCTTGTCGATCCCCATTTATCAGGGTGGTATGCTTGGCGCTTCAGCGCGTAAAGCAAACCTTGGTCACATCAAATCAGAAATAGATGCTCAGGTTGCTGCAAACCAGGTTGAAGAAAGCGTAATTTCTGCATGGTCAGGCCTGCAATCATCAATCGCCGCTATTGAATCCGCGCAAGCGGCTGTCCGTTCAGGGCAAGTTGCTTTGGATGGCGTGATCGAAGAGCGTAATGTTGGGCAACGCACCACACTTGATGTGTTGAATGCACGCGCAGAACTCACAGGCGCCAAGGAGGCACTATATACAGCGCAAAGCAATCGGGTTGTCGCAGCGTTCTCGCTGATCGCGGCAACGGGTAGGTTGGATGCTGGCTCCTTAAATCTGCCTGTACAACTTCGGTCAAGCGATGGTTATCGTGCGCGGATTGAAGATGTTTGGGCGGAATTGCGTGAATAACTTAGCTCCTCAATGGAAGCTAATTGGTATGCTTCTGGACTAACGGTCAAATATTCATCACAATACAATATTAATTGCGAATCGCGGCAAGCCCGCGAATCGTAACGTATCGCGGCGGCGGTGGATCAACACGATACCGCGTTTCAGGTTGGTAATTGTCAGCCTGTAATGTGCGTTCGTTATTATTAAGCGGATGTTGACTATGGCTTGCCGCATGAGTTGAGCGTTGGGTGCTGTCATGAAAAGTGATGGCTGAGATGTTCAAAGCGTAGATTAATGTATGTCGAGTACTGCTCGAAGGTGAGGCCAAAATGAACCGACCTGCGTCAAAAGAACCTTCAATGGACGAGATCCTGTCGTCCATCCGGCAAATCATCGCTGATGATGAACCGCAGCAGGAAAGCGCCGCACCTTCCAGCAAAGATGAAGCCGCAGCGCCCGGAGGATTAGCCTCAGCACTTGACGAAGTGAATGCGGAAGGCGAGGCCACTACCATCGAAGTTGAAGATGGCCCGCACCCAGACATTGAAGCAGCGCCAATCGAAAAAAGAGATGTTGCAGCTGAGGCTTTGGCTGAAGCTGGACCCTCGCAGATTGAGCCGGATGGCGACGCGGAAGAACCGCTAGCGCTGTCTATCGATCAGATGCTCAAGCCCTCCAACAGCAATGCGGAACCTGATCCTGCAGATGAAGAATTGATTGCAGATCCTGGTGAAGTGGTGCCAACTCCAGAAAGTGATTTGCAAGGCGAAGACATGGATATGGCGTCGCTATTGCTGCAGGAAACAGCTGGTCAAGACGAAGACAGCAGCGCGTCACTCGACGATGATGCCAAATCAATTGAAGATTCAGTGCCGGATGACGTGGCACAAGTCGTGCCAGACGATATCGCCTTTATCAATGACGACGATGTTGAAGAGCAAGAAGAAGCTGTTGAGGAAGACAGTTCATTCGCCGGCATGGGCATCGATGATTTGCCAGAGCAGCAGGACGAATCTTATGCAATGACGCCGAGTACACCGGAGCCGAAGCAAGAAAGCCCGCTGCCAGACAAAGGCTTGTCTGATGACATTGCTGACAGCTTGTTGGAGCCAACGGCACAGGCCGCAAGCAGCCATGCCTTTAGCCAACTTGACAATTTGATCATGTCGCAAAAGCAGGGCCAAACCATTGAGGATTTGATCCGCGAGATGCTGCGCCCGATGCTTAAGGCGTGGTTGGACGAAAATCTACCAGGCGTCGTTGAGCAACTTGTGCAGCGCGAAATCGAACGGGTTTCACGCGGAAAGCGCTAATCGCAACCACAAATTGACCGCTTTGCGGTTGACTTGTCCCACCAGCTTCGCTTTTAAACCCAATAGATAATTTTTCTCCCGCCCATCATTTGGGCGGGCAAAAGGTAATGGGCAAATATGATCGATAAAAATTATACCCCGCAAGACGTTGAAAGCCGCATCTATGATGAGTGGGTTCGGCAAGACACATTTGCAGCCGGCGCAGGCGCAAAAGAAGGTGCGGAAAGCTACTGCATTCCAATGCCCCCACCAAATGTGACGGGCGACTTGCATGTGGGCCACGCCCTTACTTTTACAATTCAGGACATGATTACCCGTTTTGAACGGATGCGCGGCAAAAATGTGCTTTGGCAGCCGGGTACTGACCATGCGGGCATTGCAACCCAAATGATCGTAGAGCGTAAGCTGATGGAACAGCAATTGCCATCACGCCGCGAAATGGGACGTGAGAAATTCCTCGAAAAAGTCTGGGAGTGGAAAGAGCAATCAGGTGGCACAATCGTGCGCCAACTGCGCCGCTTGGGCGCATCAGCCGATTGGTCGCGTGAGCGATTCACCATGGATGATGGCCTGTCGCGCGCGGTCGTGAAAGTGTTCACAGAACTCTACAAGCAGGGGCTGATCTATAAAGATAAGCGCCTTGTGAACTGGCACCCTGTTTTGCAAACTGCCATCTCTGATCTTGAAGTGGAAAATATCGAGATCAACGGTCATATGTGGCATTTGCGCTACCCGATTGAAGGCACTGATGAAACCATCACCGTGGCGACAACACGGCCTGAAACCATGTTGGGCGATACCGGCGTTGCCGTTCATCCTGAGGATGAACGCTATAAGCACCTTGTTGGCAAAATGGTTGTGTTGCCGCTAACAGGCCGCAAGATCCCGATTGTCACCGACGAGCATGCGGACCCAGAGCAGGGCTCTGGTGCGGTGAAAATCACACCTGCGCATGATTTTAATGACTTTGAAGTGGGCAAGCGCAACAATCTTGAGCAGATCAACATTTTCACCGTTGATGCCAAGATCAATGATGAAGCACCTGAAGCTTATCGTGGCCTAGACCGATTTGAAGCCCGTAAGAAAATTGTTGCCGATTTGGATGCACTGGGCGCGTTGGTTGAGATTGAAGACAAAGTCATCTCTGTGCCACACGACGAAAAGTCAAAACAAGTGGTTATCGAGCCATATTTGACTGACCAATGGTACGTCGATGCTGAAACATTGGCTAAGCCGGCGCTGGCCGCAGTGAAAGAGGGGCGCACCAAATTTGTGCCGAAAAACTGGGAAAACACCTATTACGCTTGGATGGAGAATATCCAGCCTTGGTGTATTTCACGTCAGTTGTGGTGGGGGCACCAAATCCCAGCATGGTACGGGCCAGATGGCGAATATTTCGTAGCAGAAGACGAAGCGGAAGCGCAGGCATTGGCTGACGCGCATTATGGCGCACCAACACCAATCAAGCGTGATGAAGATGTGTTGGACACGTGGTTCTCATCTGCGCTTTGGCCATTCTCAACTTTGGGTTGGCCGGATAAAACGCCAGAGCTTGAAACTTATTATCAAACGACAACCTTGGTGACAGGCTTCGACATCATCTTCTTCTGGGTTGCCAGGATGATGATGTTCGGCATCCATTTCATGGATGAAGAGCCATTTGAAAATGTTTATGTGCACGCCTTGGTGCGCGATGAGCACGGGCAGAAAATGTCCAAAACCAAAGGCAATGTGATCGATCCGCTCACCTTGTTTGACGAATATGGCGCAGATGCAACCCGCTTTACCTTGGCAGCCATGGCGGCGCAGGGGCGTGACCTTAAACTCGCAATTTCGCGTGTTGAGGGCTACCGGAACTTCGTCACGAAGATTTGGAACGCATCACGCTTCTTGGAGATGAATGAATGTGTTCGGGTGGAAAGCTATGATCCCAAAGCGGTCAATTCCATGCTCAATAAATGGATATTGAGCCGCGCGGCAAAAACTGTGGCGGAGGTTGAAAAAACACTCGAGGCATTCCGCTTCAACGAAGCAGCAAACGCAGCCTATGATTTTGTCTGGGGCACATTCTGCGACTGGTTCGTGGAACTGGCCAAGCCTGTTTTCAATAGTGAAGATGAAGCTTTGAAAGCGGAAACCCGGGCAACGGCGGCTTACACACTGGATCAAATCTTGAAGTTGTTGCATCCATTTATGCCATTTGTGACCGAAGAGCTTTGGGCACAAACTGGTCAAACTGGCCCAAAACGCGACAAACTTTTGATCGTGAGTGAATGGCCTCAACTGGCTGAATTGATCAATGAAGAAGCTGAAGCCGAACTGGGTTGGATGATCGAGTTGATCACTGGTATCCGTTCGCTGCGCGTCGAGATGAACGTACCAGCAGGGGCGAAAGTCCCGTTGGTCGTGGTGGACGCCAATGCAGACACCAAGGCACGTTTGGCCACTCAAGATGCAATGATCAAGCGTCTCGCACGCGTTGAAACGATTGATTTTGCTGATGAAGTTCCTAGCGAATCTGCCCAACTCGTGTTGGGTGAGGCGACTATTGCAATGCCATTGGCTGGCGTGATTGATATTGCGGCAGAAAAAGAGCGTCTCAACAAAGAGCTCACCAAGCTGGATAAAGAAATTGATGGCGTTGCCAAGAAGTTGGCCAACGAACAATTCATTTCAAAAGCGCCTGCCCATGTGATCGACGACCAGAAGCAGCGCAAAACAGATGCTGAAGAGAAAAAAGAACGCGTTGAGGCCGCTTTGGCCCGCCTTGGCTAACATGTGTCTTTTTAGCAACTAATCTTTGAAATTCATATTTCAGTAAGGCTGGCCCCAATTGAACGTTGGGGCCGCCTTTTTTTTAACCAATTCACAGCGCAAAACTGAATATGTTGAATGAGCAACGGGGCGGATGTTGCGCGAAAAGGTTGGATGCGGCGATTAGCGCCGCCAATTGGACGCGCACGCCTTAATGTGCCCTTGCATCAAGAAGCAGCACGATTAAAAGTCTTTAGCAGAAATTGTGCCTGCTTGCGGGGGAAAGGTTATAAAATGGACGCCAAAAATATAGATAAATCAAAACTGCCAAGTCGCCACGTGACGGAGGGTCCGTCTCGTGCACCGCACCGTTCTTATTATTACGCAATGGGTTTGACTTCAGGGCAAATCCGCCAGCCATTTGTGGGCGTGGCGACCTGTTGGAACGAAGCTGCCCCATGTAACATTGCGCTTTCACACCAAGCCCAGTTCGTAAAAAGAGGCGTCGCTGCCGCACACGGCACTCCACGCGAATTCACCACAATCACCGTGACTGACGGGATCGCCATGGGCCACCAAGGCATGAAGTCATCGCTCGTCTCGCGTGATGTGATTACCGATTCTGTTGAATTGACCATGCGCGGCCACAGCTATGATGCCCTTGTTGGGCTCGCTGGATGCGATAAATCATTGCCCGGCATGATGATGGCGATGGTGCGGTTGAACGTGCCTTCAGTCTTCCTTTATGGCGGCTCTATTTTGCCAGGCACCTTCAAAGGCAACCCTGTAACGGTTCAGGACGTGTTTGAAGCCGTTGGCAAGCACTCTGTTGGTGACTTTTCAGATGAAGATCTGGAAGAACTTGAACGCGCAGCTTGCCCATCCTCAGGCGCATGTGGCGCACAGTTCACAGCCAACACCATGGCCACCGTTTCAGAAGCGATTGGCTTGGCGTTGCCATACTCTGCCGGTGCACCAGCGCCTTACGAAATTCGTGACCAGTTCTGCTACACCGCAGGTGAGCAGGTGATGGAACTGATCAAAATGAACCTTCGTCCGCGCGATATCGTAACGCGTGAGGCGCTCGAAAATGCTGCAACTGTAGTAGCTGCGTCTGGTGGCTCAACCAACGCGGCATTGCACTTGCCTGCAATTGCGCATGAAGCCGGCATTGAGTTCGATTTGTTCGATGTGGCCGAGATCTTCAAAAAAACGCCTTATATCGCTGATCTAAAACCCGGCGGTAAATATGTGGCGAAAGACATGTTTGAAGCAGGCGGCATCCCGATCTTGATGAAAACACTGCTTGATCAAGGCTATTTGCACGGCGATTGCATGACCGTGACTGGCCGCACTATTGCGGAAAACATGGAAAAGGTGAAGTGGAATGATGAGCAGGACGTTGTTCGTCCGGCAAACAATCCAATCACGAAAACAGGCGGTGTAGTCGGACTTTCTGGCAATCTGGCACCTGATGGCGCGATCGTAAAAGTCGCTGGCATGTCCAACTTGGTGTTCAAAGGCCCAGCACGTTGTTTCGACAGCGAAGAAGAGTGCTTTAAGGCTGTGACCAAGCGCGAGTATAAAGAAGGTGAAGTGCTGGTGATCCGCTACGAAGGGCCAAAAGGTGGTCCTGGTATGCGCGAAATGCTGGCAACAACCGCAGCGCTCTATGGTCAGGGCATGGGTGATAAGGTTGCATTGATCACTGATGGCCGTTTCTCTGGCGCGACACGCGGATTCTGCATCGGCCATGTTGGTCCGGAAGCTGCTGTTGGCGGCCCAATCGCGTTGATCGAAGATGGTGACATCATCGAAATTGATGCCAACACAGGTTCAATCTCAGTTGAACTGAGCGATGAAGAGCTTGAAGCCCGTCACAAAAATTGGAAACCACGCGAAGCTGATTTCGGTTCCGGCGTGATTTGGAAATATGCCCAACTGGTTGGTTCTGCACGCTATGGCGCGCTGACACATCCAGGCGCTAAGGCAGAGAAGGAGTGCTATGCAGATATTTAGTGCGAATTTGATTGGCTTGGTGCGCGCAACTTCTGTTGCGCTCATCCTGTCGACATGTTCTGCATTTGCGCAGGAAGAACCGGCAGATATTCTGTCGGTCTTCGGGCAGTTCGATACTGATGTGTCGAACGAAAATCTGCTTGCGGCTTTGGAAGACGCGGCCGAGGCCGGCCAGCCTATTGCTTTGTGGCGTCTTGGCGTCATGTATGAAAATGGCGAAGGCGTGGCCGCGGACCGCTCCAAAGCGTTCCAATATTTCTCTCAATTGGCCGATGGCCATGCCAACACGCCACCAAAATCGCTTGAAGCGGATATTGTGGCGCAAAGCTTTCTAAAGGTTGGCGAATATTATCGCGAAGGTGTGCCAGACGCTGGCGTACCGGAAAATGATGACCTGTCCCGCAAATTGTGGCTTCACGCTGCGTCATATTTCGGCGATCCTGAGGCGCAGTTCAAAGTTGGGCAGCTCTATCTCGACGAAAATGAATTTGGCTATTCGCCCTTGCAAAGTGCGCGTTGGTTGGCGCTGGCGTCACGCAAAGGGCATGCTGCCGCGCAAGCGACATTAGGCAACCTGATGTTTAATGGCGATGGCATTCCGGCAGATCCGGTTGAAGGCTTGATGTGGCTGACATTGGCTGATCGCAATGCCCATGGCACCGAAGATGAACCGTGGATCACAGAGCTGTTCGACCGTGCCGTATCCATTGCATCGCAAGATCAACGCGAGCAGGCTATTGCCGCAGCGGATACTCTTGGCAGCCGATTTGGCGGCTAATATCTGATTAGATATTGAACGTGCCAACCACAGGCACGTGATCTGACGGCTTTTCACGGCCACGCATATCTTTATGAATTTCAATGGTTTCCAAGATATCCGCCGCTTGTGGTGAAAGCATCAAATGGTCGATCCGAATCCCATTGTTCCGACGCCAAGCGCCAGCCTGAAAATCCCAGAACGTATATGCCTCTTCGTCATTCACGGCACGCAAACCGTCTGTAAAGCCAAGATTGGCCAGCGCGCGGAAGCGTTCCAAGCTTTCAGGGCGGAACAGGGCATCGCCCCACCAATCCTTGGCACTGTGCGTGTCTGCACCCGTCGGGATAATGTTGTAATCCCCTAGAATGATAAATGGCTCTTCGAGCTTTAGGCGCTCTTCAGCCCAATCAATCAGGCGGTCCATCCACGTCAGTTTGTAAGGGAACTTTTCAGTGTCGACCGGGTTGCCATTCGGCAGGTAAATGCCCGCAACACGCACGGCACCTTCTGGTCGTGAGATAACGGTTTCGATAAAACGCGCTTGCTCGTCACTATCGTCGCCCGGCAATCCGCGAGTGATCTCGTCAATTGGGTGCAAAGAGAGCAGGGCAACACCGTTAAAGCTTTTCTGCCCGTGCGTGGCGACGTTATAGCCTAGTGCTTCAATCGCTTCGCGTGGGAAATTCTCATCAATGCTTTTAATTTCCTGCAACGCCACAAGGTCTGGCTTATTTTCATTCAGCCAATATTCAACCTCATTAAGGCGCGCTTTAATGCCATTAATGTTCCAAGTTGCGATTTTCACTATGCTTTTCCGATCCGAAAGAAAGTTGCCACGCGAGTCGCGATCATCCTATCGGGGCAGTCGCTAGAAAACAATCATGAGATGGCGGGTTTAAACCGCAAAGCTGGTCCCGCAGCCGCAAGATGCAACCGCATTTGGATTGTTGATTTGGAAACTCTGGCCAATCAGATCATTCACAAAATCAATTTCAGCCCCTTGCATAAATTCAAGGCTGAGCGAATCGATCAACACCGTGGCGTTTTTCTTTTGCAGCACCACATCATCGTCGGTGGCGCTTTCTTGCACCAAATTATATTCATATTGGAAACCAGAACAGCCGCCACCGGAAACCGCAACGCGCAAAACCGTGCCTTCCGGCTGCTTTTCCAGGATTTTCGCTATGCGCTCGGCAGCGCGATCTGTAAGCTGAACCTGTGTTTCTGCCATTTGCGTGTCAGACATTTGCCCTATCCTTATCCTGATGGCTTTTTTATAAGCCATCCAATTGCTAACACATAGATAAGCTTCATCATCGCCTTTGAAAAGAACCCTAAGGGTATAAAGGGTACAAATTTATGTCATCACAGCTCAATCTTGCCTCCTATGCGGCCGATCCGTTCAACAGTTTGGGGCGCCGCTATCAGGCAGACGACAGCGCCACGCGCAATGAATTTCAGCGTGACCGCGACCGGATTATCCATTCAAACGCGTTCCGGCGGCTCAAGCATAAAACCCAGGTCTTTTTGCACCATGAGGGCAATCATTACCGCACAAGGCTGACCCACACGCTGGAGGTGGCCCAAATCGCCCGCTCCATCGCCCGCTCACTCAAACTGTGCGAAGATTTGGCGGAAGCGCTGGCGCTGGCTCACGATCTCGGCCACACCCCATTTGGTCACGCGGGCGAACGCGTATTGCATGAAAAAATGCACGACCTTGGCGGGTTTGACCATAATATCCAAGCCCTGCGCCTGGTGACCCGATTGGAAAACCGCTATGCAGAGCATGATGGCTTGAACCTGACCTGGGAAACCTTGGAGGGCATCATCAAGCATAATGGCCCCCTGATGGACAGTGCGGGCAAGCCGACGCCAAAATATCAAAAGGAAGGTTTGCCCGGCGGCCTTGATGAGCCTTGGGCAGTTGCAGATCTGAGATATGACAGCTATGCCAGCCTCGAAGCGCAGGCAGCGGCGATTGCAGACGATATTGCCTATAATGCCCACGACATTGATGACGCCTTGCGGGCAGGCTTGTTGTCTCTGGAAGAACTGCGCGATGTGCCACCTGTCGGCCCGATTGTTCAGGAAGTGCAGAGCAAATATCCGTTGGTCGATCAAGATCGGCAAACCCACGAAGTTGTGCGCCGCTTGCTCACCCGCACCATTGAGGATGTGATTGTCGATGCCAAGCAACGCCTTGTCGCAGCAGATATCGAAACAATAGAGGATGTTCGGCAAGCGAACCAAACTTTGATTGGCTTTTCACACGAGATGGCTACCGCCGAAAAAGGGCTAAAAAGCTTCCTGTTTGATAGAGTATACCGCCATAAAAGCGTGATGGACCAAGTGGACCGCGCGCAGCACATTGTTGCCAAACTGTTTGATGCCTATCTCGCGGGAGAAGAACTGCCGGGCGAATGGAAAGAACGCGCGAAAGTCATCGAGAAAGAGAAGATGCCACGCCTTGTTTCCGACTTTATTGCCGGCATGACCGACCCTTATGCCACCACAGAATATAACCGTTTGTTTGACGCGGACGAGGATTTCCGCTAACCGCAATGCGCTAACAACAAAATGGAATGACCATCAATGGATTTATTCGCCTTATATCAATCGCGTATCGCAGATACTTTATCTGCATTGTTCCCTCAATTGGCCGGTACACCAGAGCTGTTGCGCCGATTTGTGGTTGAGCCTCCGCGCGATGCATCACATGGCGATATGTCCACCAACGCGGCGATGGTTTTGGCCAAGCCACTGAAATCCAATCCACGGGCAATTGCCGAGCAACTGGCTGAAAAGATTGGTGAATTTGAAGGCATTGAGGCTGTAGACATTGCAGGGCCAGGCTTCATCAATATGCGGCTAGCTGCAAGCGTGTGGCAGAAAATGATCGCCACCATCAACGTTGAGGGCGCTGACTTTGGTCGCCCAAAAGAAGTGCCGAGTGGAAAAGTGAATGTTGAATATGTTTCAACCAACCCAACCGGTCCAGTGCATGTGGGACATGCGCGTGGTGCTGTGTTTGGGGATGCACTAGCCAGCCTCATGGCTTTTTCACGCTACGAATTGTCGAAAGAATATTACATTAACGATGCAGGCGGCCAAATTGGTGTGCTCGCACGATCAGCAATGATGCGCTATCGCGAAGCGTTAGGGCAGAATATTGGGGAAATACCCGAAGGGCTCTATCCGGGCAAATATCTGATACCAGCAGGTGAAAAGTTAGCTAAAGAATTTGGCGACGAATTGCTGAACATGGATGAAGCTGCAGCCATCGACAAAATCAAACCAATCGTTCTTGATGAAATGATGGGCTTGATCAAAGCGGATTTGGCCAAATTGAACGTGCATCACGATCATTTCTTCTCGGAAAAACAACTGCACGGCGAAGATGGCGATATCCGCAAAACCTTGGATTGGTTGCGCGAAGAGGGTCTTGTCTATCAAGGCACCTTGGAACCGCCCAAAGGCAAAACGCCTGAAGAATGGGAAGATCGGGAACAAACCTTGTTCAAAGCCACTGACTTTGGTGACGATACAGACCGGGCTTTGGTGAAGTCAGACGGCTCATACACCTATTTTGCAGCGGACATTGCCTACCACCGCAACAAATATCTGCGCGGCTTCGATGAGCAGATCGTGGTGCTTGGTGCAGACCATGCTGGCTATGTGAAACGTCTGAAAGCAGCCGGCAAGGCTGTTTCTGGCGGCAAAGCCAATGTGGATGTAAAAATCTGTCAGCTGGTAAATTTGTTGCGCAATGGTCAACCCGCAAAAATGTCAAAACGGGCAGGGACCTTTGTGACCCTTGGCGATCTGGTCGATGAAGTTGGCCCAGATGTCGTGCGTTTCATTATGCTATTCCGCAGAAATGATGCGCCACTAGACTTCGACTTTGATGTGGTCACCGCCCAGACGCGCGATAATCCGGTATTCTATGTGCAATATGCCCATGCCCGTGCTTGCTCTGTGTTCCGCAATGCAAAGCGCGACTTGCCCGCTCTTGATCTTTCCTTGGACGCTTTGCAAAAAGCAGACTTGAGTCTGTTGAGCGATCCAGCGGAAATTGAGTTGATCAAAACGGCTTCACAATTCACACGTGTGGTCGCCGCAGCAACTGAAGCACACGAGCCGCACCGTGTCGCATTCTACGTGCACGAGCTCGCCAGCGCGTTTCATGCATTCTGGACAAAAGGGAAAGAACGTCCAGAGTTACGATTTGTTAACCTTGATGAACGGACAATAACATTGTCGCGACTCGCTTTGGTGAATGCAGTTCGGCAAGTATTGGCAAATAGCTTGGAAATTTTAGGAGTTTCTGCTCCTGATGAGCTATCATAATTCAGGCACAATGCTGTGTTGACTTACATTCGGGGCGAATACTTATTCTAACTATAGGGGCAGCGCGGCTACGCGCTGACCGTTAAATGGCAGATTCAAAAAAACCTGCAGACCAAGGTCTGGATCAATCAGATGATCTGATTGCAGAATTGGCCCGCATTGTGGCGGACGACGCAAAGCGCGCAACGGTGTCGCAATCTATCGAACAACGTGCGCAACAAGAGCGACCAACTGAACGGGCGAAGCCTGCTTCAGCGCCAAGTTCTGCGCCAAAATCTGCCTTCGCGGATCAGCAACAGCATGATCGACAGCAAGAGCGCCAAGAGCGTGAGCAACGCGAACCGGAACCAAGGCCAACCCCAGCTGCAGTGAGAATACCACCTCAACTGCCGGTTGAAGAGCCTGTAGCTGAGGAACCGCAAGAAACACCGACAAGCGCAGAGCCATTTGAGTTTGATTTTTCAAGCAACTATCGTGAAGAGCCTGCGGAGCCGGAAGAGGCGCCAGCAGATACTGAAGACTTCACTGCCGAAGTTGAGCGTCTTGTAGAGCAAGCAGAGCGCGAGCCACAGCCTGAGCCAGTTGCACCGCAAACACAAACGCCCGAACAGCGCCAATCAGCGGAGAGCTTGCGTCAAGAGGTGAATGCAGCTGCAGAAGTTGATGAAATCGCTGATTTGATTTCTCAGGCTGATGAGCCAAGTCCATCACAACAGCAACCAGCCGCATCTATGAGTAGCCAGTCTGTTGAAGCAGAACAGGTTGAGCCCGTTGAACCGCGCTATGACCATGAAACGGACGCACTGTATACTGATGAACCTTATATGGAGCAGGAAGAGCCGCCACAGCAGCAGGAGCCGACACCAGTTGCCGCGCCACCTGCTTATGAGCCGGAGCAACCTGCAGCTCCGCAAGCACCAGTAGATTATTCAAACACAGTGCCGAATGATCCGTTGGCTGAAATTGAGCGGCTCATTGAAGATACAGCAGAAGGCCAGCAGCGCACATCATCACCACACTCCTATTTGGACGCGGAAGATGATTACACAAATGCGCCCGCGGCCAAGGAAGATTCGTCAAGCGCTGCGGAGGCTGCCATTTTGGCGGCAATGGCTGCGGCGCGCCCGAGTTCACCACAAGCTGAAGCGCCAAAAGCGCAAGCTCCAATTGGTCCAGCCCCAGAACCTGCACCAACCGCCGCTGCGGCAGCTTCTCAGCGCCCAACAGCGCCATATTTGGATCGTGAACAGCCGGAATTCGCAACTTTGCCAAACGAAGAACCTGTCCGGCGGGTCAAAAAGAAGAAAAACAACAAGCTGCCGCTCTATGCCGGCGGCATTGCGACATTGCTATTGGTCGGCTTGGCTGGTGCGACAGTTTGGAACTTTATTGGTGGCGGGCAAACTGAAGGCGATGTGCCTTTGGTAACGGCACAAAATACGGACGTGAAACAGGTTCCGGAAAATACAGGCGAAGACACCGAAGCTCCATCTGTATTTTCCGCACTTGAAGGCCAAGGTGAAGATAGCTCAACTGAGCAACTTGTCTCTCGTGACGACACTGACGGTGCATCCGGTGAAGGCGTATCACGTGTCATCACCCCATCAAGCACCGAAGACAATAGCAATGGCCTGACCAACCGCAAGGTGAAAACCGTTACTGTATTGGCCGATGGCACCATCGTTACGGGTGATGAAGCTTCTGCAGGTGCGCAGCAGCTGCCAGATATTCGCCCGAACGTGCCATCTGTTTCAGGTGGTTCCAACGAAGGCACAACCACAAGCACAGATCCGATCGGCGATGCGATCCAGTCTGCTGAAAATACAGCTCAAGATGTACAAAGCACCTTGGAAGATGCCGCTAGCCTATTGACAGGTCAAGGCACAGACACGGCCGATACAACATCTGACGACCAAGCCTCGACGGCAGGTGAGGTGGTTGAAGATGCGCCGACACCACCATCGCGGCCAGAAGGACTTGGCACCGATCAGCCATTGGCATCGGCTGTGTTGAACAATGTGCCAACCACCAACACGTCGACCTCAAGTGGTGACGATCAACCGCTTGGTTTGGTACCAGATTCAACACAAAGCACGCAGACGCAACCGACAAGTACGGTGCCAGTGAACACATCGCAGAACACCGTAAACGCACCATATTATGTGCAATTAGCAAGTCAACGTACGCCAGAAGCAGCGCAGCAAACTGTCTCTTCAGTGTCCCGTCGTTTTGCAGGCGCACTTGGCGGCCAATCTGTCGGCGTAAATCGTGTGGATTTGAGCGATCGCGGCGTATTTTACCGTGTGTTGGTGCCCGCCAATTCGCTTGAAGCGGCTAATTCGATCTGTAACAGCATCAAGCTATCCGGCGGTGATTGCTTTGTAAGGAACAACTAGTACCCCTTTGGCAAAAGCCATAAAACAGTTGATGAGCGCAGGGTTGAGTTGACCCTGCGCTTTTTTTTGCGCCATGATTTAGACCACAGGCAGCAAGGATATTAATCACCATGCCCTTTCAGGAAGACGAGTTTGCACAACAACGAGAAGCGCCGCGCCAGGGCGTGATGTATGTTGATGTAAAGGGTTATGAAGGGCCGCTCGACTTGCTGTTGGATTTGGCGCGCAAGCAAAAGGTGGATCTAGCTCATATCTCCGTGCTCTCATTGGCTGAGCAGTATTTGGGATTTATCGAAACGCTTAAGGAACGTCGGATCGAAGTTGCAGCCGACTATTTGGTCATGGCGGCATGGCTTGCCTATTTGAAAAGCCGCCTCATGGTGCCGCATGATGATGAAGATGAAGAACCCAGCGGTGAGGAGATGGCCGCATTGCTTCAATTCAGATTGAAACGTTTGGAGGCCATGCGCGACGCGGCTGCCAAACTGATCAATCGACCACGGTTGGGGCGCGAAATTCACAAACGGGGCGACCCGGAAACCATCATCACCACCAAAACCAATCAATGGCAGGCAACCTATTACGATTTGTTGCGTGCTTATGTCATTCAGCGGGAAAAATCGTTTCCGCAAGATTATTCCGTCAAGGTTCGCACCGTGTGGTCACTCAGTGAAGCTGAGGAAATTTTGGAACGCCTGATCGGCCAATCTATGGAATGGGCACCATTGCACGTCTATCTGGCAGATTATCTTGGGGCCTCAGTCGAGGAGCGGCAAACCGCTCTCGCGTCATCTTTCACCGCCAGTTTAGAAATGGTGCGACAAGGCCAGATTGAATTGCGCCAGTCGGCACCATTTTCCCCGCTTATGGTGCGGCGTAAACGCCCGAACCCAGGCACCGACAACAAGTAATGCTTGGCCACATATCCTAAAATTGATAGATAAGGGCATAAATGGTGATCAGCGCTTAAAACGAGCTGCGGAACCATATAACAATAAAAGGCAAATCGATGGACACAAATGGCCAACAGAGCGAAATTAACATCCGCAATTTGCGGGTGTTGGAAGCGCTATTGTTCGCAGCCAAAGAGCCATTAGGTGCCGAAGATTTGCATCCGCATTTGTCAGAAAATGCAGACCTCGCCGATCTTTTGGAGCAATTGCAGCAGCGTTATCAGCATGCTGGTGTCAACCTTGTGAAACGGGGTGAGAAGTTTGCCTTCCGCACAGCGGAAGATTTGTCGTTCTTGCTGCGGCGGGACGATGTTGAACAAAAACCACTTTCTCGCGCGGCATTGGAGACCCTTTCGATCATTGCTTACCATCAGCCCGTAACTCGCTCTGAGATTGAAGATGTGCGTGGCGTTGCTACGTCGAAGGGCACTTTGGATGTGTTGATGGAAGCGGGGTGGGTGCGGATGCGTGGCCGCCGCAGAACACCAGGACGGCCCGTCACCTATGGCACAACGCTAGAGTTTTTGGATCATTTTGGCCTAGAACAGATCTCAGATTTGCCTGGCTTGGGTGAGCTTAAAGGTGCTGGCCTTCTATCCTCTAACCTTCCACCAGATTTCAATGTGCCCAAGCCACGCGATGGGGCATTGACCGAAGATGAAGATCCGCTTGAACCCGATGATGCAGGCGATGATCTGCTGAGCGAGTTGACCGCGACGACCAAATCGGATGATTCCTAATTTATGACTCAGCAACCGATTCAAACACGTCAAACCAAGGCCGATGTGCATTGGGGACCGCGCGGCACCGCGGGCATCAGCTTTGCTGCCGCACTTGAGTTTCAAGATGTAGATTGCACTGTGGGTAATACCCACGTGTTGCACAATACCAGCTTTGAAACTGCGCCCGGTGAAATCTTGTGCCTGTTGGGCGAAAGCGGCTCAGGTAAATCCACCATATTACGCGCTGCCGCAGGTCTGCAGGATATCGATTCTGGGCGCATCTTGATCAACAAGCGCGTCATGTCCGCCAAAAACGTTACTGTGCCGCCAGACAAGCGCGGCATTGGCCTGATGTTTCAGGATTTTGCGCTGTTCCCACATCTCTCGATCTTGAAAAATGTCGAATATGGTTTGAAATCTTTGGGCCGTGAAGAGTCACGCAAACAGGCGTTGCACGCACTCAAGCGGGTAGGGCTGGACTCACGCGCTGACGATTATCCGTCGCAGCTTTCAGGCGGCCAACAGCAGCGATTGGCGCTGGCGCGCTCCATCGCTCCAAAACCCGGCCTGTTGTTGCTTGATGAGCCGTTCTCCTCATTGGATGCGCGTTTGCGGGAAAGTGTTCGCGCGGAAACTTTAGCCGTGCTGCGGGAAACCCAAGCCACCTGTATTTTGGTGACCCACGATCCAGAGGAAGCTATGATTTTCGGCGACAAAATCGCGCTGTTGCGTGATGGAGATATTGCCCAAATTGGCACCTCCGACGAAATCTATAACCATCCAAAAGACATTGATGTCGCGCGGTTCTTTTCACCCGTAAGCGAGATCCCAACCGTTGTGCGCGGTGGTGTGGCGACAACACCTTTTGGCAATGTTGATGCAGGCGCCCGTGAAGATGGCGCGCGTGTAATTGTCGCAATGCGGCCTATCGGTGCTGTTTATATTGATTCAAGCGGATTGGGCACGCCGGGGCGGATTGTCGCCAAGCGAGACGCACTAGGTGTGGATACGCTTGAGGTGGCCGTTGCAGGCATAGACAGCACAATCCGTTTGCGTCAGCCCACAAATGTCAATATTCGCCCAGGGTTGGATGTAAATATTGCTATTAATCCCGAACACGTGCTTGTGTTTGATGCAATTTGACCATATTTGATGGAGTGTAGATCTTAGTGAGATCATCAGTTGAAGGAGTAAGAGAATGAATCCGGGTCCATGGGGTATTCTCATCATTGCCATCGCCGCCTTGCTATTGTTTGGCCGCGGTAAAATTTCCGGCATGATGGGTGAAGTTGCTTCCGGCATTAAGGCCTTCCGCAAAGGCATGCAGGATGACGAAAAGACAGGTGAAATCGAAAGCAACACAGTCGATGCCACCAGCAAAGAGAAAGAAAAAGAGAAGCAAGACTAATCCAATTGGTCATGCTGCCTTGCCTGTAATCGGCGACAATTCATAAGAGGAGCAATATGCTCAATATCGGCTGGAGCGAGATGTTGATCATCGCGGCATTTGCATTAATTGTCGTGGGGCCAAAAGATTTGCCCGCATTATTGCGTCAACTGGGCCGCATGTTTTCCTCTGTGCGTCGTATGGGCAATGAATTCAAATCTGAGCTGACAAAAGTCGCAGCAATTGATGAATTCAAAGAAGCCAAAAAATCAATCACTGATCCGTTGAACCAGACATCTAAGCAGATTTCTGATGAGTTCAACAAAGTGAGTGAAAATGGCGTCGAGCCAACAGGCAAAATCAAACCAAAGGTTGAGGGAAGTGAAAGCGTCGCTGATGAAATTCGCGAGGCGGCGGGGCTACCACCTGTTCCACAACCAGATCCTGACGCGGCTGCCGCGTCAATGAAAGAAGCTGTGAAGCGCGGGCAAGAACGCGCCGCAGAATCTGCTGCACAAGCTGAGGCCGCCAAAGCCGCAGCGAAAGCGAAAACGGCTGAAAGCAAAGCAGGAGAAACTGGCGCGAGCGCTGCCAAAACGCCTGCTAAAAAGGCCCCGGCTAAATCATCAACGGCAAAAAAAGCGCCAGCGCGCAAGCGCACAGCTGCGTCAAAGACCAGCGCGAGTGGCACGGCGGCAAAGAAAACTGCAACCAAACGCACTACCGCTAAGCGGGCACCAGCAAAAACCGCAACTGCCAGCAAACCGACCACGGCAAGTAAGGCTTCAACAACGCGCAAACCTGCCGCAACTAAAAAACCTGCCACGGCCAAAAAAGCCGCACCGCGCACACGCGCTAAAAAAGCCAGTGCAACAACTAAGGAGCAATCATCATGAGCAAGCTCCTCGAAAATCCAGAAGCACAGCAAGACGCTGACGACCAAGAAGTAGCCCAAAGCGAAGCCCCTTTGATGGAGCACCTTGTCGAGTTGCGCCAACGCTTGATCTATTCGCTGGTCGCGGTTGCTGTTCTATTTGTCGCCTGCTTCTTCTTCGCCAGCCAGATATTCAACATCTTGCTCGGCCCATTTGAACGCGCAGTTGGCAATATTGAAGATGTGGAGCTGATCTATACCGCACCGCAGGAATTCTTCTTTACCCAATTGAAAGTCGCGCTGTTTTCCGCGATCTTCTTGGCATTCCCAGTCATTGCGATCCAAATTTACCGCTTCATTGCACCAGGTCTTTACAAGCGCGAACGCCGCGCTTTCCTGCCGTTCATTGTTGCGACGCCAATTCTTTTCATACTCGGTGCGAGCCTTGTTTATTTCGGCGTCATGCCGCTGGCGATGAAGTTTTTCATTTCGCTTGAACAAACTGGGTCAGGCCAAGCTTCCATTCAAATGGTCACGCGGGTTTCTGAATATCTTTCATTGACCATGACCTTGCTACTGGCGTTTGGCTTTTGTTTCCAGCTGCCGGTTATTTTGGTGCTTTTGGCGACAGCCGAGTTGATTTCATCAGATAATCTGAAGTCATGGCGCAAATATGCGATTGTTGGCATCTTAACGCTGGCCGCATTTTTGACACCACCAGAACCGATGACACAATTGGGATTGGCTGTGCCTGTGTTCTTGCTTTATGAGCTTTCGATTCTTGCCGTTCGCCTTGTGGAGCGATCGCGCAAACCCCTTGAGTCCGAGACTGATTCAAGCAACTAATCAAAAATACAAAAACGGCAAACCGCCGGAGAAAAAAGATGTTCGATATTAAATGGATCCGCGCCAATCCAGACCTATTTGATGGGTCATTGGCGCGCCGGGGCGCTGAGCCCATGGCCAACGCTTTGATTGCACTCGACGATGAGCGTAAGAAAACTGTGCAGCAACTCAATGAGTGGCAGGAGCAACGCAACGCGTCATCAAAACAAATTGGGCAAGCCAAATCTCAGGGCGACGAAGAAAAAGCGCAAGCGCTTTTGGCCGAAGTCTCAGATTTGAAATCTAAAGTGCAAGCGGGCGAAGATCAGGAACGTGAGCAAACTGCCGAGCTGAACAAGATTTTGGCTGGTGTGCCCAACTTACTTTTGGACGATGTGCCAGACGGTGAAGATGAAGACGCTAATGTTGAACGCCACAAAGTTGGCGAGCCAATGCGCTTCAACTTTGAACCGAAAGAGCATTATGAGCTAGGCGAGGCGCTTGGCCAGATGGACTTCGAAACCGCGACCAAAATTGCCGGTTCACGCTTTGTGGTGCTGAAAAACGATGTTGCACGTTTAGAGCGGGCTTTGGGCCAATATATGCTCGATCTGCACACCCAAGAACATGGCTTCACTGAAGTGGTCGCGCCACTACTGGTACGCTCTGAAGCCTTGTATGGTACGGGCCAATTGCCGAAATTCGCGGAAGATGCATTTCAAACAACTGATGAACGTTGGCTTATTCCAACGTCTGAAGTGTCGTTGACCAACTTGGTGCGCGAAAGCATGTTGAGCAAAGAAGAACTGCCGCTGCGCTTTACGTCTTTGACTCCATGTTTCCGCTCTGAAGCTGGTTCTGCGGGGCGCGACACGCGCGGTATGTTGCGCCAGCATCAATTCTACAAAGTGGAAATGGTAGCAGTAACAACGCCAGACACATCGCTCGATGAACATGAGCGCATGCTGGGTTGCGCCGAAGCTGTGATGAAGGGGCTGGACATTCCATATCGCGTGATGCGTTTGTGCGCCGGCGATATGGGTGCCACGATGCAGCGCACCTACGATATTGAAGCGTGGTTGCCAGGGCAGGACACCTACCGCGAGATTTCATCTGTATCCGTTGCGGGCGACTATCAGGCGCGCCGTATGCAAGCGCGCTATCGCGACGATGATGGTAAGCCGCAATATGTGCACACATTGAACGGTTCCGGCGTGGCCACCGGCCGTGCACTGATTGCGGTGATGGAAAACTATCAGCAAGATGACGGTTCAATCGCCATTCCAGACGTATTGCAGCGCTATATGGGCGGCCAAACGAAGATTTCGGTTAGCTAATGAAAGATAACCCGCGCATTTTGATCACCAATGATGACGGAGTCGACGCGCCCGGCATCAAGGTGTTGGAACAAATTGCGCGGGAAATATCCGAAGATGTGTGGGTTGTCGCCCCACAAACCAACCAGTCTGGTGTGGGGCATAAATTCACTCTTGGACAAGAGTTGGAAATCGAACAGCGCGACGCACAAATTTATGCTGTTAATGGCTCACCCGCTGATTGCGTGGTAACGGGCATGACGCATCTGCTCAAAGATCAGCCTGCAGATATTGTGCTTTCTGGCGTCAACCGCGGCCAAAACATTGCTGATCTTATGAATTGCTCAGGCACAGCGGCAGGCGCCAGAGAAGGCGCGTTGCAAGGTGCACTGGGCATCGCCTTGAGCCAAAGCATGGACTTTTCCAACGAGCATTTGATCGAGTGGGATTGCTCAACAGCCTATGGTGCGCAAGTGGTGCAGCAAGTCATGGCAGCCGCGCAAGGCACTGAAACATATTACAACATCAACTTCCCACGCTGCGAGGCGGCCGAAGTGAGTGGTGTTGAAGTGGTGCCACACCAACGATTTGCAACCTCGCCTTTTGAGTATTATCCGTCAGACAATGCGGGTAAACATTTCGTGGCAATATTGGATACGCCAAAGCCGCTAACACCTGAAGCCGATTGCGTCCGTTTGCTGGACCATAACGCCATCACCGTCACTCCGCTCTTGCTACAGCAAACTGATATGAAAGAATTGAAGCGACTGTCTGGCGCTTTTCAGTTTTCAAAGGTCAGTCACGATGCAGGATGACGAGCCAGAAAATGTAGAATGGGCAAAAGCTTCCTTGGTGCTCAGTCTTCGCCAAAAGGGCATCACTAAGCGCGAGATCGTGGACGCGTTCGAGCGAGTCCCCCACGAACTTTTTGTGCCAGAAGAATTTGCGTCCCACGCCTATAAGGACTGCGCATTGCCCATTGAATGCGGCCAGTCGATGACATCGCCTGTCAAAGTGGCTCATATGCTGAATAAATTGCAGTTTGACGAGGTTGTGCCAAAAATATTGGAAATCGGCACCGGCTCAGGCTATGCCACGGCGCTTTTGTCTCGATTCGCCAAGCGCGTGTTTACCATTGAGAAGTACGGCACCTTGCTGAGACTTGCCCAAGATCGTTGGGAAAAGCTCAAAATTTCCAACATTGTCAGCCAACATAGTGATGGTTTGGACGGGTGGGTACACCAAAGCCCATTTGATCGGATTTTGTTGACAGGGTCAGTTAAGTCCGTGTCACCGCAACTGCTGGATCAACTGGGCGAGGGCGGTATTTTGATGGCCCCCATCGGTGCACCAAATGAGTTGCAACAACTCACCTGTTTTGAGCGTGTTGGTGACCAATTTGCAGAAGATGTTGTTGGCACAATTCGCCTCGCGCCACTAATGCATGGAAAATCTCAGACTCTTTAAACTCCCCTTTACCTTAATGAATTTATAGTGGGTCGAGTAAAGTTGTATTGAGTATGAGTAAAACCATGATTGTGCGCCAAAAAACACGACTGTTGAAAAATAGCGTTGCCCTTGTCTCTGTTTTAGGAGTAGCCGGGGTTCTGGCAGGCTGCACCACAGCGCGGTCTCCCTTTGTGGCACAGGGCCCGTTGGTTACAAATTCCGTAAATACAGCGCAAAACGCCGATCTAAATCAGGCGATGCCGGGAACCATCAACGGTCCGCAACAGCCAACCATGCCACAAACGGCTTCGCCAGCGCCGGTTCGCGTTGCACAAAATACCAACGCGCCATTCACACCGCCAGCAGATGTTGGCGGCGCAGCACGCATCACATATCCAACTTCAGGCTCACAAGACCCGTTGCTAGCGGGCAATTATCCTCAGACACAGGCGTCTAACTCTAATTTCGGCAATGTGGCCGCAGCACCATCTCAGGTTTCGCAGCAACCTTTGCCAAGTTTGTCACCACTTCCAGTAAAGAGTACCCCAACCATGACAGCGTCCACTTCGCCTGCCGAAATACAGACACAGCCGCAAACTCTGCAGCCACCTGTAACCAACACAGCTGCTGCAGCAACACCAAGGCTCGTGCCAGAAAACGCATTTATGCACAAAATCGAAGCGGGCGAATCGCTCTATGTGATCGCGCGCCGCTACGATGTGTCACCAGATTCTATCGTCACAGCCAACGGCTTAGCCTCAGCCGACCGCATTTTTGTGGGTCAAGAGCTGATCATTCCTGGTCGTCCAGACCTCATCGCGCAAAAAGCGCAAGCTCAGCCGGTTCAAAAGGTGGCTGAAGTGAAGCCAGTAGCTTCGACAGTGCCAGTTCAAAGCGATGTGTCTGCCGCGCCACAAATCAGCCCGACGCCAATTGCGCGTCCTGCTGGTTTGAAAGTGGCGACAACGCCTACGCCGCAGCCGAAACAAACTGCACCGAAGGCAACTGCACCAGTTCAGCAGCAAACTGCACCTGCGCCGAAGCAAGATGAAATCAAAACAGCATCTGTACCAGAAACACAAATCACTGCGCGCCCACAGGTTGAGCCGCAGTCACAAGGCTTCCGCTGGCCTGTTTCTGGTCGCATGATCCAAGATTTTAAAGCCTCGAAAAACACGGGCATCAACATTGAAGCGCCAGAAGGTACATCAGTGAAAGCTGCCGACACCGGCACAGTGATCTATACTGGCAACGCGGTTGAGGGCTATGGCAACCTTGTTTTGATCAAGCATCCTAACGGCTATGTTTCTGCCTATGCGCACTTGAAAGACATTAGTGTATCCAAAGGGGCAAACATTCGCCGCGGCGAGCAAATTGGTTCGGTTGGCCTAACTGGTTCAGTGGCGCGTCCACAATTGCACTTCGAATTGCGCAAGGGTGCAACACCTGTTGATCCAGCTCCATTGCTGGCCAGCTAAATAATTCTAATCACTTAGAAATTTGAAGGGCGCGTCAGGAAATGGCGCGCCCTTTTTTGCCTGCAAGATGGCGCACAAACTGAATAGCCACTCGGCCAGAACGTGAGCCGCGCGTTTGTGCCCATTCGATTGCGGCTGCGCGTAACGCTTGTTCATCCTCGTCGATTCCAAAATGTGCGCAATAGGCTCGGATCATCTCCAAATAGGTGTCTTGATCGCAATTATGAAACCCGATCCACAATCCAAACCGATCAGAAAGAGAAATCTTTTCGTCATTGGCTTCATTGGAATGAATGGCCGATCGAGCTTCATTGTCGATCATTTCCCGAGCCATCAAATGACGACGATTTGACGTGGCATAAAACAAAACATTCTTTGGGCGACCTTCTAAGCCGCCGTCCAATACGGTTTTCAGCGCTTTATAGTCCGTTTCTTCAGGGCTGAACGACAAATCGTCGCAATAAATGAGAAATTGCGCGTCATGAGCCGCCAGTTTCCGCATCAATTCGGGCAAGGTGGAAATATCCTCCCGATGAATTTCAACCAGTATAAGACGTTTAATGTCCGTTTCGTTCTGGGCCCGCGCATTAATTTCACCATGAATGGCTTTGACAATGGAGCTTTTGCCCATGCCCTTGGCACCCCACAGCAGGGCATTGTTGGCGCCATAACCCTTTGCAAACTGTAAGCTATTGTCCAACAGTGTCTTTTTTTGCGGGGCAATGCCCTGCAACAGGTCAAGATCAATCCGGTTGACCTGATCCACAGGCAAGAGTTGGCTCACGCTGCCTTCCCATTGATAGGCATTGGCGTCAGTAATTTTGACATTTTCAGTGACGGGGCGGCTTGCCAACACGCGCAAAGACTGCGCGATATCTGCCAAGAACTCACTTAATTTCATTTTTGCTCCAAACTCATGAAAAAAGGTGGGGTTTTCACTTTGCATTTCAAAAATCCCCCCTATATATTCCCGCAAAACCAAACCAACCCGTGGCTTGGGTTTTATTGCAGATTATGTGAAATCTGAATCGAACAAAAGCCACATCAAGGAGTATCCGTATGTTTGTCTCACCCGCATTTGCTCAAGCTGCTGGCGCACCAGGCGCTGCTGACTATTTGACCAGCTTGATGCCGATCCTTTTGATCATCCCAATTTTCTACTTTTTGATCATTCGCCCGCAGCAAAAGCGTGTGAAAGAACAAAAGAATATGCTTGATGCCATTCGTCGTAACGATGTGATTGTCACCAATGGCGGCATCATCGGCAAAGTGACACGTGTCAAAGACGACAATGAGCTTGAAGTTGAGCTCGCTGAAAATGTGCGTGTAAAAGTTTTGCGCTCAATGGTTGCTGACGTGCGCACTAAAGCTGAGCCTGTCAACGACAACAAAAAATAATTCTTTAAACGCGAACGCTAGGTTTTCTTGCGATGCTAAATTCATCTCCACTCCGCGCGACACTCATTGTTCTGGTGGCGCTCGCAGGCATTTTGTTCACTTTGCCTAACTTTGTTGCACCTGCAACATTGAACAATCTGCCCGATTGGTTGCCGAAAAAACAAATTGTATTGGGGTTGGATTTGCAGGGCGGCTCACACCTGCTTTTGGAAGTGAACCGCGAAGAAATCGTTAGCGAACGCATTAAAGAGTTGCGTCGCGAAGCGCGGACAATTCTCGCAAACGATAATGCCATTGGTCACTTGATCAAAACTGAAGGCACCAAGCTGACAATTGAGTTGACTGATCCTGAAAATTTGCAAACTGCAGTCAGCGCTTTGCAGGCCTTAGATGTGCCACTGTCGCAAGCACTTGGCGGCGTAGGTGGCGTTGATGAAATGATCATCACCCAGACACCAGACGATTTGATCACCATTGAGTTGACTGAAGATGGTATCGCCGAGCGTTTGTCCTCTGTTGTTGCACAATCCATCGAGGTTGTGCGCCGTCGTGTGGATGAGCTGGGCACAACAGAGCCAACCATCCAACGACAGGGCAATGATCGTATTCTTGTGCAAGTGCCGGGCTTTGATGATTCAGAGCGCTTGAAAGATGTGATTTCGCAAACCGCGCGTCTCACATTCCATATGGTGCATCCAACCATGAGCGCGGCACAAGCCAAAATCCAAGGTCTTCCTGAAGGCACAATGATTTTGCCAAGCCAGGATGGCGGCGAAGAGTTGGTGTTTGAAGAGGTCGCAATTGGCGGCGAATCCCTGGTGGATTCGCAGCCGGGCTTTGACCCACAAACAAGCGCACCAATCGTTTCATTCCGCTTCGACACACGTGGTGGCGTGAAATTTGCGGAGATTACAGCAGCAAATATTGGCAAACGTTTCGCCGTTGTATTGGACAACCAAGTGATCACCGCGCCAGTGATCAATTCGGCCATTCCAGGCGGCTCCGGCCAAATCTTTGGTAACTTCACCGCAGAAAGCGCAAACGATCTTGCTGTATTGCTGCGGGCAGGTGCGTTGCCAGCAACTTTGGATATTATTGAAGAACGTTCAGTTGGCCCAAGCCTTGGTGCAGACAGTGTGGCCGCGGGTGAAACTGCCGGCTTAGTAGGCGGCTTGTTGGTCATCATCTTTATGGTCGTGGCCTATGGCACATTCGGCGTATTTGCCAATATCTCACTGGTCCTCAACGTAACTCTTATCTTAGGTACATTGTCACTTTTGGGCGCCACGCTCACATTGCCGGGTATCGCGGGTATCGTGTTGACCATTGGTATGGCCGTTGATGCGAATGTTTTGATTTATGAACGTATTCGCGAGGAAAAGCGGGCAGGGCGCTCAGCCATTCAGGCTATTGAAGCGGGCTTCCAGCGTGCCTTCACCACCATTTTGGATGCGAACGTCACCACTTTGATTGCCGCTGCAATTCTGTTCTTCCTTGGCTCCGGACCAATTCGTGGTTTTGCGGTAACATTGGCCATCGGTATCATCACGACCCTGTTCACAGCCTATGTGTTGACGCAGTTTATGATTTCACGCTGGTACGCACGTCGTCGCCCGAAGGAACTCAAAATCGCGCTTCTGAAATTTTGGCCGGAAGACTTCAATTTGGAGTTCATGAACTTCCGCAAGCTTGCCTATATTTTCTCTGCAGTCTTGATCGTTGGCTCACTGTCTTTGTTTGGGGCAAAGGGACTCAATCTCGGCATCGACTTTAAAGGTGGCTCAGCGATTGAAGTTCAATCCATTGAGGGACCAGCTGATATTGCGCAATTGCGTGAAATCGTTGGTGCGCTAGATTTAGGTGACGTGCAAGTTCAAGAATTTGGCAGTGAAAAAGACGTGCTTATCCGCGTTGAAACACAGCCAGGTGGAGACGTTGCCCAGCAAGAAGCCGTCACGAAAGTGATCGATGCGGTTGAGGCTGTTGGTTACGACCGTCGCCGCTCAGAGGTTGTCGGTCCAACCGTATCTGGTGAACTCGCACAAACTGGCACTCTGGCCGTTGTAGCTGCCATTATTGCCGTGTTGGGCTATATCTGGATGCGATTTGAATGGCAGTTTGCTGTCGGCGCTGTTGCAGCGTTGGTGCACGACGTTTTGCTCACCATTGGCTTGTTCGCAATCACCGGGCTTGAGTTTAATCTGGCCTCTATTGCGGCGATTTTGACCATTGTGGGCTACTCGCTCAACGATACGGTGGTGATTTACGACCGGGTGCGCGAGAACTTGCGCAAATATCGCAAGATGAGCATTCCCGAGCTGCTGAATATGTCGGTCAACCAAACACTATCCCGTACGATCCTGACATCGATCACCACTTTGCTTGCATTGGGCGCATTGGTCATCTTCGGCGGCGAGGTGATCCGCAGCTTCACCATTGCGATGGCTTGGGGCGTGCTGGTTGGTACCTATTCAACCATCTTTATTGCGTCACCATTGTTGATCAACTTCAACCTGACACAACGTAAAGAAGCAGCGAAAAAAGAAGAGCGCCGCGCAGACGGGGCGTCGGTTTAGAGTTGACCACGCAAGCGGACAAAGGCTTTCTCAAATATCAGGTCCCCATTGACGCCTATGGCAATGGGGGCTTCCGCTTTGGCGAAATGTCTCACAAAGGCTCACTATTGTGTCTGCCTTCAGGTATGCACGAGTGGGATGTCACGAGTGCCGCCCAAATTACCCATGCAAGTTTGGAGAAGGTTTGGGCCGAAGCGGACCAAATTGATGTGCTTTTTGTTGGCACAGGCGATCAGCTACTGATGCTTGAAAAACCAATCAAACAAGCCGGTCGTGATTTGAACATCATTACCGAACCGATGAGCACTGGCGCAGCAGCCCGCACATATAATGTTCTATTGGGTGAAAAACGCGCAGTCGCGGCAGCTTTTTTGGCAGTTGAGCGTGGCAAATGACGCAATCCCAAGAAAAGGGTGATCAAGCCGCAATCATCTCGGCTCAGCTACGTGAGCTTGATCGGGATGCCTATTTGGCCAGTTTGGTTTTGCCACAACAGGCTCGAATGTCGGTGCAAACGCTGTTTGCTTTTGCTGCAGAATTGGCTGCGGTGCGCCATCGCATAAGCGAACCGATGCCCGGCGAGATTCGCCTTCAATTTTGGCATGATGCTCTCGATGGTGAAACGCACGGTGATGTTGAAAGCAATCCTTTGGCAAAGGCTTTGTTTGAAACCATCGAAACCCGTCAACTGTCCAAAGTGCCCCTTTTGCGCATGGTCGCGGCGCGGCGATTCGATTTGTATCAAGATCCGATGCCAAACCAAAACCAGTTTGAAGGTTATGCGGGTGAGGTAAGCTCGATTGTTTTTCAATATGCTGCCCAGATTTGCGCCACTGAGAGTGAAGAGCCAGAACAGTTTAACGATGCATCAGGCCATTTGGGCGTTGCCCAAACATACACGCGTGCACTTTACAGCTTTGAGCATGATCGCCGTCGCGCCCAAGTTTTCTTGCCCCTAAATGTGTTCGAGGCCTTTGGATTGAAGGACACTGACATCTTCGCTGGCACGGAAAAAGATAAAATTGTACAAGCGCTTAACTCGTGCGCCGAAGATGCTCGTGCGCATCTAGATAAGGCGAGGAAGGCGATGGGAACTTGTCCCGGGGCTGCGAAATCTGCCTTTGCACTTTGGCCATTTGTCGAGAGTGATTTGACCAATATGCAAAAAGCTCTGGAAAAGGGCGATTGGCATGCCGCAAAAATGTCGGATTGGCGCAAAATACTCAAACTAATTGGTTGGGGTTTGCGCAAGTAGGAGCGTTCAGATGGTCGAAACGGTTGAGCAAAGCGCCTTTGAAAAATGGCGAAATCGTTTGGGGCCCGAACTAAGCCGCACCGCGCAGCGTTTCCCCGTTTCCATTTGCTTTGTCATCGTGGCAGCCGCGCTGTATTTGGTCGAACTAAACGCGCCAGATGCATCTGGCGGTAGCTTTCTCGGCAAATCTTTCGCAACATTTTCACTGGCAGCTCTTTTGGCTGTGGCCACGCAGCTCATGGTCGAAAGCGGCGTAATCAAGCGAACAGTTTCGTGGACGCTCGATATCGTTGGCTTGGTCCTTATTGGCATCACCATCTTTGGCTCGAACAAAATCATCGGCTTGCCAATTATGTGGGTGCCGCTCTTGATTCTACTTACATCAATTTCACCCACTTTGGCGCCCAAAGCCGAGGCCAGAGCGCAACAGCAGCAAGAACTATTTTGGTGGATGAACCATCGTTCCATCGTGTCTGCAATGATCGCGGGCCTGGCATTTTTGGTGATTTTGTTCGGCTTGATGTTCATCGAGCGCTCAGTGGCCATTCTGTTCGGATTTGAAATCGACAAGCTGATCTATCGTTTCCTTGTGCCCTTGGCTGGTCTTCTGTTTGCACCGATCTATTGGTTGGTCACCATCCCGGAGTTGGAAGACTATCGAGCCCAAGATATGGAAAATCCAGACTTTTTGTCAGGGGCGGTGGGCTTTCTCGGCCTTTATATATTTGCGCCATTCCTCGCACTATATACGCTGATCTTGATCGCTTACGCAGTCCAGATTCTTGTCCAGCAATCATACCCGGAGGGTACGGTCGGGTGGATGGTCATTGGCTTCATCGCCGTGGCAGGACTAAATCATTTTCTGCTATTTCCGCACTTTATGCGCAAGAAACCCCTTGTCGCCCGCTATCTGCGCCTTTGGCCGCTCTTTGCGGTGATTCCTGTCATCATGCTTACCTTTGCGATCTATATCCGCATCTCCCATTATGGGCTAACGCCAGAGCGGATTTTGCTAGGCGCAGGAACAGCTTGGACAATCATTATTATCGCATTGGGCGTGATCAATCGGCTGGATATTCGTCTATTGCCCGCCCTCGCTGCAATCCTGTTGCTGCCCATTTCCTTTGGTCCGTTCAATATGGAAAATTGGTCACAACTTAACCAGCTATCCCGTTTTGAGCAAAATTTAGAAATTTGGAAAGAATCACAAGACAAAGCGGTTGCACAAAGAATAAACGGAGCCGCAAACTATCTTCTTAAATCTGGTAGCGGCCGTACGTTGCTCACCCAAAATCTGCAATCAAAAGGTGTCGAGATCGAGGGCGAAGTGTCGCGTGAGAAACTGGCAGAAACACTTGATCTGCCTAACCTTATTCCAGACTTGGGCACGCGTAACGATTTTCTCCGCCTCGATGATAGCAGCCCAATCAATCTGTCAGGGGCACTTGCCTTTTATGGGCATGTTCAGGTGCCGTGTTGTGGTCAAAGCGCTGGCGGCTATAGTTTCAGCCTAAAAAACAATAATTTACAGGTTGAGCAGGGGAATCTTTTGGTCCACTCATTAGATCTCAAGCCATGGATTGCTGCGCAAAATTTGGCCGTCACCAAATTGCGCGAAAGGAGCATCGAGATCGCGATGGAGGGCAAAACATATATTTTATATGTGGATGAAGCCAACCTCGAGCGTGAACCGGATGACTCGTTCCGCGTGACGCGCCTGAATTTCTATCTATTTGCAAAAACGGGCAGCGACGCTAATTAGCGCCACTGTTCCAAATGCTCGAGCGCACGGGCAGAGGTCGCCCGCTTTTTTGCTTTGCCCCGGTCAGGGCCGCGCCAACGCTTCACACCTTCAGGCTTGGTCACCTCAATGGGCGGAAATAGACCGAAATTAACGTTCATGGGCTGGAAGCTTTTTATTCCATTCGTTTCGTCTGCCAAATGGCCACCAGTGATGTGGTTCACCAACGCGCCGAGCGCAGTGGTCTTCGGTGGTGCATCGAGTTGGTTGCCCAAAATCTCATTGGCTGCCAAACGGCCAACAACAAGGCCAAGCCCAGCGCTTTCGACATAGCCCTCAACGCCAGTCACTTGTCCAGCGAAACGCATCCGAGGATCAGCCTTCAAGCGCATTTGACCATCCAGCAGGGCAGGCGAGTTCAAAAATGTGTTGCGGTGCAACCCACCAAGCCGTGCAAACTTAGCATCTTCCAATCCGGGGATCATGCGGAAGATTTCCGCTTGCACGCCATATTTCAATTTGGTTTGAAACCCCACCATATTCCACAGCGTGCCCAACGCATTGTCTTGTCGCAATTGCACAATGGCGTGTGGCTTAACTTCGGGATTGTTGGGATTGGTCAAGCCAACTGGCTTCATAGGGCCAAAGCGAAGTGTTTCTCGGCCACGTTCCGCCATCACTTCGATCGGCAAGCAGCCATCAAAATAGGGAACATTCTCCCACTCTTTGAATTCAGTTTTATCACCTGCCAAAAGCGCATCGATAAACGCGTTATATTGCTCTTCATCCATCGGGCAGTTGAGATAGTCGGCGCCCGTGCCGCCAGGCCCGGCCTTGTCATAACGAGATTGCGCCCAAACAACATCAAAATTGATGCTTTCCTTATGGATAATTGGCGCAATAGCGTCAAAAAACGACAGCGAATCTTCACCAGTAAGCGATTGAATGCCATGGGCCAGCGCCTCAGATGTCAGCGGGCCAGTAGCAATAATCACATGTTGCCACTCTTTCGGTGGCAAGCCATCCACTTCGCCGCGCTCAATGGTAATGTTTTGATGTGCTTCAAGCCGTGCCGTCACATCTTCCGAAAAAACATCCCGGTCAACCGCAAGTGCGCCGCCAGCAGGCAGTTTTGCCTTATCAGCTGCAGCCATAATCACCGAATTGCATCGGCGCATCTCTTCGTGCAGCAATCCCACCGCATTGTTTTCGTAATCATCAGAGCGAAAAGAGTTTGAACAAACCAGCTCGGCCAAACCATCGGTTTGGTGAGCATCGGTTTCACGCACGGGGCGCATTTCATGCAACACGACTTGAACACCAAGTTCTGCTGCTTGCCAAGCCGCTTCAGAACCGGCAAGCCCGCCGCCTACAATATGCAAAATTTTTGATTGATCTGTCATGTGGCCAGTTAGCAAGGAATAGGGGATTAACGCAACAAAATTTACGCACAAAAAAACACCCGCGAAAGTCGCGGGTGCTTAAAGATTTGGGAGGTCTTGGAGTGTGCTTAACGCATTAGATGCGTTCTGCATGCTCACGAGCCAAAGGCTGAATGTCACCGCGTGTAATGCCCAAATCGTTCAATTCACGATCATCAAGAACGCTCAGTTCACGAACAGTTTTGCGGTATGAAGCCCAGCGGCGAAAAGTTTTACCAAAATCCATTGCTCATCTCCTTGGTTTGCAGTGGTGTGTTCCGTTTGTTGACCTGTATATAGTCCTGCTCTTTGCGCATGAGTAGACGGTATTTTTGCAACGCGCCTATGCGTATTTTGCAATGCTGGTTAAGAAGTGGTTCTTTGTGAGCGATTGCCTGTATCAATTTGAATTTCAGGCTTAAACAATCCGAGGTGATCATTTTCCGCTGTAACGCTGCAATCCAGCTCTAATAGGGTTTGACGGATGTGTAGAAGGTCTTTGATAGAGGTCATTAGCGTGCGAGGCATGGCACAATCCTTGGCGAAATGGCTTTAAATACATCCAATTCTACCCGCTTCGCGGCAGTCGCCAAAACGCAAAACATGCGGTCCAGATATGTGTGAACCGCATGTCGGCATGGTAAAACTGTCATAGAGACCTGCTAAAGTCAGGTCTTTCGCTTTGCCTATTCAGCTGCATCCTGTGCAGAAGGGCGCCGCGCCAACAATTCCTTCAAAAAATGCCCGGTATGTGAGCGTTCTTCGTCGGTGATGACCTCTGGCGGGCCCTCCGCAACCACTTCACCACCGCCGTCGCCGCCTTCGGGACCAAGATCGATCACCCAATCTGCCGTTTTAACAACTTCCAGATTGTGTTCGATCACCACAACGGTATTGCCCTGATCCACAAGCTCATGCAGCACTTCAAGCAGTTTCGCCACATCATGGAAATGCAAACCTGTCGTTGGTTCATCCAACACATAAAGTGTGCGCCCAGTCGCGCGTTTTGATAACTCCTTAGAGAGCTTCACCCGTTGTGCTTCGCCGCCCGACAATGTTGTGGCTTGCTGGCCAATTTTCACATAACCAAGACCAACCCGTTGCAGGGTAATCATTTTGTCGCGGATGGCAGGCACAGCAGAGAAGAAATCAACACCTTCATCCACTGTCATTTCCAACACGTCCGAGATGGATTTGCCCTTGAATTGAACTTCCAACGTTTCACGATTGTACCGTTTGCCCTCGCAAACATCACAAGTCACATAAACGTCAGGCAAGAAGTGCATTTCGATCTTAATCACACCATCGCCTTGGCAGGCTTCACATCGTCCACCTTTCACATTGAATGAAAAGCGCCCAGGCGCATAGCCACGTGCTTTCGCTTCCGGCAATCCCGCAAACCATTCGCGGATTGGTGTGAAGGCACCAGTGTAGGTCGCTGGGTTAGAACGGGGCGTCCGGCCAATTGGGCTTTGGTCAATATCAATAACCTTGTCCAAAAACTCGAGGCCCAGCAATTGATCGTGCGGCGCAGGCATCAAGCGCGCACCATTCAATTTGCGTGCAATGCCCGCATACATAGTGTCGAGAATCAATGTGGACTTACCGCCGCCTGAAACGCCCGTAACGGCCACAAAGCAGCCAAGTGGAATATCCACATCAACATTCTTCAAATTGTTGCCAGTGGCACCGGTAACCGAGATTTTGCGTGTGTCAGAAATCGGCCGACGCTCCGCAGGTACCTTCACGCCCATCTTTCCGGACAGATATTGGCCCGTGAGGCTGGTCTTATGATTGAGAATATCTTTGGGCTTACCCTCTGCAACAATTTCGCCGCCATGCACGCCTGCGCCGGGGCCAATGTCAACAACATGGTCTGCCGTCAAAATTGCATCTTCATCATGCTCCACCACGATCACCGTGTTGCCTAAATCGCGCAGTCGGCGCAATGTTTCAAGCAATCGCGCATTATCGCGCTGGTGAAGCCCGATTGATGGCTCGTCCAACACGTAAAGAACACCCGTTAGGCCAGAGCCAATCTGCGAAGCCAGTCGAATACGCTGGCTTTCACCGCCAGACAGGGTGCCGGAATTGCGCGACAAGCTGAGATAATCCAAACCCACATCAACCAAGAAGGTGAGGCGGTCACGAATTTCTTTCAAGATACGCTCACCAATCTCCTTCTGGGTCGATGTCAGTTTATCTGAAATTGTCTCAAACCAAATATGGGCGTCGCGAATTGATTTTTGCGAAACTTCGCCAATGTGTTTACCATCAATCTTAACTGCCAATGCCTCCGGCTTAAGCCGATAGCCACCGCAGGAGTCACATGGCGCGGACGACATATATTTTTCGATCTCTTCGCGCATCCCAGCGCTTTCTGTCTCGCGATAACGACGGGTAAGATTGCCCACAACGCCTTCAAACGCTTTTTGCGTTTTGTAAGAGCGCAAGCCGTCATCATAAATGAATTCAATTTTCTTGCCGCCCGTGCCATGCAAAATTGCTTGGCGAACGTCCTGTGCCAAATCTTCCCAAGGTGTGTCCATGCTGGCGCCATAGGATTTGCAAACCGCCTGAAGCGTTTGCGCGTAGTAGGGGGCTGAGGTGCGTGACCAAGGTGCAATCGCGCCCTTCTTCAAGCTAAGCGACTCGTCCGGCACCACCAGATCTTCGCTAACTTTCGCTTCAGCGCCCAAGCCATCACATTTTGGGCAAGCACCGAACGGGTTGTTAAAGGAAAATAGCCGCGGCTCAATTTCAGCAATGGTGAAGCCGGAAACTGGGCAAGCAAATTTTTCGGAAAAAACCATTTGCTCATTTTCGCCCTCGCTGGCGACAATCTCAGCAATGGCGATGCCTTCGGCAAGCTGCAATGCAGTTTCGAAGCTTTCGGCTAGGCGCGCCTGCATATCCGCAGACACCACAATGCGGTCCACAACCACATCAATATTGTGCTTAAATTTTTTGTCGAGCGCAGGGGCATCGGGGATTTCATAAAATTCACCATCAATGCGAACACGCTGGAAACCACGTTTCATCAGCGCGGCCAGTTCCTTTTTATATTCACCTTTCCGGCCACGCACGATCGGCGCCAGCAGGTAAAGCCGCGTGCCTTCATCTAGTGCCAAAATCTTATCGACCATCTGTGTCACGGTTTGGCTTTCAATTGGCAAACCGGTTGCAGGTGAATAGGGCACACCGACGCGCGCGAACAGCAACCGCAAATAATCATAAATTTCGGTAACCGTACCAACAGTGGAGCGCGGATTTTTTGACGTAGTTTTCTGCTCGATGGAAATCGCAGGCGACAGGCCGTCAATCTGCTCAACATCGGGCTTTTGCATCATTTCAAGGAACTGACGCGCATAGGCAGACAAGCTCTCCACGTAACGACGCTGGCCTTCGGCGTAGATTGTATCAAACGCGAGCGAAGATTTGCCAGAGCCGGAAAGCCCCGTCATCACAATCAATTCGTCACGCGGGAGAGTAACATCAATCGATTTTAGATTGTGTTCTTTAGCGCCACGAATGATAATTTCGCGATTTTGATGAGCTGATTTCGACATTAATAAATCCTGCTGTTCCTGCCGTATGAACCGGTCAAACTGAATTGCGAAGCACAACCTAGGGCGCTTAAAAATGAATCACAAGAGTTGACTTTGCTGATTTTTATGTAGAACATAAATAGAACAAATGGGTGATCGTCAAGTGGATTGTGGATGAGTGATAAACACGCCTTCAATCTGTTGGCGTGTTGTGTGCATAAACTCTACGATAATCATATGAAATTGGATGCACATATTGAATTATTTTCAATATGACGCCTGAAAGGGAAGATACGATGGCAGGCAGTGTAAATAAGGTAATTTTGGTTGGTAATCTTGGTGCTGACCCAGAAGTGCGCAGCACTAATGATGGTCGCCCGATTGTTAATCTGCGCATTGCCACATCAGAGCGTTGGCGCGATAAAAACTCAGGTGAACAGCGCGAGCGGACAGAATGGCATCGCGTGGTTATCTTCAGCGAAGGTCTTTGCCGCGTTGCAGAGCAGTATTTGCGCAAGGGTTCTACTGTTTACGTAGAAGGCCAATTGCAAACACGTAAGTGGCAAGATCAGGATGGCAATGATCGCTATTCTACAGAAGTAGTGCTGCAAGGCTTCAACGCAACGCTCACCATGCTGGGTGGCCGCGGTGACAATGCAGGTGCAGGTGGTGGCCAAGGTGGCGGCGGCTCCTACGGTAACAACAATCAAGGCGGCGGTGGTCGTCCACAAGCAAACGCACCTGCATTTGATGTTGGTGATATGGATGATGACATCCCGTTCTAAGCCGAACGAAACAGCCCATCAAAAAAGGCCGCTCTTTGAAGCGGCCTTTTGTTTGTCTACATTCTCAAAGCGACTAGCTTTTAGTGAATGGAATGCGTGCAGTTGATTTGCCGCCGCTCGCTTTGTGCAAAATATCGAACTTCACAAAAATCTCGCCATTGCGAAGTTGCAAGCCAACTTTGATGTCATAGGCATCATCGTTTTCGGCTTTCACATTCAACAATGAGAAATTCAAGTTTTTGCCTGAACGGCGCCCAATGGCCACGCCCTGGAAACTCGTATTGGAAGACATTACGGCCTCAAATCGACGATTTTGTTCGACATAAGCAACGGTGCCGCGCATGGAGAGTGTTGTTCCTGCAAGAGAACAACGTCCGCGAAGTCCGATTCGGTCAGGGCCAGAGTCTGAGAAATCCATTTTACACAAAACAGTTTCATCGTCGCCTGTTGAGGCGAGGGTGGCTTCGCCGCGCCCACGCCAATTGCCGACATAGCTTTTCAAGAGTTCCACATCGGCCTTGCCTGCAAAGCTGGGTGTTGAGAAACCACTGGCCAAAACAGCGCCCAGCAGAAGTGCTTTGATGGCATTCGCGAAATGCTTCAATTTCATTTTGGTTGTCCTCCAAAGGATCTAAACAATCGCCCCCCGGCGATGAGCAATGAAGGCAAAATAATCAAATCGCCCAGCAATGCCAAGAAAAGAGTAAGCACGCATAGCGCCCCAAATAGGGCAACCTGCGGCAACACAGAGAATATAACAACGGTTGTACCTGCGCAAAGGATCAACGTCGTTGCAATTAGAGCGGGCCCAACACGTTCCAAAGTCCGCATCACAGCTTCCTTATGTCCGTAGTTTTGATTCCGCGCTCGAACATAGTGATTCATAAAGTGAATCGTATCATCTACGGCAATACCAAAGGCAATCGTCAATGAGATGACGGTCGTTAGTTGCAACCCTGCACCGGATACCCAGAGATACAGTTCCGTGCCCAAAATTGGCGCAAAGTTTGGAATGGTGCAAATCAGCGCAACGCGCCAAGAGCGGAAGGCGATGCCGATAATGAAAATCGAAATGATCACCGCAATCGTCAAGCCATCTTGAAGCCGCTGAATCATATCAACGCTCTCATAGGCAGAAAGCACGCGGAAACCAGAGATAGAGGTATCGCTAAGGCCTGCATCCTTCAGCGCAGCGTCAGTTTGTTCCACCAGCTCACGCACTTCTTTTGACGCAAGCTGCGTCGGCATAAAGGCAGTAGCCATCGCCAAATCGCCTTCATCGGTGATAAACCGACGCTTCATAAACGGACCAACCGCATCGAAAATCTGATCGCGAGAAAATCCTGCTTCACTATAATGGTTGAAGCTGGCACCGGAAATCACTTTCCCTTTGCCGAAAATATCTTCCAAAATGGCATGTACAGTTTCGACCCGGGCGAAATCATCGTCTGTGATTTGCGGATTATTGTCGAGAAGCGGGATCGACACATAAAGCGGAGCAACGCCGCCCACGCCTTGGTCAATCTGTTCAGATGTATCCAAGGCCTCGGAGCCCTTCGGCAAAAACTGTTGGAACGAGAAACTCGGCTGCAACTGGAAATGCGGGTAAAGCATAAACAAGAATGCCAACACCCCAGCAATCGCCACAGGCTTAGAATAGCCTTGGGCCAATTTTGCAAGCGGTGGGATAATTGCGGTCAGCGCAACGCTTGGAGCTTGCTTCGGCCTATAGCCTAAGCGGGTCGCCGCACGCAGCGCCAGCGGCAAGAAGGTGACAAGGGCCAAAAATGCCATAGGGATTGCCAGCGCGCCGGTGATGGCAAACTCAAAGATGCCTTGGCCCGGCGCGATGCTGAGTGAAAGGAAGGCAACAACAGTCGTAATAGACGTCAGCGCACAAGCGGGGCTAACCCGAATGATAGTTTCGCGGATCGCTTCTTCATGTTCCATGCCTTCGCGCGATAATCGCAGCCAATGGAAACAGAAGAACATACTCTCCGCAAAGGCGATCACCAGCACCAAAGCCGTCAAGATGTTGGTGAGGAAGGTGAAGGAGCCAAATATCAGCACCACACTGCCCACGACCCACAAGACTGAAACAAATGGCGCCAGGGTTGCCAAAACAGCGCCCCAGAAGGTTCTAAAGGCGAGGAATGCAGTCAAAAAGCCTAATATAATGCCAGCGGCGGTAAATTTGACTTGGTCAGACTTACTAGCATTCAACAGCTCAGACTTCCATATCGGCGGACCAGTCAACTCTATCTGATAACGCGGATCGTCATAAAAGGCGATCATCTCACGCAACTCGGAAATCATGCGCGTTTCGCCGTCTCCCTTTAACATGTCTGGGTTTGGGAACATTAGCATCACGAACCCCGTCAAATCCTCGACAATGAGGTTTCGCATCATCGGATCGTTTTGGCGCAAATCATTGAGTGCGGCCGCTACTTCTTCGGCGTTCGCCATATTTTCTGGCACTGCAGGTCGTGTTATCCCGTCTTCTTCTGCGGGCTTGCGCAACGAGAATGGTGAAAGCGTGCCACTGGCGAAACTGTTGAGTTCCAACTCCAACGCGAGCTCGCGCATGGTCTCAATGACTTCTGGATCAGTCAGCTGATCTGATTTGACCAAAATATAAGCATCATTTTCAAATGTGCCGAACCGTTCGCCCAATTCTACATAAGTGTCGTAATACTCACCGGAGTTCTTATAGAGCCGCAACAAATCGCCATCGATGGTGATGCGCGGCACCTGTGCCAAGCAAAGCAGGGTGAATGCGACGAGAATTGCGGTGACGATTTTGGGATATTTAAGCGTAAGAAGGCCGATACGTTCGAGGCCGAAACCGATAGACAATGTAAAACGCTCCGATATTGGTCTGCAGCTTGGGCCGCGGGCCACAACGCATACTTTTTTGGATTTCGCGAAGAATTAAGCAGATTCTGAATTAAATTGCCACGATATTGCCAAGTTTGAGTTAAATTCGCCGGGAAAAACGCCCAAAACCAGCGTTGACATGTGAACAATCGCGCAATCTCAATGGCCTTTCCTTGCGGAATCACTTAAGAAAAGTGGGTTAACGCACACGCAACAGCAATAAGAACAGCCGTGACTGATACGCCCAACGATCAAACACCTGAAAATGAACCCAATTCAGATATCTCTTTGATCTCTGTAACTGATGAGATGCGCCGCTCTTATCTCGATTATGCCATGAGCGTGATTGTGAGCCGTGCGCTGCCAGATGTGCGCGATGGATTGAAGCCCGTGCACCGTCGAATTCTGTATTCGATGCATGAAAATGGGTATGAGTGGAACAAGCAATATCGTAAGTCAGCACGTGTTGTTGGTGATGTAATCGGTAAATACCACCCGCACGGCGATACAGCGGTTTATCACGCGCTTGTGCGGATGGCGCAGGAATTCTCAATGCGCTTGCCCTTGATTGATGGTCAGGGCAACTTCGGCTCGATTGATGGGGATATGCCCGCCGCAATGCGTTATACAGAAGTGCGTATGGAACGTGTGTCCACAGCGCTTTTGGAAGACATTGACCGCGACACAGTCGATTTCCGCGATAACTACGATAATACTGAGAGCGAGCCGACTATTTTGCCGGCACGTTTCCCGAACCTTTTGGTCAACGGTTCAGGCGGCATTGCCGTTGGCATGGCCACCAATATTCCAAGCCACAACTTGATCGAAGTGATCAATGCAGCCATTGCCTTGATGGACAATGCAGACATCACAACCGAAGAATTGATGGAAATTATGCCAGGGCCAGATTTCCCGACTGCGGGCATCATCCTTGGTCGCTCCGGCATTCGTTCGGCATATGAAACGGGCCGTGGCTCTGTTTTGATGCGCGGTAAAGTTGGCGTTGAAGAAATCCGCAAGGATCGTGAAGCGCTGATCATCACCGAAATTCCTTATCAGGTGAACAAAGCATCCATGATCGAAAAGATCGCGGAGCTTGTGCGCGATAAGCGGATTGAAGGTATTTCGGACATTCGCGACGAGTCAGACCGTGAAGGTATGCGCGTTGTGATTGAATTGAAACGCGATGCGGTTGCCGACATTGTGTTGAATCAGCTTTACAAATACTCGCCTCTGCAATCCTCATTTGGCTGTAACTTCGTTGCCTTGAATGGTGGCAAGCCGGAACAAATGAGCCTGCGCGATATTTTGACCGCTTTTGTTGATTTCCGTGAGGAAGTTGTAACACGGCGCGCCAAATTCTTGCTCAACAAGGCTCGCGATCGCGCGCACGTATTGGTGGGCTTGGTGATCGCTGTTGCAAACGTGGATGAAGTGATCCAACTCATCCGTACAGCGCCAGATCCTGCAACAGCACGGTCGCGCCTGTTGGAGCGGGCATGGCCTGCACATGATGTGGAAGCATTGATCAAATTGATCGATGACCCGCGTCACACCGTCAATGAAGATGGCACATATTATCTGTCAGAAGAGCAGGTTAAAGCGATCCTCGATTTACGCCTGCAACGTTTGACAGCGCTTGGCCGCGATGAAATTGGCGACGAATTGAATAAGTTGGGCGCCGAAATCGAAGACTATCTCGATATTTTGCGGTCTAAAGAGCGCGTGATCGAAATCATTCGCGAAGAAATGCTCGAAGTGCGCGACCGTTACGGTACCGAACGTCGCACAGAAATTGTCGATGCTGTTGGTGATGTGGACGACGAAGATTTGATCGCACGAGAAGATATGGTTGTGACCGTATCTCACGGTGGTTACATCAAACGCGTGCCGCTTTCCACCTATCGCGCCCAGCGTCGCGGCGGCAAGGGCCGTTCAGGCATGGCAACGCGTGATGAAGATTTTGTAGCACGGTTATTTGTGGCAAATACCCACACACCAGTACTGTTCTTCACCAGCCGCGGTATTGTTTACAAACTGAAGGTCTGGCGTTTGCCAGTTGGCGCTGCCAACTCGCGCGGCAAGGCCTTGGTCAATATGCTGCCGCTGCAAGAAGGTGAATATATCACCTCGATCATGCCATTGCCTGAAGACGAGGACACTTGGCAGGATCTCGACATTATGTTCGCGACGAAGCGCGGCACGGTACGTCGTAACTCATTGGCCGACTTCATCAATGTGAACCGCAACGGCAAAATCGCCATGAAACTCGAAGATGGCGACGGCATTGTTGATGTGGAAACTTGTTCGGCAGACGATAACGTATTGCTCACCACTGCACTTGGCCAAGCGATGCGCTTCTCTGTTGATGACGTGCGCGTGTTTACTAGCCGTAATTCAGTTGGTGTGCGCGGTATCCGATTGGCGGATGGCGACGAAGTGATTGCCATGTCTATCATTCGCCACCTTGATGCATCGCCAGAAGAACGCGCAGCCTACCTGAAACTGCGCCGCCTTATGGATGGTGATGCCGAGGAAAGCGTCGATCTGGATGAAGAACTCAGTGTCGGTGACGTTGAAATGTCATCGGAGCGCTATGCTGAAATGAGTGCTGCCGAGCAATTCATCCTTGCGATTTCTGAAAATGGGTATGGCAAGCGAACTTCATCTTACGAATATCGTAAGACAGGTCGTGGCGGCAAAGGCATAACAGCCATGGCCATGAGCGAACGTAATGGCCAAATTGTTGCATCGTTCCCAATTGAGAATGACGATCAAATTATGCTGGTGACAAATGGCGGCAAATTGATACGCGTGCCAGTTGATGGCATTCGCATCGCTGGTCGTGCAACTCAGGGCGTAACAGTCTTGTCGACAGCAAAAGATGAGAAAGTCGTCTCCGTGGAACGCATCTCTGAACCTGAACCCGATGAAGACGGTGAAGAAGGGGATGAACAAACCACTGACACCCCACCGCCAACTTCCGGTGGCGACCAGCCAGAAAATGAATAATAATAAGAGGCCGAGATTTTCTCGGCCTTTTTCTTTGGGAGGATATTATGCTTGATGGCACAATGTTGCTGGCCTTTATTACAGCCTGCTTCTTCTTGGCGATCGTGCCAGGCCCAACCGTCACCATCATCGTGGCCAACGCATTATCGCGCGGCGCGCGCGGCGGGTTTGGCACCATATTGGGCGCACAAATCGCCGTGTTGCTTATGGTCGGCATCGTCGCATTGGGGCTAGAGGCCGTCATTTCGATAATGGGTAACGCCTTTGTTTGGCTTAAAATGCTTGGTGCTGCCTATTTGGTCTATTTGGGCATCAAGATGGTGCGCAATAAATCTGGCCTAAAGTTTGAATCTGACCAAACTGATCGGCGTGGTTTTATTGAATATGTTGTCCAAGGTTTTCTCGTCACCATGGCGAATCCTAAAGCCTTGCTGTTTCTCGGGGCATTTCTGCCACAATTTATCAATACAGCTCAGCCTGTGGCGCCACAAATCATGATCTTAGGGCTCATCACTGTGACCTTTTTTGCCACTATTGATAGCTGTTATGCTCTTGCGGCCAGCAAGGCACGTAACCTATTGTCAAAACAGCGCGTTGCTTTGTTGAACAAACTTAGCGGCGGCTTTCTAATCGTTGGCGGCGCTTGGTTGGCGCTGCAGCAAAAAAGTTGAGGCACTTATGGCGGAAAAAAGAACAGGCTTTTATCCCGGATCGTTCGATCCCATCACCAACGGACATATTGATGTCATCGAGCGCGCTTGTCGTTTGGTGGATCGACTAATCGTTGGCGTGGGCGTGCATCATGGCAAATCACCCATCCTAACAGGCGACGAACGACTAACATTGCTGCAACAAGCCATTACACCGATTGCCAAGCGAAACGATGTAACCATTGAAATTGCTCAATTTGATGGCTTGATGATTCATGCTGCGCGTAATTTGCACGCAAACATCATCATTCGTGGCTTGCGCGATACCACTGATTATAATTATGAGATGCAAATGGTAGGTATGAACGCGCAAATGGCACCAGACCTGCAAACAGTGTTTGTGCCATCTAGCCCACATGTTCGGCATATTTCCGCAACATTGGTGCGCCAAATCTCGCAAATGGGCGGTGATATCACTGCCTTTGTTCCCAACGCTGTTCTAAATGTATTGAAGAGTAAATGACCGAAAACAACAAGAAATCCAAAGCCTTTGCTTTGCTGGGCACGGCCTTTGTCGGCCTGTTTGCCATTGTCGCCTACAACGAATTAACCAAAGCACCCGCTGCACAGGCGGCTTCTGGCGAAGCGAAAACTTATGCTGCGTGCGAAACACCTGCCGCGCCAGAAGGCGTTGAAACTGTGGCCATGGAAATGGAACTGAAAACCGGCACCGTTGCGTTTGAATTGCGCCCGGATTTGGCACCGAAACATGTTGAGCGCATCACAACATTGGCCAAAGAAGGCTTTTACGACAATGTGGTGTTCCACCGCGTGATCGAAGGCTTTATGGCCCAAACGGGCGACCCAACCGGCACAGGTATGGGCGGCTCAAGCTATGATGATTTGCCTGCTGAATTCACCGACACAAATTATCAGTGCGGCACGTTGGGCATGGCGCGCAGCCAAAATCCCAACTCTGCCAATTCACAATTCTTCATCACCTTTGAAGATGCCGAGTTCTTGAATGGCCAATACACTGTATTTGGCTATGTCACAGACGGCATGGAACATATTCACCAAATCAAAAAAGGTGACCCAAATCGCAATGGGATGGTCGTGGAGCCAGATAAAATTGTTTCATTTCGTGTGAAAGACCAGTAAAACCCATCTCGAATAGCGGCGGATTTATTGTCCGCCGCATATGAAAATGACCGAACAACGCCTTCTGCGCGTTGAGGAGAACAAAATGGTTGATATTAAAGATCCTGAAAACACATTGCTTTTGGAAACTACTAAAGGCAGCGTGACCATCGAATTGTTGCCACAAGTTGCGCCAAAACATGTTGAGCGCATCAAAGAATTAGCACGCGAAAAATTCTATGACGGGATCGTATTTCACCGTGTGATTGAAGGCTTTATGGCCCAAGCTGGCTGCCCAAATGGCACCGGTACCGGCGGTTCAGACAAGCCAGATTTGCCGCAAGAGTTCAACGACACACCACATAAGCGCGGCACATGTTCAATGGCCCGCACAATGGACCCGAACTCAGCAAACTCACAATTCTTCATCTGCTTTGACGATCAGTCATTCCTTGACGGCCAATACACTGTTTGGGGCCAAGTGATTGACGGCATGGATGCAGTTGACCAGTTGAAGCGTGGTGAGCCAGTGGCCAACCCAGATAGCATCGTATCCATGCGTGTGGCTGCAGATCAGTAAGCCTTTATGCGCGTAGACGAGTTCGACTTTACATTGCCGGACGATCTTGTGGCACTGCATCCTGCGGTGCCACGTGATTCTGCACGTATGCTTGTGGTCAATCCGACCACAGAATTGCAGGACCGTTCGGTCTCCGAACTAACTGATTTTCTAACCGAAAATGATGTGTTGGTGGTCAACAACACTAAAGTGTTGCCCGCTGAACTTGTCGGCACCCGCACGCGCGGTGAGGCGGTGGCGAAAATCTCCGTCAATCTGCATAAACGTGTCGATCCGCAACAATGGCGCGCCTTTGCGCGTCCGGCCAAAAAGCTGGCGATCGGCGATCAGGTCGAGTTTTTGCGCGAGGGCGTAGACCCGTTGCGTGCCGAAGTGGTGGAAAAAGCCGATGCGGGCGAAGTGCAGCTCAAGTTCGCCGAAAAGGGCGCCGAGCTGGACGAGGCGATCAAAGCCCGCGGAGCCATGCCGCTGCCGCCCTATATCGGTGCAAAGCGTGATCATGAAGATCAGGACGATACCGACTATCAAACCATCTATGCCAAGCACGATGGTGCCGTGGCTGCGCCCACCGCTGGCTTGCATTTCACGGACAGTTTGCTCGAAGCCATCCGCGCCAAAGGCGTGAAGATTGAAGAAGTCACGCTACATGTGGGGGCAGGGACGTTTCTGCCCGTCAAAGTGGACGACACTGAAGACCACAAAATGCACGCAGAATGGGGTGAAATTACCTCATCGACCATCGACATCATCAAAGAGGCCAAAGCCAAGGGCGGACGTGTGATAGCTGTGGGCACCACCAGTCTCCGCCTGTTGGAAAGCGCCTCTATGGATGGCGAGCTAAAGCCATTCTGTGGTGAAACAGATATTTTCATCACACCGGGCTACCAATTTAATGCAGTGGATGTGTTGATGACCAACTTCCACTTGCCAAAATCGACACTTTTTATGCTGGTTTCGGCCTTTTCAGGCTTTGAGACCATGCAAAAGGCCTATAAACACGCGATCGACAGCAAATATCGCTTCTATTCATTTGGCGATGCATCTTTGCTGTTTCGCGCGGATCTGCCAGCCAAGGATTAAGAATGACCCAAGACTTTGCTTTTGAACTGAAATCGAAAAGCAATGGCGCGCGCCTCGGCGAAATCTCAACGCCGCGCGGCGAAATCCGCACGCCTGCCTTTATGCCTGTCGGCACCGCCGCCACGGTGAAGGGCATGTATCCTGATCAAGTGCGTGAACTTGGCGCAGACATTATTCTGGGCAACACCTATCACTTGATGTTGCGCCCCGGCGCGGAGCGCGTGGCGCACTTGGGTGGTCTGCACAAATTTGCCAATTGGTCTCGCCCCATCCTCACAGACTCTGGCGGCTTTCAGGTCATGAGCTTGGCCAAATTGCGCAAGCTGGACGAACACGGCGTGTCGTTCAAATCCCATATTGATGGCTCCAAACATATGCTCACACCAGAGCGCTCCATTGAAATCCAAACTCTGTTGGGCGCGGATATTCAAATGCAACTCGATGAATGTGTGGCCTTGCCATCGACCCGCGAAGACATTCAGCGCGCCATGGAACTGTCAGTTCGTTGGGCCGAGCGGTCCAAAAATGCGTTTGGCACCCAGCCGGGGCGAGCGCTGTTTGGCATTGTCCAAGGCGGTGACCAAGAAGATTTACGCCTGCGCTCTGCGCAAGCGCTTACCGAGATTGGTTTCAAAGGCTACGCTGTCGGTGGCCTTGCTGTGGGTGAACCGCAGGAAACCATGTTTGAGGTTTTGGACTACACAACACCTGCTTTGCCTGAAGATCGGCCACGCTATTTGATGGGCGTGGGCAAGCCGGACGATTTGCTCGGCGCGGTCAAACGCGGCATTGATATGTTCGATTGCGTGCACCCTACACGCGCCGGACGCCACGGTCATGCCTACACCAAATATGGTGTGATCAACCTCAAAAATGCACGTCATAAAGACGATGCACGTCCCTTGGATGAAACCTCGTCCAATCCCAACTGTCAGATCTATCAGCGGGCCTATTTGCACCATCTTATCCGTGCCAACGAGATGCTGGGCGCAATGATTTTGTCGCAGATCAATTTGGCTTATTATCAAACTTTGATGCAAGGTATGCGCGATGCAATTGCCGAGGATCGGTTTGATGATTTCGCAGCCGAAACCCGCGAAGGTTGGGCGAAAGGTGATATTCCACCTCTATAATTAAAGGAAAGATCATGTCCCAGATCGATTCAGCTTTTACTGCGCTTTCCCATCATCACACCCGCTTGGCAGATGCCAAAATGCGGGAGATGTTTAAATCTGATCCGGAACGGTTCAGCAAATTTAGCCTTAAGCTGGATGATCTCGCCCTTGATTATTCCAAAAACCTAATCGATGAGAGTGCGTTTAACGCCCTGATCGATCTCGCCAAAGCCGCCAATGTTGAATCGCGGCGTGACGCCATGTTGGCAGGCGAGCATATCAATTCCACAGAAGACCGTGCCGTTATGCATATGGCGCTGCGCTATCAGGGTGACCAGCCTGTCATGGTCGACGGCAAAGACGTTATGCCTGATGTACGCGAGGTCTTGGCCAATATGCGCGCTTTTGCCAATGCAGTGCGCTCTGGCGACATCAAAGGCGCTATGGGCCAGAAAATAACCGATGTTGTCAATATCGGCATTGGCGGGTCAGACCTTGGCCCTGCAATGGTCTGCAATGCGCTGCGTCCCTACATAGACGCAGGCATCACGCCACACTTCGTCTCAAACGTCGATGGCGCAGATATCGCCGACACGCTGGCGCAAATTCAGCCCGAAACCACGCTCGTTCTGGTCGCCTCCAAAACCTTCACCACCGACGAAACCATGACCAACGCCAACACCGCACGTAAATGGCTGGTGGACACGCTGGGTGATGAAGCGGTTAAAGACCATTTCGCAGCACTCTCCACAAATTTGGACGCCTGCGCCGATTTTGGCATCGCCCAAGATCGCATCTTTGGCTTCTGGGATTGGGTAGGCGGTCGCTATTCCGTCTGGTCCGCTATCGGCTTGCCCGTTATGCTGGCCATCGGCCCGGACCATTTTGATGAGTTTCTGGCTGGCGCCTATGAAATGGATCAGCATTTCCTCACCGCACCGCTTGCGGAAAATATGCCCGTGATCATGGCGGTGTTAGGCGTGTGGTATCGCAATGTGTGGGGCCATGCCACCCACGCCGTTTTGCCCTATGATCAACGCATGAACCGCTTCGCCGCTTATTTGCAGCAGCAGGATATGGAATCCAACGGCAAATCCGTTCAGCTCAATGGCGAAAAAGTCTCCCGCAAAACTGGCCCAATCGTATGGGGCGAACCTGGCACCAACGGCCAGCACGCCTTCTATCAATTAATCCACCAGGGCACCGACACCATTCCCGTCGATTTCCTTGTCGCTGCGCAAGCGCACGACAATCTGCCCGAACATCATCAAAAGCTGGTGGCCAACTGTTTCGCTCAATCTGAAGCCTTGATGCTCGGCAAGAGCGCCGAACAAGTTGTTGCAGAGTTGAAAGAGCAGGGCCTGTCTGACGCCAAAATCGAAGCGCTCACCCCACATAAAGTGTTTGAAGGCAATCGCCCCTCCAACACTTTGATCTACACCAAGATGACACCAAAAATGCTCGGCAAACTGATTGCACTTTATGAGCACAAAGTGTTCGTGCAAGGCGCGATTTGGAACATAAATAGCTTCGATCAGTGGGGCGTAGAGTTGGGCAAACAGCTGGCCAAAGCCATTCTGCCTAAAGTGAAAGACGCACAAGCCTCGAGCCAGCACGATGGTTCCACCGAGGGCTTGCTTGCACAATTCCACGCGTGGAAGGGTTAGCCTCAACCATTCAAAAGAATCATTGCGCAATTTGAAGGCTAGGCTATCGTAAAGGTCCAACCAATCCGGTAGATCATGTCACAAGATAGCCTAGCCATTATTTTGCGCGTCGGATCAGGCATTTTATTTGCGCTGATGGTCGCTTGCGTTAAAGCCATGTCCGATGCTGCCCCAACAGGGCAAATCGTTTTTTACCGCAGTGCCTATGCGCTCATCCCGCTGGTTGGCTATTTGTGGATTCGCGGCGAGTTTCCCAAGGGTTTGAAAACGAAATATCCGATCAAACATGTGTTCCGCTGCCTAACCGGCTGCTGCGCCATGTTCGCGTCATTCGCCACTTTGGCATATCTCACCATCGCTGAATCCACCATGTTGACCTATTTGTCGCCCATCTTCGTGGTGATATTCGCACAAATCTTCTTGAAAGAAGTGGTGCCAGCCGTGCGTTGGGTTGCAGTTATTCTCGGTGTGTTCGGCACAGGTGTGCTTGTTGTGCCCGAATTGATGAACAGCCGTACCGACAATGAATCCTATTTGATTGGCGTGAGCCTTGGCGTTTTGGCCGCCATTCTCACCGCGGCCTCAATCATCCAAATCCGTAACCTTGCCAAAACCGAACATCCCGCCGCCATCGCCTTTTATTTCGCGCTCACTTGCGCAATCTTCGGCTTATGCACCTTGCCTTTCGGCTGGGCTGAAACAGATTTCAAACAAGAAATTCTGCTGCTCGGTGCTGGCTTGTTCGGCGGTTTTGCCCATATTCTTGTTACCACCAGCTTCCAACTGGGCGAGGCATCCAAGCTAGCGCCTTACGAATATCTATCGCTGATTTGGGCCGTGGTCATCGGTGTCACCATTTTCGGCAATATCCCGAGCCTAAGCTTTTATGCTGCTCTGCCTTTTATTGTCGGTAGCGCTGCAATTGTAGCGTTTAAGGAAGGCTTCCGTCGCAACATGCCGCGCTAACTCACCTTGGCCGATACTGATATTTGCCAAATCTATTCATACCGCGCTAATCTTCTAGATAGGAGGATGAGGCGGAGCGATGAACCTCGCACAAATATTGCTACTCGCTGCTGGCGCACTCGCCGCAGCATTGTTGACGTCAGCAAAAATTATCGGCGCAGACGTGCCGCCGGGCCAAATTATATTCTCCCTCGGCATCTACTCATTTTTGCCCAGCCTCATCTATTTCGGCTTGCGTGGCGATATCCCATATCGTCTCTATCTCAAGGCGCCCTTATTACAGATCTCAATGGGCCTTGGAGTATGCGCTGCTTTCTGGCTGCTGCTTTTGGTGTTAAACACCAATTCCTTGCTCATCTCCGCCTTGCTTGTTTTTATGCTCAGTGCGTTGCGCCTGGCTGAATGGTATCGTCGACGCACCCAAAAAATGGATGAATATGCGCGTCTCGGCATCGAGTTAGCCGGATTTGGTACCCTTATGTTTGCTTTGCCGCTTTTGTTAAGCGCAACCATTGTGCCCAGCAATCTGCTAACTCTATTGGCCTTTGCCTTGTTTGCCGCGCTTCTCGGCGCGAGACAAAGCAAACCGATTCAACAACGGTGGCGTCAAATGTGGCCATCGGCCCTCGGGTTTTATGCCTCTTTGTTAGCAGTAATTGTCGGCCTGTTCAGTGCGGGGCAGGGCTGGGTCAATCCAAGCCCCGCCGAGTCCTTCCATCTCGTTTGGATTGGCGTGCTTTTTGGGCTAATCCAAATCGCGATCGTCCACGCCATTCGGTTAAGCAGCCCAAAGCGCTTTAATTACAGCTTCGAAACTGGATTTCTGGTGATGGTCACCTTTATTGAAATCGTCTATTTCCGGGAACGGCCCGCAAGCAATATCTTGTTTGCGCTGCCGTTTTTCCTCACTGCACTTATCTTCATGTCGTGGCAACGTTGGCCGAGCAAGGGGCGTTCTTAGCTTGCCTCTGCCATATCATCCGCATGAATTTGCGTCGCTTCTGGCGTAATGGTTGGCGTGATCGGAATAATCGCATCCTTATCATCTGCTTCGCCTTGCTTATCGCTCGCCACCAGACGCTGAATACCGGTCGCAGCCATAATCAGAGCCACCAATGCATAAAATACATACATGCCGGGACCGCCAAATTGATCCAAAACAAATGCGCCACCAATTGGTCCAATCACCATGCCGGCTGAGAACACCAAAACCAAAGTACTGGACGCGGCAACCATCTGCTGCGGCTTCAAATAATCATTCATGTGCGCCATGCAAATCGAATAAACGGGCAGGGTGAAGCCACCCATGATCAAAAAGCCACCAAATAAGATAAACGGATAAAGGTGTGGACTACCCACATAGACCATCACAAAGCACACAACCCCATTGACGAGCGAGGCAACAATAATCACCAAACGACGGTCAATGATGTCGGACAGTTTGCCGAGTGGAAACTGGAACAGCAAGCCGCCCAACGTCGTCGCCGCCAGCAAATAGCCTGTCACCGGCACGCTAAGGCCGACATTGCGTGCATAAATAGCCGTCACAAAGGCCAATCCGCCGTTCGAAATCCCGATGAAAAACCCGCCAATAACCGCCATCGGCGAAATATTGAAAAGTTCGCGCAGCGTTACCCGTTGCGGCTCATCCAAACTTGGTTGCGTCGTCGCCGCAATCAAGATGGGTACCAGAGAGATAGAGAGCAGTACCGAGGTAAAAATGAACAATGTAATCGCGCCTGGCGCAGACAAACCGATCATCAATTGGCCGACCATATAGCCCGCCGTTTGCACCACAAAGTATGACGAGAGCAGGGACCCGCGGTTCTTATTGTCTGCCAAGGAGTTCAACCAGCTTTCCGCAACGATATAGATGCCAGAAAAGCAAAATCCAGAAAGGACACGCATTGCCGCCCAGCTCATCGGATCGTCGGTGATCAGGTGAATAAGTGCTGATGTGGACGCAATCGAAACGAGCGCCGCAAAAACCCGCACATGGCCAGAGTGATTGATCATGATCGGGGTGATGAAACAGCTCAAAATAAAGCCAATGGGATAGCCAGATTGCACCAAACCAATCGTGGTTTCGGAAAAGCCGATTTCCTGCGCACGAATGGTCAAAATGGTTGAAAGCAAGCCATTGCTGATCATCAAAAAGATCATGCCTACAAAAAGCGGCCAGGCTGCTCGGATTGCAATCCACATATGTTATGACCCCAACTGATTTGCTGTTAAAGTTCGGCCCACCCTAATCACGCAAAATGCTATACGACAAGACGGTATTTTCTGTTTATTCTCGCCCAAAAGCGGGACAATTCTGACAAATCTACAATTTCATTGAGGGCGAACCCATGGCTGAACTTAAGCGACTGAACAATGGCCACTGCATTTTGCCTTTAATGGCAACAACCATCGAATATGGCGAGCATCTCAAAAACTTGATTCAACCGCACATAATTGGCGTTGGTCCTGTCGAGGCGGCGATGAACACAATGCACATTTTGTGCGAAAGTGCGGAGCGGCCAAACTTTGTAATCCTGATTGGGTCCTCTGGTTCAGCAACGCTCGCACAAGGGGAGGTGTATCAAGCTTCATCCGTCAGTTATCGCGATATGGACGCTTCCGCCATTGGGTTCACCAAAGGTAAAACGCCATTTGTTGATTTGCCTGCCGAACTCCCGCTCGACCCCTTGTTTGATTTTTTGCCTCATGCAAGCCTATCTACAGGCGGCAAAGTGATCGTGGGGGCAGAGTTTAGCGAACAAACTGCGGACATGGTGGATATGGAAAGCTTTGCTGTAAAACGGGTTTGCCAAGCATTTGATATCCCGCTGATTGTGGTGCGGGGGATTAGCGATGGCAAAAAAGAGCTGCAAAAGTTCGATGATTGGACGGAATTACTGCCCGAACTCGATCAAAAGTTTGCAAAGGCTACAGCTCAGATTTTTGACGAACTTGCTGCAGACTAAAGCCCGTCGCGCCAACTATCTCTTCGACTGCCAGCCAAACGGCACCGCGCAACAGAGGCAAATCTTGGTGCACGCAGCGCTAAGCGTGGCACTCAATCTCGCGCCATAATCGCTGAAGCGTAGGTTTGTCATTATCTTTTTTCTTATACAATCGGATTTCGAGCTCCTCTGTCAGACGTGCATCGCCCATTTGATGCAATTTTCCACCTTCTAGCTCTTCTTTACAGAGATCGAAGGGTAACCATCCAAACCCAAACCCTTTTAAAATCATAGCTTTAATTGACACTGCCAACGCATTCTTGCTGACGATAAAAACACTTTTCGGGTGCAACTCTCGCGCCAAGATGCTGTCGACAACAGAACGCAGTGAGGAAGTATTGCCATATCCGAGAAGCGGGACAGAGCTGTTTTGACCCTTCTCGAAACAAAAAAGTGGGACATTATTCTCCACCCCGGTGACCGGCAATAATCGGTCTGTCGACAACGTAATATAGTCGCACTGGGCGACTTCAAGGGGCGCCAAAAAATCCATATCTGGATGCCAGTAGGTTAAGATGATGTCGCAGTAATTTTGCTGCAATGCGGTCACGAACTTACTCGCTTCCCAAGCAGACGAATTCAGATCAACATCAAGCCCGACCTGATCCACAAGCGGGGAAATATGGGCTTTGTAATGGGTCAAATATAGAGATTGAGTTGTTGCAAATCGAATTTGATTTTCATTCGCAGCATCAATGGTTTGACATCGCTCAATTGCCTCTGAAAACGTGTCCAAAATGATTTTGGATTGTGATAAAAAGACCTGACCAGCTGGTGTCAGTGAAAGCGGCAGTGTTTGGCGGTCAATTAGCTGCACCCCAACTTCATCTTCTAGCGCACGTATACGCCGTGAAAATGCAGGCTGGCTAACATTGCGCACCTCTGCTGCCCGCGAGAAACTCTTCTGCACGGTAAGTGCCTCAAAATCTCTGAGCCAAATGAGGTCCAAAGCCCTAATCCATCCCTGAACTTGATGTGTGATCAATCATCCAAACGATCTTCTTCAACTGCGTGGCACGCTACTGTGCTTCCATCGGGTTGGCGCATGGGACGAGGGCGCTCATGACGGCAGCGATTGGTTGCGAAACGACATCTGCCTTCAAACGGGCAGCCAGTTGGCGGCGCAAGCGGCGTTGGCCGCTCACCGCGCAGGCGAATATATTTTGGCTTGTCGTCTTTAAGTTGCGGAATGGCAGACAAAAGTGCCCTTGTGTAAGGATGTTTCGGGCGCTCAAACAGAGTACGAGTACTGGATATCTCACAAATAGACCCCAAATATAAAACCGCAACACGCGTGGCAAAATGCTGCACCACATTCAAATCATGCGCAATAAATAAATATGTTATGCTGCGTTCTGCCCGTGCTTCAAGCATAAGGTTCAAAATTTGCGCCTGTATCGAAGCATCAAGCGCAGAAATCGGTTCATCTGCAATCATAAACTCGGGATCAACCGTCAGCGCCCGCGCAATGGCGATGCGTTGGCGTTGACCGCCTGAAAAAGCATCGGGGTAACGATCGCTCCAGGTCTGATCAATCCCCACCGAACGCATAATGTCCGTCTTGCGCTGTTGAATATCCTGCGGCGAATAATCTGGAAAGTGGTGCTTTAGAGGCTCAACCAAGGCCTCATCGACCGTCATGCGCGGATTAAGCGATGCGTAGGGGTTCTGGAAAATCATTTGCATGCGCTTGCGCAAGGGGCGCTGTTCACCACGTGAAAGCTGATCAACTCGTTGACCATCAAAGTGAATTTCACCCGAAGTTGGTCGCTCCAACCCGGTGATCAGCCGTGCAATCGTTGATTTGCCGCAGCCAGATTCCCCCACCAAACAAAAAGCTTCGCCCTGATCGATGGAGAAAGAAACGTCATTCACCGCATGCACAAAGTTTTTTCGGCTACGCAGACCCAGCGAACCAGGGCCACGATGGTGCAACTCAAACTGCATATGTAGATTTTTGACATCGACCAAGGGGCGGTTTTGTACCACATCATTCATAGCGCTATTCCACCAATGTCTCTTGATGCAAGCGGTTCACTTCGTGGCAGGCCACTGAGGCGTCGCGATATTGCACAAGGCTCGGACGTTCGCGCGTACATTCTGGTGAGGCATAGGCGCAGCGTGGGTGAAAGGGACAACCCTCAGGGAGTGACAGCAAAGAAGGCATATATCCCGCGATAGACTTAAGCGGAGTGCCGGGCAACGTTTGTTGCGGCAATGCGGAAATTAGGCCCTGCGTATAGGGATGCTGCGGGTCATTGATCACTTCGCGGGTTTTTCCCGTTTCCACCACTTCGCCCGCATACATCACCATCACGCGTTCTGTGAGTTGGCACACAACGCCCAAATCATGCGTGATGAGAATAAGGCCAACATTGTTGGCCATGCATAAATGGAGCAGTAGCTCTAAAATATCGGCTTGTGTAGTAACATCTAGCGCCGTTGTTGGTTCATCAGCGATGATCAGATCTGGATCAAGCAGCAAAGCGATAGCAATGATCACACGCTGCCGCATGCCACCCGAAAGCTCATGCGGATATTGGCCAAGTCGGATTTCAGGCGCAGAAATATAAACTTCGCGCAATTTTTGAATGGCAATAAATTCGGCCTCATCCTGCCGCAATCGACGATGCGCCATCAATGTTTCAACCATTTGCTGACCGATGGTGAGTACCGGATTGAGCGTCACGAGGGGATCTTGAAAGATCATCGCCATCCGATTGCCGCGAATTTTCCGCAACTGCCGCTCGCTGAGGCGAACCATATCTTGTCCGTCAAATATCACCTTGCCGCGATCAATAAACCCGGGGGAGTTCAGCAAATTCATCAAGGCAAATCCAGTGATGGACTTGCCGGCGCCAGACTCGCCAACAATGCCGAGACGCTCGCCCTTTTGCAGCTCAAATGAAACATTGTTCACCGCAGTAATCGCACCAAAAGGCCCGCCAAACTTTACATTTAGATTTTGCACGGACAGCAAAGCCATTATCCAGCCTCCGGCACATGTTGCGGGGCGATGCTGTCGCGCAGCCAATCACCAAGCAAATTGACCACCAAAATCAGCACCACCAGCAGCAGTGCGGGCAATGTGGTGATCCACCAACTGCCGGAAAACAGATAGTCAAATCCGCTTGCAATCAGCGACCCAAGTGACGGGTAGGCGATGGGCATGCCAAGCCCCAAAAAGCTGAGCGATGCCTCCGCAATAATGGCGTTGGCGATTTGAATGGTTGAAATCACAAAGATCGATGCCAGAGAGTTGGGCAAAATATGACGCACCATAATGCGCATGGGGCCAAAGCCCATAATGCGCGCCGCATCCACATATTCTTTCTGCTTTTCCGCCAAAACAGTCGCCCGCACCGTGCGGGCATATTGCGGCCACTCAGCCAAACCGATGATCACGATCAAAAGAAAAGGGGCATATTGCGCAAAAAACGCACGGCCACCCACAACTTGGGTTAGCGCGAGGAACACAATAGCAATCATAAGTGTCGAAAAGGACAGTTGAATATCCGCCAGGCGCATCAACAAGCTATCCACACGGCCGCCCACATATCCGCTGATCAGGCCAATGCTGACGCCAATAAGTGTTTGCACCAGCACCGCACCCAACCCAATTATCAGCGAAAGCCGAAGCCCATAAAGCATGATCGACCACATATCGCGGCCCTGATCATCTGTGCCAAACAAGAACGCGGGCTCAGCGCCTTCTGCCCAGAATGGCGGGCGCTCGCTGTTCAGAATGTCAATTTGGGTCGTGTCAAACGGATCAAATGGCGCAAGCAGCGGTGCAAACGCTGCCAGCAGGCACAATATTGCAAAGATCACCAGCGAAACAAAAGCCACAGGATGATGGCGCAATCCAATGGTGAGATCGCTTTGAAAAAAGCGTGAATAGGGCGAAAGATATGAGTTGCTCATGCGGCCATCCTCGCAAAATTAACAGTCGGATTGATCGCACTGTAAAGCACATCAACAATGGTGTTCAGCACCACAAAAATCGCCCCGACCACCATCAGATAGGCAACGATCAACGGCGCGTCGCCGCGGTTCACCGCTTCCAAAAACATAAAGCCCATGCCCGGCCACTGAAACACAGTCTCTGCCAAAATTGTATAGGCCACCAATGTGCCGATTTGCACGCCACCAACGGTTACAACTGGTAGCAATGTGTTTTTCAATGCGTGGACAAAATAGATGCGCCAGGGCGATAGGCCACGTGCACGGGCATATTTCACATACTCGCTTTTCAGCACTTGCCGCATCTCAGCGCGGATCAACCGCACAAAAAGCGGCAGCATGACTGAGGCCAAAGCAAATGCAGGCAAAACAATATGTTTCAGCCCATCCCAAGATGCGAAATTTGTTTCCCAATAGCCGACAATCGGCACAACATCACCGCGGCCGAATGAGGGCAAAATGTTCCAAGTCACCGAAAACAGATAGATCAACAGAATGGATGTAACAAATACTGGAACAGACAGCCCCAAAACAGAAACACTCAAAATCAGCCGACTAATCGTATGATTTGGATAGAGTGCTGTGAAAATGCCCAACGGCACTGAGAAAATGCCCACAAGCACTGCTGCCGCAAAAATCAGTTCCAAAGTCGCAGGCATCTTTTTCAGGATAACCGTCAGTGCAGGCTCTTTGAAAAATGAGCTGGTGCCCAAATCTCCCTGAATTGCACCGGACACAAACTGGAAATATTTGGTCAAAAAACCGGCATCAGTTTCAACATTATACGCCGCAGCCGAGCCTAGATCGTGTCCTTGTTGGAAAGCAAGATTATCCTGCACGGTAAACCCGATCAGCGAGATCACCGCGAGCACAAGAAGTGCCTGAATAAATCTTTTTGCCAAATAAATAATCATCTTATCTCAAACAAAACTCGCGGTTGCAGCTCAAGTGAAAATGGTCGTGAAATTGCATTACTGAGCCTCCATCACAAGGTCGCCGAAATAGGGCGCATTTTGCGCATTCACAATGTCTTCCGCCAAAATGCCGTTGCGCACGCCCCAAGCTAAATTCTGCCAATGCAGCGGAATAAAAGCGGCATCATCGAACAAAATCTGTTCAAGATCGCGCAATAGCTCCGCTCGCACGGTCGCGTCCATCTCACTATTCGCGCGCTGCATCAACTCGTCCGCATCGGGGTTACAATAACCTGATGAGTTGTAACGACCTTGCCCGGTTTCTTCATTCGGACACGCTGTCAAAAATTGGTGGAAATTTGCGCTGTCTTCGGTGTCTGAATGCCAGCCGATCATCATCATATCAGCGGCGCGCGCGTCATACTGGGTCCAATATTGAGCCTTTGGAATGGTTTGCAAATCAACTTCAATATTGATTTTGCTCAGCATCAACGCCACCGCCTGCGCGATGCGTTCATCATTCACATAACGATTGTGCGGCGCCAACATGCTGACTTGAAAACCATCCGCATATCCGGCTTCCGCCATCAATGCCTTTGCTTTCTCTAAGTCATAGCGCGGCGTAAGCCCTTGAATATGTCCAACATATCCTTCGGGACTCATTTGCGCACTAACCGTGGCAAATCCATGCATGATGCGCTCAACAATTCCGGCATTGTTAATCGCATAATCGACTGCCTGCCGCACTCGGATATCTTTGAAGGCGGGCACTCGGTCCATGTTCAGTTGAAAAGTGATCGCACGTGTGCCGGGCATAGTGATGAGTTTGGTTTGCGGATGGTCTGAAACATTTTTGAGGTTTGATGGGGCAACAGGTGCAATAAAATCAACCGCACCCGACAGCAAAGCCGCCAGCCGCGTTGAATCCTCTTTGATCGGCGTCAGCACAATTTCTTCAACATTGCCTTTGGAGTGTTGATCCCAATAGCGATCAAAGCGCGTGAACACGCTTTTCACGCCTTGTTCGCGCTCTGCAACGATAAATGGCCCCGTGCCAGAGGCGTTGCGAGAAGAGAAGCTATTGCCATGTTTGACGATCTCCGCCTTGTCACGTCCATCATCCGTCAAACCGGAGTAAAAAGCTCGATCCATCGGGAAAAGATAAGTCAAGGAGTTCAACACAAGCGGGTAGGGTTGGCTCATTTTGACGTCGAATGTGTAGTCATCAATCACTGAAACAGACGTGAATGGCTCAAAAATCGCCTTGAAGTCACCACTGGTTTTTAAGCGGTTGAATGTCCATTCAACATCATAAGCCGTCAGCAGATTGCCACTATGGAACTGCACATTCTCCCGCAAATGAAAGCGCATCGTTTGCGGGGCGACATATTCCCATCGCTCGGCCAACCGCGCTTCAATTTCGTGATCTTGCGTCCATCGCACCAGCGGATCAAAAATCAAATGCGACAATTGCAACGTGCCACCGGAAAGCTGCTCATAGGGATCCAATGAAACCGGGTCCGCATCATAGGCAACACGCAAACTATTCTGCGCCGCCGCTGGCCCACTGAACATCACAGTGAGCATGATTGCTGCAAAAACTCTCCTCAACATGTGGCTTTGTCCTCCCCAGAACCAAACGCACCAATTTCAAACAGCAGTTTGAAATATTTTGGCTGCGTTCCCCATCACAAGCTTGGCACTCTAATGGGCTGTTTGTGATCTGAAAAGAACTGTTCCGCAATCCGCTCAATATTCGGCGCTTGCATGATTGAATAATGGTCTGCTTCCAATATCTCTCCATAAATAAGTTCAGGTAAGCGTTGACCCCATTTAGCCATATGGTCCTGCGGCTTAATCGGGTCGACCAGCAGCCCATCAGCAACATGCCCAGCAACAAATAGATGCACTTTCGTATGGCGTAATTTGCCCGGCACATGGGCACGCATCGCCGCCATGTTAAGCTGACAGCACCGTACAAGGTTTTCCAAATGTTGCTGCAACTCAGGGGCAATTTGGCTCTGTAACGATGCATGTGATTTATTTAGGCGAGGGGCCAAATCGTGCAAGAACGCCTCTTGCACTTCCGCTTTGGAATGTTCAGCAATTTGAGCGCCGCAATCAGGTTCTGGCGGATCAATCATGGTCAGATAGCCAAACGATTTATCCTGATGCTCTGCTAGACGACACATTTCTGCCGCCACCCATGCGCCAAACGACCAGCCGACCAGTTCCAAATTTTGCCGCCCATGTTCAGTTTTCTCATCCAACGCGTGCAAATAAGCCTTTGCGCGTTCCGAGATGGTCAACGGGTGTCCAGGCTCCGACCTGAGATTTGGGTCGGAAATCGCATAGACGGTGGTGGCTTTGTCCAGATGTTGAAATAAAGATTTGTAAGAAGCCACTTCGCCACCCACCGGATGGATAAAGCATATCACCTTCTCGCCATCGCCTTGTTGCCAGCAATCCACGGAGAAAGATGGGCTTTCGCCATCCTGCTGAACCTGACCGTTTTCCAGCCCTTCTTCAACATATTGCACCACATCATTCAGCGTTGCGTCCTCATGAAAGGCCGAAACGGGAAGGCTTACATCAAATGCAGCTTTGATCTCGTCGATCAAATCCAATGCCATCAAGGAGTCGAGGCCTAACTCGCCAAATGAATTGGATGGTGCGAATGCATCCAAGCCAAGCACGCTTTGAAGCATTGCCGATAAACGCGCGGCAATATCTGAAGAATTGTCTTTTCCAACGATCAATTCAACCAGTCCGCCAATAGTCAATGAGGGCGGCAATTCTGAAAGCGCGGGTTCGACACCTAAAGTCGCCTTGATCTCATCAATCAAATCCAGTGTCGCCAGCGAGTCGATGCCCAACTCATCCAAACTATGGTGGGTGGTGACTTCGATTTCACCAGAAATGCCCCGAACCAAATCGATGATGATCTCGTCTTTAGATTGGTCAGTCCTTCTCGGTGCCGCTACGGATTTTTCTGAAGTTCGATAAAATTGAACCGCGTCTTTTAGCGCAACCGTCGACACACAAATTTGAGGATGCGAACTCGCCAAGCAGCGCCGGAAAATAGAACGGCCTTCATGGTCCGATAAGCCATAAGTCAGATGCAATTGGTGCAAATCATCATGCTCAAGTGCCTCAACCGCCATGCCGCTTTCGCGCCAAATATCCCAATTGATAACCGTACGCACAGTGTCTGGCGCTTTAGGGGTTACCCAGTGCGCAAAACTATCCAGCAGCCCATTGGTCGCCGCATAATCCAACTGCCCGCGACCACCAAATTCAGAGGCCATAGACGAACAATAAATGACGCGCTTTGGCTGTTGTTTTTCAACCCAACTCTCCAGTTTTAATAGGCCTTGGGTTTTCACTTTGTTATTTTGACGCATAGCGTCTTTGTCACGATGCGCAATAAGCGCACCATGGGCCGCGCCAGCCGCAAAAACGACATTTTCAACCGGGCCGCCCAGTTTCGGCAGTGTTGCATCTTCTTGTGCAAGGTCGAGAGCATGCACAGTAATCCGGTCCGCATGGTCCGCAAGTGATTCAGGCAATTGTCCGCTACGTGTCGTGATGTCCAACACGGCATTTGAATCGGACAGAAGCTCAAGGCATATATTTCGTCCAATGCCACCGCTGGCGCCGATCACCAAGTGCCGCCCAGTATATCTCTCAATTTGTGAATTTGACGAAACGACAGGCGTCAATTCGCGCTGCCATAAACAGGCATTTCGAACCGCATAACGACCAACTTCAACAGGTCTACGCGCCAGGAAATCAGTCAAGTCTTCAAGGCGGTCATTCGCGAAATCAATCCAGTTGGTTGCCAAATTACACTCGCTGGTCAACACAGATTGTGCCCCCGCCAATAGCCCAGCGAGTGGTGCTTCATTTGCGCCATAAACATCTGCTGCCTCACATGAGGCGAGAACAATGCGCAATTTTGATGCATCGAAATGCTGCGCCAACTCAAGCACCACCGGAATTGCGTCCAAACAATAAGTTTGTGCGTGATCTATTTGTTCACTTGAGACACCAAGTCCAAGCTGCGCAGGCGCGAAGTTGACCACATCTAATGTCGAGATAGGATCGCTCTGATCAATCTCCTTGGTGATTTCAGCAACATCATCATCAATTTTCAGAAAGTGAACTTGCTCATAATTGCTCGCCAACGCGGCTTTCGCTTCGGCATCCAAACCATCGGCGTGCAATATGATCGCCAAATCTCGTTTTACACGCGGCCCATTCAAACGGCCCAAATTTTGCCAAGCAGGTGCATAAAGCCAGTCCTGTGCATCCAAGCGACGAATGTCGTCCAAATTTGCTGGAGCTTGCGCCTTGCCTTTCTTGGCAAATTCAAAATTCTCCAACATAAACGGATATAGTGGAAAACCTTGTGGACGAGGGGTTATTTGCGTAATTTCTGGTGAAAGGTGCGCGCCCGCCAGCCAGTGCTCCAAACGTTCTTCCAAATCATCACTTGCCGCCAAGTCGATCTGTTCATTGGACGCTGACTTTCGTCCATCATCCAGTTTTCGCAAGGCAGCTACTGCTTGTTTCGCATCTGCACACACAAAGCCTGCACGGTAGGATAGGTGCGGCGTGCCATACTGCAAAAATGCCAAGACATTATTGAGCTGGTCAGGCTGTGTCTCCAGATAATCAGCAATTTGTTCTGCCCAAATCACCAATGCATCTTGGTTGTGCGCTGAAAGCAAAAATAACGGAACTGCTTGTTTTGATTTAGAAGCAAGCGTTTCGACTTCGCCAACAATCGCGTGAGCGTTGGTGCCGCCGATGCCAAAACTGCTGACGCCAGCGCGACGTTGCGTTTGGCACGCCCATGTCTTGCTTTTCGCTGGGAAGTGTATGGGTGTGTCCCCCAAAGCAATTTCCGGGTTCAACGCTTTAAAATTCAAGTTCGGCGGCAGGGTTTTCGTTTTCAACGCCACAATTGCGCGGATTAAGCCAACCAAGCCAGCCGCCGCGCCCATATGGCCAATTTGGCTCTTAAGCGAACTAACTGTAAGCGTGGTATCTCGCTCACCATAAGCCCGGCGCAGTGCTTCAATTTCAATCGGATCGCCCAACGCCGTGCCTGTGCCGTGCGCTTCGATAAGGGTGATGTCGTCAGCGCTTAAGCCAGCATTGGCCAACGCAGACTGCAAAACTTGAGTTTGCCCTTGAACAGATGGCGCGGTGTAACTCATCTTGTCGTGGCCATCATTGTTGATCGCCGATCCCTCAAGAACAGCATAAACCTTATGCCCAGCATCAAGTGCCTTAGACAAAGGCATCAACAACACAAAGCCATAGCCGCTGGCCCCGATTGTGCCGGACGCATCCCGATCAAATGGCCGACATAACCCATCCTTGGAAAAAATATGTTGTGGCCGATAGGTGTAGCCATCTTGCAAGGTGGCATCGATCAAACACCCACCAACCAACATCATGTCCGCATCACCATTGCGCAACATACCAGCAGCCATATGCAACCCGATGAGAGAACTGCCACATGCAGCCTGAACCGCAATCGCTGGACCTTTTAATCCCAACCGGTAGGCAATTTTTGAGCCCAAAAAGTCCTTATCGTGGTGCAACGCCATCTGAAAACCATCAGGCAAGTCAGAATCATATTCACCATTCAATGCCTGCTGAAAATAAGTGTTTTCACCAGCGCTCGCCATCACGCCAATTCGGGCTTGTGAATGTTGTGGGTTCAAACCCGCATCTTGCAAGCAATGCACAGCACCCATCAGCAAATGACGTTGCTGCGGGTCCATCAATTTGGCTTCGGGTTTGGAAATGCCGAAATATGTAGGGTCAAAACCCATCATATTTTTCAATTGGCTACGAGCACCAATCTTTCCATGTGCCGCATCAAACCGCTCAATGCCCGTGCGATTATTGATGACTAAGTCTGTAAACGCCTCATAATTCTCGGCGCCAGCGACATTAATCGAAACACCCACAATTGCCATTTTTTCTTGGCTGTTATGGCGTTCCGGTTTCGGCGCACTTTTGGTTTCTTCTTGAGGGCCCAAATGCCGCGCAAGCTTTTCAATGCTGCTAAATTGAAAAAGCAGGGCGACAGGCAGCTGAATACCAAATGCAGACTGGCAAGCATCCCGATAGCGAATAAGGTCTAGGCTCGTTGCACCTGCTTCGAAGAAAGTCTGTTCTGGTCGAATTTTACGATGGATGATGTCCTTAAACAGATCAGCTAACTGACGTTCCGTCTGGCTGCCCCAATCTATTTCAGCGAAATCTGCGTGCAGTTCTTGTTCTATTTTCTGAAGCTTCAGCTTCTTGCGATCAATCTTACCGCTTGGCGTTTTGGGCCAATTTTCCATCGCCACAAAGCTATTCAGCCGCACATAATCCGGAAGGTGCTTTGCCAGATGAGCATTGACTTTACTCAGGGTAGGGGCTGCGCCATTCGCTTCATAAAAACAGGCCAGTTCACTGTCTGACTTTTGCACCACAATGGCCAGCGCAATGCCGGGCATACGATTAAGCACCGCTTCGATTTGCTGCAACTCAACGCGATGTCCAGACAATTTGATCTGATTGTCCAATCGGCCGCGATAGGCAAAATGATAGTTCCGTACAATTGCCGCACGATCGCCAGTCTTATACCAAACGCGCCCTTCCGCGTCAGTTTCAAACGCTTTGTCATTATCCTTGTCATCAGCATAGCAAGGGCGCACAAAATCACCTGAAACCAACAGTTCGCGGGATCTATCCTCACTGTTTTGTACATCCTTTATCCGGAAGGAAACATTAGAAATCGGGCGTCCTATTGGTGCACTGTCTGGCCACTGGTCTACATCTTCCGGCAGATTATAGGCACTCACCACATGGGTTTCGCTCGGCCCGTAATGGTTGATCAGCCGCGCCTGCGGCAATTGCTTGAACCAGGCTTTAAGCGTCTGCGTGCTCACAAGCTCTTCACCCGCTGAAACAACTTCTTTTAGATATGGCAAAATAATACCGGAGCGGAGCGCCGTTTCTGCCAAAAGCTTCAGGGCAACAAACGGTAAGAAAATGCGCTCAATCCGTTTGTCACGCATTTCTTCCAACAGAATACCCGGATCTTGCCTTAGCTCAGGCTCGATAATATGGAACGTCCCGCCCGTTGTGAGCGTGGTGAAGATCTCTTGAAAACTTACATCGAATGATAGTTTAGAAAATTGCTGCGTGATGGCAGCTTTGGCCAATGTGCCTTCCTGCTTTTGCCATTGAAGCAAATTGCACAAGGCGTCATCGGGCACATAAACCCCCTTTGGTTCGCCAGTCGAACCAGAGGTGAAAAGCAGATAAAGCGGGTTTTCGCTCTCATGCGAAGCAGGTTTGTTTTGCGAAGGTTGATTCAGATTGACTTCATAAACATCAACATCTGCAAAACTGCGGGGTTCAGCCTTAGGATGGGTAAGAATGAGCGAAGGTTTGGCCTTCTCAACAATGCGTTGCAGCATCTCGTCGGGATAGCTGGGATCAAGCGGCAAGATGGTAATGTTCATCTGTGCCAGAGCGATCAATGCAACAATATGCTCACGCGACGGTTGAATATAAACACCGATCACATCGCCGGACTTGCGGTCACCGAGCTGAACTTTCAACTCATCAATCAATTTCCACGAATGCTGAATGAGGGCGCGATAGCTTAGCCAGTGATACCCATCCACAACCGCAATTGTTGAAGGCGTCAGCGCCGCTTGCTGTTGGAACATCTCAGCAATAGTTTTGGGTGCTACAATTGTGCTTTGTGCAGACAATTCATCAATCAGCGGCAAAGTGAATTGCTGAATCGGCGTATCTAAGTCCGCCAAGCCATCAATAACTTTCTCAAAGCTCTCGCAAAGCCGATCAACATCTTCCTGCGTGAAAAAACGAGACTGAGCTTCAACAATCAGCTCCGGTCCATCAGCCGTTTCCAAAACAAAGGCAGTGATTGGCGCTTTGCCATCCACATGAGACGGGGTTTCAAATTTCGTCCTGCATTGAGCCAGCTGCAATTGATCATAGTCTGTGTTTTCCAATACAAACATAGCATCAAATCGACCGGCATCTGCGTGACCTGCCTGTGTCAAATCTTCGATGAAGTGCTCAAAAGCCACCTCATCAAATTGCAGAAATTCCGCCCAAATGGAACAGTTTGTGGCAAGCGCTTCATTCAAAGATTGTTCGGCAGGCAGACGAACAGGCAGCAACATGGTGTTGGCCATCATGCCAATCGTCTCGGCAAAGGCGGGATTAGTTCGATTACTTATGGGCGTTGCCAGTTTAAAATTCTGAAGCCCGGTTATATGGGCATAACCCAATGAGAAGGCGGCCAGATATAAATTGAACGGTGTTACATTTTGAGCAGATGCGCACCGCCGCACAATCTGCGCTGCCTCAGCGCCGAAAGTCTTTCGCGTAACAAATGCATCCATTTCATCGCACGCGCATTGCGCCGTCAGCGGAGCATAGATGCTGTCATCCTTGATCCAAAGATTATGTAGTGCTTTACGCTTGGCCGCATATTCGTCAGTGGAAAATTGCTCACGCTGCCAGTGCGCAAATTGCCCCATCTCCGGTCCAGCATCATCAGGCAGTAAATCTCCGCCATAAAGGCTAGAAAGCTGCTGCAACATCAAATTGAGCGACCAGCCATCCAACAGAATGTGATGCGCATTGATCAGCAAAACGCCTTCATGCCCATTAAACGGCAGCCAATAGGCCCGGCATAGCGCGGGTTCGCTTAAATCGAATGGCTGAGCAAATGCCTCTTTGGCAAATCCCTCCCAATCCTTCGCTTTATATTTCCCGGCACGAAAGGCCTCAAATGTGCAAGCGCTCTCGTCAAGCACCACTTGCATCAATTCACCGTCAATCTCCCGGAATGCCGTTCGAAATGAAGCATGATGTTTGAAAAGCGAACTAAACGCATGTTCCAGCTTTTCTGTATCAACAGGACCCGTAATCTTAAACACCAGCGGCACAGAATATGCCCGTGACTCCGGATAACGCTGAGCATCCAACCAAAGCCGCTTTTGCTCGCTTGTTGCCGGGCTTATGCCGCTTTGAGATAGTTTGAATGCCTGAGCTGCTTCTTCAATGGCAGTCGCTTTGCTCCGCAAATCTTTCAGTGGCAGCGATAAAATGTCTCCAACTGAAAGTGAAAGTCTCAGCTTGCGGGCAATTTGATGCTTAAACCGCAACGCCGATAAGCTATCGCCACCCGCACTCAAAAATGTACTTCCCGCATCCAAATCAGGCTGTTCCAACACAGCGGCCGCAATGTCCCGCAGCGCTTTAACCTCTGGGGAAAGTTCCGTTGCAAAATTCGTTCGTTGCCACCTTGGGTGGCCGGCCTCAATCAAGGCATCTCGATCAATCTTGCCATTTGCATTGGTTGGCAGATGGGCCAGACGATAAAAATGATGCGGCATCATATATGTCGGCAAATGCATCTGCAGATAGTCGTGAACATCATCAATGCTCACTTCGCCCGCCGGCACCACAAAAGCATGCAGCTCAAGCACACCTGTCGCAGATTTTGCGGCCATCACATGCGCATTTTCGATCTCAGGATGACGATTCAAAATCGTTTCAATTTCGCCTGGCTCCACCCGAAAACCGCGAACTTTCACCTGTCGTCCAATGCGCCCCACATAGCTGATTGTGCCGTCAGCATTGCGTTGCACCAGATCGCCAGTGCGATAATGCACCTTGCCATTCAGCTTCACAAAGGCCTGATCATTCAGATTTTGCCGCTCATGATAGCCAAGTGCCACTGCGTCACCAGAAATGAGCAATTCGCCTTTCTGGCCATCATTCACCTTCTGCAAATCAGCGTCGACGACCGTAAGCTTAGTGCCCGGTAGTGGTCGTCCAATCGGCGCATTCGCCGCCTTTTCATCGCGTGGAATAGGATAGTTAAGCGAGAACGTTGCGCACTCGGTTGGGCCATACACATTGTAAATTGTGCAATCGCTTTTTGGATTGTTTCTATACCATTTCATCACCGTCTGTGTGTTGATTTGCTCTCCGCCAATCAATAATGTCGACAGGCCCGCAAAGCACTGTTCCTGCTCAGCAACGATTGCGTTAAACAAGGCAACAGTCATAAACAGCGTATCGATGTTTTCGTCGACAAGTTGCTTAGAGAAGGCGCTGAAATCATCAAACGCACCATCAGGGAAAACAACGCAAGTCCCGCCATTCAGCAATGGCGCCCAGATATCAAAATTGATGGCATCAAATGACGGATTGGAGATATGTCCAACGCGCACATGTTCATCCAGCGGAATGTACCCTTGCATGCCCAGCCGCAAAACGCCGCGCTCTGGCACCAACACAGCTTTCGGCTTGCCGGTCGACCCCGACGTGAAAAACACAAAGCTAAGCGCGTCTTTCGAACGTTCATGCGCCGCGAACTTGCTCATCTTACCCGCATCTAAAATGCTGGCGAAAACAGCGCAGCGCTGCCCGCCAATCTTCGTTGATTTTGCATCGACCAAAATAAGGGCGCAGCCAATATCATCCGCCATCTCTTTGATGCGACTTTTGGGGCTTTGGCGATCCAACGGCGCGACCACCGCACCAGCTTTCACAATGCCCAAAATTGCAACAATTTGCTGCCAAGAGCGCGGCAACATCAGCCCGACAATGCTGCCAATCTTGATCTTCTTTACCGTTAGCCCATGTGCGAACTGATCACTTAAACTGTCTAGCTCGCGATAAGTGAGTTTGGTGGAGCCATCTTCCACAGCGATGTGGTGCGGAAAATCATTCGCAACATCATGGAAACGCTTTGCGAGAGAAGTAAACTTATCCATGGGCCACCTCCAGCTCAGAAGCCGTCGCGATAGCGTCCAGTTCCTGCAAAATTACCTTTTTAACAATCTTGAGTTCGTCGGTTTCCAACATCTCCCAATGGTCGCCACGCACAAGTTTTACTGAGAAATTACCTTCGGTACGACTACGCCAATAGGCACGGGTTTCATGCAAGAAGGGCCGGGGTAGGTCGCTCCTCGCTTGGATAAATGCCATCCGCGCACCGCTCACAGGCACTTCATAGTCACGCACAGCTAGGCGGTTTTGGTTATAAACATTGAAGTACCGTTCGATTTGAGCATCATCAATGCCCGGATAGGTGCCGTTAAACCGCACCAACTTGTCGCGAAACTCGGGCAAATCCACCACATCAATCATCCGGCGGGCTTCAACATCATGGGTGCCTTGGGTATCAAGCAACACCACGGAAACATCTTTCTTGCCACGGGCATTCAGCAACCGGCCCATCTCATGCGCCACCAAACCGCCGAACGATAGCCCGGTGATCACCATCGGTTGATCCATCAAGGGCTCAATTAGGGGGAGATAATGCGCCGCCATATCTTCAACGGACGTGTAGGCCTCTTCATTGGCGTTCAATCCCATAGATTGCAGTCCATAAACGCCGATATTCTCGTCTAGAGTTTTGGCCAGAGATAGATAGCAAAACGCGGTGCCGCCCGCAGGGTGTACGCACACCACATTGGTCGAGCCATCGCCTTGTTGCAGGGTGATTAAATGATCTTCATCCTGCCGTTCCGCCGCATCGCCGCGCAGCATTGCGCCTAACTCTTCAATGGTCGGACTAGTAATGATGCTTTTTAGCGCCAACTGCACGCCAAAACTTTCCTTGATTTGGTGCACCATTTTGATCGCGGAAATAGAACTGCCGCCAATGGCAAAGAAATTATCGCGAATGCCAATGGTCGGGTGCAGCAAAATAGTCTTCCAAATGCGATAAAGCTTCATCTCGGTGTCATCACGCGGGCTGGCTTGGTTCACCGCATTGCTCGCCATAAACTCCTGCGGATCGGGCAGGGCCTTGCGGTCAATCTTCCCGCTGGCATTTAGTGGCAGTTGGTCAAGGTGAATGATCATGGACGGCACCATATAGGTGGGCAGAAAAGGCTTTAGTGCCGATCGTAAATTGTCAGGCTCATCGCCCCCTTGCACAAATGCCAACAGCTGGTCTCGCCAGCCAATAACGGCAGCGAGGGCACAGCCACAACGCCGCAATCCAGCTTCAATCTCGCCCGGTTCAATGCGAAAGCCATTGATTTTAAGCTGAAAATCCTTGCGACCAATAAAGCGAAGTTCGCCGTTTCTGTTCTCTACGCCCAAATCGCCAGTGCGATATAGCTTGGTCTGCGGCAGATAAGGATGATCAATAAAAGTCTTAGACGTAAGGTCATCCCGCTGATGATAGCCATTGCCGACCCCGACGCCCGCAATGCAGATTTCGCCAATAGCGCCACGCGGCACAGGCAGGCCTTTCTCATCCAGCAAGCAAATGCTGGTACGTGAAATGGCTTTGCCAATGGGCACATGCAAATGATCATCTAGATCCAGATCAAAAATGTGATAGGCAGAATCCACCGCACATTCGCTCACGCCGTAGACATTGATCAACTGAACCTGGGGCAACTTCTCAATCACCGAACGCGCCAAATCTGTTGTCAGCGCACCGCCGCCACAAAAAACATATTTCAAGCTCGGGCAGCCGTTTTCTTGCAGTGCATCCAAAAACAATTGCAGTGTTGCTGGCACAAACTGGATGGCGGCAATCTGGTGCGCATTCACAAGTGCGGGCAGGTCAGCTGGATTCTTCCGCGCATCCCCCTGTGCCAACACCAACTCATGACCTGAAAGAAGGGGCCAGAAAAACTCCCACAAACTGGCGTCAAACCCGATCGCACTCTTTTGCAAAACGCTTTCTTGCGCACTCAGCGGAAATTCACTCTCTGTCCAAGTCGCCAGATTAACTAGTCCCCTATGGGTGACATATGTCCCCTTTGGGGTACCGGTCGATCCAGAGGTGAAAATCAAAATCGCATTATCAGATGGTTCAATTTCAACATCAGGGGACGTTGCCGCAAATGCATCTAAGTTGGTGTGCAACTTCCCCAAATCGACAATCTCTGGCGCGTCAAAAGCAGTTTCACCCGAAGCAAACACCAGCTTCGCTTGTGCATCCGCCAAAATTTGCTGCTTTCGTTCGCTTGGCAAACTCGGATCAAGCGGCAGCACAATCGCGCCAGCTTTCAGGATGCCAAGTAGCGCGGCAACATAATTACAGTCAGGCTCTGCACTGAGCGCAACAACGTTGCCATTTTGGATCGATTTCGACAAAAGCAACTGCGCGACTTGGTTCGCTTTCCCATCTAATTCAGCAAACTCAAGGTACTGATTTGCATCCGTAACGGCACGCGATTGCGGAAATTGGGTCACAACTTCGGAAAAACGGGCAGGGATGTTGGAAAGTTTATCGTCAGACGCAGATCTGTCATGCAGGTGCGCGCGATAAGCATCAAGATCAATCCACGCAATATCGCCAACTGAAATGGTGGGCTTCGAACTCACAGCCTTTAAAGCATGGGTGAACGCCTGCGCCATGCTTTCAATCGTGCTCTGGTCAAACAGGTCGCAGTTATATTCAAAGCCAAGCTGGAAATTATCCTGATTTTCAAACAGCTCGATGGTGATGTCATATTTTGCTGTGGCGCTGTCGGTCTCCATTGGCGCAATGTCCAACGCACCATTGGTTTGCTCACCCACAGGCATATTTTGAAAAATCAGCATGGTTTGAAACAGCGGTGAATAGCTGGCCGAGCGTTTGGGATTGACAGCCTCAACCACCTTTTCAAAAGCAATATCCTGATGGTCCATCGCGCCCAAAACCTTGTCGTTCATTTGGGCAACCAGCTCAGCAAATTGCATCTGATCGTCAAATTGCGCGCGAATAACGACAGTATTGATAAAATGGCCAATCAGGCCTTCCAGTTCTTGCTGGTCACGTCCAGCCAGTGGGGTGCCGGTGCAAATATCATTTTGCCCGCTAAAACGCCCCATCACCAGGGCATGCACCGCCAAGAAAATCGCAAACGGCGTTACACGCAGCTTTTGGCAAAGGTTGTCGATTTCGTGGAATAATGGACCGTCGATCAGATAGCGGAAATGAGCACCATTCATTGATTGTTCGGCTGGGCGAGGTCGATCCGTCGGCAAGTCCAACAAATCAGGCGCTTCGCTGAGTTCTGCTCGCCAATAATCAACCTGCCGCTGCATTTCGTCGGATGACAATTTATTGCGCTGCCTTTCCGCAAACTCTGCATATTGCAGCGGAAGCGGCGCAAACGAGGGCATGTCTCCGACAGCAAATCCCTCATATGCTTTGAAAATTTCATCCACCAAAATGCCAATAGACCAGCCATCGGCACAAATATGATGCACATTTAACAGCAAAACATGCTCGTCACTGCCCAGTGTTATAAGCTGCGCGCGAATGGCCGTTTCCTGTTCCAGATCAAAACCAGTTTGCGCCTCTATGCGTACGATTTCGTCCAGCTTTGTTGGTTCCAATTGCAGGTCAATAACGGCGAGTGCGCGATCACTTTCCGGCAAAACCCGCTGCCGCGGTTCGCCCTGATGATCAAAAAACACTGTACGCAAAATGCTGTGCCGTTGAACGACAAGATCAAAAGCCTTGCCCATGGCCTCATGATCCAAAGCACCCTTAATCCGAAAGGCGAGTGGGTTGTTGTAACGCGGGTTTTTCGGTTCCAACCGATCCAAAAACCACAATTGTGCCTGGTTGAACGATTGTGGATAATCTCGGCCTTGCCGCAACCGCAATAGAGACAGTAAAGCGGGTTTATGCTGCTTCATTTGCTGCAAAAGCTCAGGTGAAATAGCCCCCTTTGCCGCTTTCACTTTCAAATTTCCATCTTGCACATGAAGGGTCACGCCCAAGCTTTCGAGTTCATTGAGAAGGCGAATAGCACTCATATTTCAAACTCCTCCATCTCTTCGGATGGACCATCTTGCGCAGGCGCGGTGGCGGGGATGCCGCCGATCATGGAATAAATAAGATGATGGTGTGGCCCAAGATCGAACAGATCACACAAGGCTTCATTGATCATTTCGCCAATGCCACATAAGCCAAGGCCAATTTCACCCGCACGGTGCGTCAAATGTTGGGCAACCAAACCAGCTTCAATCAACGACATATCGCGGCCCTGATCGCCATAAAGCGGACGAATAGCGGCATCATCCGCCACAAAGAACAGGGCAAATGCCCCGCCTTCAAAAGTAGGTCGATTGACAAAATAGTCATAGGCGTCTGCTGAAAGCGCTTTGCCTGTCCCCGTGGCCATCAAAGTGCGATCTTTTGGATCAACATAATAACAGCCGCCAGGCACACCAATCACGCGATCAGGTTTCACATAAATATAGGTCTGGACCGGATAGAGCCCGCCCGCAGAGGCATATTGAAAGCGCGGACGCCCTTCAGCAGGGTTTTGCATAATGGCGGCCAGCAGTTTCGAGAATGTACGCTTGTCCACCGGCGCATCTGAAAAGTCGCGCACTGAGCGGTTAGCCTCAAACACATCTCGTTCTTCTGGCTCAATATCCAACGGTACCCGCTTGGCCTCTGGCGCAAATTTGCGACGGCCTTTTTCCGCAGCTTTAAAGGCTTCACGCTCCGCTTTATCTTCGATGACGCGTGACACAACCTCTGTTTGCTCAGGCACAGGCTCTTCTACAGGGCGTGTTTCCTGCCAAATATCAAAAAGTGTGCTCACCGTCGGCGCGCGCATAAATCGAGCAAGCTTGGGTCGGAAACCCATCTCCGCCGCCAGCGCATTGCTGATCCGCACAATGTCGAGCGATGTTGCCCCCAGAGCCAACAAATTTGCATCTACGGCGATTGTATTTTGCTTCAACGCCTTTTCGACAATAGCCACAATTTTCTGCTCGTCCGGCCCTAATTCTTTGGCAATGATGGACTGCGCCTTCAGTTCAGGTTTGGGCAATTTCTTCCGGTCAACTTTGCCGTTGGCTGAAAGCGGCATCTGATCAATAAAGCTGATGCTTGATGGAATTTCATAGGCAGGCAGCAATTGCGCCAGATGCTCCCGCAAGGCCTCCTCAGTCAATCCGCGGTTTGACGTCACCACATAGGCGGCGAGGCGCTTCTCCTCCATGGTGTCGCCCCAAATCCGCACGGCTGCAGCATCTACAGCAACGTGCTTATCGAGCGCAGCTTCGATTTCACCAAGTTCAATGCGATAGCCTTGCACTTTCACCTGTGTATCGGCACGGCCCATAAATTCGATATTGCCGTCTGGCAACATGCGCCCCAAATCACCCGTGCGATAGAGACGTTCACCCGTTTTAGGGTGTTTGATAAAGGCTGCGTCGGTCCGTTCCTGATCGCCATAATATCCAAGGGCGAGCCCACGGCCGCCAATATAAAGCTCGCCAACCACCAAAGTGGGCCGAGCATTCAACTGATCATCAAGCACGTGGAAGCTTTGGCCCTTTAGTGCCTTACCATAGGGGATGCTTTTCCAGCTTGGATCAACGGACTCGATCGGATAGCAAATCGACCAGATCGACGCCTCCGTGGCGCCACCCAAACTCCAAATTTGCGTTTCATGGCTTTGCGCGCGCACCTTGCCCGGCAGATCAAGCGGTATCCAATCGCCAGACATCATGGCAACACGCAAAGAATAGGGCGCAGACATTGCTTTCGCGTGATCCGCCAAAAGGCCGAGCAAGGCAGGCACCGAGTTCCACACGCTCACATCATGTTCATTGATTAACTCAAGCCAATGTTGCGGATCGCGGCTCTTGTCAGCCTCCGGCACCACAAGCGCAGCACCTGTGCTCAAAGCGCCGAAAATATCATACACAGAAAGATCGAAATTAAGCGCAGAAACGCCCAAAATACGATCTTCTTGTTGCAAGCCGATCCGCTCATTGATGTCGTATATAGTGTTACACGCACCGCCATGATCAATCATCACGCCTTTTGGTTCGCCTGTCGAACCAGAGGTGAAGATGATATAGGCCAAATCATCAATGCTGCGTTCAACTGGTGCAGGCTTACGTCCGTCCGCACCTTTGTCCACAATGACAGCCTCAACATGACGCGGCAAAAGATCTGTTTCTGCAAAACCATTTTCCACCAACACAAGCCGACTGTTGGTTTTGATCAAAATCTTCTCTAACCGCGCCGCAGGTAGATTTCGGTCCAGCGGTAGATAAACACCACCCGCCATCAAAGTGCCCAATGCCGCAACAGTTTGCTGCCAGCTCGGCTCGAGGAAAATGCCAACAATATCACCAGGCGCGCAGCCCTGATCCTGCAACCGCGCCGCAAGCGCCTGCGCTTCCCGAAGCACCTCGGCATAAGTCAGCGTCCGGTCATGGGCAATCACGGCCACATTATCCGGCGTTAGGGCGGCTTGCCGCTCAAACAACCCATTCAAGGTGGTGAGGTCGGCGAGGGGGGCTGCTTGATCAAGCAGCTTCTGGTCAAACAATTCATCTGTTCTTGCCTGCCATTGAGCGCCATCGCTAAGTACGCTCAAAAGCTGGCAATAGTCAGCAAACATGGCATCCATCAACCCATCCGGAAACAGCGCGTCAATGCTGTCCCAGTTGAAGATCAGCTCGCCCTGTTCTTCCATAATGGTATGGTCCAGCCAAACCTGCGGCGTCTGCGTGATGGTATGCACATTCTCCGCATTCCAAGCCTTCACTTCGGCCTCAGCGCTCGCGCCATCAACCATCTCGGTCAGCGTGGAGTTGAACACAATTGGCAAGCCGCTCGGTTGCACGCCAAACTTGCGGCCCAACTCACGCATAATTTCAATGCCAGAAATTTTGGCATGGTCCATATCGTGCCATAAATTCTGCTGAATATTTTGCGCGAACGCCACAAACTGCTGATTCTTTTCTGCGCGCTGGCGATAAAGCAACACAGACGTGAAGTCGCCGATCACACGGTCAATCTCTGGATGCACGGGCAGCCGATTAAACAGCGGCAGTGACAGGCTGAACTCACCACTTTGGGCATAGCGATTTAGGGTCAAGCAGAAGGCCGCGAGCAGTAAGCCCGATGGTGTCACCTGCTGTTCATTGGCCACCTGCTTGAGCGCCGACCATTCGTCTTGCGACATCACTTTTTCACGACGCACAAATTCCGGCGCTTTCAAGCTTTCCGGCGTACGCACCAACGGCAATTGCGGCCCCGCTGGCATATCGTCATAGTGCGACAGCCAATAGTCTAAATCCGCGCGATAGCTCTCGCTTTTGCGGAATTCCTGTTCCGCCAGCACATAATCGCGGAAGCTAACGCCAATTTCAGGCAAATCCAAAGCTGGATCAGCATAAAAACGGTTCAGTTCATAAAGGAAAATAGACGTACTGGCCGCATCAAGAATAAGCGCATCAAGGCTCATATGGAGATGACAAAGCGTGTCGCTAAGCTGCGTCACTTCAAACCCGAATAATGGCCATTGCCCCGCATCGAAAACCTGATGCGACAAACGATTGCGGTTCGCGTCCAGTGTGCGCTCTTGCGCCGCGGCTTCCTGAACGGAAATATCGTGAACCGCAATCTTATAGGCGGGAACCTCAGCCAAAACTTGCTGCTGCCCATCATCGGTGAAAATGGCCCGCAACATATCATGGCGAGCAATCACCTTGTTTAACGCAGCCTCAAACCGTTCGACATCAAAGTCCCGAATGCGTAATTCATTGTAGGAGTGAGCGCCAACGCCACCCAAATCGAATTCATCATTACGGCCAACAAGATAGGCCTGCTGAATATCGCCCAGCGGGAAGGGCGCGTAGCGATTTTCTGGATCGGACATTAGCGTAATCTGCGTCGAAACGGTACCTTTGTTCGCTTGCCGATCAATATGCCCAGCCAACTCCTCAAGCACAGAATGACCCATCAAATCAGATAGCTTCAGATCGATCTCGAAATGCTGATTGATGCGGAAGACAAGTTTGGCCGCCAACAATGAATGGCCACCCAGCGCGAAGAAATCACCATTCGCGCCAATTTCATTCACGCCCAGTACAGCCGACCAAATCTTGCCCAGCGCGTTTTCGGTTTCTGTCCGCAACGGCGTTTTGTCAGCGGTCGCGTCTTGCCAATTCGGCGCGGGAAGCCCCTTGCGGTCAATTTTGCCGCTCGAATTCAGTGGCATTTTATCGAGGTGTTGCCACGCAGTTGGCACCATATATTCAGGCAGTTTTTCTTTCGCCAGCGCCCGCAATTCCTCTACGGAAATGGCACCCGTGAAATAGGCCGCCAGCGCCAAAGGGCCATTGGGCCGTGGACGCGCCAGCACCACACAATCCCGCACATTGGGGTGCGCACGTAGCGCAGTTTCAATTTCGCCCGGTTCCACCCGGAAACCGCGTATTTTCACCTGATCGTCTGCGCGTCCCAAATAGTGAATCACGCCACCTTCATCGCGCCGCACCAAGTCGCCGCTCTTGAACATTTTCGCGCCTTCGCGCGGCGAAAATGGGTCATCTAGAAAACGTTCAGCGGTGAGGTCGAGCCGGTTGAGATAACCCAGCGCCACATTATTGCCGCCCAAATAGAGTTCGCCCACAACCCCGTCTGGCAAAGGATTTTTGACCTCATCTAGAATATAAAGATTGGTGTTGGCAATCGGTTTGCCAATGGGCGAAACATGCGGCCAATCTTTGATACCGTCCAATGGCAAACAATGTTGGGTCACCACATGGGTTTCCGTTGGTCCGTAATGATTGTTCAACGCATATTTACCGAGCTTTGGCAGGTTCATACGCACCGCATCGGTGATCTTCAGCGCTTCACCGGCGGTGATAAATTCACACCCGCCAAACTTATCTAAATCGCCACATGTCTCCGCAATAATATGCAGCACCGCAACAGGCAAAAACGCCCGGTCAATTTTCTGCGCGGCAATAAAGCCAGACAAATTCGCAACGTCTTTTGCTGTATCTTGCGAAATTAGCACTAGGGACGACCCGGCACAAAGCGATGTGAAAATCTCCTGCATCGACACGTCAAATGTCAGCGATGCAAACTGCAGCACGCGTCTCGGCGTGATCCCATCGGTAAACTGCCAGTTGATCACATTGTCCAGCGTGCGGTGCGATTGAACCACGCCTTTCGGTGTCCCCGTGGTACCTGATGTGTAGAGTACATAGGCAGGGTCCAGCGGAGAGGGCACCGCATCTTCAAAATCCACAGGCGCTTCAGAATCCAGCAAACCTTGCAGATCCACCTGATGGACCTGAACATTAGCATCAATCGAAGCATTGGTCGCTTTTGCGTCAGATGACAAGATCAACTGCGCTTGCGCGTCGCGCAAAATAAAATCAAGTCGGTCGCGCGGATGCGACGGGTCGAGCGGCATAATCGCGCCGCCAGCTTTCAATATAGCGAAGATCGAGATGACGGTTTCAATCGCCCGGTCTGCCCAAATCCCCGCTGGCTGATCAAAGCTGTAATCTGCCTCAATCAGATCGTGGGCCAAACGATTGGCGCAATGCTCCAATTCAGCAAAGCTAAGCTGACGGCCATCCTTCTCAATCGCCAATTCGTTGGCGTGCACCGCACAAACGGCTTTGAAGCGCGGCAATGTGCGCAATGCCTCGTCATAATCGGCAACAGGTTGGAGCCATCTTTCAAGATCAGCCTGCGCGCGTTCCTTGGGCGCCAGTCCAATCTGGGCCAGCTCAGCATTCGGTTGCTGCACAAATTCCGTCAAAATATGTTCGAAATATTGCGCATATTTCTGAATTGTTTGGCGTGAAAACAAACTGGTGGCAAACTGCAGACTGCCCGCAATGTAGTCATCAAATTCCGTCGCTTCCAACAGCAAATCGAACTTTGCATTGTCGAGCTGCAGTGACATGGGCTCAAAGTCTGAAGGGCGGGTTTCACCGGATGCACCGCGCGCATTTTCCCAAGCCAGCATGTTTTGGAAAATTGGGCTATAGCTCCGCGAACGCGCAGGGTTCAACCGTTCCACAACATGATTAAACGGAATATCCGCATGCCGCTGGCCTTCTTGCAAGTTCCCAGAAGCCAGCTTAATCAACGCCGCCGGCGTGGCAATTTCAGTTTGGTCCAAACGCAATGCGAGCGTGTTGACGAAAAAGCCAATAATGTGCTCGACTTCTTTCGGCTTACGATTGGCGGTCGGCACGCCGGTCACCACATCTTTTTCGCCAGAAAGTTTGGTCAACATGTAGCTCCACGCGGAAAGGGCAACGCTAAACACTGTGGTGGCATTCTGCTGGGCGAAGGCACGCAATTGCGTCAGCAATTCTCCTTCAATCTTCACCGGAACGCTATCGCCCCTAAAATCTTGCACAGCTGGCCGCTGATAATCCGTCGGCAGGGGCAAAAGCGATGGCGCGTTGGCCAATTGTTTCGCCCAATAATCAGACTGCTCGGCGCGCTTTTCCTCGGTCAAATTCTCCCGCTGCCACGCAACAAAGTCGCTATATTGCAAATCCAACGGCGCAAGTAAGTTGGCGCCACCGCGCTTGAATGTTGCGTAAAGTTCCGAAAATTCACGCGCAAAAATATCCATCGACCAGCCATCAGAAATGATATGGTGCATCGTCACCAAAAGCAGGTCATGACCATCTTGGTTCCTGATCAAGCAGGCGCGAAGCAGGGGCGCATCCTGCAAATCAAATGGACGCGCAATTTCCGCTGCTATTTCTGCATCAACTTGGTCTGCCGCAGGTGAAATCTCGCGCCAATTAAGCGGCGGGGTAGACATATGGATTTCGAGTTGCGGCGCCCCATCCACCGAATCAAATGAAGTGCGCAACGCTTCATGGCGCTCGACTAATGCCGTCAAAGCTTGCCTAATTGCAGCCACATCCGCATCCGACGACAGCCGCCACCCCATTGGCATATTATAGGCCGCATTCTGCTCCACATCTTGCGCCAGCAGCCACAAGGATTCCTGCCCGAAGGATGGCGGCATATGTGTCACATGCTTGCGTTTGGTCAGCTTAGGAGCCTGCGCCTCTGACTGCTGCACCGTGGTCGCAAATTCTGCCAAAGTCGGATGCGCAAAAACTTGCGTCCCATCGACTTGTCGGCCAAACATTTCACTTGACTTAAGCGCCATGCGCACCGCGAGCATAGAGTGGCCGCCACGTTCAAAGAAATTGTCATTTCGACCAATAGGCGCACCACCCAAAAACGCGTGCCAGATGACGGCCAGTTTTTCTTCAATCTCGCCAATAGGCGCTGCGTATTCCTGACTTATCTCAGGTTGCGGAAGGCGGTCGCTATCAATCTTGCCGTTGGTGGTCAGCGGAAAACTGTCCATCGGCACCAGATGTGCAGGCACCATAAAATCGGGCAATGCAGCTCGCAGATGCGACGCCAGCGCGTCCATATCCACTTGGCCAACCACATAGGTAACCAACTGGCCATTTCGTTCGCAAACAAAAACCTGCTTGGCCCCGAAACCTAAAATGGCATGTTCCAACTCGCTAGGTTCAATGCGATAGCCGCGGACTTTGATCTGCTGATCTATTCGCCCAAGAAACTCAATTTGCCCATCTGCATTTAAACGGCCTAAATCGCCCGTGCGAAACAAAATTTCGCCGTTCGTCTGCCGAACAAATTTAGCCTCGGTCAAATCATCCTGCTGCCAATAACCGCCAGCCAAACATTCTCCACGTATGCAGATTTCACCCTCCGCACCTTGTGGCAACACGCTCAAATCCGGCCCGCAGACTAAGGCGGCGTTTACCCCAATTGGCGCACCTATTGGCAAGCTGTTTGTACTGTCCTCAATTTGACGCACGTCAAAATAAAGCGCATCCACCACCGTTTCGGTCAGCCCATAGGCGTGCACAATGTGGCAGCTTGCGGGGCATATCGCGCGCAGACGAAGTGCATGATCCAGCGGCCAATGGTCAGAGCCACAAAGGATTAGCCGAAACTGACTAAAGCAGTCACTGGCCAATTCTGTATCTTCGGTCAAACTGTCCAAAACAGCAGGCACAAAGTCTGCGGCGTTAATGCCTTCTCGCTTAATCAGCCCCGCCAACCCGCTAGGGTCAGACAAGGTCTTCTTAGGGCACAAAACCAATTTGCCGCCAAAGCACAAAGTACGGAAGAAATCAGCAATCGCAACATCGAAGCCAAAGCTGGCCATCTGCAGCACATTCATGCGCGCATCAAAGCCAAATTCATGCCGCCAATTCTGTGCCATTTGCGCGAATGCACCATGGCGCACGAAAACGCCTTTGGGCGTGCCGGTAGAGCCAGACGTATAGATGATATAAGCCAATTGATCCCGCAACGCCTCAGTAGCGGGCAACTCAAGGCCATCTGTATCAATGCACTCAGCAAATCGCACCATCGGCACATCATCAAAAGCAGAGGTATCTGCATCGCTCACAATGACAGCTTTCGCATTACAATCCCGCACAATGAAAGCCTTGCGTGCGGCAGGGTAGGTATAATCAATCGGCACAAAGCAGGCGCCAATTTTCAAAATGGCCTGTGCCGCAATAAACATTTCCGCTGATCGCGGCAGACAAATCGCAACCCGATCGCCAACGGCAATGCCTTTGGCCAGCAACAAATTCGCCATCTGATCAGCACGATGCTGAAATTCCGCATATTTAATGGACCGTTCACCGTCTCGTACAGAAATTTGATCCGGTCGAGCTTCGGCTTGCTGAGCAATCAAATCATGCACCAATGGCGCGTCATCTTCAGTTTGGCTTAGCCCAATAAGGCGAGAAGGTTTGGCAAACAAACTTGCCGATAAATGGACAAACTCATCACCATCGCGCTCAACCAGCTGCTCCAAGATGTGGTGAAAGCGATTAGAAAGCGCATCCACTTCCTCAGGTGAAAACAGCGTTGTCGCAAATTCAAATTCGCCTTTTATCTGATTGCCCCGCAGCACCAGATCCAAAGTAAGATCCAATTGCGCCGTCTGGCCGCCAAGTGAGCTTGGCGTAGCAACACAATCACCAAACTTTAACTCGCCATCATCAGATTGCGCCCAAGAAAACATGGTTTGAAAAAGAGGGCTATGTGATGGATGTCGCGGCGGATTTACAGCCTCAATAATCTGGTCGAATTGAATATTTTGATGGTTCTGCGCCGCCAAAAACACTGACTGTACCTGCCGTACCAATTGGTCGGCTGACTGGTCAAACAGAGTGCCAAAGCGCAGCGGCAATGAATTGACCAGCGGTCCAAAACTATTGCGCAATTCCGGCAAATTCCGCCGCGAAACTGGCGTGCCGGTCACCACATCATATTGATGCGCCTGCGTTTGCAGCAAAATCACCCAGGCAGCGAGAGCAGTCGTAAAATCAGTGACACCAGCTTGGCGTGAAAAGGATTGAACCTTCGCAGTGACATCCGCGTTGAGCGTAAACGCCAGCGTTTGCCCCTCAAATTCAGCCACCTTTGGTCGCTTCTTATTTGAGGCTGGCGTAGACAGCGCTGGGCAGTCCGCCAAATTTTGTTGCCAGAACTGCTTTTCAGTCGCCAATTGCGTTTTCGCAGCTTTGTCCTGCTCCCATGCCGCAAAGTCGGCATAAGGCAAGGCGTCAGCTTTTGCAGGCGCTTGAGCTCCAGCAACAAGCGCGCTGTACTCTGCAGCAACGTCTCGCAGCATAAGGCCCAAACTATCGCGATCAGCCACCGTATGGTGCGCCAACACAAGCAAAACATGGTCATCATCGCCAACGCTAAACAAATGCGCTTTCACCAGCGGACCGCGGCGCAAATCCATTGGGGTGGTGACAGCTTTGCTGATCTGCGCGTGGCGCTGCGCAATGCTTTCCGCATGTTCAAAACCCAAAGGGAAGGGCGTTCCAACGGCAGCTATATGCTGTACCAGTCCGTCACTCGACATCTCGAATGACGTGCGCACCGCTTCATGGCGATCAGAAAAACCTTGAAAGGCCTGAGCGAGCATATCCTGATCAATATGGCCGTCCAAATGCAACATGGCCTGCAAAACATAGGCGGCGCTTGCATCTTCTCCCTGAGAGAGCAACCAGAACATCTTTTGCGCAGCGGAGGCAGGCAATGGCCGTCCATCACGCGGCAAACGGGGAATGCCCGCTTTAGCCTTCACCTGCTTCAAACGATCGCGCGAAAACCGTGACTTCTTTGATGGTGCTGAAATTGTTTGCCCACTCATTGTGTCGTCCCGTCTAATTGATCTTGCAGGTAAAATTCTTCTAAATATGCAGCCAGACTGGCGATGGTTGGCCGTTCAAAAATCACCTTTACATCCACATGCTCTTCCAGCATTTCGCGCAAAATGGTGATCACCCGAATGGCCAACATGGAATGCCCGCCAATGGTGAAAAAGTTCGCATGGCGGCCAATATTTTCCAGCCCTAAAATATCGGTCCAAATCTCCTCCAAGGTGGCTTCAACTTCACCTTGCGGCGGCTCATCCGAAGGCGCGGGCAGCATTCCAATTTCAAGATCTGCTAGCGTGCGCCGATCAATTTTGCCATTGGGGGTAAGCGGAAATTGTTCAAGCTGAATAATCAAGGAGGGCACCATATAGTCCGGCAACACGTGCGCCAGCTCAGCGCTCAAAGCGCTTGGATCTCCATTGGAGACAAAAGCGATCAGCCGATTGTCACGCATTTGGCACACAGCATTCTGCACTCCAAGTCCGTTCAACCGCGCCTCAATCTCTCCGAGTTCAACACGATAACCGCGAACCTTTACCTGGCTGTCTGTGCGTCCCAAAAAGGCCAGTGTGCAGTCCAGCTGCAGCTGAACCAAATCGCCTGTCTTATATAGGCGCTGCGTGGAACCCGAAATTTGAACAAACGCCTTCTGCGTCAACTCATCCGCATGCAGATAGCCCAAAGCGAGCGCATCGCCACCAATATAGAGTTCGCCTTTGTTTCCAGCAGCCACAGCACGCTGATTTTGATCCAGCACATACAACGAGATATTTTGCAACGGCGTGCCAATAGATACGGTACCATTAGTTTCTTCGCCGCTATATTCATAAGCGCTCGCCCAAACAGTGGCCTCTGTCGGACCATACACATTGGTCAATTTGGCGTTAGGAAAAGTCGATTTTGCCGCGTGAAATAGTGCCGTTGAGCTTGCCTCTCCACCGCAAAGGACATGCCGGACATGCGCAAATTTTCTGTTATGGTCCACCAGTAGCGACAACATGGATGGCACCATCTGCACAAAGCTGACGCCTTCAGTCTCAACCAACTCAGCAATAGATACCGCATCCAGCTCTTGACCCGGTGCCGTTAGCACGACACCCGCGCCAACACTCAGCGGCGCAAGAATTTCAGTCACCGCGATATCGAAACTAAGTGAGGTTACCTGCAACACACGATCATCACGCGTCATCTCAAATTGCGTGGCAATTGCATCAAGATAATTGCAAAGGCTGTGATGACCGATCTCCACACCTTTTGGCACACCTGTAGAGCCAGACGTATAAATGACATATGCCGCATCGGTGGCAATTAGCATAGGCGATTGCGCATTTGATGCCGAATAAAACTGCTGATCCCGAAGTGAAAATTGATCAGCGAATAAGCCACTATTGATCTCTTCAGTAAAAATCAAATGCGGACACGCACTCGCCACAATCTGCTTCAATCGAGCAGCCGGATAACTCGGATCAAGTGGCAAATAGGCGGCTCCCAGCTTATGAACAGCAAGGATCGCTTCAATCATGCGCGGTCCACGCGCGACATGAATTCCCACCAAACTACCGGAGCCAACCTCATGAGAGGCCAGTTTTTCCGCCAATTGGTCCGCGGCCACATCTAACTCGGCATAGCTGATGCTTTGGCCTTCAAAACGAATGGCCGTTGCGTCGCCATCCATTAGTACCCAATGGGCAAACCGCTCGATAAATGTGGTCGCATTGATGTCGGCATTGGGCCCGACGAGGGCGGGTTCCAACTGCGCTAGCGGCAATAATTGATCAAGCGATGCCTCCGGTTCTGCCATCGCTTTTTCAAGAAATTCAATAAACCCGTCGGCCAAATTTTGAATTCGCTCTGCGTTAAAAATATCAGTCGCAAAATTGATATTGAAGTTGATCACATCGCCGCGCCGAACGCCCACTGACAAATCAAATTTGGCCTCAGTTTCCACCGGATCAATCATCCGCATTTGAGCGCCGCCCAAATCGATTTCACCGCTCTCGCTATTGTCCTGCACCATCATGATTTGCAAAATCGGACTATGGGCAAAGCTGCGTTCAGGTTGAAGGCGGTCAACCAGCTTTTCAAACGGAAGCGATTGGTGCGCCATATCTTCTTGAAATCGAGAATGGGCGGAACACAGGAAATCACTGAACGAAGTGGAAAAATCAGGTTGCACCCGCAAAGCAACAGAATTGACGAAATTGCCGATGATGCTCTCAAACGCGTCACGCTCACGGTTGGCTACAGCCGTACCGATCACAATGTCAGCTTGCCCTTGCACATGGCAGAGATAGGCCGCGAATGCGTTAAACAGGGCGGCAAATTCGGTCACACCAAGTTGCGCAGCGAGAGCATCAAGCTTGCTCGAGACCTCCTCATTCAGTGTGGCGGAAATCGTTTGCCCCTTATGCGAAGGCTGCGCAGGGCGTGGCGCATCCAATGGCAGTTGATGCAATTGCGGCGCGTCTTCCAACCGATCTAACCAATAAGCAAGATCCTGATCGCCATCATAATGTTCATGTTGCCAAACCGCGACGTCAGCAAAATTCAAACCAGCGACGGCTTCTGGTTGGCGACCATTGAAAAACGCCTGAAGCTGGTCAATCAAAATACCAACAGACGTGCCATCAAACGCAATATGGTGCACCGCAATAAACAAACGCGATTTATAATGATTCAAAATAGCCAGCGCCGCCCGGAAAATCTGCCCCGAAGATAAGTCAAATGGCGCGTTTAACGTCTGTTCCTCAAGCGTGCTTAATTGCGCCACGGCATCTTGGCTTTGGCGCAAATCTGAAACGCTTAGAACGCCAGCTTTAAAGGGCATTACTTGCTGGTAGGCTTGATCAACTTTTTGCAGATATGCAGTCCGCAAAATCGGATTTTGTTCGACAAACCGATCAAAAAATATCGCTAATTTTTCAACATCAATTTCGCCATCAATCTCAAACACCAAGGGTATGGTGTAGAACCGACCATGGGCATCAATCTGGTCAATCGCCCACATGCGTTCCTGAGAAAAGGATAGCGGCAGCGGTTGCGACAAATCCTGCCGTTCAATTGCATTCGGCACCGCGTCAACATTCGTTTGTTTGGCATCCAATGCTGAAGCGATTGCCTCAATCGTTAGATTCTTGATCACATCGCGCAGTGCGAGCTGGCTGCCAAAATGCTGATTGACCTGATTGAGCATCTTGATGGCCAGAAGCGAATAACCACCGAGGGCAAAAAAGCTGGCGCGTACGTCAACCACATCACGCTCAAGCAGTTTGCACCATAACGCGCATAAGTCTTGCTCAGCCTGATTGCGCGGCGCGGTGCCTTGTTGCACTTGTTGCGTAATATCCCGTGCGGGCAGGCCTTTCCGGTTAATTTTGCCACTACTGGTCAGAGGCATGTCATCAAGCACAATATAGTGAGCAGGCATAAAACTTGGCGGCAGATGCTCTGCAAGAAAACTGGCCAGCACGCCACTTACTTGCCCCGGCTCTAGCGACGTTTGAACATAAGCCAGCAATTGCTTGCTGCCATCAGGCAGGGCATTTGCAACAACCGCCGCTTGGCTCACGGCTTCATGCTGCATCAGCGCCGTTTCAACTTCTTCCAGTTCAATGCGCACACCGTTGATTTTAACCTGGAAGTCACGGCGACCAACAATTTTAATGGTCCCATCAGCGCATCGTTTCGCCACATCGCCCGTGGCATAGGTCCGCACAGTCTGTCCACTAACATTAAGCTGACCGAACCGTTCTGCTGTCAGCTTCTCATTGTCGAGATAATGCAGGCCCACTTGCGCACCCGACAGCACCAATTCGCCTTCACAATGGGCCGGGCAAGGGTTGCCATATGCATCAAGCACATGGGTACCAGTATTCGGCAGCGGCTTGCCAACATGCACGTCTTCGCAGTCGCCAAGCGCGGCCGCCAAAACATAACCGGTGCATTCACACGGGCCGTAAATATTGATCAGATTTAGGTCAGGATTAGCGGCAAATAGATTGGATTTCAGCTGCGCAGTAAGGGCTTCGCCGCCAGAAATAATGGTCTGTTGCGCCGTCGGGTGCCAACCATCATCAAGCAGATATTGCCAAGTCGTTGGTGTGGCGAACAAATAATCAACGGCAAGCCGTTCTTGATCTTGGTTCAGCAGTTTTCCGTCACGAAACCGCGTTGGTTCAAACAGCGCAATGGACCCTCCAAACGCCAACGCTACATAAATCTCAAAAAGATGGGCATCAAAAATGAGGGTGGACGCCACGCCGAAACATTGTTTGGAGGTAAAACCAAACCGCTCCTTGCTAGCAAAAATCAAATTGGTCAGTGCACTGGCGGGCAACGCTGCGCCCTTCGGTTTGCCCGTCGATCCGGACGTAAACACAAATACAGCTGGCATTTCACTGTGCCAACCATCAACTGCTCGGTTCGGGTTTTTCGCTACAATGCGTCCATCAGGCTCAACGCAAATAAGTTGCGCGAACTCCGCACATTGCTGCGCGGTGCCAATCAATTGCGTGCATTCCGTATCCTGAATAATCTGCTCATTGCGTGCCGCCGGATTATTGCTATCCAGCACCACATAGGCACCGCCGATTTTTTGCACGGCGATCAAAGCAATCAGATTGTCAGCCTCGTCGCCCACAAAAATCCCCACACGACTGCCGACATGCGCACCATTCGCGATCAATTGAGCTACCAGCCCATTGGCATGCGCGTTCAGGTCAGCATAACTCAGCTGTTGAACAGCACCATCTTTGCTGAGCCAAGCGCAGGCCTTTGCGTCTGGTGTTTCCTCAACCTGTTTTTCAAACAGGTCTGCAAAACCTAGCTCAAGCGGATAGGGGGCCGATACGCTGTTGAGTGCATCCCAGTTTTCCCGAACTTTAGGTGCTAGCAAGGCTACCTCGGCGAGCTTTTGATCAGGTTCGCTTGTCAAACAATCCAAGGCATAAGCATATGTTTGGGCAATAGCTTCAATGGTTTCCTGCTCAAAAAGCTTGTCAGCATATAGCCAATTTGCAACCAGGCCACCATCAGACGTGCCAGTCAAATGCAATTCAATTTCAAATCCAAGATGATGCGCGTCGAGGTCAATTTTCTCGCCTATTTTCCCATCCAACGTAGGGCAAGCCTCGGCTTCCTCAGCGAGAGAAAAGATCAATTGGGTGAGGGGTGTAAAACTCGCTTCACCTGCAAAGCCAAGCTGTTCAATAATCTGCTCAAAATGCAAATCTTGATGGGCCTGCGCGGCCAAATTGCTTTTGTGCACACAGCTAACGAACTCGCGAAAACTTAACTGATGATCCGCCTGCACCCGCAGCGGCACCATATTGGCGAAAAAGCCGATCAGATTGTCAAGCTTTGCACCTTGTCTGCCTGCCACAGGCGTGCCAATCACGCAATCTTCAGTCTGGCTATATCGGGCCACCACCACATAAAACGCAGCCAACATCACCGAATAAAGGCTGCATTCGCACGCACGTGCCAAATCACGCAATCCCTCCAAAGTAGTGCGATCAACCGGCATAGATAGTAGCCGCCCAGAAAAACTCGCTTGAGATGGACGTGCATGGTCGGGCTTGATGGTGTTGAGAATTGACGCGCCGTCCAGTTGCTCGCGCCAAAACATGCGGCTTTTTTCCGACCAGTCTTTGTCGCTCTGCCACCGCGCAAAATCCATATATTGAAAAGGAATGTCCGGCAGGATCTGGCCTTCGTTAGCGTTGTAAAGAGCCGCCAGTTCTTTGTAAAAACAATCGAACGACCATCCATCAAACACCAAATGGTGAAAGGCAAAAAACAGATAGTTCGTATCTTGCTGCTTTAGCAGCCCAGCGTAGCCAACCATGCCCTTGCCAATATCCAACGGCACGGCCATTTGCTTGGCAATCCAACTGTCAAAGTCTCCTGCTTCTTGAACATCAAAAGCGAACTCAATATCAGCAACGGGAGTTTGCGTCGCTTCACCTGAATCATCAATCGAAAACGTTGAACGCAAGATTGTGTGTCGATCCAAGATAGCATTTAGCGCCCGTTCAAGCCGCTCAACGTCTAACTGCCCATCAAAGCGATAGGCGGCGCGCATCACATATGTATCTTGCAGATCAAACGCTGTTTCTTGATAAAAAACACGTCTCTGCGTATGGGATAAAGGCGCGGCGGAAGTTGGATCACCAGCTTGCGGGCCGTCATTTTTCTGTGCAGGCGCCCGTTCTTCAAAAAAAGCGATCAAGTCCGATTTGCGGCCCATAATGGCTTGGCGCAAATCATCGCTTGGCGGTCGAATGCGCGCGCGAAATTTGAGCTTCCCAGCTTCCACATAAAGCTGAATGCCTTCTGCCTTGGCTTGCCGCAAAAGCTCAAGAACCATCAGAACTCACCGTCAAATTGATAATCAGCTTCTGGTTCGGCGAGGCTGCCCTTTATCAGATCAATATATTCCGCCAAATCCTGCACAGTCGCATGGTCGAAAAAGTCATTCACTTTAAGTTCGACATTAAACTGATCGCGAATGCGTCCAATCAACCGAATGGCCAAAAGCGAATGTCCGCCCACTGTGAAGAAATTATCGGCAATGCTGAGTTTTTCAACATTTAGCGCTGCACACCAAAGCGCATGCAAATCTGTTTCAGTTTGCGTTTCTGGCGCAACATATTGCGCGGTCTGGCCAATTGTTTCTGGCAGCGCTTTAACGTCCACCTTGCCTTGAGGCGTCAGCGGCAGGCGATCCAACACCATGATCGTATTGGGCACCATATATTTCGGCAACACCTTGGCAAGTTGCGCTTTCAAATGACGTGTTAGCTTGTCTTCATCGACATTGCTCGTCACCGTCACATAAGCGCAAAGTGCGCTGTTTTTCACCGCAACCGCCGCCTGCGCCACATCAGGATGGATTTGCAAACGGCTTACAATTTCTGCAGGCGCAATCCGATAGCCACGCAGTTGAATTTCGTCATCAATACGACCCAAAAATTCCAACTGCCCATTATGGCGCCAACGTACTTTGTCGCCAGTCCGATAAAATCTTTCATTCGGCCATTCGGCAAATTGCACGAAAGACTTAGCGGTCTCAGCCGGCAAATTGAGATAACCCTTGGCAATGCCTGAACCACCGATCACCAATTCTCCCGGCGCGCCAACCGGGCATAACCGTTTGCCATCCATCACCAAAGCACTTGTATAAGCAGCAGGTCGACCGATAGGTGGCGCCCCAGGCTCTTTGTGCGGCACTTCATAAAACGTGGCGTCAATGGTGGTTTCAGTCGGGCCATAAAGATTGAGCAGTTTCGCATCAAATCCGTCAGGCAAACGAACAGCAGAAAGTCGATCACCACCCGCGGCCAAAACCTTCAAACTATCCGGCCAAGTTACATCGCTGTTGAATGCTTCTTCCAGCAGTCCGGTCGGCAAACAGGCCACGCTGGCATGTTGCTCCCGCATCAACTGCATCAAACCGCCCAAATCATCGCGTTCCTGATCCGCAATCAGCGAAACACTGCCACCTGCAAGCAGCAGGGGCCAAATTTCGCCGTGATATGCATCAAACCCCGTGTGAGAAAGGCTAACACCGCGCGATTGCGCATCAAGCGCCATAATCGACATCAGATGAGCGCATTCGTCCAACAAGCTATTCGCGTAAATTTCCACGCCCTTTGGCTGCCCGGTAGAGCCTGACGTGTAATTCACATAAGCCAAATGCCCATCTTGCAACGGTCGGTCTCCAAAGCTTGCCTCTGAAGCACGTGCCTCATTGATCTCCATGCATTCGAAAGACTGTGCTTGCGGCGGCAACGCCTCGTCCCAAAGCACAATGCTTGGTGCACTATCGCGCAACATATGCTCAATGCGGGCATCGGGCAGGGACGGATCAAGGCAAACAATGGTGCCCTGAAGTTTCTGCACCGCAACCATCGCTACAATTTGCGCCATGCCCCGCGCCGCATAAATCGCCACACGACCATTGGGCTGCACCTTATGTTCAAGAGCTGCCGCAAGAGAATCAGAACGCGCATCCAATTGGCGATAGCTCATCACCTCATGGCCAGCCCGTAATGCAATATGGTCGCCCTGGGTTTTAAGCTGCTCATTGAGCGCCTCGACAAAACTCTTGCCATCAAGTTGGGCCCGAACATGCGAAGGCACATCATAGCCACGTCCCCAATCAAACAGCAGAACATCCTTTTGTTCTGTCGTCAGGCTCGGCACGTCGGCAAGGGCCATTTCCCGAGTTTCACACAGGGCCAAAAACACCTGTTTAAAGCTCTCAACAAAATTGCGAATTTCATCAGCATGATAAATATCGCTGCGATATTCCCAGAGAAACGAGACCATATCATTGTCTGTGAAATGCTTGTCACGGTTCACCACCAAGCAGTCCAAATCAAACTTGGTGGTTTTGGAAATCACCGTTTCATCTTTGCGCCAGCGCAGCCCGTCAATGTCATCCACATCAATGGGCGCATCATGGAAGCCAAGCAAAACATTGAATAAGGGATTCTGCCCGCCAAACCTTTCTGGGTTAAGCGCCTCAACCACGGCACCAAAAGGCATTTCCTGATTGGCATAGGCGGCATCAATTGTCTTTTGCGTGTGCTGAATAAATGAAAGTGCGTCTTGATCAGGATCGATTTTGGCGCGAAGCACCAACGTGTTCACCAACATGCCAAGGACTGATTGGCTGTTGAGCCAATTTCGGTTAGCAAATGGTGCCCCGAAAACAATGTCTTGCTCGCCCGAATATTGCCACAGCATCAAGTTGAGCACCGATGAGATGAAGCCAAAAGGCGTTACACCAATTTCCCGGCACATATCCTCACATCTTGCCCACTCAGCGCGGGTGAAATCGATGCGCTCATAACCGCCTTCAAAGCCAAGTCGCGTAGACTTCTTACCAAATATCGACACCGCACGTGGCGCATCTGCAAGTTGTTCAACCCAATAGGCCTTTTGCCGCTCCGCATCAGGTGAGGTGAGCCATTTCGTTTGTGTGAGCAAAAAGTCCGAATATTGCGGCGGTTCTGCTGGAGAGTATTCGTAATCAGGCGAAGCAAAATGATGATACCAGCCCATCAATTCTGCCGTGAACTCAGAGCCGCCCCATCCATCATGCACGATGTGATGTTCTTGATGTAGCAGTGCGTGGTGCTGGTCAGAAAATTTGATCAAAGCAAACCGTGCCAGTGGCAGTTTGCTCAAATCAAAAATACCCGGCAGCACTTCGGCAAATGTCTGCTTGATAAAATTATCGCGCGCATCTGCTGAAACATGCGTGGCATCGATGCTCGGATATTCAACCTTGTGATGCTGCAAAATTTGCTGAACGGGTTCACCCTGATCTTCGAAAAAGATTGTGCGATAGATCTCGTGCCGATCAAAAATCTTCTGCGCCGCTTTCAGCATCGCATCAGGATCAAACGCGCCTTCAAAATGATGCACGGCTTCGGCAAGATAGGCTTTGCTGGTCGGGTCTTGGTTGAACATATACCAAGCCGCATTTTGCTGCTGCGACAGCGGCAAAACATCTGTGTCACGTTGGTTCAGTTCAATCTGCACAATATCGGCCGCATCGCGTTCCAGCAGATCAATCAACGCGGCAAGTGTCGGTGCCTTCCGAAAGTCGCCAACTGCAACTCTGCGGCCAGTTAGCTTCGATAGTTTGGCCAAAAGCCGCATCGCGCCAACTGAATCGCCACCAAGCTGGAAGAAGTCTTGATCCAACTCGACATGCTCTCGTCCAACTTCATGCAAGAAAGCCGCACGCGCCGCACTTTCCAAATCATCGTCTGAATAGTCGATTTCAGCATCAGCAGTCGCGAGGGCTGCCAGAGCTTTGCGATCAACTTTGTGATTCAATGTGTAAGGCAAGCGATCCAAAAATTTGAAATATTTAGGGAAATGAGACTCAGGAAGCCGCTTAGACAGTACGTCATTCAACCGCGGCAACAACTCATTCTCGTCAGCATTTGCCACCACGAACGCCACAAGATGTCGGTCACTGCTATTGTCACCAACGGCAAGCACAGCCGCCTCACGCACCTCGTTTTGCTCCAACAACACAGTTTCAATGGCATTGGTTTCAACGCGCGCACCGCGAATTTTCGCTTGAAAGTCTGTCCGGCCGACAAACTTAAAGGTGCCGTCTGGGACTGCCTGAACTTCATCGCCCGTAAAATATCGAACGAGGCCATCGTCGCCTTTTACAAAGTGTTCAGCGGTTTGTTCAGGCGCGCCCATATAGCCATTCGCAAGGCCAAAGCCACTAATCACCAATTCAAGGCTTTCCGGGTCTTGAGACAATTGGACATGCTTCAAAGACGAGCCCAAACTGATCGGCATGTTCGGTTCAATTTTGCAAAGGCTGGTGCAAACCGAAGCTTCTGTTGGTCCATAACCATTGAAAGTTGGACAAATCGCGGCCCAATCCCACAGCAATTGATCATCAAGCTTGTCGCCAACGCAAATTAACGCGTCCAACGCATAATCTTGCCGTTGCGGCAAGTAAGGTGCGAGGGCAGCGGGCAACGTCAAATGCGTAACATTTTCAGCCACGAGAAATGATGCCAATTCCTCTGGCGCCAACCGGGCAGCCTCCGGCACTATCGCCAATTCGGCCCCATGCAAATAGGCCTCTAAAAATTCCAGCACCGAAGAATCGAAAGAGAGGCCCGTGAATTGCGCAATAATCGATTTGGAATTAATCTCCGTGCGCGCACCGAATTCCGCTGCGGCCATCAACATGGCATCCAGTGCCAACATCACGCCCTTGGGCTTTCCCGTCGTGCCAGACGTAAACAGCACGAATCCCACATCGCCAGCTTCCAGCGGTGTAGGCGGCGTTACTTGTGCGACTTTAATTGCCTCAAGGCTTTCAAACGTCTGAAAACTTGTGTCCGCCCAGCTTTCAGGCTGATCGGCAATCACCAATCCGCACTGCGCGGTTTCAACCAAATCTCGTTTATACTCTTCACCATGTGCCGGATCGATCGGCACCACAACGCAGCCCGCTTTAAGGCACGCCAACATGACAATAAAAACATTCGGCCCGCGGTGTAGCGAAATGCCGATGGTGGCACGTCCAAGTTCGTGCGCGATAGTAAGGTTTAGGCTACTGATTGTCGCTGCCAGCGCGGCAGCACTTCGCTCTAAGCTGCCATAATCCATTTTCTGCCCTTCATATGAAAGGGCGGTCCGGTTCAAATCCAAATGGTTGGCCGGTGTGGAGCGAAATGGATTTATAAAATCTGGCATCTTTAAAGATCTCAAATACTATGGATGGGTTGCCAACTTCTTGACCTTTTGGGCATCCAAATTAGCGAGATTACCGCTATTTTGTTGGTCATAATGCCCATGGATAAAATGATCGAACCTCGCGCCATGCGCCTAGATCTTTAGTAGCGAAAGCTAAAGCGAGGGAGATGAAGTGCGAGGTCCGATCAAATTGGGTGCAATGCGAAAAGGCTATAAACGCACTAACTTGGTTGCGCCGAAGTGCATGGACACACAAATGATCATCGGCGTTTTTAAGTTTGTTCTTAAAATATTTTTTTCGCCCATAATGCTAGTCCCTCCCAGAGCATAATTGGCAACCAAGACATATGTTTTCTTCAACATATGGCACCTGATATTATCGTTATTGGTCACCGCCATTTTATGGTTCGGCAACTCGAACAGGCTAATTCCGATTTGTGCATCAATCCAATGCTGAATCTGCATACCCTATGCATCTCTTGCAATGGATATCCGATCCATATGACGCTACGCTGTCAAACTTGTGATGTGTTCAAACATAAAAATGCTTGCCTGAAAAAAGCAGACATCACATCGCAAGATAAGAACGATCCAACAATGGACGTTTGGGGGGAGAACAGCGTGGCCAATGAAAAGAATGCAGGGGGCTTTGTTGCAACTTTGCGCAGCCTGCCGCCCCACGCCCAATTCTTTATTGTCGCGATCACTTTGACCCGATTGACCAGTTTTATGGTCTTCCCGTTTTTAGCTGTCATTTTGAGTGAGCGCTTGGGCGCAACCGTTTTTCAAATCGGCTTTCTGTTTACTTTGGGCGCATTTGTCGGTTTGGCGGCATCACCCATTGCTGGATTCATTGCCGACGGGATGCGGAAAAAGAATTTGATGCATGGCGCCAACTTGCTGACCATCATTTGCTTTCTAGTTTTAGCATTCCTGCCCAACTTGCAGGCTTACTTTATCGCGATCACCTTGTTCTCGGTCGCTGGAGGGGTGTTAGAGCCACTTTTGCGCTCATCTTTGGGCGAATTGGCCGAAAATGAAGAACAGCGCCCAGCGCTCTTCCATGTGCGATATTACATTGTGAACATTGCAGGCGCAGTCGGGCCATTCATTGGCCTCTGGTTTATTCAAAATGGAAACAACTCAATTTTCCTCATCGCTGCCGCAAGCTATGTTTTCTTGGGTTATGCCATTCAGTTCAAATTGCCAGAAATTGAGGACACGCCGACCGCTAAGGAACGTGGCTCAAGCCTTTCCGTCTTAAAAGAAGCTTTCAAACATCGTCTATTTGTCGCCTTGTTCATCTCTAACTTGCTGTTGGTCTTTATCTATGCGCAAACCGACGAGCCGTTGACCTTGCATATGATCAATTTGGGCGTGCCCGATCTGGCGGCGATCATCGCCATGCTCACCGTCACCAACACAGTTGTTGTGTTGGTCATTCATGGCCTGTTTATGAAGCAGATTATGGAAATGGGGGAGCGGACGGCCTTTCTCGTCGCCATTGCATGTTTGGGCTTGTCGCTATTGATGATTGCCATCAACCAACAGCAATTTGTCTGGCTTTGGGTTTTGGCCATCGGGGTTTCAACACTCGGCGAAATCATTGCTTTGCCCATGTTTCTCACCATTGTGGATCGAGTCGCGCCAAAAGATCAGCGAAACTCGTTTTTCGGCATCTACATGCTGTCCAATCTCGGAGGCGCCGTTGCGCCTTTGTTGGCCGCACAATTGATCATCACATTGGGCGGGCCAGTACTATTTTATGCTGCAGCCGCCTTGTGCCTGCCATTGGCATGGATCGGCTATATCGCTTTGAAAGAAAAACAACCAATTGCGGAGGAGCGGGAGATTGAATCCGTATGAAAAATTGGATGATCGCGCATTTTGGAAACTCGGCGTCGCCGAGCCCAAACAGGGCGAACTAACCCAAGTCTGGCTTCCCAAGTTTAAAATAGAAAAGCAACATGCCGTTGCCACCGCCGGCTCATGCTTCGCGCAAAATATTGGTCGCGCCCTGCGCAGCCGCGGCATGAATTGGTTGGTCACCGAGAAGCCCCCGCAATCTTTGCCACGCTCACTACACACAGCGCATAATTATGGGCTCTTCACCTTTCGCACTGGCAACATCTATACGCCTGCTTTATTGGCGCAATGGGTGCGCTGGGCATTAGATAGATCCAGCATGGACCAAGAAGTGTGGGAAACAGACGGTCGATTTTTCGACCCGTTCCGCCCATCAGTTCGGCCTAATGGTTTTGACAGCGTCGAAGATGTACTGGCCTCGCGCCACGTCACGGCCGAAGCAGTCAAAACAGCAATCGAACAAGCCGATATCTTTCTGTTTACACCGGGCCTTACCGAAGCTTGGGTCAACACGAAGTCAAAATCCATTTATCCGGCTTGCCCAGGCACAGTGCAGGGCACTTTCAACCCTGATGAGCATCAGTGCATCAATTTCGGTTTTGAGTCGGGCAAAAAAGCGTTGGCGAGCGCGTTCGACGCCATGCAGAGTCACAATCCAAACATCAAAATGCTGCTCACCGTTTCGCCTGTGCCGATCACGGCGACGGTAACTGGCCATCATGCGCTCACCGCCAGCACCTATACCAAATCGGTGCTGCGTGCCCTTGCTGGCGAATTTGCCAATGCCAATGAGCATGTGGACTATTTCCCATCCTATGATTTGGTCTCACCAGCCATGTTGGACCAGTCCTATTTCAACGAAAACAAGCGAACAGTTTCCCCGAGCGGCGTCGATTATGTGATGAAACATTTCTTTGAAGGCCTGGGGCAAGAGAAACAATCCAGCCCGGTTCCAATGGGCGATATTGTCTGTGAAGATGAGATTTTAGAATATTATGGCAAAGCATAAATTTGCACTGATTGGTGACTCGCACGCAGGCACCATTGGTCGCGCCGCAAGGGAGCGAGGCATCGAATTTGGCGGCGGCCCCATCGCGTCCGGCAAAGAGTTTTATTCAGAATTTTTCGAGGTAGAGCAGGGCAAACTCAGCTTTGTTGTAGAGGATACAATCCGCGTCTATGGCGAGCTGTGCCAGCTTTGGAGTGAAGATTGCATTGAAGATTTAGAGATCCCAATTGTCTCCACCATTGGTTCAGGCTTTCATTTCCCGGCGGCACGCGCCGTTTGGGCAAACTTCCGCGACGAAAATCTAGGCTTTACGCAAGACTTTATCGCTGGTCCCATGTGTCAATCTATCTTTCAACGCATGCAAGCGCCAATGTTGGCCTTTCATCAGCACCTAGTCGAGCAGGGCAAAACCGTGTTTTTCGCCCTACCACCACAACGCGTTCCAGACAGTGCTTGGGCTGAACTGTTCCGCGCGCTGCAAAATCGTGCAGTTAGCGAACTCACAAAAATTGGCTGTTCAGTCATCGATGTGCGCAATGACACGTCGGATAAAGAAGGCAATCTTCTGGCTAAATATTGCCAGGACAATGATCCAATTCATGGAAATACCGCCCTGGGCAAAAAGATGTTAGAGGCCGCTGGCCTCTAAATTTTCTCGTAAGGCTTCTCGCCCACAAGCGTTACCCGCTCACCAAAGCGGGAATAGGGGTAATAATCCCAAATTGCCCGGTGCTGCGTGCAACGATTATCCCAGAACACCACGGTGCCAGCTTCCCACTGAACACGGCAGCTCAACAGCACTTCATGCTCAATCTGCCGGAACAGCATTTCCAAAATGGCACGGCTCTCAAACTCAGTGAGCTGCAAAATGCGCGTTGTAAAACCGGGATTGATATAGAGCATTTTTGCACCCGTTTCCGGATGCTTCACCACAATTGGGTGCTCAATTTTTGGCAAGTTGGGTGGCGCTTCATACCCAGCCCATGGCAGCGCCGCATCATGGATTGCTGTCATGCCTTCCAGCATTTCTTTCATGCCCGGCGAAAGCATTTCATAGGCCAAATGCATATTAGCAAAAACCGTGTCGCCACCGCATCCAATTTCGGGGATTTGGTGGATGTGCAGCATCTGTGCCCAAGCGGGCTGTTCCGATGCAGTGCCGTCTGTGTGCCAAACTTCACCCGCCACAAATTGCGAAGCGTCCGAGGCTTGGATCAACACAATCTCGGGATCATCGCCATCAATATCTTCAAGCGCCATTTTCCGTAGCGTGCCAAAATTGCGGGCAAACTCTTTTTGCTGTTCCGTATCAATTTTTTGATCTCGGAAAACCAACACATGATATTCATTCAGCGCTTGCCGCAACTCAGCAACCTGATCTTTGCTAATCGGTTGTGACATATCGATGCCGCTCACTTCGCCACCGATAACCGGGTTGAAGCGCTTCACATTGATGGTCTTAAAGTCAGTCTTTTTGGCCGTGGCAATCTTTTTGATCGCTTCTAAATTGGTGTGGTCCATTTCTCTCTCCCAGATAACAATTCTTTTTGTCCGTTTGTTTTAATTGATGGCCTGCTGCAGTTTTTCCTGCAATTCTGTTGCCAATTCTGCTTGGCTTTTGGGGCCCAAGGCATTCTGATAGCTGCGCATCAAGCCACGTAAAAATGCGTCAGGGCAGCTATTCAAAAATTCGTCGACGCTTCTGGTCTCGAAGCTTTTGGCAATGCCATCGCCCATCGCCGCACTTACTGTACGGTTGAAAAAGGCAAGCATCGCATTGGTGTCTGTCTCGGCATAATATTCCGCATAATTCTCTGCACTGCCGAAATGCTCATTGATCATGTCTTGATTTTTGCCAGCAAATTCCATGGCACTTTCATGGGCCGCATCATAAGTCGCGTCATAGGCAAAGGATTGACCTGTCTGCTGCTCAAACATGTCCCGCAATGCTGCTGCCCAAAGCGTGCCAACATAGGTGCCGTCTGTTATCCATTGCTGCGCCAAAGTTTCAACGCGCTGAAGGGGCGACAAATCCTCAGCCCGCAATTGCGAAACAGTTTTCGCCACGGGCAACAGCCCATCACAAACCCATTTAATCACCGCATCAAAATCATCTTTTTCGACATCATTGGAGGCGAGCGGCGGAATATCTTTCGCTGCCGCATTGGCACTTAAAATGTGTGAAAGGGTGAGGGCCCAATGGGGACTATTATTCATTATTTGGGGCCTCATTTGATGCAGTATGGCTTTTCAAAAATCAGGTGATCAAGCGCATCAAATTTCGACCCGCAAAATCTATGATAAACCTAGCAATTCTGCACAATTGAGGCAAGTCAGAACACAGCAATTTACCGCTGAATTTACCGCTAAACAGCCAATTATTTCGGCCTGTGGATCATCAAATTCCAACAAGCGAAAAGAACCCGAAAAATCAACAACCGGATTATGCGTATTTAGCCGCACATCGATAGTGTTGAGCTCATCAATCAACCCTGTCGCCGTCACCTTTAACAGCGCTTCTTTGCGCACCCACATGCGCAAAAACGTGCTGCCTTGTTCGGCAGCATCTTTTTGAGTAATCCAAGCTTTCTCATTGGCGTGACACACCATATCGATCAAACTGTCAGCTTCTTTTTTGCGCGACATTGTTTCGATATCCACGCCCACAGCGTGATGCCGATGAAAGGCAACCGCAACAGCTTGTTGCGTATGAGAAATATTGAATTGCACGCCCTGACAATGTGGCTTGCCATTTTCCGTCAGCTCAAAGTCAAGTGTGGGTAGATCCAGAAAATACCGGACCAAAGTACGGCCTAAAATGTGCGCCTCGCGTTGCGCAACGACCAAAACCCGATCAAATTTCGCCGTTTCGTTTAGCGTAATTTGGGGCTTCATATCCTTGAGTTCATCAATAGATGCATGAAATACGGCTGCTTTATCCGCATCTAGCGCCTTATGTATGCGCGACCGACATGCCTCAAGTTGCTCAGGCAGTGACATGAGTTTTTCGCGCCACAAAATCATTGACGATATATTGCAATTCCCGGCTGGGCGCCTCATGCATATTGTGCTCACCGTCAATTTGCTGAAGGTCAAATTGCCCGCTTGTAAACTGAGCCCAAGGTTGCATAGTCTCAGGGCGGGTCACGCTGTCCTGATTCCCAGCGATCGCTAGAATGTCTGTAGAAATGCCTCTTCCGCTCACTGGCTTATAGGCCGCACACATCCGAAAATCGCTGATAATTGTTGGCAACAATAATTCCAATAATTCAGGATATTGCATAAGTTCTTTAAAGTGAGGGTTGAACGTCAACAAATCATCGGTGATCCGCGCTTCATCCTCTAGTGTTGGCAATTCCCGCGGCTGGTCGGGTGAGGGTGACGTCAGTGCAATGATGAACTCAGGTGCTTGCTCGATCTGCTCAAACCGCCACGCCAACTCATACGCAATCCATCCGCCCATGCTGGAGCCCAGAAACGCAAAGCGATTCATTGGGCCGGCCCGCAGTTCATCGAACACATCATCACAAAGGCGCTGAAAATCGCTTGGTGGCACATCATCAAGCCGCACACCGCGTCCCGGCAAGGTGACAGGGGTCACCTGCACATCATTGCTCAGAAAACGCTCCCAGCTCTTAAATATGGCCGCGTCAGCGCCAGCCTGTGGAAAACAGAAAAGCTGCAATGCAGAAGTAGCGGCAGGCATAAAAACAAGCTCCAAATCAATGCGCAAATCACCATTGGCATGCATATAAGCAGACCTGTTTCAAATTCACAAATGATTGGGAGAAAAGACGAAATATCGGGTGCAAGCGCAAAAGCTCGCGCAAAAACACACCCAATTACCCAAAGCAATCTGCGTGAAGAAACCTAGATAAGTCTTTGAAGGGAATGGTGTGCCCGGAAGGATTCGAACCTTCGACCGTCCGATTAAAAGTCGGATGCTCTACCAGCTGAGCTACGGGCACAAGAGCGTTGTTCATCAGCGAACAGCGCGGACAATAGTTTTATTCGCGTCTGTGTCAACCAGAATATTTCAACTTTCGAAATTTTTTCTAAATCAGCTCAAATCTTCCAGCGGAATCCCATCAAAACTGCCTGCTTCACACACGTAGCCCTGACGAATAATTTCTTTGCACAACCGTGTCGCGTCGCTCTCAATATCCAAGGGGCCGACCACAATTTGAATTTTATCTGATTCATTCACCACAGGAATCATTCTCGGTTCAAGGCCGAGAAGCAATGTGCCAACATTTGATTTGATGTTCAGCCAATTCAATTGCGCTTTGTCTTTCTCGATTTTGGGGCCCAAGATAACACCATAGGTCAATTCAGCTTTCGGCAGTGATTCCATAGCGTTGATGCCTGCAGTGGTTTGCGGATCAATTTGTCCTGCCTCAGAATTCACGTCACCACGATCAGCCATTTGAACATCACTTGCCGCGCGGTTATCGAGTGTCATTTCAATCGGCACCATTTCGCCGTCGATATCGGCCACAATTTCCGGCAAATCCTGTTTCAATTCAGGCGGTGTGCTCTCAGCCAGTGGCAAATTCTCAAACAAATAAGAGCGTGCGACCTTCAAATCTTCATCTAGGCGTATAATTTCTTCGCCATTGGCTTCATTGATAGAGGCCGTGATCAAACTCTTATCCAATTGCGCGCCAGGGGGCAGGGCTTCGAGCAATATCGGGATGCTGGATTCAAGTGCGCGCACACGCCGAGAAACAAACGTGTTGCTCTCCTCGCCAAGATTTAAGCGATTATCGGTCACATTGGTTTGTCGCTTCATGGCAGCAAATTCCATGCGAATGCCGCGCAGTTCGGCCTGCATCTGCGCCACTGTGCCTAAGTTGTCGGGCGTCTCTTTAAACATGTTATTCCAGCCTTTTGGGATCAAAAGACTGGCGGAAGAAAACACAAGCATAACGGTAAGTGAAGCAATAGCAACAAGACCCCACAATCGCATATCCGATTGTTTAAATTGATTGAGTTCTTGTTCTGTCATCACTATTTTCCCCAAAAGAGCTGCGAATCAAACCGTTAACCACAACTACTAATGCTGACATAAATTACCATTTTGCCAACACATTCGTGGCATATGCCCAATTGAAGTGTTCATAAGGGGTGGGGACCTTTCTTTTATGACTGATATTCTGACGATTATTTTGGGGGCCGGAGAAGGCACCCGCATGAAGTCTGATCAACCCAAAGTGCTACACAAGGTTGGCGGTCGCCCGATGCTTGGCCACGTGCTTGCCGCTTGCGCTGATGCTGGCGCCGCGTCGCGCCATGTTGTGGTGGGGCCAAATCACCGACGATTAAGTGAATACGCAAAATCGGTGGATAGCGAAATCACGTCCAGCATTCAATCAGAACGCCTTGGCACAGGGCATGCAGTGCGCGAAGCGCGGACAGCATGGGCAGATTTTCAAGGACACGTCCTCGTCCTCTTTGCCGACAACCCGTTGATTTCGCCTGAAGTGATCAAAGACACTGTGCAATGCCTAAACGAAGGCGCAGACTTGGCTGTCGTTGGGTTCCAAACGGATAATCCATTTGGCTATGGGCGAGTGATGATCGAACATGGTCAGGTGAAAGCCATCCGTGAAGAAAAGGATGCGACCCCGTCAGAGCGGAAGATCAAATTCTGCAATTCAGGCATTATGGGCTTCAAAGCTGACTGCCTGCGCGCTGTTATTGATGAGATCACCAATGATAATGCGAAGGGTGAGTATTATTTGACCGATGCGGTCGAAATTGCGAACGCCCAACAATTGCAGGTGCGCGGCGTTGAATGTCCATTTGTAAATGTGCTCGGCGTCAATGATCGTGAACAACTGGCAACCGCCGAACGCATTTTCCAAGAAGATCGTCGCTCTTATTTTATGCAAGAAGGCGTAACGCTTACAGCACCCGACACTGTGTTTTTCAGCTATGATACGCAAATCGAAAATGATGTGGTGATCGAACCGAATGTTGTGTTTGGCCCGGGCGTGACGGTCGAGAAGGGCACTCATATTCACGCGTTCTCCCACATTGAAGGGGCACATATCGGCCCAAACAGCCAAATCGGCCCTTATGCAAGGCTACGTCCCGGTTCCAACCTTGCTGAAGGCGTCAAAGTCGGCAACTTTGTCGAAACGAAAAAAGCCAATATTGGCAAAGGTTCAAAGGTCAATCACCTCAGCTATATCGGTGATGCGAAGATCGGCGAGGGCGTCAATATAGGAGCAGGTACAATCACCTGCAATTATGATGGCAAAAACAAATTTGTCACCGAAATCGGCGACAATGTCTTTATCGGATCAAATAGCGCCCTTGTGGCACCAGTTAACATTGCAGACGGAGCATATGTTGCCTCCGGGTCTGCAGTAACCGAAAATATCGAAGAAGATGCCTTGGCGATCGGTCGTGCGCGCCAAGTAAACAAACCAAATTATGCAACCCGCATCCGTGCGCGTTGGGAAGAGAAAAAATAGGAACATCTTATGTGTGGGATCGTTGGGATTGTCAGCACGACACCAGTCGCTGATCGAATTGTGGATGCACTTAAGCGCCTAGAATATCGCGGTTATGACAGTGCTGGGCTGGCAACTTCTGTGGGCGGACAAATTGATCGTCGACGTGCGCCGGGCAAGTTGACCAATTTGCGCGAACGCTTGGAAGCCGAACCGTTGGGCGGCACCATCGGTATCGGCCATACACGTTGGGCGACACACGGTGCACCAACTGAGGCAAATGCACACCCCCACACCACCAACCGGGTCGCCATCGTACATAATGGCATCATTGAAAATTTCCGCGAGTTGAAAGCGGAATTGGATCAAGATGGCTATCAGCCCGTTTCTGAAACAGATACTGAAATTGTCGCCCTCATGGTCACCCGCGCGCTTGATCGCGGAATGCCGCCGTTCGACGCAGCCGCCAGCGTCATCAAACAGCTTGAAGGGGCATTTGCCCTCGCCATGATGTTTAAGGGAGAAGACAATCTGATTGTCGGCGCGCGACAAGGCGCACCATTAGCCATCGGCCATGGTGAAAATGAGATGATCCTCGGATCAGACGCAATTGCCATTGGGCCATTCACCAACAAGGTGACTTATTTGGAAGAAGGCGATTGGGTCGCCATCACCAAAGATGATGCGCGCATTTTCGATCGTGAAGGGCAGCCCGTGCAGCGCGCAATGGCGCAAACACAGCTAGGGGTGAATGTTGTCGATAAGGGCAATCATCGCCACTTTATGCTCAAAGAAATCTATGAGCAGCCAGACGCTATTTCTCACACGGCCTCGCATTATCTCGATTTAGCTAACGGCAAAGTGAAGCTGCCGAGCGAACTGCCATTCGACTTTAAGTCATTAAACCGTTTGACCATTTCTGCCTGCGGCACCGCGTTTTATGCTGGCCTTGTCGCCAAATATTGGTTTGAGAAATATGCGCGTTTACCTGTCGAAGTTGATGTGGCGTCCGAGTTTCGCTATCGCGAGCCACCCATGGACGCTGGCGGTTTGGCGCTGTTTATCTCCCAATCTGGTGAAACAGCAGATACGCTCGCAGCCTTGCGCTATTGCAAGGAGAATGGCCAGCACATCGCCTCCATCGTTAATGCGCAGGAAAGCACCATCGCCCGCGAAAGCGATATCGTATTCCCAATTTTGTGCGGTCCTGAAATCTCGGTTGCCTCAACAAAGGCGACAACCGCTCAATTGTCCGTGCTGGCCTCTCTCGCCATCGCAGCAGGCAGGCAGCGTGGCACCATTTCAGAATCCGAAGAGTTTGAGTTGGTCGACATGTTGGCCAAATTGCCCGGTGCCATCACTAAAGCTTTGGGTGCCGAAGAAAAAATCGATCAGATCAGCCACGCACTCTCTAAGGCCAAGGACGTGCTGTATCTGGGGCGGGGGCCGTTGTTCCCAATCGCTCTGGAAGGCGCGCTGAAACTTAAAGAAATCACCTATATCCACGCTGAAGGCTATGCCTCAGGCGAGCTAAAGCATGGTCCCATCGCTTTGATCGACGAGACCTTGCCCGTCGTGGTGGTCGCACCGTCTGACGAACTGTTTGATAAGACCATTTCAAACATGCACGAAGTTGCGGCCCGTGGCGGCAAAATCATTTTGATTACAGATGAGGCAGGCGCAAAATCTGTTGGCGACGATGTGCACGAAATTATTATCGTGCCAGATGCGCACTCATTTGTGATGCCCATTATCTGCGCAATTCCGGTACAATTGCTTGCATATTACACAGCCGTATTTATGGGAACCGATGTGGACCAGCCAAGGAATTTGGCCAAATCTGTTACGGTTGAGTGATCGGCAGACTACGTAATCTCGATAAAATACGCTAAAGCCGTTGTATTGCGGATTCGGTGGTCTATATAGGTTTCTATGATGAACGATAAATACGATAAGAAGCATAGTGACGATCAAGCAGACCATGGCCATCATGTGGGCCCGGGCCGTCGCCTGACAAACTATTTTTTGACGGGTTTGGTGATCGCCGCACCGATTGGTCTGACGATCTATATCACTTGGTCCATCATTCGCATCGTTGATGATTTCGTCAAACCGCTGATTCCAGCGCAATATAATCCGGATACATATCTGCCCATCACCGTTCCCGGTTTTGGGTTGGTCATCGCATTTATCGCCATTGTTTTGCTCGGCTTCCTCACCGCCAATTTGGTCGGCCGCACGCTGGTGCAATTTGGCGAAAGCATTTTGCACCGAATGCCGTTCGTGTCTGTGCTTTACCGCGGCCTTAAGCAGATTTTCGAAACTGTGGTCAGCCAAAGCCATTCGAACTTCAAGCAAGTTGGCCTGATCCAATATCCGCGCGAGGGCCTATGGGCTTTGGTGTTTATCTCCACCAGCGCTAAAGGCGAAGTGGCAGATAAAGTACGCGGAGACGACATTATCAGTGTGTTTTTGCCCACCACGCCAAACCCAACGTCTGGCTTTTTGCTGTTTGTGCCCCGCAAAGACATCACAATTCTCGACATGTCAGTGGAAGATGGCGCCAAGCTTGTAATTTCTGCTGGTCTCGTGTCACCAGAATATCAGGCCAAAATGGCTGAATTGGCGGAAGAAGCCGAAGAAGCAGTGCAAGAAGACAATAAGGCCAGCTAGCCAGCCTTAATCAATGGAATCGCTAAATCTTTCCGGAACAAATAGAGCAGGGTGCGCAAAGCCTCGCCTTGCGGACCGGTAAGGCCAGGATTGTTTTCAATCAGGTTAGCCGCGTCTTCGTGCGCCATATCCAACAAATCCCGATGAAAATCTGGAATGGCAATGCGATAGCCCGGCATGCCAGACTGTCGCGTGCCCAACAAATCACCTTCACCCCGCAATTCTAAGTCGCGCTCTGCGATCTTAAACCCATCTTCGGTTTCCTTGATGGTTTCCAAGCGTTTTTGAGCGATTTCACTCAAATTTTCCCCATGCAGCAGCAGACAGGCAGACTTTTTGCTGCCCCGGCCCACACGACCACGCAATTGGTGCAATTGCGACAAGCCAAACCTTTCCGCATGTTCAATGATCATGATCGTCGCGTTTGGCACGTCAACGCCCACCTCAATCACAGTGGTGGCCACCAAAATTTGCAACTCGCCAGCCGCAAATTGCTCCATCACCGCTTGCTTGTCCGCGGCAGCCATCCGCCCATGCACAAGGCCAACCCGCCCCGGGAAGGTCTGGTTTAACGCTTTAAAGCGATCTTCAGCAGAGGTGGCATTCAAATGCTCAGATTCTTCCACCAGCGGGCACACCCAAAAGGCCTGCACACCGTCTGCCATGCGCTGACCCAATCGCGATACAACACGGTCATAGTCTTTTTCCGACAAGATTGCTGTATCAATCGGCTGACGACCTTTTGGCTTATCGGTAAGCAAGCTCACATCCATGTCACCAAAATGGGTCAGCACCAAAGTGCGCGGGATCGGCGTTGCTGTCATCACCAACAATTCGGTCTTGCGGCCCTTGTCCGATAAAGCCAACCGCTGATGCACGCCAAAACGGTGTTGTTCATCCACCACCGTCAGACCCAATTGCTTAAACTCAACACTCGATTGAAACAGGGCATGGGTGCCAATCACAATATCGATTTCACCCGATGCGATGCGTTCTTGAATGGCGCGCCGTTCGCCTTGCGGCATTTTCCCGGTCAAAAGCGCCACCTTCAGTCCAACCTGGTCGCAAATCTTCGAAATTGAGTGAAAATGCTGTGTGGCCAAAATTTCCGTTGGCGCCATAAGAGAACTCTGCGCGCCACTCTCTGCCATCGCCGCCATGGCCATCAATGCCACAACAGTCTTGCCAGCGCCCACATCGCCCTGAATCAACCGTGCCATTTTCCGCTTCTGCCGCAAATCTGCATAAATATCGTCTAATGCAGCCTCTTGCCCCGGCGTCAGGCTAAAGGGCAGGGCTTCACGCACCTTATCCGCCAAAGCGCCGCTAAACGCGCGCGCAATGCCTGTTTCTCTGGTGAGTGTCGACCGCACAATCTGCAAGGTCAGTTGCCCGGCCAAATATTCATCATAGGCAAGCCGCGCCCGCGCAGCACCATCCAGCGCCGCGTCGCCAGGCGTTTCGGGTGTATGTGTTTGCTGCATGGCATCTGCAAAGCTTGGCCATCCATTCATATTGCGTCGCGCATCTGGTGCCCATTCGGCCAAATCTGGCAATTGGGTCAACGCATCGCGCACGGCAGTCTGCAATTTCTTCGCACTCAATCCCTGCGTTAGCGGATATACGGGCTCCACCAGAGGCATTTGATCAAATTGATCGGGCTTCACCACAAAATCTGGATGGTTGATCTGCTTCTGCCCTTGAAACGCTGTCACCATGCCCGACACATAACGTTGCTCGCCTTCAGGCAGCAATTTCTCCAACCAGGCGGCACGTCCGGCAAAATAGGTCAGCATCATTTCGCCCGTATCATCATGGGCAATAATTCGATAGGGCAGTCGTTTGTTGCCCCGTGGTGGCGCTTGGTGCTGATCTATGGTCAGCAAAAATGTGGAAATTGCCCCTGGTTGCGCAAATGCGGCACCCGGTTGATGTCGACGATCCACCAATCCAGCAGGCATGTGCATCAGCAAATCAAGCAAAATGGCATCTTGGCCTTCCGGCGCACCGAAAAAGCGGGCCATGGTTTGTGCCAATTGCGGGCCGATTCCTTTTAGCTTTTTGACAGAGGCAAATAGTGGGTTAAGTTGTTGCGGCCGCGCCACGCCATGTCCTTCCTAATCGGGTTTCGACCATACATCAGCCTAAGCGAGCAAAAAAATCAATCTGGCTGCTGACAAATCCAATGATAGATCGTATTGAAGGCGTCTCTTCTTATTCGCTTTCATGAAGGTGATGCCATGATCAGCACAACCGACCAAGCCCATCTCGAACGTTTGAAACGGATCAAATACCGTGCGCACCATCGCGGTACACAGGAAATGGATATCATTTTGGGCGGATTTGTGGACCATCAAATCCAAAAATTTGATGCAGATATGTTGGATCGGTTGGAAACTTTGATGAATGAGACGGATGCAGACCTTTATCAGTGGATCATTGGGCAGCCGGGCACAACACAATGTCAGGATGTTGAACTGCTTGAAATGATCATTGCCTATCAACGTGAGAAGGTTGGTTCGGGATCCTAACTTATGGCCGATGGTAGCGACAATTTCAGCCTAACCCCCAGCACTTATTTGTGCGGCGTGCCAGATGGTATGCAGCCAATTGTGGTCAGCCAGCAGCTGGCGCAATTGCAACAGGATGCACCAGACGCTCCAGCCGCCGTGTTTGTGGCGCGCGATGGTCGCCGTATGCAGAAAATGGCTGAGCATTTGCGTCACCTATGCCCGAACCACGATGTGTTGCTATTCCCCGCTTGGGATTGTTTGCCCTATGATAGGGTGTCGCCAAATGTCGGCGTCTTGGCCGAGCGGATGACCACGCTTGCCCAGCTGGCAACTGGCAAAAATGCAGGCAAAATCATCGTCACGGCGGTCAATGCCATCGTTCAAAAAACGCTACCACCAGAGCTGGTTCAACAATTCGCACTGTTTTTCAAAGTTGGCGAAAATATCGGCACAGAAAAACTGATCGAATGGGCCAGCATTAATGGCTATCTCCGCGTGCCAACAGTGCGGGAAGAGGGCGAATTTGCCGTGCGGGGTGGTCTGGTCGATCTATACCCAGCTGGTGCCGAAGCGCCTTTGCGGTTCGACTTTTTTGGCGCGTCGCTCGAAACGATCCGAACCTTTGATCCCGAAACCCAGCGCACCTTAGCACAACAGAAATCTGCCGCCCTTGTGCCGATGAGCGAAGTGGTGCTGACGCCGGATGCCATTTCCACATTCCGCCGCTCTTATACCCGCCAGTTTGGGGGCGACACGGCAAATGATCCGCTTTATGCTGCCATCAGTGCAGGGCAGCGCTTTGCGGGAATGGAGCATTGGCTTCCATTCTTCTATGAAGATATGGGCAACTTCCATGATTACACAGGCGAAGCAACTTGGATCTTGGATGATCAGGTCAGCCAAGCCATTTCAGAGCGCATGGCGCAAGTCGCCGACTATTATGAAGCGCGCTTTGAAGCGCTGAATGAGCCGCAAACTAGCGGCGCGCCCTATAAGCCACTTCCACCAGATTTGCTCTATGATTTGCAGGATGACACCACCGAGTGGTTAGGCAACAAACTGCTGCAAATCACACCGTTCCAATCGCTTGAGCGGCCGGATGCAGAGATCAAGTCACTCGATGGGCAGTTGGTTGCCAACTTCTCACAGGAACGCCAAGCCAAAGACACCAATGTCTTTGAGGCTGTGCTCACCCGCATTAAGGCAAAGCAGGGCGAGGGCAAACGTGCCGTCATCGCTTGTTGGAGTGAAGGCACGCGAGACCGCATGGCTCAGGTACTCAAAGATCATGAGCATGAAAACCTCAAGCTAATTGAATTTTGGCAGCAAGCCGAAGAGCTGGGTAAAAATACCATCGGCTTGATCGTGTTGGGTCTTGAAGCAGGCTTTGAGACCGCGCACCACTTTGTCCTGTCAGAGCAAGACATTCTGGGTGAACGGATCATCCGTTCTCGCAAACGCAAAAAAGGTGCCGATGCGATCACAGAAGCGAGCGGTTTAGCCGCTGGCGATCTGGTTGTGCATGTGGACCACGGCATTGGTCGCTTTGTGGGCTTGAAAGCCATCGAAGTAACGGGCGCTCCGCATGATTGCGTTGAAATCGAATATGCCAAGGGCGATCGCCTTTATTTGCCGGTTGAAAACATCGAGCTTTTGTCCCGCTACGGCTCCGAAGGCGGTGCTGGCGTGTTAGACAAGCTTGGCGGCGTCGCATGGCAAGCCAAAAAGTCTAAGCTGAAACAGCGTATTCGCGAGATGGCCGATCAATTGATCAAGATTGCAGCCTCCCGCGAGCTCACCAAAGGTGAGGTCATCGAACCCACCACTGGGCTATATGAAGAGTTTTGTGCGCGTTTTCCGTTTGAAGAAACGGACGATCAGCTCAACGCCATCGATTCTGTTTTTGAAGATTTGACTAGTGGTCGCGCAATGGACCGGCTGGTTTGCGGCGATGTTGGCTTTGGCAAAACTGAAGTGGCCTTGCGGGCAGCGTTCGCCGTGGCGCTCACAGGCAAACAAGTTGCAGTCGTTGTGCCCACTACACTGTTGGCGCGGCAGCATTTTAAAACCTTTAAAGAGCGCTTTGCTGATCTGCCTGTCCGGGTGCGCCAAGCATCCCGTTTGGTTTCAGCAAAGGAGCTGAAATTGACCAAAGAGGGCGTTGCCAATGGTGACGTCGATATCGTCATCGGCACTCATGCCTTGCTCGGCAAAAGCGTTAAGTTTCATGACCTTGGCTTGCTGGTGATCGATGAAGAGCAACATTTTGGCGTTGGCCACAAAGAACGTTTGAAAGAGCTAAAATCAAACGTTCATGTGCTCACCTTGTCCGCCACGCCGATCCCACGCACCTTGCAAATGGCGCTAACCGGGGTGCGCGATCTATCGATTCTTGCCACGCCGCCGATTGATCGATTGTCGGTACGATCCTTCGTTATGCCCTTTGACAGCCTAGTGATCCGCGAAGCCCTTTTGCGCGAAAAATACCGTGGCGGCCAAAGCTTTTACGTGGTGCCACGCATCAAAGACCAAGGCGATATAGCTGCATTCTTGGATGAACATGTGCCAGAAGTGAGTTATGTGGTCGCCAATGGCCAAATGTCGCCGGGCGAGCTCGATGACATCATGAACGCATTCTATGATGGCAAATTCGACGTGCTTGTGGCCACAACCATCGTTGAGTCAGGTTTGGACATCCCAACCGCGAACACTTTGGTGGTGCACTGCGCAGATAATTTCGGCCTGTCGCAACTGCACCAGATCCGGGGACGTATTGGCCGCTCTAAAGTGCGCGCTTATGCCTTGTTCACCACACCGGCGCATCAAAAACTCACAGACACAGCAAACCGTCGACTTTCGGTTCTGCAATCGCTCGACAGTTTGGGCGCCGGGTTCCAGTTGGCTAGCCACGACCTCGATATTCGCGGCGCGGGCAATATTTTGGGTGAAGAACAATCTGGCCACATCAAAGAAGTTGGCTTCGAATTATATCAAGCCATGTTGGAAGAGGCCGTCGCCCAGCTCAAAACGGGCAATGATGACGAGGAAGTAGAAGACCAGTGGTCACCGCAGATCTCATTGGGCATGCCCGTGATGATTCCAGAAGACTATGTGCCGGATTTGCAAGTCCGGATGCAGCTTTACCGTCGTTTGGGTGATTTGAGCGAAGCACAAGAAATTGATGCCTTCGGTGCAGAACTGATTGACCGCTTCGGTCCGCTGCCGGAAGAGGTCAAACATTTGCTCAAAATCGTGCTGGTCAAATCATTGTGTAGGCGGGCAAATGTCGAAAAAGTTGATGCTGGTCCCAAGGGCGCAGTCATCACTTTACGCAACGGTGAGTTTCCAAATCCATCCGCACTTGTGCAACTTATTGCAAATCCAGCAGAAAAAGCTAAAGTGCGCCCAGATCAAAAGCTTGTCTTTGCGCGCAACTGGCCCGACAACAACAAAAAGCTGACGGGCGCGGCTCGAATTTTGGCCCAACTGGCCAAACTTGCTGAGCAAGGATAGGCAGAGGATTTATAAAGGAAGCGTGTCACGCGGGTGGAAACCATAATTGACAAAAGCAGTATGAATACTGTTTTTGTCATGTTATTGCCCGATTTAGCACGTCAATAGGGTGGAACTGAAAACGCGAACCGATAAAGCGTTCGCGAAACAATTAGGGTGCGTTATGTTCGATATTTTTAAGTCAGGTGCAAAACTTGCAGCAGCCGGCATGTTGGTCATGTCACTTGCTGGTGGCGCGTTGGCACAAGACTCAGGACAGCAACAAGAGCGGAAGCCAGAAGATAACTGGCTGAAAGTGTGCGACAAGCTAAGCTCAGGCGATCTCGCTTGTATCGTCCGCCAGGTTGTTTTCAAAGGTGGCAATAAAGTTGGCGCTTTCACATTGCGGGACGATCCATCAGGTGAAAACCGCTATTTGGCCATCGCGGAAATGCCTTTGGCTGTTCTACTGCCATTCGGTTTGACATGGCAGGTCGACAACACCAAGCCAATCCGCATGCCGTTCGTCACATGTGACCCGACCAAATGCACAGGCCAATTGGTGGTCAATGAAGCATTCATCGGCGCATTGAAGCGTGGCGCAAAGCTCAAATTGTCAGCCAAAAACCGTGCCAACAAAGATTTGGTGGTCGACGTGAACCTTTCAGGCTTCACCGCGGTTTATGAAGGCGACACATATTTCACACCAGCTGAGTTCCAAGCTCAATCTACTGGCCAAAATGCACTTGAGCAGCAATTGCAAGGTGTGGCGGAAGAATTGCGCAAAGAGAAGTCAGGCGAGGGCAGTGACCAGCCTGCTGAAAACACGGGCAATTAGAGTTTGCTGTAATTTTCTAAAATTTTAGCTGAAGTTTTTAGATGTTTGGGGCGCTTTTTAGCGCCCCATTCCTATTTTAAATGCCAGCTTTCTCAGTGGCGAAACAGACTTCAACGCCCACAATCCAGACAGCCGCAGAAGCTGTGCAGGCAAAAAGTCCGACAAGAGCGACTTGAACAGCCCATCCACAAAACCACCCGTTTTGATCAAATCCGGCGTCCGCTTTGCCGCATAAATCGCGCTCACACGGTCTGCATCAGCCCGGGTAAGCGGTTGATTCTGTGGCGAAACCTCATCAATCGCTTCAATCAATGATTCCACATCACGCAGGCCCAAATTCAACCCCTGCGCGCCAATAGGCGGAAAAGCATGTGCCGCTTCACCGACCAGCACCACACCATCCTTGCCCGCAAAACGCATATGCAAATTTGATAAGGGGAACACAAATCGTTTCGTCAGCAACTTAGCGTGGCCAAACAGGTGATTTGCCTTATCTTCCAACAGCTTCTCAAATTTTTCATCAGAAAGCGCCAGCGCCTCGTTCAGCACTTTATGTTGATCCAGCCAGACCAAATTGATCTTATTATTATGTGCAGGCACCAGCGTGAACGGGCCATTCTCATAATGGAATTCGATAGAGCAATCGCCAATTGACCGCTCAAATTCAAAGTCGCACACCAGCGCTGACTGTGCGAACTGTTCTTCGTCAAACTCAAAGCTAAACTGCTGGCGCACCATGGATTTTTTGCCATCGGCACCAACCAGCAAACGCGCCCGATGCTCGTTCTGGTGCGCATCGGTGATCACGAACACACCATCTTCCTGGCGGTCAATCAATCCAACCCGTGCTTCAACCTTGGTGATCTCACCCGACTGATCATCCGCAAAGGCCTGAAATCGAGGCAGCAAGTCCGCATTGGGGAAGTTGTAGCCAAATTGCTCATGCCCGGCCTCACGGCTGTCAAACAGCGCCTCAGGGCCACGCAGCAGGCGATTGGTGGCATCGATGATTCTGATCTGCCGCAGCGGATAGCCCAAGGCATCAGGATCAGGGCAGAGGCCCGAATCTTGCAAAAACTCAACGGTAGGCATCATCAAGGCAGAGGTGCGGAAGTCTTTTTCCATCACCGGTGCAAAATGCACCACCGATTTGCCGCGCGCTTTCAAAAGCCCCGCCAACGCGGCTCCCGTCAAGCCGCCACCCACAATTGCAATATCGTATTCAGCCATAGTTTTGTCCCACAATTTCAAGCGAGTATGTATGATCACACGCCAAATGGCCAATGTGAAATTGTCGCATTTCGCCCATGGACATTCTTTGTAGCTGATCTATTCTCGGTGTCCTACAGATGCTGCAAAAATCAGCCAAGCGGAATTGAATCAGGGAGATGCCTCATGCAAAAAATTGTTGTGAACGAAACAGGTGGCGCCGATCAGCTTCACCTTGTCGACTTTGAATTGGGCGCACCCGGCGCAGGCGAAGCGCAAATCAAACATACCGCCATCGGCCTGAACTTCATCGACGTCTATTTCCGCACCGGCCTTTATCCGGCAGAAACACCGTTTACGCCCGGCATGGAAGCCGCAGGCATTGTGGAGAAAGTGGGCGAGGGCGTTACCAACGTGAAACCCGGCGACCGCGTTGTTTATTGTGGCGCTATGGGGTCATACTCCACTCATCGCAATATCCCGGCCGATAAGCTTGTGCCGTTGCCTGATGGGGTTTCAGATGACGTCGCCGCAGCGTCGCTTTTAAAAGGTCTAACAGCGCATTATTTGCTTTTCCTCACCTATCAGTTGAAAAAGGGTGATGCGATGTTTGTGCAGGCAGCTGCAGGCGGTGTTGGATCGATTCTGTGCCAATGGGGCAAACATTTGGGCGGCCACGTGATCGGCGCCGTAGGTTCTGAAGAGAAGATGGCCCTTGCCGAAGCCAACAATTGCGATGTGGTGATAAACTCATCAAAAGATGATTTTGTTGAAAAAGTACGCGAGGCCACAAACGGGAAGGGAGTCCGCGTCGTTTATGATTCCCTGGGCAAAGACACTTTTGAACGCGGCCTAGACTGCTTGCAGCCACACGGCCTTATGGTGTCCTATGGCAACGCAACAGGCCCCGTATCCATTCCAGATCTCGGCATTTTAGCCCGAAAAGGCTCACTGCATGTGGTGCGCCCCATGCTCGGCGCCTACACCAGCACCTATGAGGAACTCACCAACAATGCCAAAGCCTTGTTTGAGGTGATTCAGAATGGCGTGGTGAAGGTGAATATCGGCCAAAAATTCGCGCTGAAAGATATTGCCAAAGCACATAACGCCTTGGAAAATCGAGAAACTACGGGCTCGACAATTATTTTGCCGTAAAATTTTGAAAGAATGGTCTTTAAGCCCTTGCAACTGATCGCAAGGTGCGATAGATCACCTCTCACATTGCGGGTGGGTGGCAGAGCTGGTTGAATGCACCGGTCTTGAAAACCGGCGAGCGTGCAAGCGTTCCGGGGGTTCGAATCCCTCCCCACCCGCCATGTTACTTTTCCTAATATCTTGCGGCTTTAAGACAAAGTTTTCCGTTGGCAAGCAACGGTAGAATTTTTGGTTTATTTTATAGTTTTTATGCCAGTTACTTGTAACGATATAGACACCATCAAAGCGCGATTTAGCTATGAAGCTGCGATGATGTATTTCAATCACATCGATAGAAGCTTAGTTGTTAGCTGCCTTGATGATTTAATGCAGCAGGGTGTTTGGGCAGATTCTTTTAATGAGCTGCTATTTCCTGAAACTGATCATTTTCACGAATTTAAAGATGCGGTTACTTCAGCGCTCAAAGACATCGGTGTATCATTTCCTCAGGATAAGGAAAGCGCACTTTGGTTCATCCTTAAGTTGCGACTAACTGATATTGCAAACGAGGAAATTGTGCCTTTGGACGGATTGGTAGATTTATTCGACAGAATTTATTTCGAATATGATTTTCACGCTAAATCTGAACATTGCCTAGGTGATTCACATGGAATTGAGCACTTGATTGGTATCTACCTGAGCTATGATGATTTTATGGAAGGCCCTATCGAACTAGTACGAAAGAGAACCGGATTTGATCAAACAATCATAGATCTCAATGCAGAAATTTTGCAACACGCCCGCGATTGGGTCACTAAGCAATCCGGTTAAACTTGACGTCAAAAACAACTAATACTTTCTATTGCCACTCACTCCACTACCAACCCGTCCCCAATCGCCCGAAACAAAGCAATCGCTTCAACCTCATGATCATGGAAATCAGGGTCTGCCCCGGTTTTAACAATCACAAGCTGTTGCTCTGGATGGATATAGATCATCTGGCCCCAGATGCCGATGGCAGCGAAGTCTTGGGTGTTGCCATCTGGTAGCCACCATTGATGGTGATAGCCCCACGCATCGTAAATTTGGCCACGCCGTAAATAGGGTTCTGGCGCGGAGCGGATTTGATCGATCCAGTTAGCATCAATGATTTGCGTGCTGCCCACACGGCCCATTTGGCTGATCATCAGGCCAAAGCGGGCAAAGTCGCGTGGGGTGGCGTTGAGGGCCATGAAACCGAGCTCAGTGCCGTAAATATCAGTGTTCCAAACCGCATCGCTACTCATGCCGAGTGGTTGCCATAATTTGGTTTCAACAAGATCACTCAAACTGGTGCCATATACCGCCATCAGCACCTGTGCCAAGAGTTGCGTATTGATGCTGGCATATTCAAATTGCGCACCCGGCACATTTTGGCTGCCATAGCTTGCGGTCACCGTTTTCAGCGGCTGAAACTGCAGGAACAGGCGCTCAAAAATCTTGTAACTGTCCGCACTTTCATCTTCATAGATTTCTGAAAAGGCAATGCCGGATGACATATTAAGCACGTGCTCAAGGCTGGCATGCCCAAATCCGCCTTCAGCCATTTCTGGCAAATATTTCACCACAGGATCATCAAAACTGTCGATTTTGCCCTCCTGTCGCGCAATTTGCATCAGCGTGGCGACCACAGATTTAGCAACAGAGAAGGAGGTTGCACGGCTATTTTGATCATATCCGTGCCGATATTCCTCATGCATGATCATGCCGTCTTTAATCACGAGCAGGGACGTTGTGTTGGTGCGGGTGAGAAACTCATCGCGGTCGCGTTGAGCGCCCTCAAATTGATAAGTTGCAGCAACATCCTGCAACGCAACTGCCCATTCTTGATGATTACTGCCTGCCTTGATGGTGCGGCTGGGAAACACATTTTCCATATGTGCGAAATGGTGCAGGCGTTTTTCTGGAGAAAATAGAGTGAGCTTTGGTTCTAAATAAAGCGCCCAAATGCCAAAAACAATGGCGGTGATAACCACCAAAGTGCCAACCAACAATCTGCCCATTCTGATCTCCTTCGTAATTTCGGGAAAATACGAAGTAATAGATATTTGAACGAATTGCAACCCTAGCTCAGCAACAGCTGAGCCAGGTTTCGATGTGACGAAGAAACTGCGAAATGCCTTCTTTATTGACCTTGTAGAACACAACATTGTCCGCGCGGCGAGAACTGAGAATGCCAGCTTTCTTCATCTGCGTCAGATGTTCAGACACTGTGGAAATGGCCAAACCAGACTTCTCCGCAATTTCACCCACCTTATGTTCGCTCTTATCTGTGAAGATTTCGAACAGAATCCGCTGGCGGTTTTTGTTGGCGAGTGCTTGGCAAAATTCCAAAAAGGCGGGGTCAATCCCGCTCGAATTTTTAAGTTTATCCATCATAACTGGCGTCCCGATCTCTGCGTTTGGTGCCGCGGTGCGCTTGCCACTTTCATAAGGCGCTGAAATGTTGGACATTGAAAATGGTCTTCATGAGGGCACTCCGCTGCGTGACGCAATCCGTCTCGCATGGCCTTCAGCTTTTCAATTTTCCGATCCAGTTGGTCCGCCTTATTGTGCAGCTTTTCGCGATCTATCCGTACATTTTCTCCTGCACCAAACATGCCCTTAATCTCATCCAGCGAAAATCCGGCATTCTGACCCAGCGCAATGAGCGACAGCCGCATTTCTGCGTCTGCATCAAATAAGCGCTTCAAACCTTTTCGCCCGACAGACTGGATGAGTCCCATCTCGTCATAATAGCGCAATTTAGAGGCGGAAAGGCCAGTTTTTTTTGATAATTGGGCAATATCAATCATTTAACACCTAAAGTTCACTTGAAGTTAGATTGATATGATTTGCCCCGTTTGGCAAGCCTAAGCCTGTTTGGGCAATCGGTTTTCAATGAAGATAAACAGCGCATAGAGCAGGGCGACGCCGAGAAACAAGCCAACAATATTTCGCGCCAAAAGGGCCGCACCCAACACATCATAATTCAAAAACGGGTAGGGGTATTCCCCGACAATCAGCCCACGTGCCAACGCCCACACCAAATATAAGACGGGCGGCAAAAGCATAATTGGAATGTCGCTGAACTTTGCGGTTTCACCACGTGGGGTGGTCATCCACCATGCGAGATAAAGCAGCGGCGTAACATAATGCAGGCCAATATCGGCAACGGCGAACAGGCCTTGTGGCTGCCAAAGCGGCGCTAAAACAAAATGATAAACCAGCATCACCACAAAAATCAGTACAGCAAACATGGTGCGCACATGTGCCTGACGGAACCAGCCTAGTCTTTCAACTGCGGTCTGAGCGGATAGGTGCACCAACACGACACCAATATTGGTGAGGATGGTGAAAAAGGTCAGCAAAAACCACAAGGCACCGAAAAGATTATCGCCATTGGCAAAGCGAAGCGGGGTGGAAAGATAAAACTGCAAAACGACAAACGCACAGCCGAGCGCCAGCCCAGCCCAAGACACAAATTTTGAAATATCCATAACCCGACCAATAAATCTAAAACTATTGAGATTATTGTCGGTTTTGGCTTCTATTCGTCAAGGTTTTCCAAAAATCGTTTTGTGTCTGCGCGGATCGCGTCGATCTTTTCATCTTTCATGCGATTGAGGGTGCCATAGGCATTATTCAGCCGCGGGTTGCCCTTCAACTTATCATTGTTGCGCAAAAAGAAATCCCAATAAAGATAGTTGAACGGACAAGCCTTTGGCCCGTTCTTTTGCGTCACCTTATAGGTGCAACTCTCGCAATAATTCGACATGCGGTTGATATATGCGCCGCTGGCCGCATAAGGCTTGCTGGCCAACTCGCCACCATCGGCAAACAAAATCATGCCCGTTACATTCGGCATCTCCACCCATTCGAAAGCGTCCGCGTAAACGATCAAATACCATTCATTGACCTGTTTCGGGTCCAGCCCCGCCAACAAGGCAAAATTGCCAAGCACCATCAAGCGCTGAATATGGTGAGCATATGCGTTTTCTTTGGTTTCCAAAATACATTGGCGGAGGCAGTTCATTTGCGTTTCGCCCGTCCAGAAAAACCAAGGCAAATCGCGCTGGGCATCCAACGCATTCTCTTCTGCATAATCCGGCATTTTTAGCCAATAAATGCCGCGCACATATTCGCGCCAGCCCAATATCTGCCGGATAAAACCTTCCACCGCATTAAGCGGCGCTTGTCCATCATAATAGGCAAATTCGGCGCGTTTCACCACTTCACGCGGGTTGAGCAACCCGCAATTGAGATAGAAGCTGATGTGGCTGTGAAACATCCAGGGTTCACCCTGAATCATCGCATCCTGATAATCACCAAACTGGCTAAACCGTTCGTCAAAGAACTTATCCAATGCATAAAGCGCCTGATCACGCGTTACTGCAAAATAGAACGGCTCCAAGTCACCAAAATGATCACCGAACCGTTCGGCAACCAACGCAATACAGTCTTGCGTAATCTCATCGGTTTGCCCGCGATAGGGGGCAGGCACATTCATGCCGTCGCGCGGCGGCTTACGGTTTTCTTGGTCATAGTTCCACTTGCCACCTTCGGGCTTATCACCATCCATCAATATCCGATGGTCCTGCCGCAACTGCCGATAGAAATATTCCATCCGCAGGTTTTTGCGTCCGCTAGCCCATTTTTCGAACCAATCTGGCGACACAAAAAACCGATCATCCTCGCGAATATCGACATCGATATCAAAGCGTTCCGACCATGATTTGATCTCTTCCAAAACCCGATATTCGCCGGGGAATGTGACAACTAGCTTTTCGGGTGCGAATTGATCTAGAGCGCGTTTTACTTCGCCAGAGAAGGAGCCTGCATTTTCTGCATCATCTAGTTTTGTGTAGCTGATGGGCAGCCCCTCAGCCTCCAATTCATTGGCAAAGTGGCGCATGGCCGAGAATAAAAAGGCGATTTTCTTTTTGTGGTGCTTCACATAAGTGGCTTCATCCCACACCTCGCACATCAAAATGTGATCTTGTTTCGGGTCGAATCCCTCTAAACTGCTGATATCGCGAGAGAGTTGATCGCCCAGAATCAAAATGAGGTTGCGCATACAAAGTCCTTGCGGCGGGATTGGCGGAATGAAAATTGTCATATGCGCTACGCAGTGACGACATATACAGATCAGCCAAGGATTATCCGCAGGAAGGCCGCCGCGCAGATTGGTGGGCTAGACAATTACAAAATGAACGCGTTTAATCGCGGCAAAAAATCTGTGGGGACAGAAATGACTTTTAAATCTGATATTGAAATCGCGCGTGAAGCGCGCAAGCAGCCAATTGCGCAAATTGGCGAAAAACTTGGCATTCCATCTGAACATCTTTTGCCGTTCGGCCACGACAAAGCCAAGATTTCTCAAGACTTTATCAAAGCACAAGCGAACCGGGAAAACGGCAAGCTGATTTTGGTGACTGCAATCAACCCAACACCTGCGGGTGAGGGGAAAACCACCACAACAGTTGGATTGGGCGATGGCCTGAACGCCATTGGCAAAAATGCCGCCATTTGTATCCGCGAACCTTCGCTCGGCCCATGCTTTGGCATGAAGGGCGGCGCAGCCGGGGGCGGCTACGCCCAAGTGGTGCCGATGGAAGACATCAATTTGCACTTCACCGGCGATTTCCACGCCATCACCTCAGCCCACAATCTGTTGTCTGCCATGATCGACAATCACGTCTATTGGGGCAACGCGGAAGATATCGATATCCGTCGCATCACATGGCGGCGCGTGCTGGACATGAATGATCGCGCTTTGCGTTCGGTTGTCACATCACTCGGCGGCGCCACCAACGGCTTCCCGCGCGAAGCCGGGTTCGACATTACGGTGGCTTCCGAAATCATGGCGATCCTTTGCTTGGCTGAAGATCTTGAAGATCTGCAACGCCGTTTGGGCAACATCATAGTGGCTTATCGCCGCGACAAAACACCTGTTTATTGCCGCGACATCAAAGCAGACGGCGCAATGACTGTACTGTTGCAGCAAGCAATGCAGCCCAATTTGGTGCAAACGCTGGAAAACAACCCGGCCTTTATCCATGGCGGCCCATTTGCAAACATCGCCCATGGCTGCAACTCCGTGATCGCCACCAAAACCGCGCTTAAACTGGCCGATTATGTGGTCACAGAAGCAGGCTTTGGCGCCGATTTGGGCGCTGAGAAATTCTTCGACATTAAATGTCGCAAGGCAGGACTTTCACCAAATGCCGTTGTGATCGTGGCGACCATCCGTGCATTGAAGATGAATGGCGGTGTGGCTAAAGACGATTTGGGTGCTGAAAATGTTGATGCGCTGAAAAAAGGTTGCGCCAACCTCTCGCGGCACTTGGAAAACATCAAGAAATTCGGTGTGCCCGCCGTTGTGGCAATCAACCATTTCGTGACCGACAGTGACGCTGAAGTTGAAGCTCTGAAGACTTTTGTTGAAGGCGAGGGCGCGAAAGCCATCCTCTGTCAGCATTGGGAACATGGCTCCGAAGGCACCAAAGCCTTGGCTGAACATGTTGTTGATATGATCGACAATTTCGATGGCAAGTTTTCGCCACTTTATGAAGACAATCTGGGCTTGGCGGATAAGATAGAAAAGATTGCCAAAGAAGTTTACCGTGCTGACGAAGTGGTGATGGACAAAAAGGTACTGAACCAATTGAAAAATTGGGAAAAGGCCGGATATGGCGACTTGCCCATTTGTATGGCAAAGACCCAATATTCCTTCACCACTGATCCAAACATGCGCGGCGCGCCGACTGGTCATTCTATCCCCGTGCGGGAAGTGCGGCTTTCAGCAGGTGCGGGCTTTGTTGTGGCAATCTGCGGTGAAATCATGACCATGCCGGGTTTGCCAAAAGTGCCTTCGGCGGAGGCCATCAAGCTTGATGATGCAGGTCAAATCGAAGGATTGTTCTAAAACACTTATGGTTGAACTGGCATCGCAAAACCGAAAACGCGGGCACGTTAAGCTGCAACCACTTGGCGACCGCGCCATTTTGGTGGTGTTCGGCACTGAATTGCAGCTTAATGCCAATCGGCAAGCGATTCAGTTCACCAAAATTGTTGAAGAGAAATTGGCCCCGCTGATCATTGGGGCCAATTCCAATTTACTTTCCTGCCTCGTGCGATATGATCCAAAACGCGTGGCCTACGGGACATTACAACAAGAGCTGCAAATGCTCTTGGCCAGCTTTGATTTGGAAAAGCTGCGCGCCCATGAAAATAACGAAATCCACCAAATTGACATCTCTTATGGCGGAGCTGGCGGTCCAGATTTTGAGCATGTCTACACCGACTTAAAGTTGTCCGCCGCTGAGTTTATTGAACAACACACAGCACTGCCCTTAGATGTACTGGCTTTAGGGTTTTCCCCTGGATTTGTTTATCTCGGCCTGCACGAGAATTGGCGTAATTTTCCGCGTCATAATGAATTGCGGGAAAACGTGCCACCCGGTTCAGTCCTGTTCGCTGCGGGGCAAACGGCCATCACCAGCGTGCCCATTCGCACGGGATGGAGCGTGATCGGCCATTGCGATCTGAACAATTTTGATGTGCATATTGACCCACCTGTAAAAGTGAAACCCGGCGACTTTGTTGAACTGAGCGCAAAGGAACAAGATCATGAATAAGATTGTGTTCCAGCGCGTCTCACCTCATTCAACCGTGCAGGATTCAGGTCGAAGTATCGGTCTGAAATTTGGGGTCTCCGCAAGTGGGCCAATGGATCGTCCATCCTTCTCTTATACATTGTCACTGCTAGGTGAGGGCGCCACCAGCGCACTTGAATTCACCATGCTCGGGATGAAGTTTACCTATCACGGTGCGCCCATGCACATGGCTGCCGCCGGAGGGCACTTTGCCTGTACCATCAATGGAGGCGTGCAGAACTGGCCATTCACGGCACAACTGCAAGATGGCGATGTGGTGGATATAACGACAGGCCCGCGTGGCATGTATGGCTATGTTCGTTTTGGCGATGAGTTAGAGGTGCCATCTTTACTTGGCAGTAAGGCGACCAATCTCGCGGCCCATATTGGCGGTTTGGATGGCCGCGCCTTAAAAGTTGGCGATGAGATTCAGCTCGTGCCCGGCCAACCAGCAATGCAAGCGCCTGCCGCGTCCAAACCAGATGAAACGGCTGCGGAAGCCGATGAGGTTGTGCTGCGCTTATTGCCGGGTCTACATGCAGACTTGCTCGGTCGAGAGGCGTGGCAAGACCTTTTCGAGCATCCCTTTACAATTTCTTCGTCGACAGACCGGATGGGCGTACGCCTAAACGATCCAGAACATCGTTTTGCCCAAATAGACGAGCTGGGCTTAGTATCTGACGCCGTGGTGCCCGGTGACATTCAGATTTTAGGCGAAGGCACACCGGTAATCTTGATGCGCGACCATCAGCCCACTGGCGGTTATCCACGAATTGCAACTTTAATTGATAAAGACCTTGACCGAGCAGCCCAATTGCGGCCAAACACCCGCATCAGATTTCAATCCATCACTCTAGAGAAAGCGCATCAACTATTATGACGCAACACGGCCCCACCAGCATTGACCTTAATGCGGATTTGGGCGAGGGCGCCGGAACCGACAAAGAGCTGATGCCGCTGATCTCCAGCGCGAATATTGCCTGCGGCGGTCATGCCGGGGATGAGAAAACCATCCGCGACAGCATTCAATTGGCTCTGGCCAACAATGTCAGCATCGGCGCACACCCCGGATTTGAAGACAAAGAAAACTTTGGCCGCACCCGGCTCAAACTCAGTTTTGACGAATTGCGCGATCAATTGCTCAGGCAGTTGGAACGTTTTCAAACAGTGGCTTCTGCCGAAGGCACCGCCGCGCGCTATGTAAAAGTGCATGGCGCATTGGCCAATATGGCGGCCGAAGAGAGCGAAACCGCAGATCATGTCATGCGCATTGTCAAAGAGTTCGATCCCGAAATGGCTGTATTGGCGCTTGCAAGTTCTGAGCAGACCATGGCGGCAATCCGTCATGGCCTTTCGGTATATGATGAAGCATATGCTGATCGCGCTTACACTGTAGAAGGTCAGCTCGCGTCGCGTCAGTTAAAAGGCGCAGTGCTGCACAACACCGATGACGCCATCAAGCATGTGATTAATATTGTGCAAAAGCAAGGCGTGCTCGCCATGGATGGCAGCTTTACGCCGCTGAAGGCGCAATCCATTTGTGTACATGGCGATAGCCCTGACGCTGTTGCAATGGTGCGTGCAATTGTGGCTGCGCTAAAAGATCAAAATATTGAGATTTCCCCGTTTTTAGACGCTCAAGGAGAGAACTGATGACTGCCCAAATCATCGATGGCAAAGCCTTTGCCAGCCAATTGCGCCAACGGATCGCTGAACATGTGCAACGCCTAAAGAGCGAACATAACCTGACGCCTGGCCTCGCCGTGGTGATTGTAGGGGAAGATCCAGCCAGCCAAGTCTATGTAAACTCCAAGTCAAAACAGACCAAAGAAGTTGGCATGAACTCATTTAAATATGAGCTGCCTGCAGACACCAGCGAAGCGGACTTGTTGGCACTGATCGACGAGCTGAATGAGCGCGATGATGTAAACGGCATTCTGGTGCAAATGCCTGTGCCAGATCATATTAGTGGCGACAAAATCATCGAACGCATTTCCCCCGCCAAAGATGTAGACTGCTTCACGCCAGAAAATGTGGGCAAACTCGCCATCGGCTTGCCCGGCCCCGTATCTTGCACACCATTGGGCAGCTTGATGTTGCTGCGCGACCAACTGGGCAAACTCGAGGGGCTGAACGCGGTAATCATTGGCCGTTCCAATCTCGTGGGCAAGCCAATGTCGCAACTTCTGCTGCGCGACAATTGCACAGTTACGGTGGCGCACTCGCGCACCAAAGATTTGGCAGGCATTTGCCGCCAAGCCGACATTATTGTCGCGGCCGTTGGACGGCCCGAAATGGTGAAAGGCGATTGGGTGAAACCCGGCGCAACTGTTATCGATGTGGGCATCAACCGCGTTGACGCCCCCGAAAAAGGTGAGGGCAAAACCAAACTTGTAGGCGATGTGGAGACCACGGAAGCTGCGAAAGTCGCCGGCGCGATTACACCAGTTCCGGGCGGCGTAGGCCCGATGACCATCGCTTGCCTTTTGGCAAATACGATCACCACAACCTGCCTCGCCAACGGCCTCACGCCTCCAAGCGATTTAACAGCATAATTTATTCGGGGCCGCTTATGCGGCCCTTTGTTTTTTTAATAGGTAATTTATGACTTTCGTTCAGCGCTTCATCGATTATGAAGACAAAGCAACTGCACAAATTCCATGACAACATGATGTTGGCTAGGTAGTTCGATCAGCAAACTAATGCGCTTTGCGGTGTAGCAGATAGAGGCCCGCAAGGCCGACCAAAAAGCTTAGTCCAGCAAAAAGCATGCGCACAACATTCCAAAATTGCCAATTGTGCGAATAGGTTGACCAGATTTCACTAGGGTTCTCCACAACATCTGGATTGATGAGGCCATGCGCTTCATTCATTGGCACATTGATTGTGGCGGTGAGTAAAAAGCAGCCAGCAACATAAATAATGGCCGCAACGAAAAACAAGATCGCACTAGGTTGGTTTCCGGTTGAGAACGCAAACGCAGCGCTGATCGCCAGATAGATTGGCGTGCCAAAAAAGAGCGGCGCAAAGCTCGCATTCCGGACAATTGAATTCATACTATTCATAGCGCTGATGGCTGTTTCCGGCGGCAAAAGATCAAGCCCCCAAAGGGTGGAACAATACCAGGCAAAGAAAAAGCCAAGCATAGTGCCACTAGCCATAACGGCAACGAACGCGACAGAAGTTGTCAAATGTTTCATGGATTGCTCCCTAACGTGTACGCGTTTGGATATTGGCAAAAACGATATAGCCTGCGCAAAGCTGTCCAAACACAACCGCAGGCCAAACCAGCGGAAATTGCGGGTCGATATATTTTTGCGGTCCAAATGAAACCATGGCAAGTACAGCGGCCAGTAGGCCCAATATACGTCCCCAACGCCCATTCAGAGGGCCAATAATCAATGCTCCAGCCGCAGCAGAAAGGCTGACCGAAAGGAATGGGCCAATGCCAGATATCGGGATGATGGCAGGCGGGTGCGGCGCAATTTGCGCATAGAGTGATCCCAACATCACCAGCTGTAAAATAATCAAACCGGCAATCGCGGCACCCACTTGCTTTTCAGTTTCATTTTCTGAGATAGACATTCCGGCTCCTTTGGCGTAATTATGTGTACGGATACCAATAAACGTAATTGTATGTACGGAAAAATCAAGAGGCTATTTTGAAAAAGCAAAATAAAGACGCGCGCATGGCCGAAATCGAAGCAACTGCCTATAACCTTTTGGCGCAGCAGGGATATGAAAACATATCAATGCTCAAGATCGCCAAAGCCGCCAAGGCGTCTAACGAAACACTTTACAATTGGTATGGCGATAAAAAGGGCCTGTTTGCCGCAATGATCCGCAAAAATGCCAGCCAGACTGCAGATGAAATTGAAGCCGCATTGGCCCGGAGTGACGATGCCGAGCCCGCATTGCGCGTTGCAGCACAAACCTTGCTCACAATGTTGACCAGCGACAATGCCATCGCGTTAAACAGAGCAGCGGCAGGTGATCCCACTGGTGAATTGGGGGATGTGTTGAACAAAGAAGGTCGCCAAAGTGTAGCGCCGAAATTTTTGCCGCTTTTGACGCAGCTATCCACAATTTCCACGGCTGAACGTGACTTATATGTCTTTTTGTCGGTACTAATTGGCGATTGGCAAATCCGCCGCGTGATCGGCGTAATGAGCCAACCCACCGCCGCAGAAATCACTGCGAGGGTAGAGATGGCGATGTCTACATTGAAACAATTGACCTAGCGGCGCTCGCGTCTACGTCCACGACGTTTAGGCCGTTCACCCGCCTCAGCAGTCTTTTTCACAAAGGCAGCCATGTCAAAATGCCCACGGGTGAGGGGAAAGGCATCAGCGCTATTGGGAATGCCCATCGCATCAACAAAGTGCTGTTGGAATGCAGGTTCCAAGGCGGTCTCAATTTTTGTGACCGTCAATGCTGTCTCTTCGATAGAGCGCCGCTCGCCGCGGCCGAGCAACGCGCGCAACGCCCCTTGGCCCGCAGCGTTGCCCACAGCCCGCACATTCTCAACCGTGCAGTCTGGCACCAACCCCAACAACATCGCGTAAGCCGGATCGATATAAGAACCAAACGCACCTGCCAGTTTGATCTGACCCAACGTTTCCAAACCGGCCTTATCCATCAACAGCTTAACACCAGCATAAAGCGCAGCTTTGGCCAACTGAATGGCCCGCACATCATTTTGCGTAACGACAAGACGCGGTGTGCCTTCGCGCACAACAAACGACCATGTCCGGCCATTCTCAATCAAAACAGACTGTTCAGCTTCAGTCTCAGGCGCACGAATAATCCCGTCATCAGTCAAAATGCCCGCCAAACGCATCTCGCCGATAATCTCGATGATGCCAGAACCGCAAATGCCCGTTACGCCTGTGGTTTGCACTCCTTCAACAAAGCCATCTTCATCAGACCATTGCTCGGTGCCGATCACCTTGTACCGACAAGTCAGATCATCGCGATTAATGCGGATACGTTCGATAGCACCCGGCGCAGCCCGTTGACCACAAGAGGTTTCTGCACCTTCAAAGGCTGGGCCGGTGGGTGAGGAGGCAGCAAAAAGCTGCGTGCCATTCCACAAGGCAATCTCCGCATTGGTGCCCACATCAACGATCAGCGTCGGCTCAGTGTTTTCCTGCGGCCGTTCCGCCAACAACACCGCCGCCGCGTCTGCACCCACATGGCCAGCAATTAGCGGCAACAAATAGGTTTGCGTACCCTTCGGCAAATCCAAGCCAATTTCATGCGTGGCCACATGCACGGGGGCTGATTGAACCAACGCAAAAGGTGCTTGCCCAATTTCGGTTGGATCCCAACCCAAAAACAGGTGATGCATCACAGGGTTGGCCACAAAAACACAATCCAGCAAATGACTGCGTTTGCGTCCAGACATATCAAGCAATTGACCAATCAGCGAATTGACCGCATCTATGACCGCTTTGTTGAGGTCGTCTAACCCACGATCATTCATCATCACATAAGACACGCGCGACATCAGATCTTCGCCAAAACGAATTTGCGGGTTGGCGACACCTGCTGAAGCAAGAATTTCCCCTGTCGACAAATCTGTCAGGTGTGCCGCAATGGTGGTGGAGCCGATATCTACGGCAATGCCATTCATCTCGTCGCTCAAACCTTCGTAAAGCGCCACAATTTGTGGCCGAGCGCCTTCCAATTGTACGGCAGCAGTAACTTCCCATTTGCCGCGGCGCAAAATCTTTTGCAGGTCAGCTTTCAAATGGTGTTGAATTTCGAGATGCTCAAGATCAAATTGATCTTCAATCGCGCGACACAGCCGATCCCCATCACCCATGGGGTTATGCATGTCAGGCTCGTCCAGCTCAACATAGCAAAGCCGAATGGCGGGATCGCGCAACATGCCGACGGTGTTCGCATCTTTGCGAATTGTTTGACCCGCCACCCGAAACGCATCGGGAATGTCGATAACAATATCACCCTGCAAGGTGGCAGAACAGGAAAGGCGCATGCCGGGTTCTAGGCCGCGTTTGTCGTCATAGCGTTCTTCCTTGAACCCTTTTGGCGACAGTCCTTCTTCGCTGCTTTCAATGCCGAATTTGGCAAATTTTCCACTCGCGACACTGACTTGACATTTGCCACAAATGCCGCGCCCACCGCATACACTTTCCACATAAACGCCAAGCTCACGCGCGGCGTCGAGAATAGGCGTACCAATGGGAAAGCGTCCCTTGCGTCCAGAAGGCTGGAAAACAAGCAATGCGTCTTGTGGCGCGGTCATGAGACTCTCCTATCCGCGAGCGCGGCGACGGCCTGAACGGCGACGACGGCCACCAGCTTCAGCATCTTCGCCTTCAGGGGCAGCTGGGCGGTTGGCACGCAGCCATTCGCCACAATCCGGGTCGAAGCCATTAAGCACATTGGCTGCGCGGATTGCATCCATTTGCTCTTTATGTGTGGCGCCCATGATTGCAGATGTCATGCCATGGCCCGCCGCCATGGCCAAGAAATGTCCAGTCATCAATTGACGGTTGGGAATACCAAAGCCGACATTTGATGCGCCACAAGTTGTGTTCACCTGCAATTCCTCACGCAGGCGACGCAGCAATGTGAACACCTGACGGCCCGCATCATTCATCGCGCCAATGGGCATCACCAGCGGATCAACCACAACATCTTCTTTTGGAATACCGTGGTCCTGCGCCCGCTCAACGATCTTCTTCGCCACTTCAAAGCGCACATTCGGATCAGTCGAAATACCAGTTTCGTCATTTGAGATTGCAACAACAGCCGCGCCATATTTTTTGATCAATGGCAACACGCGTTCCAAACTCTCATCTTCCCCGGTTACTGAGTTGACCAAAGGCTTACCTTGATAAACAGCAAGCCCAGCCTCAAGCGCATCAATGATTGAGCTATCAATGGACAAAGGCACATCTGTCAGCGATTGCACAAGCTGAATGCACTCGGCCAAAATCTTCGGCTCGTCTGCCAAAGGCACGCCCGCATTAATGTCCAACACATGTGCGCCTGCAGCCACTTGTGCCAACGCATCTTTTTCGACTGTGCTGTAATTATGCTCTTTCATTTCCGCCGCCAGTTTTTTGCGGCCTGTCGGGTTGATCTTCTCACCAATCACACAAAATGGCTGGTCAAACCCGATGATCACTTCTTTGGTTGGTGAACTTAAAACAGTGCGTACAGTCATTTATGCCTCTAAAGTGTTGCGGCCGCCATTTTGGGCCAATTGTGCAAGTGTTTTTGTGGGATATTGCTCTTCAAGTTCGGAGGCGATGCGTTCCATCGCCGCTTCTGGCGCTTCATCACCAATATCAATTTCTTCGCGACGCCATTCTTCCAAATAGCTGTCATCATCCGCCGCACCAGACACCATAGCCGCCTTATCAACAGCCACCATAAACCGATCGGCGAGGGGACGTTTTTTGGCTTTACGTCCTTTGCCAAAACTCAATTGTGTGGGGATGTCGCGCCAATAAATAACGGTCAAACTCATCTCAACTCACCTTGTTCAAAAATGGCTCAAGCTCGCCATAACCTGTATCGCGAATTTCCAACCGCAGGCCCAATCTCATGGCCGCATGAAGCGCTCTTTCATTAAGCTTTGGGTCGTTCGACTGCCGCAAATACATTAGCCGCGTGTAATTGCCGAAATAGGCGTCGCGCAGTTCAGGATGTCGATCCAAACCCAAGGATTTATAGACCAATGTATCGAACTGACGCACCAAATAGTCGGTCAAATAAAACGTCCCTGGCTCATTGTCATGCACCACATCAAACTCATCCTGCCCCAAGAAAAAGGCATAACAATGCGCGCCTTCAAGCCGCGTTGCACCATGCTTTTCCAGCACTGGATCTAGTTTGCCCGCCGTGCCACAATCTGCATAGCCCACCAGAAGTTGGTCGCAATCCGCCACCATCTCGGTGAGTGCTGCATCAACTGCCGCCGGAATTTCTGTCGGCCGATTGTGCAAATCAGCCGGCAAAAACTTCAACTTCCAATGGTCGCCCCCAAGCTGTTTTTGAAGATGCAAGATCTCACGCGCCAACGCACCGCAGGAAACAATTCCTACAGCATGTTTTGCACCTATCACTTTAACATCTTTATTTAACATATTGTATTTATTTACTGTGCTTGCTGGGTCAAAAGCCGCTTGGCCGTATCCACGGCAACAGCAGCATCTCGGCAATAGGCATCGGCGCCAATGGCTTCACCAAACTCTTCATTGAGCGGCGCACCACCAACAATCACGATCAATTCGTCGCGAATGCCTTTTTCTTTCAACGTCTCAATCACGACTTTCATGTAAGTCATGGTTGTCGTCAAAAGTGCGGACATGCCTAAAATATCTGGCTTATGCTCTTCAATCGCCGCAAGGAATTGATCTACATCTGTGTTGATGCCCAAATCAATCACCTCAAAGCCAGCACCTTCCATCATCATGCCCACTAGGTTTTTGCCGATATCGTGAATATCGCCCTTCACGGTGCCCACAACCATCTTGCCCATTTTGGGCGCACCGGTTTCGGTGAGCAGGGGACGCAGAATAAACATGCCCGCTTTCATGGCATTTGCCGCCAACAGCACTTCTGGCACAAACAGGATACCGTCGCGGAAATCGTCGCCCACGGTTTTCATGCCCTTGACCAACACTTTGGTCAAAATATCGTATGGCGCCCAACCGCGCTCCAAAAAGATTTTGACGCCTTCTTCAATCTCTTCTTTCAGGCCGTCATAAAGATCGTCCTGCATTTGCTCAGACAGTTCTTCATCGTCCAGTTCCGAAAGAATGATATCGTCTTCTTCATCCGCCATAATATTGTCCTCAATAGGTGACGAAAATTAACCGCGGCGACGCCGACGGCTGCTGCGCTCAGATTTCTTGGTTGATTTGGGCGAAACCAAAGGACCAAGTGTTTCAATAATTTCTTCTTCAGTCGGTGCATCACCGCCATTATGGGTGCGCAACGCATCGGCCATTGCCTTCACATGCGCAGGGCTGTTGCCGCAACAACCACCGATAATGGAAACTCCCAAATTCATCGCCAATTTGGCATAGTCGCCCATAAGCTCTGGCGAGCCAGAATAGACAACTTTGTCGCCCGCAATCTTCGGAATGCCCGCATTTGCTTTGGCCACAACTGGAATGCCGTCCGCATTGGCCACCAGATCAATGGCGGCGACCAAAAGGTCGGAAGCGCCCACGCCACAGTTTGAACCGAAAGCTTGCGGCCGTGGATATTTCCCTGCCATTTGCTGCGCAAACGCGGCAGGCGTAAGCCCCATCATCGTGTTGCCTGCCGTGTCAAAGCTAGCCGTCACGACATAATCAAGCTCAACCTTATTGGCAGCCTCAATCGCGGCGTCAATCTCTTCGGGTGAAGACATTGTCTCAATCCAAGCGACATCCGCACCACCTTGTTTCAAGCCAATCATCTGCTCTTCAAATGCCTCGACAGCGGCCTCATAGGTCAACTCGCCTAGAGGTACGAGCAAATCTCCTGTAGGACCAACCGAACCAGCAATCACGATCTCACGGCCAGATTTGGCCACGAGGTCGCCCGCGATCTCAGCCGCCGCACGATTAATTTCAACCACGCGATCATGAAGATCATGCAAATGCAAACGTCGCGCGGTGCCACCAAAGGAATTGGTCACCACAATGTCTGAGCCTGCATCGATAAAGGATTGGTGCAACTTTTGAATGCGGTCCACATGATCAAAGTTCCACGCCTCTGGGGCCTGGCCCGAATCGAGTCCCATTGGAATAAGGTTTGTGCCAGTGGCGCCATCCGCCAGCAAAATGCCTTTTTCCTTCAAAAGTTTCTGTAGCTTATTCATGCTGATCCTTTTTGGTCCGCTTGTGTTGCGCTGTCATATCATATTTAGGATATAAAGAAACCTTTATATCCCTTAAAAGTGAATTTTTCCGTTATTTGGCCACATCTATGCCGCATTCTGCCTAGAATAGGGCTAAATTAAATAATTCGAAACCATGCACCAAATGCACGGTGGGCAAATCACCTAAAAATGCGTTATAATATTGCGTAGAAATTGAAGTGTCATAATCTGAATGCGCATAATGAATAAATCGAACAAGAATTTGCGCGCACTTGCTGCGCTTGCGATCAGTCTACCTTTGTTGGCCGCCTGTGGCGACACAGGCAGCTGGATCAGCAAAAATATCAATACAAAAACCAAATTCTCGTCATCGGAATATGGCGTATCAGCGTCACCGCGTTTGACCTCCAGCAAAAACGTTCGCAAAGGTGGCGGTCGTTTCCAAGTGGGTAAGCCTTACAAGGTGGCAGGGCGGTGGTATCACCCAAAAGATGACCCGACTTATGACAAAATCGGCCTTGCATCTTGGTATGGTCCAAATTTTCACGGTCGCTTGACGGCCAATGGTGAAATTTTCGACCAAAACCATTTGAGCGCTGCGCACCCAACATTGCCTTTGCCGTCCTACGTTCGCGTAACAAACTTGGCCAATGGCCGCTCTGTTGTTGTACGCGTGAATGATCGCGGGCCTTTTGCACATGGTCGCGAAATCGATCTTTCAAGCCGCACCGCTGATGTTTTGGATTTCAAACAGCAGGGTACAGCCAAAGTTCGTGTGCAATATGTTGGACGCGCGCCAATTAATGGTGACGATACGCGCTTTCTGACAGCAAGCATCAACACACCAACTGAAATTGAGCGTAACAACAACACACGGTTGGCATTCGCTAATTCTGACCAATTACAGCCCATTCAAACAGCGGCTCTTGCGCCACAGGCGGTGCCAAATCCACCATCACGCACAAGCTTGAGCGCGTTGCAAGGCGGGGCGAACGGCCTAGCCAACGATAATGCATACGACTCATTGTTCTCCTCATACGCCGACACATCAGGCGTTGTGAACGGTGCACATGCCGCAGCCAACGCAATGGCAGGTCAGAATAATGGCTTGAAGCAATGGCAGCAGAGCATGGATTTGGATGCACGCACCATCAACAAAACACTTGGGTTTGAAACAGACCCGAATGCAGCCCATGAACTCGCGGTACAATTCGCTCAAATCGCAGCGGTGCGTACCGTTCCAGGTAAGTTGAATGGCCGCGAAGGATATGGGGTTTTGGTGGAAACATTGCGCCCAGGCGTCACGAAACAAGATTTACTACAATTGACGCGAAGCCTTGGCCTCGACGAAATCCTCCTATATGAATAAGGCAATGGCGCCAATCATTTGGCGCCAATTCATTGCCAATTAGGGGAGGTGACCAGCCATGTTTTTCAAGAATGCCCTCACACGTTTTTGCGCACTTGGGGCGATCTTGGCATGTCTTGTTAGCTCTGCACTTGCTCAAGTTGAGTTTGAAAGCCGCGCCAAATTTGCCATCCTGATGGACTACACGTCCGGCACTGTTCTTTATCAAAAGAATGCTGATGAACCCATGGAACCCGCTTCCATGGCCAAACTCATGACCATCGCTGTGGTGTTTAAGCGTTTAAAATCAGGCCAGTTAGATCTGTCTGATGAATTCTTCATTTCGGAAAAAGCATGGCGCGAAGGCGGCGCAAGCTCAGGCGGCTCCACCATGTTCGCCGAACTGAACTCCAAAGTCAGCGTTGAAAATCTCATCAAGTCTGTAATCATCCAATCGGGTAATGATGCGAGCATCGCACTGGCCGAAGGCATTGGCGGCACCGAACCAAGCTTTGTGCGGGTGATGAACGAAATGGCCGCAGATCTAGGCATGGACAATTCAAAATTTGCGAATTCCACAGGCCTGCCAGACGAGAACATGTTGGTCACAGCACGTGATTTGGCCAATTTGGCGCGCTACATCATTCAAAACTATCCTGAATATTACGACATATTTGCTCAAGATGCATTTGAGTGGAACGGCATCAACCAACAAAACCGCAATACATTGCTCGATGACGGTATCGGCGTTGACGGTTTGAAAACCGGGCACACCGAAGCCGCCGGCTATGGCATCGTTGCTTCAACAACTGAAGGCGGTCGCCGTTTGGTTGCAGTGCTGCATGGCATGGAAAGCAAAACAGAGCGCCGCGAAGAGGCGCGCAAGCTGATCACTTGGGGCACGCGCACTTTCGAGAAGTTGGAAGCGTTTAAAGACAGCCAAATTATCAGTGAAATTGGTGTCTATGGCGGCGAGCAGGGCAGTGTTGGCCTCATTGGCGATGGCGACATCGACCTCTATGTTCCCAAAGGTTCGCGCCGCTGTTTGAATGCTAAGATCGTTTATCAAGGCCCGATCAAGCCGCCTGTGGATCGTGGGCAATATTTGGCCGACCTGCATGTATATTGTGATGAGAATCTGATTCAAAAAACACCACTCTATGCCGCCGACACAGTGGAACAAGGCGATCTTGTTCGGCGCGCAACTGACGCATTAAAAGAATTGGCTTTTGGCTGGCTGAACTAGCGGCAAACATAGAAAGACATCATGCAGGCGCGATTTATCACATTTGAGGGCGGCGAAGGAGTTGGCAAGTCTACGCAAATTCAACGCCTTGTCGCAAATCTCAATAAACGCGGTGTCGAAGCAGTACGCACCCGCGAGCCAGGCGGCACACCACGCGCCGAAGCCATTCGTTCATTCCTGTTGCAAGGCAAATCTGAAGAATGGGGCCCAAGTGCGGAAGCAATTCTATTCGCCGCCGCACGCCTCGATCATGTAAACTCCATGATCCGCCCCAATCTTGAAAGCGACAAATGGGTATTGTCAGACCGGTTTCATGATTCAACCCGCGCTTATCAGGGCTTAAATGGCGGTGTGCCAACCAAACTCATTGGAGCACTCGAAGAGCTTGCCCTTGATGGCACGCGCCCGGACATGACCATTCTGATCGATATGGATCCCACGCTTGCATTCAAACGCGTGCGCAAACGCGCAGCGGAAGACGGACTGGATCTGCCACCTGATCGCTACGAAAAAGAAAATCTCGACTGGCATCGCCAATTGCGCCAAAATTTTCTCGACATTGCTGCTCGTGAAACAGAGCGCTTTGTTGTGATTGATGGTGACAAAACCGCCAATCAACTGGAAAGCGCCATTTGGGAAGCGGTGGAAAACCGCTTTGCAGGCGAGTTTGAACAATAAATGGCTGACCAAGACCTCGACTTGCAAGCAGACCAACTGTCAAACGCTCCACTGCCAGAGCAAACAACTGAACTGTTTGGTCACAGCGCCCAGCTGGACCAACTCCTACGCGCCTATGATGCGCACAAGCTCCATCATGCGTTTCTGATCGCCGGCCCAAAAGGCATCGGAAAATCCACATTCGCCTATCAAGTGGCGCAGCAGCTGTTTGCCAAATCAGGCGACGAGCCGTTAGACCGCATCCAAGAGCAAATGCGGCAAGGCTCTTTCCCCAATCTAAAAGTTATCCGTCGCCAGAAAAATCAAAAGACCGGTAAATTTGCCGCCCAAATTTCGGTTAATGACGTGCGCGAAGCAGTCAAGTTTTTCCAAACCAGCGCCGCGCGCTCCGGGGTGCGGATTTGTATCGTCGATTGCGTTGACGATATGAATGCAAACGCTGCAAACGCGCTGCTTAAAACTTTGGAAGAACCGCCACAAAATGCGATCTTTCTGCTTGTGACGCATCGAGTGGGCGGCGTGTTGCCCACCATCCGATCACGCTGCAACCTCTTGCCGCTAAAGCCAATTGAAGATCAGGACGTACAGTCGGTTTTAACGCAAGCAGGCGTGACCATGGCAGGCGAAGAACTTGCACAAATTCTTGCGATTGCCAAGGGCAGGCCACGCAAGGCATTTGAAGCATTGGAAGTCGCCGACAATCCGGCACTGCGCGCCTTGTTTGCTTGGCTGGAAGCACCGGATCAGCATAGCGAAACGGCCATGCTTGAACTGGCCGCCGCATTGGCCGACCCGAAAGCCGAACAAGTGTGGCAACTGGCCATGGAAATGATCGATAGCCACGTGGCGGCGATTGCCAAATATTTGAGTGCACAAAAAGCGCCACGATCCGTTCTTGCCAAAGCTCTTGCTGTATGGGAAAAGACCCAGACATTGGTGGCTGAACAGGCCATTTTCAACCTCGATAAAAAACAAACCATCACCATGGTGCTCGAACATATTCGTATGTTAAATCAGGCCGCCATGTTGAATGAGCATCAAACTGTTTAGACCAAAAAGACCAAGGGCTTATGAGCGATAAATCCTATTATGTGACCACCGCAATTCATTATCCAAACGGCGTGCCGCACATCGGCCATGCCTATGAAATGGCGGGCGCAGATGCCATGGCTCGGTTTAAGCGGCTTGATGGCTATGATGTGAAATTTTTGACCGGCACCGATGAGCACGGCATTAAAATGGCGCAAACCGCAGCAGCCAAGGGCATCACGCCCAAGCAGCTTGCTGACGAAAACTCTGCCCAGTTTTTGCGCCTCGCCGAAGCGTTGAACCTGTCCAATGACGATTTTATCCGCACCACCGAAGAGCGCCACAAAAAAGCCTCCCAAGCCATTTGGAAGCGTATGGTGGAAAAGGGCGACATCTATGAAGATGTTTATGCGGGTTGGTATTCAGTGCGCGATGAAGCCTATTATGATGAGAGCGAGCTGGTTGAGGGCGAGGGCGGCGAAAAGCTGTCCCCCCAAGGCACACCCGTTGAATGGGTAGAAGAAAAAAGCTTCTTCTTCCGCCTATCAGCCTATGGCGACAAATTGCTTGCTTATTATGATCAGCACCCAGAATTTATTGGCCCCAAGGCACGCCGCAACGAAATTACGGCATTTGTAAAATCTGGATTGCGTGATCTGTCGATTTCTCGCACCACATTTGATTGGGGCATTCCGGTGCCAGATGCACCTGAACATGTGATGTATGTGTGGGTCGATGCGCTCACCAACTACATCACCGCACTTGGCTATCCCAATATTGACGGTGAAGATTTCAAGAAATTTTGGCCAGCAGATGTGCATGTGATCGGTAAAGACATTACCCGTTTTCATGCCATTTATTGGCCCGCATTCTTGATGAGCGCAGATATTGACCTGCCGAAAAAAGTCTACGCGCATGGCTTCTTGACTGTTGATGGTCAAAAAATGTCGAAGAGCTTGGGCAATGTGATCGATCCGTTTGAACTGATTGAAGAATTCGGTTCAGATGCCACACGGTTCTATTTCTTGCGTGAAGTGAATTTCGGCAATGATGGCGACTATAGTCACGAAAAATGCGTAAACCGCTGCAACGCAGATTTGGCCAATGATTTCGGCAACTTGGCCCAGCGCTCACTATCCATGATTGCGAAAAACTGTGAGGGCAAAGTGCCAACACCAAGCGACCTGACCGCTGAAGATCAAGCACTGCTGGATAGCATCACGCCCGCCTTGGAAAAGGCACGCGCGGCAATCGATGAATGCTTGTTGCATGATGCTGTCGATGCGATCTGGTCAAAAGTCGGTGAAGCAAACCGATATTTCGCCAATCAAGAACCTTGGGCGCTGAAAAAGACCGATCCCAAACGTATGGAAACCGTACTTTACGTCACGGCGGAGGCGATCCGGCAATTGGCTATCGCGGCGCAACCCTTCACTCCGATCGGGGCAACGAAGTTTTTGGACGTGCTGGATATCCCAGCGGATAAGCGCCAATTTGCCAACATCTCAGATGCAGACAAACTGCAACCAGGTGCGGCACTGCCAGCTCCGAGCCCTGTTTTCAAACGTTTCGAACATCAAGCGAAAGTGGACTAATGCTTGTCGATAGCCATTGCCATTTGGACTTTGACGCGCTGCAGGCCGACATTGATGGCGTGATGGCGCGCGCAAAAGAAGCGGGCGTGGAACGGATAGTGACCATTTCCACCCGTGTCAAAAAATTTGATCAAATCAAAGCCATAGCGGAAAAATATCCGCATGTGTTTTGCTCCGTCGGCACCCATCCGCACAATGCCGATGAAGAGTTGGACATCACTGTTGAGCAATTGGTGGACTTGTCGTCTTACGAAAAATGCGTAGCAATTGGCGAAGCCGGTCTCGACTATTTCTATGACAATGCGCCGCGAGAAGCACAGGAAATTGGCTTTCGCCGCCATATCGAAGCCGCACGCATCACCCAACTGCCTTTGGTGATCCACACGCGTGATGCAGAAGAAGATACAGTCCGCATCTTATCCGAAGAAACGGAGAAGGGGGCCTTCCCCTTTGTTTTGCATTGTTTCTCCTCCGGCGAAGAACTTGCACTACATGGGATTAAGCTGGGCGGCTATGTCTCTTTCTCAGGCATTGCCACTTTCAAATCCGCAGCTTCTATCGTTGAAACCGCGAAAAAGCTGCCACTTGATCGCATTTTGGTTGAAACGGACGCTCCATATCTGGCGCCAGTTCCACATCGTGGCAAATCTAATGAGCCAACTTTTGTGCGCCACACAGCTGAATTTCTCGCAAATTCACTTTCGCAAGATTTCGCAACGTTCGCCAAACAAACCACTGAAAACTTTGATCGATTATTCAATAAGGCGGTAAAGTGACCCAGGAAAAGAAGCCAAAAATTGTCGCAACAATTCTCGGCTGTGGGTCATCCGGTGGCGTGCCGCGCGTGGGCGGAAACTGGGGCGATTGCGATCCGCATAACCCCAAAAACCGCCGACGGCGCTGTTCGTTGCTGTTGCAAGGTTTTTACGAAGAAAATGGCCCGTCCACCAATGTCTTGATCGACACAGGTTGCGACATGCGTGAGCAGTTGCTGGAATCTGGAATCTCCAGCCTCGACGCGGTGTTTTACACCCACGAACATGCGGATCATTGCCACGGTATCGACGATTTGCGTGTGCTCGCACTAAACGACCGAAAACGCGTTGAAGTCTACGCCTCGAAATCTGCATTTGCCCGTATCAAGTCAGCATTCGGCTATTGCTTCACAGCACCACCAGGCAGCCCATATCCGCCCATCTTGAACGCCAACGAGTTCGAAGCTGGCAGCAGCGTCACCATCACAGGCGAGGGCGCTCCCATCCGCCTCTCCGCCTTTGATCAGGTTCACGGCAACATCCATTCATTAGGCTTCCGCATCGGCAAACTGGCCTACTCCTGCGACGTATCAGACATTCCAAAATCTTCATATGAAAGCTTGGCCGATCTCGATTGCTGGATTGTCGACGCATTGCGCTATTCAACGCACCCAAGTCATTTCAATCTCGAAGAAGCTTTGCAATGGGTTGACCACATGAAACCCAAACGCGCCGTGCTGACAAATATGCATATTGATTTGGACTATCAAACCGTTCGCGACGAAACACCATCACATATTGAGCCAGCATATGATGGCATGAAGATTGAAATCGTCACGTAGATATAACTCTCGGTTCTAAGACAAACGCATACAATCGCACTGAGAGATAATCGCAGAACTTAGTACAGTGTTTAATCGCGCCATTACGCAATGACATAACGACCATTCATAAACTCAGCTTTACCCGCGATAACACAATACAAAAAATTCCATAATATATATTATCTGAATATCACATATTACAAATGCTGTGTGATATTTGGGCCGTTCCGCAGCGAATAACAAAGCCAACGCTTGTCCTCAACACGACGATATGATCAACATAGCGAAAAACGCGGTGATCAAATATGCCCTTCCTGAATGACACGTCGCATCTGTTCGTGATTGATTTGTCCTACAAAGTGAAACTGGAACAAATCGAACCGCATCTCGAAAGCCATCAATCATTTTTGGATCAACATTATGCGGCTGGTCATTTTCTTGCATCAGGCGCCAAAGTGCCGCGCGACGGCGGCGTTATTCTCGCTACGGCGTCTTCTAAAGCCGCTGTTCAAAATTTTATTGAACAAGATCCATTCCACATTCACCAACTGGCGGATTATACGATCACCGAATTTGTACCGTCCAAAGCTGCGGATTGTCTCAAATGAAACCTTCACGTGATATTCAAACGCTAATCGACATCATGGCGCACTTGCGCAATCCAGATGGCGGCTGTCCGTGGGATTTGGAACAGGACTTCGACACCATCAAGCCGCATACCATTGAAGAAGCGTACGAAGTCGCAGAAGCCATCGAAAATAAAGATTTTGATGAGTTGCGCGACGAATTGGGCGATCTACTGTTTCAGCCAATCTATTACGCACAGATGGCAAAAGAACAAAACAAGTTCGATTTTGGCGACATTGTTTATGGTATTTCAGCCAAACTTATCCGGCGCCACCCGCATGTATTTGGCGATCTGGACACATCTGATCCCGTGGAAGTCAAAAAGGTTTGGGATGGCATCAAGGCCGAAGAACGCGCCGAAAAAGCCGCTCGGCAAGGTCAAAATGATAAGCCTAAGGGCTATTTAGACGACATTCCCCGTGGCCAACCTGCACTAATGCGCGCTGACAAATTGGCCAAACGCGCTGCACGCATCGGTTTTGATTTTTCGGGCCCAGATCAAGCAGCAGAAAAGCTGCATGAAGAGCTGCGCGAAGTACAAGAAGAAATGGCAAGCGACGCGCCCACAGAGCGCCTGCATGAGGAAATTGGCGACCTATTGTTCGCTGTCGCGTCCCTCGCCCGTAAACTCAACATTGATCCTGAAACCGCACTGCAAGATGCAAACGCCAAATTTATCAGACGTTTTCAGCATATTGAGCGAGGTCTCTCCAATCAAAATGTGAAGCTTGATGAAGCCAATTTCGATCAGCTTCAGTCGCTTTGGGACGAAGCAAGGCTGGCGGACAAAGAAGAGCATTAGTGCATCAACACATAAGGCCCAAATTCTTCTAGAAAGCCGGACATTTTGTTTTTGGGTATACGCACTTCATAAACAATCGACAGTTCGTCTTCACTGTTTGATTGACTGATCACTTCGCCATTCTCAAACAACCAATGCGCTTTGCCTGCCGCTTCATGAGGCAGAATGACTCGTTGAACTCGGCTATTCTCACCCAGCTTATCTTCGATCATCGCAACAAGACGGTCGATATTTTGCCCTGTTACGGCTGAAACCTCGATCACTGGCACATCACTGCGATGCTGCGCCCGCGCCTGCTCCAACAGCGTTTCGTCAGCCAAATCAATCTTGTTCCAAACTTCGATGAAGGGCACATCTCCTGGCGTGACACCTAGATCCTTCAGCACATCCTCAACATCTTGCGCTTGCGCCAAATGGTCGGGATTAGAAATATCCCGCACATGCAGCACCAAATGCGCGTCAGTTACTTCTTCAAGCGTTGAACGGAATGCGGCCACAAGATCTGTCGGCAAATCGGCGATAAAACCAACAGTATCGGAAAACACAACTTCTCGCTTATGTGGCAAGATTCGGCGCCGAACAGTCGTGTCCAGCGTTGCGAACAACATGTCTGCTTCTTCCGCTGTGGCACCTGTGAGCGCATTAAACAAAGTTGATTTGCCCGCATTGGTGTAACCCACCAAAGAAATGATTGGATGCGGCACAACTTTACGCGCCTTGCGCTGTTCAGTCCGTGTTCTTTTCACCTTATCCAAACGTTGAGTCAAAAGCGTAATTCGCTCTTGCAACTGTCTGCGGTCAGCCTCGATCTGGGTCTCACCGGGACCGCCCACAAAACCTAATCCACCGCGCTGACGCTCCAAGTGCGTCCAAGACCGCACCAACCGGCCTTTCTGATAGTTAAGGTGTGCAAGCTCAACTTGAAGCACCCCTTCCCGTGTCGCTGCACGTTCACCAAAAATCTCTAGAATAAGCGCTGTCCGGTCCAAAACCTTCGCGCCCGTTTGCTTTTCAAGATTGCGTTGCTGAATGGGTGATAGCTGGCAATCAAGCAACACCAGCTTGATCTTCTCAGCTTTCACAGCTTCCGCAATCGCTTCAACATGGCCGCCACCAATAAAGGTCGCAGGTTTAATCTCGCGCACAGATACGACATTCGATTGCACAACAATCAAATTGATCGCAGCGGCAAGCCCTTCAAATTCAGATTGTCGCGCCTCTATCGTGCGGCGATTGGGTTGTCTGGTGACATCTGGCGTAACCAGCATGGCGCGCGTCGGCGCTGCACGTCGATCAATAAATTCTTTCGGTCCACGTGCAAAGTCTACCCCCTCCTGATGATCAGTCGGGTGGTCGTTTTTCGATTTGTTCAACTGTGTTTACCTGTCGGTCTGTTTGACTACAGTCCTAGCTCTTGTCTGAATTCTCAGGGTCAAAAAGCTGAACCGGTGCACCTGGCATTATAGTTGAAATTGCATGTTTATAAACCAGCTGCGATTGTGCTTCCCGACGCAGCAATAAACAAAAATTGTCAAACCAGGTAATCACACCTTGCAGCTTCACCCCATTGACCAAGAATACGGTGACTGGGATCTTGTTTTTACGCACATTATTGAGAAAAGAATCCTGCAGATTTTGGCTTTTATCGTTGGGCATTTGGGCCTCTTTTTTTAAACGGTGCTGACGCGCAACTTAAATCCAGAACCGTGATTAACGCCATTTTTTAAGGTAAATACGCACCTTTAAAATGGTCTATTTGTTCTAATGCCACGCACAACTACTCAATGCGGCATGCGCTTTTTTTCCGGGCTACTGCCGCAGCAAATTAGCAATTGCTGCAAAGATGATCAAGATTTCAACTCGCCCTGCAAATGCAAATATAGTCATAAGTATAAGGGCTTGTCTACTATGTTCACTATCTCCGGCAAGTCCAAGCTCCACCAAAGACGCAATTGAATTCAAACTGCCAACAGCCAAAGAGAACGCATCAGCAAAACTATAGCCGAGTGCTGAAAACGCCAGTAGCGCGACACTGAGTGACAAAATGAACAGGAAGAAATAACTCCAAACCGCCTTTACATTTCGCGCATCAAGGCTCTGCCCGCCAATTTTCACATTGGCCAAAACTGCATGTGGAAAAACCAATTGCCGCGCCTGATTGATCGATTGTTCAAGCATTGTGCCCAAACGATGCAGGGTGATGCCTCCTGCCGTTGAGTACGTCGTTGCCCCGCCAATTGCGAGCATCCAAGCCAATGTGAGCGGCACACCACTACCAACATTATCATTGTGCAGAATGCCCGTGGTGGTCATTAGCGCCGTGACATCAAATATATTTGCCAAAAAGGTTGGATGGTTGCCCGCGCCAAAAATTGCGGCTTGGAAGGAAAACAATAAAATGGCCGTCAGCACCACCAGACCAATCAGCGCCATGCTTTCCCGGTGCTCACTCAAAAGATCATAGCGGCGGCTAACCACCATTTTATGCCAAATTACCGAGGTAGCGCCGATCAACATAAAGATGATTAGTGTAATTTCAGCCGTATAATTGTTGAAAATCGTACCACCAGACAATGTCGGCAAATAGCCGTTGGTCGACATGCTGGCAAAAGAGCCAAGCATCGCCGTAAGCGGCCGCACCCCCTGCACCAACAGCAATAAAAAGCACGTGAAGGTCAATGTGGCATAGGGGATGGCAATCTCACCCAAAGTGCGCAGCAATTTCGGACTGCCACTCGTGGTGCCATGCAGCACAAAGCGCAAATCGCGGTTGGGCAGTCCACCAACCTGAAATGGCGCGAGGATATAAATGATGATGGAAAGCGTGAGCAATCCGCCATACCAGCCCAATATGCCACGATAGGCAGCCATAGCACTGGTGATTTCGGCTGCAGGCCGATGTGTCACGCCAAGCGTTGTTGCAGCAGAAACAGAATCGATAAGTGCAAAATCAAGCCCCTGCCCCTCTAGAACAACGAAGGGAAGCGCGCCGACAAGGCACAAGGCCAACCAAACACAAACGGACAGCAAAAACATATCGCCCCGCTGCAAGCGACGCACTTTCCGGTAAAGCGCAACGATCAAACCGCCCGACAATAGCGACAATGCCACCGCCATCAGCGTAAATCCTTCAACCGCAGCCCAATCCGATCCGATCGCCGCTACAATTAAAGGTACAACGAGGCACATAGAGAGCCCTAGAACGATAATAGCGGAAAAGACGAGGATAGTTGGCATATAGACTGCTGGCGCGCGTTCGGCCCCTCTCTATGTTAGAAGAAGTCGATGCTAACGCGGAACATTTGTTCCACTTTACGAACAGACTTCGCCAATGCGAACACAATCACCAGATCTCCGGCTTCAATTCTTGTGTCGCCATTGGGCATATGCACTTCGCCACCACGAATGATCGCACCAATGCGTACGCCCTCGCCAAACTTAAACTCTTTCAAAGGCTTGCCAACCAACGGTGAAGTTTCAAGCGCTTCTGCTTCGAGCAGCTCAGCCGCACCATTGTAAAGCGAATACACACCGCGAATCCGTCCGCGCCGCACATGCCGCAAAATCTTGGACACAGTAGCAGCCCGCGGGTTTAGAAACGCATCCACATTCAGCCGCCGCGCAAAGCGTGGATATTGCGCCTGGTTCACCAATGCGATTGTGGTCGCGCCGCCCATTTCACTGGCCAATACGCAAGAAAGAATGTTGGTTTCATCATCATTGGTCAGCCCCAAAAACATTTGGCACTGTTCAATTCCAACTTCGCGCATGATTTCATCATTCAGCGTGGAGCCATATACAACGATTGATTTCTCAAGCTTTTCGGCCGCCTGCTGCGCCTTTACGCGATTGGTTTCGATCAACCGAACCGAGATATCATTGCGGCTTTCTTCCAGCCGCCGCGCCACATATTGGCCGACATTGCCAGCACCTGCGATCACCACCTTATCCGGCAGTTCTTCCTTGCGGCCAAACATAGCCAAAACGCGGTTCACCTGATCTTTGGCCACGCTCACAATTGCTTCGTCGCCAGCCATCATGAAGTCTTCCGACTTCAAGGCAATCATCTCACCATCTCGAATCACGCCCATCACCATGGCTTGCAGATTAGGAAACAGTTCTGTGAGTTGATGCAAAGGCGTGTCGATAATGGCGCAATCTTCCGCAACCGGAACACTCAGCACCAAAACCTGATCATCATCGAAGGACACGATGTCACTTGCGCCGGGATAGGCCATCCGTTGCAAAATCAACTCGCCCACTTCCACTTCAGGTGAAATGATCACATCGATTGGCAAATGATCGCGGGCAAATAGGTTCGAAAACTCAGAGCGCAGATAATTCTGCGCCCGAATACGGGCAATACGGATCGGCACATCAAAAATGGAGTGTGCCACTTGGCAGGCCGTCATATTGACTTCATCAACCTGCGTCACCGCGATCAGCATATCAGCCTCGCGCGCGCCTGCCTGCGCCAAAATTTCCGGATGCGAGCCGTGCCCATGAATGCCACGGGCATCTAATGTATCGCGTACCCGCTGCACCAATTCGGCATTGCTGTCGATAACTGTGACTTCAATGCCTTCTTGCGACAAACGTTCGGCGATGCCGTAGCCCACTTGTCCTGCACCGGAAATAATCACGCGCATAAAAAAGCCCTTTTGCTAAATCAGCTCATTTATGTGTGCCGCGCTACGCCAAAAATTACAAGCCCCGCATTGCAACACGGGCAAGATCAATTTTTACAATCCAAGTGATTTTAGCTTGCGGTGCAGGGCACTGCGTTCCATCCCAACAAATTCTGCAGTTTTGGAAATATTGCCGCCAAACCGCTCAATTTGTGCAGTCAAATATTGCCGTTCAAACACCTCACGCGCTTCTCGCAATGGCAAAGACATCAAATGCGCGCTCGATTCGTCATCACCAACAGTTGGCAGAACTTCGCCAATATCACTCGGCAGCATCGTGGCAGTGATTTCACCATTCTCTGGCAAGCTATCTCGATGCAAAATAATCAAGCGTTCCAATGAATTGCGCAATTGCCGCGCGTTACCAGGCCACTCCTGCGCCTGCAACACGGCCATCGCATCATCGGCAACTTTTAGGTTCTTGATGTTGTGATTGTTCGCGATCAAATGCAGCAATTGGGTAACAAGCGGCGGGATGTCTTCGCGCCGCTCTTTCAGGGCCGGCACATTAAGTGGAATAACGGCCAAACGGTGAAATAGATCGCTGCGGAACCGCTGCGCTTCCACCATTTGCTTAATGTTGGACGAACAGGAAGAAAGAACCCGAACATCAACAGCCACATTGTGTTCGCCATTGACCCGTTGAAACTTATTTTCCACCAAAGCGCGCAGCAAATTCGTTTGAATTTCTGGCGGTAGAAACTCAATTTCAGACAAGAACAAAGTGCCCCCATGGGCACGTTCAAATGCGCCACTGACGATCGTCTTTCCACCTTCGCTCAACACTTCCTTGCCGAACAGCGTTTCTGACATTTCATCAACGTTCAGCATCGCCAGCTTCACTTCAATGAAGGGCGCATCTGCGCGGTGAGATTGATCATGCAATTGTCGCGCACAAAGTCCTTTGCCTGTACCTGCTGGCCCGGCGAAAAACACACGACTATTGGTCGGCGCACACCGTTCAATTTGGGTGCGAATATTCGCAAGTGCGGCTGATTGGCCAACCAGTTGTGCATGCGCCACGCCCGAACGCTGTCGCAAATCTTCAACTTCTGATTTCAACCGATCAGTCTCCATGGCTCGCTTGGCCACGAGCAACAGACGATCCATCTTGAAAGGCTTTTCAATGTAGTCATAGGCGCCACGGCGAATGGCCGACACTGCAGTTTCAACATTGCCGTGGCCAGAAATCATCACCACAGGCAAATCACTGTGACGTTCCATCAACGCGTCCAGCAACTGCAAACCATCTAGGCGGGAGCCTTGCATCCAGATATCGAGAAACACCAGATTAGGGCGACGGCTCTCAATTGCCTGCAACGCCGAATCCGCATCATGAGCGATGCGTGTTTCATATCCTTCATCCTCCAAAATACCCGCAATAAGATCGCGAATATCCTCCTCATCGTCCACGATGAGCACATCCAGTGCCATTAGGCTGTTCCCTTCACTTTTTGATCAGTTGGTTCGGTTTGACCAATGATGTGCGGTTTGTTCTTTTTTTCTGGCGAGTTTGTGGCGACAATCGCGACATGATCACCTTTTTGCACTTTTGGTAGGGTAAATGCGAAAACAGCCCCTACTCGACCTTGCGCATCAGCATCTGCATCCAGCAGTTCGACGCGTCCGTCATGCTGTTCAACAATCTTTGAAACAATGGCCAACCCAAGACCAGTCCCCTTGTCACGTGTCGTGTTATAGGGCTCCAACAGACGCAATCGATTTTCGTTGGGCCAGCCCTTACCATTGTCGATCACTTTGATTTGGAATTCATCTCCCAAATCATCAATGGCGACCTTAATCATCGGTGTTTTGATATCCGCGATTTCAGTTTCAATAGCCTCGGCAGCGTTCTTGATGAGATTCGTTAAAACCTGCGACATCAGCCGATCATCAAACTGCGCGATCAAATTACCTTCGGGAATCTTGGTGTGCATTGCAATTTCTGGATGACGCACGCCTTCGGAGAACACCGCCTGTCGCACAGTCTCGCCCAAATCACTTTGTTCAAAACTGGCCGAAGGCATCCGCGCAAAAGTGGAAAACTCGTCCACCATGCGACCAATATCACCAACTTGACGCACAATTGTGTTCGTACATTTGTCGAACACCTCATAATCATCCGCCAATTTATCCTTATAGCGACGACGCAACCGCTCCGCAGAAAGCTGAATAGGCGTCAGAGGATTTTTGATTTCATGGGCGATGCGGCGCGCCACATCAGCCCACACGCTGGTCCGCTGCGCCGCAATCAAATCCGAAATATCGTCAAGCGTGATCACATAACCTTTCGAGCTTTCGACATTGCCCTCTCGCGTAATCCGCACTTGGTAAGTTCGCTCTTCACCTGGACGGTTTGTCAAAACAATCTGCTCTTGAATCTGCCCAGATCTATTCTTTTGCGCTTGATCGAAGATGGCCCCCAATTCAAGAGCAACATCATGCAATGAAGCGCCAATAAGAGCCTTTTCGTCAGCTTCAAATATCGCCGACGCACGTCCATTCACGATGGTAACAAGCCCCTCAGGATCAAGGCCAATGATACCTGCTGACACGCCTTCCAAAACCGCCTCAGTAAATTGCCGCCGCTGGTCGATGGTTTCATTGGCAGAGATCAACGCACCATGCTGGTCCGAAAGCTGCGACGTCATCCGATTAAAACGTGCCGACAAATCGCGCATGTCGCCCGTGGTGCCGCGCGTCGGCACCCTCACATTCAGATCACCAGCAGAGACACGGTTTGACGCTATCATCAAGTTTCGAATAGGCGCCACCAATCGGTTTGCCAAATAAATGCCGACCCAAACAGCAGCCAGCAACACAACGATCGCCAAACCGATATACATAATTGCAAAGGTGATTTGAAACACTAAACGGTTGGATTCATATTCGCGATATTCATTCACATTTTGCTCAGTCAGGCGCATATATTCCAGCACCTCTGCCTCAACGCCCCGTGCCACGAACAAATAGTGATTTGGATAGTTTTCAAGCTTGATCACACCACCAACAAATGAAAAGCGCTGACCGGGTCGGATCAACGAAATATTGTTCTCATCGACGCCTACCAACAAATCTTCCGGCAACTCTGGCGGCGTGCCTGCAGTATTGATCCTAGCACGCTCAACAATTTCGCTATTACCGTTCAATATATAAACATGGGGCAAAGAGCGAACTTGGGCCAATGTGGTCAGAATCCGTACATAATTGTTGCGGTTTTCGTTGAACACATTTGAGACACGTTCAAGTTCGCTCGAAATACCAATAATATCGTTCCGCAACACATTGGCATGTTCTTGCAAATAGGATTGCGCGACTTGGTTAGAGCTTTCCACCATGGCGCGTGACCGTTCGGAGAACCAGTGGTCGAGGCCCTGATTAAGCGCAAAGGTGGCGATCAGGGCCACAATAAAGGCAGGCACAGCAGCAGCGATGGCAAACATGCCCACGAGACGCACATGCAAACCAGACCCGGCCTGCTTTGAAACCCGCGCCCTGACCAGCAGGAAACCTTCAGTGATCAACAGAGCAATAACGAGAAGCACCAAAACCGCATTGATCAACCAGATTAATGTCCATACACTTGGCTCTGGTTCGATGGCGGTTGCGCCCGTTAATATCAAAAACGAAATCACCGCACTCACCACTGAGGCAAGAACAAGCAAAACGCCAAAGATGCGTAACGCCCGGTTTTGCCGCAACGATAATTGTTTGATTTTAGGCTGAGCGGTTTCGTTCACAAAAAGCGACCTAAGCGTTACAAAAGGATCAATTGCTCGAGCGCAATAGCGCACTATTGCGGTCAAACTGTGACATATTTATCAATAGGTAGACCCAAAACAGCCCGCGAAGCAAGACTCTTGTGGCAAAAATGTTACAGCGACTTATCGCCCACTGCCATGTTTGGTTATCTGAATGTCATGCAGTTGCAGTTTCTTGCGCAGTGTATTGCGGTTCAATCCGAGCAGTTCCGAGGCTCTGATTTGGTTTCCATTACAATTATTTAGAGCAATTTCTAAAAGCGGGACTTCAATTTCATCAATCATGCGTTGATAAAGCCCATTTGGAGGCAATTCAGGCTGCGCTTGGGTAAATTGCGACATCAGAAAACGCTCGACCATACCAGCGAGATCGTTCGCTTGGCCCGCCGATACGTTCACCTGAGGCACTGCTTCGCCAACACTCAGTTCTTGCCGCACCGTTTCTGCAGAAATAACCTCATCAGGGTAAAGCGCCACAAAGCGCTGCACCAAATTCTCTAATTCGCGCACATTGCCCGGCCAATTGTGCTGACGCAGCAGATCAAGCGCTTCCTTCTCAAAGGCCTTTACAGGCTCCCCCTCTTGCGCAAACTTCTGTGCAAAATGCTGTGCCAAATCTGCCACATCATCCCGACGCTCCCGCAAGGCAGGCATGTGCAGCTGCACCACATTCAAGCGATAAAACAAATCTTCCCGGAATAGTCCTTGGCGGATCATTTGTTGTAGATCACGGTGAGTTGCGGCAACAATCCGCACGTCAGTCTCAATTGTGTCACGGCCACCCACCCGGGTGAATTCCCCCTCTTGCAACACGCGCAAAAGCCGCGTTTGTGCCGCCATGGGCATATCACCAATCTCATCCAGAAATAGCGTGCCACCCGCAGCACGTTCAAAATGGCCAATCGATCGACCATGTGCACCAGTGAACGCTCCTTTCTCGTGACCGAATAGTTCAGATTCGATCAAATCTTGTGGAATTGCGGCCATGTTGATCGCGTTAAATGGTCCACCTTTGCGCTTGCCGAAATCATGCAACGCACGTGCCACAACTTCCTTACCAGTGCCACTTTCACCCGAAATCATCACCGTCAAATCGGTCTGGATAAGCCTCGCCATGGTCCGATACACCTCTTGCATCGGCCCAGAACGCCCCACCAGCGGCATTTCTTCGTCTTTAGGCGCAGTGGCCGCCAAGTCTTTTTTCTTCTGGCTGTCGCGCTCCGCCAGCGCTTTAGCGACCGTCGCGGTCAATTCAGCCAAATCAAATGGCTTTGGCAGATATTCAAACGCCCCTGCCTCGCTAGCCCGCACCGCAGTCATAAAGGTATTCTGCGCACTCATCACGATTATTGGTAGGTCAGGGCGTGCTTTCTTAATGCGGGGCAGAATATCGAACGCACTGCCATCAGGCATCATCACATCAGTGATCAACAAGTCACCATCCCCTCGCGCCACATAGTTCCACATGGTCGAAAGATTGCTCATGGGAAACACTTCATAATCCGCACGTGTCAATGCCTGGCTCAAGACCATTCGAATGGAAGCATCATCATCTGCAACCAGAATTGTGCGCTCACTCATCGGCCTTCACCTTCTTTTTGTTGCGTTTCGGCTTCGCCACAGGCAGCAAAGTGCGCATGATGGTGCGCCCACCGTGGCTATCCGCATCGACAATGCCACCATGAACTCCCACAAGTTTGGCCACCAAAGCGAGACCAAGTCCGCCGCCGGTCTGTTTCGACGTCACGAAAGGGTCGAAAATATGCGGCAACATATCTTCTGATATCCCACCGCCATTATCCTCAACGCAAATCTCCAGCGGCAGCGACAAGCGATTGCCAGAACCGGGAATACCGATAGAAATGCCGGGACGATATGCTGTGCGCACGACAATCTCGCCTTTATCCTGGTTTGAAATAGCTTCAGCGGCGTTCTTGAACAGGTTGAGGTAGATTTGAACCAACTGATCCCAATTGCCCAGCACAGGCGGCAATGACGGGTCAAAATGCTTGGAAATGATCGTGCCCTTGGCAAATCCATTTTGCGCAATCAACTCAACATGATTCAAAACTTCGTGGATGTTTACGGAGGTGAACTCAGGCTGACGCTCATCGCCAAACTCCTCCATGCGATCCACCAGTTTTACAATCCGAGCAACTTCCTCCTGCACCAAGCGCGCCAAAGGTTGATCTTTCTCTTCTGCGGATTGCTCCAGCAATTGAGCGGCGCCCTTAATTCCAGAAAGCGGGTTTTTGATCTCATGCGCCAACATAGCAGCCAGGCCGATCACAGACCGCGCAGCGCCGCGCGCAGTCAGCTGCTTATCGATTTTGTCGGCCATCGTCCGCTCAATCAATGTCATGACAGTTAGGCTGGAATCATTGGTCATCGGCGTGGCATGAGCGTCGACTAACCGTTCTTCCGGCATATTTATGTTCGAGATGGGAATGCGATGTTCACGAGAGCCCGCGTCCCGTCCTCGAACTCGGTCGAGCAAATTGAGCAGCGGAGAGGATGGCGCGACCAAATCGTCAACGCGCTGGCGCTTTAAGCGACTTTCTGACGTGGAGAAAAAGTCTTGTGCCGCATAATTGGCCATAATGATCTTATTGTCCGCATCGCAAATCAAAATCGGATGGGCGATGGCCTGAAATGCGGCGTGGGCCAATTCAATCGATGTGGGGCTCATGCAGCTTGCGCCTCCATCTGATCAAAAATCGAGCGCAAAATACCCGGCACGTCGCCACTATTGTCAGCAGTAAGCAATTGCTTGCGCAACACCTTATCAATTTGCGCGCCTTCAACCTCTAAAACATCGAGATACCAGCCCAAATGTTTGCGGGCGCAACGTATGCCGAGATGCTCGCCATATTCCTCAATCATCATTTCATAATGTTCAAGAATTAAAGCCAAACGGTCTCTGCCTTCTGGCGCAGCAATCTGAGGACGTCCTGCCAGTGCATCACCCACCTGCCCCACAAGCCATGGTTGCCCCTGTGCGCCACGTCCAATCATCACCGCTTGCGCGCCTGACTCTCCAAGCGCACGACGCGCCGCAGCCAAGTCAACAATATCGCCATTCACAACCACGGGCACAGAAACGGCATCTACCACCTTGCGCACTGGCGACCAGCGGGCATTGCCTTTGTAAAATTGCTGACGCGTGCGGCCATGCACTGTCACCATTTGAACGCCGCAATCCTCGGCCGCCTTGGCCAATTGTGGCGCATTCAGATTTTCATCATTCCAGCCCAAACGCATCTTAAGCGTGACTGGTTTGCTCGTGGCCTGCACTACAGCCTCAATGATTTCAACGGCTTTGTCTGGCACCCGCATCAAAGCTGAGCCAGCATATCCATTGGTGACGCGCTTTGACGGGCAGCCCATATTGATATCGATAATGTCGGCACCTGCATCTTCAGCAATGCGCGCGCCTTCCGCCAACCATTGCGGTTCACATCCGGCAAGTTGAACGATGTGCGGCAACTTTTCAGGCCGCCCCAATCGCCGTGCCATATCTTTATGCCCATTGGTCAAGGCCGCGCTCGCGATCATCTCAGACACAACCATGCCTGCACCAAAGCGCCCGGCAATCGTGCGAAAGCTCTTATCTGTAATGCCAGAAAGAGGCGCAAGAAACGCATTGTTTGGAAATATGTGGTTGCCAATTTTAATGGAATTTAGCATTTCGCTCATTTTTTAAGCAGCTTACCTATTTGCCTAATTTATAGACAGCGAAACGTGTTTTTGCAACCATTTTGCTGTTTTTTCAATCAAATGCAGTTCAATGGGACGTCACATGGTCTCGCACCACGCGCCCCCTTGCCTAACATTCACATCACGGCTAAACCCAATTGCACACATTTCGGGATGGAATATGACACGCCAAAATCAGCATGTTGCCGTAATCATTGTTGCTGCGGGCTCCGGCCAACGTATGGGCCAGCATACTGCGCGACCAAAGCAATATCAGCCTATTGCTAGCGTGCCGGTATTGTCGCGCACGATAAGCGCATTTCTCACTTCAAATTCAGTAGATATTGTCTTGCCTGTCATCAGTAGCGACCATCAAAGTCTGTTCGATGAACTGGCAATCGAGCATCCCAAATTGGCCTCTCCCATTTTGGGCGGTTCTGAGCGCCAAGCATCCGTATTCAACGGCCTGAAAGCTTTAAGCACTGCGGAACAGAAACCGGACATTGTGCTCATCCATGATGCAGCACGGCCTTTCGTCGCCAACAAAACGATCGATGAGTGCATAGATGCGGCCATACAATTTGGCGGGGCACTACCGGCCTTACCCGTAACAGATACGCTTAAGCAAGTAGGCTCTAGCGGTTTGGTGCACCGTACACTGGATCGGTCCCTACACTTTTTGGCACAAACACCCCAAACCTTTCAGTTTGACGCCATTTTTGACGCCCACCAAGCAGCGACAACTGCAGCTACAGTTTTCACCGACGATGCATCTATTGCTGAATGGGCCGGCATGAATGTGAAAGTCATTGAAGGCGATCCAGATAATTTCAAAATTACCATTCCAGCAGATTTTCAAAGAGCGGAGATGGCCTTGTCGCAACAAATGGAAACACGCGTGGGCAGCGGATTTGACGTACACGCTTTTGAGCAAGGTGACCATGTCACACTCGGTGGCATCCAAATTCCACATATCGCCAAGCTAAAAGGCCACTCAGACGCTGATGTGGGACTACACACGCTAACCGATGCGCTTTATGGCGCGATGGCGGATGGCGATATCGGCCAACATTTCCCACCAAGTGAAATGGAATGGCACCAAGCCGATTCCGCTATTTTTCTTGAACATGCCGTGTCACGTTTAAAAGACCGCGGCGGCCGCCTTGTACATTTAGATTTGACACTGATCTGCGAAGCCCCCAAAATCGGGCCGCATTGCGAAAAGATGCGCCAGCGCATCGCTCAAATTGCTGAAGTTTCAATGTCTCGAGTCTCTGTGAAGGCCACAACAACAGAGCAACTCGGGTTTACAGGCCGCAAGGAAGGCATTGCGGCGCAAGCGGCGGTCACCATTGAGGTGCCAGTAAAGGAATAGAATATGCTTGAAGATGATGTGCTGCACCTTGCGCAAATCACAATTGAGCAATTAATCGCCAAACAAGCCACACTTGCCACGGCAGAAAGTTGCACAGGTGGCCTAATCTCCGGCGCCCTCACCTCCGTGCCTGGCTCCTCCGAAGCTGTATTCGGCGGCTATGTCACGTATTCAAACGAGGCCAAAACTCAAATGTTGGGCGTGCCCGCGCACCTTATTGAGGAAGTAGGCGCTGTGTCGAAAGAGGTGGCCTGCGCCATGGCAGAGGGCGCGCAACGCATATCCGGCGCCACAATTTCTGTTTCGGTCACCGGCATCGCAGGGCCTGGCGGCGGATCGCCGGAAAAACCAGTAGGTCTGGTTCATTTCGCCTGTGCTGATGAAGATGGCTCGTGCCACATCGTTCGCAATTTCAAAGAAATGGAACGGGACGAAGTGCGCGAAGAAACTGTGCGCGTGGCCCTCACCCTTGTCTTGGCACGGCTCGACCAGCGTCAATTGCCGTAAAGTTCACCTGCACGCTGAACAAACGCATCCATAATCTCTTCTTGCTTCGTCGCAAATAGTGGTTCGGCAACGGCTGCGATCAAGCGGTTTGAGAGCTTGAAGTCCACATTGAACTGAACATGTGTGCCTGCACCTTCAGGCAGAAAGCTCCACACTGAATTAAGGTGCGAAAACGGTCCATCCACCGCCGTTGCCGTGATCCGCATATTGGCGCGATCAAACTCAACCAGGCTTTCATAATCCTGCGAAATCGGACCAAAGCTGATGCCCATACGCGCGTAACAATTGTCATCCGCATTGGCGGGGCGCACCTGCATGTTCGAGCAATTTGGCACAAAGGCAGGATAGCGCCGCAAATCAGCCACCAAGTCAAACATTTGCTCTGGCGAATAAGGCACATGCCGATCAAAGGCGATCTTAGTCATAAATCAGCTTACTTTTTAGCTTCACGTGCTTTGCGCAACTTCTCAAAATCATCACCCGCATGGTGTGATGAACGAGTAAGAGGTGAAGATGACACCATCAAGAACCCTTTTGTGTAAGCGATGCGCTCAAAGGCTTTGAACTCGTCAGGCGTAACGAAGCGATGCACCTTGTGGTGCTTGCGTGTCGGCTGCAAATACTGGCCAATGGTCAAGAAATCCACGTCAGCAACGCGCAGATCATCCATCAATTGCAGCACTTCGTTCCGCTCTTCACCCAATCCAACCATTATGCCGGACTTGGTGAACATTTGCGGATCGATCTCTTTCACCTTTTGCAGCAGGCGAATGGAGTGGAAATAGCGTGCACCTGGACGAACTGTCAGATAGTTTGAAGGCACTGTTTCCAGATTGTGGTTGAACACATCCGGCTTCGCCGCCACCACATTTTCCAAAGCGCCTTCTTTGCGCAAAAAGTCTGGCGTCAATATTTCGATGGTGGTTTTAGGCGACGCTTCACGCACCGCTTGGATCACATCCACAAAATGTTGTGCGCCACCATCAATCAAATCATCGCGGTCAACTGAAGTGATCACCACATGATTCAACCCTAGGGTTTTCACCGTATTGGCCACATTTTCAGGCTCGCGCGGATCGAGTTGCGTGGGCAGACCCGTGCGCACATTGCAAAATGCACACGCACGGGTACAAATTTCACCCATAATCATCATGGTGGCGTGCTTTTTATCCCAGCACTCGCCAATGTTTGGGCAACCTGCTTCCTCACAAACCGTGACAATCGAATTGTCTTTCACGATCTTGCGGGTTTCATTGTACCCTTTAGAACCAGGTGCTTTTACGCGAATCCATTCCGGCTTGCGCAACACCTCATTGTCTGGTCTGTGCGCTTTTTCCGGGTGCCGCACTTCAGCTTTTGCCCGTTTCGTCGTGTCCAGCAATGTAACCATGATAAATCCTTAAACCCGTTTGGCCTTCTATGGGCCGTTTGTTATGCCCTATATATTGAGGGCGCGATCATAGGCGTCAAGTACGCTCTCTTTCATCATTTCGGACAATGTGGGGTGTGGGAAGATGGTGTGCATCAACTCTTCCTCAGTGGTTTCGAGGTTCATCGCCACCACAAAGCCCTGAATAAGCTCGGTCACTTCTGCGCCAACCATATGCGCGCCAAGCAATTCGCCCGTTTTCGCATCAAAAATGGTTTTCACTAATCCATCTGGCTCACCCAATGCAATCGCCTTACCATTGCCCACAAATGGGAACCGACCCACGCGAATCTCACGTCCAGTTTTCTTCGCTGCATCTTCCGTCAGCCCCACTGAAGCCACTTGTGGTTCACAATAGGTACAACCAGGAATCTGGTTTTTCTCCATTGGGTGGATGTTCATGCCAGCAATTTTCTCAACGCAAAGCACACCTTCATGCTCTGCCTTGTGCGCCAACATTGGTGGACCTGCCACATCGCCAATCGCGTAAACACCATCAATATTGGTTTTGCAATATCCATCGGTGACGATAAAGCCACGATCGGTTTTCACGCCAACGTCTTCAAGCCCGATATTTTCAACATTGGCTTGCACGCCAACGGCAGAAATCAGTTTTTCAGCCTCAATGGTCTCTTTCCGGCCGTCTTTCAACTCAATGTGCGCTGTCACGCCATCACTACCATTTTCAACTTTGGCAACCTTCGCTTCAGTCAAAATCTTGATGCCACGCTTCTCAAAGCGCTTACGGGCATGGGCAGAAATCTCTTTATCTTCCACCGGCATGATTTGCGGCAGCAATTCAACAACCGTCACTTCTGCGCCCATTGAGGCATAGAAGCTCGCAAACTCGATGCCAATCGCGCCAGAACCCATCACCAGAACGGATTTAGGCATATCTTGCGGCACAAGCGCCTCGAAATAAGTCCAGATGTTTTTACCATCCGGCTCAATACCCGGCAAAATCCGCGGACGTGCACCGGTGGCGACGATAATGTGTTTGGCTTTGTAGTTACCATGCGGCAACACACCTTTTGGCGCAGGAACGCTCGGCTCCATAACCTTCTTGGTGGAAGGCCCTACTTCGACTTCTCCACCCTTTTTCAGTTTCGCTTCGCCCCAAATAATGTCGATCTTGTTTTTCTTCATCAAGAACGACACACCATTGTTCATACGTGCAGCAATCTGACGCGAACGTTTCACAACGTCCGAAATTTCAAAATCAAATTCTGTAGCTTTAAGGCCATAATCTTTGGCGTGGCCCATGTGCGAATAGATTTCCGCACTGCGCAAAAGCGCTTTGGTTGGGATACATCCCCAGTTAGAGCAGATGCCCGCCATATGCTCGCGTTCGACAACGCCCACCTTCATGCCCAATTGTGACGCACGAATGGCCGCGACATAGCCGCCTGGTCCACCACCAATTACGATCAGATCATATTGATTTGCCGATTTATCTGACATGGGAATTGCCTTTCATCAAAGCTTTATTCGGCCAAAAGTTCACTCACCATAGGGATAAGCGCTTTGCCCAGTTTTATTGTATTTTCCTGGTCTAAATGGAACCCATCCATCGGATCGGGATCCACAAATTTCGCCGCATCCAAAAATGCAACGTCATGTTCATCTGCCACCAATTTGTAGGCATCGGCATATTGCCGCGAAAGGCTAGAGGCCCCCTGCATCACGTGATTGGCAAACTTGTCGCCGCCGCGCTCCGCAAGCGGCGGTGAGACAACTAAAATGCGCGGCACTGCATGGTAGGACTTGTAGGGAAACGTTTTGACAATCGATATTAGCCGACCAATGCCCGCTGCCGACCCAGCAGCATTGCCGCAAATATGCGGGCGCATATCGTTTGTGCCCAGCATCATGATCACAAGGTCAAGCGGCTCATGCGTTGCCAAAACACTCGGCAGCATCTTCGCACCATTTCGCTCGGATGCCGCTGAGTAATCGTCAAAAACCGTAGTTCGGCCATTCAAGCCTTCAGCAATCATCTGCACAGGCATATTCAGCCCGCCAGCCAACACACTCGGCCAACGCACCTCCAACGGATGCCGCGCTTCACTCGCCGCATCATATCCCCAAGTCAGTGAATCACCGTAGGCAAGAATGTTCTTCATAACGTCCAATCATGGCCCTAGGCCAACATCATCACCGGATTTTCAATCAACGATTTGAACACGCCAAGCACTTCCGCGCCCAGTGCTCCGTCAACAGACCGGTGGTCACAAGACAAGGTCACGGTCATAAAGTTAGCGACTGTAATCTCGCCATCTTCTACAACCACTCGTTCTTCACCCGCGCCGATGGCCAAAATTGTGCCGTGTGGTGGGTTGATGACTGCAGAAAAGTTTGTAATGCCAAACATGCCCAAATTTGAAACCGCTGTTGAACCGCCTTGATATTCATGCGGTGCCAACTTCTTCGATTTGGCGCGTTTGGCGAAATCTTTCACCTCTTCAGAAATCTGGCGCAAGCTCTTCTCTTCAGCCTTTTTCACAACGGGTGTGAACAAGCCGCCAGGCACCGCAACCGCAACGGCCACGTCTGAATGGTGATGCAACAAGGTGCTTTCGCCCGCCCAAGTGGCATTTGCCGTTGGGATCTGTTGCAACGCAATCGCCCATGCTTTCACGATGAAATCATTCACAGACAGTTTGTACTGTGGCTTGCCGTTTTCATCTTTTTTGGCCTGCGCATTAATGTTCGCACGCGCCTCCAAAAGATTATCCAGCTTGCAATCCATTGAGAGATAGAAGTGCGGTACAGTTTGCTTAGCTTCCGTTAGACGGGCAGCAATCGTTTTGCGCATGCCGTCATTCGGCACGGCATCATAAGTACCCTCTTCATAAAGCGCCGTCACCTGTGCGTCAGACATACCTGTCGCCAATTGCGCACCTTGTTGAGCTGCTGGGGCAGCTTGCGGAATGCCTTCGCGCAACACTTTTTCGATGTCACGCTTGACCACACGGCCTTTCGGACCAGAGCCCACGACAACACCCAAATCAATGCTGTTTTCCTTGGCCAAACGCCGCGCCAAAGGTGACGCGAACTGACGCTCTCCGTCTTTCTTCGGTGCAGCTTGAGGCGCGGGTGCAGACTCAGCCTTAGGTTCGGCCTTAGCTTCTTCTTTGGCCGCAGGCTTCTCTTCGGCCTTCGCCTCTGCTTTTTCCTCTTTAGGTGCAGCAGATGAAGATTCAGCGTCTGAAGGAATATCGTCGGCGCTTTCGCCTTCTTCCAACAACACTGCAATCACGCTGTTGACCTTGACGTTCTGCGCGCCCTCTTCAACGAAGATTTTACCAACAGTGCCTTCGTCAATGCTTTCCACTTCCATGGTGGCTTTGTCGGTTTCAATTTCCGCGATCACATCGCCCGCAGAAACCGTGTCACCTTCTTTCACCAGCCATTTTGCCAAATTGCCTTCTTCCATGGTGGGCGAAAGCGCGGGCATCGTAATATTGATTGTCATCCCAATTACTCCCTAAACTTGGCGATAAGTGACGGCGTTCACAGCTTCAACAACTTCTTTAGAAGTCGGCAAAGCCAATTTTTCAAGGTTCGCTGCATATGGCATTGGCACATCTTTGCCGGTCACGCGCATCACTGGCGCATCCAAATAGTCAAATGCCTCATCCATCAGGCGTGCTGCGATTTCAGAACCAATTGAACCTTGCGGCCAACCTTCTTCAACAGTAACGCAGCGACCCGTTTTCTTGACTGATTCAACAATCGTAGGCATGTCGAGCGGGCGCAAGGTGCGCAAATCGATCAGTTCTACATCAATGCCAGATTCAACCAGCTTCTCAGTTGCTTCAGTGGCATAGCGCATCCCCATTGAATGCGACACGATTGTGACATCTGCCCCCTCGCGCACCACCTTGGCCTTGCCCAATGGCACAGTCCAATCATCCAGCTTCGGCACGTCAAATGATTGACCATACAAAAGCTCGTTCTCAAGAAACACAACAGGGTTCGGATTGCGGATTGCAGACTTTAGCAAGCCTTTCGCATCCGCCGCTGAATATGGCGATACAACGATAAGACCCGGAATGTGCGCATACCAAGCCGAGAAATCTTGGCTGTGCTGCGCGCCAACCCGTGCCGCAGGACCATTAGGGCCGCGGAACACAATCGGTGAGCTCATCTGTCCGCCAGACATGTAGCGTGTTTTGGCAGCAGAGTTGATGATTTGGTCAATGGCCTGCATCGCGAAGTTGAAAGTCATAAACTCAACAATCGGCTTCAATCCCGCAAATGCTGCACCAACGCCCAAACCGGCAAAACCATGCTCAGTGATTGGCGTATCAATCACACGTTTATTGCCAAATTCCTGCAGCAACCCTTGTGTAACCTTGTAGGCGCCCTGATATTCAGCCACTTCTTCGCCCATCACGAACACATCGCCGTCGGCGCGCATTTCTTCTGCCATTGCGTCGCGAAGAGCCTCACGAACGCTGGTCGACACCATTTCGGTGCCTTCTGGGATTTCTGAATCAGCTTTTGCTTCAAACACTGGCGCAGCGGGAACTGAAGGTTTTTCCTGTTCGCTCGGGCCTGATTCTTCTGGATTCTCTTGCTTGGGCTCTTCGCTTGCTGCCGGGGCTGATGTATCGACTTTAATGTCGTCAGCGCTTTCGCCTTCCTCAATCAACACAGCGATAACCGTGTTCACTTTGACGTTTTGTGCGCCCTCTTCCACGACAATCTTGCCCACAACGCCTTCATCCACGGCTTCAACTTCCATGGTCGCCTTATCGGTTTCGATCTCGGCAATCACATCACCGGCAGAAACGGTGTCGCCTTCTTTCACAAGCCATTTGGCCAAATTGCCTTCTTCCATCGTCGGCGACAATGCAGGCATCAAAATTTCTACTGACATCTTTGTTCTCCTGATTTCGCTGACTTAAACGGTGATCTCTGTGTAGAGCTCTTCGGGATCGGGCTCTGGATCATTTGTGGCAAAATCAGCGGCTTCAGAAACAACGGCCCGCACATCTTTGTCGATGTCCTTCAACTCGTCTTCTGTCGCCCAATCATTTTCCAACAAGCGCGCTTTCACCTGTTCAATCGGATCACGCTCAGACCGCATGGACTGAACTTCATCTTTAGAGCGATATTTCGCCGGGTCAGACATGGAATGGCCACGATAGCGATAGGTGAGCATTTCCAAAATGTAAGGCCCTTTGCCCTCACGTGCATGTTGAATGGCGCGTTCTGCTGCGTCCCGCACCATCCGCACATCCATGCCGTCAACTTGTTCACCTGGAATGCCAAACGACTCGCCTCGCTTCGACAAATCTGTCGTCGATGCTGCGCGCTCTAGGCTCGTACCCATGGCGTATTTGTTGTTCTCGATGATGTAGACAACTGGCAAATTCCAAAGCTTCGCCATATTGAAGCTCTCATAAACTTGCCCTTGGTTCGCCGCACCGTCGCCGAAATATGTAAGGCTTACAGTATCTTCACCGCGATATTGTGCCGCAAAAGCAAGGCCTGTGCCCAAGCTAACCTGCGCACCAACAATGCCGTTACCGCCATAAAACCGCTCTTCACTGGAGAACATGTGCATGGAGCCGCCCTTGCCTTTAGACAAGCCGCCCTTGCGCCCAGTCAATTCGGCCATCACTGCTTTTGGGTCCAAGCCCACGATCAGCATGTGACCGTGATCGCGGTAACCGGTGATTGAAGCATCGCCTTTTTTCGAAGCCATATGCACGCCAGTTACAACAGCTTCTTGACCAATATAGAGGTGGCAGAACCCGCCAATCAGCCCCATACCGTACATTTGACCCGCTTTTTCTTCAAAGCGTCGGATCAAAAGCATTTCTTTATAAGCGTGTAGCTCTTCTTCCTTGGTGAACGCGGGCATATTGGCCTGTGTGCTCGCCTTGGCCGCCGCATCGGTCTTTTTAGGCATAAAAATCTCCATCTCGACCCGATTGTTCCGTCTTTGGGAAACATTCTAATTGGGGTGATACGCAAAACAAAGCATTCAAAACTGCACAAAAAACATGTTTACGCATTGTTTTTTATGCATAAATTCAATTTAACTTAAAATCGGTTAAATCGAATAATAAACTTGATTTTGGTTATTCTTATTCAACAGCAATCAAAACATCATCCGGGTTGCTCCATCCAAGCAGCCCCCGGGCGCGTTCACTCAGCATATCAGGATCTAAGCGATCAGCAACCAACAATGAGTTACGATTTTTGGCTGTTTCTATACGCACATCGAGCATTGCGCTCTGCGTAACAAGTTGAGCCTTGCGCTCGACCAGCTCTTTTTGCGAGTTCACACCATATTGCCCATTCAACGCATGGTGCGCCAAATAGCCCTGAAAGGCGAGCAAAAGTGCTGTGATCAGCAGTTTGTTTGTCAAAGAAGGCTTTTTAAGGCGGGTGGGCATAACAACCTATGAATACGCAAAACTACACTGCGTCGGACTATACCAAACAAGCCGTTAACACCTTCTTTCAAAAACGGCAAAGTTCGCTCCTTCACAACATATAGGTTGCTGATAAGTATGGCGCTGCCCCAGTGTGATCCAAGGGAAAATCGAATTTAAGAGCATCATTTGCTGTGATATTGAGATGTGCTTGCATAGGCAGATACTCATATTTCGTTATTGTCTCGGATTTTGACCAGTTGCTCCATCCACTCTTGGTCATTTGTATGTTTTGCTTGGCACATAGCCATTTCAAGTGGAGCAGAAATTTGCTGCCGGCTCATAGAGTTAAGTTTCTTAAATATCACAGAAGCTCCGGGCCAGTTAATATCCTGAAGCCACTCAAACATGCCCAAGATTTCCTGTTGACCAAATTTCCTATTGTATCTGGCAATAACCTCGGCCGCATTTTGCCAAGTATCTTTTACCTCGCCTGGCCGCATCAACTTGTAAAGCTCCCTGTGCGGGATCTGCGCGACTAGCGCGTCAATTGCTTGTCGTTGCTGTTCTTCCGTTCCGTTCCATGACAGCTGCTCAATTAAATTATCTATCTCTCTGGACATAAATTCTTGTGCCGAAATTTTGATATCATGCTCCCACCAGAATAATAAAAAGTGGTCACATTTTAAACGACCACTCTTGAAGCATTTATACACTCCCCTTAGTAAGCTAAAATGGGAAAGAAAAAGGGATGCCAAACAAATGACATCCCTTCAATAAGTTCAGAACCTGAAAGCCAGACTAGCCTTTCAAAATGCCCTTCCCGGCATAAGCCGCTGAATAGCCAAGTTGCTCTTCAATGCGGATAAGTTGGTTATATTTCGCCAACCGATCCGAACGCGCCAAAGAACCCGTTTTGATCTGGCCACACCCAAGCGCAACAGCCAAATCAGCAATCGTGGCATCTTCAGTTTCACCTGAACGGTGCGACATAACTGAGGTGTAGTTGGCTTTGTGTGCCATTTCCACGGCATTGATGGTTTCTGTCAACGTACCAATTTGGTTCACCTTCACCAAAATCGAGTTTGCGACACCCATTTTAATGCCAGAAGCCAAGCGCTCGGAATTGGTGACGAACAAATCGTCGCCCACCAATTGGCACTTATCGCCGATCTTGTCGGTCAATGCTTTCCAGCCGTCCCAATCATCTTCAGCCATGCCATCTTCGATAGAGATAATGGGATAATTGCCAACCAAATTCGCCAAATAATCAACCATTTCGCCAGCGTCGAGCACTTTGCCCTCGCCTTTCAGCTGATATTTGTCGTCTTTGAAATATTCGGTCGATGCACAATCAAGCGCCAAGTACACGTCTTCACCTGGCTTGTAACCTGCCTTTTCAATCGACTGCATGATGAAATCAAGCGCAGCGGTGGTTGAAGAAAGGTTCGGCGCAAAGCCACCCTCGTCGCCCACATTGGTATTGTGACCTTCGTCGCTCAAGCCTTTTTTAAGCGTGTGGAACACTTCAGTACCAATGCGCACGGCATCTGCAATGCTCTCCGCGCCAACCGGCATGATCATAAATTCTTGCACATCGATTGGGTTATCCGCGTGCTCGCCGCCATTGATGATGTTCATCATCGGCACAGGTAGCAAATGCGCGTTTGCACCGCCAACATAGCGATATAGCGGCAATGCAGAAGATTCCGCTGCAGCTTTGGCCACGGCCAAAGACACACCCAAAATCGCATTCGCACCCAATTTCGCTTTGTTGCTTGTCCCATCCAACTCAATCATCACTTGGTCGATTGAACGTTGATCCAACGCGTCCATGCCTTGAATTTCATTGAAGATATGTGTGTTGACCGCGTCAACAGCCTTCATCACACCTTTGCCTTTATATGCATCGCCGCCATCGCGAAGCTCAACGGCTTCATGTGCGCCTGTAGAAGCACCAGACGGTACGGCGGCACGGCCAAAGCTGCCATCATCCAAAACTACATCAACTTCAACAGTTGGGTTGCCGCGGCTATCAAAAATCTGACGGCCGTTTACATCAATAATGGCAGACATCAAAAAACTCCTTCAAAGGTTGGTGAGTTGTCCGTGTCATAGCTGCAAATTTTGAAGTTGCAAAGGCCACTTCAACATTCTGCGCGCAGGAAAAGCTCACATTTCAGCAAATATTCCCTCTGGCCTTGATTTTCGCCATTTCATCGTTATTTTGCGATGAAAGGATGGAGAGCTAAATCATGCCCGTTGAAAATGAATGCACACCCGAACAAACGGCCGCATGGCTCAATCAAAACTGTGCGTGCCAATCGATGAAGCACGACCCGGAAAATGATCCGCAATCTCCGTTCTTCGCCCCCACGCCGGTATTCCTAAAAACGAAGCACTTCAAAGAAATTGAAGCGCACATTGCGCACCTCCACGCCTTGATTGAATATCCGATTTATCAAGCCACCGCGTTGGCGGATGCGCCCGACATTGCGAACCACCCTACGCCTGCAAATCCGGGCATGTTTATGAGTTTTGATTTTCACGTAAATCAAAACCAATTGCATCTAATCGAAATCAACACGAATGCAGGCGGTGCAATGTTGGTCAATCAGCTCCACCAGCGGCAAGATATTTGTTGCTGGGAGGAAAGCCCGCTCAAATGGCCGGATTTCGACGATTTTGTCGCACACATGTTTGAGAAGGAATGGACAGCGGTCAAAGGTCATGCCCCGTTGCAAAACATTGCAATTATCGACGAGGATCCGACGCATCAATTTCTCTATGAAGAGTTTCAGCTCACCAGTACGCTTTTGAAAAGTCGTGGCTACCACGTGGTCATCGCAGACCCAGCGGACCTTAAATGGGACGGACAACAGCTTTCATTTAACGGGCAAAACATCGACTTGGTCTATAACCGCTCAACGGATTTCTATTTATCCAGCCCCACACATGCGGCGCTACGGGTCGCCTATTTATCTGACGCCATCGTCCTAAGTCCAAATCCCAAACATCATGCGCTCTACGCCAGCAAGGCAAATCTCACCCGGCTATCCGACCCTCGTTTTCTAAAAAGCCTAAACTGTTCGCCACTCGAACAAAAACAGCTACAGGAGTTGATCCAAGCGCAGTCGGTGAAAGCAGACAATGCAAATGAGCTTTGGCAACAACGCAAAAAGCTGTTCTTCAAACCGCTGGACGGCCATGCGGGGAAAGCAGTTTACCGAGGCGATAAACTCACGAAGAAAAGCTGGGCCCACATTTTGAGCAGCGATTATATCGCGCAACGCAATTTTAAGCCGGAACTGCGCCTCACGCGAAATGGGGACGAGTTCGCAAAATTGAAATCAGATCTGCGTTTTTACACTTACCAAGGCCAAATCTTTGCCGCCGCAGCGCGTCTATATGCCGGGCAAACCACCAACTTCCGAACGCAAGGTGGTGGATTTGCACCGATCTATCTAACAAAAAACTAGGACAGCCTAGGCTTTGTCTTCCACAGGGCCGCCCGCTTCTTTCCAATCCGAAAAACCACCAATATTGGTGACAGACTTATACCCCATATCTTTTAGGGTTTTCCCTGCAAGCGCCGCTTGGCCGCCAGCCCCACACAGTAGGTAAATATCGGCGTCTTTGGTCAGTCGTTCATCATGAAATGGCGTTGCCGGATCCGCAGCAAACTCAATGAAACCACGTGGAATGCACAAAGCACCCTTAACTGTGCCGCTTTTTTGAATTTCAGCACTGTCGCGCACATCTACAAACACGGCATCGGGGTGCGCATGGCAAATTTTAGCCTGCGCCGCGTCAATGCGTTCAACTTCACCATTGGCTTCATCCAAATAATCTTTAGCGGTTTTCATAAGCATCTCTTTCTTTTTGTTTCTCGCAAGGAAAACGGTTGAAATCCGACTTTGTTTCAAACCAAATAAAAAAGGCCGCACAAGGCGGCCTATTTGTCTTTATCGATTTTTTGCTGGTCCAGCTTTTTCTGCGTCAGCGCATCTCGCGCTTCATGCAGCTTTTTAACCGACTTTGTTTGACCATGCTTATGGCGATTGGCGGCGGCCAGCTCTTCTTTTTCTGCCCGCTTTTTGTTTTTGCGCGCTTGCCGAAGATTGACCACCTCAGCCATTAGACCAACCGGCTTTGTTCAACCGCAGCATTCACAAATGAGCGGAACAAAGGATGCGGTTCAAACGGACGTGATTTCAATTCCGGGTGGAATTGTACGCCAATAAACCAAGGATGGTCGGTGCGTTCAACAATCTCAGGCAATTCACCGTCTGGTGATAGACCAGAGAACAAAAGACCATTCGCTTCCAAAACCTTGCGATAGTCCATGTTCACTTCCCAACGGTGGCGATGACGCTCGGAAATGCGGGTCGTGCCATAAATGTCCGCTACGCGTGACCCACGCACCAATTGGGCTTCATAAGCGCCAAGGCGCATTGTGCCCCCCAAATCGCCTTCTTGGTTGCGTTTTTCAAGCGCATTGCCCTTCATCCATTCGGTCATCAACCCAACTACAGGTTCTTTTGCAGGACCAAATTCAGTTGAAGATGCATTTTTGATGCCAGCTTTATTCCGCGCCGCCTCAACACACGCCATTTGCATGCCGAAACAAATCCCGAAGTAAGGAACATCACGCTGCCGCGCAAACTTTGCTGCTGCAATCTTGCCTTCTGCGCCACGTTCGCCAAATGCACCCGGCACCAAAATGCCGTGAACACCTTCAAGGTATGGCGATGGATCATCCTGCTCAAACAGCTCAGCATTCACCCATTGCACATTGACCTTAACCTGGTTGGCAATGCCACCATGCACAAGCGCTTCATTGAGCGACTTATACGCGTCCAGCAATTCGGTATATTTCCCAACCACGGCAATATTCACTTCGCCGTCAGGATTATGAATGCGATTTGAAATCTCACGCCATTTGCTCATGTCCGGCGCTGGTGCGTCACCAATGCCAAAGGCAGACAGAATTTCTGTGTCCAAACCTTCATCATGATACGCAATCGGCACATCATAGATGCTCTTCACATCAAGCGCCTGAATAACGGCAGTTTCTCGCACATTACAGAACAAAGAAAGCTTGCGACGTTCGCTTGCCGGAATCTCGCGGTCGCACCGCACCAACAAGATATCTGGCTGAATGCCGATAGAGCGCAATTCTTTCACGGAGTGCTGTGTTGGCTTGGTTTTCAACTCACCAGCGCTCGGAATATACGGCATCAAGGTCAGATGCGTATAAACGGCCTGCCCGCGTGGCAATTCGTTGCCCAACTGGCGAATGCTTTCGAAAAATGGCAGCGCCTCAATGTCACCCACTGTGCCGCCAATTTCGCACAACACGAAATCGAAATCATCATTATCTGCCAAAACGAAATTTTTAATCTCGTCTGTCACATGCGGGATCACCTGAACCGTAGCGCCCAAATAGTCGCCACGCCGTTCCCGTGCGATAATGTTTTGATAAATCCGACCTGTGGTGATGTTATCCTGCTGGTTCGCCGACCGTCCGGTAAACCGCTCATAATGCCCAAGATCGAGGTCCGTTTCTGCCCCATCATCGGTGACGAAAACTTCACCATGCTGATAAGGGGACATGGTGCCCGGGTCCACGTTGAGATAGGGGTCCAGCTTTTTCAAACGCACTTTATAGCCGCGCGCCTGAAGCGCCGCGCCAAGTGCAGCCGAAGCCAACCCTTTACCCAAAGAGGAAACCACGCCACCAGTGATGAATATATACCGTGCCATGGGCTTTTACCTTACATCTGAACGGCCATGATTCGAAGCCGTAAAATTGCACATATCCAAAAAAAGACGGGGGATAAAACCCCCCGTCTAAACATTCCTAATTTTTCAACAGCTTACTGAGAAGGTGTTTCAGTCGGCTCGTCTGGCGCCGCGTCATTATTGGTTGGCACCGGCAGGTCCAGGTCGTTTTCTTGAGCTGGTGTGTCGCCTTGCAAATTGTTCAATGCATCAAGCACAGTCACATCGCCTTCTGTTTGGTCGGTTGCCCGGTCCAAAATGCTGTCCGCACGATTGTCCAACTGTCCCAAAACAGTCAGGCCAATAGAAGTGGCGAAAAACAATGCCGCCAAAATACCTGTGGTCCGCGTCAAAAGGTTTGCTGAAGAGCGTGCCGACATAAAGCCGCCACCGCCGCCTCCGCCGCCACCCATTCCAAGGGCGCCGCCTTCAGAGCGTTGCATCAAAATTACCGCGATCAGCGCCACCACGATGAAAAGGTGGGCTACAATCAATACTGTTTCCATGTTGAAAACACTTATCTGTTGAAATCAAAATCAGCGTGCGTTCTACACATTCTCACACCAATTGGCTAGACAAAATTGGCCTTTTTTTGACCCAGCCTTGATTAAAGCGCAGCAACAATACCCAAAAAGCTCTCTGCTTTAAGGCTTGCGCCGCCCACAAGCGCACCATCTACATCTTGAGTGTGCAGCAATGCGTTGGCATTTTCCGGCTTCACAGACCCACCGTAAAGAATTTCAACAGTGTGGCCGCGCGCGCCAAATTTGTCGACCAACGTCTTGCGCAACGCCACATGCATTTCCGCCACGTCATCGACGGACGCAGTTTTGCCCGTGCCAATCGCCCAGATTGGCTCATAGGCGAGGGCAATTTCGCCATCTTTACTCAAGCTGTCTGGCGTCGATTCGGCAATCTGCTGTGTGACAAAGCCAATCGCTTCACCAGCTTCGCGCTGTTGCAAGGTCTCTCCGCAACACACGATGGGTTTAATCCCCTGCTCTAGCGCAGTCTCCGCTTTAGCTTTCACCATTGCATTGCTTTCATGATGGCCTTCGCGCCGTTCTGAGTGACCAACAATCACAAAGCGACCACCAAGGTCTGCAACCATCTCTGCACTGATGTCGCCTGTAAAAGCGCCATTCTTCTCACTGTGACAGTCCTGAGCGCCAATATGCAGCGCATCACCAGCCAGCGCTTTGGCTCCCGCAATCAATGTCGCTGGCGGACAAATCAGAAATGTGCCTTTGTCGGCATAATCTGTAAGCTTTTTTGCAATCGCTTCAATTTCATTCAACGCGCCTTGCAAGCCGTTCATTTTCCAGTTGCCGGCGATCAATTTTTTGTTTTTTTGTGTCATGTCGACCTTTCCAAGAAGCAAAATTAAGTTTAACCCCAAATTCAACCCATTCAACGTCTTGCGATTTTTGGTACACCCTGTCTATTATGCGCCGCTCGAGACCGGGGTTTTGAAAACAGCAAACAAATAAACGGATAGACTATGCTTGATACCTTTAAACGCTACTCCAACACATGGGTGGCTAAGATTCTGATGGCCCTTCTTATTTTAAGCTTTGGCTTGTTCGGTATCGCAAATGTCTTCACAAATCTAGGTTCCAGCTCTGTGGCGCGTGTAGGCAATCAGTCTATATCAGCTGTGGAGTTTGATCGGGCATACCGCACCCAGTTGAACAATATTGCCCGCCAAACCGGCCGTCAGCCTTCTTCACAAGAAGCAATGGCCTTCGGCATTCCGGGGTCTGTGCTCAATCAATTGGCATCAAATGCTGCGCTGGACCAAATGGTTGCTGATTTTGGTGTTGGCGCGTCAGACGAAATGGTTTCGGAGATGATCGCCCGCGATCCAAACTTCGCCACCACTTTGGGCGTGTTTGATCGCCAACAATTTACGCAGATGTTGCGCCAGAACGGTTTCACCGAAAGCGAATATATCGATAGCCAAGCCGAATCTGTGCAGCGCTCGCAAGTCATTCGCGGTTTATTTGGCGGTGCAATGGCACCAAAGACCATTCTGCAAATCACCAATCGCGTGCAAAACGACACCCGCACAATCGATTATTTCACGCTATCAAATAACGTGCTTGATCCAATCGACGCGCCAACTGAAGAGCAATTGGCAACTTACTTGGAAGAGAACCAAGCCCAATATCGTGCAGAGGCGCAAAAACAAATCCAAGTTTTGGTTTTGACACCAGAGAGCTTGGCCCGTTCACTCGACGCAACTGACGAAGAGTTGCGCGCGGAATATGAAGCTTCTGGCGATCAGCTAACCACTGCTGAAACACGCAATGTGACATTGTGGCGGTTGAAAGATGATGCGCAAGCGCAAACCTTGGTTCAAGGCATTGCTCAGGGCCAGTCACTTGATCAAATTCTTGCAGTCAACAATTTTGGCATCACTGCAACACCATTGGGCCAAATCGCCCGTGACGAGTTCACCGATGAAACCATCGCAAGTGCTGCTTTCGATGGCGACAAAGGTCTGACCATTGCTGACACGGCTGAAGGCCAAGTGGCCATTATGGTGCGCAATATTGTGCCAGAAACTCAGTTGTCTTTCGAAGAAGCGCGCGATCAACTCGTAGCCCGTGTCAATGCGAAAAAAGCAAATGATGTCATCATCGACAAAATCGATGAAATTGAAGAACAGCGTGCAACGCTTCGCTCCATTGGCGAGATTGCTGCAGATGTTGGCTTGGAAACGCAAACTGTTGAAGTCACCCGCTCTGGCGTTGGCCTCGATATGATCGAAGATTTGCCAGCAGAGGGCGAGCAACGTTTGCTGACAGCCATCAACAATGCTGAGCAAGATGCCTTGTTGCCTGCTGTGACCATCGGTGCGAACGCAATGGCATGGTTCGATCTGAATGAAGTGACACCAGCTCGCGATCTCGCCCTTGAAGAAGTGCGCGACAAACTGGAAATAGCGTGGATGCAGGATCAAACTGCGCAAGCATTGACCGAGAAAGCTAATGAACTCGTCGCAAAAGTAGATCAGGGCACACCAATCTTTGACGTGGCGTCAGAAGTTGGCCAAATCGCCCAACCATCCTTGCCCCTCACTCGTCGCGGTGACGGCTCCTTCATCACAGCAAATGTGGCCTCGGCTGCATTCTCCGGCGGTGAAGGCTATACGGATGCGGTACGTTTGTCAGATGGCACATACATTGTGTTCCAGGTAACAGGCATCACCGCCGCCGAGCAAAGCGACATTGAGCAAGATAATCTTATCGCACTGTCTGACAGTGTTGCCGATGATCTTTACCAGCAATTCATCACCGCACGTCGGGATGATTTGGGCGTAAGCATCAACCAAGGCACACTCAATCAGATCCTGTCTCTCGACCAATAAAGTAGGGCAAAAAAATGCAAAATACTGACTATGCCGCCTTCGCTTCAATCTATGAAAAAGGCGGCAGTCAGATTATGTGGCGTCGCATCGTTGCGGATTTGGAAACCCCAATCGGCACCTACCTAAAGCTGGCGGCGGGACGTAAAAACACATTTTTGCTTGAATCTGTGCATGGTGGCGCCACCCGTGGGCGCTATTCCATGATCGGCATGGAACCTGATTTGCTGTTCCGCATTGATCGCGGCCAAGCCACAATCAACCGCAATCCCAAATTCGCACCTGACGACTTTGAGCCCATGTCTGGCAAACCATTGGATGCCTTGCGTGAGATTCTCGCTGAATCTGCGCTCGAAATCCCCATGGATTTGCCGCCAATGTCAGCCGGTATCTTCGGCTATCTCGGCTACGATATGGTGCGGGAGATGGAAGATATTCCCGACACCAAAGACGACACAATTGGTGCACCCGACGCGCTCCTGATGCGTCCATCCATTCTCGCGGTGTTCGACACCATTAAAGACGAGCTTTATTTCGCCACACCCGTGCGACCGCAAAAGGATGTAAGCGCAAAAATGGCGTTTGAATCCGCCAATACTCGGCTCGACGATGCAACACAGCGTCTAAACGAGCCAGTGCAACGTGGCAGCACTGAAGATCAAAGTGCTGAGCTGCATTTCCAATCCAACACGTCACCCGAACAATTCAAAGAAATGGTTGCGCAGGCAAAAGAATATATCGTTGCAGGCGATATTTTTCAGGTTGTGCTGTCCCAGCGGTTCACCGCAGACTTCACATTGCCACCTGTCGCCTTCTATCGCGCCTTGCGCCGCACCAACCCGTCGCCTTACATGTATTTCCTCGACTTTGAAGGCTTCGCCATTGCTGGCTCCAGCCCGGAAATTCTTGTGCGTGTACAAGACGAAAAAGTCTCCATTCGCCCCATCGCAGGCACCCGCAAACGCGGCGCAACACCCGAGCGAGACCGCGAAATGGCAGATGAACTGCTGAACGACCCAAAAGAGCTGGCAGAACATCTGATGCTGCTCGATTTGGGCCGTAATGATGTGGGCCGCGTGGCTGAAATCGGAACTGTAGAAGTCACTGACAGTTTCTTCCTCGAATATTACTCCCACGTCATGCACATTGTCTCGAACGTTGAAGGCAAGCTGAAAAAAGGTTTAGACAATATCGATGCCCTATGCGGCGGCTTCCCAGCAGGCACCGTTTCCGGCGCGCCAAAGGTCCGCGCTATGGAAATTATCGACGAGCTGGAAAAACATCGCCGTGGTATCTATGCGGGCTGTGTTGGCTATTTCAGCGCCGATGGTTGGATGGACACCTGTATCGTCTTGCGCACCGCTGTTATCAAAGATGGCAAAATCCACGTGCAAGCTGGCGCAGGCATCGTAGCAGATAGCGACCCTAAGCTTGAACAGCTTGAATGTGAAAACAAAGCGCGTGCGCTAGTGAGTGCAGCCCATGAAGCCCTGCGCTATGCAGATGAAGCGGAGATCGGCCAATGAGCAAGATTCTTGTGATCGATAATTACGACAGCTTCACCTACAATCTGGTGCATCTGATCGGCTCGGTTGACCCTGATATTGAAGTTTTCCGCAACGACAAAATCACCCCCGACGAGATCGCGCAGAAAGCGCCAAAAGCCATCATTCTCTCACCGGGCCCGAAAACCCCAAATGAGGCAGGCATCTGCCTTGAAGTGGTGGAACGGTTTGGCGGCGAAATTCCGATATTTGGCGTTTGCCTCGGCCACCAGTCCATCGGCCAGGTTTTCGGCGCAGATGTGGTGCGCGCGCAAAAATTGATGCACGGCAAAACCAGCAAGGTCCGCCACAATGGCGAAGGTCTGTTTAAGGGGCTAAATCAAGATGGCGTGGTGGCGACCAGATATCACTCCCTCACCCTTGACCCGGAAACCATTGGCAATAATCTTGAAGTCACCGCAAAATCGGACGATGGCATGATCATGGCTGTGGCCCACAAGAGCCTGCCCATACATTCGGTGCAATTCCACCCGGAAAGCATCGCATCAGAAAGCGGTGCGCAAATGATCAGCAATTTCTTGGAGATTGCAGATGCGTTCAACAAGAGTGCCGAGCGAGGATAAAATGACGATCAAACCCATTTTGAACAAACTTGCTGACGCTCAAGATTTGACCATGGACGAAATGCGCCAGGCGATGAATGTCATCATGTCCGGCGATGCAACCCCGTCCCAAATCGGCGCCTTTTTAATGGGCCTGCGGGTCAAAGGCGAAACCGTGGAAGAAATCGCGGGTGCTGTGTCGATCTTGCGGGAAAAAATGACCCGTGTGGACGCGCCCGAAAACGCCATTGATATTGTCGGCACCGGCGGCGATGGCGTGGGCACCTACAATATTTCAACCGCCGCCTCAATCATCGTGGCCGCAAGCGGCACTCCAGTGGCCAAACATGGCAACAAGGCCCTCTCTTCGCGCTCTGGCAGCTCGGAAGCGCTGCAAATGCTCGGCGTGGAGCTTGATCTTAAAGCCAAACAGATTGGCGATTGCATCAAGCAAGCAGGCATCGGCTTCATGTTCGCCCCTAACCACCATGCCGCCATGCGCTTTGTTGGCCCTTCACGTCAGGAAATGGGCGTACGCACGCTGTTCAACATTTTGGGCCCGCAATCCAACCCTGCTGGCGTGAAGCAATATCTGCTCGGCGTATATGACAAGCAATGGGTGCGCCCGGTTGCCGATGCGCTGCTGAAAAACGGCGCCACTTCGGCTTGGGTCGTGCATGGCAGCGATGGCCTGGATGAACTCACCACAACGGGCCATTCCTACGTGGCCGAAATCAAAGATGGCGAAGTGCGTGAATTTGAAGTCAGCCCAGAAGATGGCGGCCTGCCTATCGCTGATCTCAACCAATTGTTGGGCGGCACACCGGAAGAAAACGCCGAGGCCATGCGCAAATTGTTCGATGGCGAAAAGTCCGCTTATCGCGATGTCGCCCTGTTCAACGCCGCCGCTGCCTTTATCGTGACTGGCCAAGTGACAGATCTGAAAGTTGGCGTTGCCCTCGCTGCAGAACTGGTCGATAGCGGTAAGGTCAAAGAAAAACTGGCCGAACTGGTCAAAGTGTCAAACGGAGTGGCGCAATCGTGAGCGTAGATATTCTTAAAAAAATCGAACTCTATAAGCGCGAAGAAATTGCCGCCGCTGAAGCGCAAACATCGCTTGCCGACATCGAGGCCATCGCGAAGATGCAATCCGCGCCTCGTGGTTTTCTCTCTGCGCTCAAAGCCAAAAAACAAGCCAATGAAATCGGCCTGATTGCAGAAATCAAAAAAGCCAGCCCCTCCAAGGGCCTGATCCGAGAAGATTTCAACCCGCCTGCGCACGCCGAAGCCTATAAAGCAGGCGGCGCAGCATGTTTGTCGATCTTGACCGACACGCCTTCATTTCAAGGCTCACCAGACTTCATGATTGAAGCCCGCGCAGCGGTTGACCTGCCTGTTTTGCGCAAAGACTTTATGTTTGAGCCCTATCAGATCGCCGAAGCCCGCGCATGGGGCGCCGACTGCATCCTGATCATCATGGCGGCGCTAAACGACGATGACGCGTTGCGCCTAACTGAAGAAGCTCTCGATTGGGGCATGGACGCGCTGATTGAAGTGCATGACGCTGAAGAGCTGGACCGCGCGCTCAAACTGCCTTCCAAATTTATCGGCATCAACAACCGCAATTTGCGCACTTTCGAGACCACTTTGGACACCACCATCGAACTGGCCAAAAATGTGCCGGACGATTGCTTGCTGGTCAGCGAAAGCGGAATCTTCACTCATGCAGATGTGCAAATGCTGGGCGAGAAAGCCAATGTCAGCACCTTCTTGGTGGGCGAAAGCCTGATGCGCCATGACGATGTGGAAGCAGCCACTCGCGCACTGCTGACCGGAGCACAATAATGGCCAAAGATCGCCTCACGCACTTAAATGAGCAAGGCGAGGCCAATATGGTCGATGTGAGCGGCAAAGCCCCCACAAAGCGGGTCGCAACCGCCCAATCGTCCATCACCATGGCTCAGGCTGCATTTGATGCAGTCAATCAAGGTGATCTAAAAAAGGGCGACGCCCTCGGCACCGCCCGTTTGGCAGGCATAATGGCCGCCAAGAAAACATCAGACCTGATCCCGCTCTGCCATCCGCTGATGCTCAACAAGGTCGAGGTAGAGATCACTCCAGCTGACAGTGCACCACGTTTCGACATCAAAGCCACCGTGTCAGTTGAAGGCAAAACCGGGGTGGAGATGGAAGCACTCACGGCCGCCAGCGTCGCCGCCCTCACCCTTTACGATATGGCCAAAGCACTCGACAAAGCCATGGTGATCGGCCCAACTGAACTGTTGACCAAAAGCGGCGGCAAATCCGGCGACTATCAACGGAGCTGATATGCAAAACCTCAAGCCTGTGGATGAGGCCCTAGCCGATATCCTGAAGCGCGTTACCCCAAAAGCATCTGAAAAGATCAGTCTGAGCAATGCATTAGATCGTACGCTTGCCGAACCAGTGATCGCCCTCACTAGCCAGCCGCCATTTAATGGCTCCGCCATGGATGGCTATGCACTTAACTCTACTGACGGACAAAGCGGAACAAAGCTGAAAAATATCGGCATCGCAGCCGCCGGCTCGCCATTCACACGCCCGCTGCAAAGTGGCGAGTGTGCCCGTATCTATACTGGTGGCGAATTGCCCGAAGGCACCGATAGCGTCATTATGCAGGAGAAAGTGACTGTCGATGGCGACATCGTCACCCTGAATGATGATGTGCAGGAAGGCCAAAATGTCCGTTGGAAAGGCAATGATTTCGCTAAAGACCAAACCATCGTTTCTCCCGGCAAGTGCCTCAATCCATTCGATCTGTCACTGATTGCGGCCGCGGGACATCCCGACGTAAACGTCTATCAAAAGCCGCGCGTCCACCTGCTCGCGACAGGCGACGAGTTGGTACAGCCCGGTCAGCCGCTTGAACCGGGCCAAATCTATGCTTCCAACGGCTTTGGCCTCACGCCGCTTTTCGAACAAGCTGGTGCAACAGTAAAAGACTTCGGCGTCGCCATTGATGAACAAGACAAGCTCGAAACCAAATTGCGCGAAGCCTTGGACGACGAACCCGAAATTCTAGTCACAACAGGCGGTGCAAGCGTTGGCGATAAAGACTATATGCTGCCCGCGCTCAAGGCCATCGGAGCCAAACTCGATTTCTGGCGCATCGCTGTACGTCCGGGCAAACCGCTTATGTTTGGCAAATTAGGGAAAACCCTAATTTTCGGGCTACCCGGCAATCCAGTATCTGCATTGGTCACCGCCACTGTTTTTGTGCAGCCTGCCCTTCGTGCATTTCTAGGCCAGAATCCAGAAGCATCGCTAATCACCTTGCCGCTAAGTGCCGAATTGCCAAAGAACGGTCCACGCCAGTTCTACCGCCGCGCACGCCTCGTCAAGGACAATGGGCTATTGTCAGTCGACCCAATAGCGCAAACAGATAGCGCCCATCTCTCCTCAATGAGCCAATGTGATGGATTTATTGTGCAAGTCCCGCTGGCGGACGCACAAGAAAGTGGAAGTCTGATTCAATTTCTGCCCTTGCCTTGGGCAATGCGGTAGAAAGATTACAAGTTCGCTACTGCGCCAAATTTGACGCCTGTTGTGTCCATATCATCCGCATGAACTGCACGACCGCGGCCGAGTTCCTTCGCCCGATAAAGCGCCTGGTCAGCCCGGCGGACCACCATATCTGCGCTCAACGCGTCATCTGGCCACCACGCCACGCCAACACTTGCTCCAACATGCAGGTCATAGTCTTCGAAGCTGATTTTCTGCCCCACCTGTTCAATCACATTGTCACAGAGCATCATCACTTGATCTTTGTTGATCGCCTCATGCAGCAAGGCGATGAATTCGTCGCCGCCCAACCGCGCAACAATCCCGCGATCACCAATCAGTTGCTTAATCCGCTGGGCAACGATGCGCAGCACTTCATCACCGGCAAAATGGCCGTAGGTGTCGTTAACGGGCTTAAATCGGTCCAGATCAATGCACAACACGGCGCACTTCTCCATGTTCAGATCATCCGTGCTTTTTTTCAGTGCCCGCTCAAATTGCGTGCGATTGAGCAAACCGGTCAGTCCATCATGCTCGGCCATATAGCGGTTTCGCGCCTCAGCCTGTCGCGTACGATAAATCAACCGCGCATAGGCAATCGTCACCCCCAACATCACAAAGGTGATCACCGCCAACATTGAAGCCAAGGCAGGAATGGAATCGGACCAAATGCCCCTCGAGGGCAAGTCAGACACCCAGCTGGCGTAAACAGTTCGCGCTCCAGCCCCTGACGCAACTTCGATTACATTGGTGTTGGTGGAAGGCGCCTGAAAAGCAAGGTTGAAATCCGTCAATTCAATCTCATTGGCATATTCAGCGATGCGTTCTTCTGTAAACGCACGATAGGTCACCAATATATGCGCTGGCCCTTCGGGCAAAACCATTTCGCCATCTGGTACGATTGCTTGCGCCACGACGATCCCCATTTCGCCATCAATAGTGCGAATATCATGTACATATAGTCCGGGCTCATCCCGCACTGGATCGCCTTCAAACCAGAACACACCGCTAGCACCAACACGGTATTGGAAATAGTTTGACTGCGCCTTACTAATCAAATCCGACGTTTGATTAAAAAATGAATCTGCGAGTTTGCCCGGCCAAAATTCTTCACCTTCCGCGTGTAGGATTATGTCCCGCTCAGGTGACACGAGCATGGACCGATCAATGCCATATTCCTTGGGAAACCAGCCCAACATTGAATCGGCAAAAAAATTGCGATCGATATCATCATTTAGCGCAATAATGCTGCTGTCCCACCAGGAAACTTCTGACTGTCGCTGTGACACATCTTCGATTTCACGCTTAATAAGTCCAGAAACGGCACGTTGATCAGCATCTAACTTTAACGCGTTGGCAGACTTACTGGATACATCCAGCACAAATAATGAGGAGAGAATAAAGCCGACGACCAGCACGACAAATGCAACGAAAATCGCCGCAATTGAAATGACAATCTTTCTGGTATCTGACTTCCGCATTTTGGTTCCGCTGACACGACACATAGAACCAACACATTCACATTGGTGAATTGCATTTAAATTAATATCAGAACCCAAGTGCGGACAGGGTTAATAATCTATTTTTTGAATATCTCCTCACCTCCGTATTATTCCTAACTGCGGCACCCAACGGACACCTGCTGAAAAGCCTGAAATAGCCACAATCCCTATCATTTGATTTGGTCCAAAGATTTCTTACATTTGCTAGTTGCGAACGCTTCTCAATTGCATTATAGATTGGAGGCGAGAGATGAATTTCAAAAGAGAGTCAAAACATGCCTTCCTTGCTTAAATTATTGCCTGCATTTGCCCTATTGTCTGGCCTCGCCGTGACAGGCACGCAAGCAGCTGAAAAATTTAAGGCTGTAACAACCTTTACTGTGATCGCAGATATGGCAAAAAATGTTGCTGGTGATCGCGCAGAAGTGGTGTCCATCACCAAGCCCGGTGCTGAAATTCACAATTATCAGCCCACACCAAAAGATATCATCAAAGCGCAAGATGCAGATTTGGTGATTTGGAATGGGTTGAATTTGGAACTCTGGTTCGAACAGTTCTTTGAAAATCTGCGTGATGTACCCAGCGTTGTCGTCACAGGTGGCATTGAGCCCATGGGCATTACATCCGGCCCCTATTCCGGCAAGCCCAATCCCCACGCATGGATGTCGCCATCGGACGCCAAAATCTATGTCGACAACATCGCCAAAGCGTTTGCCGAGCATGATCCAGACAATGCAGACGCCTATTTGCAAAACGCCGAAGCCTACAAAGCTGAGATTGAGAGCATCATTGCCCCCATACGCGAACGGCTAGAAGCAATTCCTCAGAATGAACGTTGGCTCGTAACATCTGAGGGGGCCTTTAGCTACCTCGCTCGGGATTTCGGCATGCAGGAACTTTATTTATGGCCCATCAACGCAGATCAGCAAGGTACGCCGCAACAAGTGCGCCAAGTGATCGATCAGGTCCGTGAACACAATATTCGTGCTGTTTTCTCAGAAAGCACTGTTTCAGACGCACCTGCCAAACAGGTGGAGCGCGAGACATATGCAAAATATGGCGGTATCCTTTATGTCGACTCGCTGACAGACCAAAATGGTGCGGTCCCGACCTATCTTGATTTGCTGCGCGTCACGTCAAATACAATCGCCGAAGGCCTTTCTCAATGAATGATATGAGCAAAATTGCAGATGGTGGCATCAAAGTGAGCGATGTCACCGTCACCTATCGCAATGGCCACACTGCCCTAAAGGAAGCCAGTTTTCACATCCCGCGGGGCACCATCACCGCCCTTGTGGGCGTCAATGGCTCTGGCAAATCCACTTTATTCAAAGCCATTATGGGCTTTGTGCCTGTGGCCGAAGGCAGCGTGAAACTGCTCGGCATTAGTGTTCAGGAAGCATTGCGCAAAAATCTCGTCGCCTATGTCCCGCAAAGCGAGGACGTCGACTGGGATTTTCCGGTTTTGGTCGAAGATGTCGTGATGATGGGCCGATATGGCAAAATGGGCTTTTTCCGCATCCCATCGAAACGCGATAAGCAGATGGTCGATCAGGCGTTGGATCGGGTCAATATGGCCAAATATCGAAAACGTCAAATCGGCGAACTATCTGGCGGGCAAAAGAAGCGGGTCTTTTTGGCCCGCGCTTTGGCGCAAGAAGGTGAAGTCATTCTGTTGGATGAGCCCTTTACTGGCGTAGACGTCAAAACCGAAGACACCATCATTCAATTGATGCGTGACCTGCGCGACGAAGGCAAAGTTATGCTCGTCTCGACCCACAATTTGGGTTCTGTTCCTGAGTTCTGTGATCGCACAGTTCTGATCAAAGGCACCGTGCTTGATTTCGGGTTAACCGAGGAAACCTTCACGCAGGCCAATCTCGAACAAACATTTGGTGGTGTGTTGCGTCACTTTGTCCTTGGCGGTTCGGATCTGCATGATGATGAAGACACGCGCCAATTTGCTGTCATCACAGATGATGAGCGTCCCTTGGTGCTTTATGGTGAGCAAGATAAAATGGAAACTCAAACCAAAACGAATAAGTCGAATGATTGATCTGTTGTTGGAGCCATTTTCATATGGCTATATGCGCAACGCCATTTGGGTTACGGGCCTTGTTGGCGGCGTTTGCGCTTTCCTCAGTGCATATTTGATGCTCAAAGGCTGGTCCCTGATTGGCGATGCGCTTTCCCACTCAATCGTGCCTGGTGTCGCAGGTGCCTATATGCTCGGCCTGCCGTTTTCCATTGGCGCATTCTTTTCAGGCGGTTTAGCGGCCGCAGCCATGCTATTTCTCAATCAACGCACCAAGTTGCGTGAAGATGCCATCATTGGCCTCATCTTCACCTCCTTCTTTGGACTTGGCCTATTCATGGTGTCGCTATCCCCCACCTCAGTAAACATTCAAACCATCGTACTGGGCAATGTGCTCGCCATCACGCCGACAGACACGATGCAATTGGCCATCATTTCCATCATCACGCTGGTTGTCTTGGGGGCCAAGTGGAAAGACTTCCTCGCCGTATTCTTCGATGAAGACCACGCGCGCTCAATCGGCCTGCGGCCTAACCTGCTAAAAATCATATTCTTTACGCTGCTCAGCGCCGCCACCGTCGCCGCACTGCAAACAGTGGGTGCGTTTCTGGTAATCGCTATGGTCGTTACCCCCGGCGCAACCGCCTATTTGCTCACGGACCGGTTCCCTGTACTGATCATGTTGAGCATCGCGATCGGGGCCCTCACCTCTATCATTGGCGCTTATTCCAGCTATTTTCTTGATGGCGCAACTGGCGGCATCATTGTTGTGCTGCAAACGCTTTGCTTCCTCACAGCGTTTGTGTTCGCCCCAAAACACGGTTTACGCGCCCAGCGCGCACGCCGCAATGCACAGGTGACATCATGATGGAATGGCTAGAAACAAGCCTATTGGCGTTTCAATTTCCCTTTATGCAACGCGCTTTTGTCATTGCCATTTTGGTTTCGATCCCAGCCGCACTTCTATCTTGCTTTTTGGTTCTTAAAGGCTGGTCCTTGATGGGTGACGCCATTTCCCATGGCGTGCTGCCAGGCATTGTGCTCGCCTATATTATGGCAATTCCCTTGGCCATTGGCGCATTTGTTGCAGGCATGGTTTGTGCGCTCGGCACCGGTTACCTGAAGGAAAATAGCCGAGTGAAGGAGGACACCATTATGGGGGTCGTCTTTTCTGGCATGTTTGCGCTTGGGCTCGTGCTCTATACAAAAATCGAAACTGATGTGCATCTAGACCATATTCTGTTCGGCAATATGTTGGGCACTAGCAATGCCGACCTAATGGAAACCGGTATTATCGCCATCATTCTCACAGTATTGGTTATTGCGCGCTGGCGCGACCTCAAACTCTATGTATTTGATCCTCAACACGCCGCAGCGATTGGCTTGCCCGTACGCTGGCTGCATTACGGTTTACTGGCCTCAATCTCATTGATCGTTGTCGCCGCACTCAAAGCCGTTGGCATCATTCTCGCCATTGCAATTCTTATTGCACCAGGCGCGATTGCCTATCTGCTTACCCGCAAATTAGGCCCGATGTTGATCATCGCAACAACCGTTGCCGTGTTTAGTGCCTTTACCGGCGTTTTCATCAGCTTCCATTTGGATAGCGCACCCGCGCCCACAATTGTGCTGGTGATGACCATATTGTTCATACTAGCATTCTTCTTTTCGCCCGCTGCCCAGCGCGCGCATGAGATCACAAATTGATAAGGGGGCGCGCAGCCCCCTTTTTTGATGTTTAGAGGCCAATATCCTTACGGATATGAGCGCTCAAATCTCCAACATATGCGCGGCGAACGCGTTTTGAACGTCCACCGAAATTGGCTTGACGCCGGCTGAAGATTTGGCGCCAAGCCAAACCTAATCGTTCGAAAATATTAAGTGTTAAAGCATGTTGTTTTTTCATGTTTCCTGACAAACGCGCAGCCGCGTTCGTTCTCCGAAATTGGAGTTGACAAAATGCACGCAGCCACACGGAAACCCGCGCGAAAACGCACGATTAACGATGAGTTCTCGGACGCAGAAACAGCGCCTAAGAAGGGTTAGTGTTGATGTTGTGACAGCGAGGACGCAGCCATGACGTCCTCAAAAAGAACGTCGGTTATTTAGAAACCGGCGTGGAACGCGCCGGGGACGTGTGAAATTTATGATTAAGGTTCATAATGTTCCCCTTTGCTGGTTGCGGTGTCGGGGCCCCAAAATATGGGAGGACACCCCAGTTGAAGTTACACCAATCGCTATACGTTGTTCGTTTTACGATGTCTATATAGGGTGTGACATTTTGTACATTATGGAAATGGCTGTTGCACATTGGCAACACGCACCCTTTTCACCAACCATTGCAAATCATTGAAAATATGTCACTTTTCGAGGGCGCAAATCCGGACTTGCAGAACATAGGAGGAACAGGTATGGTTGTTCAACATTTGTTCCGATTCTAAAAAGGAAGTCCAATGCTGACCCGCAAGCAACATGAATTGTTGATGTTTATCCATGAACGGATGAAGGAAAGCGGCGTGCCCCCTTCATTCGATGAAATGAAAGACGCGTTGGATCTAAAGTCGAAATCAGGCATTCATCGCCTAATTACCGCGTTGGAAGAGCGCGGCTTTATCCGCCGCCTCCCCAACCGCGCCCGGGCAATGGAAGTGGTTCGTTTGCCAGACAGCATGAACCCCTCTCTTGGTGGCAAGAAGGCTAAGTTTGAGCCTAGCGTCATTGAAGGAACACTAGGCAAAGCACCTGAGCCTGCGCGTCCAGAACCAATGTCTAACGATGCACATGCACCAGTGCATGTGCCAGTGATGGGCCGCATCGCTGCGGGTGTCCCCATTGAGGCGATTCAAACCCAATCCCATACTGTTGCGGTTCCCCCTGAAATGCTCTCAGGCGGTGAACATTATGCGTTGGAAGTGCGCGGCGACTCCATGATCGATGCTGGCATTTTTGATGGCGACACTGTGCTGATCAAAAAGCAGCAGACGGCCACCAATGGCGAAATTGTTGTGGCGCTTGTGGATGGCGAAGAAGCAACGCTGAAACGCTTGCGCAAAAAGGGCAACTCCGTTGCACTTGAAGCCGCCAACCCGGCCTATGAAACGCGAATTTTTGGTCCGGATCAAGTCGCTGTTCAAGGTCGATTGGTCGGCCTCTTCCGCAAATATTAGGCTTTAAGCGGATCATTTTTCGCCGTAATCAATTCGCCATGGCCGCGCTTGATCGTGCACGGCATGGCGAATGCTCCATTTAGCTTCGCCGTTTATCTCGCCTCTAAAGTAAGCTGCAGCTGTCCCAAATCGGCGTATATCCCAATGCCGCAGCATTTGGCTAACACCCGCACAGCTTTGGTAAAGTGAATCCTGCTCCACAATCAGGTCAACCAGTCCGCAGTCTTCCCGAACAGCAATTTTGTCGCGTGCCAGCAAGATTTTTTGCCCAGCGATATCGGCAATACAGCCGCGCGGATCACATTGCCCAGTCAACAATTGATCTTTCAAATCAACGCCCAACCACTCCGCCCAAACACGGGTAGTAAAATTATTGCCGATCCGATTGACCTGCGCCCACTGCCCATCATTTTGCTTCAGGAAAACAGAACGTGTTTGATCGGAAACCAGAAGATCAGGTGTTGACGCTGTGCCGAAAAGGCTGATCATTGCTATCACAAACAATGGCGGCACAAATCGCCATGCGGACTTCAGGATCAAAAACACCATGAGCGCGCCGCCACAAACGGGCAAAACCCAACCTTGCAGCGGCGCAACATAAGTCCAGTCTCCTCCAAGATGGGTGAAAAACTTAGCTATAGTAATAACCTGCTCAATGCCCCAACCAGCCATGTGCAGCACGGGTGTTTCCAATCCGAATGGCATCAACACGCTCGCAAAAATCAGTGCTGGAAGCACAAAGAACCCAACCAATGGCACGGCCACAAGGTTCGCAAACAATCCAAATGGTGCAAACTGGCTGAAATGCACCGCCGCAATGGGCGCAGTTGCAACGCCAGCTACCAAACTGGTCAAACTTAACCCGCCCCAAAAACGCGACCACGCGGGCCATCGCTGCACCTGCCGCACATTTCTAGTCCATTCATATACGCCAACGAGCGCGCCAACGGCGGCGAAAGACAATTGAAAGCCCGGTTTAAACACTTCATTGGGATAGAGAATAATCATCAGGATACACACAAGTGCCACGTTCCGCAGCGTAATAGCGCGTCGCCCCAACAGCACAGCAACAAATGCAATAATGAGCATAATTGTGGCCCGCTGCGTTGCGATATTTGCGCCAGAAATACCCAAATAGAACAGTGCCGCTGCCATGGCCGCAATTGCAGCAATCGTTTTGCCAGGCATTGAAAGTGGGAACATTGGCAATGCCAACAAAAACCGAAGTCCAAAAAATATGCCGCCAGCTACCAAACTCAAATGTAATCCAGAAATGGCCAACAGGTGAGCCAATCCGCTCACCGCAATTTCATCTCGCAAATCCGGAGCAATGGCTGATTGATCACCAATGATAAGTGCGCGCGCAATCGCCGCATCCCTCGGGGCCATAGCCGCGGTAAATCGCGCTGCGATGGCATAACGTATATCAAAGATCAGATTTCGAACATTTGCCCAACCAAATCTATTCGATGTTGCTTGAAATTGAATGGTCTCCAGCGCGGAGCCATAAGCACCAATTCCATCAAAATAACTATGAAACTGCGGGTCATAGCCGCCAGGATAAACTGGTTTCGGCACAGGTATGAACCGAGCACGTACGGCAATATTCTGTCCGATACGTGGAAAAAGGCGTGGCTCATAATGCTTCGCATCAATTGTTAGGCGAACAGACTTAACCGCCTGCAATGCAGTTGGCACCTCTTCGCCCAGGCGAACGACCACACGCAAATCGTCGCCAGGGCGCATTTCCAATTCAACGATTTGACCTTCTATGGTGCCAGCGGTGGGATAAGACAGCAGTGGCGTACCGCGCAAAACACCTGTCGTGGCCATCAGCGCCACGCCAGCCGCAGCAAATGCCGACATCAGCAAAACATTTCGTGCAACCCAATGCCGCGCTGCGAAAATGGAGCAAAGAAACAAAACTAGCGCAACAGCCGGATAAAGCAGAAAGGGCGGCTCCATCGGCAACCCTACATAAATGCAAATACCAAGGATCAATGCGAACGGGACCAATACGATGCGCCGACGCGCAAAAACGGCACCATCAATCTTAGGTCGCGCGACAGTTCTGTCACCCGATTGAAATCTTGGTTGATTACCCTTTGCCCTAAAAAACTGATCAATAAATGGGCGTCGGGCGGAAATATGCTCTAAATCAATATCTTTAAGTGACACGCAACATCCCGATCTTGCGCAATTCTGCTCCTATGGTACACAGGCAAACAAAATTCTCCAACTTTTCCAAAATGAGTGCTTCATGAGCAAACAAGTCATCACCCGCTTTGCCCCTTCACCAACCGGATTCTTGCATATCGGCAATGCCCGCACCGCGCTATTCAACTGGGCGTTGGCAAAATCTTTGGGCGGTCAAATGCTATTGCGTATTGAAGACACAGACAAAGAGCGCTCAACCGAACCTGCAATTCGCGCGATCATCGATGGCTTGGATTGGATGGGATTGGATTATGATGGCGAACCCATCATGCAGTCAGAGAATATTGAGCGTCACAAAGAAGTCGCGCAGCAATTGTTAGATAGCGGCCACGCTTATAAATGCTACTGCACACCTGAAGAACTGGACGAGATGCGCGAAAAAGCCCGCGCCGAAGGTCGCAATGCATTTTATGATCGCCGCTGGCGCGACAAAACTGAGGCAGATGCCCCTGCTGGCCTGCCTTTCGTTGTGCGCATCAAAACACCACTCGAAGGTGAAATCGTAATTGACGATAAAGTGCAAGGCAAAGTCACATTCAAAGCAGAAAACCTAGATGATTTCATCATCTTGCGTTCAGATGGTTCGCCAATCTATCAACTAGCCGTTGTTGTTGACGACCATGATATGGGGGTGACCCACATTTTGCGTGGTGACGACCATTTGACCAACTCCGCACGTCAAACCGTGATTTATAATGCAATGGGTTGGGATGTCCCTGTGATGGCACACACGCCGCTTATCCATGGTCCCGATGGTGCAAAATTGTCCAAACGGCATGGTGCCCTTGGCGTTGGCGAATACCGCAAAATGGGCTACTTGCCAGAGACAATCCGCAACTATTTTGCCCGCTTGGGCTGGTCGCATGGAGATGAAGAAATCTTCAGCTCAGAGCAGTTTATTGAATGGTTCTCTTATGAGGGGCTCAACAAGGCTGGCTCGCGCATGGATTTTGCCAAGCTGGAAAATTTGAACGCGCATTACATCAAAGAAGCCGACGATCAACGCCTGTTTGGTTTGATGGTTGACCTAACTGAAGAGTTGGGCTTTGAAGTGCAAAAGGCAGGTCTTTTGGCGCACGAGGAAACAGTGCTTCGCGCCCTCCCCATGCTAAAGCCACGCGCCAAAACAATTTTAGATCTCATCACAGGCGCCGAGTTCATTTTTGCCCAACGCCCGCTGCAATTTGAAGAGAAAGCTCAGAAAGCGCTCGATGCAGACTCCGTAGAAATGCTACGCGAGCTTGAGCCGAGGCTTGAAGCCATCGAAAGCTGGGATCACGACACCATTGGCGAAGTGATGCGCGGATTTGCAGAAGAAAAAGAGCTGAAATTCGGCAAGGTCGCACAACCTTTGCGGGCAGCGCTAACCGCTAAGGCAGCATCACCCGGCTGCTTCGATGTGCTGGAATTGTTTGGCAAAGAAGAGAGCCTTTCCCGTCTAAAAGAAACCACTGGCGTATAAATACCTATCGGATTTTAACTTTCCCTATCGGTAACTTGCTAAATGGGAACAAATCCGATACCCCAAAGCCAACCCAACCCTTGGGCGACAAGTTTGACGTTAGTGGGGGCGTAGGACTTTAGTCATTTTTTGAATCTTGAAGGAGGCCTTATAATGACCGATCGGATTGCAAAATTAGAGCTAAATGGCGAAAGCTATGAGTTCCCAGTATTGTCAGGCACAGTCGGACCCGATGTAATCGACATTCGCACTCTTTATGCGAAAACTGGACATTTCACATTTGACCCGGGCTATACATCCACCGGTTCAACCGAATCTGGCATCACCTATATTGATGGCAACCAGGGCACTCTGCTCTATCGCGGCTATCCAATTGAGCAACTGGCTGAAAAGTCGAGCTTCTTGGAAGTTTCCTATTTGCTATTGAATGGCGAATTGCCAAGCAAAGCTGAATTTGCCGAGTTTGAAGAGAAGATTACACGCCACACCATGCTCCATGAGCAAATGGTGAAGTTCTTTGAAGGCTTCCGTCGCGATGCGCACCCAATGGCGATCATTTGTGGTGCAGTTGGTGCAATGTCCGCATTCTATCATGACTCTACAGACATTACCGATCCTAATCAGCGTGTGATTGCATCACACCGTTTGATCGCAAAAATGCCGACGATCGCAGCATGGGCCTACAAATATTCTGTTGGCCAACCATTTGTCTATCCACGCAATGATTTGGGCTTCGCAGCCAACTTCTTGCGCATGTGCTTTGCTGTGCCGGCTGAAGAATATGTCGTGTCACCAACAATGGCCCGCGCCATGGACCGCATCTTCACATTGCATGCCGACCACGAGCAAAACGCTTCAACCTCTACAGTTCGTTTGGCTGGCTCTTCTCATGCGAACCCATTCGCATGTATCGCTTCTGGTGTGGCTTCACTTTGGGGCCCAGCTCACGGCGGTGCAAACGAAGCATGCTTGAATATGCTACGCGAAATCGGCTCCGTTGATCGCATTCCTGAGTTTATCGCTCGCGCGAAAGACAAAAATGACCCATTCCGTTTGATGGGCTTTGGTCACCGCGTTTACAAAAACTTTGACCCACGTGCCAAAGTTATGCAGCAAACTGCGCATGAAGTGCTGTCTGAATTGGGCGTCGAAAACAACCCAACATTGCAGGTTGCACAAGAGCTTGAGCGGATCGCTTTGGAAGATGAATACTTCATCGAGAAGAAGCTATACCCGAACGTCGATTTTTACTCTGGCATCATCTTGGATGCGATTGGCTTCCCGACTTCCATGTTCACAGCCATCTTTGCGTTGGCACGGACCGTTGGTTGGATTTCACAATGGAAAGAAATGATCGACGATCCAAAACAAAAAATCGGTCGTCCTCGCCAGCTCTATACAGGCGCGACATCACGCGACTATACTGATATTTCTGAGCGCTAAGTCGTTCTAAATATAAGATAAAATCCGCTCAAGCGGATCTTGACGGGGCGCCTCAGGCGCCCCTATTTGCATCAATAGTCGGATTTCTTCAAAACCTTCGCGCTGCGCCGCGCGGGTAGCATCATCTGTCGCAAGCAATTCTGCCGCATAAGCCAACTCAGTTTTTCTCGGCAATGTGCCCACGATTTCCGGCACAAATTCACGCTGCAATAAAATGTTCGGTAACCCAACCAACGGTCGCCCGGCTTGCTCATAATGTGCGCCAAGCTTTTGATCGGCGACATAAAACAATATGTGGGGGACATCGGCAAACGCAAGTTCGAGCGTCACCGTGCCGCTCACCGCCAAAGCCATTTTGGCGTGCCCCAACGCCTTTTCAAAGGCATCACGCCCACTCGCAATTTCGATATCGCTATGCTTCAAGCGCCTCATAAGCTGTTCGCGCAAATGCTCGACCGTAATCAAATCTTTATCGGCAAACCCTTGCAAGCCCCGCCCAACGTCAACAAGCGTTTCAAGATTCCGGTCAATCTCACCTTGTCGCGAACCGGGCAGCAGCAGCAAATTATCGCGCACCCCAATTTGATGCTTCAGGTCGCTCAAGCTCTCAGCACTATGCCCAACATAGGTGCATTTAGGACCATCGAGTTGCTCAAACGCTTTTGGTTCAAAAGGCAGAACAGAAAGAATCTCAGTATATAATGGTTTGATCTTTTGGGCGCGTTCCGGCCGCCAAGCCCAAACTGACGGCGCAACATAAAGTAAGATCGGCAAGTCGGGAAATGTCTTGCGCACACCTGCAGCCACGCGCTGTGAGAATTCTTGAGAATCGACCAAAAGCAGCACATCTGGCTTCTGTCGCACAATCGCATCAACAGTTTGCTTCAACCGCCACAACAGCAGCGGCAAACGCATATAGACGTCCCGCCATCCCATCACGGCCAAATCAGACATTGGAAAGAGCGGCTTTAGCCCTTGCTGAACCAGAGAGGGCCCGCCAACGCCCGAAAGCTCAACTGTGCGCTCATTTTGAAGGCGCTGAACCAGATATGCCGCCAGCTTGTCACCAGAGCTTTCCCCAGCCACCACAAATAGTCGCATTACGTGCTACCTATAATCGACACACCATAATGCTCGCAAAGCGCGGGCAGCTCTTCTTGATCAAGCACCAGCGTATGACCAGCCTCAACGATAATTATCGTTACACCGGCGCTGGCCGCCAACTCAATTGTGTGTTTTCCAATTGTCGGCAAATCCCCCACGCCACTTTGTTGCGGCTTCTTCGTTTTAACCAAGCATAGATTTTGCGGTAGGCCGAATTCTTCACTGAGCAGCGAAACCCGCTTCAGCAAAGCATCTGTTCCGCCAACATCTTCACCAGCAATCGGCTGCACACCCGCAAAAATCATGGCTTGGCCAAGATCGGTTGCCCCAAATTGACGTGTCGCTTCTATTAATCGGCGCAGCTGACCAGAACTGAGTTTACAAATCGGACCAAACAAATGGCCTTCGCCTGCAAGCAAAGTCGGTGCAATTTCATGTACTCCAACGGGCATTGCCCCAATGGACTGGGCCACAGCCCCAAATAAATGTTCAAGCCCGAGATCTGTGCTGGCGTTATTGCCCAATAATGCCATGGACTTAGCCATTGCTTGTCTGCGCGCCGGTGGCAAGTCCACCCGCCCCGCCACACATATGTGCGTCGGTTGATGAGTTTTGGTGACTTCGATTGCACGAGGTAGATTATCAAGATCGAAAAGCGGTAGATCAGCCATCGCCTCGTTCAAGCGAAACGATACAACATGCTCGGCACCCAATTGCCGTTGCGCCGCTTGCAAGGCAGCGTACGCCAAAGCGCCCTCGCCCAAAAGCAACGCCAGTTTGGTCATGAGCCCAATTCTACGCCATTTTTCGGCATACAAATCGCGCGTTCAGACGGCTTACGAACAAACGCAACGACATCTTCAACCAACTTGTGGCCCTCAAAGAGCTCTGCGGCGTCTTCAACGCGCTCGCGCAATGTGCCTTCATTTGAAAAAATCATCCGATAGGCCGCGCGCAAAGTATGGATTTCTTCACGATCAAAATTCCGACGCTTCAGCCCAACGAGGTTCAACCCACCTAGATAGGCACGGTTGCCCAGCACCGAGCCATAAGGAATAACATCATTCTCAACCATGCTCATCGCACCAACAAAAGCGTGCGCGCCAATTCGCACAAACTGGTGAACGCCGCTCAGGCCGCCAACAATGGCATGGTCATCCACCACACAGTGGCCCGCCAAAGTTGATTGATTCACCATCACAACATAGTCACCGACATGGCAATCATGCGCCACATGCACACCCGCCATCAACAAAACATGGTTGCCGATGCGAGTTTCCAACCCACCGCCAGACGTGCCCGGGTTCACCGTTACATGCTCTCGAATGGTGCAATAGTCACCAATCGTTAGGCGGCTTTCTTCGCCAGAATATTTCAAGTCTTGTGGTCGATGGCCCACAGACGCGAATGGGAAAATCTCGGCATTCGTGCCAATTTCAGTTCTGCCCTTCACCACAACATGGGAATGCAAAACAGAATCGGCACCAATTTTCACTGGACCTTCAACAACGCAAAAGGGCCCAACGCAGACATTTTCACCAAGCTCGGCTTCTGGTGAAACTATAGCTGTAGGATGAACATCAGCCATAACTACTCGTCACGTACAATCATTGCACCAACTTCGGCTTCCGCAACCACGACACCATTCACCATGGCCTTCGCCTCATACCGACCAACCGTGCGGCGGCGATGCGCTTTTTTGATGTGATATTCAAGAACATCGCCAGGGCCAGCAGGCTTGCGGAACTTAGCTTTGTCAATCGTCAACAAAAACACAGAGTGTTTTTGGCCAGACTTTTGCTCTTCCGCAATCACGATTGCACCAGCGGTCTGCGCCATGCCTTCAATAATCAAAACGCCTGGGAAAACAGGTGCCCCGGGGAAATGCCCCTGAAACATAGGTTCGTTAAATGAGATATTCTTCACGCCAATTGCCGAATTGTCCCCATCAATCTCGATGATTTTATCAACCATCAAAAATGGATAGCGGTGCGGCAAGCACTCTAAAACCCGATTAATATCCAATGATGACAATACTTTATCTGACATGCCCAACCTCAAACTCCGCGCGTCATTCGCGCCCCATCATTTTCATCTTTGCCTGCATACGACGCCATTGCTTGACCTCGACAGCAGGATTGCCCGCTAACACAGTATCCGCCTTTTGCGATTTGGATACAATCGAACAGGCCATAACCACGCATCTATCCCCCAGTTTTGCCTTATTGACAATAGAGGCGCGGCCGCCAAACAGCACATTGTCACCAATTTCTGACGATCCTGCAAACCCTGATTTGGCTGCTATCTGACAATTGCGACCAATTTTGGTGTTGTGCCCAATTTGAACCAGATTGTCGATCTTGCTGTTTTCGCCCACAATGGTGTCATCCAACGTGCCCCGATCGACACATGTGTTAGCCCCGATCTCCACCCCATTTTGCAAAATAACGCGACCGAGTTGCGGAATTTTCTGTGGCCCCGATTTCCGCGGCAGAAAGCCAAAACCTTCTGCGCCGATACGTGCACCAGAATGGATAACAACATTGTCGCCAATATGTGCGCACTGGATAGAAACATTGTCGCCGATAATCACATTATGGCCAATGGTGACCCCACGGCCAATACTGCAATTTGGTCCGATAACAACATGGTCACCAACTTCAACATCGGCACCAAAAAACACATTAGGTGCCAAATGTGCGCCATTTCCCAAAACAGAGGGAGAGGTCTCAGCACAATAGCCGAGCAGCCGCACACTATCTCCGTAGAGGAAATCTAGAAGTAGGGTGAAAACCTGATAGGGATCATCGCACCGAACGAAACAACATTCGCTTTCTGGTGGCACAGAAGGAAGTTCAGCATCTCGCGATATAAGAACAATACCATGGCAGCAATCAGACACTGCGTCCATGTAAGCAGCATCCGCGACAAAGCCTAATTCATTGTCTTGTAAAAACGGGACAGTCCCTGCCCCAGCCAATATCCTAGATTGGTCTTCTTGGGAGAGCCTAACAGCCAATTCCGGCCGATCAATTGCGGAAAATGCATCCAAAAGAGAAATGTCAGATCTACTGGCAAAAAAGCGCTGATCAACCATCATTCCCCCCTTTAAACAAAAAGGACCGCGGAACGATACCGCGATCCTTTAAATTCTGAGCGTACAATCTCAACTAGAACAATGTGGAGATCGTCAATGCAAAGACTTGTGTCTGATCTGCTGTGTCTTGGTCAATCACATGAGCAAAGTCACCACGCAATGGACCAAACGGGCTATCCCAGATCACGCTTGCACCAACCGATGTACGTGTTTGAACACCAATACCGTCAACAATCAATGCAGGATCAATACTGTCATGCCCTAGATAAGCCGCATCTGCCCAAACCGCACCTTTGAGACCATAGCTCTCTGGCAACACTGGAATTGGGAACTCAACTTCAGCAGACAACGCCAAGTATTCGGTGATACCCAAAGCATTGTTTGCACCCTGCGGCCCGAGACCACGTGAACTAAAGCCACGGATCAAACTTGGTCCAGCAACAAATGTCTCTGTTGGGTTTACATAGCCGCCGCCAAGTTCATTGATAATACCAGCTTGGCCCTTCAAGCTACCAATCACACCTGCATCAGGTAAGATTGGTATGTAGTAGCTGCCCTTTATCTCTGACTTCAATAGGTTGTAGTCCACCCCAACATATTGCTGGCTGATATTGATCGCGAAACCTTCAGTTGGCGTACGAGTATTATCTACATCCGTGTAGGTCAGATTGTAGCCAATAAATGCCTTTGTTGCACTACCGCCAAAATCAGTGATGTAAGTCGGTGCATCAATGGGATTGGTACCGGTCCCATCTTGGTAAGTGGTGTAATCCACACCGACAAAAGCGCTGGCCTGAAGCTTGTCAACAACCGGCGCCCCAACGCGAAGCTGGAATCCAGTGCTCTGTGTACCGTAATTGTAATATTTGCCTTCATCTACTTGACGCTGATAGGCATCCACGCCAGCTGAAATTTTCAAGCCCATGAAACGTGGTTCAGTGAATGAGAAGTCGTAGGTGCGAGTACCTTGAGTTGCCCCCAAAGAAATACGCAAATCCTGACCTCGACCCAAGAAGTTTCTCTCGGTCAAAGACAACTCACCACCAATGCCTGCACCGGGTGAAAAGTTCGCACCTAGGGCATAGTTACCGGTAGACTTTTCTTCAACAACGACATTAACGATCACTTTGTCAGCAGCACTGCCCTGATCGACCGATACATTTACGGCTGAGAAGAAACCAAGGCCCATCAATGCTTCTCGACCAGCAGCCAAGAATGTACGGTTAAACGGATCACCTTCAGCAAACTCAAATTCACGACGGATTACAAAGTCACGTGTCCGTGTATTGCCATAAACATTGATCCGCTCAACATAAAGGCGTGCACCTTCGTCGACCAAATAGGTCACGTTAAATGTTTTGTTTTCAATGTTGCGATCAATACGTGGGCGTACTTCTGCGAAGCTATGGCCCATATTTGCCGCATCTTTAGACATCTCTGCAGCACTGCGTTGCAGATTCCGCAAAGAATAACGCCGACCTTCGTCTGTACGCACAGCACCCTTGAGGCTATCTGGGTTCAATCCAGAAATGCTGGTTTCGATATTGATCTGACCAAACTCATAATATTCGCCTTCATCAATGGTGAAATTGATAAAGTAAGAATTGCGCTCAGCATCAAACTCAGCAACCGCTGAAAGAACCTGCGCATCAGGGTATCCACGGTTCGCGTAATAGAGGCGGATCAATTCACGGTCGACGTTCAACTTATCTTCATCATAAACGTCATCACGGAACAAGAAGCTCAACAGGTGAGATTCGCGTGTCTTGATCGCTGCGCGCAATTGACCATCGCCAATAGAATTGTTGCCTGTAAAGCGGATCGCTGCAATGCCTGCGCGATCACCTTCATTCACAACAAATGTCACCTTAACGCGTGAGTTTTGCTCGATATCAGAACGCGCAGTCACTGTCGCATTGTCGAATCCGGCCTGATCGTAAGCCAATTCGATGCTGCGAATATCCTGCTGAAGTGACGATTCTGTATAAACGCCACGAGATGAAAGATTCACCATATCTGAAAGCTGAGCATCAGAGAACTTTTTGTTCCCTTCAAACAAAACGCTTGAAATGATCGGGTTTTCAGAAACCTGCACATTCAGCGTGTTGCCTGACATGAACACCTTAACCGACGAGAAAAGTCCGCTTTGATAAAGCGAGTCGATTGACTCATCGATCAACTGGCTCGTTGCGCGCTGCCCCTGGCGCACCGCCAAAAATGAAATAACAGTGCTATCGTCAACTCTTTGGTTGCCAGTCACTGAAATACGGGAAACTGTTTGGGCTTGCGCGGCTTGAACACCCACCACTTCATTAAATGCACTTGGCAATAATGGTGCGCCAAATATCAAGAAAAGTCCCAGAATGAAACTCGGCAAAAGCTTTGCACGTACGATCATGTTTCTTGCAGCCTTTCTGCATTTGCGCAATAGACACGGCAAAACACCCGCCCCTCGCGACACTAACTCCATCATCCGTTTTACTATTTATTATCCCAAACGCAAGCCCAAATAACACTTTGAGTTACCAAAAGATTGTTGAAAGTGTCCATTTGCAACACTTTGTAATCATTTGATTCCAAATATTCTTTGGCGGATGCACCTGCGTTTGATGCGCTTTTTAGAAGATATCGTTGACCAACGTAAAGACCATCAAAGACATAACCAAAAACAAGCCAATGCGGAAACCAATTTCCTGAATCTGCCGACTCAAGGGGCGTCCACGCACTGCCTCAATCGCATAATAGACCAAATGTCCCCCATCCAAAAGCGGGATAGGGAAAAGATTAAATATACCAATATTCAATGATAATAGCGCTGTCAGACTTATCAACGAAAATATGCCGAGAGATGCGGCTTCCCCAGAAATCTTTGCGATTTTTACTGGGCCACCCAATTGCTCCACATCGCCGCGCCCCATCAGCAGTTCACCTAGGAACTTAAATGAACGATCGATAATGAACACAATTTCTTCAATTGTGATTCCAATTGCTTCGATGGCACCAGGCCGTACGAACCGCACTTCCTGCTGCGTCGCATCGCGAGACACGCCTAAAAAGCCTATCTCAGCATTATTGCCCAAGCGATCTTCTTGAATGCGCGCTCCAGTTTGCACACGAATCTCAAATTCGCGCCCATTTCGCTCAATGAGAAATGGAAGCTCTTGATTTGGGCTGGTCGCGACAATCTTTTGAAAATCTGAAAAACTGCGGACTTGGTAGCCGTCAACTGCGAGAATCACATCATCGACCTTCAATTCCGATTGCGCGGCAGGCGTGTCAGGTGAAATGCCATCAATGCGTGCTTCGATTGTATAGCGGCCTAACCCGAGCAGCATGCCATATAGAATGACAAAGGTGAAAAGAATGTTCGCCGCCGGTCCCGCCGCAACAATTGCAATGCGCTGCCAAACATTCTTATAATAGAATAGCTTAATGCGTTCCTCGGGAGGAATCTTGTCGAGGGTCTCGCCATCGGGTGCACTTGCGGCGTTCATATCGCCGACAAATTTGACATAGCCACCCAGTGGAATCGCTGAAATTTTCCACCGCGTTCCATTTTTATCGTTCCAACCCACGAGCTCCGGACCAAAACCGATGGAAAAGCTTTCAACCGCGACATCATTCCAACGCGCAACGAGATAGTGCCCCATCTCGTGAACAAACACGATGACCACAAGAACAATCAGAAACGGAAGAAGAATACCGAGCAAGCCTGTCATATCTGCCTTTTTCTAAAATTTGGGCGTCACCAGATCAGCACGCCCTGCGCCACCTGATCCGATGCAGCATGTATGACCCCAATGAGGAAAAGCAAGATGCCCCCAAAGGTAAAACTGTCAATCCGGTCCAAAATGCCGCCATGGCCGGGAATAATATCGCCACTATCTTTGATCATAAACCGGCGCTTCAACGCGCTTTCAACCAAATCGCCCAGTTGCGCAACCACACTCAAAATGGCAGCAATAAGAATACCGATCCAAAATGGACTATCTGTTGCCATCAACCAAACGATTAAACCGCCAGTTGTGCCAAATGCCAAGCCACCCAGCGCACCGGACCATGTCTTCGACGGCGAAATCTCTGGTGACAATTTAACGCCGCCCAGCAACCGGCCCACAAAAAACGCGCCACTATCTGTGAGCCAAATCACCGCGGCCAAAAACACTGTAGCCCAGATGCCATTGGTCGTATTGCCACGCAGTGCCAAAATACAAATGGCGGCAACGCCAAAAAAAATCGCGCCCGCGGCGTAATAAGGGAGTCGCCATTGGCGCCAATCCACAGAAAGTGCTGCAACAATCGCGCCGAGAAAGAAAAAGATGAGGCTCGCGGTGAATCCGGCAATAGGATAAACCAGCGCACCAACTGCCAGCAGGCCCATAATTAGATAGGTGAAGCGGTTCATTTTGCCCTGCCCCACCATGCGCGACCATTCCTGATAAGCCAGCGCAACAGCAACGGCCACCAAAGCCGCCACGGCAATATTGCCAATAATGATAGCGATGGCCACAAACGGAATCAGCAAAAATGCCGACATCAAACGCTGGCGCAAATCGCCCCAATTGGGTCCGCCTGATTGAGGATTTGGGCTCGTCATGGGTTCACGCCCCCAAAACGACGTTTACGACCAGAAAACTCGTCCAGCGTCCGCATAAAGATATCGCGGTTGAACTCGGGCCAAAACTCGTCAAAAAACACAAATTCCGCATAGGCAGATTGCCAAAGCAAGAAGTTAGAAAGCCGCTCTTCGCCGCTAGACCGGAAAATCAGATCAGGGTCAGGCATATTTGCCGTATATAGCTTTTGCTCAATGACGGATTCGTCAATTTGCTCGGGTGAGATCTTTCCGTCAGCAACATCTTGCGCCAAAGACCGCACAGCATCCGCAATTTCTTGCCGCCCACCATAGTTGAACGCCACATTGAGCTGTAGGCCAGTGCAATGCGCGGTGCGGCTTTCCGCCTGCTCAATCATTTGCAAAATGGCTTTGGTCAGGCCTTCGCGCCGTCCCAAAATCCGGACGCGTACATTGTGCGCCACAAATTTCGAAATGTCAGAAGCGATGAACCGTTTCATCAACCCCAAAATAGCGTTGATCTCGTCAGCTGGTCGTGTCCAATTTTCGGAGGAGAAGCTAAATATGGTGAGATAGTCAATCTCGAACTCAACCGCACAGGCCACCAAACGGCGGAGCGCTTCAACCCCGGCCCGGTGGCCTTCATTGCGCGGCTTTCCTTGCGCTGTTGCCCAACGGCCATTGCCATCCATAATCACACCAATGTGCCGCGGCAAAACCGCGTACGCTGGAGATTCGGAAGTGGCTATGGCCGGTTCATTGGACATGTCTGCGCAATCTATACTTGCATGATGTCGGCTTCTTTATTCGCCAACATTTTATCTACTTCTGCCACAATATCATCAGTGAGCTTTTGAAGCTCATCCGACTTTTGGTGCATCTCATCTTTACTGATGTCGCCGTCTTTTTCTTGTTTTTTCAGCGCATCCATACCGTCGCGGCGAATGTGACGAACTGCCACTTTCGCTTGTTCAGCATATTGATGTGCAACTTTGGTCAATTCACGGCGACGTTCTTCATTCAACTCAGGAAGGGCCACACGGATAATTGTGCCTTCAGCCATCGGGTTCAAACCCAATGAGGATTCGCGAATGGCTTTTTCAACGGCCTGTGTCATGCCCTTGTCCCAAACTTGAACTGAGAGCATGCGCGCCTCAGGCACAGAAACTGTGGCGACTTGGTTCATAGGCATTTTGGAGCCATAGGCATCAACCATGATTGGGTCCAAAAGGCTTGTTGTGGCACGCCCGGTGCGCAAGCCTGCAAATTCATCCTTCAGCGCAGCCAAAGACTTCTTCATGCGCTGGTCAAGATTCTGCAAAGAAAATTCACTCATGTTCTAATCCTTTGATTATAGCGATCATCCAACCCGCGTGGACAATGCCTTCCCCTCAATGATGGCCTGAACGCCGCCCGCGACATCCAAAGCATACACAAAAATTGGCAATTTGTTGTCACGTGCTAGTGCAAATGCAGCCATATCCATAACTTTTAGGTCCCGCGAGATCACTTCGTCATATGAAATCGTGTCAAAACGCTTAGCGTCTGGATGTTTTTCAGGGTCAGCGTCATAAACGCCATCCACCTTGGTGCCTTTAAACAAAGCATCGCATTCCAGCTCCACCGCCTTCAGTGCAGCTGCTGTATCTGTTGTGAAAAATGGATTTCCAGTACCACCAGAACAGATGGCGATACCGCCCTCTTCGAGTGTTTTGCGTGCCTCGCGTGCAGTAAAATGATCCGCGACATCCGGCATAACGAGATTTGAGAAAACGCGAGAATTGCCGCCCAACCGGCGAATCGCATCGCCAAGGGCCAAGCAATTGATCACAGTGGCCAACATGCCCATGTGATCACCAACCACGCGGTCAGCACCGCCGGCAGCCACGGACATGCCGCGGAAAATATTTCCGCCGCCGACCACGATCGCAACTTCATATCCATTTTGGGAAAGATCGACGAGCTGCCCGGCAACTTCGTCTAAGAATTGGGATTCGATCCCAAATGAACCGTCTCCGGCGAGTGCTTCGCCGGAGACTTTTATCAAAATACGCTTAAGCGATGGAGAGGCCATTGCCACCCTAACCTAGTCTAGAGTTTGGAACTTTTAGAAAAAAGATTCTTGTTCCAGAACAGGTTATTAGTTACCAGCCGCAGCTGCAACCTCGGCGGCGAAATCGCTCTCTTCTTTTTCAATGCCTTCACCAATTGCGAAACGCACAAAATCAACCAGCTCAACAGGTGCGCCAGCTTCTTTTTCAGCGTTTTTCACAACGTCAGCAATTTTGGTTTCGCCATCGATAACGAATGTTTGAGACAACAAGCAAACTTCTTCGAAGTATTTGCGCATGCGGCCATCAACCATTTTCTCAACGATTTCAGCAGGCTTACCAGAACCAGCAGCTTGCTCAGCAAAAACGGCACGCTCACGGTCAACAACGTCTTGATCCAAACCTTCTGGAGAAATCGCCAAAGGATTTGTCGCAGCGATGTGCATCGCCAACTGGCGGCCAACGCCTTCAAGTGCGGCACCATTTCCAGCTGTTTTCAAGCCAACCAAGATGCCGATGCCACCAAGACCGTCAACAACTGCGTTGTGCACGTAGCTGCAAACAACGCCTTCATCTACAGAAACTGTAGCTGAACGACGCAAAGTCATGTTTTCACCGATTTTAGCAACCGCATTGGTCACTTCGTCAGCGATTGAGTGTGACTTACCTGGATAAGTGGCAGCAGCCAATGTTTCAACGTTATCGCCTTGGTCCAAAGCAACTTTAGCAATTTCACTTACCAAGTTTTGGAATTCTGCGTTACGTGCCACAAAGTCAGTTTCTGAGTTCACTTCAACAACAGCACCTTTGGTGCCTGAAGTAACAACGCCAACCAAACCTTCTGCCGCAACACGGCCAGCTTTCTTAGCAGCTTTAGCCAAACCTTTGGTGCGCAGCCAATCAACGGCAGCTTCCAAATCACCATTGGTTTCGTTAAGCGCTTTTTTGCAGTCCATCATGCCAACGCCGGTCTGCTCGCGCAATTCTTTCACAAGTGCAGCTGTGATCGCCATTTTAAATCTCCTATGTTGCCAGCCCTATCTCGGGCTGGCCCAATCGAAAGTGTCGTGTTTAACGCCTAAACACGCAGATTTTATGAAGCTAATTAAGCGCCCAATTCTTTGGCTTGGTCGATCCAGCCATCGCGCTCAATGCGGCCTTTAAAGTTCAAACGCTCGTCAACATTTGCAATGTCTTCCGCGCTGAAGTTTGCGATCTGTGCAAAAGTGTAGATGCCGAGATCATTCAGCTTTTGCTCCAAAACCGGACCAACACCTGAAATTTTCTTCAAATCATCTGCATCAGCAGCTGGCTTGTCGAACAATGGTGTTTCGTCAGCTTTAGCTTCTTCTGCAGCAGGCGCCTCAACAGCAGCTTCTTCAACAGCTGGTGCAGCTTCTTCCAAAACAGGTTCGCTCACCTCAACCGCTTCGCCCAAATCTTGGCCGAATGAAACTGAAGAACGTGAAATGCCGTCCAAAGCAGCTTTTGAAATCAATGAACAGTAAAGCTCGATTGCACGTGCTGCGTCATCATTGCCAGGAATTGGCAAATCAACAGCATCTGGGTCACAGTTTGTATCAGCAATAGCGATCACTGGGATGCCCAAGCGACGAGCTTCGTTCAACGCCAAAGACTCTTTGTTTGTGTCGATCACAAACAACAAGTTAGGCACGTTGCCCATGTCTTTGATGCCGCCCAAGTCGCGCTCAAGACGCTCACGTTCGCGAGAACGCTGCAAACGCTCTTTCTTGGTCAAGCCCTGCATGCCTTCAGATTCTTGATCTTCAAGTTCACGCAAACGAGCAATTGACTTAGAAATGGTCTGCCAGTTGGTGAGCATGCCACCCAACCAACGTGAATTCACATAATACTGTGCTGATTGGCGAGCGGCTTCTGCAACAACAGGTGCAGCTTGGCGCTTTGTGCCAACGAACAATACGCGGCCACCTTCAGCCACAGTGTCAGACACCATTTGCAGTGCATTATACAAAGCAGGCACAGTTTGCGCCAAATCGATGATGTGGATATCGTTCCGCACACCAAAAATGTATTGTTCCATTTTTGGATTCCAGCGGTGTTTTTGGTGTCCGAAGTGTACGCCAGCTTCGAGCAATTGGCGCATAGAAAAATCAGGAAGTGCCATCGGCCTTCTCTCCTTTTAACCGGTTGTAACCTCCGCAAAGAGCTGCAACATATTTTGTCACCGGATGGCGGCCTCAACGGGCAGCCGTCTTTGCGTGCGAATTAATGAGCGCGGGGATACAGCAATCCCGGCCTATTGGCAATAGCTAATTGGATAATCAGCACCACAAAGCCTGAAAAGGCTCAAACGCAGCCGAAGATGGCGCCAAATGCAGGTTTACCCGCCGCCAACATCGGCACTCACACGCGCATCGGCAACACCAGGCATCACCTTGAGCGAGCTTGCCAATTCCGGCGTCAATCGGTAGCCGCCAGGCAATTCAATCTCAAACTCATAATTGTGACGTTCATCCATCACAATAATCGCCACTTGCCCCTCGCCGCCGCGCTGCAACTGCTTAGTCAAATGCGGGATACACTCTTTGCTGGTCAAATGCAGCACAAGCTTGTTGGCCATTTTCGCAATGGCACGCTCAATCGGATGCAGATTGATCAATCTCAAACGTACACCATCGGGTTGCGCATCAGCTTCAACTTCCACGACAATTGAATTACCCACGGTCAGCACATCATCAAATCGATCAAGCTGTTCTGAAAATACCAAACATTCAAATGTTCCCGTCGGGTCAGATAGGGTCATGATCGACATGTTGGATCCCTTACGGGTCTTCCTGTCGTTACGCGATGCAATCGTCCCTGCCATGCGCCCAGCACTCGCACCGTTCCGCGCAGCCTTTTCAAAAGCCTGCCACGTTTGCGCGTACCCTTCAGTATAGATGGATTGATATTCATCCAACGGGTGCGCCGACAGATAAAAGCCAATGGCGGAAAATTCGCGTTGCAACCGCTCCGAATGCGACCAGCTTTTTACATTCTTGGCGGGCTTGATGGGTTCGGGGGCGCTGACGGTGAACATGTCAACAATACCTTCATTGCGATTGCTCGTTGCCCGTTGCGCGGTGCTCAACACAGTTTCAGTGAGTGACGCTACCTCCTCACGCCGATATCCCAGCCCATCAAATGCCCCAGCATGGGTGAGTGTTTCGAAGGCACGGCGGTTCACAATTTTAGGGTCAATACGTTCTGCAAAGTCTGCAAGATCCTTAAAAGGCTGGTCGCCCCGCACCGCAACAATATGTTCCGCAACGTTGCGGCCGACACCCTTAACAGCGCAAAGGCTATAATGGATATTATTGCCTTCCACAGTGAAGATAACCTCCGATTTATTCACGCACGGAGATTTAACTTCAACCTTAAGTCTTTGCGCTTCGCGTTTGAAATCATTAAGTTTATCGGTATTGCCCATATCGAGCGTCATAGACGCTGCGATAAACTCTTTCGGGTAATGCGCTTTCAAATAACCCGTTTGATAGGACACCAAAGCATAGGCAGCCGCGTGCGATTTGTTAAAGCCATAGTTCGCAAACTTCGCCACCAATTCAAAGATATTGTCAGCTTGCGCTTTGATCAGCCCATTTTTCACTGCACCATCGATAAAGCGGACCTTTTGCTTGTCCATCTCCGCTTTAATCTTTTTACCCATCGCACGGCGCAACAAATCCGCTTCACCCAGCGAGTAACCAGAAAGCACCTGTGCAATCTGCATCACCTGTTCTTGGTAAACGATAATCCCGTAGGTCTCTTTCAGAATATCTGTCAGGCTATCATGCAGATAATCGGGTGTTTCACGACCATGCTTACGCGCGCAGAAGGTTGGAATATTGTCCATCGGGCCGGGTCGATATAGTGCCACAATCGCGATAATATCTTCAAACCTATCGGGCTTAAGGTCCAATAGCGCCCGGCGCATACCCGGACTTTCCACCTGGAACACGCCAACCGTTTCACCTTTGGCGTAAAGCTCATAGGTAAGCTCATCTTCAATCGAGATGTTCTCAATCGAAAAATCGCCGCCGTCGCGGTTGATCAAGCGCTCGGCATATTCAATGACGGTAAGCGTTTTGAGGCCCAAAAAGTCAAATTTGACCAGCCCTGCATCTTCCACCACCTTCATATTATATTGCGACACAGGCATGTCAGAACGTGGGTCACGATATAACGGCACCAATTGCTGCAAGGGCCGGTCGCCAATCACGATACCTGCTGCATGGGTCGAGGCGTGTCGGTAAAGTCCTTCAAGCTTTTTGCCAACTTCAAGCAACTGCGCCACGGTCTCATCTTCATCGCGCATGGCCTGCAAGCGCGGTTCGCCATCAATCGCTTCTGTCAGCGTAACAGGATTAGCAGGGTTGGAAGGCACCAGTTTGGAAATGCGATCAACCTGCGGATATGGCATCTGCAACACCCGCCCCACATCGCGCAACACCGCACGCGCCTGCAACGTACCGAACGTGATGATCTGCGCCACCTGCTCCGCGCCATATTTCTCCTGTACATAATGGATCACCTCTTCCCGCCGCTCTTGGCAGAAATCGATATCAAAGTCGGGCATGGACACACGTTCGGGGTTCAAAAACCGTTCGAACAGCAGCGCATAGCGCAGTGGATCAAGGTTAGTAATGGTCAGCGCATAGGCCACGAGCGAGCCCGCGCCAGACCCCCGGCCCGGCCCCACCGAAATGCCATGCTCTTTGGCCCATTTGATAAAGTCTGCCACGATCAGGAAGTAACCGGGAAACTTCATGTTCTTAATCACGTTCAACTCAAATTCGAGCCGTTCGCGATATTCTTCGGCGGACATGCCCGGTGCAGGCCCATCTCGCTCCATAATGCGATCAAGACCTTCATGCGCCTGCCGTGAAAGCTCCTGCGCTTCGGCTTCAACCGCCTCGTCGGAACTCATGCCATCCGGCGCGGCAAAGTTCGGCAAAATCGGCGCCCGTTTTGTCGGTCGATAGGTCACCCGCTGCGAAATCTCGATTGTGTTCTGAATAGCCTCTGGCAAATCAGAGAACAATTGGCACATTTCCGCGCGCGATTTGAAATAATGCTGATCAGAGAGCTTGCGGCGTTCGGTTTGCGCCAAAACGCTGCCTTCCGCAATCGCCATCAAAGCATCGTGAGATTCGAAATCGTCACTTTTGGCGAAAAATGGCTCATTGGTCGCCACTAACGGCACATCATGGGCATAGGCATAATCAAGCATTTGCGGCTCACTTGCCGCCTCAGTGTCTTTGCCATGCCGCTGTAGCTCAATATATAGCCGATCACCAAAGATGCGACGCAAATTGTCTAAACGTGCAATCGCCTGCTGGTCATAGCCTTGCGCAAACAGCGGATCGATCCCGCCTTCAAGCCCGCCCGTAAGACAAATAAGATCTTCGTGGAGCCCTTCGTCAAACCACGCAATCGGCGCTTTCAGCGCTGTCGCGTCGCCAACCAGATAAGCGCGAGATACCAGTTCGGAGAGATTTTGAAATCCCAACTCAGTTTGCGCAATCAGCACCAACGATTCCTTGGCAAACTTTTTGCGCTCCCGCCCCGGCATATCTGAAGGTGGTTCAAACTCGATTGGCAGTTCGCAGCCCACAATCGGCTGCAAGCCCTTGCCGCTTGCGATTTCAGAAAATTGCAGCGCACCAAACAGGTTTCCTGTGTCGGCCACACCTAGCGCCACCTGCCCGTCATCAACGGCCAAATCGATCAGCTTCTTTAGCTGTATCGCCCCCTCCAAAAGTGAGTAGGACGAATGGGCATGTAGATGGATAAAATCGGGTGTCGCGCTCATACCACTATCTTATGCATAAAGCGCCCATGATCGCCAAGCAGGCTTATGCGATGTTCACAGGCGCGTTAGCATTTATCGCTTACACGCCGCCCAATTTCGTCAGCACATCCATCCACATTAGAGTTGCCGCGCTAAAGCCAGCCAGAGAGAAAAGCGCCATCACATCTTTAATCAGAACAAACATTGCAACCTCCTATGTTTCTTATTTGTTCTTATATATTCTCTTTTTGTTCTCGTCTAGTCTGCATGAGCCTGTGGAGAACATGTTGATGGTTTTATGGTTAATGTGGAAAGGCTGTGAATGTCAGTGGATAAATGTGAACAAGTCGAGCCACTCTGTACACCTGTCAGGTAAAAACAGAACAAAGCAAAAACTCTAAGTTGTAAGAAAAGCGCCTAGAGCTGCGTGGGCACCACTGCCCCACCATCCAACGTCACCACACGATCTGCCCGGCGAGCAATGTCATGATTGTGCGTCGCAATCAAACCTGCGGCCTGATGCTCTTTGATCGAGTTGGCCAACAGTTCAAAAACATGGCCGCTGGTCTCTGGGTCTAAATTGCCTGTTGGCTCATCAGCCAAAATCAGGCCCGGATTGTTGGCCATTGCCCGCGCAATCGCAACACGCTGCTGCTCGCCGCCAGACAATTGTGCCGGACGGTGATCGCCACGATCAATCAATCCCATATGTTGCAACAAATCTTCCGAACGCTGCTTGGCCGCCTTGTGGTCGGCACCCGCGATCAATTGCGGGATCATGATATTTTCATTTGCCGAAAATTCAGGCAGCAAATGATGGAATTGGTAGATATATCCAACATTTTGCCGCCGCAACAATGTGCGCGATCTGTCGTTCAGTTCGTGCGCCGCTGCGCCGCAAATCGTCACTTCGCCTTGCTGCGGCCGTTCCAACAATCCGCAAACATGCAGCAAAGTCGATTTACCTGCACCAGATGGCGCCACCAGCGCCACAATTTCACCAGCTGCAATATTAAGCGCCACGTCCACCAAAATATCCAAACGCGACTCGCGCTCCAAATAATGCCGGTGAACGCCCTTTAGAGACAATTTCAAATCAACCATAGCGCAAGGCCTCAACAGGATCATATTGTGCGGCTCGCCAGGCCGGATAAAGCGACGCCGCAAAGCTCAACACCAGCGCCATTGTCACCACAAAGGTCACCTCAAATGGATCAGTTTTTGACGGCAGTGACGAGAGGAAAAACACTTCTGGTGGGAACAGCGTGATCCCGATGGTTTCGGAAATCCAAGCGCGAATAGATTCTGCATTTGCCGCCAGTACCAAGCCTGCGATCAATCCGATAAACGTGCCCGCAAAGCCGATTGCGGTTCCGGTCATGCAAAAAATGCGCATGATGGACGCGCGTGTGGCGCCCATTGTGCGCAAAATCGCAATATCTGTGTTCTTCTCTTTCACCAGCATCACCAGCGATGAAATGATGTTGAACACAGCCACAAGCACAATCATGGATAGAATGACAAACATCACCACTCGCTCCACCTGCAATGCAGAGAAGAAGGTTTCGTTGCGTCTTTGCCAATCAGAAAGGATCATGGGGCGACCAGCAGCTTCTTGAATAGGGTCACGCATCACATTGATTGAATCGGGGTCATCGAGGAAAATTTCTAACCCGGTCACCGAATAGATCCGCTCATAGGATGCATCAATTTCCTCGTCGGTTGCCTCAAGCGGCAAAGGCTCCAGCCCCTCTTTCAGCTGATCACGAAACAGCTTGAAATAGTTCTGCGCCAATTGAAGTGGCATATAGACGAAATAGCTATCGAACTCGACCATGCCCAGCTCAAACACCACATCCACTGGATAGGTGCGAATCTGCGGCGCTGTGCCAAATGGGGTCACTGTGCCCTCAGGCGTAATAATGGTCACGCTATCGCCAACTGAAACGCCAAGATTTTGCGCCAATCGCATCCCGATCGCGACACCCTTGCCCTCGTTCCAGCCATTAAAGCCGCCCAAAACGGCAGATTCGGCAAACAATGGCATCTTTTGAATGTCACGCTCATTGATGCCGCGCACTGCCACGCCAGTTGATCGGCCAATGCCCGAGGCGAGCGCTTGCCCCTCGGCAAACGCAATCACGGCCTCAACGCCATCCACGCCTTCAATTTTAGGAATAATGCTCTCAAAATCCTCAAACTGCTCTTCCAACGGAAAAGCAGTGAAGTGGCCATTCAGCCCAAGGATCTTGTCTAAAAGTTCTGCACGAAAACCATTCATGACAGACATGACCACAATCAATGTGGCCACACCAATGGCAATGCCTGTCAGCGTGAGCGCGGCAATCACCGAAATGAAAGCTTCCTGCCGGCGCGCGCGTAGATAACGCCACGCCACCATAAATTCAAACCGTGAAAAGGGACGGTTTTGAAGGTTCTGCGTGGCGTCACTCATATATCAAACGTCCTGTCTACGTTCCGGCACAATGCGCTCAAGAAGAAAATCAACGGCTTGTTCAAGCGACACATTTGTCCGCTCACCCGTTTTACGATTTTTAATCTCAACTTCGTTGTTTTTAAGGCCGCGCGGTCCAACAATCATCTGGTATGGCAAACCAATCAAATCCGCAGTCGCAAATTTGCCGCCCGCCCCCACATCGCGATCGTCATACAGAACTTCAATTCCAGCATTTTCAAGCTGCTTATACAATGTATCGCATTGCGCAACACAGCTCTCATCACCAGTTTTCAAATTGATCAATGCCAACTCAAACGGCGCAACAGACACAGGCCAAATAATGCCATCATCATCATGGCTTGCTTCGATGATTGCAGGCACAAGCCGCGTCAATCCAATGCCGTAAGACCCCATATGCACAGGCACGTCCTGCCCATTGGCATCTGCAACAGTTGCGCCCATTGGTTCAGAGTATTTCGTGCCAAAATAGAAGACCTGGCCCACTTCAATACCGCGCGCTTCGATGCGACGCTCTTCGGGCACGTCCGCCTGGAACTTGTCCATATCGATCATGTCTTCTGTAGCCGCATACATTTGCGTCCAGTCATTGACGTAAGATGTCAAATCGCCATCGAAGTCCACATCCTTTGGCGGAATAGGTTGATCCAACAACGCCTTATCGCAGAACACGCCACTTTCGCCAGTGTCAGCGAGCACGATAAATTCGTGGCTCAAATCGCCACCAATTGGGCCCGTTTCAGCCTGCATTGGTATAGCTGTTAGGCCCATCCGATAGTAGGTGCGCAAATAAGCAACAAACATCCGGTGATAGGATTTAACCGACGCTTCTTTATCCAAATCGAATGAATAGGCATCCTTCATCAAGAATTCGCGGCTACGCATCGTGCCGAAGCGCGGACGAATCTCATCGCGGAATTTCCACTGAATGTGATAAAGATTAAGCGGTAAGTCTTTATAGGACTTCACATTTGACCGGAAGATCGATGTGATCATCTCTTCATTGGTCGGGCCATAAAGCATATCCCGTTCGTGGCGATCGGTCACGCGCAGCATTTCCTTGCCATACGCATCATAGCGGCCACTTTCGCGCCAAAGGTCAGCCGGCTGCAATGTCGGCATCAGCAATTCAATTGCCCCTGCCCGATCTTGTTCCTGCTCAATGATATTTTGCACCTTGCGCAACACCCGATAGCCAAGTGGCAACCAAGCATAAAGGCCACTGGCCTCTTGCTTAAGCATCGCTGCACGCAACATCAAACGGTGCGAAACGATTTCGGCTTCCTTGGGCGTTTCTTTTAAAACAGGCAGAAAATATTTTGACAGACGCATGATCTATTCTTGCTTTCTCTCGACTCGTCAAACAGGATTATTAGGTGGCACAAAACGCCATAAGTCGCGCAGATGCAAGGATTTTCGGTTCAATTTTTCCCAAACAAAGGGCTACGTAAACCAATTTTCCAATTTTTCCGCTGGTGCGATTAAAAACCGGGTGACAGGACCATTTTAAGTTGTTAGTGTCCAATCCCAATAAGAGGGTCGTTGATCGAAATCCGGCCCCGTATACGCTGACAAGGTCTAGGGAGGAACGTTGGCCTCGCTTTAAATAGCTTGAGTAAGTCCAACGATTTGTCGCGAAACTAATAAACAGGGCTTCGGCCCTGTTTTTTATTGATTTACAAATGCTTAAATCAGTTACTTCCAGTAATACTGCAAGCCTGGCTGTGCCAAAATCCACTGCGTCAGAAACAGCAATCCAAACGCGACCACCGTTGCCGCCAGCACCTTTTTAAGCAGGCGCGGCTTCACCGGAGAAGCAGCCTCTGATCCCCGGTCAACGTCCATATTTTGCTCAACGTGTGAATGTGTGCCAATTGGCAACGCAACAAAAAAGCACAACCACCACAAAACGAAATAAAGCGCGATTGAAGAAACAAGACCCATTTGACTACACCTTATGGACGAAGACTTTTACAATGGGCTTCTTACCCCAAAATTGATTCACTTCCGATCGGACAGCACGTCGCATGGCTTCCGCCAGCGTATCGGTTGCGCCCCGCTTCTTCGCAGGCATTGAGCGCATGGTGCCATGGATGGCTTTTTCAACCACCACATTGAAATCCTCATCCTCATCTTCAAGCTCAGGCAACCCGTAAAGCTCCACCTGCGGCGCATCACGCATTTGCCCCTTGCCATCAATCACAAGTGAAATCGCAATATACCCGCCAAAGCTCAGCTTGCGTCGTTCGCGCACGCCGCTTTCGTCTGGGGTGCACAAAATATCACCATCCAGATAAAGCCGCCCGTGCGGCACTTCATCCACCAAGCGTTCCGGCTTTGGATAAAGCAACGCCATGTCACCATTGCGGATCGACATGACAGTTTCAATCCCTGCTTCGCGGCCTAGCTCCGCCTGCGCTTCCAAATGCGCAGCTTCGCCATGCACTGGCACCAGCACATGTGGCTTGAGCCAATCATAAAGCTGGCGCAACTCGTCGCGCCGCGGGTGGCCAGACACATGCACGAGCGCGTCCCGATCCGTGATCACCTTCACGCCCTGATTGATCAGCATGTTCTGAATGTCCAAAACATCCTTTTCATTGCCCGGAATGGCCTTCGAGGAAAAAATCACCTGGTCGCCCTTATTAAGGGTCAACACAGGATGATCGTCGCGTGCAATCCGCGCCATAGCAGCGCGTGATTCCCCTTGCGACCCCGTGCAGATCAGACAAACCTTTTCACGCGGCAAATAGCCGAAAGCGTCTTGGTCCAAAAATGGCTCGATGCCATCAAATAGGCCTAGGTCGCGAGCAATCTCGGACGTGCGGTGGATCGCACGGCCAGACGCAACAACATGCCGCCCCGCCTTCTGGGCTGCACGGGCGATAGAAATCATCCGGCCAACATTGGAGGCAAAAATCGTCACCGCAATCCGGTTCGGCACCGCCAGCATAAGCTTTTCAAGGCTTTCTGCCACATCGCCCTCACCTGGGCTCACGCCCTCACGAATCGCGTTAGTGCTGTCGCACACCAATGCAAGAGGCGCATCCATCGCGCCAATCTCACGCAGGCGCTTCTCATCGGTTGGCGCATTGCCAACTGGCGACGGATCAAGTTTCCAATCTCCCGTATGCAGCGCACGGCCGGCAGCCGTTTCAATATAGAGCGCAGAGCTTTCCGGAATGGAGTGCGCCACATTGATCAACTCAACTTTGAATGGCCCCAATTCGATAGTTGCGCCTTGTTGCACAACTTTCACCGGCACTTCATAGCCAAAATTGTTAGAACGCCCCTTGGCCTTCAACATTTCAGCAGCAAAGGGCGACGCATAAACATCACATTCCAATTGCGGCCAAAGATCCATCACGCCGCCATAATGGTCTTCGTGCGCGTGGGTGAGCACCATGCCAACAATATTGTCGACTTCCTCTTCCAAAAAGCGCAAATCGGGCATGACCAATTCAATGCCCGGCAAATCCGGGCCACCAAAGGTAAGGCCACAATCAACAATCAACCATTTGCGATCATCCGGCGCGCCAAACCCATAAAGACCGAAATTCATTCCGATCTCGCCAACGCCACCTAAAGGTACAAAAACCAACTGGTTCTGCATAAAAAACTAACTTCCGTTATAAATTGAATATCTCGCCAGCGGTCACGATGCGCTGCCGACCCATATGGTCAACAATCAATCCGCCTGTGGGGTCCACCCCTTCAAGCCGCGCCTCATAGCTCTCCGCATTGGCATTAATCCGCATCACCTCACCCATCTTATACGCATGGGCAAGCCAATCGGCTCTAATTTGGGCAAAGTTGCTTCCGCGTGCCCATTGGCTCAACCGTTGCGCAACCGCATCAGACAAGAAGGCAAAAAAATGTGCCGGTGATGTGTTGAGCCCCAGTTCAGCAAAATCACTTGCCGGGTGGTTAGACTTTTCAGGGTGGAACGCCAAGTTCACCCCCATGCCGATAACCACGAACCGGCTTTGTCCTTTCATGCCGCCTTCAAGCAGAAGGCCAGCACATTTATGGCCGTTGATCATCAAATCGTTTGGCCATTTAACTTCAACCGCAAGATCGGTTTTTCCTTGAGCATCAGCAATCTGGCAAACTGCATCGCGCAAAGCCAACGCCAAAACAAAGGAAAGCTGCGCGACATATTCCCCGGGCGCCGGATCTGTCAGCAGGAGCGACGCATAAAGATTGCCCTTCGGCGAATGCCAAAACCGACCGCGCCGCCCCTTGCCGTCAACTTGCTCATCAGCCACAAGCCAAACGGGGCCAGAGGCCCCGTTCGATGCGTCTTCCATCAATGTCGCGCTGGTGGAGCCTATGCTGGGCACATGCCGCAGCCCAAATCCATCCAATCGCGCCCGTTCGCCTAAGGAAACCACTAAAAGAGGCTACCCGCAGCTATCTTCGCCCATTGGGTCAATGGAACACCGAGTGTGAAATAGTAGGTCACGACCAAGAAGCCTGAAATCGCAATGATGAAACGCAGAGCGAATGCAGAATCTTCAAACTGATGCACAACTTCGTCGAAATACATCACCTTGATCACACGCAGATAATAGAACGCGCTAATAGCACTCGCCAACACGCCGATCACCGCAAGCACAAACAATTGCGCTTCAATCGCTGCAAGGAAAACTTGCCACTTGGCAAAGAACCCTGCCAATGGCGGCAAGCCGATCAGTGAGAACATGATGATGGCAATACCTGCCGCAACGAATGGGCGCGACTGAGCCAAGCCAGCCAAATCATCAATTTGCTCCACATAGCCTTCGTCATTTTTCAAGGCCAAGATACAGGCAAACAAACCAAGGGTCATGGTGAGGTAAATCGCCATATAGACAGCAACACCTTCAACACCGATTTGCGAACCGGCTGAAAGACCGACCAAGGCAAAACCCACATGGCCAATTGATGAATAAGCAATCAAACGCTTGATGTTCTTTTGCCCAATCGCTGCAAACGCCGCCAACACCATGGAGGCAATCGAAATAAAGATCACGATTTGCTGCCAATCGCTTGCAATCGGTTCAAATGTGTCGAACACAACGCGGACAAATAAAGCCATAGCCGCCACTTTGGGCGCAGACGCGAAGAACGCAGTCACAGGTGTTGGCACACCCTGATACACATCCGGTGTCCACATATGGAATGGCACGGCAGAGATCTTGAACGCCAAGCCAGCCATCACAAACACCAAGCCAACAATCAGACCAAGTGAAGGCTCACCCAATGAAATTGCACGGGCAATTTCGTCTAATTGCGTGTGACCAGTGAAGCCGTAAACCATGGACGAGCCGTAAAGCAACATACCGGAAGACAAAGCGCCAAGTACGAAATATTTCAAGCCAGCTTCCGTCGCTTTGCTTGAATCGCGCTTGAAGGCAGCGATCACGTAGAGTGACAAAGATTGCAACTCAAGGCCGATATACAATGAAATCAGATCGTTTGCTGAAATCATCATCAACATGCCGAGTGTCGCCAGCACCACCAGCACAGGATATTCGAATTTGTTGAGCTTATGCTCATCCGCACTCGAAACAGATATAGCCAGTGCAAACGCTGAACCAATCAGCACAAGCACTTTCATGAACCGCGCAAAGCTGTCCTGAACAAACGCACCATTGAACAACACGCCATCCACAGGATGCGCCACTTCAAGCAATGCGGTCAGCGCCAACAGCCCCATCGCAATGCCCAACACAATTTGGTTGGAGCTTTTCGATGACGTAAACACGCCAACCATCAGCAAAACAATGGCCCCAATCGCCAGCATCAATTCAGGAAAGGCTGGCGCCAGATCTGCAAAAGAAGTCAAATCAGAATTCATTATATCCCCCTAGTGCGCAACTTCGGCAAGGGTGCCGATTTGCCCCAGGCTCATTTGATATTGGTTGACCAACTGCTCAACTGACGCGGCAGTCGCATCCAGAATTGGCGCTGGATAGAAGCCGAAAAAGATCGTGAGGATGATCAATGGTAAAATCACCGCCATTTCGCGCGGGCTCATATCCATGATCGCCTTCAAATTTTCTTTTTCCAGCACACCGAAAATCACTCTACGATAAAGCCACAATGCATAACCGGCTGAGAAAATTACCCCAAAGGCTGCGCCGAACGCCACCCAAGTATTCACTTGGAATATACCCATCAAGGTCAAAAACTCGCCCACAAAGCCACTCGTGCCCGGCAAGCCAACATTGGCCATGGTGAACACCATAAAGGCAAAGGCATATTTCGGCATCCGCTCAACCAAGCCGCCATAAGCGTCGATTTTCCGCGTATGCATCCGGTCGTAAATCACACCAACGCACAAGAACAAAGCGCCTGAAACAATACCGTGTGAAATCATTTGGAAGATCGCACCTTGAACACCCAGCATATTGCCAGCGAAGATGCCCATGGTCACATAGCCCATATGCGCAACAGATGAATAAGCAATCAACTTTTTGATGTCTTCTTGAACCAACGCCACCAGTGAGGTGATGATGATCGCAGCGACAGACAACACAAACACGAAGTTTGAGAAGTAAGCTGAAGCTTCCGGGAACATAGGCAAAGAGAACCGCAAGAACCCATAGCCACCCATTTTCAGTAAGATCGCCGCCAAGATAACAGAACCCGCTGTGGGTGCTTCCACGTGCGCTTCAGGCAACCAACGGTGGAACGGCCACATTGGCATTTTCACTGCCAGCGATGCGAAGAAGGCCAGCCATAACCAATATTGCGACTCCGAGGTGAACTCATATTGCAGCAGCTTGGCAATATCCAATGTACCGGCCTGCCAGTACATGGCCATAACAGCCAGCAACATCAGCACAGAACCGATAAAGGTGTAGAAGAAGAATTTATAACTCGCTTGAATACGCTTCTTGCCGCCCCAAATGCCGATAATCAGGAACATCGGGATCAAGCCGCCTTCAAAGAAGACATAGAACATGGCCAAATCAAGCGTGGCGAAAACACCGATCATCAAGAATTCGAGGATCAGGAAGGCCACCATATATTCACGAACGCGATTTTGAACTGATTCCCAGCTCGCCAACACGCACATTGGCATCAATAGCCCGGTCAGCACGATGAAGAGGATCGAAATCCCATCAACACCCATGCGGTAACCAATCACATTGTCGCCGATCCAGCTGTGATTTTGCACAAACTGGAAGCCAGGGTTCGACGAGTCGAACATGGCCCACATCACCAGCGAGAAGATAAAGGTCACCAACGTGGTTGCCAGTGCAATCCGACGCATATTGTTTTTGGCCAGATCATCATTGCCCGGCACAATCAATAGGAAGAAGACACCTACCAGCGGCAGGAAGGTCAAAATCGATAGGATGTTGTTATTTATAATATTCATCCGAGTAGGCCCCCTGCAGCGATCGCCCAGGTAATCAATGCAGCCACGCCAATCAGCATGGCGAGTGCATAGTGGTAAAGATAGCCAGATTGCAGTTTCACAACCTGATTGGTAACGTCTTTCACACGACGCGCAACGCCGCCAACAATCACGCCATCAACAAACCAGTCGTCAAACCCGCGCCACAACACGCGGCCAAGCCATTTGGCCGGGCGCACAAAGATGAAATCATAGAGTTCATCGAAGTACCATTTGTTGAGCAAGAAGGCATATAGGCCGGAATGTTCTTTCGCCAATGCCTTCGGCAATTCTGGTTTTGAGATGTAGAACCACCACGCTGTGATGAAGCCAATGATCATCGCGAATGTTGCAGACAGCTTCACCCAGGTCGGCACATGGTGCGCCGCATCGATGATTTCTGCATTCACAACAACTGAGCCTTGGAAGAACGCTTCCACATGCTCCGCATGACCAAAGAAGCTGTCATAAAACACAATACCTGAAAGCACCGCGCCAACCGCCAACACATAAAGCGGGATCAGCATCACATTCGGGCTTTCATGCGCATGATCGTAAACTTCTTTAGACGCACGTGTTTTGCCATGGAAGGTCAAATGGACCAAGCGCCATGAATAGAAGCTTGTGAACAAGGCTGCGATCACCAACAGATAGAACGCGAAGTTCCCTGCTTCTGTGTGTGCACCATAAGCGGCCTCGATAATGGCGTCTTTTGAGAAGAAGCCAGCAAAACCAAGGTTCGGCAACGCATCAGATACGAGGTGGAATGGCAATCCAACGCCAGTCAGCGCCAATGTACCAATCATCATCATCCAGTAGGTCACCGGCACTTTGTTCTTAATGCCACCCATTTTGCGCATGTCTTGTTCGTGATGCATGGCATGGATCACAGAACCAGCACCTAAGAACAACAAGGCTTTAAAGAAGGCGTGTGTGAACAAGTGGAACACACCAGCTGAATAAGCCCCTACCCCAAGCGCCACGAACATATAGCCAAGCTGCGAACATGTTGAATAAGCAATCACGCGTTTAATGTCGTTTTGCACCAAACCAACTGTCGCTGCGAAGAACGCGGTGATCGCACCGATCACGGTAACAACGGTCAAGGCTGTCGGCGAAGCTTCGAACATAGGCGACAAACGTGCCACCATGAAAACGCCAGCTGTCACCATTGTCGCGGCGTGGATCAAGGCCGAAACAGGTGTTGGGCCTTCCATCGCATCAGGCAACCAAGTGTGCAGCAAGAACTGAGCCGATTTACCCATCGCCCCGAGGAACAACAGCAAGCAGATCACGGTCATTGCGTCCCACTGACCCCAAAGGAAGTTAATGGTCTGCCCATCCATGTCTGCCACGTGCGCAAAGGCCGTGTCGAAATCCATTGTGCCGAGCATCATTACAGCGGCAAAAATGCCGAGGATAAAGCCAAAGTCACCCACGCGGTTGACGATAAAGGCTTTCATCGCCGCCGCATTGGCGCTTGGCTTTTGATACCAGAAGCCAATCAACAAGTAAGACGCCAAACCAACGCCTTCCCAGCCAAAGAACATTTGCAGGAAGTTGTCAGCTGTCACCAACATCAACATGGCGAACGTAAAGAGCGACAAATAGGCAAAGAAGCGCGCGCGGTGCGGGTCTTCATGCATATAGCCGATTGAATAGAGGTGCACCAAAGACGACACAGTGGTCACAACAACCAGCATCACGGCCGTCAGCGTATCGACACGGATCATCCAGTAAAGATCAAGCCCGCCCGTATCGATCCAGCGGAACAAAGTGATTTTCACTGCTTCCGCAGCCATAAAGCCATGGTCAGCCGCCGCTTCAGCGCCATGCCCGGCATCAGCAGCATGTTCGCCACCAGAGCCAGTCATAATGCCGATAAACACGACCCATGACAGCAAGGCTGAAGCCATCAGCAAGCCGGTGGTCAGATATTCAGCCGCCTTGTGCCCTATGGACCGGCCCAAAAGCCCAGCCACCAAGGCCCCAATCAACGGGAGAAAGAGAATGGCATGATACATTGTCATTAACCCTTCATCACGTTGACATCGTCCACCGCGATAGAGCCACGGTTACGATAAAACACCACAAGGATCGCCAAACCAATCGCCGCCTCGGCCGCCGCAACGGTCAAAATCATCAAGGCGAACACTTGGCCAGCCAAGTCTTGCAGATGGGCGCTAAAGGCCACGAAGTTGATATTCACTGCCAAAAGGATCAATTCCACTGACATGAGAATGATGATCACATTCTTACGATTCAGAAATATGCCAAATACGCCAAGCGTAAATAAAATGGCCGCCACGGTCAGAAAATGACCAAGTCCGATATCCGGTATCATTTAGGCCCCCAATTAAATCCCTTTGCCGCTCTCGACACTGACCACTTCGACAGCATCTTCGCGTTTACGCGCAACCTGCGCATTAATGTCTTGCCGCTTCACATTCGGCTTATGCTTCAATGTCAGAACAATCGCCCCGATCATCGCCACCAACAAAATCAGCCCGGCAGCTTCGAACAGATAGACATAGCGTGTGTAAAGCAGATTGCCCAAAGCTTCGGTGTTGGACATGCCTTCAACAAATGGCACCGCACTGGAGCTTGCCACTTCAGGCGTCACCACAAATGACCCGGCCACCAAAATCAGCTCAATCAGCAGAATACCGCCGATCAACGCGCCAATCGGCGCATATTGCAAAATGCCTTGCCGCAATTGAGCAAAGTCAATGTCGAGCATCATCACAACAAACAAGAACAACACCATCACCGCGCCCACATAGACAACGATAAGCAGCAGCGCCAAGAACTCGGCACCTGCCAGCATGAAAATGCCAGCGCCATTCACAAAAGCGAGGATCAAAAACAGCACAGAATGCACTGGGTTCCGCGATGAAATCACCATCACAGCGGAAATGATCGCCACCGTTGCAAACAAATAGAAAAATGCAAGTTGAAGGGTCATATCAGCAAGCTCCTAGCGATATGGCGCGTCGGCAGCAAGATTGGCAGCAATCTCACGTTCCCAACGGTCACCATTTTCCAAAAGCTTCTCCTTGTCGAAATAAAGCTCTTCGCGGGTTTCTGTCGCAAATTCAAAGTTTGGCCCTTCCACAATCGCATCCACCGGACACGCTTCTTGGCAAAAGCCACAATAGATGCATTTCACCATGTCGATGTCATACCGCACGGTGCGGCGTGTGCCATCGTTCTGGCGTGGGCCAGCCTCAATGGTGATCGCCTGTGCCGGGCAAATCGCTTCACACAATTTGCAGGCAATGCAGCGTTCTTCCCCATTGGGATAGCGGCGCAACGCATGTTCACCGCGAAAACGTGGGCTTACAGGCCCCTTTTCAAACGGATAGTTGATGGTTGGCTTGGGTTTGAAGAAATAGCGCATTGCCAGAAAGAATGTGGAAACAAACTCTCTCAGCAAAAGCGAATTGAGAAACTGAATTGCTCGCATTGACGTTTCTCCTTAAGCCATACCGCCGTGCCAACCCCAGCCTGTCAGCTGAAGCACAAAGGCCACGACAAAAATCATCACGATGGAAATCGGCAAGAACACTTTCCAGCCCAAACGCATCAATTGGTCATAGCGATAACGCGGCACAAAGGCCTTCACCATCGCAAACATGAAGAACACCATTGACGTCTTCAAAACAAACCAAACCGCACCAGGGATCCAGTTAAACGGTGCTGCATCGATTGGCGGCAACCAACCACCCATAAACAGGATCGTTGTCAGCGCACACATCAAGACAATGGCCACATATTCACCCAACATGAACATCATGTAAGGCGTTGAGCCATATTCCACCATGAAACCAGCAACCAGCTCAGATTCAGCTTCTGGCAAATCGAATGGCGGACGGTTTGTCTCAGCCAAGGCTGAAATGAAGAAGATGATGAACATGGGGAACAATGGCAGCCAGAACCAGTTGAGGAACGACAACCAAGGCACACCCAACATGTGGGCAAGGCCCATTTCCTGTTGCGCATGAACGATGTCCGTCAAGTTCAACGATCCAACGCACAACAACACGGTGATGATCACAAAGCCGATTGAAACTTCGTAAGACACCATCTGCGCGGCGGAACGCAAAGCACCCAAAAACGGATATTTCGAGTTGGACGCCCAACCACCCATGATCACGCCATAAACACCCAGAGATGAGATCGCCAAAATGTAAAGAATACCCACATTGATGTCGGCAATCGCCCAGCCTTCATCAATCGGCACCACGGCCCAGGCCGCAAGCGATACCAACACGGTGATAAAGGGGGCCAACAAGAACACAACCTTGTCCGAACCAGCCGGAATAAGTGGCTCTTTAAATGCAAACTTCAGCAAGTCGGCAAAGCTTTGCAGTAACCCGAAAGCACCAACCACGTTGGGGCCACGGCGAATTTGAACCGCCGCCCAGATTTTGCGGTCAGCCAACAACACATACGCCACAAACACCAACAAGGTGACCAGCAGCAAGAGCGCCTTCCAAATAAACCCGACTTGTTCGCCCAGCCCCAAGAATGGAACGCCGAGCAAATAATCAAGTGATGGGAGTAACCAATCCATAATTCAGCCCCTACTCCGCAGCTTCTTTAACTTGCCCAAGCGCCAACTGCGAACATTCGGCCATCACTTTGGATGCCCGTGCAATCGGATTGGTCAAATAGAAATCTTCAATCGGTGAACCCAAAGCACCGGGTTTAATCTTCGCTGGCACTTTCGCCAGTTTGGCCACATCAGCGGCCTTTGTCTCAACTGGGCCTTCAACAACTGCCAAGTGCGGCACGTCTGCAAACAGCGCAGCCCGCAATTGGTTGAGATTGTCAAACGGCAAGGTGGCGCCCAAATGTGCGCTCAAAGCCCGCAAAATCGCCCAATCTTCTTTGGCTTCGCCTGGTCCAAACACGGCGCGGTTGGTGCGTTGCACCGTGCCTGCAGTGTTTACATAGGTCACGCTTTTCTCTGTGTAGGCAGAGCCCGGCAAAATCACATCTGCTGCATGGGCACCGCGATCACCGTGCGAACCGATATAAACAACAAAGCTGTTTTCAAAAGCGCTCAGATCGTAATTGTCAGCGCCCAAGAGGAACACGACATCCAATTCGCCTTTTTTGCCTGCCGCCTGCATCTTGGCTGCATCCATGCCGCCACGCTCAGGCACAAAGCCCACATCCAAGCCACCAACACGACCAGCAGCATTGTGCAACACGGCAAAGCCGTTCCAGTCGTCGCTCAAAGCGCCATTGTCAGATGCGATTTGTGCGCTCAACGCCAAAACATCTTTCGCAGTTGCGCCGCTCAATGCGCCTTCACCCACAATGATCATTGGGCGTTTGGCTTTGCTCAACACTTTTGCAAATTTGTCGTCACCTGCTGCCAAAGCCGCCAAGGCTTCGGTGCCAGTGCCCAAATAGGCATAATCATATTTCAAATCAGCATTTTCGCCGATCACCGCGATTGGCGTGCCGTTCTGACGCCATGCTTTGCGGATACGCGCATTCAAAACAGAGGCTTCCTTGCGCGGGTCGCTACCCACAATCAAAATCGCATCTGCTTCTTCAATGCCGGTAATGCCCGCGTTCATGATGTAGCTTGCACGGCCTTTAGAAGGATCGATCGCCGAACCAACCGGACGACAGTCAAAGCTTTTCGCGCCGATTGAAGTCAACATGGACTTCAAGGCATACATTTCTTCGGCACCAGCCAAATCACCAGCCAAAGCGCCAATTTTCGCAGGGTCAGCCTTTTTCACCGCACGTGCAATGGTCGCAAATGCATCATTCCAATCGGAAGCTTGCAACTTGCGGTTCTTTTTCACATAAACTTTGTCGAGACGTTGTGACTTCAAGCCATCCCAAATGAAGCGTGTCTTGTCTGAAATCCACTCTTCATTGATCGCTTCGTTCACACGTGGCATCACGCGCATCACTTCGCGGCCACGGCTATCCACACGAATGTTGGAGCCAACCGCATCCATCACGTCGATGCTTTCAGTCTTGTTCAATTCCCAAGGCCGCGCTTGGAACGCATAAGGCTTTGAGGTCAACGCACCAACAGGGCAAAGGTCAATCACATTGCCTTGCAGCTCTGATGTCATCGCCTTTTCAAGATAGGTGGTGATTTCAGCGTCTTCGCCCCGGCCGATCAGGCCAAGTTCAGAAATGCCAGCAACCTCTGTGGTAAACCGCACACAACGTGTACAGTGAATACAACGGGTCATGATGGTGTTCACCAATGGCCCAATATATTTGTCTTCCACCGCGCGCTTATTCTCCTGATAGCGCGAATTGTCCATGCCATAAGCCATGGCTTGGTCTTGCAAATCACACTCACCGCCCTGGTCACAAATCGGACAATCCAACGGGTGGTTGATCAACAAAAATTCCATCACGCCTTCGCGTGCCTTTTTCACCATTGGTGTGTTGGTGAACACTTCTGGCGGCTGCCCTTCAGGCCCGGGGCGCAAATCGCGCACGCTCATCGCGCAAGAAGCGGCTGGCTTTGGTGGGCCGCCCTTCACTTCCACAAGGCACATGCGGCAGTTGCCCGCCACAGAAAGACGCTCGTGATAACAAAAACGTGGAATTTCAGCACCAGCTTCCTCACACGCTTGCATCAGCGTGTAATGATCTGGAACCTCAATTTCATTACCGTCTACTTTAATATTGGCCATGCTCTTGCCGCCTTATTCCGCTGCAACAGAAGGCACAGCACCCTCTGCTTTCGCATTGTGCGTATATTGATCAATCCGCGCTTCAATTTCCGGGCGGAAATTGCGGATCAAACCTTGAATTGGCCATGCTGCCGCATCGCCCAACGCACAAATTGTGTGTCCTTCAACCTGCTTGGTCACTTCAAACAGCATATCAATCTCACGCTTTTGCGCTTCACCACGCACCATGCGTTCCATCACACGATACATCCAGCCCGTGCCTTCACGACAAGGCGTACACTGGCCACAGCTCTCGTGTTTGTAGAAATAGGAAAGCCGTGCAATCGCTGCGATGATGTCAGTTGATTTGTCCATCACGATCACCGCCGCGGTGCCCAATGAAGACCCAACTTCTTTCAGCCCATCAAAATCCATGATCGCATCGCGCATTTTGTGGCCTGGCACACAAGGTACAGAGGAGCCGCCGGGAATAACCGCCAGCAAATTGTCCCAACCGCCGCGAATGCCACCGCAATGCTTGTCGATCAACTCGCCAAAGCTGATGCCCATTTCTTCTTCAAATGTCGCTGGTTGATTGACGTGGCCGGAAACACAGAACAATTTTGAACCTGTGTTGTTTTCGCGGCCAAGCCCGGCAAACCAAGAACCACCGCGGCGCAAAATCTCTGGCACCACAGCAATCGATTCAACATTGTTTACAGTTGTCGGCGAACCATAAAGACCCATGCCAGCTGGGAATGGAGGCTTCAACCGGGGTTGGCCTTTCTTGCCCTCAAGGCTTTCCAGCAACGCAGTTTCTTCACCACAAATGTAAGCACCAGCGCCATGGTGCACGATGATATCGAAATCCCAACCATGCACATTGTTTTTGCCGATCAGTTTCGCCTCATAGGCTTGATCAACTGCCGCCTGCAACCGCTCACGTTCGCGCACAAATTCGCCGCGCACATAGATATAGGCTGCATGGGCATCCATCGCACGACCGGCCAACAAGCACCCTTCAACAAGGTGATGCGGGTCGTGACGCATAATTTCACGGTCTTTACAGGTGCCTGGCTCAGATTCGTCGGCATTCACCACCAAATAATGTGGGCGCCCGTCGCTCTGCCTCGGCATAAAGCTCCATTTAAGGCCTGTCGGGAAGCCAGCGCCCCCACGACCGCGCAAACCAGAACCCTTCACCTCATCGGTGATCCAGTCGCGTCCCTTATCAATAAAGCTTTTGGTTTGAGACCAAGCGCCACGCTTTTTCGCGCCCTCAAGGCCCCAATCCTCAAAACCGTATAGGTTGGTAAAAATGCGGTCTTTATCTGTAAGCATTATCGACGCCCCCGCATGAATACATAAAACAACACCAATCCGATTGCGGCGCTAACCAGCAATCCGAAAAAGCCATTTGTTAGAAATGCTGCAAAAAACGCAATCAACCGGATCGCGATATACGTGCCCACCATAAAGGCAATTGCCAAAATGATGTTGCTCGCATTTAGTTCGATGCCCATGAAACGTTCACTCATTAGCGTGGATCCTTACCAAAGACTTTGCGATATTCTTCAGCACCACCCTTGGCCAACGCTTTGGCTTGTGCTTTCCAATCATCGCGCTCAATTCGGCCTTTGAAGCTCAGGCGATCATCCACTTCGGCAATTTGTTTTTTCGTCAGCTTTGCCACTTGTGCATATGTTGTGATGCCCAAATCATTCAATTTGCCTTCAAGCACAGGCCCAACACCAGAGATCAGTTTAAGATCATCTTTTTGGCCCTCAGGCGCTTCAAACAAAGGCGCCTTCATTTGCTCACTATCAGCTTTCGCTGCAGATTTCTGTGCTGACTTGCTAGGTGTCTTCACGTCAGCGCCCGGCTTTTCAGCTTTTTCTTTAGCTGTCGGCTTCGGTGCGGATGCTTTTGTTGCCGCTTTGGTCGCTGGCTTGCGTGCGGCAGGCTTTTTGGCCGGCACATCCTGCAATGTAACTGCGCCACCTTCAGGAGCTGCAAATTGACGGTCAATCTGCGGCCCGGTTTTCACCTCTTTGCCCGCCTCAAACTCATCAATCATTTCTTCAAAGCGCTCAGGCGTCAAATCTTCATAAGTGTCTTTAAACACCATTGCCATTGGCGCATTTACGCAAGCACCGAGACATTCAACCTCTTCCCACGAAAGCGTGCCGCTTTCATTGGTTTCAAATGGCTTCTCATTGATCTTGCTTTTGCAAACTTTGATCAAATCGCCAGAGCCACGCAACATGCAAGGTGTAGTGCCACACACTTGAATATGCGCTTTGGTGCCCACTGGCTTCAATTGGAACTGCGTGTAAAAGGTCGCAACTTCCAAAACGCGGATGTAAGGCATATCCAGCATGTCAGCAACATGCTCGATCGCCGCCTTGGTCACCCAACCATCTTGGTCCTGTGCCCGCATCAATAGCGGAATCACAGCAGATTGCTGACGGCCTTTTGGATATTTCGCAATGGTTTGCTTTGCCCACTTCTTATTGTCGGCATTAAATGCAAATTCTTGCGGTTGAACATTATCTTCTGCGAGACGACGAACTGACATTAGCGATCCACCTCGCCAAAAACGATATCAAGAGTACCAATAATGGCTGAAACGTCAGCCAGCATGTGTCCACGGCTCAAAAAGTCCATGGCCGACATGTGCGCAAACCCTGGCGCACGAATTTTACAGCGATATGGCTTGTTGGTGCCATCAGACACCAGATAAACGCCAAACTCACCCTTCGGAGCTTCCACCGCCGCATAAACTTCGCCTTCGGGCACCTTGTAGCCTTCAGTGTAAAGTTTAAAGTGGTGGATCAACCCTTCCATTGATTGCTTCATCTCACCGCGCTTTGGTGGCACAATCTTGCCATCAATCGAAGAAATTGGACCCTGTCCATCAGGTGAGCGCAACAAATCGATACATTGCTTCATGATCCGTACGGACTGGCGCATTTCTTCCATGCGCACCAGATAACGGTCATAGCAGTCACCGTTCTTACCAATCGCAATGTCGAACTCTAGCTCGTCATAGCATTCATAAGACTGACTTCTACGCAAATCCCATTTCGCGCCAGAGCCACGAACCATCACGCCAGAAAAGCCCCATGCCCACGCATCTTCTAACTTCACTGTGGCGATATCCACGTTCCGCTGTTTAAAAATACGGTTATTGGTCAACAAGCCTTCAATGTCGTCACAAACATCCAAGAATGGGTCACACCAAGCTTCGATATCGTCGATCAACTCAGGCGGCAGGTCTTGGTGTACACCACCGGGACGAACATAAGCGGCGTGCATACGCGCGCCACAGGCACGTTCGTAAAAGATCATCAGCTTTTCGCGCTCTTCAAAGCCCCACAATGGCGGCGTAAGCGCACCAACGTCCATGGCTTGAGTTGTCACGTTGAGCAAATGGTTCAAAATCCGACCAATTTCGGAATAAAGCACACGGATAAGCTGACCGCGCTTCGGCACAGTAATGCCCAACAGGCGTTCAACCGCCAAAGCAAAAGCGTGCTCTTGGTTCATCGGCGCCACATAGTCGAGGCGGTCGAAATAAGGCACAGCCTGCAGATAGGTTTTGTGCTCAATCAGCTTTTCAGTGCCGCGGTGCAACAAGCCCACGTGCGGGTCAACCCGCTCCACCACTTCGCCGTCCAGCTCAAGCACCAAACGCAGCACACCGTGCGCCGCCGGGTGCTGAGGACCGAAGTTGATGTTGAAATTTCTAAGTTGCGCTTCGCTCATAATACGATCCTCAACCTTGCGCCTTTTCATCACCCGGTAGCACATAGTCAGTGCCTTCCCATGGTGACAAATAGTCAAATGAGCGGAATTCTTGGGTGAGCTTCACGGGCTCATACACGACGCGCTGCAATTCTTCGTTGTAACGCACTTCCACAAAGCCAGTGAGCGGGAAGTCCTTACGCAACGGGAACCCTTCAAAACCATAATCAGTGAGCAAACGACGCAAATCCGGGTGATTAACGAACAAGATGCCATACATATCGTAGGCTTCACGCTCAAACCAATCAGCACCAGGATAAACCTCACAGATCGAAGCCACGGCTGTGTCTTCGTCTGTTTTCAGCTTTACGCGAATGCGCAAATTCTGAGTTGGGCTCAAGAAATGATAGACAACGTCAAAGCGATCGACACGTTGTGGATAATCAACACCACAAATATCGATGATGCAGCTAAACTGACATTGGCTATCATCACGCAAAAAGCGCGCCACATCCACAATGGACTCGGCGGCCACATTTAGCGTCAATTCACCAAAGCTACTTTCAACTGACAGCACCGCGTCAGCCAATTTTGCGCTGATATATTCGCCAAGTTCTGAAAGGGTAGAATCCATTTGCCCCCTGCCCCTTATCGCTCAATAGTGCCGGTACGGCGCAATTTCTTTTGCAGCAGCAACACGCCATAAAGCAAAGCTTCTGCTGTTGGTGGGCACCCCGGCACATAAATGTCGACAGGCACCACACGGTCACAACCGCGCACCACAGAATATGAATAGTGATAATAGCCACCGCCATTGGCACATGAGCCCATGGAAATCACATAGCGTGGCTCAGGCATTTGGTCATAAACCTTGCGCAATGCAGGCGCCATTTTGTTGGTCAATGTACCAGCCACAATCATCACGTCAGATTGGCGCGGGGAAGCACGCGGCGCAAAGCCAAAGCGTTCGCCATCATAACGCGGCATAGACATGTGCATCATTTCAACAGCGCAGCATGCCAAACCAAATGTCATCCACATCAGAGACCCGGTGCGCGCCCAATTGATTAGGTCATCAGTCGCCGTCACCAAAAAGCCTTTGTCGGCCAACTGGTCATTTACATCGAGAAAGAACGGATCATCCGCGCCGATTGGCTTACCGGTTTTGGGATCGATAATGCCCTTTGGCTGCGGTGCAACCAATGTTGAATTATTGTCTAATCCCATTCCAATGCCCCTTTGCGCCATTCATAAATAAAGCCAATGGTCAAAACACCCAAGAAGATCATCATGGCCCAAAAGCCGAACCAGCCAACATCTTTGAAGGCGACTGCCCACGGAAAGAGAAATGCAACCTCAAGGTCAAAAATGATGAACAAGATTGCCACCAGATAAAAGCGGATATCAAATTTCATCCGCGCATCATCAAATGCTTCAAAACCACATTCATACGCAGAAACCTTTTCAGGATCCGGACGTTTGATAGCGATAATGAATGGAGCAACCAAAAGTGCCAAACCGATCACTGCGGATAAACCAACAAAAATGATCACGGGCAGATACTGAGAGAGCAATTCGGTCATAATTGCCTTGCCTTTTTTGACAGCTGATACTCAGCCAAAGAATTTGTCACAAGCCAGACTCAAACTTTTGAGCCGAAACTTCGATTTGGTACGGCTTACGCCAACACCATACTCGTTTCAAGGGCTTTAACTTCAAAATTTTAATTTATCTCACCATTCAAACCAAATATGGCAGCTAGCGTAAATAGTTTTAAAAACTTGATTTTTTTAGTCATAAAAAAAAGAGCGCCCCAAGAAGGAGCGCTCTATCAAACACTTTGTTGAGTAGCTTCAACCTAGTTGAAGTACCAACGTGCTTTTGCGTCGATTGCGTGGCTTGAAGTGCCCATGTCTGTGAATGACCAGTTGTACTCAGAACCAATGGTCACATCGTCAGAAACGGCAAACTCGATACCGGCACCAGCAATACCAACCGCATCGCCGAAGTGATGGCCGATACCACCAACACCGTAAAGCAATACATCGTCAGATACCAAGTAACCGGCACGACCTGTTAGGTCATACTGAGCACCATAATATGTGCCGCCGTCATAGTTGGCTTGTGCTGACACTTCGAAACCAAACACCATTTGGTCGAACTGTGTGTTCATACCAGCAAGAGCACCAATGCCCCAAACGTCTGATGCCGCATTTACATATGCACCGTTTACACCAGCATAGAAACGATTCCAGTCAAAACCAGGATCAGAATATGCAGGTTGAGCAGGTGCTGGTGTATAATCAATCACAGGGTCCGCTGCGGACGCGCCTGCCGTCATTGCTGCTGATGCCAGCATCGCAATGGAAATTTTCTTCAAAATGCTCATAGTTGCCTCCATGGCTCTCTTAAGCGTTACTCTCGGCATATAGGTTTCAATTTTTAAAACGCAATGACGAACCAGATTGTTCCGACAAATTTTTAAAAATCTTCGCGCAGAAAAGCGCGCGAAAAACCCCTAACACCTGAGTCTCGAAACTACAGGCAAAAGATGACCGCATTTAGTCTGAAATGTGGCAAAAGAGATTCATGGATAACAAAGTGTAAAAATGCCACACCGCCAAACGCGGCGTGACATCAAACGCGTGCTGTCTAGGTCTGAAGGACTTAGTTAAAGTACCAACGCAATTTTGCGTCAAATACGTGTCCAGTCGCACCGCCACCATCTGTGATGTAGGTATATTCGCCACCAAATGTTACGTCGTCATGTACGGCAAATTCAATACCGCCACCAATTCCAGCGAATGTGTCGCCAGTGCCATTGAAGACAACGCCACCAGATGCATATAGCAGAGCTTCCGGAGCGACCAGATAACCTGCACGACCGAACACGTCGTAAAGCGCGCCTGTATAGGTACCACCGTCATAATAGGCTGACCCCTGCACCTCTAGACCAAATACCCAGTCGCCAGATTGCATATTCAGGCCAGCAAGTCCGCCGAAGCCAAAATATTGTGCCCCGTCATTCATGCTGCCAACACTTAGGCCGAGATAAAACCTATCCCAATCAAATGTGGAAGATGTTACCACTGGCGATGTCGTTGGATAAACAATCGGATCAGCAGCTAAAGCCGGGCTACTCGCAATTCCGAGCGCCATAAGGCCGATCAATACTTTTTTCATAACAATCTCCTGCTTTTATTTTCCCAACGCTCTCCTCCAGCTAGATTAAAGCGAGCGTGGCAACGTTCGATTAAAACGGCTTAGTTGAAGTGCCAATTGACAGAGGCATCAAAGCGATTTGCTGAGAATGAATTGCCACGCCAATGCTCATAAGTAAAATCAAGTGAGACGTCATCAGACAGTGCAAATTCAGCACCAGCACCTATCGTACCAAACAATTCGTCAGGTAAACTCATATACCCCACGCCGGCTGAGGCATAAATCACAGCTTCTGGAGATATCAGATAACCAATGCGAGCGTCTGCCGCAAACTCATGACCTGTCGCAGAACTGCTATCAATCGCATAGCCGACCAAGCCCTCTAAACCGTAAAGGTAGTCACCACTTACAAAGTTAACACCGATGATTGCATCGATTGTTGTAACTGTAAGAGCGTTTGACCAACCTGCGCCGGACGCGCCGACGCCAGCATAGAATCCTTCCCAATCGAATGCGGAGGATGTAACGGTCGGAGTTGGATAGACAATCGGATCAGCAGCCAAAGTGCTAACTGTCCCGGCGGCAACGATGGTCGTCGCCAAAAACATAGATTTAATCATTAGTAACCCTGCCCTCTTGATTAACTAGAGGCAAAATTACGCTTCTGTTTAAAAAGAGTCAATTGAGGGTGCGTTGCACAAATGCAACATAGTGCAACTTGTGCAAACCGTGGCCACCAGTTTTTGGAAAAATGGCGGGAGTGACGGGACTCGAACCCGCGACCTCTGGCGTGACAGGCCAGCGCTCTAACCAACTGAGCTACACCCCCTTTAAAGAGAAAGTTCTCGTCAAAGAGTGCGCGTGGTTTAAAACTGATTGGCACATGATGTCAAGCGCCGATTTCAATCTTTATGACATTGTTTTCAAAGAGAAATAATTTCTTTTTGTCAACGCTGCCGAACCACGACAAGGACCAAATAATGGTGGGCGGTGAGAGATTCGAACTCCCGACATCTTCGGTGTAAACGAAGCGCTCTACCAGCTGAGCTAACCGCCCCCGTTTGGTGATGCATCGTTTAAGGTGTTCTTTCGTCCCCGTCAACAAAAAAGGTCTCGATTTTCACCGAGACCTTCAAAAAAATGCAAAAAAATTTGCTTAGACTAGTTCACAGCGTCTTTGAGCTGCTTACCAGGCTTGAATTTAGGTACGTTTGTCGCTGCAATATCAATTTCAGCGCCAGTAGCTGGGTTACGGCCTTTTGTGGCTTTGCGGTGTGAAACCGCAAATGTGCCAAAGCCCACCAGACGTACTTCACCGCCGTCTTTCAATGTGCCGGTAATTGCTTCAAAAACAGCGTCTACTGCGCTTGCGGCATCTGCTTTTGTCAAACCAGCTTTTTCCGCTGTTGCAGCGACCAAATCATTTTTGTTCATTAGTCCATCCTCATTTTTTGGCCCGTCTTACTATTGTCGGGCAATACGCCATGAACCTTTTGACGATTCTTTGCCAAACGCAAGGAAATCCGGCCACTTCAGCCTGTTTTTAGGCAAAAAAAGAGCGGAAAAGTCTCCTTTTCCGCTCCCAGTGACTCAAATTGTGGAAAACCCTAGTGCGCAATCACCGGGACACCCTCGCCTTTTTCAGCTTTTTTGCTGGCGGCATAGGCCTCAAAGTCCCACTCAATCGCCTCTGGCACTTCAACCAGAGCGTGCTGAAGTACGTCTTCCATCTGCTTCACAGGGACAATTTCTAGTCCCTCTTTCACAATGTCAGGCACTTCCGTCAGATCACGCACATTTTCTTCGGGAATCAGTACTTTTTTGATTCCCCCGCGCAACGCCGCCAAAAGTTTCTCTTTTAGCCCGCCAATCGGCAACACCCGGCCACGAAGTGTAATTTCACCAGTCATCGCCACATCGTGACGCACAGGAATCCCTGTCATCACTGAAATAATGGCTGTGGCCATGCCAATACCAGCAGAAGGACCATCTTTTGGTGTCGCGCCCTCTGGCACGTGCACGTGAATGTCATGCGAATCAAATTTTGGCGGTTCAATGCCAAAATCTACAGCACGCGAGCGCACGTAAGTCGCCGCGGCCGTAATTGATTCTTTCATTACGTCCTTCAAATTGCCAGTAACGGTCATTTTGCCCTTACCGTGGGTCATCACGCCTTCAATAGTCAGCATTTCGCCGCCCACTTGTGTCCAAGCCAAGCCTGTAACCAAGCCAACCTGTGGGTCGAGTTCAATCTCACCATAGCGGTGCTTTGGTGGTCCCAAATATTCTTCGACTTTTTCCACATCGAGCATAATGGACTTCTTTTTGTCGTCTATCATCAACTCGGTGACCGCCTTGCGCATCAGATTCGCAATTTCGCGCTTCAGATTACGCACGCCAGCTTCTCTGGTGTAACGACGAATCAGGAATTCGAGCCCCTTATCCGGCAACGCGATCTCAGATGATTCCAAGCCATGCTCTTTAATTGCATCAGGAATCAAATGCTGACGGGCAATTTCCATCTTTTCGATTTCTGTGTAACCAGAAAGACGAATAATCTCCATCCGATCGAGCAACGGCCCGGGAATATTGAGCGTATTGGCTGTTGTGATGAACATCACATCCGACAAATCAAAATCCACTTCCAGATAATGATCTGAGAAGCTGTTATTTTGTTCCGGATCCAACACTTCCAACAATGCAGAACTTGGGTCGCCACGGAAATCCATGCCCATCTTGTCGATTTCATCGAGCAAGAACATCGGGTTGGATTTGCCAACCTTTTTCATGGACTGAACGACTTTGCCGGGCATTGAACCAATATAAGTCCGGCGGTGGCCGCGAATCTCTGCTTCGTCGCGCACGCCACCCAAAGACATACGGGCAAATTCACGCCCGGTGGCCTTCGCAATGGATTTACCGAGCGACGTTTTACCAACACCTGGAGGGCCAACAAGACAAAGAATCGGTCCTTTCAGCTTGCCCGTGCGGCTTTGCACAGCAAGATATTCGATGATCCGCTCTTTGACTTTCTCAAGCCCATAATGATCCTCATCCAAAACCGCTTGCGAAAAGTTCAGATCGCGTTTGATTTTGGATTTTTTGCCCCAAGGCAAACCGAGCAACCAATCAAGATAATTGCGCACAACTGTCGCTTCGGCCGACATTGGGCTCATGGCCTTGAGCTTTTTCAGCTCCGCCTTGGCCTTATCCTTCGCTTCTTTCGACAATTTTGTTTTCTTGATGCGCTCCTCAAGCTCTGTCAACTCGTCCGTACCATCTTCAGAATCACCCAACTCTTTCTGAATGGCCTTCATTTGCTCATTCAAATAATATTCGCGTTGGGTTTTCTCCATCTGCCGCTTCACGCGGGTGCGGATACGCTTTTCAACTTGTAGAACGCCGATCTCGCCTTCCATCAATTCCAGCACGCGCTCTAGGCGGCCTGGCACGGAAGTAATCGACAAAATGTCTTGCTTGTCTTGGATTTTCACAGCCAAGTGCGATGCGATCGTGTCCGCAAGTTTCGAATGATCCTCAATCTGAGACACAGCGCCCACCACTTCTGGCGACACTTTCTTGTTCAGCTTGACGTAATTTTCGAATTCATTGATCGCAGAACGCGCCAATGCTTCAGCCTCAACCTCATCATGGTCGTCAGCTGCCATCGCGGTTGCTTTGGCTTCATAATAATCGTCTGTGCGCACAAACTCTTCAATGCTGGCGCGTGACAAGCCTTCGATCAACACTTTAACAGTGCCGTCGGGCAGTTTGAGCAATTGCAACACAGATGCGATTGTGCCCACATCAAAAACGTCCTCCGGTGACGGATCGTCTTCCTGAGCGCTTTTCTGTGTCACAACCAAAATATTTTTGTCGTCGCGCATCACTTCTTCGAGCGCTTTGACTGATTTTTCCCGTCCCACAAAAAGCGGCACGATCATGCCGGGGAAGGCCACAATATCGCGCAGCGGCAAAACGGGGTAAACCCGGCTTTCGCCTGGAGCCAAATCAAGTTCAGTTGTCTTGGATTCGGACATAAAAATTCCTTTCATCAACCAGATTTGATTTCCCAATAACTGCGGCGAAACCAAACCTGTTCTGGACCGACAATGGGTCACGCAAATGGCCACGCCCAAGCAAGGACGCACCAAGACTCATTGAAACTATTAGATAGGAAGTTTTGACGGCCCTACAAGTGCTTGTAGGGCCAAATCACAAAACTTTACGCGCCGGCTTCCAGCTCTTCTTCTTTGCGGTCAGAATAGATATAGAGGGGACGTGCGTCCTTATCCTCAACCACATCTTCACTGATCACAACTTCTTCCACACCTTCAAGCGATGGAAGGTCGTACATTGTGTCGAGCAAAATGCCTTCCATGATCGAACGCAAGCCACGTGCACCAGTTTTCCGCTCAATAGCTTGGCGGGCAATGGCGCTCAATGCATCATCATGGAAAGTCAATTCAACATCTTCCATTTGGAACAAACGTTGATATTGGCGAACAAGCGCATTTTTCGGCTCGGTCAAAATCTGCACAAGGGCGCCCTCGTCCAAATCTTCCAAAGTCGCGATCACAGGCAAACGGCCGATAAATTCTGGGATCAAACCGAACTTCACCAAATCCTCTGGCTCAACTTCGGCAAAGACTTCACCCAAGCGGCGGTCTTTCGGATCACTCACTTCGGCGTCAAAGCCAATGGAGCTATGCTCGCCACGTTCGGCAATCACTTTTTCAAGGCCGGCAAAAGCACCACCAACAATAAACAGAATGTTGGTTGTATCCACTTGCAAAAACTCTTGCTGCGGATGCTTACGTCCACCTTGTGGTGGAACGCTGGCAACTGTGCCTTCCATGATTTTCAGCAATGCCTGCTGAACGCCCTCACCCGAAACATCGCGTGTGATCGATGGATTGTCAGATTTACGGGAAATCTTATCCACCTCATCGATATAAACGATGCCGCGCTGGGCTTTCTCAACATTGTAATCAGAAGACTGCAATAGCTTAAGAATGATGTTTTCAACATCTTCGCCCACATAACCAGCTTCGGTCAGTGTGGTTGCATCCGCCATGGTGAACGGCACATCAATGATGCGCGCCAAGGTTTGCGCCAAGTAGGTTTTGCCGCAACCAGTTGGACCAATCAACAAGATGTTGGACTTGGCCAACTCAATGTCCTGATTTTTCGTCGCATGGTTCAGACGCTTATAGTGGTTGTGCACCGCAACGGACAAAACCCGCTTTGCGCGCGCTTGGCCGATCACGTAATCGTCCAGCACATCACAAATCTCTGCAGGCGCCATAACGCCATCTGAGGATTTTACTGTGGAGGATTTATTCTCTTCACGAATAATATCCATGCACAATTCAACGCACTCGTCGCAGATAAAAACGGTAGGTCCGGCAATTAGCTTGCGCACTTCATGCTGGGATTTACCGCAGAATGAGCAGTAAAGCGTATTTTTTGAGCTGTCGCCGTTACCGTTATCTTTTGTCATCAAAGCACTCCTGAATGTGCATCTTTCACCAGCATATTTCTAAAACGCTATCATCTGCAAATAAACAAACCGTAAGCGTTTTTGATAGCTTAGCTTTTCTCTTTTCCTTGCGCAAATCGCGGATTAGGCACCAAATGTGTCATTTTTCCGCCATTTGCCTATTCACGCACAAGCCCTATTCGCCAGGAACCGCGCGTTTTTCGTAAACCTTGTCGACCAAACCAAACTCTTTGGCCTCTTGAGCAGACATAAAATTGTCGCGCTCTAGCGCTTGCTCAATCGTGTCGTAATCTTGGCCGGTATGCTGCACGTAGATTTCGTTCAAGCGACGCTTGAGATTTTCTGTGTGCTTCGCATGGATCAAAATGTCAGTTGCCGTGCCTTGATAGCCGCCAGAAGGCTGGTGAACCATCACAGAAGCATTTGGCAACACGCCGCGCATACCCTTGTCGCCTGCGGCCAACAACAGTGAGCCCATAGACGCCGCCTGCCCCACACATAGAGTAGAGATTTTCGGGCGAATAAACTGCATGGTGTCATAAATCGACAAACCAGCAGTCACAACCCCACCGGGCGAATTGATATACATCGCAATTTCTTTCTTGGGGTTTTCACTCTCCAAGAACAGCAACTGCGCCACAATAAGCGACGCCATATTGTCCTCAACCGGTCCGGTCACAAAGATAATCCGCTCGCGCAACAAGCGCGAGTAAATATCAAAAGAACGCTCCCCACGGTTGCTTTGCTCCACAACCATTGGCACCAGCGTGTTGGTCAACATATCCATCGGATCTTTCATACGTTCCACCTTCTTTGCAATCGAATCGATTGTTTCGATCAGATATGATCCAGTCTTAACTTAGCGTAAAGCCGGGAGATAGGCCCTAAAACCAAGTCATTCAAGTCACAGTTAATTTATTCAGCCACTGCCATCAACACATCTGGCAACTGCGCCACAATGTCTGAAGCGATTAATCCTTCTTTTCCAAATCGTTGCGCACAAGCACCATGTATATAGGCACCTGCGCACGCCGCATCAAATCCGCTCATGCCACGTGCCAGCATGCCGCCAATTATCCCCGACAAAACATCACCAGAACCCGCCGTCGCCAGAATGGCCGGCGCATTTGCGTTGATCACCACCCGCCCACCGGGTGCCCCGATCACCGTATCAGCCCCTTTTAAAAGAACTTGCGCCCCGCTTAATTGAGCCGCATCTCGCACCAGCTCAACTTTGCCAACGCCTTTGTCGTTCGCGCCGAACAAACGGCCAAACTCGCCGGGATGGGGCGTCAACACAACCTTGCCCGCACCATATTGATGAATATGGTTGAACAATGACATTGGATCACTTTCAAACGCCGTTAGCGCATCAGCATCTAACACACAGGCGCGTCCAGCCTCAATCACGGCAAGAACTTGCCTGCGCAATTCATCCGTCACGCCTGCGCCGGGCCCCAACACAAAGCAATTATTGCGCGCGTCAGCCAGCAGCTCGTCAATTGACGCGGGCTTTAACATGATTTCAGTCACATGCGGAGCCTGCGCTGTCAGTGCTTCGCGCGCGCCAAAAAGCGAAACAAGCCCCGCACCTGCCCGCAACGCTGCCATCGCGCTCAACCGCGCCGCGCCGCCGCTTAAGGCGTCCCCAGACAAAACCATGCAATGGCCGCGGCTATATTTATGCCCTTCGGATCCATAGGGCGGCACAGTCCATAATGAGGGTCCATTTTGCCAAAGCTGACTCGGAATCTTGGCGAGCACTGAATCCGGAATGCCAATTTGCCCCAAATGCACATCGCCACAATATCTTTTCCCCGGCAGCAAAACATGCCCCGGCTTTAGTCGAAAAAAACTCACACTGGCCATAGCCCGCACAGCAACGCCGCGCACATTTCCTGTCGCTCCATCAATGCCACTCGGCATATCAATCGCCACGATCGGCTTGTGTGTGCGGTTCATGCGCTTGATAAGTTCGGCAAACGTACCAACAATATCTCGATCCAAACCCGCGCCAAATAGTCCGTCGATCAACAGGTCACATTCTTCCAACACATCGTTTACAGGGCTGTCATCCCGCCCCCATAGATCTAAATGCTCACGCGCCGCTTGGCCAATTTTCTCACGCGCACCCAAAAATGTTAGTTTGACAGACCAACCAGCATCACGCAGCAACCGCGCCACAACAAAGCCATCGCCACCATTATTGCCGGGGCCGCACAAAACACCCACACGGCATTTTTGGAAACGGTTCGTGATATAGTCGGCCACCACTTGCCCGGCATTTTGCATCAGCTCAAATTCGGGCACACCCTTTTGAATAGCCAAGCGATCCGCTTCGGCCATTTGCGCCAGTGTAAGCAAAATTGCGTGTGATTCTTGTGTCATCTCTTCAGTCTGACACAGCAAGTCGATGGATTTCTATCCAAAACAGCAAAATTGGTCTCGCGACATTTTAGCCGCGAAACCATTAATTGAGTTAGGCAGAGGCGTGAACGCCGCCTGATTTGCGCGACCAAGCCAAAGCAATTGCTGTTACACCATTGCTCAAAAGCTCAACCGCAAGCATCACGCCCAAAGCGACCACAGCTGAACCTGGGAAATTGCTGAGAATCATCAACCCCAACAAAATAGAAATGATACCCGAAATGATCACGGCCCATTTCAACATATTGTCGTGCACCCGAAAGCCAACAATGAGTTTGAAAATCCCTGAAACAAGGAACATCACGCCCAAAACAACTGTCAGCGTGATAATTCCGGCAAGCGGGTTCATCACCAAACTGATCCCAGCAAGCAAGGCGACTACCCCTAATAGGATCGTCCAAAGCCGACCGCCCCATTCTTCTTCACGAAATGCGTTGATGATTTGGGCAACACCAATCACCAAAAATGACCAGCCGGCCAATAGTTCCGCCGCCAACGTGGCGCCAAAAGGATTAAACAAAGCCAATATGCCCGCCAAAACGGACAAGCAGCCTAGAATGAACAAAATCAACCAATTCTTAGATAGATCTGACAAGATTACCTCCCCTGAACGATGTCAAACATAGAATATCTTATAAGACATTCTGAATTTTGCACATTTTTAACAATTGGAAAAACAAAAAAGGTCGCCCGAAGGCGACCTTAATTCATTCAAACCATATCTTTGGGAAGATATTAGTCGTGGTTGTGAGGCTCGAGATCTTCTTCTTCGCTCTCTTCAACCAGCTTGATCAACTCGTCTTTCGTCACTGTTTTGTCAGTCACGTCAGCCAATTCAATCACGTAATCTACAACTTTGTCTTCAAAGATTGGTGCGCGAAGGCCAGCCAAAGCTTGCTGGTTGTTGCGGAAATAGTCGTATACCTGCTGCTCTTGGCCAGGATATTTCTGAACTTCCGCGATCAAAGCTTTTTGGTGCTCTTCTTCGGTCACTTCGATCTCGTTTTTGTTGCCGATTTCAGCAATTACGAGGCCCAAACGTACCCGACGGTCAGCAATGCCGCGATATTCTTCGCGTGCTTTTTCTTCAGTTGTGCCCTCATCCTCAAAGCTGCGACCATGATGCTCGATATCGTGCATCACGCGGTCCCAAATGCCTTTGAACTCAAGGTCAACTAATTGCTCAGGCACGTCAAATTTGTGCGCATCATCCAAAGCGTCCAACACTTCGCGCTTAACGCGACGACGGGTCAAACCGTCAAGCTGGCCTTTAAGTTGATCAGCAATCATCTCACGCAATTGCGCGATTGATTCCAAACCAAGTGTTTTGGCGAACTCATCATCAATTTCAACCTTGGCAGGTGTTTCCACCTCAAACACTTCAACGTCAAACGTTGCGTCTTTGCCAGCCAAGTTCTCAGCGCGATATTCCTCAGGGAATTTCACTTCAACAACTTTTTTATCGCCTTTTTTCAGGCCAACAAGCTGTTCTTCAAAACCTGGGATAAATTGACCAGAGCCAATAACCAATGGTGTAGAATCAGACTGGCCGCCTTCGAATGGTTCGCCATCAACTTTGCCCAAGAAAGACATTGTTACACGGTCGCCATCGGCAGCTTTGCCGTCTTTAGCTTCGAAAGGACGATTTTGGTCAACAACAGCGTTAAACTGCTCGTCGATTTCTTTTTCGTCAGCTTCAACAACAGGACGTTCAATTTTGATCTTTTTGAAGTCCATCAATTCAACAGTTGGCAAAATTTCATATGCAACTGAGAAATCGAGATCTTTGTTGCCTTCGAAAACTTCGTTCAAAACTGACTCGTCTTCGCCAAAATTGATTTCTGGCTGCGCGGCAGCTTTTTCGTCACGCTCGGTCAAAGAAGACTGAACAGCGCTGTTCACTGTCTCTTGAATCACGTCACCCATGACAGAACGGCCATAAACTTTTTTCAAGTGCGCGAAAGGAACTTTACCTGGACGGAAGCCTTTGATGTTCACTTGGTCTTTGAGTTCGTTCAATTTGGCGTCGAGCTTTTCGTTGAGCTCAGAAGCCGGAATGCTCATTTCAAGCTTACGCTTCAGCCCTTCATTGAGGGTTTCAGAAACCTGCATGCGGAAAATCCCGTTCTTTAATTCGATCGATCAATGTTCGCTGGGAAGAATGGTGCGGGTGGAGGGACTTGAACCCCCACGCCTGAGGCACTAGAACCTAAATCTAGCGTGTCTACCAATTTCACCACACCCGCCAATAACTTCCCTCAGCGATGAAGTCGGCGCTGGGTCTAACCCAATTGCCAACAACAGTCAAAGCACTTTCGTGATTTTTTTGCTCTAATTATGGAAAAACTTCAATTTTTCCTGCTGAACAGCACCTTTTTGTCCCCGATATGCTGGCGACACACTCTATCTGTGAAAAACTTATCGCCAAATCACCAACTGCACAAAAAAGCGGCAAACTGCCTAAAAAATAGGCAAGTTATATAAATTCCTAGCGCCCAATTTTTGCACAATCACAGCTAAATCTTTGATTCTTAACAATTTGTGACCTCATGCCAAAACTGGCACGGCACATGCATAGTAAGGGCAAACGAACCAAGCCTTATGGAGAACCGGTCTCGTGAAAAAAATCGAAGCTATTGTAAAGCCATTTAAGCTTGATGAGGTCAAAGAGGCCCTTCAAGACGCAGGCTTTCAGGGGATTACAGTTACCGAGGTGAAGGGTTTTGGCCGCCAGAAAGGCCATACCGAGCTTTATCGCGGCGCAGAATATGTGGTGGATTTTCTGCCAAAAGTGAAAATCGAGATCGTGGTGGCCGACCATATGGCGGAAGAAGCCGTCGAGGCGATCCGCAATGCCGCCCAAACCGGGCGCATCGGCGACGGCAAGATTTTCGTTTCCACCATCGACCAAGCCATTCGGATTCGTACCGGTGAAACCGGCGACGACGCCATCTAAATACAACCTGTCGAACAACAAACCCAGTCAAGGGAAATAGGATAGATCAAATGACTTCTGCTAACGACATTTTGAAAAAAATCAAAGACGAAGACGTACAATTTGTTGATTTGCGCTTCACCGACCCACGCGGCAAGCTTCAGCACGTAACCATGGACGTTGCTGCTGTCGATGAAGACATGTTCGAAGATGGCGTTATGTTTGACGGCTCCTCCATCGGCGGCTGGAAAGCCATTAACGAGTCCGACATGGTATTGATGCCAGACAACGAAACAGCGCACATGGACCCGTTCTTCGGTCAATCCACCATGGCCATCAATTGCGATATTCTTGAGCCGGCAACATTTGAATCATACAATCGTGACCCACGTACAACAGCTAAAAAAGCCGAAGCATATGTAAAGTCTTCTGGCATTGGCGACACCGTTGTTGTTGGTCCAGAGCCAGAATTCTTCATCTTTGATGATGTGCGCTTTAAAGCTGATCCATACAACACCAGCTTCCAGCTCGATAACATCGAATTGCCAACCAACACAGACACACGCTACGAAGCTGGCAATATGGGCCACCATATCAGCCAAAAAGAAGGCTACTTCCCAGTGCCGCCTTTGGATAGCGCGCAGGACATGCGTTCTGAAATGCTGACTGTGTTGAAAGAGATGGGCGTATCTGTTGAGAAGCACCACCACGAAGTGGCGTCTGCTCAGCACGAATTGGGCATCAAATTCGATACATTGACCCGCATTGCTGACCAGGTTCAAATCTACAAATATGGCGTGCACCAAGTTGCTCAAGCCTATGGCAAAACTGCAACCTTTATGCCAAAGCCTGTTTATGGCGATAACGGCACAGGCATGCACTGCCACTTGTCTATCTGGAAAGATGGCAAGCCAAACTTCGCTGGCGACGGTTATGCAGGCTTGTCAGAGCAGTGCTTGCACTTCATTGGCGGCATCATCAAGCACGCTAAAGCAACAAACGCCTTCACAAACCCATCAACCAACTCTTACAAGCGTTTGGTTCCGGGCTTTGAAGCACCCGTATTGTTGGCTTACTCAGCGCGTAACCGCTCTGCGTCTTGCCGTATTCCGTTCGGTTCTTCACCTAAAGCGAAGCGTGTTGAAGTGCGTTACCCAGATCCAATGGCCAACCCATATTTGGCATTCTCTGCCTTGTTGATGGCTGGCCTTGATGGCATCAAAAACAAAATCAATCCAGGTGATCCAATGGATAAAGATTTGTATGAGTTGCCAGCTGAAGAGTTGAAAGAAATCCCAACTGTGGCTGCTTCATTGCGCGAAGCTTTGGAAGCTTTGGATGCAGACCGTGACTTCTTGAAAGCCGGCGGCGTATTCGATGATGACCAAATCGATGCTTACATCGAGCTGAAAATGGAAGAGGTTATTCGCTTCGAGCACACACCTCACCCAGTTGAGTTTGATATGTATTATTCCTCATAGGAATTCACTCCTATCCCCTAGGTAGCAATACCTAAAACTTAGGGCGCCATTTCGGCGCCCTCTTTTTTTATCTCATAGGAAGATTATCTCATTTCTATTCGACCGTGCGCGGCACAATCTTGCTGCCCTGTTCAATCGCGGCGGAAGGATAAAGCACCACTTTGTCGCCCTCTCCCATGCCGCTCACCACTTGGGTCAACACCCCATTGCTCTGGCCAATTTCGATTTGCGTCAGCTGGGCGACGCCATCCTTTTCAACAAACACAGACCAATCGCCATTCTCGCGGAACAGGGCACTTGCAGGCACCAGCAAAATATCGTCTGCTTGCCAAACAATTATAGCAACTTCCAAACGATAGCCGTGCCCTAGGCCCTCACGCTCTTCAACTGGCGAAAGCAAATCAATCTCCACACGTACGCGCTGCTCTTCCACGCCGAGCGCGGAATATTTGGTTTCACCAAATGGATGCACACGTTTCACTTTGCCACGCAAATCTTCTTCACCGCCCCAATCGCGCAAGATAACCTGATCCCCTTCACTCACCTGCACCGCGTCGGACGAGATCAATTCCGCCACCACTTCCAAGTCAGAAGATACATCGCCAATCTCCATGATCGGCGCGCCTACAGGCAGTGTGGTTTCACTCTCTTGCAACACCCGCAAAATGCGCCCATCAATTGGCGAATAGAGCGGAATTTCATCGCCATGGACCTCACCATCCGCTTCCGCCAATCCAACAATATCATCGCGACCATTGAGGCTGGCGCGCGCGTTCGCCAATTCAGCTTCCCGCATGGCAATCGCGGCTTCTGCAGTTTCACGGTTTGCCCGGCTGGATCTGAGGTTGCCTTCCGCCCGCTCCAAAGCCGCTTCGCTTTCTACCCCGCGTTCCGAAAGTGACCTGGTCCGCATAAACGCTGCTTCTGCCAGCTCCTCGCTCGCAATCGCCGCATTCAAATTCGCCTCAGCCACGCGCACCGCCGCTGCCGCAATATCCACCGCAGCCAGCGCTTGTTCGCGTGTGCGACTGTCCAACACTGCCGGATTGATTGGTCGCATTTTTGCCACCACGGTTTCGCTTTTGATCACGCTATCGCCCGTATGCATTTCCACACGCAACAACCGCCCCGCGACCGGTGTGGAAACGATATAGGTTTCGCTCACCAAAGTGCGCCCCTCCTCATCGATCGTTACGGCAAGATCACCGCGGGTTACCTGCCCCAAATCCACTTCGGTCGGTTTGGGCATCATGGTCAACACGATAGTCGCCGTGACGGCCACAGCAGCAGCTGCAATAAACAGGTTTCGCGAAATTTTTGCACGTTTTGGCATTGTTTCTACTCTCTTGTCTTCAGGGCCAGCGTGATGTCGGACCGTCCAAGGTCACGCCACACCAACCAACCAGATGCAAATGCCGCCGCCACAACCACCGCAATCGCGGTGCCGTAAGCCTTCGGGGCAAAAACAACGGGTATTTGATAAAGGTCCGTGGAAAATCCAGCGGCAATTAGAGTGGTGAGGCTACTGCCGAGCAGCACGCCTATGGGCAACGCAACAAGGGTCACGACACCCAGCTCGCCCAACAGAACAAAAGCTGTTTCACCTCGATAAAAGCCCATGACTCGCAAGCTGGCCAAGTCTCGTGCTCGCTCATCTTGTGCGACACGCGCCACATTGTAGATGATCCCAAATGTGATCGCGAACGCCATAAATCCCATGATAAATCGAGAGAACCCTGCCCCCTGATTCATCACATCTTGAAAGGCTTGCTCAGCCTCTCGCCGCAAACTAACGCCAGCCACCAAAGGCATCCCCTTCAGCGCCGCATACACATCATCGGCCGCGCCATCACTGATGGAAATATAGGCGCCGGACACGCGCAACGGCTCGGTCATCAGCCGATTAAGCCCGTCAATATCCATATAGGCAGGCGATCCGATCAAACTTTCCGCGATGCCAGCAACCCGCGTGGTCACCAACATTTGGTTGCCTTCACGAAAATCAACAGTCAGCAGATCGCCAATGCCAACTTCCAGCAAGTTTGCCAAAGGCGTGGAAAGGATAATGCCATTTTTTGGCAAACGAATGGGCTTTGCACTGGAATCCAGTGCCCGAAACAATTGAGCGTCTTGGGAAAGGCCCGTTACCGCGCCAGAATGGCTACGCCGCCCGTTCCGCAATACGACGGCAACATTCCGCACAGGCTCCGCCAACGTGACACCTTGCAAACGTTCCAGTTCAAATATGGTTTTCACTGGCGCATTGTGCACAAAGCTTACAGTCGCATCCGAACGGTCGATCACGTTGAATGTTCGATCCAGCACCGTATCAAACCCTTCATAGATGATCAGCATTGACAGGCTGAGCGCCATGCCCGCAGCAATGCCGGCCACGGCGCACATCATGCGCCATGGTTGTCGCACCAAGCGCCGCACCACCATGCGCGATGGCTGATCCAAAAACGCCATAAGACGCGCACCAAATTGCCCTGATTTCGAAAAGTCCGGCGGCGCTGCTGGGCGCATTGCTTCCGCAGGAGTTAACTTAAAAACGCGGCGCAGCGCGAACGCGCCGCCCAATGTGGCCACTGCAACACTGGTCAAAATTCCCGATGCAAATGAACCAAGCTCCAGCCTGAACAACAAGAACGGCAATTTATAATATGTCGTATAAACAGGCACGGTTACGCGCCCAAGGACCACGCCGAGCAAACACCCAAACAATGCCCCCGCCAGCGCGATGATCACCACCAACTGAACATAGTGGGTGCTGACTTCCATGTCCGTATAGCCAAAGGCTTTCATCAGGCCAATTTCTTCACGTTCAGATTGGATGGTGCGGCTGGTGACGATGTAAAGCAGAAACGCCGCCACCAACATAAAGACGGGCGGAACATTCTTGGCTGATATCTCCAACCCGGCAATTTCTTCGGCAAGGAACCGGTCAGATGGATGATCGTCCAAGCCATAGGCACCAGGCGAACCATAAGGTTCCAACACCCGATCCACATCATCGAGAACTGCATCAACCACCGCCCCGCGCAATAAAGTCATCAGCGCCTCGTTAAACGCGCCCTCCAAATCAAGCGCCGCGGCCAACGCAGGGCGCCCAATCCAAATCACGCCAAATCGCGCATCATCAGGAATCATTTCGCCGGGTGCGGCGTAGTAGATAAATTCGGGCGATTGCGCTGTGCCCACCACATCAAATGTCCGCCGCGCTCCATTTAACGTCACGTCTATCTGGTTGCCGGGCACAATATTGTGGGCCGTGGCAAAACTGTCCAAAAGTACAATTTCCGCCACCTTCCCACTGTCTGGGCGTCGTCCGGCTGTTAGGCGAATCTCATTTAGATGCCGCATTTCATGTGTCGGCAAAGACAATATGCGTGCCGAAACCGGAATATCGCGCGCTGGAATATCAATCAGCGCAGCCCCCGAAATGCGAGTTTGCACCGCCGCCACGCCCGGTATATCGTGCAGCTGACGAGCAATATGTTCAGGCGCGCGCGCCACTGGCGCAAAAACTTGCGCAAATTGGTGCCGCTCATAATAGGCGTCGCGCGTTTGCGTCAACGAGGCGACAAACCCCGTCATCATCACCTGCAATGCCACGCCGATACCGATCACCAGCATAATCGCAAGCGCTTGCCCTTTGATCCGCCAAAGATCGCGCGTCATTTTCGCGTGCAGCGGTCTCACCACTCAATCTCCTCAGCAGCGAGACGATGTGCGTTCAGCTCCACATCGCGGATGGCGCCATCGGCAAAATTGATCACTCGATCAGCCATGGCCGCCGTGGCGGCCGCGTGGGTGATGATCAAGACAGTGGTGCCCAGTGTTTCATTCACATCTTGCAAAACGCGCAAAACGGCGCGTCCAGTGGCGCTGTCCAATGCCCCGGTGGGTTCATCACAAAATAAAACATCCGGCTGTTTCGCTACAGCTCGTGCAATCGCCACACGTTGCTGTTCCCCGCCTGAAAGCTGTGCTGGAAAATGATCTAGCCTTTTTCCCAAGCCCACCAGATGCAAAGCATCTTCTGCCGCCATCGGATGATCTGCAATCTCAGTCACCAGTTCTACATTTTCCCGTGCTGTCAAACTCGGCATTAGATTGTAAAACTGGAACACAAAGCCCACATGGTTGCGACGATATTTCGTGAGTTCACGGTCATTCATTTCTGTCAGATTTTGCGCGCCAAAATAAGCTTCGCCATTGGTCGCTTTGTCTAGCCCGCCCAAAATGTTCAGCAATGTGGATTTGCCACTGCCCGATGGACCTAGCAAAACAGCAATTTCGCCCCGGCCAATATCCAGATCAACGCCGCGCAAGGCGTGAACAGCGGTGCGGCCCTCACCATAAACCTTGGTCAGTTGCTTTACCGTGTAAGCATTTGCCTGTTCTTTTTCTTTCGTATTTGCCATGCCTCACCATAGATTAAATCGCGACGCATAAATTGACTGATATCAATTCAAAAATTCAAATAGATCAACACATCAAAACTATGCTGCAATGATAGCAGAGAAACAGCTATTTGATCCAAAAACGCGATAATTTGAAACTATTTGCCCGCGCCATTCGTTTCTAAAGAAACGCAGTTACCTAGGAGCACCATGATGAAACGCCAGTCCCTCACCCTCGCCCTTCTCGCCACAGTGCTCGCCAGCTCCGCTTGCGCCCAAAATGCACAATATGGCGGCGCGAAAAATGTGCCTGAATTTCAACCGGCCTTCGAAAATCAAACCCGAGCACCGCTGCTCTCCAGCAATGTCGCGCTCAATGTGGAAGATGTGGCTACCGGACTTTCCAATCCGTGGGGCATCGCAACGCTGCCTGATGGCGGATATTTGGTCACTGAGCGTGAAGGGCGTTTGCGCTACATCACGGCACAAGGCGAATTGGTCGATGCGCCAATTGCGGGTGTGCCAGATGTGCACAATGTGCGCCAAGGCGGCCTGCTAGATGTGGCATTGGCAGAAGATTTCAGCACGAGCCGCGTAATTTTCCTCACCTATGCAAAACCAATGGGCGGCAATAAATCCTCCACTGCCGCCGCGCGCGCCGTTTTAGCTCAAGATATGCGCAGCCTTAGTGACGTTAAAGACATCTTTGTGCAACAGCCCCCATCGCCAACGCCGATGCATTATGGCAGCCGCATCATCCCCCATGAAGGCTTTGCCTACATCACCACGGGCGAACATTCCTCTCGGCAGGAACGCGAATTCGCGCAAGATTTGGACAAAAGCTACGGCAAAATAATCCGCGTAACGCCAAGTGGCGAAACGCCAAGCGACAATCCGTTTGCCGGGCAAGCAGATGCTATCGATACGATCTACGCTTTAGGCGTTCGCAATGTGCAAGGTGCCGCCCTTCGCCCGCAAAGTGACGAGATTTGGCTCTTGAGCCACGGCCCACGTGGAGGCGACGAGCTGAATAAGTTGGAAGCTGGTGCCAATTATGGCTGGCCCGTCGTCAGCTATGGCGAAACCTATGGCGGCCGCCCCATCGGCAGCGGCCAACCCCGCGCTGAAGGCTTCACAGAACCCCGCTATTATTGGGATCCCGTCATCGCCCCCGGCGGTTTTGCCTTTAAAACTGGCGAAGAATTATCCGCATGGAACGGCAACATCGTCGCCTCTTCCCTTAACCCGGGTGGCATCGTCCGTCTCACAATGGATGGCGACACAATCACAGGCGAAGAACGCCTCCTCCCAGAACTCGGCCGCGTCCGCGACATTGAAATCGATAAAGACGGCTCAATCCTCGCCCTCACCGACGCCAGCGGCAAAGTGGTGCGGATCACCGCGCAAGAGTAATGTAGTATATGGCATGGATTTTGTCGGTTCTCCTATCGATGAACACATTGGGAGCGAATAACTTGTTGCCAAACAGGCCGCCAGCACTGTCACAATTCTGTCCCAAGATATGATCCCATATAAAATACGGCACATGGGAACAGGAACTCAACGTAATCTTGAATTTCCAACATGGTGTTTGCTATATGCCGACATCAGCATTTCTCTAAGCGGATGATATTCAAAGATGTTTTGAGGTGGTGCATGAAGCTTATTATTCTTGGGGCTTAAAAACCCACTTTTGCGCCTAGTAGAAAATGGCAACTTGGGCATAACAAGATGACATAGGAACCCCTCAATTACGAGTGAAAATCCAAACCTCGAGAGTTTTCCCTTAGATTTCGAGCCGACCAAATAAGCAGTAGGCAGTACAATCATCTCGCCTAAGGCCTCGCCTGTAAAACCGCCTTCCCTAGGCGACGTAAAATCCCAAACGCGCATTATTGAACAGGATGAAAGCAGTAAAACCTCCTCTCGACCACAATCCACCAAACTTCTTAGTTGGTTTTGATGGTCCCAGTTCAGTTTCGAATCTGAGTAGAAAAGATTGTCTGACATCGATGCACGCCAAAATATTGATGCTAGACTCTGTGCAATGTGATTTGGAGAAAATTCAAACCTATAGGCTAGTCCATCCGTCAGAATTTGTTTATTCCAATATCTGAGCGCGTTAATCAATGGTGCATCAAATGTCCTGTTGAAATGGCCTTCACATTTTGAACACAACAACCTAAAAGCGCCCGAGTTTTGCGTTCTATGTAGAGGGCGATTTCCTTTAGGTATCGCAATTGGACTGCCCGAACTTTCGCGTGAAATTGATCGGAAAAATGCGTTGGGAATTGCATGTGACATGCAAAGGTCACCATAATTATTGCAATAAGCACATTTATTCTTCCTAGATTGCCTATTGTTTGCCATCCGCCATCTACATATATTTATTTGATAAAGTCGTCGGCCTTGCCAGTTCACATATTAGCTGCCAAAGATTGGTCTGCAAGTACCCACTTATCCGACTTCCTTTCCTCTTCGTTGATCGCTGTCGATAGCAAAACAAAAAAGGCCAGGGAAATCCCCGGCCTTCACATAATCTGAAAAACATCAGCACTTAGTGCGCGACATTCATATTCGCCGCTTCCATTTGCCGTAAGGCTGCAGAGGATCGCAGTACCATGTCACGATCCACTTCCGCAAAATTCAGCACCTCGTTGGTTAGGTAACCGAACCGGACCATTTGTTGCGCATGAACTTCGAGAACCGAGCGAACGTAAGCTGGGCTAAGTCCTTTTTTCCAAGGCTCGTTAGACGCTTTTTTGCCTTCTATGCCGAGCGTTTTGATCGCTTCATCTGACGCCTTTTTCAGCTCTTTCGCATCCAAGCCGAGCCCCATATGATCCGAGAGGCGCTTAAATTGTGCGCGTGGATCGTTCAACAACTCTTCAAATCGCAACACCAGATCCTGTGGCAAAGAGGGCTCTGTCCAGCTTTGCACATTTTCTGACCATGAACCCCAAGGCTCTAGTGCGTTTTGCGCTGTGGTTGGTTGACGATATTCGCTTGTCGCCAGCAGCTTGATTGCATCAAGCGGCTTCTTTTTCGCCGCATAGGCAAATGCCATCACCAAATTCAACGGGTTGCGGATCAAATAAACACCACCGCCAGAAACCTTGGTGTTTATGCTCGGCTGGCCATGAAACTCAGCGCGAACCGCGTGTGTTTTGATGAAAGGCAAGCCGGGATATTTCTTCGAAAGGTAATCATGAATTTTTGGGCGCGCCGCTGCAATTTCCTGCTCGCTCATTTCAGATGGTGCCTTGCCGATCACTTCGCGATAGAACCATACGTCTGTATCCCACGGCACATCACGATTGATATATTCAAGGCTAGCTGGCTCTTTCGGACGATAGCCCTTTATCTTTGCGGCCTGTTGCAAAAACGAACGAACTGCCAAATCACCGCTATGGGGATAAGATGCAATCCAAAATAGTGGCCGACCCTTCGCTTCACTCATAATCACTCACTCTTAATCAAATTCTTGCTGCGCGTTTTACGCGCCTTTCACCATGCGGACAACCCTGCCCGCATGGTGTGGATGCATTTTATTGAGTTAGCCACCCACTTCAGCCAGATCTTTTGCCCGCAATCGATCGAAGAACGGCTCAGGACTGTCCACTTCAAACAGCCGCAAACGCTCATCAATTTCGAAAAACCGCGTGGCAATCGCCCGTACAAAATGTCGGTCGTGCGAAATCACCAATGCGCTGGGTTCACGATCCACCAATTCGCGCTCCAATTGTTCCCGTCCATGAATGTCGAGATGGTTTGTTGGTTCGTCTAACAAATAGAAATTCGGTTCAGTCAATCGCAACGCCAACAACAGCAAGCGGGTACGCTGCCCAAAAGACAATTGGCCGATGGGCTGGCTTTGCTGCTCATATATATAGCCAATATTGGCCAACATCCCTTTGGCCCGCTGATCCCCCACATCAAAATGCTCAGTGATAAAGCTTAGGGGCGATTGCTTGTCGGGCAACATATCGAGATTTTGATCGGCGTACGCCACAACATTGGACGGCGTTGTCCAAATTCCCGGCACGTCATCGCCATCAAGCGCACGCTTCACAGCCTTGATAAGTTGAGTTTTCCCGCGCCCATTTTCGGCCAACACCACAATCCGATCGCCCTGATAATGAAATAGCTTTTCAATGGAAAACAGCTTGCGATCATCCGGTGCTTTCACAACAAATTGGTCAAAACTCATGGCCACTTTGGCGTGAGAGCCTCGATTGGCCAAAGTCACATCACCCTGCCGATCTTTATGCAGGTCTGCAATATTGTCCTCAATCTTTGCCGCCCGCGCCTTTAGCTGCTTCGCTTTGGTTTGCAACAGGTCCGACCCGCTGTTTGTGCCCACATTAAACAGCTTGGCCGCATTAGCGCGCAGGCGATTGATCTCTTTCATGTCCCGCTCAGCTTTGTCCTGTGCCGCTTGGTCCAACTCTTCAAGCGCGATCCGCGCATGAGAATAAGACACGTCAAAAATCTGACATTCACCCGGGCGCAAAAACAATGTTCTGTTGGTCACGCTGTCCAAAAATGCGCGGTCGTGACTGGTGAGAACCGTCACCACCTTGCCGCGCAACGATTTAAGCACCCGCTCCACCAGATAAATTTTCTCCAAATCCAAATGGTTGGTCGGCTCATCCAACACCAAAATATCGGGCTCAGCCGCAAATAGTTTGGCCAACATCACCAGGCGGCGCCAACCGCCCGAAAGTTCAGCAAGCTTCATCGCTCCATATTCATAGGGAACACCCATATCATTGAGTGCCACATCTGCGCGCCATTCTTCAAAATCGCGCTCCTCGGGTGCAATCGCGGTCAACACATAATCCCGCGCGCACATCTCAAGGCACTCATCGGGCAGTTCTTGCGGCATATAAGCTGTCTTGGTGCCACGTGAGGTGATGATTTGACCATTATGCGGCTCCAGCTCGCCCACAATTTGCCGCAGCAATGTGGTTTTGCCTTGCCCGTTGCCCGCCACAAGGCCAAGGCAATCACCCTTATTCAGAGTCACGTCAAGATTTTGGAAAAGAGTTTCGCGCGCAACTGCACTAATGGATTGAAATTGTAATACCGTCATAATCTTCGTCGCTATATTGCTGGCATCATGCCAATAGTCCTGCATCATCCGCCGTGCGGATGACACGCCAAAGCGAGTCACAAAGATTTTTCGACCTCAGTGCCCACCCTACTTCATTTATTGAAATAGGGCCCAACGCGGTCCGAAATATAAACGATATTGATGTGCCAAATCCATCGCCCTCCGGGGGAAGCAACATTGCTTCACGCAGAAAAACTATTCAAACGAAAGGGTGTTTGGCAAGATCAAACGAAAAAGAAAATTGCTGCCAATGCCAGAGAAACAAATTGGCGCGGCATTTGGAGTTGGGCAAGTCGGTACGCAAAACTATTAAATCCGACTTGCTCCATCCAATTGGATATTGTCACGGCAAAAGATCCGGATACGCTGGTTTTCGCTTTGACAATCATACGGGAACTCCAAACTCTTCGACCGTATGAAAAGATTTTTAGCAGCACGTTGTTAAAAAAGTGCTGACGCGCCAGAAAGAATTTATCAACAATTTCCGCGATTTAGCGGCGATAAAGTTAAGCAATCCTTTATGCGACCCGCTGAATGCAACCGCATCAACCACTTATCGGTCTCATTCTGAAACGTCGCAGCACCAAACCGCAATTTTTTGCGGATAAAAAAATTTAGTAAAAAATATTTGCATATCGATGTTGAAAATCCGTCGATAAGTGCGCGCATCTGGTTATTTTCCGGGCGAAGCGATTGACCAGCCCTCAATCCCAACAAATATGGTAAGCAAAGCATTCAAGATGATTCGAGGCGGCACCACATGAGCAATAGCGACGATCTGTTTTCAGCATTTGGCGGCGGAGAAGGAGAAAACGACTCCCAAAAACCGGCCAGCGTCAGCACTGAGAGCAAATCCGCGCCCAGCAAACCTGCTTCCAAAAGCAGCGCCCCTCTCCCCGGCGCTTCAAAGGATGACAAATCCTATGGCGCACAAGATATTGAGGTTCTTGAGGGGCTGGAGCCTGTTCGGCGGCGTCCCGGCATGTATATTGGCGGTACGGACATTAATGCCCTGCACCACCTCTTCGCCGAAATCATCGATAACTCTATGGATGAAGCCATCGCGGGCCATGCATCTCGCATCGAGGTGCATTTGGATACCGAAGGATATTTGGCCGTCACCGACAATGGTCGCGGTATTCCTGTTGAGGAACACCCTAAATTTCCCGGCCGCTCGACCCTAGAGATCATCATGACCACCCTGCACGCAGGTGGTAAGTTTGATTCAAAAGCCTATGAAACATCTGGCGGCTTGCACGGCGTTGGCGTTTCCGTTGTGAACGCACTTTCTGACGATTTGATCGTCGAGGTCGCACGCGACAAAACACTATATGTACAAAAGTTCTCGCGCGGCTTGGCGGTCACCGGCATTGAAAGCGCAGGCGAAGTGCGCAACCGCCGCGGCACCACCATCAAATTCCACCCCGATGCTCAAATTTTTGGCGAAAAAGCGCGGTTTTCACCCAAGCGCATTTTCGAAATGTCACAAGCCAAGGCTTACTTATTTGCGGGTGTAGAAATTCGCTGGTCCTGCGATCCAGAGTTGGTCGAAGGCACAGACGTACCGCCGAAAAAATCTCTGCACTTTCCAAATGGTCTTAAAGACTATGTGGAACACCGTGTTGAAGGCCGCACCCGCATTGTAGAAGAAATCTTCGCGGGTCGCGCGGGCGCTGCCGGCAAACATGGCTCAGTTGAATGGGCCATCGCCTTTACGCTTGGCGACAATTTCGTATCTTCTTACTGTAACACCGTGCCCACCCAAGATGGCGGCACCCATGAAGCTGGGTTGCGCGCGGCCCTCCTGCGCGGCATGAAGGCTTATGCGGAGCTCACAGGCAATAAACGCGCATCAATCCTCACCGCAGAGGATGTGTTGTCCAACTGTAGCGCCGTATTGTCAGCCTTTATCCGTGAACCAGAATTTGTCGGCCAAACAAAAGATAAGCTGTCGACAACTGAAGCCAGCAAGATTGTTGAAAACGCAGTACGTGACTCATTTGACCACTGGTTGGCTGCATCACCCAACCAATCCAGCAAATTGTTGGATTGGAGCATTGAACGCGCTGAAGAGCGCTTGCGCCGCCGCAAAGAAAAAGAGATCGACCGCAAAAGCGCCACCCGCCGCTTGCGCCTTCCCGGCAAATTGGCCGATTGCTCGCAAGGCGCCGCGCAAGGTGCAGAAATTTTTATCGTTGAGGGTGACTCAGCGGGCGGTAGCGCTAAACAGGCGCGTAATCGCGCCAATCAAGCTGTGTTGCCTTTGCGTGGTAAAATCCTGAACGTCGCTGGCGCTACGCGCGACAAGGTTACAGCAAACCAGCAGATCGCAGATATTGCGCAAGCGCTAGGTTGCGGCACACGCGAAAAATATCGCAGCGAAGATCTTCGTTACGACAAGATCATCATCATGACCGATGCGGATGTTGACGGCGCCCACATTGCTGCGCTGTTGATGACATTCTTCTTTCAAGAGATGCCTGAGCTCATTCGCGAGGGCCATCTTTTCTTGGCTGTACCGCCACTTTATCGCATCACCCAAGGTGCAAAAACCCTTTATGCAAAGGATGATGCAGATAAAGACCGCCTGATGGCTGAAGAGTTTACAGGTCGCGGCAAAGTTGAAATCACTCGGTTTAAGGGCTTGGGTGAAATGCCCTATCAGCACCTTAAAGAAACCACCATGAAACCAGGGTCCCGCACCCTGTTGCGCATTGATGTTGCAAGTGAATTTGAAGAAACCAAGGGCAGTATTGACCGCCTTATGGGCAATAAACCTGAACTGCGTTTTCAGTTCATTCAGGAAAATGCCGCCTTTGTTGACGACCTCGACATCTAAATTCATCGACGGTTCAGGTGCGTTCCGTTAAGAAAGTTTCCCATTAACCCATTGACTTAGCGGTTATTGTCGTTATGGTCTCGTGCGCGGGGCCACTAATAAATTCATGACCATCACAACTGTCAGAGTGGACGTATTTACTTGAGCGAACATTTTTCAAAACTTGGATTAAGCCAATCCGTTGTCAACGCTGTGTCTGATGCAGGCTACAGTGAGCCTACGGATATTCAACAAAAAGCAATTCCGCATATCCTTGAGAAAAGAGATATTGTGGGCATTGCGCAAACAGGTACGGGCAAAACAGCATCCTTTGTCTTGCCCATGTTGACTTTGTTGGAAAAAGGCCGCGCCCGGGCACGTATGCCGCGCACGCTCATCCTGGAGCCGACGCGCGAACTTGCCGCTCAAGTTCATGAAAACTTCGAAAAATACGGCAAAAACCACAAATTGACAGTGGCTTTGTTGATTGGTGGCGTTTCCTTTGAAGAGCAAAATAAAAAGCTCGATCGTGGCGCAGACGTATTGATCGCGACACCAGGCCGCCTGCTCGATCATTTTGAACGCGGTCGCTTGCTGATGACAGGCGTCGATATTTTTGTCATCGACGAAGCAGACCGTATGCTTGATATGGGTTTTGTGCCAGATATTGAACGGGTCAGCGCGTTGTTGCCAAAACGTCGTCAAACCCTGCTATTTTCCGCCACCATGCCAGATGAAATTGCAAAATTGACCAGCAAATTCTTGACCAACCCAGAGCGCGTTGAAGTGGCGCGGCAAAATTCGACTGCCGAAACCATTACGCAAAAGGCTGTGAAGGTTGGGTCCAAGCCTTTTGAAAAACGCGCCGCCCTGCGCGCGCAAATCAATGCGGCAAAAGATCTAAACAACGCAATCATCTTCTGTAACCGCAAGCGCGATATCGCCACCCTCACCCGTTCGCTTGAACGTCACGGGTTTAATGCAGGTGCTTTGCATGGCGACATGGACCAAAAAAGTCGCATGGCAACGCTTGATGGCTTTAAATCTGGTTCCATCAAAATTTTGGTGGCCAGCGATGTGGCCGCACGCGGTTTGGATATTCCTGAAGTTAGCCATGTTTATAACTTCGATGTGCCGACCCATGCTGAAGATTATGTGCATAGAATCGGCCGCACAGGTCGTGCAGGCCGTTCAGGGCAAGCTGTTAGCCTTGTTACAAAAGCAGACGAGAAATATCTAAGCGCGATTGAAAAATTGATTGAAAAATCTATCGAGGTTGAAGAAGCGCCGAAAGACGCAACTTCAGAAGCAAAATCTGAGAAGCCAAGAAGCGAAAATCAAAAACGCTCACGTGGCCAAAAGAAGCAAGCGACTGATAACGCTGAAAAAAGCCAGCAAAGCGCCTCGACAGAATCGCAAAAATCATCAAAGAATAATCGCAAGAAACGTTCAGGTAATGACAATCAGGATCGTGTTCCATTTGGTCAATCAGACCAGGTGCCAGCCTTTTTGTTACGGCCTGTTCGGCGTGCAAGCTAAGATTGTTTTTTAACGCAATCTTTATAGGTCGCGCAGTAGAAACATCTTGTGGGTAAATAAGCTTTGGGGAAATTGCATCAAATTGCAATTAACGCAAAGTGTGGTTCGGAATTAGATATGCTTGTATCTGAACATGATTATCAGCGTACTCTTGAGTACTCTTTTGCCGCCTTGGGCATGCTCAAGCGCGCGAAGATTCCGCCCTATCCACACTTCTACGAACTTTGTTACACCTATGCCTCGGGCATTAACGAGCAACTCAATGAGCGGCTCAACATGCTATTGGGCGAAGACAACACACTTTCAATGGAAAATGTGTTGCAGGTATATCGCGAGTTTTTCGACAACCCATCAGACCTAGAATCACGGCTGACAAGCGTTTCGCAGGAAATGTCCTCGAAAATTGACGCTGTTAATCGCGCCATGGACGACGCGATTGATACTGCCGAGGGGTATTCTGGTTCTTTGGGCAAAGCCGAGCAGCAATTGCTGGGCGATGTCGATCAAGCAGCTTTGCGTATCTTGGCTAAGCAATTGCTTTCCGAAACCCACAAGATGCAGGAAGCCAACAAAAATCTCGAAGAAAAACTGAAAGTGTCTAAGCAAGACATTTCCAGCCTGAAACGGGATTTGGACACGGCCCGCCGTGAAACCATGTTGGATCCGCTGACCAAAATTGCAAACCGCAAAAGCTTTGATCAGCGCCTTAAGCAGGTGCTGGAAATCAGCAAGAATACGGGCACAACCTTCTGCTTGTTGATGATGGACATCGACCACTTTAAAGCCTTTAACGACAATTATGGCCACCAAACTGGTGACCAAGTGTTGCGGCTTGTGGCGATGACGCTCAAATCAAACCTCAAAGGTCGCGACCATGCATCCCGCTATGGCGGCGAGGAATTTGCAGCGATCTTGCCGGATACAGATATTCGTGGCGCCCGTCTCATTGCCGAAAAAATCCGCAAAGCGGTACACGCCAAAGAATTGTTGAAGCGTTCAACCAATGAGAAATTGGGCCGGATCACCGTGTCTATCGGTGCAGCACAATTCCGGCATGATGAATCAATTCCAGAATTGATCGAACGTGCTGACGGTTGCCTTTACACAGCCAAGCGCTGCGGCCGTAACCGTGTGATTTGCGAAACTGACGAAGAGTTCCGCAAACCAAAAGTCGCCTAAGGCCTTTAAATTTCAATAGAAATTGTGAAGCTCTATTTTGCTGAAGCCCGTGCTTCAGCCAATTGCTTCAAGTCGGCTGGTTCAAGCATCACGCTTTCGCCACAGCCGCAAGACCCGGTTTGGTTCGGGTTGTTGAATGTAAATTCAGAGCCAAGCAACTCTTCTTTAAAGTCCATTTGTGTGCCCAAAAGAAACATTGTTGCTTTCGGGTCAACATAAACATCCACGCCATGTTCGCTCACATGGTCGTCGCCTGGCGTTGCTTCCTTCACATAATCGAGGGTGTAAGCCATACCAGCGCAGCCAGCATTCTTCACCCCCACGCGCACACCAACCACGTCATCATCACCAGATTGGGCGATGATGCTCTTCACCTCATCAGCAGCGCGTTCAGTAATGCTCATGATTTTCAAAGCCATTTTACCACCAATTCAGGGCGACCATCGCCTCTTCTGACATGCGTGACTGATCCCAAGGTGGATCAAACACCATGTTAACCTTCACATCCTGCACGCCTTCAACTGAGGCGACTGCATTTTCAACCCAGATGGGCATTTCGCCAGCCACAGGGCAGCCAGGTGCGGTCAATGTCATGTCGATCGTGATGTTGCGGTTGTCATCCAGATCGACCTTATAGATCAAACCCAATTCATAAATATCGACGGGGATTTCAGGGTCATAGACGGTTTTCAACGCCCCAACGATATTCTCCGTCAGGCGCTCAATTTCATCCGGAGAAAGGTTCGAGCTCTCAGCAGTAATTGTCGCCGCATTCGGGCTGGGCTGCTCTGCTTCTGCCACTTCTGTATCGCTCATCATATTCTCCTAACCAAAGAATGTTTGCGCTTTGCCAATCGCGGCAACAAGCGCATCTACATCATCTTTCCCATTATATAGGGCGAACGAGGCGCGACATGTAGAGGTCACGCCAAATCTTTTCAGCAAGGGCTGCGCACAATGGCTGCCAGCCCGCACCGCAACGCCATAGCGATCTAAAATGGTCGATAAATCATGCGCATGCACATTTTCAATGGCAAAGGAGAAAATTGCCCCTTTGCCCGGCGCATCGCCAATCAACCGCAAGGCGTTGATTTTCAAAAGCTCTTGCCGCGCATAATCGCCAATTTCATCTTCATGCGCTTTAATCTTATCGCGGCCAATGCTTTCAATATAATCGATTGCGGCGCCCAAACCAATGGCTTGCACAATTGGCGGCGTTCCCGCTTCAAACCGATGTGGCGGTTCGGCATAGGTCACATTGTCTTCAAACACGTCGGCAATCATTTCACCGCCGCCTTGGAAAGGCCGCGTGTCGAGCAAACGATCAAATTTGCCATAAAGTACGCCAATGCCCGTCGGGCCGTATAGTTTATGGCCAGTGGCAACATAAAAATCGACGCCCAAATCCTGCACATCAACTGGCAAATGCACCGCACCTTGCGACCCATCAACCATCACAGGGATACCACGCGAATGCGCTATTTCTGTGACTTTTTTGATCGGCACAATGGTGCCCATTACGTTGGACATGTGGGTTAAAGCGACCATTTTCGTGCGATCCGTAATCGCCGCCTCGAAGGCCTCTAAGTCAAAGCTGCCATCTTCGGCAACATCTACCCATTTGATCACTGCGCCTTGGCGTTCACGCAGAAAATGCCACGGCACGATATTGGAGTGGTGTTCCATCTTGGTGATGATGATTTCATCGCCCTCACCAATTTTTGGTCCGGCAAAACTCTGTGCGACCAAATTGATCGCTTCTGTCGCCGAGCGCGTGAATACAATTTCCTCCACGCGCTCAGCATTGAGAAATTTCTGCACCTTGGCCCGCGCATCTTCAAACGCCTCTGTGGCGCGATTGGAGAGCGTATGCAATCCACGGTGCACATTGGCATATTCGTGGGCATAGGCGTGCTGTATTCGCTCCAAAACCTGATTTGGTTTTTGCGCAGACGCCCCGCTGTCGAGATAAACAAGCTTATGCCCGTTCACCTCTTCTGACAGAATGGGAAAATCACCACGAATTTTGCCAAGATCCAGCATAACTACTCCGCTGCTGCCAACCACGCATCCACGCGGTTTTCCAATTTGGCATGGATTTGCTCATCTTCGATTTCGTCGAACAATTCCGCCAAAAAGGCTTTAATCAACATTGATTCTGCGTCTGCACGTGGAATGCCGCGGCTCATCAGATAGAACAGCGCATCCGCGTCTAGCTCACCGCAGGTTGCCCCGTGCGCGCACAACACATCATCAGCGAAAATCTCAAGCTCAGGCTTCACCAATACTTCAGCACGTTCAGACAGCAACAAACCTTGGCTCATCATTTGCGCATCTGTCTTTTGTGCATCCGGCGCCACGATGATTTTACCTTGGAAAATCGCTTTGGAACGATCCCGCACGATAGACTTAAAGCTCTCTGTGCTGGTGGTGTTGGGCACCGCGTGGTTCACATTCAACGTGAAATCGCCATGCTGCTTGTCCATCAACAATGTCAGACCAGCAAAGTCGGCATGTGCGCCCTCACCTTTAAATTCTGCCTTAACATCTGTGCGACCAAGCTGGAAATTGGCGTGTGTCACAAAGGTCCGCAAATTGGCCGATTCATGCAAATCATAGCAATTTTGCACAAATTGACGCGCATCTTTGCCATTCTGATCAAGCTGAATGTGCAGTAAATTCGCGTTTGCCGCCACGTCCATGGCGAAGTCTGCAAACCGCAGGCCGCGCTCATTCTGCCCTTCAAATGTCTCGATAATGGTCGCTTCCACGCCGTCGGCTGAAGTCACCTTCACCTTGCTGGCAGCAACGCTGTTCGCCCCCGCATGCACCTGCGCAATGTGGATCGGCTTATCGAGTGTTTTTGAAATCGAAATTTCAATTTGGCTTTGGGCAAACCCGTCCATCAAATTGATGATTTGGTCTTTGCCAACCGTGGCAGATACGTCACCAGACTTGATTTCCACCCCATCGATCGCATCAGCGTGCACCAATTTGCCATTCACGATCACAATCCGGCTAAAGCCATCAAATTGTTTGTTTGGCAAATCATCATTGGCTTTCGCCAGCTCAGCCGGGACTTCGCGCAACAAAGTGCGCAAGTCGGTATAATGATATTCTTCAATCCGACGATGCGGCAAACCATGTTCGGTCAGCGACGCTTTTGCGTCCGCCGCACCAGCCGCTTGCAACAAATCCGCAAGCTGGTTTTCGGCATCCGTCAGTTTCACAACATGTTGTTCCATGAATTTCGCTCCAGCGTTGGATTAAGCAGCAGTGCCGTCAAACTCGGCATAGCCTTTTTTCTCAAGCTCAAGCGCCAATTCGCGGTCGCCGCTCTCCACTACACGGCCGTCAGAGAACACATGCACACGGTCGGGCACAATATAGTTCAACAAACGCTGATAGTGAGTGATCACAAGCATAGAGCGGTTCGCATCGCGCAAATGGTTTACCCCTTCAGAAACGATCTTCAACGCATCAATATCAAGGCCAGAGTCAGTTTCGTCCAACACGCAAAGCGAAGGCTGCATCAATGCCATTTGCAAGATTTCAGCACGCTTCTTCTCGCCGCCAGAAAAGCCAACATTCAAAGGACGCTTCAGCATATCCTGTTTGATTTCCAACTGCGCAGACGCGTCTTTTACAAGCTTCATGAACTCAGGAATTTTCAGCTCGTCTTCGCCGCGTGTTTTCCGCTGCGCGTTCAATGCCGCTTTCAAAAAGGTCATTGTCGCAACGCCAGGGATCTCAATCGGATATTGGAACGCCAAAAACAAGCCAGCCGCAGCGCGCTCATCGGCTTCCATTTCCAGCAAATCCTTGCCCATAAACAAGATTTCGCCTTCGGTCACTTCATAGCCTTCTTTGCCCGCCAACACATATGAAAGTGTTGATTTGCCAGAACCGTTCCGGCCCATAATCGCATGCACTTCACCGGCAGGTAGGGTCAAATCAACCCCTTTCAGGATTTGCTTGTCTTCCTCTTCCACTTTCACGTGGAGATTTTTGATTTCCAGAATTGGCGTTGTCATTTCATGTCCTCAATTCTCGCCCCGCAAGATGGGCGCTTATGCGTCAATTTCAAAAGGCTTTGCTCACCACATATAGGTGATCACCAGCCAAACACTCAGGGCGGCAATTACACCTGCAATACCGCCAATAATTTTATAGCCTTCGGGTTCTTCCGCCTTCACGCGGCCCGCCACGACATAGCCCATGCCAAGCCCGGCAATGATCGCAATGATGATCGTGCTCCAACCCATTAGCCCACACTGCCTTCAAGGCTGATGCCAATCAGCTTTTGGCTTTCCGCCATAAACTCCATTGGCAAATGCTGCAGCACCTCGCGCACAAAGCCGTTCACGATCAGCGCCACAGCCTCTTCTTCATTCAGGCCGCGTTGCTGACAATAAAACATCTGGTCGTCAGAGATTTTCGATGTGGTCGCTTCGTGTTCAAACACAGCGCTTGAGTTGCGGCTTTCAATGTAAGGCACTGTGTGCGCGCCACATTTATCGCCGATCAACAAGCTGTCACACTGGGTGAAGTTTCGTGCGCCCGTTGCTTTCGCATGGGCAGAAACTTGGCCACGATATGTGTTTTGTGAAACGCCAGCCGAAATACCTTTGGAAATAATCCGGGAAGATGTGTTCTTGCCCAAATGGATCATTTTGGTGCCGCTATCCACTTGCTGGTGGCCGTTCGAAATCGCAATCGAATAGAATTCACCAACCGAATTGTCACCGCGCAAAATGCAGCTTGGATATTTCCATGTGATGGCCGAACCAGTTTCAACCTGTGTCCAGGAAATCTTTGAGTTCTTGCCGCGACAATCGCCACGCTTGGTCACAAAGTTATAAATGCCGCCCTTGCCGTCTTTATCGCCTGGATACCAGTTTTGAACGGTCGAATATTTGATCTCAGCATCATCCAACGCCACCAATTCAACCACAGCAGCGTGCAATTGGTTTTCGTCGCGCATTGGGGCCGTACAGCCTTCCAAATAGCTCACATAAGAGCCTTCTTCTGCAATAATCAATGTACGTTCAAACTGACCAGTTTTTTCTTCATTGATGCGGAAATAAGTCGACAATTCCATCGGGCAACGCACGCCTTTTGGAATGTAAACAAACGAACCGTCAGAGAACACAGCCGCATTCAATGTTGCGTAGAAATTGTCTGAAGTTGGCACAACCGAGCCAAGATATTTCTTCACCAATTCTGGGTGCTCTTTCACCGCTTCTGAGATCGAGCAGAAGATCACGCCAGCTTTGGCCAACTCTTCTTTAAAGGTGGTCACAACTGAAACACTGTCAAACACAGCATCAACAGCCACTTTCGCGCCTTCAACGCCAGCCAAAACAGCCTGTTCGGACAATGGAATGCCCAATTTTTCGTATGTCGCCAACAGTTCTGGATCAACCTCATCTAGGCTTTTGGGCCCAGGTGTCGATTTTGGAGCGGCATAATAATAAAGGTCTTGGAAGTCGATTTCGGGATAATCAACCCGCGCCCACTCGGGCAATTCCATTTGCTGCCAGCGGCGGAATGCTTCCAAACGCCAATCCAGCATCCATTGGGGCTCGTCCTTCTTGGCAGAAATGAAGCGTACAATATCTTCATTCAGGCCTTTAGGCGCCATATCCATCTCGATATCGGTTTTAAAGCCATATTTATATTTATCGACGTCAATTTCCTTGACCTGATCAATGGTTTCTTTAACCGCAGCCATCGCAAGACCTCTCTTTCATCAACCCTATCGCGGCATGTCAGGCACGTGCCCGATCATCGCCTTTAAACTTTTCTGCTATCTGCGCGCTCGCAGATAGAAATGCCTCAATATCCGCTTCTGTGCTGCTCCACCCCACGCTCAAACGTAACGCACAATCGGCCAGTGCTGGATCAATCTGCATGGCATCCAGCACATGCGAACGCGACACTTTACCGGAGGAACATGCTGACCCAGCCGACAGCGCAATATGCGCCAAATCATACTGGATCATAGATATGTTGTTCTTGATGCCCGGAAGTGCAAACGAACTTGAAAATCCAGAACGTGGCGCCTCAGCACCAAAAATCTCGATATGCGGAAACAGGCCTTTCAAACCTTTTTCCGCCTTCTCAACCAGCCCCTGAGGCATCTGCGCGAAATTTTCTGTTGCCTGCGCTGCCGCTACACCAAATCCTGCAATCAATGCAGCAGATTCAGTGCCACCTCGCCGCCCTTGCTCTTGTCCGCCACCCGGGATCAAGCGCACATCATCCACGCGCGGTTTTAGGATCAAAGCGCCAACACCCGCCGGGCCGCCAATTTTATGCGCTGAAACTGAATAAAAATCTGCACGAGATGGATCAAAGTAAAATTCAACTTTGCCCGCGCCTTGCGCGCCATCCACCAGCAAGTAATGCTCGCTGTCATACATCAAATTCCCGATCTCATCGATCGGTTGCACAACACTGGTTTCATTGTTCACTTGCTGCACGGCCGCCAAAACGCGCTCACCAGCAGCGTCAGCCTCGCCCAACTGGCGCTCAAGCGCCGCCAGATTCAACAAGCCATTTGTATGCAGTGGAATAAAGTCAAACGGCACCCCTGCCGTTTCAACCGCACGGATCACAGCCATATGCTCGCCCGCGCCAACCAGAATACGATTAATTTTTTGGCTACGCGCCAAACCCCAAATCGCATGGGTCAAACTTTCCGTGGCCGACCCGGTAAACACCACCCGTCCTCGCGCTGTGCCGCACAAAAGCGCCACGTGATCGCGCGCTTCTTCAATAATGGCCCTTAGTTTGCGCCCATTTTCATGAACTGAAGATGGATTGCCGGGAATCGCGAACGCTTCGACCATGGCCGACTGCGCATCTGGCAGCAAAGGCGCCGATGCACTATGGTCCAAATATGTCACCGCGTTCCGCGTCATTGAAAAATTCACTCTTTTTCAGGGCCATAGGCCGATTCATCCAATCAGTTCTTGAATTTTGCGCACTACAATAGGTAAAAGAAGCGCACAATATTGACTGTTGGGCAAAAAACTAGTTTTGAATAATTCTAAACTGGTATTTCGCACTCACGTTTTAGGTAGCGTGCCGACATTCGTCAACCCTTTTCGCCGAACAATCCCTGCATTCGGCAAAAGCTTTTGGTTTTAAGTGGGGAAAGAAGGTCTCGTGTATGCCTGAAGTATTCTTTAATGGTCCAGCTGGTCGTCTTGAAGGGCGTTACCAACAAGCAAAAGACCCCAATGCGCCAATCGCTGTGGTGTTGCACCCACACCCCGAATTTGGCGGCACCATGAACAACCAAATTGTTTATAATCTTTTCTACATGTTTGCCCAACGCGGTTTTTCCGTTTTGCGTTTCAACTCTCGTGGCGTTGGCCGTTCGCAAGGCGCGTTCGATCACGGCGTAGGCGAGCTCTCTGATGCTGCAGCGGCGCTTGATTGGCTCCAAACCTTGAATAAAGAAAGCCCCGGCGTTTGGATTGCGGGATTCTCTTTCGGGGCATGGATCGGTATGCAGCTCTTGATGCGTCGTCCTGAGGTGGAAGGCTTTATCTCAGTTGCGCCCCCGGAAAATCTTTATGACTTCGCCTTCTTGGCCCCATGCCCGTCTTCTGGCCTGATTATTCATGGCGAAAAAGACCGTGTGGCACCGCCGGAAGCTGTTCAGAAGCTGGTGGATAAATTGCAACAGCAAAAGGGCATCACTGTCGAACAAAAAATTGTTGAGGGTGCCAACCACTTCTTTGAGGACCGCATCGAACCCCTCATTGATGAATGCTCCGAATACCTTGATCGTCGGCGCGAAGAAATCGCCCAAGGCGGTGGCCGTTAGCAAGGGTGCTAACGGCAAACTATAAGAAAAATAAAAGGAAAAGCTTATGACCTACAAATCCGACTTTTTGCGCACGCTAGAAGAGCGCGGATTTTTGTATCAGCTTTCTGATGCAGAAGGCCTCGACAAAAAATTGTGTGAAGGTCCGGTCACAGGTTATATCGGCTTTGACGCAACAGCAAAGAGCCTGCACGTGGGCAACCTCGTGCAGATCATGCTGCTCTATTGGCTACAAAAAACCGGCAACAAGCCACTCGTCTTGATGGGCGGCGGCACCTCAATGGTGGGTGACCCGACTGGCAAAGACGAGATGCGCCAAATGATGACGCCTGAAATCATTGAAGGCAACAAATCGAGCATTCGCGAAATCTTCGCCAATGTGCTGAAATTTGGCGACGGCGCAACTGATGCCAATATGCTTGATAATGCTGAGTGGCTCCTAAAGCTCAATTACATCGACTTTTTGCGTGATGTAGGTGCAAAGATCTCCATCAACCAAATGCTGACCCGCGAAGCGGTGAAACAACGTTTGGATCGCGAACAATCTTTGAGTTTTCTTGAGTTTAACTACATGATTTTGCAAGGTTACGACTTTGCTGAAATCAACAAGCGTTACGGCTGCACCTTGCAGATGGGCGGCTCAGACCAGTGGGGCAACATCCTATCTGGTGTAGATTTGGCCCGTCGTTTGAATGGGGCTGAATGCTTTGCCGTCACCACACCGCTGATCACCAAATCCGATGGCTCCAAAATGGGTAAATCGGTCGCTGGTGCGGTTTGGCTGCGCGCAGATATGCTGTCAGTTTATGATTACTGGCAATTCTGGCGCAACACAGGCGATGCTGATGTTGGCAAGTTCGCTAAATTGTTCACCACCCTACCCTTGGACGAAATCTCCCGCTGGGAAGGCTTGGAAGGCAATGAGTTGAACGAGGTCAAAAAGCAATTGGCCATTGCCGCCACGGCCATGATCCACGGTCAAGAGGCAGCGGAAGAAGCCGCAGAAACGGCACGTCGCACATTTGAGGAAGGCGCGATTGACCTTACCTTGCCGACAGTTGAAGTCACCAAAGCAGACCTCAACGAAGGCTTGGGTATTCTCAATGCCTTCGTCACCGCAGGTCTTGCCGGATCAAACGGCGAAGCACGCCGCCTAATCAAATCCGGTGCCCTCAAAGTCAATGACGAAAAGGTAGACGACGAACGCGCCACACTCGGTGAAGGCCAGCTATTACCAGAAGGCGTAATCAAATTGTCCGCCGGCAAAAAGCGGCACATTTTGTTGAAACCCGCTGAATAAGGTTTACGGCCTCATTGGCCGTAAACCATTTACCTTTTATCGGCAATGTTGAAACAATGAAGGATGAAATGCTGAGCGTCGAAGATGACCTCTATCAAAGCGCGATTACCTTTATAAAAGAAAGGTATCCAACTGGTTGGGGTGGCGCTGCAGCTATCCGGCTACGGTCAGGTGATATTCTGACAAGTGTTGCGCCTGATACCGATTTCGACGCATTGGCCGCCTGTATGGAACTCGGGGCAATATTAGAGGCACACAAACTTGACGAGGCAGTAACACATAGCATCTGTGTATTCAGGGACGGTGAGCACTCACGTTTCAAAATTCTTTCGCCATGCGGAATTTGTCAGGAACGGCTAAGACACTGGGGGTCAGATGTTATGGTCGCGATTTCCAATCCAGAACAAAAAGTCATGTTTAAGCCCCTTCTTGCCCTACAACCGCACCATTGGCGAACGGCAATCGATCAAAGCAACACATAAATAAGGGCGCCCCCAACTCTGGTGCAACAAATCGCCCGATAAATATCTGATCAACCAGAAGCCCGGCCATCCCGCCTGGCTTTTTATTTCTATTGGTTGTCGACCTGCTCAAGCGCGCGGCGCGCTTCAGGATCACCTTGCGCCCGAAACTCAAAGATCTGCCGGAATACACCCGGTGCCAGAATTGACGCAGGGTTGATCGAAAACTGCGGATCATCCAATGGCCCCCGCACTGCAAAAGTCACCCCAATCAGGCCTTCGCCGTCGCGTCCACCCAAAATCGCGCCGAGCAACGGCAGCTTCTGGAAAATATTGTTTAAACCAAATAGCGGAATATAGGTCCCCACCAAATCATATTGGCGCTGGCCGGTATAAATGTTGCCGCGCAATGTGCCGCCAATGGTGCCGCCATCAAGCGCTCCTTTGGTCACTGAAATCACGCCATCTTGCCCCACAAACTCGATTTCCGCTTCTCGGAAGCGCAATTGATTTTGACGCTCGATCAGTTTGCGGCTGTCTCGGTGGTTGCCCAGCACTTGCGCCACTTTTTCTTCGTCCGCAATCGCGAAGTCTGCCAAAGTAAAGCCGCCAGAAATGCGCCCTGCACGGTCATTTATGTTCAGAACCAAACTACCAACGCCATTCAGCAAGCGCGGATAAATGCCGATAAACCGCAGCAGCGTGCCCAAATCATTAAACGCCGCGACCATCGAGCGTCCAGATTGCAAAGGGTTAGTCGTGATCGACACCGATTTGTCGTTGCCGAACGAGGTTTGTAAATTCACCGTGCGGAAGTCCGCCCCACGGAACACAAAACGGCCCTTGGTGTTGTAAGCCGTGGTCTTATAGAAGCCCAAAGCCCGATTAAGCGCGACATCAATGTCAATCACCTGATCGTCAGCATTTGAAGTCGCCTCTGATGTGCCTTGATCCAGCCCAAGGAAACGCCGCAGCATCGGTTTCAGATCAAGCTGCTCGCCGGTCAACTTCACCTTGAAACCACCATCAATCGGCGACAGTTCAACTTGCGCCTTGTCACCCGGGTTCAGCTGGAAGGTCGACATTTTCGCGTCAGTCAGCCCATCTTCAAAATGGAAGTCGAGCGTGCCGGCAATCCGCACATTGCCAAACCGCAAGTCAATCTGCGGCACATTCACATTTTCCTCGCCAAATTGCAGTTCAGCATTCAACTGCCCTTGCACCCCAGCCTTTTTAGAAACGCCAAGCTCTGAGAATTTGACAGCAGCATTGGTCAAATCGACAGCCACCTGCACATCGTCGCCTACTGGACGCCCCACAACGCGGATAGGGCCTGTCACAAATTGCGACAGGTCAAACCCGAGCTTCTTGCGCTCTTCTTCTGTCAGCGTCGCGGAGGCCGTGATAACCGGATCGGCATCATCTTCGGCTTCAATGCGCAAATCCGCCAAAACATCATCCACCCACACGCGACCGGAGGCCTGATAGCCAGCTTGCGAAGCAGTGAATTGCAGGTCGCCATCTTTCACCTCGTGCCCTTCAATGGGCACAGAGCTGGCAAAGTCGTCCACATTGCCATTCAGCGTATAGTCGAGACCCTGCGGCTTACCGTCACCAAATTGAGAAATTGTCGCGATCACATTAATGTCTGCGGCGCCCGTCAAATCTTCAGGCTTATATTCAAGGTCGAAATCTTCCAGCAGATTCAATGGTTCTTTCGATGCAATGGCGATCAGCGTGCTGACATCGCCTTTCAAATCACCCGAAATTTCAAACACTTGATCTTTGGGAAAGGTATTCCGATTGAGATAAGCGGCATTGGAGATTTCCACCTGCCCAGCCGCATCGCTGACCATGCCTTTGTCAAAGCCCATCTCAATGAAATGATCTTTCACCTTGATGGTGGTCGTGCCCCCAATGTCGATGATCGGGAACCCAGGCAGCGGCAGCAGCGACACTTCTTGCGCGGTGCCCAAAATCGTCAATCCATCTTCGGGGATTCGTTTGTCTTCACCTCTTTCGCCGATGCTACCCACCGGAAAGTCAAACCGCATCTTCGCCGTTTTCAATCGGCCATCGGTAACATTTTCAACAAACCATTCTCGCGCATCTGTGGCGAGGAAATAAGGCCATAGCCGCTTCAAGCTGTCCGCATCCATGCCCCGCGCCACCATGGCCAAATCAAGGCCAATGCCCGCTTGCAAAACGTCAACACGCCCATCCGCCTGCAAGCTATATTCGCCCGTATCAATCGTAACTTTGTCGATGCCAATGGCGCCATAAACCGGCGCGGACCAGCCATTGAACACAATATTGGGGATGGTCTTTTCCGGCGCATCCATGTCATTTGGATGCAGATAAACATTGGCAAGTTGCATCCCGATGCCAACTGTCGGGCCATAGAGCTCATCAAGGCCAAGCGCAAATTCGCCCGATATATCCGCGTAGCTCTGCCCAATCTCAATTCGTGTGGGCGACAGGAAATAGCGGCTTTCGCGCGGCTTCCATTCCACATTCGCCACTTCTGATTCTACGGAAAACAGATCGCCTTCAATGGCAGCCAAGGTGCCTGAAACATCAACTTTGAACTGGCCGAGATAAACGCCCTTATCGTCAAAATTCACGTCGAAATCTAGTTGCGACCCGCCTTTGAGCGCAAACACACCGTCTTGGTCGTCCAAAAATGGCATCAAAAGTGCCAGATCGAGATTTTCAAACCGGCCGCTAATCCGTCGCTCTTGCTCTTCGGCCAACGTCCAAAAGAAGCTGCCAGAGGTTCGCCTGCCCGCTGCACTAAAGCGGGAGAACATCGAGACCCCATTGTCATAGGCCAGCAGCTCAAGTTCAACATCGTCTAGTGACCGATAGAGCTGATAGATTCGGTCCAACACATCAATGCGACCGTCGGAAACCGTCAGCTTGCGATAAGCACCATCTGCAGTGTTCTCAGCGAAAAGCGCCAGCAAGCCTTCCAAGCCATTCACCGCTTCAATAGCCCAAGCATTGTCGGATTTCACCTTCAATGCTTCCTCGCCTGCCCGCAGGCTCAAGCCCTCATCGCCTACCGTTACGTTTAAGCCAGATTGCGTGCCCACCTGCAACCGAACCGTTGGCGTGTCGCCAAGGCTATCCTCGTCGAATTCGAGGTTGGCCAAATTCACACCGTTAAAGTCCTGCACCAACTGCACATGCGGCGAACGAACTTCCACCTCAATGGCGGGTCGTCCAGCCACCCAAGCAGGTAAAAACCAACGCAAATCAACGTCTTCCGCAACAAATTGTGCACCCGATTGCACATGCCAAACTTTGAGCTGGCTTAAATTCAGGGCAGGAATCCACCCTTCACGCAGGGTTAAACCGGCTTTTTCAAACTCGGCTGCATAGCCTTCGGGAAGTTGCTCTTCAATTTTTTGCGCCACAAGCCCTTGCACGCCAGGAAATGAGACAACGTTCAGCGCCAGCACAATAACGGCCAAAACAATCAGCCCAACCAGCGCGCCTGAAAAATGCACCCGCTTCCGCTTGTGTAAAGGCCGTGTATCTTTAGGTCGTGGAGCGCGTTTTTTCGTTTGTCTCATTAATGGCTTTTATGCTGCGGGTTGAATTATTTAAGCTTCGGTGCGAAGGGTTGAACTGGCTGATTTTGTTCTTAAGTTTCAAAATGGGCTGATCTGTGACCAAATCGTAACTTCTTGATCCTTCCTCAAAGGAATTGTCCTATGGCTGAACTCCAAATTGGTGACATCGCACCTGATTTCACAAACGCGACCGAATCGCAGGATTTTACCCTTTCCGCGCATAAGGGTAAAAACATAGTGCTGTTTTTCTACCCAAAAGACGATACGCCCGGCTGTACGGTGGAAAACATCGACTTCACGGCCCTACTGCCTGAATTCGAAAAGCATAATACGATTCTGGTCGGTTGTTCTGCAGATCCAGTGGCAAAACACGCAAAATTTCGCGATAAACACGACCTGAAAGTGATTTTGCTGTCCGATGAGGACCACTCGACCATGGAAGCCTATGGCGCATGGGGCGAGAAAAAGATGTATGGCAAAACCTTCATCGGCATCAAGCGCACCACATTTCTGATCGATGAAAATGGCAAAGTCGCCCATATTTGGCGCAATGTGCGCGCCAAAGGCCACGCTCAAAAAGTACTCGATCAGCTTGTTGAATCGCAAAATGGCTAAAGAACTTTTCGAACGCGCCATTGATATCGTCAACGAGCCAGATTTGGTCAAAAAAACAGATTTGGCGATGGACACTGCGCGTGGGTGGCTGAAACGACAAATTGGCAAAGGCCGCTACGATGAGCAGGCACTGCCGATGTTGCCAGGCCGCCCTGAAAAGCCGGAATTGCTCCCGCCGGGCAAAATGCCCAAGCGCAATCTTAGAACCGAACATGGACGCAAGGCGCACATTCATGCCCTTGCCCATATTGAGTTGGGTGCGGTCGACCTTACTTGGGATTTGGTTGCACGCGGCTGTGGCCACAATCTGCCACGATCGTTCCTAGACAATTGGGTGCAAGTTGGATTGGAAGAAGCTAAACATTTCCGGATGCTGTCTAACCGGCTAAACGAACTCAATAGCTTTTATGGCGAGTTCCCCGCCCATGATGGGCTGTGGCAATCTTGCGCGGAAACAGCTCATGATTTGCTCGCACGTTTGGCGATCATCCCGCTTGTATTGGAAGCGCGTGGGCTTGATATTACGCCGATCATGATCGAACGCACCGAAAATGTTGGCGATGAAGCGACAGCCAAGATTTTGCAAACCATCTATAACGACGAAAAGCGCCATGTGGCGTTTGGGGCGAAATGGTTCCGCTATCAATGCGATATCGAGCAAAAGCAGCCCATCCCCACATTCCAATCGTTGGTGCGTAAGCACTTTCGGGGTTCGCTAAAGCCGCCCTTCAATGACAAAGCGCGCGCCGCCGCTGGCCTAACTCCCGGTTTTTACAAACCAATCGCCTCCATTATCGGATAGTTAACCATAATCACCCATTCTAAAAGCCAGAAGAGAATCGAGCGCTAAAGAATGGGCGGATCAAGTGAGTGTATCGCGTACATTTTCAGGAAAAGTAGCAAGTAAAAACAACCACGCGCTGCGTAAGTCAGACTTTGACCGCTGGTGGGTTTATGGTCTTATAGGCATATTGTTTTCGGGCAATATTGCATTTGCGATCACGCTTTACCTGTCACCAGATTTTGCAGCCACGCGTGACGCGCAAACCGCGCAGGCGATCTCTGCTTATGAGACGCGCATCGCCACATTGCGCGCCGAGTTAGACCGTTTGCATTCGCGTCAATATGCCAAGGCGGGCGACATCAATTTGCAATTGCAAGATTTGCTGGCTCAGCAAGAACAGATTCTCGAACAGCATGATTTTGTGCGCTCAATCGCCAAAAAGGCCAAAGCCGTTGGCATTGATATTCCGGCGCGTCCTGCTGCCACCAAAACCAGCGCACTCGGCTTTGCTCCCTCAAACAGCGGCAACACTGACATTCATGCCATCATTGAAGATCTTCAAATGATGAAGGAAGATACGATTTCAGCTCTGACGGCTTTGGGCAACGAAGCAGAAAAATCTACTTCAAAGATCGTGACTGAACTTTCTCGGGTCGGTTTAAACCCAAGATTTGAAGATGACGCTGTGGGCGGACCGCTTTTGCCGCCAGCCATGGGCGATGCCTATGCAGATCAAATGCAAGCAGCCAATTTCGCACTTGATGCCTTGTCACGATATGAACAAGCCAAAGAGCAAATCCACACGGCCCCAATCTTTCGCCCCTTGCCCAACTCATATGGGTTGAGCTCACGGTTTGGCAATCGACGTGATCCATTCACAGGCCGTTCCGCATTCCACTCCGGACTGGATTTCCGCGCTCCACGTGGCGCCAAGGTCTCCGCTTTGGGCATTGGCAAAGTAACCTTTGCAGGGCGCAAAGGAGGCTATGGTAATGCCGTCGAAATCACCCACCTAAATGGTTTGGTTTCGCGCTACGCTCACCTGTCCAAAATCAAAGTGAAAAAAGGCCAAAAGGTTGATCGCTCAACAATTATTGGCCTTGTGGGCAGCACGGGCCGCAGCACGGGCCCGCACCTACATCTTGAGGTGCGCAAAAATGATCGGCCAACAGATCCAGCCAAATACATCAATGTGGGCAACAAGCTAAGAAGTCTAATCTAGGCCCTAGCTGTCATCGTCGTCAGATTTACCAACCCGCTGCGCCAACGCCGCTTCCATAAAGGCATCTAGATTGCCATCAAGCACATCACTTGGCGCCGTGCTTTCAATGCTGGTGCGCAAATCTTTCACCATCTGATATGGCTGCAAAACGTAAGACCGGATTTGGTGGCCCCAGCCAATCTCAGACTTTTGTGCCGTTTCAGCATTGGCTTCTTCTTCACGCCGCTGCAATTCCGCCTCATAAAGTCGCGCGCGAAGCATATCCCATGCAGTGGCACGGTTTTTATGTTGTGAGCGGTCGTTTTGACACTGCACAACAATACCAGTTTCGATATGCGTAATCCGCACCGCGCTGTCAGTTGTGTTCACGTGCTGACCACCTGCACCTGACGCCCGATAGGTATCAATCCGCACATCAGATTCAGAGACTTCAATGTCGATTGAATCATCAATAACCGGATATACCCAAATCGATGAAAAGCTTGTGTGACGACGCGCTTGGCTATCAAACGGCGAAATCCGTACCAAACGGTGCACACCGCTTTCTGTTTTCAACCAACCATAGGCATTGTGGCCCTTCACAAGGATCGTGGCAGACTTGATGCCGGCCTCTTCGCCGTCATGCACTTCCATCACCTCAACCTTGTGGCCCTGGCGTTCCGCCCAGCGGGTATACATGCGCAACAGCATGTTGGCCCAGTCTTGGCTTTCCGTGCCGCCTGCACCTGCATGTACTTCAACATAGCAGTCGTTGGCATCCGCCTCGCCTGAAAGCAGCGTCTCGATTTGCATCCGGTCAGTTTGGGTTTTTAAGCTCAACAAGGCTTTTTCTGCCTCGGCAACAACTTCAGTGTCGCCTTCCATTTCACCCAGTTCGATCAGATCAACATTGTCGGTCAATGTGGCCTGCAGCTCGGTAATGGCGTTGATTTGCCCTTCCAAATATTGCCGATCGCGCATCACGGCTTGGGCTTGGCTCGGATCACTCCAAAGATCAGGATCTTCGGCGCTTTGATTCAATTCATCTAGACGGGATTGTGCCGTGTCCCAGTCAAAGATGCCTCCTCAGCAAGCTCATCGCCTGCTCAATTTCGTCAACTACACTTTGTATTTCTGCGCGCATAACCACTCACAATGTAAGATATGGACCCGTGATCTATCCGATCCACTTCGTGCCATCAAGTCCTTCGAAAGACTGCCAAGACAATCGAGGCGAGATATCCAAAAGTTTAGAACAACCCGCCGCGGCCCGCATTAAAGTCCTGCGATCCACCTTCAAGGTCGACAAACACTTCTGAATCCACCCCGATCACAGACGTGATCAAGTTTGGCCCCGTACCCGGCTTAAACGCTTCCACAATGGCGCCATCACCACCACCAGAAACTTTCACACCAGTTTTTGGGTCAATCCAAATTGGAGACATACCGGCTGGAATGTTGAATGGGGTTGGTGGTTTACCCTGCATCGCTTCCGCCATGAAATCGCGGAAAATCGGTGCAGCCAATTCACCACCGGTTGCATTCCGGCCCATATCGCGCGGCGTGTCATACCCAATATAAATGCCAACGGCCATTTCTGGGGTAAAGCCCACAAACCAAGCATCTTTGTAATCATCTGTTGTGCCAGTTTTGCCAGCAACAGGCCGCCCCAGCGAACGAATGCGTGTGCCCGTACCGCGCTGTACAACACCTTCCATCATGGAGGTGATTTGATAGGCTGTCATCGGGTCCAAAATCTGCTCACGATTGTCGATGACCAACGGCTCGGCTTGGTTGTTCCAATCTTCAACTTCACAACCATCGCAAATTCGCTCGTCATGCTTGAAAACTGTATTGCCGTAACGGTCTTGCACCCGGTCAATCAGGGTCGGATTAATCTTCCGCCCACCATTTGCGATGGTGGCGTAAGCCGCAGTCATCCGCAGAACGGTGGTTTCACCCGCCCCTAGCGACATCGCCAGATAAGGCGGCAAATTGTCGTGAATACCAAACAAGCGCGAATATTCAGCCACAAGCGGCATCCCAATATCTTGGGCCAACCGCACAGTCATCACGTTTCGCGACCGTTCAATGCCGCGACGCAATGTTTGCGGTCCATAAAACTCGCGCGAATAGTTATCCGGCTGATAGCTGGTGCCGTCAGCATTTTTGATCGACAATGGCGCATCTAGCACCACAGAAGCTGGCGTATAGCCATTATCCAAAGCCGCCGCATAAACGATAGGCTTGAACGAAGAGCCCGGCTGACGTTCAGCCTGCGTGGCACGGTTAAATTCACTGTCGTCAAACGAGAAACCGCCCACGAGCGCCAACACACGTCCAGTACGCGGGTCCATCGCCACAAGGCCGCCCTGCACTTCAGGCGGCTGGCGCATTTGATAAACGCCTTCTTTGTCCGGTACTTGCTCAACATAAATCACATCGCCCACATTCAACACTTGTGAAAGTGGTTTTGCGATCCATTTTTGCTCAGGTCCGGGCAATTGGCCTGTTGCGCGCTCAGATACAACGTCACCCTGCACGTCGCGTCCAGGCTGCAAGCCCACCACAGCAGAGTTTTGTCCGAGTTCAATCACCACGCCCAAACGCCATTCCGGCACGTCACTAAGCGCATCAATCTCAGCCAGATCGTCGCCCCAATCATCATCAAGTTCAATCGTCGCAACCGGGCCACGATATCCTTTGGATTCGTCGAACCGCACCAAACCATTCATAAGCGCTTTACGTGCATAGGCTTGTAATTTGGGGTCCATGGTTGTGCGCACAGAAAGCCCACCACCATAGAGTTGATCTTCGCCGTAAATCCGGGCCAAACGGCGGCGCACTTCTTCAGCAAAATATTCGGCCGAATAAACTTGCGAACCTGATGTCCGTGGGAACACATTGAGCGGCTCTTGTTTCGCAGCATCTGCTTCTTCGGCAGTGATATAACCTTCTGCTTCCATGCGGCCGATCACATAATTGCGTCGATCAATCGCGGCTTTGGGATAGCGAATGGGATGATAGTTCGCTGGGCCTTTTGGCAACGCAGCGATATAAGCTGCCTCAGCGATGGTCAGCTCATAAAGTGCCTTATCAAAATAATTGAGCGCAGCAGCTGAAATCCCGTATGAATTGAGCCCCAAGAAAATCTCATTGAGATAGAGCTCCATAATCTTGTCTTTGGAGAATGTCTGCTCAATGCGCACCGCCAGCAGCATTTCCTTGATTTTCCGGTCCCAAGTTTGATCCAGCGTCAGCAAAAAGTTTCGCGCAACCTGTTGGGTAATGGTCGACGCACCAACCAATGGGCCGCCCGTTCCGTCAATCTTTTTTTGAATATTGTCACGCACCGCACGCAAAATGCCATCAAAGGCCAAGCCGCCATGGCTGTAAAAGTCTTTATCCTCCACCGCGATGAAAGCGTTCACCACCATGGGTGGAACAGTTTCAATCGGTTGGAACAAACGCCGCTCGCGGGCATATTCGCCAAGCAGCGAACCATCGGCAGCGTGCACACGCGTGGTGACGGGCGGCTGATAGTCTTTCAGAACCGTATAATCCGGCAAATCCTGCGAAATTGTCCAAAGGAAATATCCAACGCCAGCCAAAGCAATTAACCCGGTGAAGAAACCGAACGCAAAAAGCCAGCTCAAAATTCTCAGCATTTATCCAAACCCAGTTCGTTATCTTGCAGGCCAATTTGGCCAACAAACCCTTCCATGCACACTTGCCGCTATCGCCTGAAACAACGGCGAAACTGTGATTGCAAGGGCTTTAATCAGTTTTGAGCGGTCGCGTCAAAATATTTAGAAATGCCCTCTGCTAATGATTTTGCCGCTCTTTTCTGCCAATCAGCCTTCGCCAAATTCTCCATATCGAGCCCGTTCGACAAAAAGCCCAACTCCAATAAGATGGAAGGTACTTCTGGCGACTGCAACACAAAGAAGTCGGCGCGGCGCAGCGGATAAGGCCGCATTGGCAGCTCGCTTTTAATGTCATCCACAATCGACCGTGCCGCCAAAAAGCTTTGCCGCCTTGTCTCCCGGCGCATCAAATCGATCAAAATGTTCACCACTTGATCATCATCGCCCGGCGCATCGAAGCCAGCAATTAGATCAACACGGTTCTCGCCTTCCGCCAACACCTTGTCCAGCACATCTGTGGCATCCTCATCGCGCGTATAAATGCTCGCACCGCGTACGCTCGGGTCACCAAAGCTATCTGCATGCAATGAAATCATCAGGCTCGCCTTGTTTTCGCGCGCCAGTTCAACACGCTCCTCTAGGCTCAAAAACTCATCGCCAGTGCGCGTCAGCGCCACATCAAATCTGCCGCTGGCCAGCAATTCTTGTTGCACGCGTTTGGCAAACTCCAACACAACGTGCTTTTCCTCAAGGCCATTGTCTGCGCGTGCGCCCCCATCAATGCCGCCATGGCCAGGGTCCAGCAATATCAATGGGCGCACTTCAACCATGCTTGGCAACGGCCCCTCTTCGGTCGGCTGTGCTGCTGGTGTATCATCGGCAGGCTCTGGCGTCGCATTGTTGTCCGCGCCTTCACCCGTCAGCAACGCCTTGGATTGGGCAACCGCCTGATCAAAAATCTCTCGTTCGCCTTCAGCAATCTCCACCACCAGCCGCGCGGGCTGCTCGCCCACAGCCTCAAGCATCTGAATGTCGGTAACTTGAACCGGCTTGCTCAAAAACATCACAATCCGGGCACGGCCATCATCCACCATGCCAATTGCGGTTTCTTTCACCAAACCATCGGTTTTTAGTTCGGTTGGGGCGTCATCTGCCAGTTTTGAAACCCCGAGTTCCACCACCAAACGGTCGGGCTGGTCGATCGGAAATGTCGCATAGCCCGCCGCTGCGCTAAGATCGACAACAAGGCGGCTCTTTTCCGGACCAACCGCCAATCTCGCATCTAAAATCTCGATGCTGTCTTGCGACAGCGCCGATCCAACAAAGGCGAGCTGCATCACAATCAAAAAACAGGTCTTCACAAAAAAGCGTTTAAGCATCGGGGTCCAGAACAATAGTTAGCAGGTCTCTCACCTGAATTTGCGTGTCAAATGCTGCAGGCAACGGGTTTACTCTCCCATCTAATATGCGATTCGTCCCATTTTTTGACGCCACTACATGACCTTATTGGCAAGTTTATTGCCAATCGTTGCTTGAATTCAACGTTTTGAGACCAACATAAATTAGGCGCAATTAAACATATTTGTTGCTAAAATTGACGTTCGAGATTAAACACTAAACATCAGCAGGAGTAATGTCCTCGATTCTTGTCCTATAATTTGACCCGCAAACTGGTCAAAATTTTGTCAAACCATTCATTGAATGACAATCAGGGGCAATAGAACCGACAGCATTTGCTGAGAACGAGATTCGGCCGCAGCGGCCATACCGGTAAACCGCATGAAATAGGCGATTTACCACCCAAATGAAAGAAGTCGAGATGAGGTTAAATCAGTTGCATTGCATAAAGGGCCAAATTGCCCGTGCCGCAATCGCACAAGCCTCAGCGTCTTCAAATGCCAATCTCTTGCGTGAGCAAAAATCCGCAAGACAATCCTACATTTTCGCAACGCAACGGCCCACTCTGTTCAAAACAGATGAGCTGCGCTCTATGGCGCCCGGCCTGCGTATGCGTGGAGCTTTAATATATGCCAACGAAAAGAATGCTGGTGGATGCAATCCACCCGGAAGAAACACGAGTAGTCGTCACTAGCGGGAACCGTTTAGAAGAATTTGATTTTGAATCGGCCACGCGCCGGCAGTTAAGAGGCAATATCTATCTCGCGAAAGTCACGCGAGTTGAGCCTTCTTTGCAGGCTGCTTTTGTCGATTATGGCGGCAACCGTCACGGCTTCCTCGCCTTCTCTGAAATTCACCCAGATTATTATCAGATCCCGCTTGCGGATCGCGAAGCCCTTTTGGCTGAGGAAGAAGAAGAGGTCAGAGAAGACCTTTCTGACAGCGATCAGCCAGCAATGCTGAAATCGAAAAAGTCAGACACCACTGCAGAGGAAGCTGGCGACGCCAAAGCCGATGCAGAAGGCGAAGACACAGCAAGCGCTGACGATGAAAACGGCGATGGCGAACAGTTCGACGAAGTCGGCACCGAAGACGCATTGGAAGAAGTTCCTGAACGTAAACGGAAAAAGCCCCGCACATACAAAATTCAAGAAGTGATCAAACGCCGGCAGGTTCTGCTGGTTCAGGTGGTAAAAGAAGAGCGCGGCAACAAAGGCGCAGCCCTCACCACTTATTTGTCCTTGGCAGGTCGCTACTCAGTTTTGATGCCAAACACTGCACGCGGTGGCGGCATTTCGCGCAAAATCACCAACGCTGCTGACCGCAAGCGCCTCAAACAAATCGCTGGCGAGTTGGACGTGCAAAAAGGCATGGGCGTTATTTTGCGCACAGCAGGTGCCAGCCGCACCAAAGCCGAAATTAAGCGCGATTTTGAATATTTGCTTCGCCTTTGGGAAAATGTGCGCAGCCTCACCTTGGAATCAACGGCCCCTTGCCTCGTTTACGAGGAAGGCAGTTTGATCAAGCGCTCCATTCGCGATCTTTACAATAAAGAGATCACGGAAGTGCTTGTCTCTGGCGACGCGGCATATCGCGAAGCCAAAGACTTTATGCGCATGATCATGCCATCGCACGCCAAAAACGTGCAGCCATTCAAAGATGAACAGCCGATCTTCTCCAAGTTCAATGTGGAAGAACAGCTCGATTCCATGTTCTCACCAAAGGTCAATCTGCCATCTGGCGGTTATTTGGTGATCAATCCTACCGAAGCATTGGTTTCAGTGGATGTGAACTCGGGTAAAGCCACAAAAGAACACAATATCGAAGATACTGCGCTGCAAACCAACCTTGAGGCCGCAGCTGAGTTGGCACGCCAACTGCGCTTGCGCGACATGGCAGGCCTTGTCGTTATCGATTTCATCGATATGGAAGAAAAGCGCAACATCCGCAATGTTGAGCGCAAGCTAAAAGATAGCCTGAAAAACGACCGCGCCCGCATTCAAGTCGGCCGCATCTCGCATTTCGGCCTGTTGGAAATGTCGCGTCAGCGGATTCGCTTTGGCGTGCTGGAAAGCTCAACCAATGCTTGTCCAACATGTAACGGCACTGGTCTTGTGCGTTCAGTTGAGAGCCTTGCCTTGATGGTGATGCGTGCCATTGAAGATCAAGTGATGCGTCGTCCTGGTCAGGCCATCAATGTCAAAGTGGCTTCTGAAGTTGCTCTTTACATTTTGAATGCAAAGCGCCCTGCACTTTCCGTGCTTGAGCAGCGCTACAATCTTGCGATCTCGATCACGGCGGAGCCGCACATGCATGGTGATCAATTCACCATTGAAAAAGGCGACCCATACGACAATGGCGAACCCCGCATCACCAATCATGTGCAAGTTGATTCTGCGCCTTTGATCGATTTGGTTGAAGATGAACCTGAGGAAGAGAAGGAAGAAAAACCTTCTCGCCGGCGCAAACGTCGTCGGGGCAAAGGCCGTGATCGTGATGATAACAATCAAAACGATCAGCAAAATCAGGCCAAAGAACAAGATGGCGCTGACGAAACTGAAAATGCAGCGCCTGAAGGCAATAAGTCAGGTGATGACGAGAATGATGATCAGCCTAAAAAGCGCCGCCGTCGCGGTCGTCGGGGTGGCCGTCGCAATCGTCGCAACCAAGACAATGATAATGCAGCGAACGCAAATCAGTCTGATGAAAATCAATCAGAAAATGATCAAGCCGATACGCAAAAAAACAATAAAGATCAGGCAGATACAGCTCCTGCTAACTTCGATCAAGAGGCCGTTGAGGCTATCGAAGAAACAGCCACGCGGGTTAAAGACCCAACCAATGTGGACGCAGAAGTCACCAAAGAAGCTGCATTGGCAGATGCCAAGCTAGACAGCACAGCAGAAGCTTTGGATGACGAAGATGCCAAAGCTGCGCCAAAGCCTAAGCGTCGTCCGCGCCGCAAAAAGACCGAGGATGCTGCCCCAGCCAAAGCTGCTGAAGCCAAGTCTGACGCCCCTGCTGAAACAGCAAATGCTGAAGCCGATGCGGAAGAAAAGCCCAAAAAGCGCCGTGCACCACGCAAACGCGTGAAGAAAGACGATGAAGCGCCGAAAGCGGCTCAGGAAACTAAAGAACCCGAGACAAGCGAAGAACCAGCGCCGAAACCTGCTGACAAGCCCAAAGCTGATAAGCCACAAGAAGACGGCATTATCGTAACTTCAACGTCCAGCAGCGACGAAGAAGATGATGGCAAAAGCAAAGATAAGGCCAAAAAAGGCTGGTGGCAGCGCGGCTTCTTCTAAACCGCGCAAATTGCAAATAAGCTAAATTGACAATGGTCGGCTCAAAAAGCCGGCCATTTTTTCTATGGCCTGCACCAGCATGTCATGGTCACCCGCATAGGAAAATCGTACAAATTTGTGCCCCTTTACGCGGTCAAAATCCACGCCCGGCGTCGCCGCCACGCCCGCTTCTTGCAACAATGCCTTGCAAAAAGCCACGCTGTCATCTGCCAACCCGTCAATGCCGACATAGGCGTAAAACGCACCATCGGACATGCGGGCATTCTTGAATCCCATTTCATTAAGCGCCTCAACCAGCAGCATACCATTGCGGACATAGTTGCTCTTTTGCGCATTGTAATAGTCGCGACAGTCAAGCGCCACACGCCCCGCCAGTTGCGAAATGCTGGGGGCAGAGATAAACATATTTTGGGCCAACATTTCAGTTTGGCGCACCATCTCATCTGGCAACACCAGCCAGCCCAAACGCCACCCCGTCATGCAATAATATTTTGAAAAACTATTGATAATCAGGGCATTATCGCCCAGCTCCAAGGCACTGGTTTCGGGCAAGCCATGGCTCAACCCATGATAAATCTCATCCGAGATAAACCGAATGCCGAGATCGTCACAGGCGTTTATAATCCGCGCCAAATCTTCACGCTCCACCATCGCCCCTGTCGGATTTGCGGGCGATGCCAACAACAAGCCATCAAACGGATTGGCTTTGTGCGCAGCGCGCAATTCATCGGCGTCCAGCCGCCAACCATCTTGCGCATGTACTTCTATTTCCACCGGCTCAAAGCCAAGGCTGGAAATAATGTTCAGATAGGCCGGATAGCCCGGCCGCGTCACTGCAATCCTGCTACCCTTTTTAAAGCCAGACAAAAAGGCCAACACAAAACCCGCACTTGACCCATTGGTGATCAGGATATTCTCGGGCTTCACCACAGCACTATGCTGGCTGCGATAATATTCACACAGCGCCTCGCGCAGGTTGAGTTCGCCTTTAGCTGGCGTATAGCGCTGCGGGTCCATTTCAGCGCTCTGCTGCACCGCCGCAATCACTTCGGGTGCAGGCGCAGCCCCGGGCTCGCCAACTTCTAAATGACAGATTTCACGCCCTTCAGCTTCCAGCGTTTTCGCCATTGCCAAAATTTCCATCGCAAAAAAGGGCTGCAAATGCGGAAGCTGCGCGATTTTTGTCATCAAATTGTCCAACTGTTCGCGTTTTTGTGAGCGGCATATAACGTGCGTTCAACCGCAAATGCCGTTATAGTTGCCGCCAACAATGTCAGTGATTCATGGTTTCAGTAAAGGGCTAAACATGCCAAAGCATTTTCGGTTGATTACGGCCTTATTGGCCCTTCTTCTCGCCGTCTTGCCACTCAGCGCAAACGCCCAGCAAATTCGGCTAATCACAGACGCTGAAACACAAAACATGATTAAAGATTTCGCCCGTCCTTTGCTCAAGGTTGCTGGCGTTAATCCGCGCAGTGTTTCGGTCAATATCGTCAATGATCGTCGGTTTAATGCCTTTGTAGTAGAGAGCGGCGATATTTTTATTAATTACGGTACCATCCTCGATTCAGCTACACCCAATGAACTAAAAGCCGTTTTGGCCCACGAGATCGGTCATTTGGCTGGCGGCCATTTGCGCCGTTTGCGCGAGCAAGCCGAAGTCGCTGGCCGCATTCAGGCAGTGTCCATGGTGCTCGGCATTGGTGTGTTGGCCGCAGCTTCCGGCAATGACCAATCGGGCGAAATGGGCAAAATGGTCTCGGCCTTCATCATGGGCTCAAGCGCCGCCGCGCAAAACAATTTCATGGCCTACCGCCAATCGGAAGAAAGCGCTGCGGATGCTGCCGCGCTGACCTATTTAGAACGCACCAAGCAAAGCTCTGTTGGCCTCACCGAAGTTCTCAACCGCTTGCAACGCAACCAATCAAGCCGCGCGGCTGCGTCGGGTTATCTACGCACCCACCCGCTGGCCGAAGATCGTTTGAACCAAACGCAAAATCGCGCCGCAGGCAGCCCTTTCCGCAACAAGCGCGATTCCGCTGCTGATATTCAGCGCCTCGCCATGGCAAAGGCCAAGCTCACAGGCTATCTGGAGCGCACCCAAACCGTGCTTAATCGCTATCCAAATAGCGACAAATCACTACCCGCCCGCTATGCCCGTGCAATTGCTGGCTACCGTGCTGGCGCAGGCCCGGCTGCTGTAAAACAAATGGCCGCCCTCGCCGCGTCCAATCCGCGCAATCCAAATTTGCAAGAAATTTTGGGCCAAATGCTGTTTGAAACCGGCCAAGCCAGCGCCGCACTTAAGCCATTGGCCCGCGCCGTACAGCTGGCGCCCAACGAAATCGAATATCGCATGATTTATGGCGCTGCCCTGTCTGACACAGGCCGCGCCAAGGATTTGAATGAAGCCATCATTCAACTTTCTCGTGCCACCCAAATGGATTCACGCTCCGCACGTGCATATTCGCTGCTGTCCCGCGCCTATGGCCGCGCCGGGCGCTCAGGCGAAGCCGACCTTGCCGCTGCAGAAGCTGCCTTTTTACGCCGCGACATCAGCTTGGCCCGTGGCCTAGCCAAAAAAGCGAAGCAAAATCTGCCAGAGGGTAGCCCCGCTTGGTTACGTGCTGATGACATTTTGGCGCTAAGCTAAACACAACTTATTACAACATTGGACCTTCAGTTATGACCATCCTCAAGTCACTCATTAAATGGCCGCTCATGGCTCTCACGGTTTTTGCCCTCAGCCTGCCGGCGCAAGCGCAAGATATTGGCGACATGTCAAAAGACGAATTGAGCAGCTTGATCGAACAAATCGTAGAAGAAAAAATCCAAAATCTCTTAGAGGATACGCCCAAAGCATCCGCTGCGAAGGGCCGCTTCGGCGCGGCGGTTGAAGATTATTTGATGGCCAACCCTGTTTTGTTGGAGCGCATGTCAGTTGCGTTGCAAACCCAGGCACAAGCTGCCGAACTTGCACAAACGCGCGACACATTGATGGCGCTAGGCGACCGGGTTCATAACGATCCCGACCAAGTGGTGCTGGGCAATCCAGACGGCGACGTCACAATCATCGAATTTTTCGACTATAATTGTGGCTATTGCCGCCAAGCCGTAGGCAACATGCTTCAATTGCTCGAAGAAGATAAGAATGTCCGCTTCATTCTGCGCGAATATCCAATTTTGAGCCAAGGCTCTGCTGATGCGGCTCGTATTGCCACAGTCGTGAACCGCAATAAAGAAATCGACTATCTCGAGTTCCACACCAAGCTGTTCCAATCACGCGGTCAGGTCGACAAGGCGCGCGCCTTGGAAGTAGCCGTTGAATTGGGCATGAACCCAGTTGAGTTGGAATTGGCGATGCAAGACCAATCAGTCACGCAAGCAATTGGTCGCACCTACCAACTGGCTGATGCTCTGTCGATCACCTCAACGCCAAACTATGTGATTGGCAATGAAGTTGTGCGTGGCGCAGAAAACATTGAGGGCTTGAAGCGCCGTGTCGCAAACATGCGGGAATGTGGCGAAACCAGCTGCCAATAGCCTTTAGTTTTAAATTTCTGGCGGTGTGATCTTATGCCGCCAGAAACGTCAAATAACCGCCATACCCCAGCTCCCCCCGCCTGCTGACACAAAAACGCAACAATTTCCGATGCAAGCGGTGTAAAACAACGCGTAATCTTTGCCTTTTCATTTGTTTTCATATAGTGCAAGCTCCTGCACGGTAAATAAAAAGGTATAACCCGCAAGTGGCGAAACAAATTCATATCCTTAACGGCCCCAATCTAAACCTGTTGGGTCAGCGCGAAGGCAGCATATATGGCCATGTTACATTGGCTGATATCGAGAAAAACTGCCAAGAAGAATGCGCGCGTTTGGGTGTTGAACTTAAATTTGCACAAACTAATCATGAAGGCGAACTGGTCGAGCTGATCCAACAAGCGGGCCAATCCGCTGATGGGATCATTATCAACCCGGCTGCCTACACCCACACATCAGTCGCTATTCATGACGCTATTCGCGCCATCAATATCCCTGTGGTGGAAGTGCATTTGTCGAATATTTTTGCGCGCGAGACCTTCCGTCATCATTCATATGTGTCCCCAGTTGCACTGGGCACAATTTGCGGTTTTGGCCCGGCGGGTTACATTTTGGCCCTCGGTGCTTTAACATCACACATTCCAGAATAACAAAATTGGAGAGCCCCTTAAATGAGTAAAGGTTCACAAGTTGATCGCGATCTGATCCGTACGATTGCTGAATTGCTGAACGAACAGAACTTGGCTGAAGTTGAAATTGAGCATGATGATTTTCGTGTTCGAGTGACACGTAGCCACGCTCAAGAGGTGGTTCACATGCCAAGTGCGCCTTATCCGGCTCCTGCAGCGCCCGCTGCAGCACCTGCCCCAGTGGCAGCTGCGCCGGCGCCTGCTGCTGCTGAAGCACCTGCTGATGATATCGGCTCAAACCCTGGCACATTGACCTCACCAATGGTGGGCACTGCCTATATGGCGCCAGAGCCAGGTGCAGCCAACTTTGTTGAAGTCGGCACCAAGGTGACCGAAGGCCAAACCATTCTCATCATCGAAGCGATGAAAACCATGAACCAAATTCCGGCGCACCGCGCAGGCACCGTCACCAAAATCTTGGTGGAAGATGCCCAGCCCGTTGAATTTGGCGAACCTCTTGTGGTGATCGAGTAATCCAGATGCCCATGTTTAAAAAAGTTCTGATTGCAAACCGAGGCGAAATCGCGCTGCGCATTTTGCGGGCGTGTAAAGAGCTCGGCATTTCAACCGTTGCGGTGCACTCCACTGCCGATGCCGATGCAATGCATGTGCGCTTGGCCGATGAGAGTGTCTGTATCGGCCCGGCATCCGCCACCCACAGCTATTTGAACATCCCGTCCATCCTCGCAGCGTGTGAAATCACAGGTGCGGATGCGGTACACCCCGGCTATGGCTTCTTGTCCGAAAATGCGCGCTTTGCCCGCATTTTGGAAGAGCACAACATCACTTTTATTGGCCCATCTGCACACCATATCGAGATTATGGGTGACAAGATTCAGGCCAAACAAACCGCTAAAGATCTCGGTATCCCTGTGGTGCCCGGTTCTGACGGTGGCGTCACAAGTGACGTTGAAGCCCGCCGTATTGCCGCTGAAATCGGCTATCCAGTGATCATCAAAGCTGCTTCTGGTGGCGGTGGTCGCGGCATGAAAGTGGCCAAGTCTGAAGCCGATATTGGCACAGCTTTGTCAACAGCACGTTCTGAAGCCAAAGCTGCTTTTGGTGATGATGCGGTTTATATCGAGAAATATCTCGGCAAACCTCGCCACATCGAAATTCAGGTATTGGGCGACGGCCAAGGTGGCGCCATCCATTTGGGCGACCGCGATTGCTCCTTGCAACGCCGGCACCAAAAAGTGTGGGAAGAAGCCACCTCACCTGCGGTTACGCCTGAGCAACGCGCTGAAATTGGCGGCATTGTTGCCGATGCAATTGGCAAGATGAAATATTCTGGTGCGGGCACCATTGAGTTTCTGTATGAAAATGGCGAGTTCTATTTCATCGAAATGAACACCCGTTTGCAGGTGGAACACCCAGTCACCGAGCGGATCACCAATATGGATTTGGTGTACGAGCAAATTCAAATTGCTGCGGGTCAACCAATTTCCATCAAGCAAGAAGATGTGACCTTTTGGGGCCACGCGATTGAAGTTCGGATCAACGCTGAAGATCCAGAAACATTCGCACCGTCACCAGGCCGCATTTCGTTCTATCATCCAGCCGGTGGTGTTGGCGTTCGTGTCGATTCAGGCGTTTATCAGGGCTACAAGATTCCGCCCTATTACGACAGCTTGATCGGCAAGCTCATCGTGCACGGTCGCACGCGTGAAGAATGCTTGCAGCGTTTGCGTCGGGCGTTGGGCGAGTTTGTTGTCGATGGGGTGAAAACCACGCTGCCGCTCTTCCGCCGCTTGATCGAGGAAGAAGATGTGATATCAGGCAATTACGATATTCACTGGCTCGAAAAATATCTCGGCATGAAGTAAGTTTAGGGCCCTGCGGGGCCCTTTCTTTTGGACAATATGCAAGACGAATCTGATCCATACACGACCACGCTAACCCCAGACATGATTCTGGGTGCCTATGCCCATGGTATTTTTCCCATGGCAGAAAGTGCGGAAAGCCCAGACCTCTTTTGGGTAGATCCTGAATTGCGCGGCATTATCCCGCTCGACGGACTCCACATATCAAGATCTTTGCGTAAAGCATTGAACAAGAAAGATTATGAAGTTCGCTTCGATCATGACTTTCAAACCGTAATCGAAAATTGCGCTGCACCAATGCGCGACCGGGAGGAAACATGGATCAATCCAGAAATCAAAAATCTATATGGCGACCTGTTCCAACGCGGGTTTTGCCACACGGTTGAAATTTGGCGGGACGATCAAATGATTGGTGGCCTATATGGATTGGCACTTGGCGGCGCCTTCTTCGGTGAAAGCATGTTCCATCGTGCAACAAATGCCTCTAAATTTGCTTTGGTTGAATTGGTCAATCACTTGAATGTCAAAGGCTTCACCTTGCTCGACACTCAATTCACCACGCCACATTTGGAAACGTTGGGCGCCATCGAAATCACCCGCGACCAATATCAAGCCCGCCTTGCCCAAGCTCTTCAAGTCCGAGCAGAATTCTAACGCCGCTCCCTCGCCGCCCTATCGGCTACGCCGCATTAAACAGCGCACAACCTGCGCTGGACACACCCTTCATCCCCAAATTTAATCGTTGAGAACCATTTGCGTAAGCACGAGTTACCCAAACGAAACGTTTGCCGCAAACGGTAAAATGTTCGAAGGAAGGGTAAAAACAGCGTGGGCCCAGAATAGCAGCGAACTTAGCGCTCGCTCGGTGGTGGCACATCAGAACTCTGTTTGCAATCCACGAGCCAAATATCATAGACCGAATGGTCCACAGCATTCAGCGCAGGACTATCAGCAAACATCCAGCCCGTGAAAATCCGTGTCACGGTCTGTTTCAGCGAAACCTGATCAACTTCTAAAAACACAGACGTACGCTGCGTTTCGTTGGGCGGACGCGAATAACACGCACGTGGCGTAATTTGCAGCGCCCCAAATTGCACCGTTTCATCAATATACACATCAAAAGTGATAATCCGGCCCGTCACTTTATCAAGGCCTGCAAGCGCCACAACCGGATTGGCGATGGGCTCGGCATGGGCCGAACTGGCCACAAAAGGACCAGACAAAACAATAAGCAAAAGAAAAAGGGCGCGCCGCAACATGGTTTGACTAAATAAACCTCAAATGTGGCTTATTCTGGAGACCAAGCGTCATAATCGCCTGTCACGTCTGGCCGCGTTTCATCATTCAACATGCTGCCTTTTGGCCGATATGCTGCAGATGTGCCAGTCATGTTAGGCTTGTGCGGCAATTCCCACGAACGGGCGTCATATTTCTTATCAACTGGCGTAATGTCCGTGCGGTGATGCATCCAACCATGCCAGCCCACAGGAATGCGAGATGCTTCTGCCGGACCATTATACAAAACCCAGCGGCGGTCGCCCTTTTTGGATTTGAAGTAACGGTTGCCCGCTTCATCTTCACCAACAAACTGGCCATGCAAGGCCGTGTAAAGGCGCGTGCCCATTGTTTGTCCGTGCCACCAAATAAACAATTCCGCCAAAAACTGTTTCATATCAGTTCCAATCGCCACAATCTGTGATTTTTAGTTGCCAAGCATTTAGCACCTAACATGCACCAAGCCTAGTCCACAAAGGCCAATTGGTCCAAAAAATCTGCAACAATTCGTGCGATCTACGCTGAAATGGTCACTTCCCTGCCCGATTGCCCAACGATCTCTTAATAGAAAGCGGAATTGAGGATCCGATCGACGTCGGATTGGATCGAATTGATCTGCGCCTTGTGCTGCGCCTCTGCCATCGAATCGGCAGCGAATTGCGCGCCAGTGGAAAATTCAGCATCCACACGTTCCAACAAGCTGGGCACAACATATCGTTGGCCGTTTAACTCCATGGGAAACTTCGCGGCCAATATCCAACATATATAGTCGAACAATTTTGTGCTCGAAACAGGCTTAGCCAAAACGGCATGAGCACCAAGCCGAATGGCTTGGCTAAACTTGTTTTTGCGCACTACACTCATCAACACAATGATGGGGATGAGACATACCGGATATAGTCGACGGTCACGAAACTGTCCCAAAAAATGTTCCCCCACTGAATTGTCATCGCTCCAATCCACCAACACTACATCTGGTGGTGTCGCCAGAATCGATTCGGCAGCACGTTCCACATCATTGAACACGCGCAATCCGCGCACGCCGGAGGCATTAAGCATTGATCTATAAAGGATTTGCATGTGTCGCGCTGGTTCGATGACAACGACGTTCGGTTCTTGGGCGTGAAATGACTTATGATCAAACTGAAATGACATGAAAAAAATCCAAAAATACGCAATAACACTCCTAAATTATGCCCTTGACAGGGTTAGCGAAAAAGTTGGGACCCACCCCAATCGGATCAATCCGCAAGCAGTTTCGCGTGCGCATCTCTTCACCAATCATTCAGTATAAGCAGAGTTTTGCTGATTTTTTCGTGAGATAGGCTGGGTTGATTAAGTGGTTTGGCAGCCGAACCATCTCGGCAAATTTTGCCGAATCTTATCAAAAAGCCCGAATCGCCCCTGCCACAACTTATCCCCATTGTTCACATAATATATACCAGATATGGGCCATATTTAGCGCCGCACCCACTACTGGTGGTAAAATTTGAAAAAATTTGCCTTGAACAATATTGGGAAAAATGTAGGTTCGGAAATGCAAATTGAGTATCCGTATGATGACCAATCGCCCACCCCTTGTTGCACAGCTTATCTGTTGCGCGACGACAAGAGAGGTGACCGCCATTCGGGAATGCCCTTTGCGCCTCGGCGGGCGCATATAAGGTCAAGATGGCTGAAGATTGACCCCATATATGGTGATCTGTTTGCATCCAAAGCCCGGCTTCATACTGGCAAGAAAGTCAGGCGGGCAGCGGATAAGAAAAGGCATAAACGCCTCGTGGGAACGGCTCGTCTCTCACACCCAACAGGAAGCGAACAAACAGAAACTGAAAACCATATTGGTTTGATCGGACACGATATTGGTGTCCATAATTTTGGGGGCATACTCGAATGCGCATAAAGCGGCACTATACCAAAAAGGGCCAATCGGCCTATGCTGGCATCGAATTTCGCAAGGCCACAAGCGAAATTAAAAATCCTGACGGTTCAATTGTGTTCCGTTTGGACAATATTGATGTGCCCGCCAGCTGGTCACAAGTGGCGGCGGATATTATCGCCCAGAAATATTTCCGCAAAGCTGGTGTGGCCAAAGTCCTGAAAAAGGTTGAAGAGAACAGCGTACCTTCTTGGCTGTGGCGCTCTGTGCCTGATGAAAAGGCACTCGAAAAGCTGCCCGAAGAAGAGCGTTTCGGTTCTGAAGTTGATAGCCGCCAAGTGTTTGATCGTTTGGCGGGCACCTGGACCTATTGGGGCTGGAAAGGCGGCTACTTCGATGATGAAGAAGATGCCCGCGCTTTCTTTGACGAGCTCTGCTATATGCTCGCCACCCAAAAATGTGCCCCCAACTCCCCACAATGGTTCAACACTGGCCTGCATTGGGCCTATGGCATCGATGGCCCTGGCCAAGGACACCATTATGTAGATCCGTTCTCTGGCAAATTGGTGCGTTCGGCATCGGCTTATGAACACCCCCAGCCCCATGCTTGCTTTATTCAATCTGTTGGCGACGATTTGGTCAGCGATGGCGGCATTATGGATCTTTGGGTTCGTGAAGCCCGTCTGTTTAAATATGGTTCAGGCACAGGTTCGAACTTCTCTGATGTGCGCGGCGCAGGCGAAAGCCTTTCTGGCGGCGGCAAATCCTCTGGCTTGATGTCTTTCTTGAAAATTGGTGACCGTGCTGCGGGCGCCATCAAGTCTGGCGGCACCACACGCCGTGCGGCGAAAATGGTGGTTGTCGATATCGATCACCCAGATATTGAAGAATACATCAATTGGAAGGTGAAAGAGGAGCAAAAGGTTGCTGCCCTCGTCACTGGGTCAAAAACTGTTTCCAAGCACATGAAAGCCATCATGCGCGCCTGCGTAAACTGCGAAGGCGCGGGCAATGATTGCTTTGATGTACAGAAAAACCCTGCCCTGAAGCGCGAAGTGCGCGCAGCGAAAAAGGCGCTGGTGCCCGAAAACTACATTCAGCGCGTCATCCAATTCGCCCAGCAAGGCTATACCGATCTCGAATTCCCTGTATATGACACAGACTGGGATTCAGAGGCATATTTGACCGTTGCAGGCCAAAACTCAAACAACTCAATCCGCGTAACCGATGGCTTCTTGAATGCTGTTGAAAATGATGGCGATTGGGATTTGACTGGCCGCATCACACAAAAGCCAACCAAAACACTTAAAGCCCGCGATTTGTGGGACAGTGTGGGCTATGCCGCTTGGGCTTGTGCCGATCCCGGCATTCAATACCACACCACCATTAACGACTGGCACACTTGCCCAGCATCTGGCGACATTCGCGCGTCGAACCCATGTTCAGAATATATGTTCTTGGACGACACAGCCTGTAACTTGGCCTCGCTGAACTTGCTTCAGTTCCGCGCTAAAGATGGCGAGTTCATGATCGACGCGTTCGAACATTCTGTGCGCTTGTGGACCATTGTGTTGGAAATCTCTGTGATGATGGCACAATTCCCATCTAAAGCCATTGCAGAGCGTTCATATGAGTTCCGCACCTTGGGTCTTGGCTATGCCAATATTGGCGGCCTGTTGATGACATCTGGCATCGGCTATGACTCAGACGAAGGCCGCGCCATTGGCGGTGCCATCACCGCAATTTTGACTGGTGTGTCTTACGCAACATCTGCGGAAATGGCGAAAGAATTGGGCCCGTTCCCAAGCTACAAGCCAAACGCAAAGCACATGCTGCGCGTTATCCGCAACCACCGCAATGCGGCCCATGGCAATGATAATGGCTATGAAAAGCTGTCCATCAACCCCGTGCCGTTGGATCACGGCAATTGCCCTGATGCGCGCTTGGTCGATCACGCAAAAAAAGCATGGGACAATGCGCTAAAACTTGGCGAAAAGCACGGCTACCGCAATGCGCAGGTTTCCGTGATTGCCCCAACAGGCACCATCGGTTTGGTGATGGATTGTGACACAACAGGCATCGAGCCAGACTTTGCTTTGGTGAAGTTCAAAAAGCTCGCCGGCGGTGGTTACTTCAAAATCATCAACCGCGCCGTGCCAGAAGCGTTGCGCACCTTGGGCTACTCAGAAGATCAGATCGCAGAGATCGAAGTCTACGCAGTGGGCCACGGCAATTTGAACCAAGCCCCAGGCATCAACCCGACCACTTTGAAAGCCAAAGGCTTCACGGATGAGAAGGTTGAAGCGATCAATGCAGGCCTCGGCAGCGCGTTCGACATTAAATTTGCCTTCAACAAATGGAGCTTGGGCGAAGAGTTCTGTAAAGACACACTTGGCCTGACCGACGAGCAGCTCAACGACATGAACTTTGATATGCTCGCCGCGCTTGGTTTCTCGAAAAAAGAAATCGACGATGCCAACATCCATGTGTGTGGCGCCATGACACTTGAAAAAGCACCGCACCTGAAAGAAGAGCACTATAATGTGTTCGATTGTGCCAACCCATGTGGCCGGATCGGCAAGCGCTTCTTGAGCGTTGAAAGCCATATCCGCATGATGGCGGCTGCACAGCCTTTCATCTCTGGCGCAATTTCAAAAACCATCAACATGCCAAACTCAGCAACGGTTGAAGAGTGTAAAGAAAGCTACATGCTGTCTTGGAAACTCGCCTTGAAAGCCAACGCGTTGTACCGCGATGGTTCAAAACTCAGCCAGCCTTTGAACGCGCAATTGCTTGCCGATGATGAGGAAGACGAAGATGGCTTGGACGCAACAGAAGAGCTGATCGCAAAATCACCAGTTGAACGCACTGCTGCCATTGCTGAAAAAGTGGCGGAACGTGTTGTCGAGCGTGTGGTTGAGCGGGTTCGCGAACAGGAAAAACTGCCAACACGCCGCAAGGGCTACACCCAAAAGGCCAAAGTTGGCGGCCACACCCTCTTCTTGCGCACGGGCGAATATGAAGATGGCCGCTTGGGCGAAATCTTCTTGGATATGAACCGCGAAGGTTCAACCCTACGCGCATTGATCAACAATTTCGCGATCTCAGTGTCCCTTGGCCTGCAATATGGTGTGCCACTTGAAGAATATGTGGAGACATTCGTCTTCACCAAGTTCGAACCAGCTGGCTTTGTGCAAGGCAATGACTCAATCAAGAGCGCAACATCCATCTTGGATTATGTGTTCCGCGAATTGGCCATTTCCTATCTGGATCGCTCTGATCTGGCCCATGTCACCCCAGACAGCGGTGCCGGCAAAGGCGCCAGCGTCACAGACGACAGCGAAGGCGTTGCTGCGGACCAGTTTGTGTCCAAAGGCCTCACCCGTGGCCGCGTGAAGGACAAGACTTTGATGCTCGTGTCCACCACCGAAACCACAAGCACCACCAACAAGGTGCAAGCCATGCAAACCAGCGCCGCCACCATGATGAAGGCCACAACGGCCCTCAAAAATGAGGTAGTTGAGGAACTGGGCAAAATCGAAGAACCCGTCGCTGCCCCAAAAGTGGACACCAACGTCCAACGCAGCCAAGCGCGCATGAAAGGCTATGAAGGCGAAAGCTGCCCCGAATGCGCCAACTTCACTCTGGTCCGCAACGGCACCTGTTTGAAGTGTGACACCTGCGGAAGCACCACAGGCTGTAGCTAAGAAACAACGAAGCCCGGGCAGAAATGCTCGGGCTTTTTTTCTTACACAGAGTACAAAACGTGAATATGAAAACTTGGAAGAAAAATACACGTAAAAACACCAAAACCGGAGCTGCAACTCCGGTTTTGGGACCGCGCATCAACCATCATCTGGCGGCGCGGGGCAATCAGGTAAACCTCTCCCTTTTTGCGATTCTCATTACATCGCAAAAACTCCTGTTTGTCGACACGCTAGATGCATTCCAACGGCAAACATGGAGATTTTTCCAATGCCTAATCCAACTTTTGTCCCAACAGACAAGCAGCTAGTCGACTATATCTTGGCTTCGGGCGCCCACAATCGCGCAAAGGTAGTAGAGAGTATTGTTGGCGAATATGTTCCATATTTGGATAGATACCGTGACATCCGCTACCCGATCCGAGATTACTATTTGACACAAGACTTCGAAAACACGCTTGGCGCAACAAAACGTCGTCTTTTAGCCCGAATTCACAACATCGATGACAACACCGAGGCAGCCATACTCGACGAGATCGATGCTATCGACTTGGTCTCCTCTACGCGTATTTTTCCTCGTGTCGAAAAATATCGTCTTCTAAAAGCTAACTCGACAGAGCGAAAAAACAACCTAAATGGCCTCATCTTGAAGTCGAGTGGAAGCATAAAACTCCGCAAATACAAAACAAACTCGGCAGAAATCGGTTTGCTTTTTCCACTGATAAGAAAAGGGAACACAAAACATGGAAATGAAAACCAAATGCGGCAAAAGAGAGTGAAACTTCATTGCACCCTGCTTCATATGCATGCCGACCAAATCGCGATTAAAAACGAAACGGCAGCGAAGAATCTCTGCATCGTTCACGACGTTTTTGAACAAAAACTTCACCTTGCATCTAAGTCAGACAAACGCTTAAAGCAAGAAATACTAGCGAGTTGCGCAGAACTAGCGTCAGCACTTGAGCAAATTCAGATCGAGCCAAATGCGAAATCTCTAATCGCAAAAAGGGTGGTATAAACAAAATACACTTGCGGCCAACGTGCAGGAGACGAGCGCGCAGATGCGCCCCAAGGATCTAATTTAGCACAAACCAAAACATTCGTGTTTTGCATTAAATACAAGTGAAATGGCCCCCAAGATCAAGTCTTGGGGTGACGATGGCAGGTGGCGGTGGGGTTGGAGAGAACCCGTTCAGCGTCTGATCTCGTGACGCCATAGTTGTTACGAAGCCCCTTTCTACCTCCGCCGTCATTGCAAGACTTGATCTTGCAATCCATTTGAGGACAACCACAAAGCACCTAATCGAAGAAAACTGGCGCTCTAAACCGCAATCTCGTCAAACAAATCGCGCCACTCGGCATTAAACGACTCGATCAATTCCACTTTCCACCGTCGAGACCACCCTTTGATGGCCTTTTCACGCTGAATTGCCGCTGAAATACTGTCATGCTCTTCAAAATAAACAAGGCGCTTAAAGCGATAAGAGCGAGTAAAGCCGTCCACAACACCTTCCCGATGCTCTACCCACCGCACCAAGTCCCCCCTCTGCCCCACTTGAAACACAGGAAATAGCAGTGTGCCATTGATAATCTAAGGCCATAACAGCACCTAATACCGAGACCACACGTCAAAGTGAGCTTTTGAACCATGAAAATCAGCTCGGCACACTAAATCAACATATTTCCGCGAATTCAGTCATATTCAAACATTCATATATTTAAGTTATTGATATTTCTTGATAAAAATGTGGCGAAACCTTGACTTAATTGCGATTTATAACTACTAAACCATTACCAGTTTCAAATTTTACATTGGAAAAGAAATGAATTTGCTCAAAAAATCTATTCTTGCAGCGTCAGCTATTGCTCTTATGACAGGCGCTGCGTACGCCGCGGACCCTGTGATGTACTCAGAACCCGCCACAATCGCAGCAGACGATGGTTTCGATTGGGATGGCTTTTACGCAGGCGTTGGTCTTTCAATTGACGCAATCACCGATGGCGGTCCAGTAGATAACTACGGATATATAGACGCAATTATTGGTTACAACTACACACACGAACAAATTTTATTTGGCGCCGAGGCCTGGGTTGGCGGATACTGGGATGTCGAAACTGGAACAGATTCCGGCTTTGGCGGCGGTGTTGAAGGCCGTGTAGGTTATCTAGCTACAGATGATTGGCTGATCTATACCGGTATCGGTTATTACCTCTATGATGGCGGTGCTGACTATGTCACATTGGGTATCGGTACTGAATTTGCCGTTACTGACGACATGTCAATTGATATCGAATATAAACATTGGGAAGGCCTCAGCAACAGCTTCGCAGGTCCAAGCGTGGGCACTTCTCTGCTTTGGCACTTCTAAGACAGGCCAATATATTCAAAGTTCAAATCCCCGGCGAATTGCTGGGGATTTTTTTGTCAAAAAATGCAATTTAAAATTGTATATCGCAGCATTTTTGATAGTGAAATTACTAAATTAAGCAAATGATTTCATAATCTTAGGATGCAACAAGGCAAAAAAACCGTCGCAAACTTATCCCCGTTCCCGAAACCCGTGGTAAAATAGGCCAATCTTCTGCCCCATGCGGTTATTGACGGATAACGGGGTATATCTGTTCCCCCCGAGAAATCGGCGGCGGCCACTAAACAGATGAAGGAGGAAGTGGTTGATGGGCCGGACGCGGCGCATCGCGCGCCTTTTTGGCTTCGCCCGACACCGAGGGCAATCCTCACAATTGGATGGGGACTATTGGGTCAGCATCCCGAGCCAAACAGGAGAGCGAAAAACGCCGCTGGCGCGAGGCAGTTTTGGTCTCATTTATTGCGCTACATAGCGAGCCTGAATCTGCCTCGTGCCCCGCAAACTATTTCCCCTGAGTGCGCAAGCGCGTCAGGCACTTCCGCCTGTCCGCGGCAAATGCAAAAAGGGAGCACATTCGGCGGCGGCACGAAAAATGCCGGGGAGTGCTGGGCCAGCCCGTCCGGCGCGAGGACAAAAGAGTGAGCGCAGCGACCGGTGGCGGCGCGTAAAAACCATGCAACCCCCAAAGCTACGAACTAGCAACTCAAACCGAAGAAGCCAAAACTACTTCTTTTTCTTCTTCGACTTCTTGGGCTTTTCCGCTGACACGTCATCATCAGCCAAACCGTCATTACCTTCGTCCGGTTCGATATCGCGTACAACTTCAATTTTCACTTTGGCCAGTACGCCCGCGAGACCACCCAGAATGGCCAACCAAGGCGCTGCCAAAACCACAACGCCGCCAACAACAACACTGCCGGTCAACGGCACTTCGATCATCACATCGTCGTTCGACGACCGAACGCGCAATTTGCGCACATTGCCCTCAGAAATCAGCCGCGTGATTTCTTCCACCAGCTTGTGGCCGGCCACTTCGATTTCTTCGGTAAATGTTTCCCAGCTGCCTTTATGTTCGCCAGATTTATTACGCTTCTCATCAACCATTTCATGGTCTCCTATGATGCTTCATACCCAAGATGTGGGCATAAATGCGCAAGGAACAAGCAGAAACCGGCCAATAAAATGCAAAAAGCCGCCTTGAAATAAGGCGGCTGAAAACTACCGAAATACTACAGCTTTGATTTTGCTTACTTTTTATCTTCTGGCCGAATATCCGTGTAGGACTTGGTCGCGGGCTTTCCGCGGAACGTAACCCAGAAAAAATTCAGCACATATGTTCCGGCAGTCTGGAAAACCCCCTCTTCCGCCAAACGACGGCCTGATGTCCGCATCGGCAGTTTAAAAGTCCATTTAACAGGCCCAACCTTGGAAAGGCGAACAGCAATGTCCGTATCTTCGCCATAGAAAGAAATAGATGTGTCATACCCGCCAGCCTTCAGCCAGGCGCTGCGGCGAATAACAAAATTACCGCCTTGGATCATCGACCCAACTTTAAGCACAAACCGATTGAGCAAATAAACGAGATAGGAAATGCCATAGAACAAACGCACCAAGAACTGGTTCCAGAGCGACAAATCATAATAAATATATGGACCACTTAGGCCCACAAGCTCGGGCTGTTTTTCAAAGCTGGAGATAACCGTTTCAATCCAACCTTCTGGCAACTCAGTGTCTGCATCGATATTTGCGACAAGTTCCGCCGTGGATGCATTGAACCCTGCCCGGCGCGCATATACCAACCCCTTGTCAAACTCGTCGACAACGGTCACGCCTTCAAAGCTCTCGGCGATTTCCTTGGTGCGATCGCTAGAAGCATTGTTGACCACAATGATTTCGCACTCAACGCCAGATTGCTTCACCCGTTTCACAACGGAATCTAGGCAACGGCCGATCAGCTTCTCTTCATTGTAGGCAGGTATAACAAAAGCTAGTTGCATGTATGCTCCTTCATTGGCGCCAATTGATCTGACGCCACGCACCGTCTCAAAAAACATTATTGCATTGGGCGGTTGCATTACACCATTTTCACCCAAGGTCAAACACTTGCCCCCGACAAAACATAGTTTGGCGGGCAAATTGAGACACGAAGCAAATAATTGTGACCGAATTTCTACTCTAAACAAATTAAGCCTCGCCCAAGATGGGTTTGGCAATCATCAACAATTCATGGAATAATTGCCCCACGGGGAGGATCAGATGGCCAAATCGCAAAACAAAACCCAACCGACAGCTCAAAGCGTGGAAGAATATCTGCTCACAATTGATGATGAGCAAAAGCGCAATGACGCGTTTAAAATCAAAGAAATGATTGAACGGCTTTCCGGCGAGCCCGCACACATGTGGGGCAGCAGCATAATTGGCTGCGGCACGTATCATTACAAATATGAAAGTGGCCGCGAGGGAGATTTTATGCGCGTCGGCTTCGCCCCGCGCAAAGCCAATTTGGTGCTCTACATTATGAGCGGATTTAGCGAATATGATACGTTGATGGAAAAACTGGGCAAACATAAAACTGGCAAAAGCTGCCTTTATGTCAAACGCTTAAGTGATCTTGATGAATCAATTTTAGAAGAAATCATCACCCATTCACTCGCCTATATGGCTGAAAAATATCCGGAGTAAATATGCCCACCATCACAGTTTCCGAACAGTTTAATTGCCCGCCGGAAACCGCATTCGCGGTGATCACTGATTTTGAAAATCTGGCGGACTTCATTGATGGTGTCGTCAAGGTCAAACTCTTGACTGACGGCCCGTTGGCAATCGGCACCCGTTTTCGAGAAACACGCGTCATCTTAGGGCGAGAAGCGGAGGAGGAAATGGAAGTTATCGAATTGCAACTCCCCACCTCGATAACGCTTTATGCCTTCTCGCACGGCACGGAATATCACAGCACCTACACACTTGAGCCAAATGCAACTGGCACAAAGGTTACACTTGAATTTCGCGCCCAACCAAAAACCTTTATGGCCAAAGTAATGAGCGCGGTTTTTTCGCGAATGGTGGGGCAAGTGGCAGACATGCTGCAAAAAGATCTGCACGACGCCAAGATTGAAGCGGAAAAGCGCAGCCAATAGCGAGAAAAGTTTGTGGCCGCTACAATCCAACACTTGAGGGCTGCAAAGGGGGAGGCGTTGGAAAGCAGCGGCCAATTTGCAATCATGGGCTGAATGATTGCTCAGCCAGATATGGGCATGGGATTTGGCAAATTAAAGGCCGTCACACGTTTGTGATCAAAAAAATTCAAAAGCTGCGTAAGTGCGAATTTAGTGCTAGCTTCAACGGCAGATAAAAATCACGTAAAGGGTTAAATATGAACATCATTCAACCGCCAAGCCTCCCCTTCAAAAGCTTTAATCAGGCGGATAAGGCCGTTGAATATGTCAAAGAAATTTATGCTCGCAACACCCAATTTGTGCGCGACGCCGTCATCAAGATGAATGATGGCAAAGCACCGGAGGGCCACGTGCGCGCAACATATCCGCTCGCGCGGGTGCGCAACACCAGCTTTCAAAAAGTTGATTCCCACCTGCCCTTCGGTTTTTTGCATTCGCCAGGCATTTATCAAACCACCCTGTCGGACCCAGAATTATTTCACCATTATCTAACCGAACAGTTTGAATTGCTGCTCAAAAACCATAATTGCGACATTGAAGTTGGCGAGTCAGAAACGCCGATTCCCGTGCATTTCGCTTTGGAGCCGACAGACACATTGGACGGCGACACGTTTAATGCACTCAACATTCCGCTGCGCGACCTGTTTGATGTGCCGGACCTCACCCATACGGACGATGAAATCGCCAACGGCACCTTTATACCGCCAAATGGTGGCCCCTACCCGCTGGCTGCCTTCACCGCACCGCGCGTCGATTATTCATTGCACCGTTTGGCGCACTACACTGCCACACGGCCAGAGCATTTTCAGAACTTCGTGCTCTTCACCAATTATGGCTTCTATATCGAAGAGTTTTGCCGCACCGCGCACAAATGGATGGAAGATGGGCATCCCGACTATGACGCCTTTGTGGAGCCCGGCAATGCGATCACCCATAATGCACGGTTAGGCGGAGAAACTGTTGGCGTTGCCCCGGCGCGTGAGCCGCAAATGCCCACCTATCACCTCAAAGCCAAAAATGGCAGCGGCATCACCATGGTCAATATTGGCGTCGGCCCATCCAATGCCAAAACAATCACCGACCATATCGCTGTGTTGCGGCCCCATGCTTGGTTGATGCTGGGCCATTGCGCCGGTTTGCGAAACTCTCAAGCCCTCGGCGATTATGTGCTGGCCCACGCCTATGTGCGCGAGGATCATGTGTTAGACGCGGATTTACCGCTCTCAGTGCCTATTCCTGCGCTTGCGGAAGTGCAAGTAGCACTAGAAGAAGCCGTGGCAGAAATCACCAACTTGTCTGGACAAGACCGCAAGCGCATCATGCGGACAGGAACTGTTGCTACTTTTGACAATCGAAATTGGGAGCTCCGTGACCAAACAGAGATCGCCCAGCGACTCTCACAATCTCGCGCCATCGCATTGGATATGGAAAGCGCTACCATTGCGGCCAACGGCTTCCGCTTCCGCGTGCCATATGGCACTTTGCTGTGCGTATCTGACAAGCCTTTGCATGGTGAACTGAAGCTCCCAGGCATGGCCAGCGACTTTTATCGCACCCAAGTGTCAAAACACCTGCAAATCGGCATTAGAGCCATGGAAATTTTGAAAAAGCAGCCTGCGCACGCGATCCACTCGCGCAAGCTGCGTTCATTTGCAGAAACGGCCTTTCAATAGGCCAATCGCAGTGACGAGGATTACTCCTCGTCCTGCTCCAATCCAATGGCTTCAGAAACAGCAACGGCGGTCATGTTTACAATGCCGCGGCTGGTGACTGATGGGGCTAAAATGTGGGCTGGCTGCGCCGTGCCCATCAAGATCGGCCCAACTGCAAGTGCTTCATTAAATTCCTTAATCAAGGTCATGGAAATATTGGCACTTTCAAGGTTTGGAAAAATCAAAAGATTGGCCTCACCTTGCAGTTCACTGTTCGGAATATAGCGCTCACGCAACATGGAATTTAGCGCCACATCGCCTTGCATTTCGCCCTCAACCACAAGGTCTGGTGCTTTTTGCTTCAACAGGCGATAAACATCACGCATTTTCTTCGAACTAACGCCATCGCGGGAGCCAAAGTTAGAATATGACATCAAGGCCGTCTTCGGCTCTAAATTGAAGCGCTTCAGGTGATCTTGCGCCTGCATGGCAATTTCGACCAGCTCTTCGGCGCATGGGTCCATCGACACATAAGTATCGGCAAAGAAGAACACACCCTGCTGCAAAATCAGCATGGACAGCGCGGAAACGTCAGTCGATCCGGCATCCAAGCCAATAATCGACTTGATGTCCCGCACGTGTTTGATGTAGCGCCCTTGTAGGCCGCAGATCAATGCGTCCGCCTCGCCGCGCTTCACAGCAAGCGCACCAATCACGGTGGTGTTGGTGCGCACAATTGTGCGGGCAGTATCTGGCGTCACGCCGGAGCGCCCCACAAGCGAATGGAACAAATCCACATATTCACGGTAACGCGGATCATCTTCTGGGTTGATGACTTCAAAGTCTTCACCTGGCCGCAAATGCAGACCAAACTTTTCAATCCGATGCTCAATAACCGAAGGCCGACCAATCAATATTGGCTTTGCGATACCATCTTCCAAGATAACTTGGGCTGCGCGCAAAACTCGCTCATCTTCACCATCGGCAAAAGCAACACGCTTGGGATCGGATTTCGCCCGCTCAATGATCGGCTTCATCACCATGCCAGAACGGAACACAAAGCGTGTTAGGCGGAATTTATAGGCTTCAAAGTCCTCAATTGGACGCGTCGCCACGCCGCTTTCCATTGCCGCTTTCGCAACAGCTGGCGCGATACGCAAAATCAAACGCTGATCGAATGGGTTCGGGATCAGATATTCAGGGCCGAATGTGCTGCCACTTTCTGACATGCTGGCCTCAAGTGCAGGCTCATGCGCCAATTTGGCGATGGCATGCACGGCAGCCATTTTCATTTCTTCATTGATCGCTGTTGCGCCGACATCCAAAGCACCGCGGAAAATGAAAGGGAAACACAGGACATTGTTCACCTGGTTCGGATAATCCGACCGCCCCGTACAAATCATCGCGTCTGGACGCGCCTCACGGGCCAATTCGGGCATAATCTCAGGCACAGGGTTAGCCAGCGCCATAATCAATGGATTAGGCGCCATTTTGGCCAACATCTCAGGTTTCAGAACGCCAGCCGCCGACAGTCCGATGAAGATGTCTGCATCTTCCATTACGTCTGCGGTGGTGGTCAAATCCGTATCTTGCGCAAAAGACGCGCGCCAACGATCAACATCATCCTTGCGCTTGTCTGTCACCAAACCATCGCGGTCGGCAACCCAAATATTTTCGCGCTTCGCCCCCAAGCTGATCAAAAGGTTCAAACAGGCAATCGCCGCGGCGCCAGCACCAGAGGTAACGATCTTGACGTCTTCAATCTTTTTCTTGGCAAGCCGCAACCCATTGATCACCGCGGCTGCCACGATAATCGCCGTGCCGTGCTGGTCATCATGGAAAACAGGAATTTGCATTCGCTCACGAAGCTGCTCTTCAACTTCGAAACAGTCAGGCGCTTTGATGTCTTCCAGATTGATGCCACCAAATGTCGGCTCAAGCGGCGCAATCACCTCAACCAGTTTGGCTGGATCATTCTCATCCACCTCAATATCGAACACATCGATACCGGCAAACTTTTTGAACAGAACAGCCTTGCCTTCCATAACGGGCTTGGAGGCCAAGGCACCGATTGAGCCCAATCCCAAAACGGCTGTACCATTCGAGATCACCGCCACCAGATTGCCTTTGGAGGTGTAGTCTGCAGCAAGCGTTGAATCTTGCTCAATTTCCTCACAAGGCGCAGCAACGCCGGGGGAATAGGCTAGCGCCAAGTCGCGTTGGTTGCCCAACGGCTTCGTCGCTGTAATCTCGAGCTTGCCTGGTTTCGGCCATTTATGGAAGTGCAGCGCAGCTTCGCGCAAAGATTGTTGGGTTTCGTCAGAATCCTGAGCCATCAAAGTCCCTTTCGTTCACCGGTTCTGGTGTGCCACCAAATGCAGCAAAAGAAAAGTGCAACTTATTCAGATTCGGCAAAGAAGGGGAAATTCAAACAAGTCTAACAAGGATTAAGCGACGTTTATGTCCTGATTTTCATCAATCTCTTCATCATCATCGTCGATATCGTCGTCAAAGACCACCAGATCTTCGTCGAAATCATCGATCAATTTGACTTCTTCATTGTTCATCCGCTCGGCCAAAGCCAAATAGGATTCAATCGGGATGGCCGGCGCGAACAGGAAGCCCTGCGCTTGGCGAATGCCTTTGGCACGCAAATAGAGCGCTTGCTCCTCCGTTTCTACGCCTTCTGCAATGATCTCGGTGTTCAGTTCCGTTGCCATGCCGATCAACGCATCAACCACAGGCACGGGCACATTGCGGTGGCGGATCAGTTCAACAAACACACGGTCAATCTTGACGATATCGATACCCAATTTCTGAATATAGGCAAGGTTCGAATGACCTGTGCCCGCATCATCAAGCGCCACCTTCGCGCCAAGCTTGTGCAGATCATCAATGACTGAGTTCACGCCCTCCATGTTGGAAAGCGGCTGGCGTTCCGTGATCTCAAACACAAGCTGAGAATAGCGCACCTCGGTGCCGCCAAAAATTGCCTGCACATCTTCCACGATTGAACCATCGCGGAAATGCCGTTCAAACAAGTTGATACCGATTTTGAGATGCGAATGGCGGGCGCACAAATCTTCCAAATCGTCACGCACCTGCTCCATCAAAGAAAGCGTCATGGGAATCGCAAGGCCGGAAAGCTCGGCATATTCAATAAAGGCCCCCGGCGAGATCACTTCCCCATTCGGCTTTTCCCAGCGGATCAACACTTCGCAACCTGCGATCTGACCCGTTTGCAAATCAATCACAGGCTGATAGCGCGGCCGCAACTCACCTGCTTGAATGGCACGTTCCAAGTCAAATGTTGGCGCCTGAGAGCGACGGACATATTGAATGCAAAGCCAAAGGAAAACACAACTAGTCAAACAAGCAACAATGGTGAACCCAATTTTGAGGTCAGCATAATCGGCGCGCACAACATCCAAGGGCACGGCGGTGCTGAGTTTAATCGGCACATTTTGCGCAACTTGCTCAACAAACAGAAAATCGCGGGTGCGATTTGGGTGATTATAAAATGCTTCAGGATCGCCAAATTCAACGATAGGCATACCGCTGGTCAGCACAAACCGGGTCATCAAGGCTCCGCGGATCGTGTCGTTTTCGTCAACCAACAAATGCACATTGATCGGCACAAAAGCCGAAACTTCGCGGCCAGGACGAACCTTCAAGCTAACTTTGATCAAGGGCTGATCACTGTCTGCAATTTGAACGACGGTCATTTCCTGCGGACCGGAGGGCATGGTCATGGTTGGCGTAATCGCCGAATATTTAAAACCATCCCCATAGGCAGAACAAAGCACGCTGCCATCAGTGGAATTCACAACCAGTTGGCGCAACAAATAGTTAGAGCGCATCTGTTCTGCGGCGCTTGAAAGAAAAGTCGGCGTACACAAGGAAGGGCTGCGTGTGACAATGGCGTTCAATGATTTGAGTGCGCTATTTACGCTGCTTTGGGTCTCATTGATCACGGTGTTGACTTGCGCACGCAGGGCTTTGCCTTCGCGCATACGCACATATTCATCCAACATGAAATCGACAGTTAGAATCGGCGCGAACGCCAACAAGGCGCACAAAAACATCAGAAAATGTGAAAATTTGGCCTTCACCGTCGCCCCGTCCCGCAAATTAAGCCGTTGCCGTGCTTATACTATAGCTGGCTTAACACGGAATTAACCACACCAAACAGAAAACGGCGCCCCATAGGAGCGCCGCTTTTATTCAAATTCTTTAGCTTGCGAAAACTTATTCTTTTTCTTTCGGCAAGTTCAACCGAATGTGCAATTCGCGCAACTGACGTGCAGAAACATCTGATGGGGCATCCATCAACAAATCTTCGGCTTGTTGGTTCATTGGGAATGCCGTCACTTCACGAAGGTTCTCTTCGCCACACAACAGCATCACAATGCGGTCGATACCTGGAGCAATACCACCGTGCGGCGGTGCACCATATTCCATTGCCCGCAACATGCCGCCAAACTTGTCATAAAGAACAGCTTCATCATAACCAGCAATGTCGAATGCTTTTTTCATGATTTCTGGACGGTGATTCCGGATCGCACCAGAACTCAACTCAAAGCCGTTACACACAATGTCATACTGGTAAGCATTGATGGTCAGTGGGTCTTGGTTTTCCAATGCATCCAAGCCGCCTTGTGGCATGGAGAATGGGTTGTGTGAGAAATCGACCTTCTTTTCCTCTTCGTCCCATTCAAACATTGGGAAGTCAACAATCCAGCACAATTCGAAACGATCTTTATCAATCAAATCAAGCTCTTGACCCGCGCGTGTACGCGCTGCACCAGCAAAGCTAACAAATTTCGAAGGCATACCACATACGAAGAAGACGGAATCGCCATCTTTCAGGCCAAGCTGTTCGCGGATTGCTGCTGTGCGTTCTTCGCCGATATTTTTAGCAATTGGACCAGCGCCTTCGCCATCACGGAAGAAGATATAGCCAAGACCGGGTTGTCCCTCACCTTGCGCCCACTTGTTCATGCGGTCGCAGAACGCACGAGAGCCGCCAGTTGGTGCTGGGATCGCCCAAACTTCAATTTTTGGATCATTGGCAATCTGGTTGGCGAAAATGCCAAAGCCTGAACCTGCAAAATGCTCTGTTACATCCTGCATCTCAATTGGGTTCCGCAAGTCTGGCTTGTCGTTACCATATTTACGCATTGATTCAGCGTAAGGAATGCGTGGGAACTCTTGAGTGACAGGCTTGCCTTCACCAAATTCCTCAAACACGCCGCGCAAAACAGGCTCAATCGCTTGGAACACATCTTCCTGTTCCACAAAGCTCATCTCAATATCTAGCTGATAAAACTCGCCCGGAGAGCGATCGGCCCGTGCATCTTCATCGCGGAAACATGGTGCGATTTGGAAATAACGGTCAAAACCCGAAATCATCAAAAGTTGTTTGAACTGCTGCGGTGCTTGCGGCAAAGCATAGAACTTGCCGGGATGCATACGCGATGGCACCAAAAAGTCGCGCGCGCCCTCAGGGCTTGACGCCGTCAAAATCGGTGTCTGATATTCCATAAAGCCTTGCTCAACCATGGTGTTGCGCAAGTGCGAAATGATCTTTGACCGCATCACAATATTGTTGTGAATCCGCTCGCGACGCAGATCAAGGAAACGATATTTCAGACGAATATCTTCAGGATATTCCTGATCGCCAAATACGGGCATTGGCAATTCTTTCGCCGCGCCCAACACTTCCATGTCACGAATGTAGATTTCTACTTCACCGGTGGACAGGTCTTTATTCACGGTTTCAGGGCTACGGGCTTTCACCTCGCCATCAACGCGAACAACATATTCAGACCGCACTTTTTCAGCGAGTTCAAATGCGTCAGAATCAGGGTCAATCACGCACTGGGTCATGCCATAATGATCGCGCAAATCGATGAACAACAGACCGCCATGATCGCGGATGCGGTGCACCCAACCAGACAGGCGAACCTTCTCATCCACATGGTCTTTATTTAATTCAGCACAAGTGTGACTACGATATAGATGCATCTATTCCAATCCCGGAAAATTCTAGGGCTTTTTGGGGCGAAAAGCGCACGCCACGCCCCATTTGTCAAGCATCTGATACGTTTTTCATTCTGCTCTTGCAAGTCATCCCTATTTCCAGCCATTATCGGGCCGACTATTCGCATCGCAAAACCGCGCAAAAACAGAAAGCATATATGCACATTATCACCACTACTCCTGAACTGGCCAAATTCTGTCAGGCCGCCACCGCACATCCATTTGTGACCGTCGATACTGAGTTTTTGCGCGAAACCACCTATTGGCCAAAGCTTTGCCTCGTGCAAATGGCAACGCCAGATGAAGCCGTGATTGTTGATCCGATCGACACCGATATTGATCTGACGCCCATGTTCGAACTGTTCGCCAATGAAGAGGTGACCAAGGTTTTTCACGCGGCCAAGCAAGATGTGGAGATTTTTGTCAATCTGTCAGGTCAAGCACCTAAGTCGCTGTTCGACACGCAAGTCGCTGCCGCAGTATGCGGCTTTGGCGATAGCATCTCTTACGACAATATGGTGCGCCAAATCACTGGCGCACAAGTGGATAAAAGCTCCCGCTTTACCAACTGGTCGCACCGCCCATTGACAGAAAAGCAACTTACCTACGCCATTGGCGACGTAACCCATTTGCGCGACTGCTATCTGCACATTGTTGAAGAGCTCGACAAGCGCGACCGTTGGGGGTGGATCAATGACGAGTTGAACGCGCTGATGCAGCCGGAAAACTATATCGTTATGCCCGAAAATGCGTGGAAACGTATGAAAATGAAAGTCAATCGCCCCCGCGACTTTGCCCTATTGAAAATGCTGGCGGAATGGCGCGAGGAAAAGGCGCAGAGCCAAAATGTGCCGCGCGGACGTGTTTTGAAAGATGAGGCACTGTTTGAACTGTCACAACAGCAGCCGACCAACCCAAAAGCTTTTGATCGTCTGCGCGCCTTCTCGAAGGGATTTGGCCGCTCTAGCACGGCCGCGGAATTGATCAAATTGGTGGAGGTAGCCAAGCAACTCGACAAAGCAGATTTGCCCAAAATTCCGCGCAAACCAAACGGCCCCTCACCTAAAGGCGCGATTGGCGACTTGCTGCGCGTATTGCTGAAAGCGGTGAGCGAAAAAGAAGGCGTGGCCCCGCGCATTATTGCAACTAGCGATGATATTGATTCAATCGTTCTAGACGACAATGCAGATGTACCTGCCTTAAGCGGTTGGCGCGCAGATGTGTTTGGGCGCAAAGCCCTAGCCATCAAACATGGCAAGATGGCACTAGGCGCAACCAAATCCGGGATTGTACCCGTAGAAGTAGAGCTAGAAGACAAAGACTAGAAAATCCGAATATCGGCTTGTCGGTTCAAAAGACCGGCAAGCTGCTCAAAGCGCCGCATCATCTTTTCAGCTGCCAAAAACTCCATCCCTTTGGGGATGCACAGATAGAGGTGCTCATCATCAAGCGCCCACTGGAGTTGGTTCAGCACGCCGGGCATCGCAGCAGACAACATATAGGCCACCCGGAAAATCGCGGCGACCAAAATGGCGTGTTCTTGGCGCTTATCCGTGCACAGATTGAGGATATCCTCATGCCCCAGCTTTTTGGGCTTCAATCCGTTATAACGCGCGGCCAAAACCATCGCGATATAGGCGCGCTCTGCATGGTCAATGCCCACAAATGAGCCCAAGGTGACCAGATCCACAGCCTGCGCGCCGCGATAGTCGGGATGGCCGCGCCACGAGACATCGGAAAGCAGACACGCCGCCTCGCGCAAGCGACCCAATTCAGGCTTTTCGCTAATTTGCGCTTTTTCGAACAATTCATTGGTAAAGGCCAGCAAATCTCCGCTATGGGCAGGCGCACGCGACCGCAGCAAGGCATATTCGCGACACGCAAGCAGCAAGGGATCTGCGCGTTGATCTTCATCGCTCAATTGGCCAAACAAATAGCCTTCCCTCAATCCAAGCGCTGAAAATTTGACGGATGAAAATCCACCAATCTCCAGCACCGCCTTAAGGGCCGCCGCACCAAACGGCAGCAAATTGCGTCTATTAGAGGATAATGCATGCGCGGCATCGAGCATTTCACCGTTTTTCGCTTGCTTCAACACTTCATTGCACAGGGCAATCATGTCCGCAGCGGCAACACGGTAGCCTTGCACCATGCTCAACGGGTATTCGCTCAAAATCTGATGAAGTTTTGCCAAGGCACGCCATGTGCCACCAATGGCGACAAATTCCGGCAAATGTTGAGCGTGAATAAGCGCAGAATCAGCCAAACGCTCCCGTGCAATCTTTAGGGCCTTGCCCGCATCATTGTTGCTATCATCCTGCAGGCGGATGGCACCCAATGCGTAAGTTTCGCCGCCGAACACCTGCTCACCGTCAAGGCCAGCAAGTTCCAAGCTGCCGCCGCCGAAATCACCAAGCAACCCGCGCTGGTTTGGCATACCAGCAAGCGTGCCGAGCGCCGCATAATGTGCTTCTTCCTCTCCTGAAAGAATTTGCACGTCCACGCCCATAATTTCTTGCACAGCAGTGATGAAATCACCGCCATTTTTGGCATCGCGCGTGGCGGCAGTGGCCAACACATAAAGCGTGTCGACCTTCGTCAACTCGCAAACCATGGCGAAACGGCGCATGCCTGTGAGCGCGCGTTCCACGCCGCTGGCGTTGAGTTCGCCCGTCAGCGCAACACCGCGCCCCAATGCACAGGACACTTTTTCGTTGTAAAGCGGGGTCAAAGCCCGCACATGCCGTTCGTATATCACCAGACGTACGGAGTTAGACCCAATATCCAACACCGCAATAGGATTATCACCGCCAATACGCCCCTGCGCTGACGGTTTTCGCAACGCCTCTACAAAACTTTTGATCAATCATCTTCCTCATCATGACGACCATCTTGAGCCAACGCGCTACCACGACCTGAAAGCGAAGGATTATTCATAAAATATTCCTGCGCATTGAAGATCGGCTCGCCTTCTTGCTGCTCAATCCGCCGTGAAGTGCCATCTGGCAACACCTCCCAGCTTTGCTGATTGTCATTGATGTTGGCAACCATAATCCGGTCCAGCACCTGCTTATGAACGGTTTTGTTGAACAACGGCACCATCGTTTCAACGCGCCCATCCAAATTCCGCGGCATCAAATCAGCCGAAGAAATAAACACTGCCGCTTTTCGCGAAGGCATATCGTGCCCCTGCCCAAAGCAATAGATACGGGAATGCTCTAGGAACCGCCCCACAATCGATTTGACCCGGATATTTTCGGAGAAACCTGGAATACCGGGACGTAGACAACAAATGCCGCGCACCACAAGTTCAACCTCAACCCCCGCCTGCGACGCAGAATAGAGCGCATCAATAATGCGTGGGTCGACCAATGAATTCATCTTGAACCAAATGGTCGCTGGCTTACCCGCTTTGGCATGTTCAATTTCAGCATCAATATGTTGCAACAATGTATCGCGCAACGACATGGGCGACACGGAAATGCACTCAAGACCAGACGGTCTTGCATAGCCCGTTACAAAGTTAAAGACCCGCGCCACATCGCGGGTGATGGCCCCATTTGATGTGAAATAGGACAAGTCCGTGTAAATTTTTGCTGTGATCGGGTGATAGTTGCCTGTGCCGATATGGCAATAGGAAACCAGTTTCCCCTTCTTTTCCCGCCGCACCACTTGGCTCAATTTAGCGTGGGTTTTCCAATCAATAAACCCAAACACAACCTGCACGCCGGCGCGCTCCAAATCACGCGCCCAGCGAATATTGGCTTCTTCATCAAAACGCGCCTTCAGTTCCACCAGCGCCGTAACGGACTTGCCCGCCTCAGCCGCTTGGATCAGGGCCTTAACGATCGGGCTGTCATTAGAGGTGCGGTAAAGCGTTTGCTTGATGGCGACAACGTCAGGGTCTGATGCTGCCTGCTTCAAAAACTGCGCGACAATATCAAAGCTCTCATAGGGATGATGCACCACGATGTCTTTTTGCTTAATCGCGGCAAAACAATCACCATTATGGTCACGCACCCGCTCTGGAAAACGTGCATTAAACGGCTGAAACTTGAGTTTAGGCCGCTCAATGTCGCACAGTTTGGAGGCATCGGCCAACGCCAAAAAACCTTCCACTTCAAATGTATCTTCAATGCCCACATGCAATTCGTCGGCAATGCGGCGGCGCAAGGCACGCGGCATGGAGCGCTCAATTTCAAGGCGGATCACCTGCCCGCGACGACGTTGTTTAAGCGCCGACTCAAACTCCACCACCAAATCAGCAGCTTCATCATCAATTTCCATTTCGCTATCGCGAATAACCCGAAATGCCCCCGCGCCAACAACTTCGTAACCTGGGAACATGCGCTCAAAAAATAGATTGATCAGCGTTTCAATCGCGACGATTTCAATGCGTTTGCCCGTGGTCAAATCCTGCGGCAAAAACACGAAGCGTTCCATATTTTGCGGCACGCGCACCAAGGCTGTCAGCGTATGATCCGCGCCCGGTTGGTGCAGCTCGAATGCAAGCGAAAAACCGAGGTTTGGAATAAATGGGAACGGGTGTGCTGGGTCCACTGCCATTGGCGTCAGCACCGGAAAAATCTCTTCTTGGAAAAGCTCTTCCAAATAGCTGAGTTGTTTCGGTCCCAAATCTTCTGCATCAAGCAAAATGACCTCTTGCTCAATCAGTTCATCACGAATGGCGCGCCAGCTTTCCTGCTGCTCCAAATGCAAATGCTGAGCCAGTGCAGCGATTTCTTCCAACTGCTCAGAAGCTGTCATGCCATCATCGCTCAATCGCGTAACACCAGCACGCAACTGCCCTTTCAAGCCTGCGACGCGAACCATGAAAAACTCATCCAAGTTGCTGGCAGAAATCGAAACGAAACGAAGCCGCTCAAGCAGAGGATGATTCTTGTTCCCTGCTTCTTCCAACACCCGCATGTTGAATTGCAGCCACGACACTTCGCGGTTCACAAACCGGGCTGGGCTTTGAGACAACAATTCAATATCGGGGGCTTCATTGTCTGGCATGTCAGCCAGATCTAAAATCTCGTCCATAACTCACTTCCAAACTGTGGCACGCCACTTCATCACAGATCACGCACGATAGTTGATGCGTGATTATACAAGGGCTTAAAGTGATTATATGGCAATTGTGTAACAGATTTATTGATTATAAAGCCGCGCCAGCGCATCACCAGCCAATCGTTTGGAAATTGGTCGCTGCCGCTCAAGCGACATTTGGTCCATCATCTCAACAAGCGAAACAACATGGGCTGGCGAACGCTCCATCCTTGATAGCAAATAAGGAATGAGCCCGGGGTCGATCTGCAATTGCCTGTCATCAAACAGTTTGACGAATAATTGAGCCAAATGCGCGTCATCAAGCGGGGTGATTTCCAAGTTAAGTGCCAGCCTTAGACGCGAGCGCACATCTTGCGTTTGCAATGTCCATTGATCGAGTGGCAGCGCCGCTGTCATCAGCAATGGCAATTGCGAGCGCATGGACTGATTCAACAAATTGAACAAAGGTGTCTCACCCATCCACAAACTATGACAATCTTCCACCAAAATTGGCGTTTCCATCAATTGCGGCCACTTATCTGGGTGATCTGCATTGAGGACCAAAGCACCGCTCTGCCCCGCCCAGATGCTGGCCAGATGGGTTTTGCCAGATTTCTCGGGCCCAATCAGCAATGTTGTCGAGCCTGGCCACTCGCGCATTCCCATTAAATATTCATAGGCCTGCAAATTGCCGGCACTCACCACAAAATCGTCTTCGCCCAATGCCGTTTCAAATGGCAAGTCGAGGACCAATTGTTGTGAAGATGCTTTTTGCGCTGTCATGCAATGAGCCCTTACGCCTGCTTTTCAGCAGTTTTGGGTTCGCTGGTGATTTCTTCTTTGGCGACGTCCATCTCGCGTTCAGTTTTCGCCTGATAGAGCGAGCTTTCCATATATTTTCGCACCGCATAGCGCACCAACACCCCAGTGACCGCAGCCAACGGCACAGCCAAAAGCACGCCCACCGCACCAAACAACAATGCGAAGGCAAACAAAGCAAACATCAGCCACACAGCATGAACGCCAATGGAACGGCCAACAAGCTTCGGATAAAGAATGTTGCCCTCAATAAATTGGCCAAACATGAAAATACCGAAGACCAGCGCAATCATCGTCCAATCGGGCCAGAACTGCACAATAGCAACACCGATGGACAACACAAAGCCAATCAAAAAGCCCACATAGGGCACAAAGGAGAACAAGCCAGCGGCCAAGCCGATAGCGAGGCCGAAGTTCAACCCCACAAGGGTTAAGCCAGTTGCGTAGAAAGCCGCCAAGATCAAAACAACGCTTGATTGACCGCGCACAAAGCCAGCCATCGCTTCATTGATTTCTTTAAACACTTCACGGATTTCACTGCGATAGGCGCGTGGCAACAATTCGTCACCCCGCTTGATCATATTGTCCCAATCTAACAGCAAGTAGAACGCTACAACTGGAGTCACGATCAAAAGACCAACAACGTTCAAAATCGCTAGCCCGCTCTGCATAACGCGCGTCAGCACCTCCACGGCAAAGCCAACCGCCTGCCCCAAAATATTGGAGATATTGTTCTCAATCTCAACAATACGCTCTTCGCCGAGATATTCGCGCAGCGCAGGCGTATATTCCGATGCTAAATCCTGCAAGCTCTCAACATATCCCGGCAGGTTTTTCGCCAATCCGAGCAACTGACCTAAAATGCTGGGCACCAAAAACAGAAACGCGACGATAAAAATCAACACGCAGAACAGCATGATGACAAACGTGGCCCATAAGCGCGAAAATTTCATGCGTTCGAGAAAGTCTGCCGCCGGGTCGAGCATATAGGCCAACACCATGCCCGCGATAAACGGCAAAAGGATGCCGCGGAACACCCACAAAAACAAAATGGTCACCCCCAAGATGACCAGCCAAGTTTTAATTTGGTTTTGTAGTGTCATTCCCCACTCCTACACTTGCGCGAACGCCCGCAATTCTTTATCAGCGCTGTTAAAGCGTTTGCGGCCCCGTGGCAAGAAGCTGCACCCAATGCCCCAACGCAAATTATGCATCTTATTTGTGCGACGATACGTTGCCACACATATGGGGAATGGACCAGCCCAATGCCAGATCAGACCAAGAAAAACACAAATTCACTATCTTATGCAGATGCGGGTGTGGATATCGACGCCGGCAACGCCTTGGTGGACCGCATCAAACCCGTCGTGAAATCAACAGCACGACCGGGCTCTGACACAGAGATTGGCGGATTTGGTGGCCTATTTGATCTGAAAGCCGCAGGCTTTAAAGACCCGATTCTAGTGGCAGCCAATGATGGCGTAGGCACAAAACTGAAAATCGCAATCGATAGCGGCATTCACGACACTGTCGGCATTGATCTTGTGGCCATGTGCGTCAATGATTTGATCGTACAAGGCGCAGAACCTCTGTTCTTCCTTGATTATTACGCCACAGGCCAATTGGACAATGACGTGGCCGCAGCCGTGATCGAAGGCATCGCCGCAGGTTGTCGCGACGCGAACTGCGCCCTAATCGGCGGCGAAACCGCTGAGATGCCGGGCATGTACAGCAAAGGCGACTTCGACCTAGCCGGCTTCTGCGTAGGCGCTGCAGAACGTGGCAACATGTTGCCCACCAAAGACATCGCGGCGGGCGACGTGCTGATCGGCCTACGTTCCTCCGGCGTTCACTCCAACGGCTATTCGCTGGTGCGCAAAATCGTTGAACTGAGCGGCCTGAATTGGGACAGCCCAGCACCATTTGAAGATGGCGTGACACTTGGCGAAGCGTTGCTGCGCCCAACACGAATTTATGTGCGCCAAGTTTTGGCTGCGCTTAAAGCGGGCCACAAAATCAAAGCCCTCGCCCACATTACCGGCGGTGGTTTTACGGAAAACATTCCACGCGTGCTGCCAGAAACTTTGGCGGCAAACATTGATCGGTCAACAATTGAAGCGCCTGCGGTGTTTGGCTGGTTGGCCAACACTGGCGGCGTTGAAACCAGCGAAATGATGCGCACATTCAATTGTGGCGTAGGCATGGTACTGGTTGCCAGCAAAGACGAAGCGGACAATCTGATTGAAGCTTTGAAGAATGAAGGCGAAGAGCCAATCATCCTCGGTGACCTTGTCGAGCGAGACGGTGATGCCGTACTTTATCATGGTGAGCTAGCGCTATGAGCGGAAAGACCAAGGTCGCGATTTTGATTTCGGGCCGTGGCTCGAACATGAAAAGCTTGATTCAAGCTGCGAAAGATTCCGACTATCCCGCTGAAATAATTGGTGTGTTTTCAAATCGCGCCGACGCGGCGGGCCTTGAATATGCCCAAGAACATGGCATTCAAACTGCCGTAATTTCGCATAAAGATTTTGATAGTCGCGAAGCGTTCTGCGATGCGCTCGACGCACAATTGGAGGCCTGGGGCACAGAATTTATTTGTCTCGCCGGCTATATGCGCATCCATTCAAATGCGTTCGCGGAAAAGTGGTTGGGCAAAATGCTCAATGTCCACCCGTCCCTTCTTCCTTTGTTCAAAGGCTTGAAGCCGCAACAACAAGCTTTGGACGCTGGCGTGAAAGTTTCGGGCGCGACGGTTCACGAAGTGACGCCAGAGCTCGATGCCGGACCATCAGTTATGCAGGGCGTCGTGCCAGTATTGGAAGATGACGATGCTGACCGCTTGGCAGCGCGCATCCTCACCGTCGAACATCAGATTTATCCCAAAGCGCTGAGATATTTCCTCGAAAAGCGCAAAAACACTGATCAGCAAAAAGCGGACCAACAAACGCTGATTTGGCCGCAATAGGAGCAAAGCATATGACCAACACCGTACTCATCACTGGCGCAAATCGCGGTATCGGGTTGGAATTGGTCAAACGCTATTTGCAGGATGATGAATGGCAAGTGATCGCCACCTGCCGCCATCCGGAAAATGCAGTCGCCCTCAAGCAACTCGCCGAAAGCGCGCCCAAACGTTTGAATATCCTGCCGCTCGAAGTCACCGACAGCTTGTCCGTTCGTCACTTGCAGGAAGAGCTGGCAGGCACCACGATTGACGTTTTGATCAACAATGCTGGCATCTATAATGATAAAGGACAAAAGTTCGGCGCGATCAATTACGACAATTGGGCGGAAGCGTTCAATGTGAACGCATTGGGGCCTATGCGCGTCACCGAGGCACTGTTTGATACGCTGAAACGTTCAAAACTGGCAAAAATCGTCACCATCTCCAGTCAAATGGGCGCACTCTCTCGCGCCGCAAAGGGCAGCTTTGCTTATCGCAGCTCAAAAGCCGCAATCAACAAAGCCATGCACACCCTCGCTTGCGAACTAGAAGACCAAAATATGGTCGTCGCCATGTTCCATCCAGGTTGGGTACAAACCGATATGGGCGGCAGTGAAGCTGAAATCACGCCAACTGAAAGCGCTGATGGGCTTTACAAAACGATTTCTGGCCTAACCAAGGCTGACAATGGCAAATTCTTGAAATGGAATGGCGACATTCATCCATGGTAAGGATCAATTTTATTGATCTAACCATTGTCAAAAACGGTTCGACCGTTCGAATTTGCTCGTTTAGGTTGGGCGCCTGTCAAAATTCAAGAAAGCAATTTTCATGCGCCTTACAGATTGGTTGATCGTTATCGCATTGGGCACAGTTTGGGGCGGTTCATTTCTTTTCAATGCCATCATGGTGCAGGAGATTGAACCGATGACCATCTCATTTGGCCGTGTTTTCTCTGCAGCGCTGACCTGTTGGGCCGTGTTTTTCGCATTGGGCAAACGGGTTCAAATTGATTTCAAAACATTGGTTGGATTGTTCGCCCTGGGCATCGTCAACTTCGCCATTCCCTTCGCCTTGTTCCCTTTGGCGCAAAAAAGCGTTTCCGTTGGCGTCTCCGGCATCACAAACGCCCTCACCCCCATCATGGTGGTGATTGTTTCGCAATTGTGGCCCGGCGGCGAAAAGGCCACCTTTGGCAAATCGCTCGGCGTGTTGGCGGGATTTACTGGTGTGACCATTCTTGCAACACCCGCTCTACAGCAGGGCGGCCATAGCGAACTCTGGGCCATCGGCCTGATCATCCTCGCGACTCTTTGCTACGGCATCTCGATGAATATCGTGCGGTACTATCACCATCTCGATTCGACATTGACCATCTGTGTGGCCCTGACAGGCGCGTCGCTGGCGCTATTGCCGTTTATGCTGACATTCGAGGGCGTGCCAACAATCACCAAGGCGGAAACATGGTGGTCAATCGGCTATATTTCCGTGATCGCAACCGCGCTGCCATTTTTGATTGTTTACAAACTGGTCGAGCGCGTCGGCGCAACAAACTTTTCAACGGCCACCTTCGTTGCACCAATCTCAGCGCTCTTTTTGGGCCTGATTGTGTTAGGCGAACCTATTTTGCCTGTGCATCTGTTTGGCATGTTGGCAATTTTCGTGGGTATTTTGATGATTGATGGACGGCTGTTTCTCTTGTTTAAAAAACCGAAACAAACACTTTAAAGCTTCAGCTCCATCAAAACTTCTCTGATACCCGCCGGCGCGAATTCAGACTGTTGCCGTACGGTTTCAACAAATCCAAGAGACCTGTAAAACCCAATGGCAGATACATTGGGTTCATAAACCTCGAGCTGAACGGTGTGCGCTTCTGGAAAAGCACCAATTCCTTCCAGAAATAGGGATTTTCCGACGCCCCTGCCATGAAAAGCAGGCAACACATAAAGCCGCGCGAGCCGCACAACACCTATGTCCACCTCACGCAACAAAGCTTGCCCAACAATAGCCTCGCCAGCAATGGCCAATAGCGAAGTGATGGCGGCACTGTCCGCTTCTTTGTGCAACTGAGCGTCAGTCAGCCAAAGCGCCACAAACTCGTCCACCCGATCTGCACCGATAAAAGCGTCATAAGTCGCATGCCAAACCTCGGTTAGGCAAGTTCGCAGCGCAGAAGCATCTTCGCGTTTGCTTGGACGAATGGCGATCGTTCTTTCCATCACACCATCTTAAACCTTGCAGGCGGTTTGCCAAGCTAAAGCGCCCGCCACATGCGGAATTCATAAAGCTCATCGCTGGCAAATTCATCGCGTAACTTCTCTCTGAAAACAAATCCGCGTCGCTTATAAAATGAGACCGCACGCAAATTAGCTTCATAAACTTCTAGCGTTACACATTTTCCATTTGGAAAAGCAGAAAGTGCTGCATCAAGTAATCGATCACCAACGCCTTGGCCGTGATAGGCCACGTCGAGATAGAGACGCATCAAATGAATGTGCCCTTCACCCTCGTCAGCTGCCAGAACGTGGCCGATCACCTCGCCCCCATCCAAAGCAACAAAAGTGGCACATGCACCATCCGCAGTTTCTTGAGCCAACTTTGCTGGCTGATGCCACATCTCAGTGAGATGATCCACACGTTGCTCGCCTAAAAATGGCGCATAGGTTTGATGCCAGACCCGAAAAAGCATGGATTTAAGCGCTGACACATGCTGTTGTTCGGTCCGAATAATCTCAATCATAAAATCTCAAATCGTATGCCGCACAATTTGGGGTTGGCGGATGCTTTCCACCTCCCACCATTCTTTTTTCAGTTGCGCACGGCTTTTGGGCACATTTTTGTCCAATATTTCGATGGATTGGATGCGATCCGCACGGAAGGCGCGAAAATCCTGTCGCAATTCGCACCAGCACAGCAGCAAGCGCTTGAAATCGAAATAGCCCAATGAAATTGGCCAGGCGCGGCGTTTTGTGGCTGCGCCATCTTCTTTGATATATTCAAGCTCAATGATTTTGCCGCTACGCAACGCTTGCCGCAGTTCGCTGGAACTCACCACGCCTTCTGTGCCTGCAGGCGCATATAGCGACACATCAAAAAACTCATCTCGAAGATGGTCAGGCAACACTGCGGCAACTTTGGCGACGATGTCCCGCGCAGCAATTTGCTGATCCTTATCCCCATGTGTCTCGACCCAACGGGCGCCTAAAATCAAGGTTTCCAACTCAAGCGAATTGAAGATCAAGGGTGGTAAATCCAAACCATCTTCCAACACATAGCCAACGCCAGCTTCACCGCGAATAGGTACACCAACTGATTCTAGCGAAACCATATCGCGATAAATGGTGCGTGATGTGACCTCAAGCTCCCCTGCTATCTCGCGCGCAGAAATTGGTCGCCCTTTGGCGCGACGCAAGATTTGCACGATCTGCAATAATCTGTCGGCGCGACGCATTTTTCTCTCCATGCTGACACAACGCTGTCAGTAGCGTGTCAGTATTTTGCTGGTCATTCAAGGCAAATCAAAGGATGCACTTATGACCATCAAATTTTTCCAACCACCCGTAGCACCCGGCACACCGTGCCTAAGCCCATTTTGCGCCAAGCTCGACATGCTGCTGCAGCTCTCTGAACTCGATTTTGAACGGCATGTAGAAGGGGACCCGCGCGAGGGACCAAAACAAAAAGTGCCCTTCATTGAAGAAAATGGCGAACGGCTGGGTGACAGCAACTTTATCGCCCAACATCTGCGCGACAAACATGGCTTTGACTCACTCCACCATCTAAGCGCAACACACCGCGCTATAGGACAGATGATCATTTCTACGGTGGAAGAAAAACTCTATTGGGTTCTGGTGCATGGCCGCTGGCATAAGCCGGAAAACGCAACAATTATGAAGTCGATCTTCTTCGGTCATATCCCTGACGAAGCGATGCGCGAAGAAATCGGCAATGGCGCCGAACAAATGATCAAAAATACGCTCTATGGCCAAGGCACAGGTCGCCATACGGACGAGGAAGTGTTCGAAATCGGCCGTCAAATCATCGACGATTTGAGTACGCTTCTGGGCGACAGCCCCTGCTTTTATAGCGAAACTCCAACGATTATCGATGCTTGCGTATTCGGCTCACTGGTCAATTTTGCCCATGGTCCAGTGCATTCATCTATTGCTGACCATCTAAAAAGCAAGCCCAATTTGGTGCGCTATATGGATCAGCTAACGCAGCAATATTTTCCAAACTTGGAAAAACAAGCCGCATAAAATCTCGGGGCGGTGCGCCGCCCCCTCACCCTTGTTCCTGCATCGGCACCGTGGATGACGACACATCGATCATCTGACCATTCGGGTCTTCGATCAACATACGCTCCTGTCCATACGGCATAGCCGTTGGCGGCGAGATGATTTTAGCGTCGATCTTTTGGGCAGCAGCATATGCAACATGCACATCTTCAACCACAAAATTGAGAATACCGCCTGTGGCGCGGGCGGCAGCTGCCTTCGGCACAATCGGATTGTTGACATCAAGGATGGCCAGTTCAATCAGCGGGCCCGCTGAGGGCGTGAGAATGACGAACCAATCACTGTCAAAATGACGCTTCAGTTCCAGAATATTCGTATAAAATTTGGCCGTCGCTTCCACATCATTGGCAAGCATGGTGTAAAAAACACGGGAGACTTTGTTGCTCATCTCAATGCTCCTAAATTGCTTTGGTCATCTTGATGCTGGGCGGCTCATTTTCGGGAGTAGGCTCCGGCCCCGCCTCAAAAAATCCGATATGTTTATAAAAACCAATGGCTGATTGGTTTTTCTCCAAGACAGCCAATTCCAAATGCACGGTGCCTGGAAATACGTCGAGAACCGCATTCAGCATTGTCGTGCCAATCCCAGCACCTTGAGCTGATTCTAAGACATAAAGATAACCGATCAAAACAGACCGATTTTCGCGCGGCAAAGCGTAGCAATGCCCGACGATCTTTCTATCAATAATGGCTAAAATATTGGCGGCATTTTTGTCGGCGATGCGCTCTTTGAAATTACGTGGCGCCAGCCACATTTCGCAGATTTCATCAAGCTGATGCGCGGGCATAAGCCCGCTATAGCTCTCGCGCCAGGATTGACGCATCATCGCGCTTAGTGCCGTTGCATCTGCAAGGCGAGCGTCGCGGATCGAAAATGCCATCAGACCCGCGACCATTTATCTAAAGACCTAATTTGGACTTCAGAATCTCATTCACAGCTTGTGGATTTGCTTTACCTTGCGATGCTTTCATCACTTGGCCAACAAACCACCCCATAAGCTTTGGATTTTGTTGTGCTTTGGCAACCTGATCCGGGTTGGCGGCGATGATTTCATCAACGATTTTCTCAATCGCGCCTGTATCCGTCACCTGCTTCATGCCGCGTTCTTCAACCAAAGTGGCCGGATCGCCGCCCTCAGTCCAAACGATCTCAAAAAGATCCTTAGCAATCTTACCCGAAATGTCGCCTTTTGAAATGAGGTCAACAATGCCGCCCAACTGTTCAGCGCTTACAGGGCTGGTAGAAATATCGAGCCCCTCTTTGTTCAAACGGCCAAACAACTCGTTGATCACCCAGTTGGCTGCCAATTTGCCATCGCGACCGTCCGCGACTTTTTCGTAAAAGTCAGCTGATGTGCGATCCGCGACCAAGACACTGGCGTCATATGGTGTGAGCCCCAATTCTTCAACGAAACGATGACGCTTTTCATCGGGCAATTCTGGCAACCCCGCCTTCAAGCCCTCAATAAATGCATCATCAAATTCCAGCGGCAACAAATCTGGCTCCGGGAAATAGCGATAATCTTGCGCATCTTCCTTGGAGCGCATGGAGCGGGTTTCGCCAGATTTCGGGTCAAACAACCGCGTTTCCTGATCGACAACGCCACCATCTTCCAAAATATCGATTTGGCGACGGGCTTCATATTCAATCGCTTGACCAGCAAAGCGAACAGAGTTCACATTTTTGATCTCGCAGCGTGTGCCAAATTCACCGCCGGGACGGCGCACAGAAACGTTGATGTCAGCGCGCAAAGAGCCCTGCTCCATATTGCCGTCACAGGTGCCCAAATAGCGCATAATGGTGCGCAGCTTGTTGATATAAGCCTTAGCTTCATCAGACGAACGCAGATCAGGCTTAGACACGATTTCCATCAACGCCACGCCAGCACGATTGAGGTCAACAAAGCTCATGCTTGGATGCTGGTCGTGCATCAGCTTGCCCGCGTCAGTCTCCAAATGCAGTCGCTCAATACCGATTTCAACTTCACCATCGTCCCCCATATCGAGCAACACTTTGCCCTCGCCGACGATGGGATCGAGATATTGAGAGATCTGATAGCCGGGAGGCTGATCAGGATAGAAATAGTTTTTACGGTCAAAAATAGAATGTTTGTTGATCTGAGCTTTCAAGCCAAGCCCCGTACGCACAGCCTGACGCACACATTCCTCATTGATCACTGGCAACATGCCCGGCATCGCCGCATCCACAAAGCTAACATTGTGGTTAGGTGGCTGGCCAAACTCGGTTGATGAACCAGAAAATAGCTTGGATTCTGAGGTCACTTGCGCGTGCACCTCTAGGCCCAAAACCATTTCCCAATCGCCCGTTGCGCCGCTGATAAATTTCTTTGGGTCGGGCGTGCGTGTATCAACAAGTGTCATATTTTCTTCTCTTCGCTTGATGTCGCGATAGGATTTATTCGCGCTGTCGCTTGCTTTGCTATTCTTGGCTGCGGCGGGCGGCAATGACGCCCTTCTCAAAATTCACATTCCAATCGATAAGGGTTCGCCAAAGCAGCTCGGCCTGATCCTCATCCAAATTCTTCTCCAAAGCGCGCTGACGCACCTTTTCGATCACATTTTCAATGCGCGCCGGATCAAACGCCTCATGCGGGTCAGTTTTGATGGCCGCCATCCGCGTCACATAAGCATGACGCTCCGCAAACAAAGAAATCAATTGCTGGTCCAGCCGGTCAATTTCTGTGCGTACATCGTCCTTTGTGTGGCATTCTTTTGGCGTCTTCATCAACTCGCTCAATCTGATCCATTCTGCATTGCAAATATGACGCGCCCGCAAAGGCGCGCCAACGATTTGGATTAAAGCAATTAGCCACAATTGTCTATTGCTGTGACGGGCTTTTTCAGCCCAAATTCGCCACTATTCCGCTGGTGTGACCACCCGAAAACCAATGTGCGCATCATTATAGGATGGCCCATCCTCAAAATGCTTATAGGCGGAACGGGCAACAAATGGATTTGAGCCCCACCAGCCTCCTTTTTCAGCCTTTTTGCTGCCTGTCGCTGGCCCTGTTGGATCATTGATCGGACTATTCTGATAATATCCCTCTCCCAACCAATCTTGCACCCATTCCATCACATTACCTGACATATCGAGCGCGCCGACCCAGCTTGCCCCAACTAAATAGGTTCCCACAGGTGCAGTGCCTGTCTGTCCAACAACATGCGCTTTTTCGACAACCCAATCATCGCCCCATGGATAAATCCGATTTTCAGGTCCGCGCGCCGCGTACTCCCACTCTGCCTCAGTAGGCAACCGCCCACCGCGCCAAGCAGCGAACGCTTCTGCTTCGTAAAATGTGATGCAGGCACGTGGGTGATTTGGTTCATCAGATGAGTCGCAAGGCAAAGGCAAAATCCCGATATATTGGCCCGACAGCCAAGCTCTGCCCGCATCGCTCCAATAATCCAGTTTTTCATATCCACCTGCCTCTACGAACGCGGCAAAAGCTTCATTGGTGACCTCCGTGCGATCAATCCAATAATTGTTCGTTACACAAACATTATGGGCGGGCACTTCATATTTTTGTGCTGCACTTGCTGCCCATTCAGGCGCTTCAAGTCTGCCGATTTGGGCGTCCAAATCTGCCTGATTTGTTCCCATTTGAAAGCAACCAGCAGGCACAAACACTTGCGTTGTGCCATGCTCATCTTGCCGTTCTGACCCTGTTTCAATTGCAAAAGCACTGGTGGCGATTGCAAGTACGCCGCAAAGAGCAAATCCACCCGCAACATATCGTTTTATCATGTACCTCTCCCCGTTTTTTGCCCCGACTTTAGGCAGAGACAGGCAAATTGCAAAGCACAAAGCAGCGTTGCCGAATTGCCGCACTCGACACCCAATAGCCCCGCCACGCCAGTTTCGGACTAGACCAGAGCGGCCAAATCATTGTTTGTTTAAGGTTCATTGCGAACTTACGGAGTTTTGATGAAACAACTGTCGGAAACCCGCTAAAGACCTGCCAATTGCGCAGGTCTAAAACGAATTAAGAGACATCACGCGTTTGGGCTGGTGGCTTTACGGGTTTGTTGCGCCTTGAACAATCAAGGCCAAGATCGACAGAATATCAATGGACATATCAAAAGAAGAGCAACGCATATTGCACCATTTGGCGCAAGGTGGTGTGCTGCACGTTAAAAAGAACGACCACAAAAAAGTAGTGAAAGTAGAATGCTTTACCCGCGAGGGTTGGCGGTTTGAGGCCATCAATATAAAGCTATTTCAAAAGATGAAACGCAGGAAATGTATCGCTTCCACCAGCGGCAAGCCTTATCGGATCACCCGACGCGGGCTTGAGCTGGTGCGCGCGCAGGTCGACAACAGATAGAAAGGATGGGCGGCTTTGGCCGCCCTATCCGTTGGCCTTGGTCGAGGGCCGCAGCGCTGCCTCATCGACCAACTCAAATGGCTGCGCACTAAACATCGCGTCCAGCCCCACCCCCAGCGCTTTCGACAGATTGAGCGCCAGTTCAATCGTCGGATTGAACTGCTGGCGCTCAATATAGCCAATGGTTTGTGGATGCACATTGATCATTTCAGCCAACTCCTGCCGTGACAATCCACGCTCCACCCGCAACATTTTCACGCGGTTGTAAAAATTGACCTGTTTGCTGCTCATAGATCATCCTCAAATGATTGATCTGCCGACGCGCCCAGCGTCCAGCTCAACACAATGTGCTGCGCCGTGGCGACAACCACCCAAAGCGGCAACGCTAAAGCCACATAGATGGCAAACGCCAAATCAACATCACCTATGGCAATGAAAATCACAGGCGCAATGGCTAAAGCAAAGGCCATAATAATCACTGAAAGGCCATGCGAACGGGCCTTGGCCTCTTGGTAGACCTGCTCCATCCGCTCATCGAAATGCTTAAACACAGCGCGATTAACCTGAATAACCATTGCCACCTCTGCCAACCAGGCAAACAATGCCGCTACGGGCAGCATCAGCATATAAGGCAACATTGCCCAACCTTTGTCCGAAGCGAAGGTAATAAAGCCTGTTGCCACACCAATGCTGATCGCGCCGAGAATGAAGGCAATGGATGTCATCCGCCGCGCCCAAGGATTTTGAAGTCCCTCTGCGAGGTGCGAGTCTGCTAAGCGCTCGATAAAGCCGACATACCCTACTGCAGATAGAAATTTAAAGTCTCGTGATCGTTTTTCATATTTCGGATAATTATACATAGCGCAGCTCCAGTAGCGTGTAATTCCAACAATAAATAGCATATATGCTACATTTTGCAAATTACAAGCTACGAACTACAATTTTATCCTGGCACCACGTGAATGCCGAACTTCGAGATAATCGCGGCCAACTGGCTTTCAGAAACGCGCATATTCCGAATGCCAGAAAGCGCTGTAATGTCGATGGAATCGAGGTTTGCGCCCTGAAGATTGGCATTTTCAAAATTGGTGCGATCATGCAGCACGTTGGCAAAATCGCTTTCGCTCAAATCAGCACTATAAAAGCTGCTGTTTGACAGGTCCGCCCCCATCAAACGGCACCGCACGATCTTGCAATCATCAAAATTCAACTCATTCAGCTTGGCATAATCAAGCTGGCAATCCTCGAACCGAACGTCACGCAACATTTTGTTGTTGCCCACCTCGCGCCCCAATATGGCGCGGCGCAAATCAACACCCATCATTTTGCACTCTGAAAACCGCACCTCATAAAGCTTTGTGCCGATAAAGCTGGCATTAGAAAGGTTGCATTGCTCGAACTGAACATCGCGCACCTCAACCCGCTCAAAGCTTATGCCCTTATGGGAATCACTATTAAAGAAGCGGCAATTCTCAAAGCCAACATTATCGAACTTTGCCGATTTGACGTCAGCTTTCGACAGGTCGCAATTGATAAAGCTGGCGTCGACAAACTCAGCTTCGCTGACGTCGGTCTCCTCGAACACACAATCTTCAAACTTCGCGCCTGTAAAATCTTCATCCACCAAGTTGAGCTGAAAAAGAAGGCACGCCTGAATGGGCGTGCCTGCATCAATCCGATCTAACAACTCGGCTTTGGATATTTGTTCGCGTGCCAAACTTACCACCACTGAGCTGGTGTAAAGTCCTCACCGTGCGACTTTTCGATCACCCGACCAGCGGCAAACAGAGTTTCTTCGTCAAACGGCTTGCCGATCAACTGAAGACCCAAGGGAAGGCCCTGCCCGTCTTTGCCCGCAGGCACCGCAATGCCCGGCAGACCAGCCATGTTAACTGTCACGGTGAAAATGTCGTTCAAATACATCTTGATCGGGTCTTTTGCCATTTCCTGATCTGCCACACCAAATGCAGCCGATGGCGTTGCTGGCGTCAAAATCGCATCCACACCTTCATTAAAGACATCTTCAAAGTCTTTCTTGATCAAGGTGCGTACTTTTTGGGCCCGCAAATAATAGGCATCATAATAACCAGCAGAAAGCGCATAGGTGCCGACCATAACGCGGCGCTGCACTTCACGGCCAAAGCCTTCGGCCCGGGTTTGCTCATACATGTCGGTGATGTCTTTGCCCGGCACACGCAAGCCATATTTCACGCCATCATAACGCGCCAAGTTGGAAGAAGCTTCCGCTGGCGCAACGATGTAATAGGCTGGCAAAGCATATTTAGTGTGCGGCAACGAAATCTCTTTGATGGTTGCGCCTTCAGCTTTCAGCCACTCAAGCCCCTGCTGCCAGAGCTTTTCAATCTCCGCAGGCATCCCGTCAACACGATATTCTTTCGGCACACCGATGGTGAGCCCCTTCACGCCACGCTCAACTGCTGCAGCAAAATCGGGCACAGCCAAATCAACCGAAGTGCTGTCCTTCGGGTCAAAGCCGGCCATTGAAGTCATCAAGTGCGCGCAATCTTCGACTGTGCGGGCGATTGGACCTGCCTGATCCAATGATGACGCAAAGGCCACCACGCCCCAACGCGAGCAACGACCATATGTCGGCTTGATGCCCACTGTGCCTGTAAAGGCAGCTGGCTGACGGATTGAACCGCCTGTATCGGTTGCGGTTGCCCCAGCACAAAGCCACCCGGCAACGGCTGACGCGGAACCGCCAGACGAACCACCAGGCACCAAATCCTTATTGTCACCTTCAGCGCGCCACGGATTGATAACCGGACCGTAATATGAGGTCTCGTTTGATGACCCCATTGCAAACTCGTCCATATTGAGTTTGCCCAACATCACCGCGCCATCATTCCAAAGATTTTGCGTGACGGTGCTTTCATATTCAGGCTTAAAGCCATCCAGAATATGGCTGGCAGCTTGGCTGTGCACACCTTTGGTGCAGAACAAATCTTTAATGCCCAACGGCACACCTTCCAGCGCACCGCCTTCGCCTTTGGCCAGACGTTCGTCACTTTTTTCAGCCATATCCAGCGCTTGATCCGCTGTAACCGCGACATAAGCGTTTAGGCTTTGGGCTTTTTCAATGGCGTATAGGTAAGACGCCGTGACCTCTTTGGAAGTGAAGTCTTTGTTTTTTAAGCCGCTTACAGTGTCTGCAAGGCTCAATTTTGTCAGTTCAGTCGTCATGAATTCGTTCCACGCGCAGCGCTATATTCTGCAATCTTGAGGATATGTGAAATTGAGGGGCGTTGGCCTATTCAACCACTTTGGGGACCATAAAGAAGTCGTCTTCGCTCAAAGGCGCATTAGCGACAATCTGATCGGGATAACCACCATCTGTGACCTCATCTTCCCGACGGCGCAAAGCCATCGGCGCGACAGACGTCATCGGCTCCACGCCATCAACATCCACCTCTGACAATTGGTCAACAAAACCCAAAATAACGTTCAGCTCGCCTTGAAGCTTCTCAACGTCATTTTCTTCAATCTTAATGCGGGCAAGACGGCCAATCCGCCTTACGGTATCGGCATCAACCGACATGGCATTCTCCTGAAATAGAAATTAGATCGTCCGCTTTTAGCAACGCGATGGCCTTCCCGCAACCAAAGAACGCGTAAAAAACACATGAGAAATTGGAAACTTTCACTAGCAAAAGGCCACACAGCTTCTCACCATGTGGCCTATTCGCAAATTTAACGCTTCTATATGCGGATTATTGATCAACCCGCACGGCAAATGTCGCTGTACCAATGATCGCACCTTCGTCATCACGAACGGGCACACTCACCTGACTTTGCACGGCGCCAGTGGAGTCATCTAATTCAACTTCACCAAGTTCCACACCGCCAGTGTTGTACGGCACCTGCCATTTGGCTTCGTCGCCTTGCCAATAATCTGAGGTAACGGCGCTTTGGCCCACATTTAACCCCATTGCGTCCACCACAAAGATTTCTGTGATCACGCCATTGCTCTCGTCCTGAACAGATTTGAGATAGTTCGACAATGGCCGCGCCATAACCTCGTCAATCAAAGGTTTTTCTGCTGCATCAACTTCGGCACGCCATTGCGCATCCAACTGATCAATTTGATCCTGCGTATAATCAGCCGTCTGAGTATTTTGTTGCGCTACCGAAGACCAAACAGCTTCACTGTTCACGACTTGAGCAACAGGACCAGCCACAACTTCATTAAGCAGATTTTCATAATCAGAGGCCATCGCACCATGCGTTAAGCCCAATGTCATCACACCAACCGCCAAAGCAAATACACGCATATTATAACTCCTTCACAAAAGACGAAGCTAGAATGCGACACTGGAGTAAACAAATGTAACTAAATGCCGCCAGAGAAATGGATTTCGGCCGCTTTGGTTAGTTGTTAGTTACAAAATATAATTGAACACAAATCAACGACTACCTAAGGGTGAAAACTTATCCCGAAGGTTGCTGCACCTATGATTTTACTGAAGCGGTCTTTTATCGGCACACTAATTTGGGCCTGCACTGATTGGGTAGAATCATCCAATTCGATGTCCCCAATATGAATACGTCCCTCATTAAAAGGCACTTGCCACTTGGCCTCGTCCCCTTGCCAATAATCGGAGGTGGCTTGACTTTGCGCGACGTTCAGCCCCTTCGCGTCCATGATCATAATCTCAGTTATCCAGCCATCGCTATTTTTTTGAACCCGCATGAGATATTGGGAAAGCTCTCGTTCTAGCAGCGCGTCGATGAACGGCTGCTCTTCCGCCTCAAGTTCTACACGCCAGCGCGCATCCAGCGCTTCGATCTGTTCACGGCTATAATCTGCTGTTTCTTGGTTTTGTCGCGCAACGGCAGAAACCAGCGCTTTTTGTCGAACCACCACAGCAATCGGGCCTGAGACCATGTCATCGAGAACTCGATCATAGCTTTCAGTGGCCAGCGCAACCCCGGTAAGCGCCAGCATCATTATGCCCATAACAATTGACTTTATCACCGCGGTCCCTCCCAAAACCTAGGTCATGCTGCATAATGGCATTATTATAGCTCTACAGCATAACCTGGCTCTAAGATTTGCGCGGGGCTATCGCCCACTGCACACACAAATCGCTCAAACAATTCCTCATCCGGCGCAGGGATTGCCAACAAATAATGTCGCGGCTTAATCACAATAGACTTCTTGGCCTTAATCTCTTTAAAACTCTTGATCAATTCGTCGCGCTCATCTGCAGCGATGATCACAATGGCATCTGTAACCCATTCAGCCGGCAAAATACCAGTATCCAAACCATCAATGGCAACAATAAGCCGCTCGGTGCCAACCCGATCAATCAAAAGGAAGTTTTCGCCTTGTAGGAACAAATCATTGTCGTGATCACCATCTTCATCAATCATCCGCTTTGGCTTTTGCGCGGGTTCTTGACCATCAAACGGTTTAAAGGGCGCCTCCGGCACTTCATCAAAGGCTAACTGACGTACATTTTCGTTTCGTCCAATATCAACTTCAGTAAAATTTTGTTTGGTTTTCGCTATCAAAAAATGCTCTAAGCCAACTTCAAGACGCAGAACTTTTTTGCCAAGCCAAGTTAAACGCATATATGTCATTCCTCTAAATATAGGAAAATGCTAATGCAGATTTGTGGTGGGTGCAATCAAACTTATGAGTGATTTACATGTCTGATGAAAATACCTACGAGCTGCCCAAGCGTGGTCGACTAATGGGTTTAGATTTAGGCACCAAGACAATCGGTGTCGCGATTTCAGACGGGCTGCAATATACCGCTACCCCTTACTCCACAATCAAGCGCAAAAAGTTTACGCAGGATGCCGAGCAATTGCAGGCGATAATCGCTGATAATGAGGTGGTGGGAATCGTTTTGGGATTGCCGCTCAATATGGACGGCAGCGAAGGCCCGCGCGCGCAGTCGACCCGCGCCTTCCAGCGCAATCTATCCCAAAAGACAGAATTGCAGATCACCTATTGGGACGAGCGACTCTCCACCAGCGCGGTAACCCGCACCATGCTGGAAGCAGACATCTCTCGCGCGAAACAAGCCGAAGTCGTGGATAAGTTGGCCGCGAGCTATATCTTACAAGGCTATCTCGACAGCAAACGCTGATCCTCAAAAGCCTTTGGATTTTTCATAATTCATTTGTCATCTGACTTGTTTGTGCAGGCGCATTGCGTTATGCCCGATAAACCGATTTGGAATGGCAGGCAAATGACTCCCAACTCGCGCACTTCAAAAGACAATGCGTCGGGCACCAACGTGCCCACCCAACACCATTTTTCTCAAAAACATCTCTTAGGCATCTCGCATCTCAATCCTGTAGAAATTACAGAATTGTTGGATCGTGCGGAAGCTATGGTGGATATCTCACGGCAGCCGAAAAAGGCCAAACACAGTCTTAAGGGCCGCACGCAGATCAATCTGTTCTTTGAGAATTCCACAAGAACCCAATCGAGCTTCGAGATCGCGGGCAAGCGCCTCGGTGCTGATGTGCTCAATATGGCGGTGCAAACCTCTTCCGTGAAAAAGGGTGAAACGCTGATTGATACGGCCGCAACCCTAAACGCGATGCAGCCCGATGTGATTGTGGTGCGACACGCGGCATCAGGTGCGGTTGAACTATTGTCGCAAAAAGTAGCTTGCTCTGTGGTGAATGCTGGCGACGGGACACACGAACATCCGACCCAAGCCCTGCTGGATGCGCTGACCATCCGCCGCAACAAGGGCCGACTAAACGGGCTCACCGTTGCCATTTGTGGCGACGTGGCCAACTCTCGCGTGGCCCGCTCCAACTTGCTGCTGCTGGGCGCAATGAATGCGCGGACCCGTGTGGTGGGACCAAAGAACATGCTGCCCAAAGGCGTTGAGCAAATGGCCGCAGAGGTATTTACCGATATGGAAGAAGGCCTCAAAGGCGCGGATGTTGTGATGATGCTCCGGCTACAGCATGAACGCGCCGCTGGCAAAATGATCCCGTCCGTGCGTGAGTTTTTCCACTTCTATGGCCTAGACGAGCGAAAGCTCGCTTTCGCCAAAGATGATGCGATCGTCATGCATCCCGGCCCTATGAATCGGGGCGTCGAAATTGCCCCTTCAATCGCAGATGGGCCACGATCCGTTATTACCGAGCAGGTTGAAATGGGCGTCGCGGTGCGCATGGCGGTGCTGGAAGCGCTATTGACCAATGGGGAGGCTGCATGATGAAGAACGAACTGATCATCACCAATGCCCGCCTTGTTGACCCGGCTTCAGGCAAAGATGCGCAGGGTGCCCTCTGGATCAAAAACGGCAAAATCAAAGATGTGCAATGGGGCAATGCTCCTGAGGCTCCAGAAGACGTAGAGACACGCGATGCCCGCGGAAATGTCATTGCGCCCGGCCTAATTGACACAAGAGTTTCAACGGGCGAACCCGGCCATGAATATCGCGAAACGCTAGAAAGCGCGTCAAATGCCGCAGCGGCTGGCGGCGTAACCAGCTTCCTGCTGATGCCAGATACAAGCCCTGTCATCGATGACGGGGCACTTGTTGACTATGTGATACGCCGCGCTGACGCGACATCAAAGGTGAAGATTCTGCCCTCCGCTGCCATCTCGAAAGGGCTGAAAGGCGAGGATTTGACGGAGTTTGGTCTGCTCAAAGCCGCTGGAGCAAAAGCTTTCACCGATGGTGACAGCTCAATCCAAAGCACGTCGATGCTGAAAAATGCATTCACATATGCCAAGAACTTTGACATGCCGATCTTACACCATGTGGGTGATCGCGAACTGATCGGCGACGGTGTGATGAATGCGGGGATATTGGCGACCGGGTTGGGTCTTAAGGGAATTCCCCATGAGGCAGAGACCATCCCCCTTGCCAGAGACCTTCAATTGGCGGACATGACTGGCGTACGTTATCACGCCGCGCAGATTTCCTGCGCCAAATCCGCAGCGCTAATCGATTTTGCCAAACAGCAAAACGATCAAGTGAGCGCAGGTATCTCAATCAATAATCTTTGCCTGAATGAAAATGACATCGGGTCTTATCGCACATATTTTAAGCTGAATCCGCCCTTGCGCGCTGAAGATGAGCGCATGGCGATGGTCGAAGCGCTGCGCGCTGGAACCATCGACATTTTGCATTCTGCCCACGATCCGCAAGATACGGAAGGCAAGCGCCGCCCATTTGCGGAAGCCACCGACGGAGCCATCGGAATGGAAACCATGCTCAGCGCGGCGTTGAGATTGGTGCAGGAAGAGCAGATTAGCCTATTGCAGCTTTTGGCAACACTAACCATCAACCCAGCTAAACTGTTGGGACTTGATAGCGGAAGACTAGCCAAAGGTGCACCAGCAGACCTGATTGAGGTTGATTTGAACTACCCTTGGGTGGTGTCTGAAACCAATTTGCACTCAAAATCGCAAAACACTGCCTTTGAACATGCGAGACTGTTCGGTAAAGTGATGACCACTTGGGTCAATGGTAAAACTGTCTACACTGAAAACGCCTAAAACGAATATGTGGGAACCAACATGGATTATGTAAATCTGATCATTGCAGCGCTGGGCGGCTATCTGCTGGGGTCAATTCCGTTTGGCCTTGTGATTACCAAGCTAGGTGGGCTTGGCGATATTCGTGATATTGGTTCCGGCAATATTGGCGCCACCAACGTGCTGCGCACCGGGCGCAAAGATTTAGCATTCCTCACATTGCTTGGCGATGCAGGCAAAGGTGGCCTTGCGGTACTCCTGGCGCGCCACTTTATGGGCGATCAAGCAGCACTGATTGCAGGTGTGGCCGCATTTGCTGGCCATATCTGGCCAATTTGGCTCAGCTTTAAAGGCGGCAAAGGGGTTGCCACCTATATCGGCACGCTATTGGCGCTCAATTGGATTGTTTGCCTGTTGTTCTGTGCCACTTGGCTGATCGTCGCCTTGCTGCGCCGCTACTCTTCGCTTGCGGCCCTCAGTGCAGCGACAGCAGCACCCGTATTTGCTTATATCTGGTCTGGCGTTGCTTTAAGCGCGGCATGTGCCATACTCTCGCTTATTCTTTTTTATCGACACAAAGACAATATTTTAAGATTACTTGATGGCACAGAAACCAAAATTGGCGGTGACAAAACCGCCAAAAGCGAAAGCTAACCAATCTATATGGTGCCGCTAATGGACGGCACCACGAAAACCAATAACGATCAGCAAATATTTGACTGGCTTCGCCTGATCCGCTCAGACAATGTTGGTCCCGCCATGTTCAAGCGGCTGATCAACCGCTTTGGCTCTGCTGGTAATGCGCTGGAAGCCCTACCCGATTTGATCAAGGGCTCAAATGCCAAACGCGCCATCCGCCTAGCCTCCATCGATAAGATCGAAGACGAGATTGAGCGCACGCAAAAATTTGGTGCCCGCTTGCTCACATTGATCGACCCTGAATATCCCGAACCACTCAAGCAAATCGCCGACGCCCCACCAGTACTTACTCTGCTTGGCAATCCTGAATTGTTGAGCAAGCCATCAATCGCCGTGGTAGGTGCCCGCAATGCGAGCGCAGCAGGCACCAGCATGACAAAACAAATCTCTCATCAATTAGGAGAAGCTGGCTATGTGATTGCATCCGGCTTGGCAAAAGGCATTGATGCCGCAGCGCACGCGGCTTCCCTCCAAACGGGAACTATCGCTGTTTTCGCAGGCGGCATTGATCATATCTATCCCGAAAGCAATATCGAGCTTGCACGCAACATCCTTCGCCACAAAGGCATATTGATGACGGAGCGAGCCTTTGGCAGTGTGCCGCGCGCGCAAGATTTTCCACGCCGCAACCGGATTGTTTCCGGCCTATCGCTGGGTGTGGTCGTCATTGAGGCCGCGATCCGCTCTGGATCGTTGATCACGGCGCGTATGGCGCTGGAACAAAATCGCGACGTGATGGCCCTGCCCGGTTTTCCTATGGATCCAAGAGCTGAAGGCGGCAATAAACTAATTCGCGACGGCGCAACATTGGTCCGCCATGCGGACGACATTTTACAAGAAGTGCAAGAGCGCGGCCGGACGCCGCAGCAAAGCTTCTTGCAAGAAGACGAATTTGCCCCCACTTATACAACGATTCAGCAGTCGCCAGATGCAACCGAACAGGTATTAAGTGCGTTAAATCTCACACCGACGCCGATTGATGATATTGTGCGCCATACGGACTTGCCTGTCGCAATTGTTTCGACCGTGCTGTTGGATTTGGAAATTGCTGGACGCCTTGAACGATCCGCAGGCCAATTGGTGGCCTTGCGCCCTTAAAATCTGATCCAAAGACGCCTTCATTCCGAATAAACAAAAGCAGCACAATTTTGTTTGGTCATTGACAATTGGACCAAAGCAAGACCATGTTGCCGCCGATTTGACGTTAGGACCTGAGGACCATTTGAATGAAGCTGGTGATTGTCGAAAGCCCTGCGAAAGCAAAAACCATTAATAAATATTTGGGCAAAGACTATGAAGTTTTGGCTTCATTTGGCCACGTGCGCGATTTGCCATCTAAAGATGGATCTGTTGATCCAGAAGATGATTTCGCAATGAAATGGGAAGTCGACGCTGCCTCAAAAAAACGTCTTACTGAAATCACCAAGGCCACCAAGGCCGCAGACGAACTGATTCTCGCGACTGACCCTGACCGCGAAGGTGAAGCGATTTCTTGGCACGTATTGGAAGTGCTGAAACAGAAAAAAGCGCTGAAAGACAAAAAGGTCAGCCGCGTGGTGTTCAACGCGATCACCAAAAAAGCCATTTTGGATGCGATGCAAAAGCCACGCGAACTCGACACGCCGTTGGTTGATGCCTATCTCGCCCGCCGCGCGCTGGACTATCTTGTGGGCTTTACCCTCTCGCCAGTGCTGTGGCGCAAATTGCCTGGCTCTCGCTCTGCGGGCCGCGTGCAATCTGTGGCACTGCGCCTTGTGTGTGAACGCGAAGAAGAAATCGAAAAGTTTAAGCCGCAAGAATATTGGAGCGTTACAAGCACGCTCAATCAGGGCGGCAAAGATTTCGAGACGCGCCTTTATGCATTGAATGGAAAAAAGACAGACAAGCTGGACATTGCCACAGAAGCACAAGCTGCGGATATTCGCGGTGCAATCCAAGCGGGCAATCTGCAAGTTAAATCGGTTGAGAATAAACCGACCAAGCGCAATCCATATGCGCCGTTCACCACCTCAACCATGCAACAGGATGCATCGAGCCGCTTAGGGTTTTCCCCATCGCGCACCATGCAAGTGGCACAGCGCCTCTATGAGGCTGGCTTGATCACCTATATGCGTACCGATGGTGTGCAGATCGCTCCGGAAGCAATCAACGCGACACGCGCGCAGATCGAAAAAGAATTTGGCACACATTATGTGCCGGAAAAGCCGCGCATCTATCAGTCTAAGGCGAAGAACGCACAAGAGGCGCACGAGGCGATCCGCCCCACCGATTTGTCGCGCAACCCTAAAGACACAAAGAATTTGGAAGCCGACCAAGCCAAGCTTTATGAGCTGGTGTGGAAGCGTACCATGGCCAGCCAAATGCGCGCTGCCGAAATGGAGCGCACAACAGCTGACATCGAGGTGTTGGGCGCAAAAGACCAAATCACATTGCGCGCGGTTGGTTCGGTCACCACGTTCCCAGGCTTTATGTCCCTATATGGTGTTTCAACCACCGAAAAAGACGATGAAAACAGCCGTGAATTGCCGCCTTTGGCCGTAGGCGATAGCCCGGCGCTGAAGAAATGTGAAATCGAACAGCATTTCACCCAACCACCTGCCCGCTTTACCGAGGCGAGCCTTATTAAAAAGATGGAAGAGCTTGGCATTGGCCGTCCATCTACCTATGCGGCGACATTGGGAGTGCTGCAAAATCGCGACTATGTGCGATTGGAAAAGCGCACGCTTATCCCAGAAGACCGTGGCCGTCTGGTAACTGCATTTTTGCAAAGCTTCTTTGAGCGCTATGTGGAATATAGCTTCACCGCTAATCTTGAAGAGCAGCTTGACCAAATTTCTGCTGGCGAGATCGACTATAAAAACGTTCTGGTCGATTTCTGGCGTGACTTTAATGCCCATGTCACTGAGATTAAAGATCTGCGCGTGTCAGAGGTTTTGGATGCGCTGAACGCGCTTCTAGGCGACCATATCTTCCCGCCAAAGGAAGATGGAAGCGATCCGCGCAAATGCCCAGATTGTGATTCCGGACAATTGTCCCTCAAGGTGGGCCGCTATGGCGCCTTTATCGGCTGTTCGAACTATCCGGAATGTAACCACACACGCCAATTGGGCGAAAGCGCCACTGGTGAAGCTGGTGGCGCAGACGGCACAGGTGTTGTTGGCCAGCACCCAGAATTTGGCGTGGACATTGAATTGAAAAAGGGTCGCTTCGGCCCCTATCTCGAAATGGAAATCGACGGTGAGAAGAAGCGTTCTGGCCTACCAAAAGGTTGGACACCAGACAGCATTGACCTCGAAAAAGCAGTCAAACTGATCTCCTTGCCACGCGACGTGGGTGAGCACCCCGAAACCGGCAAAATGATCACAGCAGGTCTTGGGCGCTATGGGCCGTTTGTGTTGCATGACGGCACCTACGCCAACCTCTCAGACATCGAAGAAGTATTCAGCGTTGGCCTCAACCGTGCGGTTTCCGTTTTGGCTGAAAAAGCAGCTAAAGGTGGCCGCCGCGGTGCGGCCCAGACCCTGAAGGAACTGGGCGACCATCCGGATGGTGGCGCAGTCACCGTGAAGGACGGACGCTATGGGCCTTATGTCAATCACGGCAAAATCAACGCCACCCTGCCAAAGGATACAGAACCACAATCTGTAACCATGGAACAGGCGCTGGAACTGATCGCTGCAAAGGCAGCAAAAGGCCCAGCAAAGAAACGCAAGGCACCCGCCAAGAAAAAAGCACCAGCGAAGAAAAAGGCTGCGGCGAAATCATAAAGGATTGAAATGGCACGGAAAGATAAAACGTCACGCCTGAAGCAATCACCAGAGGCGCGGCAAAAACCAAACTTCCGCGCCAAACAAAATCGCGATGGCACCATGCCAACGCGCGAAGAGGTCGTGGATTACATTGTTCGCTATCCGAACCATGCGAGCAAACGCGACCTCGCTAAGGCTTTTGGTATTCGTGGCGATGATCGGATCATCTTCAAAGCTCTGCTCAAAGAGATGGAAGAAGATGGCCTGCTGACGCGGGATAAAAAGAAATATCACCCTGTTGCAGAATTGCCCTCTGTGACGGTGATCGAAATCCCACTGGATGCGGACACTGAACACATGATCGGCTACCCCGCCAAATGGGATGGCGATCAGGAAAATCGCCCACGTGTTTTAATCTCAGTCGGCAAGAAAGATCGTGCAGTCCCTGCTCCGGGTGACCGGGTGTTGGCGCGCATTGACCGCGACGAAAACAAAGACCCCATCTATACAGCACGTCCCATGAAGGTGCTGGATAAACCGAAAAAAGCCAATATTGGCATTGTTCGGATGACAGACAAAGGTGCCCGCCTGATCCCGGTGGATCGCAAGGGCAAAGAGATGCAAATCCACAAAGGCGACCTTGGCGATGCCAAAGAAGGCGACTTGGTGGAAGTTGAGCAATTCGTATCTGGTCGCCTGATGGTGCCGCGCGCACGCGTATCGGGCATAATCGGCAATCCAAAAAGCGAAAAGGCCATCAGCCTGATCGCCCTGCACAATCATGATATTCCCTATCGCTTTCCGAAATCCGTTTTGGACGAAGCAGAGGCACAAGTTGCCGCTGATCTGGAAGGCCGCGAAGACTGGCGCGATGTTCCGATTGTCACCATCGACCCTGCCGACGCAAAAGATCATGATGATGCGGTTTATGCAGAATCGGACGATGATCCCGCTAATGAAGGCGGCTTTTTGATCTATATCGCCATTGCAGACGTCGCCAACTATGTGCGGCCCGACTCGGCGATGGATAAGGAAGCGCTTATTCGGGGCAACTCGGTCTATTTCCCTGACCAAGTGGTGCCGATGTTACCCGAGCGGATTTCAAACAATCTCTGTTCGTTGGTGGAAGGCGAAAATCGCGCTGCCATGGGCTTGATCATCAAGATTGATAAAGACGGCAAAAAGCTCGACCACCATTTCCACCGCGTGTTGATGCGCTCGGCCGCAAAGCTGAGCTATCAACAAGCGCAAACGGCCATAGACGGGCATCCAGATGAGAAAACCGCTCCCTTGCTGGAACCAATCCTCAAGCCGCTGTTCGCCGCCTATGCAGCGCTGGAGAAGGCGCAAAAGGAACGCTCGCCGCTGGCATTGGACTTGCCCGAACGCCGCATCCGCCTGAACGCAGATGGGTTTGTGGAAGACGTGTTTGTGCCTGAACGGCTGACAGCCCACCGCTTAATCGAAGAAATGATGATTCAAGCCAACGTCGCTGCTGCAGAGACACTAGAGGCGAAAAAGTCGCCCCTGCTCTATCGCGTGCACGATGCTCCATCGCAGCAAAAGCTGATTGGCCTGAAAGAATCACTCGCCAGCTTGGACATAAATCTCTCAGTCGGCGAAAATGTAAAGCCAATGCATTTCAACAAAGTGCTGGCGCAAGCGGCGAACACCGAAAATCCGCATATGGTCAATGAATTGGTGCTGCGCTCTCAAGCGCAGGCGGAATATACCAATGAAAATTACGGGCATTTTGGCCTAAATCTCCGCCGCTATGCGCACTTCACGTCGCCGATTCGTCGCTACGCCGATTTGATCGTCCACCGTGCGTTGGTTTCAGCGCTTCAATTGGGCCAAGATGGGCTGCACCCGGGCGCAGAAAGCAAGCTTGCTGGCATTGGGGAGCAAATCTCCATGACCGAACGCCGAGCCATGTTGGCCGAGCGGGAAACCAGCGATCGGCTATTGGCATACTTCCTCGCCGACCAGCTTGGCGCGCGTTTTAATGGACGCATTTCCGGTGTTATTGGGGCGGGACTATTTGTCCGATTGGATAAAACCGGCGCAGATGGTTTTATACCAGCTTCAACGCTTGGCACCGACTATTTCGTTCACGATGAGTCGCAACAAGCTCTGATAGGGGAACGCACAGGAGAGCGGTTCCGCATTGGCGATCAAGTTGAGGTTCGGCTTATGGAAGCTGAACCTTTGGCTGGGTCTTTGCGCTTTGAGATGCTGTCAAAGGGCGAAAAGACCAGGCCGATTGGCCGGGGCCGTCCCAAACGTTCCTTTGGGAAAAAATCCAAAGGATTTGCCCGTAAACGCGGCAAACGGAGTGCAAGATGAGTTTAGAGATGACAACTGGCATTAAACCAAAACGATCGATTTGGTCTGCCATGAAAAACGGCATGAAATGCAAATGCCCTAAATGTGGTGAAGGCAAGCTGTTCCGCGCCTATTTGAAGGTGAACGACACTTGCCCAAAATGCGGTGAAGAACTGTATCACCATCGCGCAGACGATGCCCCGCCATACATCACCATGGCCATCGTGGGTCACATCATTGTTGGCGCGATTCTGCATATCGATATGGCGTATGAGTGGGACCCAATGCTCTATCTCTATGTTTTTGTGCCAATGGCGCTTTTCTCGTCCTTAGCAATGCTTCCTTCCATTAAAGGCAGCGTTGTGGCCATCCAGTGGGCCACCTATCTGCATGGGTTTGACCCTGAACATACTGATGAAATTGACGGCCGCTAGGCGTCCTTCATCGCTTCAAACGCATCAATGACCCAGCGCTTCACCTGTTTGAGCGCTGGTGTTGGCACCTTCTCTGCCTGATAAACAAACCAATAATCATAGCTGGCTGGAATGCGCATCCCAAAGGGCGCCACCAACCGCCCGGCAGTCAAATCATCGGCAACCAACACTGAGCGCCCAAGCGCCACCCCCTGACCCGACAACGCCGCCTGAAGCACCGCATTGTCGTCTTCCATGCGTGGCGAACGACTAGACATTTCAACCGAACAATTCGCCGCCTTAAACCAGGCCGCCCAATCGTCAATAATGTCGGTATGCAATAGGTTTGCGCGCACCAAATCAGTTGGCGTATTCAAACCATGTTGTTGCGCATACGCGGCAGTGCACACTGGAAAAACCTGTTCCTTCGCAAGTAATGTCGCATGAAGAAACGGCCAATCGCCACGCCCATATCGAATTGCAGCATCGATATTCTCCGCACGAAAATCCACCAAGTGACGCCCCACACTGATGCGCAAATCCAAATCCGGGTGCGCGGCCACAAATTGACCCAAGCGCGGTGAAAACCATTTCGCCGCAACTGAAGGCAACATGGACAGGGTCACAATGTGGTCAGTCGGTGTGCGAATTTTGGCCAACGCATGGGAAATTTGCCGAAGACCCGCGGTCACGCCCTCCGCCAATTCACGCCCTTGTGGGGTCAAAGCGAGATTTGGGCCTGATCGGGAAAATAAACCAATCGACAATCGAGCTTCAAGATCAGCAATTTGTCGACTGACAGCACTCTGCGTAATGCCCAACTCAGCAGCAGCTGCGGTGAAGTTGCCCAACCGTGCTGATACTTCAAAGACCTCGAGCGCCCGCATCATCCCACGGTCATTATGAGTAAAACTCATGCAAAGCCTCTCTTTTTCTCATTTTTAACAGGACTATCCAACAACTATCATAAGCTGAGCATATTATAGGAACCGATACAAAATGTCAGATACCAATGCGCAGCCCACCACGACATCATCCAATGCCATCAAATCATCTTCGCTCTGGAAGGTGATAAGGGACATCCCATTTATCTTTTGGATGATTGGCATAACCCTAGCATTGGCATTTTTCACGGGCCTGAGTGCCCAAGAAACGATTTCGCGTTTCAACACGGGATTTGGCAGCGCCTTGGGCGAATTTGCATTGATCCTCTTGCCCGCTTTCACCATGGCAGCAGCATTGGGCATGTTTAATCAATCTGGGTCTCCTCACGCCATCAATGCAATGATTGGCCTTGCCCCAATATCTGGTGCGGGCATGGTTTGCCCAGATACTGCCTACGCCGCCCTCTCGCCAGCAGCACAAAACAACACACGCAATAAGCTAAGCATCGCATTTGGCGCCTATGCCGGCTTCAAACTATTGTTCCCCGCAGGTCCTTTATTGGTGGCCACCACATTAGGCGCGCAAAACGATCCCAGCCTAGTGTGGCTGGGCTTCGGGATTGCGCTTCCGGTTTGGCTTGTCGGACTGCTTTGGGTGCGGGCCATCTCCTTACCGAACGACATCGCCCCCAATCCAAACGCCAATAATGTCTCAGACAGCAAAGCCAATTGGACAAAAACGATCGGTCCATTTGCCGTGCTACTCGGCCTTGTTGCCATCGGGCTGATCACTGACTTTTCCGCCTTGCCAATCGTCGATTTCATCACACAACCCAAAGGCGCGCTAATCGTCGCTGCACTGTTCACGCTAGGCCAATTGCCTGCCTCTGAATGGCGTCCCTGCTTAGAACAGGCCAGCCGGCGAACAGCCGTGCTTTTGTTGATGATCGGCGCCGCAAGTGCCTTTGGTGCGATATTAACCAGCCAACTGGACATCAGCGCTTTTGCACAAAGCGCCACTGGGCCAAACCTCATCTTCTATCTCTTTGCCCTGACAATGCTGTTCAAATTGATCCAAGGCTCAAGCCTCGCGACTTTTGCCGCCATTGCTCCAGTCACTGCCCCAATCATCTCCGCGGCGCAAATCTCACCTATAATTGCAACATTTGCTATTTGCCTCGGATCATTTATTGCAATTCTGCCCAATGATAGCTTCTATTGGTTGGTGCGACGCGACGCGCTGACAAAAGTCACCTCGGAACGCCATGCAATATTTGTGTTAAGCGGTGGTGCCGTTTTGCAAGCTCTGACAGGACTGTTCTTGCTGTGGCTGATCAGTCAGTGGATTTAGTGCGAAACCATCGCCATCAGCGACGATAAGAGCAAGTAGGAGGCCGTTTATGAGCCAAGCAAACCTATCCTTCCGAAGGCCCACCCCGGCAGACGGCGAACAAATCGCTCAAATCCACAAAATGGGCCTCGATACCGGTCACGCGTCGTTCAGGGAAACGGCGCTGACTTGGCCGGAATTTGAGACGAACTATCTGACTGGCCGCAGCCTTGCGTTCCTTGCCTGTGCGAACGACATCATTTTGGGCTGGGCAAGCATTGCCCCAAGTTCGCCACGCGCTGTCTATGCCGGAGTCGGCGAAATCTCAATCTATCTCCATCTCCAAGCCCGTGGTCGCGGCGTGGGCAGCGCCCTGATGCAGGAGATTATTGGTGAATCTGAAAAAAAGGGGTTTTGGACGCTGTTTGCCCACATTTTCCCTGAAAACCCTGCAAGCATTGCCCTGCACGCCAAGGCGGGCTTTGAAACCATCGGTAGACGCAAGGCGATTGGCAAAATGGCCTATGGGCATATGGCAGGAAAATGGCGTGATGTGATACTAATGGAGCGGCGCAGCAAGATTGTGGGCCTCGACTAGGCCACGACGCCAGAACAAGTGGCGACAATTATTTGTGCTTTGAACTTGACATTTGATCGGAAATGCATAGTTTGCGGCCAACGGAATGATGACAAGATCGCCGCGCATGATTGCGTGGCCTTTTATTTGGGAATGTAGGCATGGCCAAGTCCAACACTGTAAAAATCAAGCTGGTTTCCACCGCTGATACAGGTTACTTTTACGTAGCCAAGAAAAATTCACGCACAATGACTGAGAAATTGACTTTGAAAAAGTACGATCCGGTTGTGCGCAAGCACGTTGATTTCAAGGAATCAAAAATCAAGTAATTTGGTTTTTAGCTTCTGAAAAACAAAACCCCGCCTGAAAAGGCGGGGTTTTTTGTTGGGCGATCCAGCTCGGCCAGAAGAGGCCACTCTTAAACCGAGCCGGAACTGCCCCCTCACAGGATCTCAGGAAGTTGCGGCGGACCTGAGCAAAAGTCTGCGAGGCAAACCACTCATTGGATGAATGGTGCCCTTCGCAAATACGACGCCGCGTTACGTTTTCCAAGTAAATTTTACGAAAATGGAATATAAACGGAAGATTAACTTAAAGACTTAACCTTAACAGCCCGAATTAAGGTTAAGTCTTTGCCTTAACACATTAAATTTAATTCAAATGCGAAAGGAACAAACGCCTAAGCGGCGTCATATACAGTGCGATTGCGCCCTTCCCGCTTGGCGCGGTAAAGCGAAATGTCTGCACGCTTCATCAAAGATTCAGGCGTGTCGTGTTCTTCTTCATAAATCGCCAGGCCGATGCTGACAGTTATACTCAGTGGTGCAACCATCTCAGTTTCAAAAATATCGTCACTTATGGACTGCCGCACACGCTCTGCCACCATTTGAGCCTGGTTAAGATCCGTATCCGGCATCATCACCACAAATTCTTCACCACCATAGCGCGAAGCAAGATCAACACCACGGATACTCCGCTGCAACCGCAACGCAAACTCTTTTAGCACCGCATCGCCCACAGCATGGCCATGGGTGTCGTTGACCGCTTTGAAATAGTCTATGTCCAACATCATCAGCGACAGTTTGCGCTCATGCTCTTTCGACTTTTCCAACTGCACGGCCAAATGGCGATCAAAATAGCGTCGATTGTACAGCCCAGTCAGCTCATCAATCACAGCCATAGCAACGGTCGAAGAAAGATTCTTGCGCAATTCCGCAGAATAGCGATGACGCCGAATTTGTGTACGTACCCGTGCGGCCAACTCATTGCGCTCAACGGGGCGGAGAATGAAATCATTCACGCCCAGCTCCAATCCTCGCACAACGCGCGGTTTATCGGGGCCATCCGCCACCAAGATGATCGGCATATTGCGCGTTTTTTCCAACGTACGGATTTGCGAGCAAACACGCAGCGGATCAATATCGGCCAGCGACATCGAAATGATGACCAACTCAAACTCATGTTCGGCCAACAACATTGGTGCATCTTCGGGCCGCGTGAGAATTGTCACGTCATGTTCGCGATCCAAAACGTCTTGCAATCGCTCAGCAGCGCGCATATCGCTTTCGATCACCAATAGCTTACCGCCCGTCGCATCGATGCGCTGGGTCATGCCAACAATGTCTTCAATGGCAATGGATTGGCCAGTTAGTGCGCGAGAATGCAGCTCGTCCGTCAGGTTTTTCAACCGCGACAAGCTTTTCACACGCGCCATCAACTGCACATCATCAACTGGCTTGGTCAGAAAATCATCTGCACCTGCTTCCAGCCCCTTGACCCGATCAGAGGGTTGATCAAGCGCAGTGACCATCACAATTGGGATGTGCTGGGTTCTCGGATTGGACTTGAGACGGCGGCAGGTTTCGAACCCGTCCATTTCTGGCATCATTACATCCAGCAACACAATGTCGACTTGGCCTTGATCACATATATCAATGGCGTCGCGCCCGTTGGTCGCCTCTAACACATCAAAATATTCAGCAGTTAAACGCGCGGCCAACAGTTTGATATTTGTTGGAATGTCGTCCACTACCAATACGCGTGCCGTCATAATACTCGTCCCGTACTCACAAACTCACATCGCCAAGCAGCCTATTTGCCCGGCCCAATAAATCCTTCGATCGTCTCTAAAAAGTGGGGCAATGAAATTGGCTTGGAAATATAGCCTTCGCACCCCCCTTCCAAAATGCGTTCCTCGTCGCCTTTCATGGCAAATGCAGTAACAGCAATCACAGGAATTGAACGCAACGCTTCATCCTCCTTGATCCATTTGGTCACCACCAAGCCTGAAACTTCAGGCAATTGAATGTCCATCAAGATCAAGTCAGGATGATGTGCTTTCGCCAAATCCAATGCTTCCATACCGTTACGGGTTTGGATTGTGCGATATCCTCGTGACTCCAATAAATCGTTGAAAAGCTTCATATTGAGCTCATTGTCCTCAACGATCATTACCGTCTTTGCCATAAAGTCCCCAAATCTTTGCGAAACGCTTTTGCCCTTCCTTGACAAAAGCGTATAACAAGAAAACCTTACGAAAGACGTAATGAAAGCCTTGCCATGATGAAAAGCACGCCAGAAAAAATCCAACTTATCGCCGATGCGTGTTTGAACCATCTCATTGCAGAACCTGAGCTTTTAGGCCAGTTCATGACGGAAACAGGCACCACGCCAGACGAAATGCGCAGCGGCGATCCCGAAGTGCTGGCCGCGGGCCTTTTGGACTTTTTTGCGCAAAATGAATCGGCCCTTTTGTCCATGTGCGCGAACGCAAGATTGACCCCGGAAGAGGTCATGCGCGCCTTTTATTCGCAAAACGGCTATGACGGATAAAATCGCGCCAACCATTTGCAGAGATTGTGGCCACCTTGAGCAAAAGCGCGCCTTAACGCGCTGTCCCAACTGTCGATCCATTCGACTGACCAGCCATCCGGAACTGCTCACACTCGATATCGCACATGTGGATTGCGACAGCTTTTACGCCGCCGTGGAAAAGCGTGACAACCCGGATTTGCTGGACAAACCATTGATCGTTGGTGGGCGTGAACGAGGCGTGGTCTCCACCTGCTGCTATATCGCCCGCATGAGCGGCGTACGCTCCGCTATGCCTATATTTCAGGCCAAACGCCTTTGCCCGAATGCGGTGTTCATCCCGCCAAACATGGCCAAATATGTTGAAGTCAGCAAGCAGATCAAAGCCAAATTTCAAGAGCTAACCCCGCTGGTAGAACCGCTCAGCATCGACGAGGCTTTTCTGGACCTTTCCGGCACTCAGTTGCTACACAAGGCAGCACCAGTCGAGATTTTGGTGCGCCTTGCCAATGAGGTAGAGCGCGACATTGGTGTCACCATATCCATCGGCCTGTCGCACAACAAATTCCTCGCTAAAATCGCGTCCGAAATCGATAAACCGCGCGGCCTTGCCCTAATCGGCAAGGAAGAAACACGCGACTTCCTCGCCAAGCAGAAAGTCACAGTGATTTATGGCATCGGCAAAATATTTGGCCAGCGTCTTGAGAAGGACGGCATCACGCACATTGGACAATTGCAGGAAATGGGCCTAAAAGATTTAGCAGGCCGTTACGGTGAGATCGGCGCTCGCCTTTTCTATCTGTCACAAGGCGAAGACAAGCGCAAAATCAAGTCAACGCGCGGCGCAAAATCAGTTTCAAACGAAACAACTTTTTTCAAAGATATCACAGACTTTGATGAACTTTCTCACGTGCTACTTAAATTAAGCGAGAAGGTGTCCGCCCGGCTCAAAAAAAGCAACTTGGCAGGTGATACGGTGACCTTGAAACTGAAGACCGCAGGATTTGCTACCCGCACCCGCTCCCGACAGTTGATCGAGCCGACACAATTGGCGCACGTAATTTTTGAAACAGGCATGGCGCTGATGAAAAAAGAGGTCGGCATGACCGCCTTTCGCCTGTTAGGCATAGGCGTTTCCGGCATTGCACCACCCACCAGCGTGGAAGACCCGCATGATCTTTTGGACCCAAATGTGGCCCGCAAAGCCAAAGCCGAACGCGCAATGGACAAAATCCGAGAAAAATTCGGTGAGGATGCCCTATTGCGCGGGCGCATGATGCGCGCCAAATATGAAAAAGAACAACGCAAAAAAGATTCGCAAAAGGATAAACCCGATGAGCGCAATTGAGTTGAAACTAGAGGAAATGGGCCACGCCCTGCCTGCGCCCAAAGCACCATTGGCTAGCTATTTGCCTGTGAAACGCAGCGGCAACACACTGTATATTTCGGGGCAATTGCCCCTGAACGAAGAAGGTCTGACAACTGGCAAACTGGGCGACGATCTTGATGTTGAGCAAGGGCAAGCGGCCGCGCAAATGTGTGCACTCAACATTTTGGGCCAGATCAAATCTGCCGCCAATGTGCCGCTAGAAGATGTGGCGCAATTTGTGAAACTGTCCATCTTTGTTGCCTCAACACCGGACTTTACAGACCAACATTTGGTGGCCAATGGCGCTTCAAATCTTATCGGTGAATTGTTCGGCGAGAAAGGTCGCCATGCCCGGGCCGCAGTCGGCGTCCCCGCGTTGCCGCTTGGTGCTGCCGTAGAAATTGAAGCCATTGTCGAAATCGCTTAGTAGCAAAATGCTCAAACAGATTTTTGCGCGCCCGATTGCGCACCGGGGACATCATGATGTCGCCCAAAGCATTGCGGAAAACTCAAAAGCCGCATTCACATCGGCCATCGCTAACCGCTATGCAATCGAATGTGACCTGCAGCTCACAGGCGATGATCAAGCGATTGTTTTTCATGATGAAAACCTTGATCGCCTGACGCCTCAATCGGGCAAAGTCAGCGACATTAGCGTCGGTCAAGCCACCAACATTCCGCTCAAAAACAGCGCCGAGCATGATCACATCATGTCCTTTGCGCAGCTGCTAGACTTTGTGGATGGCAGAGTACCACTAGTGGTGGAACTTAAAAGCCAGAAGGGCCGAAATGCCCAACTGGCGAAAGCTGCCCATGAAACAGCAAAAGACTATCTTGGCGTCCTCTGTTTTAAGAGCTTTGACCCTGATCTTTTGGTCCAGTTGCACCGTATAAAAGACAAATGGCCAAAAGGAATTGTTGTGGAACGCGAAACACCAGAAGACGAATCTAGCTGGACGGGCTTTTTGCTAAGGCATTTGGTGCATCTGCCCCTCTCCCGTCCCGACTTTGTATCGTGCGACGTGAACAGCTTAGATTTGCCCGCCGTGCGTGCCTATCGCTCTTCTGGCCGCGATGTAATGAGCTGGACGATCAACAACTCCGAGCGCTGGGCAATTGCGCAAGAAAATGCGGACCAGATCGTATTTGAAAACATCAACCCGCAAACCGGACGGCCAACCGCCAAGGAGGCTCCGTCCCTTTGACCGAATATGTGCTGAAAACAAACGCCCGCATTCAAGAAATTGGCGCGGAAGTATGGGATGGATTGGCCGGAGATGACAATCCATTCAATCGATTTGCGTTTCTTTCAGCTCTGGAGGAAAGCGGTTGCGTTGCCGCTCATACAGGTTGGCAACCACAGCATCTCAGCCTTGAGACGGCAACGGGCACAGTGCTGGGTGTGGTCCCTGCCTATTTGAAGGGGCATTCGCAGGGTGAATATGTGTTTGACCACGCGTGGGCCGATGCCTTCCAGCGCGCAGGCGGCAATTATTATCCAAAACTACAGATCTCAATCCCGTTCACGCCCGCTACAGCGCCAAAGCTATTGACCAAGGCCGATGCGCCACTTGAAGCCCGGTCGCTCTTAATTGACGGATTAGAACGTGCTTGCGAACAGCTAAACCTATCTTCGGCCCACGCTACATTTCTGACGCCTGCTGACATGGAACTGTTTAAAGAACAGCAATGGATGGAGCGCCATGACCGCCAATATCATTGGCGCAATCAGGACTATGATGATTTCGATGATTTCTTAGCGCAGTTGGCATCGCGCAAGCGCAAAGCGATCCGCAAAGAGCGCCGCACTGTCAGCGAGAACAATCTCACGATCGAATGGCTGTCGGGCAAAGACATTCAAGAACATCATTGGGATGCATTTTTCGCCTTTTATATGGATACTGGCAGCCGCAAATGGGGCAGCCCCTATCTCAATCGCGGCTTTTTCTCGCTCATGGGCGAAAGCATGGGAGACAAGATCGTGCTCATGCTTGCCCATAATGGTGCAGAATATGTGGCCGGCACACTCAATTTGGTCGGTGAAGATACGCTGTTTGGCCGATATTGGGGCTGCAATCAGCACATTCCCAATTTGCACTTCGAATTGTGCTACTACCAAGCCATCGACTATGCGATTTCACACAAGCTGAGTACCGTTGAAGCTGGCGCCCAAGGAGAACACAAAATAGCACGTGGCTACGAGCCCGTGACCACACGGTCAGCACATTTCATCCCCAATGTCAGCTTCCGCGATGCTGTGAGCGATTACCTGGAAGAAGAACGACGGCATGTCGCGATGGACCAAGAGCTGTTGAAAGACTTCACGCCATTCAAGAAAGGCTGAGTCATTTCCTGCACTTATGGTATAACGTAAGATCGCCACAATCATGTGACATTTGACATTTGACATTTTTGTGACAGCTAGGTCGGGACACAAAATGAACTTTATATATTTTATCGGTTTACTTTTTCAGACGGCGCTGGTTTTCGCAGCATCTACATTTTTATTCGATATTTTGCATTATTTGCTGCACAGATGGCAAAATTCTCGCTTTGCCCTGCTGCGCGAATTTTCCCGCTGGCACGATGTTCACCACAAATTTCTCGACAACAATATGAAAGTGCATCCCAGCTGGGCCAAGGCCAATCTATGGTGCCACTTGGTGCCTGAGTTTGTTGTTTCCATCCTAGGCACGCTAGTCTTTGTATTGATTTTTGACTGGGTTGCCGTCTTATTTGTTGCACTCATCCACAGCGGTTTATTTGCTTGGCGCGTGGTGGATGAAGGTCGCGACATCAATCATATGAATATGGATCGGCTCAGTGGTCGACGCGGCAATCTGTTTGTCACCCCCACCTATCATGCACTGCACCATGTTTATCCCAACCAGTTCTTTTCATCTTTCATCAGTCTATTCGACCTGATTTTCGGCACCAATTGCCAAATTAAAGGCCAACGCATTCTGGTCACTGGGGCCTCTGGCGCATATGGACAAGCCTTGACCCAACGGCTGGAAAAGCTGGGAGCCATCATCGACACGGCGAAATATGGCGAAGACTATCAAATCGACCAATATGACGGTTTGAGCGAAAAGATGCAGAAAGCCGACATTTTGGTCTTGGCCCATGGCGCCAAAACTGATGATTGCTGGGCCGCAAATTATACAAGCTTTGTCGATCTGATCGAAAAATTCCGTGTCATCGGTAAGGATCGCCTCACCCCACCCGAAATCTGGGCCGTGGGTTCGGAAATTGAATTGCACGGCGATATGGGCATCGACGCGCTAAAACCCTATGCTGCCTCAAAACGCGCATTTGCAGCCCGCGCCCGCGAATTTTATACCAGCCCTGACCTAACATATCGCCACATTGTGCCCGCCGCCTTCACCTCGCGCATGGGCAAAGGCCTCATGTCTGCTGATGTTGCTGCGGCCCTCTCGCTCTTTTTCATTCGTCGCGGCTTCACCTATGTGCCCGTGACCAATACAACTTTGGCAGTCTGGAATTATATCCGTTTCCGGTTTATACCTTGGCCAAAATCCGTGCGCAAAGCACCCATCATCAGCAACAAGAGTGCCTAACCGATGAGCTACGATCCAGATAATATTTTCACCAAAATCATTGCCGGCGACATCCCAAGCCACAAGGTCTATGAAGACGATGTGTGCATTTCCATCATGGACATAATGCCAGAAGCGCCCGGCCATGTTTTGGTGGTACCAAAGGCCGGATCACGCAATTTGCTGGACGCTGATCCTGAGGCATTGGCCGCAGTTATTCAGCGCGTGCAACAGATCGGCAACGCAGTGAAGAAAGCAATGAATGCAGATGGGATTTTGCTGCGCCAATCAAGTGAAGAAAGCGCAGGACAAACAGTTTACCACCTGCACTTCCACCTGATCCCCTGCCATGAGAATGTAAAACGCAAGGACCATGTGAGCGGCACAACCGCAAACGAGGAACTGGCCGCCAATTGCGAAAAAATCAAAGCGGCGCTTTAAAGCAGCTCAGCGAAATTGTAAAAATGAAAAGGCCGGGCAAATTGCCCGGCCTTTGTTTTATTCGCTGTCTTGCGTGGATTTGGACCCACGCTTATTCGCCTTGGGCACGCGGGTGCCAGAAGGCTTTTTCCGCGTTGTCCCAGCCGATTTTGCCGTCGACTTTTTGGCGGCAGTTTTGCGCGGCGCCTTTTTGCCTGACTTTGGCCCAGTAATCGCCTTCGGGCGTGCAGGCTGCGGTGGCAGGAAGGTGAGCTTGAGCATGTCTTCCTTGGCATCAACGCCCACTTGCACCGTGCCGCCATTTTGCAATTTGCCAAACAACACTTCATCAGCAAGCGGCTTCTTGATGTGTTCTTGGATAACGCGTCCCAATGGCCGCGCGCCCATCGTTTCATCATAGCCACGCATCGCAATCCATTTATTGGCCTCAGGGGTCAATTCAATGGTCACGCCACGTTCGCCCAATTGGGCTTCAAGCTGCAGCACGAATTTGTCGACAACAAGCGACACAACATCTGTTTGCAATGGCGCAAAGGAGATTGTTGCGTCCAAACGGTTGCGGAATTCTGGCGTGAACAAACGCTTAAGCGCTTCTTCATCATCGCCAGTCCGCCGCTCTTGAGTAAAGCCCATGGGCGCTTTAGACATTTCCGACGCGCCCGCATTGGATGTCATGATCAAGATGACATTGCGGAAATTGACCTGCTTACCGTTGTGATCGGTCAACTGGCCATTATCCATCACCTGCAACAATATGTTGAACAGGTCTGGATGGGCCTTCTCGATCTCATCAAGCAGCACCACACAATGCGGATTTTGGTCCACACCATCCGTCAGCAAACCACCTTGGTCAAAGCCAACATAGCCTGGAGGCGCACCAATCAAGCGGGAAACTGTGTGCCGTTCCATATATTCCGACATATCAAAGCGCAGCAGCTCAAGCCCAAGTGTATCCGCCAATTGCTTGGCCACTTCAGTTTTGCCCACGCCCGTTGGGCCAGTGAACAAGTAAGACCCGATGGGTTTTTCGGGCTCACGCAACCCTGCCCGCGCCAATTTGATCGCAGAAGACAATGCCGTGATTGCTTCGTTCTGACCAAACACAACCCGCTTGAGATTATCTTCAAGATTGGACAACACTTCAGCGTCAGATTTAGACACCGATTTCGGCGGAATGCGCGCCATCGTCGCGATGGTCGCCTCAACCTCTTCAGTGTCGATCACGCTCTTGCGTTCAGCAAGCGGCTTCAAACGTTGAGCCGCTCCACTTTCGTCAATCACATCAATCGCCTTATCCGGCAATTTCCGGTCGTTGATATAACGTGCGGACAATTCCACAGCCGTCTGAATAGCGTCGCCTGTATATTCAACATCATGATATTTTTCGAAATAGGGTTTCAGCCCCTTCATGATGTCGATTGCCTCAGGGACGGTCGGTTCAACCACATCAATTTTTTGGAAACGACGCACGAGCGCCCGATCTTTTTCAAAGAATTGACGGAACTCTTTATAGGTGGTCGAGCCAATGCAGCGCACCGCACCAGAAGCCAAAGCAGGCTTCAGCAAGTTGGACGCATCAAGGGCACCGCCAGATGTAGCACCTGCACCAATAATGGTGTGAATTTCGTCGATAAACAAAACTGAATTTTCTTCAGCTTCCAACGCTTTCATCACCGCTTTCAAGCGCTCTTCAAAGTCACCGCGATAACGTGTACCCGCCAACAATGCGCCCATATCGAGCGCATAAATCGTGGCGTCTTTTAGTACGTCAGGCACTTCTTTATCTTCAATGCGTTTGGCCAAACCTTCGGCAATCGCCGTTTTACCAACGCCGGGGTCACCCACATAAATCGGGTTATTTTTCGAGCGGCGGCACAGCACCTGGATGGTGCGATCCAACTCAGCCTTGCGGCCAATCAACACATCGATCTTGCCGTCTTGCGCCTTCTTATTCAGATTGACGCAAAATTCGTCGAGAGGCGATGAGCCCGCCTGTCCGGCAGCGGCTTCCTCTTCGCCTTCAGCACCGCGCACGGGGCGTGTTTCGGTGACACCAGATTTGGAAATGCCATGTGAAATATAATTCACCGCATCCAAACGCGTCATGTCTTGCTGCTCAAGGAAATAAGCTGCATGGCTTTCCCGTTCGGCAAAGATAGCCACCAACACATTGGCACCAGTCACTTCATCGCGACCGGACGATTGCACATGAATAACTGCACGTTGCACAACCCGCTGGAAAGCGGCAGTTGGTGTAGGGTCAATATCAGTATCGGTGATCAGGCCATTTAGCTCTTCATCCAAGAAATCTTCCAAATCACGGCGCAAGATCTCACGATCAACATCACACGCATCCAAAACCGCAATGGCATCCGTGTCGTCGATCAAAGACAACAGCAAATGCTCAAGCGTTGCCATTTCGTGTGTGCGATCACGCGCAAAAGTCATTGCGTTGTGCAAAGCACGTTCAAGTCCGCGGGAAAATGAGGGCATATACGCCTCCTATTGCTTTTCCATTACACATTGTAATGGATGCTGGTGTTTACGCGCGGCATCCATAACGCGCGTTACCTTAGTTTCAGCCACTTCGTATGGAAAAACGCCACACTCCCCCACACCATTATTATGCACATGCATTGTAATGGTCACCGCCTCTTCTTGGCTCTTGTGAAAAACCTGTTGCAGCACAGCAATCACAAACTCCATGGGCGTATAATCATCATTCAGCAAAAGCACGCGATAAAGGCTGGGCCGCTGGGTCTTGGTGCGGGTTTTTGTTGCCACGCCAACCCCTGACTCCTCGTCGCCTTCGTCTTTCTTTGCCATGGCAAACACCTGTGCTGAGCGGCTGCTCAATTTGGGCATCTGTTCATTGGTCATATTCAAGTGCTTCTCCATTTTAGTTTGCCAGTGACAAACCAAATCACCGACATCCTATTATGTAGACAAAATTGCCCCAATGTTAAGGGCTAAACGCGTCAATTCGGTGATCAGTTTAGTCTCATTTTTGTGAACACAGCGACGGGCAAATTTTTTCTTTCAAATTTTTCGACAATTTTACTCATTCGTAAGGGTGCGCTGCCTATATTCGAATCTTGAGTTGAGTTTGTAAGTTTTGAGTACGGCATTCACATAATGAATAGCCGATTAAGTTGGAGTACAGAGTGGTTTTCCAGTCTGATCAGCACCTGTCATTTTTGGCCTTAAAGCGCTTCCTACTTGTGGTGGCGCTTTTTGCTGTTTCATTTTTAACCGTTATTGATGGCCAAGCCGCCAATTTGCGCAAATATGCGGGGATTGTTGTGGACGCCAAAACCGGCAAAACACTTTATTCTTATGCCGCAGATTCAAAGCGCTATCCGGCATCAGTGGCAAAAGTGATGACCCTTTACATTGTTTTTGAAGAGCTAGAGGCTGGCCGCCTTACGCTAAACTCAAAACTTAAAGTGTCCAAATATGCTGCGAGTGCGGTGCCGTCAAAACTCTATTTGAAGCCCGGCACATCCATCACCGTTTCTGACGCCATCCAGGCGCTCGTGACTAAATCGGCAAACGATGTGGCGCGCGTGGTAGCTGAAAACATTTCTGGCTCAGTGCCAAAATTTGCTGACCGCATGACCAAAACGGCGCGTGCGCTCGGCATGAAAAACACAACTTACAAAAATCCGTCGGGTTTGCCGAACTCAGGACAAATCACAACTGTGCGTGACCAAGCGCGTCTGGGCATGGCGATTTTCCAGCACTACCCGCAATATTTCAAATATTTCAAAACCACTGCGTTCCGCTATCGCGGCAACACATATGGCAACCACAACCGTTTGCTGCGCACCGTTAAAGGCGTTGATGGCATCAAAACTGGCTATATTAATGCGGCTGGCTTTAACTTGCTGACTTCTGCGCGCGTGAACAATCGGCACGTGATCGTGGCTGGCTTCGGCTTTAACACTGGCGGCGCCCGCAACGCGAAAGTTGCACAGCTGATCAAGAAATACATGCCTAAAGCACGCCGCGGCGATTATTGGCGTCAAGCCAGCATTGCGCGGCCAACAGGCACGGGTGGCATGATCCGCATGGCCTCAAACCCGATTTCGATCGCCATCAAAGGCACGCCACCTGAACGTCCAGCGGCTTTGGGCGGCGGCGAGCTATTGTCTCCACCTGCCGTTATGGCACTGGCGGACACCAACAAGCCAGCGGTGCCAACGCCACCAGCACTTACATCGCCACAGGCAGAAACCATTCAGGTTGCAAGTGTGCAGCCAAATGCAACTGCTGCGCCTGTGCCTGCACCGCCAAATCGCCCGATTGATTTGCTGATGGGCGATAGCACCAAGCCTTTGGGCGTGATCAAAGTGGCTGCTCCAATCGAATTGCGTGCACCACAAAGCCCTGCCCCTGCGCCACAACCCGTGCAGCAGCCGCAGCGCAAATCATTGTCGTCACTGACGCCAATCGACTTGTTTGGCAATTTGATCAATGGCGGCCCATCGACACAACAACCAATGAGCCTTGTGCCCCCTGCATCGGTTGGCAACGACATTACAAGTTCTGTCAATGCCCCCACCAAGACCGCTCAGCTTGATCGCTGGACGCTACAATTGGGTGCAGCCAAAAGCGCACAAGAGGCAAACCAGATACTGGCTGACGCAACCAAACAGGTCAAAGATTTGCAAGATTTGCGCTCAACAGTTCAACCGATCACGACAAACGGCCAAGCTTATTTCCGGGCCCGCGTGGTTGGATTCACAAATGAAGCAGAGGCGCTACAAACATGCCAAGCGCTTAAAACAAAAAATATCAAATGCTTGGCACTACCGGGGTAAAATAATCACCGCTTGAGTAAGTAGTATGGAGTAACTCAATGCAACATGATGACAGCTTGAATAATTTGGCAGCGTTCACGCCAAAATCGCCACTTGCGTCTGACGACTATAAACTGCGTCGCGCCACCCTATTGGGCTTGGCACAGCAAATGGTGGAACAAAGCGCTCGCAAATCTGTCGGGGAAATGCTCAATTCTGTGTTGGCAATCTCAACGCGCACACGTCGGATTTTGAAACCTGTTGTTTCGATTGAATTGGACGTGTTTTCCCCAAATGGCAATCGGGCCATTTTGTTGGACTATCACGCCCCAAAAGCTGAAGACTAGACACCTAGTGAAGGGCTAGCAATGTGCTCAAAAGCTGGCTGCTCTTGCACCCGCTTTTGCCATTCCGCACGCCGCGCGCGACGCTCTTCCAAACGTTCACGCACAGGCAAGTTGAGTGCATCGACCAGATGCCGATATTCTTGCCGCGCGCTCACTTGCGCCACGCCACCACCTGGCAGCAAATCATCACCCAACTTATCAAATACAGTTAGGCCCGATGCGAACAGCGAGCGGAACGCAACACGCTCGGCAATGCCATCCGCCATACGACAACCAAGCCGCCGGACAATATGTTCAATCGCCATTTGCACATTGCGCATATTGCGTGATGCCAATGTCGAAATTCGGTTACGCACGATAACCCAATCAATAGTTCTGCCATCAATGGCCAGTCGCTCTTTGCGCGCTTGCTGCACCAAGCGGGCATAATGACTGGCTTTCCGAATTTCCAACGAAACCGGGTTGATGTCAGCCAGCACATCCAAATCAATCAAACTGTCATTGACCGGCGTGATCAACGTATCCGCCAAGGCATGACTAAGGCGGGTCAGATGCGTATCAAAGCCAGGTGTGTCGATGATCAGGAAATCAACCCTGCCCTCAACTTCGCCGACAGCCTGCCGAAATAGCGCAAACTCAACACGCTCGCGTTCAGCCTTGCTATCATTTTGAGCATTGGGCAGATGGTAATGGGTTGAGTGCGGGATGGTAAGTTGATGTACACGTGCCCAATGGCGCCGGTTTTTCACATAATGTGTCAGTGTCTGCTGTCGGCTATCGGTGTCGATCGTGGCAACTTTATATCCCTGATAAAGCAAATAAATAGCCAAATGAAAAGCGGTCGTGGTCTTGCCAGATCCACCTTTTTCATTCCCCAAAACAATCACATGCGCGCCCGAGCGTTCGGCCATGTGCAATTCCCTCTTCCCATCAACGAAGATAAGAGTGCGCCAGAACACAAACCAGTGCAAGTCACCAGTTTTGTTAGATCAAAATTTACCTTAACAGAAAGAGTAAACCAAGTGGTTAAAGAAGGCCGAGGGCATCTAGCTCCGCTGCGAGCTCGGGCGGCAGGTCTTCATCGTCATTCTGTGAAATGTCGTTGGGAGCATCTTCCGGCTTCAAATAGCGCCAGCCCTGAAACGGACGTTTGGGCCGCGGCACCGTGCGGAAAATTTCCGAATCCATCACAATATCGCAGCAGGACTTGCCTTCGTGATCGGTGGCGTCTGCCAAATCTACAATGCGTTGCCGCGCCGAGATTTTGCCGCCCATTACCCAATAGATCGACCCACCGACGAGCAGCTCTTCCTTACGCTTTGGCGTCATGCGCGTACGATGCACATGCAAGCCATCGCTACGGCCGCGCCCAGTTTCACGCAAGAAGTCGCGATGCGCAATTAGCTCATCGACAGTTTTTACACCAACACAAAGTTTAATCAGATGAATCATAGATATAGTTTGTCGTCTCATGCGCCAAAACGCAATCAACATCCAGCAATATAGCGTTCGACAAAATGAAGGGTGCGCCCGATATCGGTACGCACCCTTAAAACTCAACTCTCAACGCTAGATTAGGCGCCGATTAATACGGATACGAGGAGCCCTACAGACAGCAGACTTACGAAAGTCCAGCTCGCGGCTCGCCAACATACAGCCTTGGATTGGCTACGCATGTCGCCTCCTGTTGTTGTTAATCCTGTCCCGCCGATTATGCACCAGCAAGACCTTTAGAGTTAATCAAATCTTACCAAACTAGCAAGTGCAAAATATGCATGGCACTATTGTGTGGATGAAATAGTGGACAAGTCTGTTAAGTGCGAAGGATTAGAACAGATTGAACGCCATGGCTGCGATGTAAAGAAAAGCCATAAAGCCCACTACATCGGTCACCGTGGTCACGAACGCGCTTGAAGCAATGGCAGGGTCAATCTTCAGCTTATCCAAGCCCAACGGAATGAGGATGCCAGACACCCCTGCCGCAATCATATTGATCACCATCGCCGTGCCGATAACTAAACCTAGTAGCGGATTGGCAAACCAGACGGCGGCCACCACGCCGATTACAACAGCAAAAACCACACCATTGACGACACCAACCAAAAACTCACGTGTAATGAGCCGGCGGACATTATAGCTGTCCAATTCACGCGTCGATAGCGCGCGCACGGCCACTGTCATGGTCTGCGTACCAGCATTGCCGCCCATCGACGCCACAATAGGCATCAGAACGGCCAGCGCCACCATCTGCTGAATGGTCGCATCAAACATACCGATGACCAACGAGGCAAGAATTGCAGTAACTAAGTTGACGCCTAGCCATGTGAGCCGTGAGCGCACGGCGTTCCACACATTGCCAGAGATTTCTTCATTACCCACACCAGCAAGGCGCTTGATATCTTCGCCCGCCTCTTCTTGGATCACGTCAACAATATCATCGACCGTCAAAACACCAACCAAACGGCGCGTATCATCCACCACGGCCACTTCCACCAAGTCATAGCGTTCAAACACGCGTGCCGCTTCTTCTTGGTCTTCTTCGGCTTCAACCTCGATGATGGTCGAGTTCATGATATCTTTGATCACCGCGGGGCGCTTCGCCCGCAACATGCGATCCAGCGCCAATGTACCTAAAAGATTATAACTCGGGTCAACCACATAGATCTGGTGGAAATCATCCGGCAGATCATCTGCTTCCCGCATGTAATCGATGGTTTGTCCAACGGTCCAAAACGGTGGAATAGCGATAAACTCGGTCTGCATCCGCCGACCGGCTGTTTCTTCCGGAAAGTCGAGCGACCGCTTAAGCGCCAACCGCTCAAAGGTCGGCAACGCCTCCAAAATCTCCTCACGGTCACCGCCGCCAATATCTTCAAGAATATAAACAGCATCATCGCTGTCCAAATCTTGCACACCGCGCGCAATGTCTGTGTTCGGCAACAGTTCCATCAGCTCAAGACGCACCGCGTCATCAACTTCAGTCAGTGCCGAATAATCAAACAAGTCACCAAGCAAATTGATCAGCTCGAACCGATCCGCAGCAGAAATTGCTTCAAGCACATCACCCACATCAGACGCGTGCAATGGCGCCAAATAGCGCGCAACTTCATTCTCATCTTTAATAGCGATCAAATCGACAAGTTGATCAATCCAATCGCGATTGAGCCGATCATCTTCGTCGCGCAGCGGCGGAATCACATCCATTTCTGCATCGTCTGCCCAATGTGCGTTTTCTGCATTCGACATATTTGCCTCCTTGGATGTGAGATGGGGTGCGCTTGCACCTGTGTTAGCGAATTCGCAGGCAAAAGGCCACCGAATTGTGGCAATTTGAGGCATAACTACTGCCATTATATGACAAATTTTCACCTCGCGAGACAGCCGACATTTCCATCTCGCTCACAAACGTCTCACACCAAAGTGATAAAATCGTCCCTAAGCGTTATTTTCCTTTTGCCTGCCAATTCGCCACAAAGGACACAGCAGATTTTCTGCGGAACAACTTTGTTTATAAAATCTCATTGGAGGACAACATGTCTAAAGCGAAAACCACAACAAGCCTCGTAATCGCCAGTGCCGTTGCAACTGCAGTTGCATCATCAGCTTCCGTTGCACCAGCACTTGCTGAAGGCGATATGGAAAAATGCTTTGGCGTTTCACTTGCCGGTAAAAACGACTGCGCCGCAGGCCCTGGCACATCATGTGCAGGCACATCTAAAGTAGACTATCAGGGCAATGCATGGACATTGGTACCTGCTGGCCTTTGCGAAAACACAGAATTTTGGGCGAAAGTATTGCCTGGTGATCGCGCAGGTTCATTGGAAGCAATTGAACGCGATATGTCATAATCGACGAGTTCACTACTCTTCCATTCTCGCGCGGGGGGAAAGCCCCCGCGCTCCTTAAAGGGAGGCAACCAAAATGACGCAAGTAAATTTGAAGCCGGAAATCGGCGTTGGTTTTAAGCCAGAACATTTTGGCGATATCCAAGAAAACCAACCAGACCTCAGTTTTTTTGAAGTGCACGCAGAAAACTATATGGGCGATGGTGGACCACCCCATGCCATGCTGCGCGCACTTGATGAAAATTACGACCTGTCGGTTCACGGCGTCGGTCTTTCCATCGGTAGCGACGGCCCCCTAGACCGCCCCCACCTGATGCGGCTGAAAAAGATCGTCGATCGGTATAACCCCAAATTAGTCTCAGAGCATTTGGCGTGGTCCAGCCACGATACCGAGCGCAACATGCTGTTTCTCAACGACCTTTTGCCGATCCCTTACACTCAACGCACGCTCAATCGCGTTGTTGACCACGTGGATGAGATCCAAGAAACGTTAGGGCGCACCTTGATGATGGAAAACCCATCGACCTATGTCGCGTTCAGTGAAACGGAGATGGACGAAATCAGCTTTATCACCGAAATGCAAAAGCGCACGGGCTGCAAATTGATCCTCGACGTAAACAATGTGCACATCTCGGCCAACAACCAAAAGCTGGATGCCTATGACTATCTGGATCGCTTCCCGCTACACGCAGTTGGCGAAATCCATCTCGCCGGACATGCAACCGACACAGATGACGACGAGCAACCTTTGTTGATTGACAGTCATGACCGTCAAGTGGCGCCACCAGTGTGGGACCTTTACCGATATGTCGTGAAAAAGGCTGGTCTGCGCCCAACACTGATCGAGTGGGACAATGATGTGCCCGATTGGCCAACTTTATATGCAGAAGCCGTTGCCGCGCGCGACACCATGTTAGCGCAAGTTGGGGAGCCGACCCATGCGCTCGCCTAATTTCCGCAACGACCAAACCAGCTTCGCGCGCGCCCTTTTCCACCCTGAAGAGGAAGGCCCAGAAAATTTGGTTGATCCAAAAGGCTTCCCTGCACCTAAACGCTTTGGCGTTTATCGCAACAATGTTGTGGTGAGCCTTATCGATAATTTGGCCAGCACTTTTCCTGCGTGCAAATCGTTGGTTGGTGACGAGTTTTTCCGCGCGCTCGCCCGCGAATACGCCCTAAACTTTCCGCCCAACTCGCCCTTGATGATCTATTATGGCGACGAATTCGCACAATTTCTAAGTCAGTTTAAACCCGCGCAACAAGTGCCGTTTCTGTCGGATATTGCCGACATTGAATATAAGCGGATTAAATCCTATCACGCGGCCGACGGGCATCAATTTGACCCAGCGACGATACAAAACATACCGCAAGAAGCATTGGACAGCGCCAAGCTGAAACTACACCCTAGCTTTTTCTGGTCCTACTCGCGCTTTCCAGCGCACCAAATCTACAAAAGATCTTCTGCAGGTGAAACGCTTGAGGGAATTGGATTCGACCAGGCTGAAATCACCCTAATTTGCCGCCCGGAATGGTCGGTCACCACTGCTTCAATTCATCCCTCACATCGGGCAGGATTAACCGCACTGACCGCAGGTTTTTCTCTGGAAACAACCGTAGACATTGGCCTCAAATCTGATCCAGACTTTGACCTGCAAGACTTACTCACAAACCTGCTCGCCATTGGCGCGGTGGAACAATTTTTGCTTAAAAACGGAGACCCATTATGATCGGGACAATCTTTGGCGAATTTAAACCGCTCCGCCGCTTTGGCATGCTCCCTTATGTAATCCTGTCGGTAGCATTATTGGCCGTACGTTTCTTTGTGGCCATGCCCTATTGGAACTCCGGATGGACTAAGTGGGCTTCATTTCCGACACAAATCAACTCTGGGGCAAAATATTTGTTCAGCCAAGAATATAAGCTGCACATCCTTGGCACGGCATACGACATGCCCTTTCCAGAGTTGCTGGCCTATTTTGCCGCCCTCGGCGAAGTGGTGCTCCCCGTCTTGTTGGTGATCGGCCTATTTTCACGCTTTGCCGGACTCGGCCTTCTGGGTATGACTTGCGTCATCCAGCTCGTCTATCCAGGCGCCTGGGCACTACACGCCCAATGGGGCCTCGCCGCCCTAACCGTCTTCATTTGCGGCCCAGGCATCTTCTCACTCGATGCAGGCATTCGCAAACTGATCAAAGCTTAGTGCAACTCACTCAACCTCGACATCATTCGGGGTTGAGTTTTTGCCGAGATAGATTTCGTACCAGTAGAATTCTATGCCCAGAGCTTCAATTGTAAATTCTTGCACTTTTTCAAAGCTTTCAAATTTACGCCGCGCAGCATCTAGATCTCCAAAATGATCGTGCAAAATAAGCGCTAAACTACCTGTCGACGGTGACTTAAGTTGCCAGAAATCAAATTGGGACCGCTTATCTGACAGATCAAAAATCTCTTTTTGATCCATGGCATATGCCAATTGACCTGCCGTCGGATAACCAGTTGTTGCCAAAACATCTGGGTTATATGTCGCCTGCAACTCTTCAACATTTTGGGCAACTTTATCCCAACCATGCATGCGGCCAACTTCAACATTTTTCGCCCCGACCAGATAATCAAATGGCAAAATCCCGTAGCTTACCAAGCCATAGGCAATAAAAACAAAACTCGTCAGTACATGGGCCCAAATCAACCAAGCCCACCGCAAATAGAGCAACATGAATATAATCATCAACGCGTAAGCCAAATCGCTCCAGTACCAATGAACCGTGCCGCGAGCAGCAAAAACGATAAAAACGCCAAGCGATGTCAGAATGGTAATTTGCGCCAACCGCACGCCTAGCTTTGCAAAGGCGCTGTCGTAGCGCCGTGGCCAAAAAATGCCAATAAGTGGAATGAGCAGAAAGACGCCAAAATAAAGCGCGGTTGAAAATAGATAACGTGCAAATGTGCCCGCATTTATACCCTCAAATGCCTTTAACTCATACCGATCGCTAAAATGCAGTTGGAAAGACGCCCAATCATTTTGCAAATTCCAGATCAACACAGGTGCCATACAGGCAAATGTAAGCACGCCCGCAAGATAAATATGTTTTTGCTTCAGCATGGGGCGCAATTGACTGCTCAGCAACACAACCAAAGCAACGGAAACACCCAAAAACGCGGCAGCATATTTGGTTAGCCCCGCCAATCCAAGCAGTAGCGCCGCTAAGTACAGCCCTTTTACGTCTGTGCCGTTATCTTCTGCGAAGCGAGCAAAATAATCCGTGAAACAGTAAGCAGCGGCGATGCAAAGAAATAGCATCAGATGGTCGTGATAAACAATTGTCGTCCACACAAACAAGGTAGGAGACGCAAGAAACACGACCAGCATAATCAGGAAGCTTTGCTTCGAATTTTGCGGAAAAAGACGTTGCGCAAAGAGCCACATAACGTATGCCGTGCCTGCAAAGCTGAGCATAGCAGGAAGGCGAAGACCAAACACATTTGTGCCAAAAATGCGGTCACTAACGCCCAAAATCCACGCATTCAAAGGCGGATGGTCAAAATATGACCAATCAAAATGCTGCCCCCAAAGCCAGTAATAGGCCTCATCCGCTGCCACTTTGGTGAAGAACGTAAAGCCAAGCTTTAAAACGAGCAAAAGCCCCACAAAAAAGATCAGCGCCTTTACCGGTAAAAACCGAAAGTCGCGATACTGAATAGATGCCCCTACCACAACTGCCCCCCCACATACAAAAAAACCTGCCCGAGGGCAGGTTCTTTTAAAACAATTTGGTGCGGTCGAGAAGACTCGAACTTCCACGGGTGTTACCCCACAGCGACCTCAACGCTGCGCGTCTACCAATTCCGCCACGACCGCATAATCGTCTTAAGCGCGCCACCATTTATCAAATGGTCATGAAGCGCACAAGCTCTATTTATAGTTTTTTTGATTAGGGCTGCTTCGTGATCTTTTCCAAGACTTCAATTGAGAGTTGCCCCTCGTCAATCTTGATTTCCCCAGTCGCAACAAGTGTTTTGTTGGCATAGATCTTAAGCGGATCAAATTCTGTTGCATCCAATTCAATCACCGCACCGCGGCCCATACGCAGCAAATGATGCACTGGCATTTTGGTGGCGCCCAGTTCAACAGTGATATCAACATCAATGGATTTTAACGCGTCCATATATTTTCGGCCCTTAGCGACAGAATCAGGTCATTGCACCTCAAAGGTTTATGGCATAAACCAGATGCGTTGCAATTGACCTTGCACCAACCATGGTTATTTAAATCTTAACAAAAGCCAAATTCGCCACACATTATGTCTCAAAATTCAACAGTTTTGCGCCAAGATCAGCGCCCCACGCAATGGGAAATCTCAGACCATCAGGTGGAATATCCTGCGGCATTGGCCCGCATGAAGGACCATGTTGAAAAACTGGTGCGTGGTGAGGCTGAAGAATTGGCATGGCTGCTGGAGCATCCCCCGCTCTACACAGCGGGCACCTCAGCGCAAGCGGCAGACCTAACGGACCCAAACATGCTCCCGGTGTTCGACGCAGGGCGCGGCGGGCAATATACCTATCATGGTCCCGGACAGCGGGTTGTTTATCTGATGCTCGACCTCAAACAACGTGGCCGCGATGTACGCGCGTTCGTGCGGGCCATGGAACAATTGGTGATCGACACCCTTGCCGATTTCAACATTGAAGGCGAACAACGCGATGGCCGCGTGGGTGTTTGGGTTAAACGCCCCGAAAAAGGTTTCGGCAAAGAAGATAAGATTGCCGCCATTGGCGTGCGTGTGTCGCACTGGGTGAGCTTTCACGGCATTTCGATCAACCTGAACCCTGACCTTGATGACTATCGCGGCATCGTACCCTGCGGCATCACCGATCAAGGCGTCACAAGTTTTGAGGATCTCGGCCAATTGGCTTCCATGCCTGAACTAGATGGCGCCCTCCGCAGGAATTTTGAGAATATTTTCGGCCCCACGATCAGGGTTTAACTCCCGGTTGCACTGGCCATTTTTCCCCCACCTATGCTAAAGCTGGGCATAGATCGCGTGAACTTCCACATAAAGGTGACAAAATGAACACCGAAGACATCAAAAAACTGGCCACCAGCGGCACAATTTTCAACCTAGATCGAATGATTGCACCGAAAATTATCAAGCTGCTCTATTTGCTCGGCTTGGGCACCATTGTGTTGTGGTCGATCAATCATCTATTTGCCACCTTCGCTGATTCATTCGGCTCGGGCCTCTGGGGTATTCTTGAGGTAGGCATCTTCGGCCTCGGCGCATTCGTCGCACTACGCGTACTATGCGAAACGCTACTCGTTTTCTTCAAAAAGAACGAAAAGCTGATGGAAATCCAACAGCCTGTGCGCCCGGCTCTATCAATTTTTGATGATGTAAAAGACGCGTTGGAAGAACTCGCTGAAGATGATGACGATATGCAGGCCATCGAGCAGCAGGCCACCAAACCAAAGACTAGCGCCGCAACTGCAACTAAAACCACCACAAGCACAACCAGCAAACCGCGCACAACTGCGGCAAAATCATCAACACGCAAGGCACCAGCCAAGCGCAAAGCCCCAGCGAAAAGCTCGACAACTACCCGTAAAACAACAAAAAAACCTGATGCGTAAATACTTCCGCAAATTTCTGGATTTGATGGGTTCATGCAGGATATGCATGAACCCATTTTTATATATCGTGCAAACCGCCTGCAAAAACGGCTCCATTTCAGGAGAAAATTGGATAAGATAACCCAAACAAATCCAATTAAAGGTCTCCCCACCTATGTCAGCCTTTGAATTTGCCCCTCCTCACTTCACCGAGCAAGACGTCGCTGAAATGCTAAGCGCCAAATACGGCATGTCCGGCACGCCGCGCGCCCTTGAAAGCGAACGCGATCAGAACTTTGAAGTAAAAACTGATCAGGGCAAATATGTCTTCAAGATCGCCAATGCGGGTGAAGATATCAGCTTTTTGGAATTGCAAAATGACAGCCTCACCTTCTTGAAGGACGCCGGATTTAACGGGTGCCCAGAAATGGTACTCACCAATGCACACGAACAAATGTTCGTGGCGCAAAAGGATGGACAAGATTACCACATCCGCCTACTGACTTTCTTGGATGGCGACCTTTATTCCCAAAAACCTGTTTCGTTAGACCGCCTTGCAGACCTTGGCCGTTTTATGGGCAAATTCTCAAAGGCCTTTAGCGGTTTTTATCGCCCAGCGGCGCACCGGCCAGACTTTATTTGGAATCTCGACAATGCATTGGCTGCGGAGGAATATTTCCCTTCAATCGCCGATCCAGCGCATCGAGAGCGTGCCGAGCGACTCTTCGCCCATTATCGCGCGGAAACTGCACCGAAGTTGCAACATTTGCGCATGGCAGTGATCCACCAAGACGCCAACGACAATAATTTGGTGATTGATCCTGCGAACGAAAACAAAGTCACCGGCCTCATCGATTTTGGTGATATGTGCCATGGGCGGCAGATCAATGAGTTGGCTGTGACGATGGCCTATGCGCTGATGGATCAAGATGATCTATTTGCCGCGTCAAAGGCTTTGGTGAACAATTATTGCGCTGAATTTCCGCTATTTGCCGAAGAACTGGATGTACTGTTTGACCTGATACGCATGCGCCTCACCGTCAGCGTGGCGATGTCTTCGCACCAGATCAAGGCCCATCCAGAAAATGAATATTTGCTGGTGTCGCAAAAGCCCGCCTTGGAGCTGCTTGATCGTCTGGACGATGTTGACCCCCGTTTTATGACCGCCCTGTTCCGCCATGCAGCAGGTTTAGACGCTGTAGATCATGCAAGCCACATCATCGCGTTTCTCGAGCAAAATCAGCCCAATACCGCCTCGCTATTCAAACCGGACTTCAAATATGAAGCGCGATTTATCATCCCGGCTGATGGCAGCGACGCGACGATCCCGCCTTTCAGCGATAAATCCTTTAACGCTTGGTTCGACGAGAAATGCGCCAAAGAAGAAGCCCGCTTTGGCATTGGCCGTTATGGCGAAGACCGCACTGTTTATCAAACCGATGCCTTTGCCTCCAAACTGTCAAAAGAACGCCGCACCATCCATATGGGCGTGGACGTGTTTGTACATGCTGACGAGCCACTCCACGCGCCAATGGCGGGCGAAGTCTATGCCGTGCATGACAATGCGTTTGAGTTGGATTATGGCCCGACACTCATTTTGAAGCATGAGACGGATAAGGGCGTGCCGTTCTACACCCTTTACGGCCACCTCTCCCGCTCGATCTTTGATCTGCACCATGTGGGCGACAAGATCGAGAAGGGCCAATTGATCGGCCATATTGGCGATTGGGACGTGAATGGCGGTTGGTATCCGCACTTGCATTTCCAGATCATGACCTCAATGTTGAGCCAATCCACCAATTTCAACGGCGTAGCCCACAAAAGCATGTGGGACGTGTGGCAGCAAATCTGTCCCAACCCGAATCTTTTGATGAACCAGCCCCCACAAACCTTTGAAATTGATGAGCAAACACCAGACAAGCTAATGCAGCGTCGCGCCGATTTGCTCGGCCCGTCATTGAGTGTTTCTTACAAGAAAAAGCTCAAAATGGTGTCCGGTAAAGGCGTGCATTTGTACGACCACACGGGCCGCGCGTTCCTCGATTGTGTGAACAACATCACGCATATCGGACATTGCCACCCGCATCTGGTGGAGGCGATTTCGCGGCAAGCAGCAATTCTCAACACCAACACGCGCTATTTGAGCGAGTTGGTGCTGGATTTTGCGGAACGCATCACTTCAAAAATGCCAGACCATCTTTCGGTCGCCTATTTCGTCAATTCCGGCACCGAAGCCAACGAATTGGCGCTGCGGATTGCGCGACAGGCCACAGGCCAGAAAGACACAATTGTGCTGGATTGGGCTTATCACGGTAACTCACAAGGTGCCGTTGATGTCAGCCCTTATAAATTCAAGCGCAAAGGTGGCTTCCCACAGCCCGACTTCACCCATATCGCCGAATTCCCCGATCCTTTCCGCGGCCCCTATCGCTATGGCGACAATGATGCCGGCGCGAAATATGCGGAAGATGTGAAACGGCGTATCGCGGAAATCAAAGCCAAAACGGGCAATGGTGCAGCAGCGTTCATCGCAGAAAGCATTTCCGGCGTTGGAGGCCAAGTTGCCTACCCCGAAGGCTACTTCAAAACAGTTTATGAGGCGGTACGGGCCGAAGGCGGCGTCTGCATTGCCGATGAAGTGCAATGTGGCTTTGGCCGTGTGGGCGAGCATTTCTGGGCCTATGAGCTGCAAGATGTGGTGCCGGACATGGTGGTGATGGGCAAACCCATCGGCAACGGCCATCCCCTTGCTGCCGTGGTCACCACCAAAGAATTGGCCGATAAGTTCAACACGGGCATGGAATATTTCAACAGCTTTGGCGGCAACCCCGTTTCCATGGCTGTGGGCATGGCGGTGATGGATGTGATTGAAAATGAAGGCCTTCAGGCACATGCCAAAGAGCTCGGCAATTACATTTTGGGCCGTTGGCAAGAGATTAAAGACAAATATGATCTTGTGGGCGATGTGCGCGGGCATGGCCTATTTCTCGGCATGGAACTGATCGAAGATGAGCAATTGACCCCTGCCACAGAAAAAGCTGGCGCCATTGTCAACGCCCTGCGCGACCGCTCCATTTTGTTCTCAACCGATGGCCCGCTGGACAATGTGCTGAAATTCAAGCCGCCCATGGTGTTTAGCCGCGAAAATGCCGATTTTATGTGCGACCAGTTGGATGAGGTGATTGGCACATTCTCTAAGCCACAGCACTTGTGCTTGACGTAGGATTTGAGTGCGTTAGAAAGCCCATTCAAATCCTATTAAAGGCCGAACGGATGAACCAGAACCCAACCATTGGACTTGTGAGCCTTGGCTGCCCAAAGGCGCTCGTCGATTCAGAACGCATTTTGACCACCCTGCGAGCGCAGGGATACAATTTCTCGCAGTCCTATGACGGCGCGGATTTGGTGATCGTCAACACATGCGGCTTTTTGGACAGCGCCAAAGCTGAAAGCCTTGAGGCCATCGGCGAAGCCATCAATGAAAATGGCAAAGTGGTCGTCACTGGCTGTTTGGGCACCGAAGAGCAGTTGATCCGCGATACGCACCCTAAAGTGCTGGCGGTTTCTGGCCCGCATCAATATGAGGCCGTGGTTGATGCGGTGCATTCAAACTTACCGCCCGTACATAAGCCATTTGAAGATCTAGTGCCTGCCGATGGTTTGCGCCTCACGCCGCGCCACTATGCCTATCTGAAAATTTCTGAAGGCTGTTCCAACCGCTGCACCTTCTGCATCATCCCGTCTATCCGCGGCGATTTGCAGTCGCGTCCGGTGGCCAGCGTTCTTTATGAAGCCGAACGGCTGGTGAAAGCGGGCGTGAAAGAAATCATGGTGATTTCGCAAGACACAAGCGCATACGGCCAAGACATCAAATATGCCACCTCACGCTTTCATAAGCGCGATGTGGAAGCGCGGTTCCACAATCTTTGCGAAGAGTTGGGCGAATTGGATGCTTGGGTGCGCCTGCACTATGTTTACCCCTATCCGCATGTGGACAAGACCATCCCGCTAATGGCCGAAGGCAAAATTTTGCCGTACCTCGACATTCCATTCCAGCATGCAGCGCCAAACGTGCTTAAAGCCATGCGCCGCCCAGCCAATCAGGTCAAAACCGCCGATCGCATCAAACATTGGCGCGACATCTGCCCGGATTTGGCGATCCGTTCTACCTTCATCGTGGGCTTCCCCGGCGAAACCGAAGACGACTTCCAACAATTGCTGGATTGGCTGGACGAAACTCAAATTGATCGCTTGGGCGCGTTCCAATATGAGCCAGTGACCGGCGCCGTGGCCAACGAAATTGAAGGCGTCGTGCCCGATGAAATCAAGCAAGATCGGTATGATCGCTTGATGGTGAAGGCCCAAGCCATTTCCGCCGAACGGTTACGCCAAAAGGTTGGCCGCGAGATTGACGTGCTGATCGACGATGTAGCCCCTGAAGACAACCGCGCTCTCGGCCGCAGCCAATGGGATGCGCCAGATATTGATGGGCAGGTATTTATCGACGATGTTCAAGGCGTGAAACCTGGCGACATGGTGAAGGTCAAACTGGTTGATAGCGACGAATATGATTTGTTCGGCGAGCCAACACAGCCTGAATTTGTGGCCAAACCTGCAGCCGAATAATGCATCAGGAATTCAAATGGCAGCTCAAGTCGGGTGAAATCACACTGGGACAAATTCCCCTTGTGATGGGCATTCTCAATGTCACACCCGACAGCTTTTCTGACGGGGGTGACTTCACCGACCGTGAGAAGATTATCGAGCAAGCCCAAAAAATGGTCGCGGAAGGCGCGCATATTCTGGACATTGGCGGCGAGAGCACCCGCCCCGGATCAGAGGCCGTTGCCGCGCAAGAGGAACTCGACCGCGTATTGCCCGCCATTGATGCCCTCAAAGAATCAGGCATCACCGCGCCCATCTCTATCGACAGCTATAAGGCCATTGTGGGCCAGCAAGCCATGGAAGCTGGAGCCGAGATCATCAATGATGTGTGGGGCTTTCAGCGCGATCCAGAACTGGCTGACGTCGCTGCCCATTATGGTTGCCCCGCCATTTTGATGCACTGGGATCCCGACCGTGATCGCGAAAAAGACTTGATCGGCGAGATGAATCGTTTCTTTGAGAAGAGTCTGCAAATCGCTGAAAATGCAGGCATTTCCAGGTCGCAAATCGCTTTGGACCCTGGCTTCGGATTTGCCAAAGACTTTGACGAAAATTACGAATTGCTGCGCCGGGTGGATGAGTTGCACGCGCTGGGCTATCCGTTACTCATCGGCACGTCGCGCAAATCCATGTTTGGCAAATTGCTGGGCAATACCCCAAAAGAACGGGTTGCGGCCACCAATGCCTCTACGGTACTTGCATATGAAAAAGGCGCGCATATATTCCGCGTGCATGATGTGCGCGAGAATCTCGACGCACTGCAAGTCGCCAAGGCCATGCTCTATGGCCCGCCACCGCCAAAGGACGTTTAATATGGTTCGCACTGACCGTATCGAAGATAAAATCATCCTCTCCGACCTCGCCTTTTATGGCTATCACGGGGTGATGATGGAAGAAAACACATTGGGCCAGCGCTTTCGCATTGACCTTGAATGTGGCGTGGACTTGCGCGAACCGGGCAAAAGCGATGATGTGGAAACAACCATCTCCTATGCCGACATTTTTGAATTGCTGCACGAAGCCATCACCGAAACTCGATTCAAGCTAATTGAAGCATTGGGCCAACATATTGTTGATCGGCTGTTTGAGGCATTCCCGACAATCGAATGGATTAAAGTGCGCGTGCGCAAACCAGAGGCACCGATTCCCGTTGTGTCTGGCGAGTTCGCCATCGAAATCGTTCGAGACCGGGAGACAGCATAATGGCACGTGCTTGGCTGGCCCTTGGGGCAAATATTGGCCGTCCGCGTGCCCAATTGAAAGAAGCGCTGCGCCGACTGGACGCGCACCCGGACATTCATATCATCAAAAAATCGACCATCATCGAGACCGACCCTTGGGGCAAAACCGATCAAAATCCATTTCTGAATATGGCTATTGAAATTGAAACGTCGCTCGGCCCCGAAGGGCTGTTAGATGCTGGCTTGATGATTGAAGAAGCCATGGGCCGCAAACGCGACGAGAAATGGGGCCCTCGCCTCATCGACATTGATGTGATTGCCTATGGCCGGAAAGTCATCCAAACGGAACGCCTGTCCATTCCGCATCCCTACGCTCATGAACGCAGCTTCGTGACAGATCCGCTGGAAGAAATCGAGCCTGCCATTGTGGAATGGCTGCGCGAACATGCCGCTAAATCACAAAGCTAGGCCATATAGTTAGCTGATTTTTCGGAATCAGAATTTTAGGTTTCATCACCAATCTCTCCACCGTCACCCCAAGACTTGATCTTGGGATCCAATTCAAATGTCAGCTCGAAGAAACGCTGAGGTTTCCCTCACATACCTTTCTACAAGCGGAAAGCTCAACTGGATTGCAAGATCAAGTCTTGCAATGACGTGGGGGTATATGACGGTGCAGTGTTTCTAAAATTTTGGCATTGGTCCCGGCTAAAGGCCGGGCCGGCCACAAGGATTTTGGCCTGCTTATGAATTCGGCAGCCCCGGACTTGATCCGGGGCCAACTCACCGCATAAATAGATATTTCAAGTCAAGGACTTATCTAGACTTCCAGACTCAAAATATCAAACAGGCGCACGGCAGCGTCAAAATCTTTGCGCTTATATTCGCGCGCCGCCATGGCTTGGTCATCTTCGCCCCATTGGCTGGCTTGATAATCCTCATCGACATAGGCAGCCGACCAAACTTGCTCTGCATCAAAATGCCCTTCGCGCAGACCAATCGCCAACAAGGCTGAGCCCGTTATGGCTGTGATCGACATGGCAGCAAAGGCAGAATAAAGACCATAGCGGTTGACGAGCGCCTCGATCTTATCAAGGCTCTCTTGTAGCTGTGCCACATGGATCACGCCCCCGGCCAACTCAAACTTTGTTCCGTACTCACGTTCGAAAACGCTCAGCGGCGCGTCCCAATGTTTGCGTTGTAACTCAACAAGGCTGTCCGGCCCCTCCGCCCGATAAAACAGCAAATCAGTGCCTGTATATTTGAGCAGCTCTGCCCGCACAGGCGCCAAATATTCGTCACCACTTTCAACAATCGTGTTGCAAATGCGCGTAAGCGGCATTTTGGCGGGATCGATTTTTTCCTCAACTGCAGCCCATTCGTCTGCCACCATTTGGGCCAATTTCGCGTCCGGGTATCCAACGGTCTTTTTGCCCGGCGTTTTGATCGGCTTGCCATCTAGCAACACACGATGCTGGCCCTCGGCCTCATCCGTAGACACGTCTTTGTAGAAACGCTTGGGCAAAGGCTGCTTCGCATGTTCCTGCGCGCGACCATACCCATCATCAATATGTGCTTCTGCCTCTTTAAGAATTTCACGCATTAGCCAATAAGTCCGTCAATTGCTTCGTCAATATGTTCATATTTGTCGATCACGATATCCGCGCCATGCTCGAGCAAATCTGCTTTATCATGATACCCCCATGCCACACCAATCGCCTTCACATTGGCGGCTTTGGCCATTTGCATATCAAAGCGCGTGTCGCCCACCATTACGGTGCGGGCCACCTCAACGCCTGTTTCATTGATCGCATTGTGCAACATGCCTGGATGTGGCTTTGATGGGTTATTATCAGCTGCTTGCAATGTCACAAAATGGTGGCCGAAATCATGATTATCAAACAAACGGTGGATACCGCGCAAATGCTTGCCAGTGGCAATGCCCAGCAAGGTGGTTTCATGCGCACCCAACCGATGAATGGCATCATAAGCCCCATCATAAATATGCTCGATATGCGGCTCGTCTGTCACTTTACCAAAGAAATAGTCGCGATAGTGCCCGGCAAGTTGGTCGACAAGCGCGTCATCATGCTCTTCCAACAAATGGCCAATGGCCGTTTCTAGCTTCAATCCGATGCCATGGCGCACATCTTCAGCGCTTGGCAATTTGAGTTTTTCTTTGTCGAACGCATAATGCGCCGCATCAATAATAATGTGGGCACTGTCAACAATGGTGCCATCGACATCAAAAACCACCAGCCTCATAATTTCTCCGCTTTCGCCCGCAACCCTCCGTCAGGCAGTGTTTGATCATAGACAATTGCAGCCTCAACCAGCGCCCCAAGACCCGCTTGATCAAGATCAGATCGTTTGCGAATTTTCACATGCCGCATGGACTTACCTGAGCCTTCCAGCAAATTTTGCGGATCGGCCAGCTTGCTGCCCATATGAAATTGGATATTGACGTGCCGCTTCTGCCCGCAAACTGAAATCAATGTCGAATTGCCCACAAATGAAGGAAAGCCCCAACGGGTCATTTGGCCTAACTGCGGCGCTTGCACCCGCAACCAGTCATAGCTGGCATGCGCCAACGGCCTCACCTCGTCATTCAACTTTTCAAACTGCGAGAGGTCAGCCATCAGTCCTCGTCCAACTCATCATCTTGCGGATCATATTGCGACGCATTGAAGCCGAACAAGTCAAATGTCTGCTGCATATGCGATGGCAACGGTGCTGTGATGTCCAAACGATGCCCGTTTGGCAATGGCAGCGCCAAGCGGCGTGCGTGCAAGTGAAGCCCTTTGCCAGCTTCCTCAGGCGCTTCCCAATTTTCAAGCGAGAAATAGCGCGGGTCATGCAAGATTGGCGTGCGCATCTGCGCCATATGCACCCTCAATTGGTGCGTGCGACCTGTTACCGGCTTCAGGGTAACCCAGGCGACTTGACCTGCGGCATCATCCGTCACCGAATAATGGGTGATGGAGTGCTGTGCGCCCTCCTCACCATTTTCCACCACATGCATTTGCTCGCCATCTTCGGTTGCTCGGCGGGCGATGAAGCACGAAATTTTGCCCTGCTTTGGATGCGGCACATGGGCAGTGATCGCCCAATAGATTTTGCGCGCTGAGCGCGAGCGAAAGACCTTGCCAAAATGCGATGCAGCCGTGCGCGTTTTGGCCACCAATAGGCAGCCCGACGTGTCCCGGTCCAGCCGATGCACCAAACGGGGCTTCTCGCCCTTTTTGTTGGGAATACTCTCCAGCATCTTATCCAAATGCCGCTTTGTACCTGAACCACCCTGCACAGCCAGTCCGTGCGGCTTATTCAGCACCAGGATGGTGTCATCCTCATAAAGAGTAATGTCGCGCAAAAATTGCACATCTTTTTCATTGATCGGCTTTGGCTTGCTCGGCTTAACGCCAGCATCTGCAATCGGCGGCACACGCACAGTCTGGCCAGTTTCCAAGCGCTGATTGGCTTTCACACGGCCTTTGTCTACTCGCACTTCGCCTTTGCGGATAATCCGGTTTAAGCGCGAAAACGGCAAATCAGGAAAATGAATGGAGAACCAGCGGTCCAGCCGCATACCATCCTCTTCCGGCGTTATTTTTCGATGTTGAACACCACTCATATTGCACTCCCGCGCACCAATGCCATTGCCGCGAACAATGCTGCAATAGACAGAACAACTGACAAGCCCACATAAAGCAATGCAGACATGGTCTGCCCCCGCTCATAAAGGCTGATAAAATCCAGCGAGAAGGCTGAAAAGGTGGTGAACCCGCCGCAAAAGCCTGTCGCCACCAGCAAACGCGCTGAGTGTGACCAGTCCGGCGTGTGCCGCGCCAACAGGGCAATCACCAACCCCATCGCAAAGGAACCAACAATGTTCACTGCCAAGGTTGCATAGGGCCAACCTGTAAGGCCCATCCGCATGATCAATTGACCAACACCAAAGCGCCCCATGGCCCCAAATGCGCCACCTAATCCTACTAACAAATAGGACATGACTGTCCTTCCCGCTTCAAAAACTGTTTAGAGCTAGCTTTTGCCCGTTTGCCGCTTTAAACGCAAGCGTTTGAAATAATCAATGCGCTTTTGCAGATCACGCTCGAAACCACGCTCCACCGGTTCATAGAACGTTTGCCGCCCCAATTTCTCAGGAAAATACTCCTGCCCCGAAAAGGCATCGGGTGCATCATGGTCATACATATAGCCATCGCCATAGCCTTCAGATTTCATCAGCTTGGTCGGCGCATTCAATATCACCTTGGGCGGCGTCGGCGATCCCGTGTTTTTCGCCACGCGCATCGCTTGGTTGTAAGCATTATAGACCGCGTTAGATTTCGGCGCGAGGGCCAGATAAACAGCGGCCTGCCCTAGCGCAAGCTCGCCTTCCGGCGATCCCAACATTTGATAGGCATCCCGCGCGGCTACGCATTGCGGCAACGCATGGGGATCTGCCAAGCCAATATCCTCCACCGCCATGCGGATCAATCGGCGCGCGATAAACATCGGATCTTCCCCGGCCACAAACATGCGCGACATATAATAAAGCGCTGCGTCCGGGTCTGAGCCGCGAATTGTTTTGTGCAACGCCGAAATCAGGTTGTAATGACCGTCTTGCCCCTTGTCATAAACAGGCGCACGCCGCTGTACCAAAGCCTCGAGCGCCTTTTGGCCAAGCACTTCATCTTCTTCGGTTGCGGCATAAACCTCTTCTAATAGCCCCAGGAGCGCCCTGCCATCGCCGTCCGCCATCTCGTACAATGCACGACGCGCATCGTCGTCCAGCGGCGTTTTACGGCCTTCAAGCTCAGCCGCGCGATCTATCAATTGCTCGGCCGCCTCGCGGTCATGCGACTTAAAACTCAACACCTGCGCACGCGACAACAGCGCTGCATTCAACTCAAATGATGGATTTTCCGTGGTGGCCCCAATCAAAACAATGGTGCCATCTTCCATGACAGGCAAAAAACTATCTTGCTGCGCTCGATTAAATCGGTGGATCTCATCCACAAACAACAAGGTCTTTTTACCATTGGCCCGCATCTGCTTTGCGAGCTCGAAGGTCTTTTTAAGGTCAGCAACACCGGAAAAAATCGCAGATATTTGGTGGAAGTGATAGTCCACCTGATCCGCCAGCAACCGCGCGACAGTTGTTTTGCCTGACCCCGGCGGCCCCCAAAATACAAGCGAGCCAAGGCGGCCCGACTTGATCATCCGTGTCAACACGCCGTCGTCCCCCACCAAATGGTCCTGCCCCACAACCTCTTCCAAGGTTTTGGGGCGCAACCGATCTGCTAAGGGCCGATCTTCAAATTGTTCATTGGGCGTAGCCGGAGCATCCGCGCCAAACAAATCCGACATAGACTATCCGCTGACAAAAGAGTTTATCACTCGATTACCACGCTGAATGGTCAAACGCCAGCCACGCGCGCCTTCACCCACAAGCTCTTGGAAGCGAGCAAGCGTCATATTGCGTTCGCCATTTAATGACCGGATCACGTCACCCGGCCGCAAGCCAATGCGTTGAGCCGGAGAACCTCGCTGTACCTGCAACACAAGCACGCCTTCCAAGTTGGCCGGCAAGTCAAGCTCGTCACGATAATATCCATTGAGTTGAACCAACACCGCGCCAGTGAAACGCGAATTGCCCTTCACCGTGATTTGACGAATCTCAGCATCGTGGTCCACTTCCTCAAGCGGCATACGCAGCTCCACCTCTTGCCCGCGCCGCAACACCAACAAATTTGCCTCGCCACCAACTGGCTTGGTGGACAAGCGGAAGTCAAATGCTTCGGGATCTTCAACCATACGATCATCCAACATGAGGATCACATCCCCAGACTGAAGCCCTGCTTTGTCAGCTGGTCCCTTTGGATAAATCTCGGTGACCAACGCGCCACGATTGCGCGGTAAACCAATTGACCGTGCAATGTCGCCTGTAACCGCTTGTAAACGCGCACCCAGCCATGGCCGCACCAAATCGCCACCATTCTGCGCCGCATTCAGAATAAACTGCGCCATGCTTGAGGGGATTGCGAAGCCAATACCATTTGAGCCGCCAGACCGCGAGAAGATGGCCGTGTTGATGCCCACCAAACGGCCATCCATATCCACAAGCGCCCCACCGGAGTTGCCCGGATTAATCGCCGCGTCTGTTTGAATGAAAAATTGGAAGTCACTCACGCCTACCCCTGTTCGGGCCAATGCCGAGACAATGCCGCTTGTCACAGTTTGGCCCACACCGAACGGGTTTCCGATCGCCAGCACCAAATCACCGACCAACAACTCTTCAGAATCAGCAAACTCAAGTGCACGGAATTGCTCGCCACCCGCATCCTTGATCCGCAAAACCGCCAAATCTGTTTTCTTGTCGGCCAAAAGCAATTCTGTGTGATATTCGCGGCCATCGGCAAAGCTGACCCGAATATCGTCTGCCCCGTCCACAACGTGGAAATTTGTGAGAATGGTGCCATCAGATTTCACCACCACACCGGAACCCAACGACTGGCTTTTGCGGGGGCGCCGCTCAAAAAAAGGACTATCGTCACCAAAGAAACGTTGAAAGAACGGATCATCAAACATGCTATCGCGCTGCACGGTCATCTTTGTGGCATAGACATTGACCACAGCAGGCGAAGCCTTTTGCACCACAGGCGCATAGCTCAACTGTACCTGCGCACGATTTTGCGGCACTTCACGCGCCTCTTGGGCGATGCTCGACTGGATCAGGCCAAGCGTGGCCAACATAATCAGCAATGCGCGGAAATAAGGCATGAGATGATCTCCTCTCAATCTGTGGTGAGTCAGCATGATGATAAAACGCAATAAGGCAGATATAAGATCAAATTTACGTCAGACAAAACAAAAGCGCCCCCAAAAGGGAGCGCTTTAAAAACTTTCGCAATTGAAAGCTGAAACTTACGCTGCGTCTGCGTCTTCAGCTTCAACACGCTCAGCAGTTGGGCCAGAATCGGCACCTTTTGCTGATGGGTCACGGTCAACCAACTCGATAACCGCTACTGGTGCGTTGTCGCCATGGCGGAAGCCGGCTTTCAACACACGGGTGTATCCACCCTGACGGTCTTGGTAACGTGGGCCCAATACGTCGAACAATTTTTTCGCCATAGCCTCGTCGCCAATGCGAGAAGCTGCGATACGACGTGAGTGCAAATCACCTTTTTTCGCCAAGGTGATCAACTTTTCAACGATTGGACGAAGGTCTTTGGCTTTAGGCAAAGTTGTAACGATCTGCTCGTGCTTAATCAGCGCTGCAGACATGTTAGCAAACATCGCTTTACGATGGCTTGCTGTCCGGTTCAACTTGCGACCAGCTTTGCGGTGGCGCATTCTATTCTCCTGTCAACTCAATGCGGGACGTTCAAGATCAATAATGATCTTCAAAACGCTTCGCGAGATCTTCAATGTTTTCAGGCGGCCAGTTGGCTACATCCATACCAAGATGCAAGCCCATTTGCGCCAGAACTTCTTTAATTTCATTCAGTGATTTACGGCCAAAGTTCGGTGTGCGCAACATTTCCGCTTCCGACTTCTGGATCAAATCACCAATGTATACGATATTGTCGTTCTTCAAGCAGTTTGCTGAACGAACTGACAATTCAAGCTCATCAACTTTCTTGAGCAAGGCTGGGTTGAACGCCAATTCTGGGATGGCATCTTCAACAACCTCTTTTTCAGGCTCTTCAAAGTTCACGAACACATTCAACTGATCCTGCAAGATACGCGCAGCAAAAGCTACAGCATCTTCAGGTGTCACCGCACCGTTGGTCTCCACAGTCAAGTTCAACTTGTCATAGTCAAGCACTTGACCTTCACGTGTGTTCTCAACTTTATAAGAAACACGCTTGATAGGTGAGAACAGTGCATCCACTGCAACATGACCGATCGGCGCATCTTCAGGACGGTTGCGATCAGCTGGCACATAGCCTTTGCCAGTGCCAACAGTGAATTCCATATTGATATCTGCACCATCATCGAGGTGGCACAAAACCAATTCTGGGTTCAAAATCTCAATGTCGCCTGTTGTTTCAATGTCACCAGCGAGTACCGCACCTGGGCCCTTTTTGGTCAATGACAGACGCTTTGGTCCCTCATCTTCCATCCGGATCGCGATGTCTTTAACATTGAGCACCATATCGGTTACGTCTTCGCGCACACCGGCAACTGAAGAGAACTCGTGCAACACGCCATCAATTTGGATGGCTGTTACTGCAGCACCTTGCAGCGAAGACAGCAAAACACGACGCAAAGCATTGCCCAATGTCAAACCGAAACCTCTTTCCAAAGGCTCGGCCACAATGGTGGCAACGCGCGCCGGGTCATTTCCCGGTACAATGTCCAGCTTCGTCGGCTTAATCAATTCCTGCCAGTTTTTCTGGATCATTATAGTTTAACCCTTTCCCTATGCGACACATCCGCCAATGCTCGCATTGAAATGTAAGAACCTATTGAGTTGCCCAATCGATTAATTGGCCAAAATGGGCAATTCCCAATAAACTACACGCGACGCCGTTTGCGTGGACGACAGCCGTTGTGTGGAATGGAGGTTACGTCACGAATGCTTGTGACGGTAAAACCAGCAGCTTGCAACGCACGCAGCGCTGATTCACGACCAGAACCTGGGCCACAAACTTCAACTTCCAAAGTTTTCATGCCATGCTCTTGGGCTTTCTTCGCGGCATCTTCGCCAGCAACCTGAGCAGCGTATGGAGTTGATTTCCGTGAGCCTTTAAAGCCCATGGTACCAGCAGAAGACCAAGCAATGGCGTTGCCTTGTACATCTGTGATGGTAATCATGGTGTTGTTAAAAGTAGAATTTACGTGTGCAACACCGGAAGTAATATTTTTTCGTTCGCGACGGCGAACACGAGCTTCTTTAGCCATTCTTTTTCCTTAAAGCGATCTCAACGCCACTGCACTTTTAAGCGGTGGCTCCACCGAACAAAAGGCACCTCAATAATGAAGCGCCTTTCAGATTTACTTTTTCTTGCCTGCGATTGGTTTCGCAGGGCCCTTACGTGTACGCGCATTGTTGTGCGTATTTTGACCACGTACGGGAAGACCACGACGGTGACGCAACCCACGATAGTTACCAAGATCCATCAAACGCTTGATGTTCATAGCAACAGAGCGACGCAAGTCACCTTCTACAATGTAGTCACTGTCAATTGTTTCACGAATCTGAATCACTTCGGCATCAGAAAGTTCGTTCACACGACGTTCAGCCGCGATACCAACTTTGCCACAGATTTCAGACGCTTTTGTTGCACCAATCCCGTGAATGTACTGAAGCGCGATTTCTACACGCTTATTCGTTGGGATATTGACGCCAGCAATACGAGCCACGTCCCTGATCTCCTTAGTTAATGCAAATTGTCTTTTGCAATTTGCGCCCAAACAACAACAAACGACCGGAACCCCGATCCCTTGCTTTTTTCAAGAAACCGAACCCAGTCTTTCGCATTGCGTATGACTAAGCGCGGTTCATAACCGAGTTTTGGGCTATAAGTCAACACGCTTATCAGCCCAAATGCTCCAAATTTTAGTCTGCGTTAAGTGCGGACATTATTGAGGCTGTGACTTCATCGATTCCAGCCATGCCGTCAACACTTTTCAGCATCCCTTTGGCTGAATAATACTCAACCAGTGGGGCGGTAAGTTCTTCATAGACTTCAAGGCGGTTGCGCAACACGTCTTCATTGTCGTCAGCACGCGCGCCGCCATTCTCCTCTGCCCGCTTCAAAATGCGACCAACCAGAATGTCAGCGTCCGCGCGAATCTCTACGACCGCATCAAGAGCAATGCCCTTCTCTTCCAACAACTCGCCAAGCGCTTCAGCTTGACCAGTCGTGCGGGGGAAGCCATCCAAAATGAAACCATTGGCGCAATCATCTTCGTCAATACGATCTGAGATAATGCCAACCACGATTTCATCCGGCACCAAATCACCGCGAGCAATCATATCCTTGACCTTCAGGCCAAGCTCTGTTTCCGCTGCAATCGCTGCACGCAACATATCACCAGTGGACAATTGCGGGATGTTGAACTTCTCCATCAAGAACTGGGCTTGCGTCCCCTTCCCCGCACCCGGCGGGCCCAACAAAATCAGCCTCATTTTTTCCGACGTCCTCCCAAACGAGATTTCTTCACCAAGCCCTCATATTGCTGCGCAATCAAATGGCTTTGTACTTGTGAAATCGTATCCAGTGTTACGGTCACCATAATCAGGAGCGATGTGCCGCCCAAGAATGCTGAAACGCCTAACTGCGAGACTAAAACCTCTGGGATCAGAGCGACCGCAGTCAGATAGATTGCGCCCACCAATGTGATCCGCGTCAGCACATAATCCACATGCTGTGCGGTCCGCTCACCCGGACGGATCCCTGGGATAAAACCACCGGACTTTTTCAAGTTATCGGCTGTTTCCGTGGGGTTAAACACGATCGAAGTGTAATAGAACGCAAAGAAAAAGATCAAAAATGCGAACAGCGCGAGATAGAGCGGCTGACCACGACCCAACACCGCAGACACTGTGGTCAACCATGTTGGTGCATTACCTTGCGCTGCAAAACCAGCCATTGTGGCAGGCAACAACAGCAATGAAGATGCAAAGATCACAGGAATAACGCCAGCAGTGTTCAGCTTAAGGGGCAAGTGAGATGTGTCCCCTTGGAACATCTTATTGCCAACCTGACGCTTTGGATATTGCACCAATAGCCGCCGCTGGGCTCTTTCGAAGAACACAATGACCGCAATCACCACAATCGCCAGCACCAAAAGCCCGACAACACCGAGTGTTGGCAACGCGCCAGTCCGGCTCAGCTCAAGGGTTTGCGCAATCGCAGTCGGCAATGTTGCCACAATACCTGCGAAAATAATCAACGAGATACCGTTACCCACGCCACGCGCTGTCACTTGTTCACCAAGCCACATCAAGAACATGGTACCACCCACAAGAGTGATCACAGTAGATAGACGGAAGAACCAACCAGGATTGGTCACAACCCCTTCACTGGCCTCAAGGCCAACGGCAATACCGTATGCCTGCAAAGCACAGAAAACCACCGCCAGATAGCGAGTATATTGGTTGATCTTACGACGCCCCTGCTCGCCCTCTTTCTTGAGTTGCTCAAGACGAGTCGACGCAGTGGTCAGCACCTGGATCACAATCGAGGCGGTAATGTAAGGAATAAGGTTCAGCGCGAAAATCGCCATCCGCTCAACCGCACCGCCGGCAAACATGTTGAACATGCCAAAAATGCCGTTTTGCGCACGATCGAAGGTGGCCGCAAAAGCGTCCCCATCAATGCCTGGAATTGGAATAAATGTACCGAACCGATAGACCAAAAGCGCACCCAGGGTAAACAGGATGCGCTGTTGAAGGTCTTTTGCCTTGGCAAAGGTCGAAAAATTCATATTTCGGGCAAGTTGTTCTGCTGCCGAAGCCATAAACCTTAATCCTCAATAAATGAGAGGTAGCGGCGAATTATTCCGCCGCCGCTGGAAGATCGATTTTGCCGCCAGCAGCTTCAACAGCTGCTTGGGCACCTTTTGACGCATGGTCAACTTTAAAGGTCACTTTAGACGCTTTAAACTCGCCACCAGCAATCAAACGCACACCGTCTTTCGCACGACGAATAACGCCGGCTTCAACAAGTGCTTTCGCGTCGATCACACCTTTGGCGTCAAGCTTGCCTGAATCAATCGCAGTTTGAATGCGATCAAGACGTACGGCATTGAACTTTTTCGCGAACGGATTGTTAAACCCGCGCTTAGGCATTTGCTGGATCAAGTTTGTCTGCTCACCACGGAATCCGTTCACGGATACACCTGAGCGTGACTTTTGACCCTTTACACCGCGGCCACCGGTTTTGCCTTTACCAGAACCAATACCACGACCAATGCGTGTGCGGTTCTTTGTGGCACCTTTATTGTCGGCCAACTCATTCAGTCGCATGACAAAACCCTTTATTACTTCTCGTCGACAACGCGCACGAGATGCGAAACTTTTTTGATCATCCCACGCACAGCTGGAGTATCTTCCAGCGTACGGCGACGATGCATCTTGTTCAAACCAAGACCAACAAGCGTGGCACGTTGATCTTGTGTCCGGCGGATCGGGCTACCAATCTGCTCAACAGTTACTGTTTTTTCAGCCATTTCTCAACTCCGTAAACGTCAGTGGCGCGGGTTACGCACTCACCTGTTCGCCAACGTCAGATTCCCGGCGACGACCTTGAATTTCAGAAACCTTCAAACCACGACGCGCAGCAACTGAGCGAGGGCTATCCAGATTTTTCAAAGCATCAAATGTTGCCCGAACCATGTTATATGGGTTTGCTGAGCCTTGTGATTTGGCCACAATGTCCGCAATGCCGAGTGTTTCAAACACCGCACGCATTGGACCACCAGCAATAATACCCGTACCAGCAGGTGCCGCACGCAAGAATACCTTGCCCGCACCGTGGCGACCCGCCACATCGTGGTGCAATGTACGCGCTTCACGCAATGGTACACGGATCATTTGACGTTTGGCTTGCTCAGTTGCCTTACGGATCGCTTCAGGCACCTCACGTGCCTTACCATGACCGAAACCAACACGGCCCTTTTGATCACCAACCACAACAAGTGCAGCAAAGCCGAAACGACGGCCGCCTTTCACCACTTTCGCCACGCGATTGATGTGGACCAGGCGATCAACAAATTCGCTATCGCGCTCTTGATTGTCTCTCATCGTCTCAACCAGTTCTCTTTAAATTCAATTTTGTTTTGGCCATCGCGTTCATTTAGAAGCGCAGCCCGCCCTCACGTGCAGCATCTGCCAATGCTTTCACGCGGCCGTGATAAAGATATTCACCACGATCGAAGATCACGTCACCAACGCCAGCTTTCACTGCACGTTCAGCAACCAGCTTACCAACTTGCTCTGCGGCTTGTTGGTTGCTGCCATTTTCAACTTTCAGATCTTTGTCCAAAGTTGATGCGGCAGCCAATGTGTGACCGGTCGTATCATCAATGATCTGAGCATAAATGTTCTTGCCTGAACGGAAAACCGACAAACGTGGACGACCATTTGCGCGCAAACGAATTGCGCGACGTACTCTCGCCTTGCGGCGGTCTTTGCTAGACATATTCGCCATTCTCTTGCGCCCTTACTTCTTCTTACCTTCTTTGCGGAAGATATATTCGTCCTCGTAACGGATACCTTTGCCTTTATAGGGCTCTGGTGGCCGGTACTCACGGATATTGGCAGCAACCTGCCCAACCGCTTGTTTATCAATGCCTGAAACAATAATTTCAGTAGGTTGCGGCGCTTCAAGCTTAATGCCTTCAGGAGCCTTGAAAATCACATCATGTGAAAAGCCAAGAGCCAACTTCAGGTCATTGCCTTGCATTTGCGCACGAAAACCAACACCGTTGATTGCGAGCTTCTTCGTGAAACCCTCTTTCACACCAGTAACAATATTGTTCACCAATGTACGTGACATTCCCCATGCTGAACGCGCTTCTTTGCTATCGTTCACAGGAGTGACCTGGACACCCTCGTCGGTCATTTCAACTGTCACCAAGTCAACCAAATCAACAGACAATTCGCCCTTAGGGCCCTTTGCCTTAACCGTCTGGCCCTCGATTGTGACCGTCACACCATCTACAGGGGCGACTGGTTTCTTGCCAATACGCGACATGTTCTTTTGCCTTTTCGGTTCAAACCGTAGCTTAATAGTGAGATCAGTGTGTTTAACGCCTTAAAAGACGCGACACAACACTTCACCACCAACGTTATTTTGACGTGCTTCGTGGTCGGCCATCACACCCTTAGGTGTTGAAACGATGGATACCCCGAGGCCGTTTGCAACTTGCGGAATGTTCTTCACAGAAGCGTACACACGACGACCTGGCTTTGAAACACGTTGGATTTCGCGGATCACTGGTTGCGAGTCGAGATATTTCAACTCAACATTATACTCAGCAGAGCCGTTTTCAAATTCGGTCACGCTATAGCCACGAATGAAGCCCTCAGACTTCAATACGTCCAAAACTCGTGCCCGCAATTTAGATGCAGGTGTAGTAACAGTAGTCCGGTTACGCATTTGGGCATTCCGGATACGTGTCAACATATCACCAAGCGGATCAGTAAAACTCATCGCTTATGTCTCCTTACCAGCTCGACTTAACGAGGCCAGGAATCTTACCTTGGTTGCCCAGTTCACGTAGCGAAATACGTGACATTTTGAGCTTACGGTAAAAGCCACGTGGCCGACCTGTAACTTCACAACGATTGCGTACACGAACAGCTGCACTGTTGCGTGGCAATTCAGCCAACTTCAATGTTGCAGCGAAACGCTCTTCAATTGGAAGAGAACGATCGTCAACAATCGCCTTCAGAGAAGCACGTTTGTCGGCATATTTATCTGCCAACCGACGCTTTTTCTCGTTATTTTCTACGGCGCTTTTCTTTGCCATCTTCTTTGATCCTTATTCGATCGTCTCGTTCGTCACTACTGACGGAACGGGAAGTTAAAGCCTTTAAGAAGCGCCAGGGCTTCTTCATCGGTGTTTGCAGTGGTGCACACGATAATGTCCATACCCCACATTTGATCAACTTGGTCGTAATTGATCTCTGGGAATACGATGTGCTCTTTAATGCCCATTGCAAAGTTGCCGCGGCCGTCAAAGCTCTTTGGGTTCAAGCCACGAAAGTCCCGAACGCGAGGCAAAGCAATGTTCACCAAACGATCAACAAATTCGTACATACGTGTCTTGCGCAAAGTCACTTTAACACCCAAAGGCATTTCTTCACGAACCTTGAAGCCCGCGATAGACTTTTTCGCATACGTAATGACAGGCTTTTGACCAGCGATTGCTTCCATATCAGCCAAGGCGGATTTAACCTTCTTGGTGTCATTTACAGCTTCGCCAACACCCATGTTCAAAACCACTTTTTCCAACTTTGGAATTTCTAAGTGGTTTTGGTAATTAAACTGGTCAGTCAGGCCAGTGCGCACTTCTTCATTATAGTGAGTGCGCAGACGTGGGACGTAATTCTCAGCCATCGATCACATCTCCTGAACGCTTAGCAACGCGTTTCTTTTCGCCATCTTTGACCACAAAACCAACGCGAGTTGCTTTGTTTTCTTTTGGGTCAACCAATGCAATGTTTGACAAGTGGATTGGCGCTTCTTTGTTCAAGATGCCGCCTTCACTTGTTTGGCTTGCACGCTGATGACGTTTCACCAAATTCACACCTTGAACAACGGCGCGGTTCTCGGCTGGCGCAATGCGCAAAACTTCACCAGTTTTGCCTTTGTCGCGGCCAGTCAAAACGATAACCTTGTCGCCTTTTTTAATCTTGGCAGCCATGGTTACAGCACCTCCGGCGCAAGTGAGACAATCTTCATGTGGTTCTTTGAGCGCAATTCACGAGGAACTGGTCCAAAGATACGTGTGCCGATTGGCTCTTTATTGTTGTTCACCAAAACCGCTGCGTTGCGGTCAAAACGGATCACGGTACCATCAGGGCGGCGAATATCTTTCGCTGTACGCACAACAACTGCACGCATCACTTGACCCTTCTTAACGCGGCCACGCGGAATAGCTTCTTTAACGGACACAACAATGATGTCACCCACAGAAGCGTATTTACGCTTAGAGCCGCCCAGCACCTTGATGCACATAACACGACGCGCACCGGAATTATCCGCGACATCGAGATTCGTCTGCATCTGAATCATGACTGGCTGCCTTCTATACTTTGGTTGATTCTACACAACCGATTTTCAACATTCATTCCGATATTCAAAAGCTCTTTAAGAAGCCTGAATAACGGCCCATCTTTTATTCTTTGAAATTGGTGCACATTCTTGAATTTGTACAAGATCACCAACTTTGGCCGCATTCGCTTCGTCATGCGCCTGATATTTTTTTGAACGACGAACTGTCTTTTTCAAAAGTGGGTGCGTAAAACGACGTTCAACACGTACCACAACAGTTTTCTCGTTCTTGTCAGAGACCACAGTCCCTTGCAATATACGCTTTGGCATCAAAACGCTCCTACTGGCCCGCTACGCTTTTTTCGCGCAGGATGGTCTTAATCCGAGCAATGTCACGGCGAACCTGCCGAACACGCGCGGTATTTTCAAGCTGCTGGGTTGCGCGTTGAAAACGCAGATTGAACTGCTCTTTTTTCAAATCAACCAACTCTTGCTTTAGCTCGTCTGCGGTTTTTGTCCGCACTTCACTCGCATTCATGAGACGTGCCCCTTAGTCCGCAATACGGGTAACAACCCGTGTTTTGATCGGCAACTTCATTGCAGCCAAGCGCAAAGCTTCGCGAGCAACTTCATCCGATACACCATCAATTTCAAACATTACCCGGCCCGGCTTAACACGCGCGGCCCAATAATCTGGTGAACCTTTACCTTTACCCATCCGAACTTCTGTAGGCTTAGAGCTGACAGGTACATCAGGAAATACGCGGATCCAAACACGACCAGCACGTTTCATGTGACGGGTCATTGCACGACGTGCAGCTTCGATCTGACGTGAGGTAACACGCTCAGGTTCTTGAGCTTTAAGGCCATGTGACCCAAAGTTCAATGTAAAACCACCTTTGGCAGCACCGTGGATGCGGCCTTTGTGCATTTTACGGAATTTTGTACGTTTAGGTTGCAGCATGATAAGTTAACTCCTTAGCCTGCAGCCTGCTGACGACGCTGACGCTGAGGCTTTTTATCGCCACCACCGCTCGCTTCAATCGCACGACGCTCGTGAGCCATTGGGTCATGTTCCAAGATTTCACCTTTAGAAATCCAAACTTTGATCCCGATGATCCCGAAAGTTGTTTCAGCTTCAGCAGTGCCGTAATCAATGTCAGCACGCAAAGTGTGCAAAGACACACGGCCTTCACGGTACCATTCAGTCCGCGCAATATCTGCGCCGCCCAAACGACCAGCAACGTTCACACGGATACCTTCAGCGCCCATACGCATAGCTGTTTGCACAGCACGCTTCATGGCACGACGGAAAGAAACCCGACGCTCAAGTTGCTGAGCAATGCCCTGTGCAACAAGGTTCGCATCTGTTTCAGGCTTACGTACTTCAACAATGTTGATGTGTACTTCTGAATCAGTAAACTTGCGGATTTTGCTGCGAAGCTTCTCGATGTCAGCACCCTTTTTACCGATAACGATGCCTGGACGTGCTGTATGAATAGACACGCGACATTTACGGTGTGGACGCTCAATCACGATTTTTGAAACCGCAGCTTGCTTAAGTTCCTTCTTAAGCATTTTGCGGATCTTCAAATCTTCCTGCAACAAGCTACCATATTCGCCTTTGTTAGCGAACCAGCGGCTGTCCCATGTCCGGTTAACACCAAGACGGAAACCGATTGGATTAATCTTGTGACCCATTATGCGGCCTCCTCGACTTCACGAACTACGATGGTCAAATGTGAGAAAGGCTTCAAAATCTTACCCACACGGCCACGTGCCCGCGGACGGAAACGCTTCATGACCAATGATTTGCCGACATATGCTTCAGCAACAACCAATGAATCTGTATCCAGACCGTGATTGTTCTCAGCATTGGCAATGGCGCTTTCCAATGTCTTTTTCACATCTTTTGCAATGCGCTTTTGAGAAAAGGTCAATTCGGCCAAAGCCTTCTCAACCTTTTTACCCCGGATAGCGCTTGCAACGAGGTTCAATTTCTGAGGGCTAGTGCGCAACATGCGCAATACAGCCCGCGCCTCATTGTCTTTAAGCGTACGCTCACGCTTTGGCTTACCCATTGTTACTTCCTCTTCGCCTTTTTGTCGGCGCCGTGGCCATAATAGGTACGAGATGGTGCGAATTCACCAAACTTGTGACCGATCATTTCCTCAGTTACGAGAACTGGTACGTGCTTCTGGCCGTTGTAAACACCAAAGTTGAGGCCCACAAACTGTGGCAAAATCGTTGAGCGACGGCTCCAGATTTTGATCACTTCGTGACGGCCGGACTCACGGACTTTCTCCGCTTTTTTGATCAGATATCCGTCAACAAACGGACCTTTCCAAACAGAACGTGCCATAGTGACCTACCTGCCCTTTTTCTGATGACGTGAACGAACAATAAATTTGTCCGTCTGTTTATTAGAGCGCGTACGCTTGCCTTTAGTTGGCTTACCCCAAGGCGTCACTGGGTGACGACCACCTGAAGTACGTCCTTCACCACCACCGTGTGGGTGATCGATCGGGTTCATGGCAACACCACGAACTTGAGGACGTTTGCCCAACCAACGCTTACGACCAGCTTTACCCAAATTTGTGTTTGAGTGGTCAGCGTTAGACACCGCACCAACAGTTGCCATGCAAGCGCCTGGTACCAAACGGGTCTCACCTGAGTTCAACCGCAAAATGGCCATGCCTTGGTCACGTCCAACATATTGCACATAAGTACCCGCAGAACGTGCGATCTGACCGCCTTTAAGAGGCTTCATCTCAACGTTGTGCACAATGGTACCCACTGGCATTTTTTCCAATGGCATCGCGTTGCCTGGCTTCACGTCAACATTGTTGCGTGAAGCTACAACCTTGTCACCAGCAGACAAACGCTGCGGCGCCAAGATGTAGGCTTGCTCGCCATCATCGTAATTTACAAGCGCGATGAAAGCTGTACGGTTTGGATCATATTCCAAACGCTCAACCGTGCCGACAACGTCATATTTACGACGTTTAAAATCGACGATACGGTAAGCACGCTTAACACCACCGCCCTGACGACGCATGGTAATACGGCCAGAATTGTTGCGACCGCCCTTGCTTGTCAGACCTTTAGTCAATTTCTTGACTGGACCGCCCTTCCAAAGTTCTGAACGGTCAATGCCGATCAGCGCACGTTGGCTTGGCGAGGTTGGATTATATTGCTTCAAAGCCATTTTCTAATCTTTCCTGCCTATAGTCCGGTCGCAATGTCAATTGACTGACCTTCAGCCAATGTCACAATTGCTTTCTTCACGTCTTTGCGCTGACCGATACGGCCGCGAAAACGCTTTTCCTTGCCTTTGCGGACCAAAGTGTTGACGGCTTTCACTTTTACAGAGAACAAGCCTTCAACCGCTGCCTTGATTTCAGGCTTGGTCGCATCAATCGCTACATCAAACACAACTTGGTTGTGCTCAGACGCATAGGTGGACTTTTCAGTCACAACCGGATTGCGAATAATATCGTATGCTTTCACCATGCTCATGAGAAACGAGCCTCCAAGCTTTCCAAAGCAGCCTTGGTCAACACCAACTTAGTGCGACGCAAAATGTCATAGACATTGATGCCTTGGGCAGGCAGCACATCGATGTGACCAATGTTCCGCGCAGCAAGCGCGAAGTTTTGATCCAACTCTGAACCACCAATGATCAGGGCATTATCAAGACCCAATTCACCGAACGCTTTTTTCAAAGCTGATGTTTTTGCGTCTTTAGCTTCTGCTTTGTCCAAAATCACCAAGTCACCTGACTTCGCTTTTGTTGACAAAGCATGCTTCAATGCCAATGCACGAACTTTCTTCGGCAACTCAATCGCGTGTGAGCGAGGAGTCGGGCCGAATGCACGACCACCACCGCGGAAAATTGGCACTTTGCGGTTACCGTGACGTGCGCCGCCTGAACCTTTTTGGCGAACAAATTTCTTTGTTGTGCCACGGATCTCAGAGCGGTTTTTCACGTCGTGAGTACCAGCCATTTTTTTCAACTGCTGGTAACGCACCATGCGGTGCAAAATGTCTTGACGAGGCTCAAGGCCGAAAACGTCTTCAGACAAAGTCACTTTACCAGCAGATTTGCCGTCAAGAGATACAACTGAAAGTTCCATTATTCAGCACTCCCTTCGGCTTGAGCTGTTTCAGCCACTTTGAAAGAACCAGGTGTCGGGGCATCAGCTGACGCAGGCTTCTTAACCGCATCACGAACCATAATCCAACCGCCTTTTGAACCAGGTACAGAGCCTTGAACCATGATCAAGCCGCGTTCAACGTCAACTTTCACAATCTTCAAGTTCTGAGTGGTTGTCCGAACAGCGCCCATGTGACCAGCCATCTTCTTACCTTTGAAGACTTTACCTGGATCTTGACACTGACCAGTCGAACCGTGGGCACGGTGAGAGATAGAAACACCGTGTGTTGCCCGCATACCACCAAAGTTGTGACGTTTCATCGCACCGGCAAAACCTTTACCGATTGATGTACCAGCCACATCCACAAACTGGCCAACATGGAAGTGATCAGCCAACATTTCGGCGCCAACTTCAATCATGTTGTCTTCGGAAACGCGGAATTCCGCAACTTTCCGTTTTGGTTCAACTTTTGCTACAGCAAAGTGACCACGGGCCGCTCTGCTTGTATTTTTTACTTTGGCTGTACCCGCACCCAATTGGAGTGCTGTATAACCATTTTTGTCCGCCGTCCGCTGAGCGACAACTTGGCAGTTCTGAAGACCAAGAACCGTTACAGGGACATCTCTGCCCTCTTCTGTAAAGATCCGGGTCATGCCCAGCTTCTGTGCGATCACACCTGAACGCATCGGTTTACACCTTTTTCTAAAGTTCTAAAGTTTGATCTCGACGTCCACACCGGCCGCCAAGTCCAACTTCATAAGCGCATCCACTGTCTGTGGAGTAGGTTCCACAATGTCCAAAAGACGCTTGTGAGTCCGAATTTCAAATTGTTCGCGGCTCTTCTTATCGATGTGCGGCGAACGGTTGACAGTGTATTTCTCAATTCGTGTAGGCAAAGGGATTGGGCCACGAACCTGAGCGCCTGTGCGCTTGGCAGTGTTCACAATCTCATGCGTTGAGCTATCGAGTACTCGATGATCGAACGCTTTCAGCCGGATACGAATGTTTTGACCATTCATGTCGATGTTTCCCGAAAAACACGCTGCGGCGCCCTAAAAGAACGCCGCAAAGCGCTTGTAAAATTACTACTCGATGATTTTGGCAACCACGCCGGCGCCAACAGTGCGACCACCTTCGCGGATAGCGAAGCGCAACTGATCTTCCATCGCGATTGGTACGATCAACTCAACATTGACCTCAACACGGTCACCAGGCATCACCATCTCGGTACCTTCTGGCAAAGTCACAACGCCGGTCACGTCAGTTGTACGGAAGTAGAACTGTGGACGGTAGTTGGTGAAGAATGGTGTGTGACGACCACCTTCGTCTTTGGTCAAAATGTACGCCTCACCAACAAATTTGGTGTGAGGTGTTACTGAACCTGGCTTACACAAAACCTGACCACGCTCAACTTGCTCACGGTCAATACCACGGATCAAAGCACCAATGTTGTCGCCTGCTTCACCGCTATCAAGCAGCTTGCGGAACATTTCAACACCAGTAACAGTGGTCTTTTGTGTGTCTTTAATGCCAACGATCTCAACTTCTTCGCCAACATTGATGATGCCACGCTCAACACGACCGGTAACAACTGTACCACGGCCTGAAATTGAGAACACATCTTCAATTGGCATCAAGAATGGCTGATCTTTTGGACGTGCTGGTGTTGGAACATATTCGTCAACAGCAGCCATCAACTCAAGAATCTTGTTCTTGCCGATTTCGTCGTCACGACCTTCCAAAGCAGCCAAAGCAGAGCCCGCTACAATCGGAATATCGTCGCCTGGGAATTCGTAAGAAGAAAGAAGCTCACGAACTTCCATTTCAACCAATTCCAAAAGCTCTTCGTCGTCAACTTGGTCAACTTTGTTCAAGAAAACAACCAATGCAGGAACGCCAACCTGACGTGCCAACAAAATGTGCTCACGTGTTTGTGGCATAGGGCCATCAGCTGCGTTCACAACCAAGATGCCGCCATCCATTTGAGCCGCACCAGTGATCATGTTTTTCACATAGTCAGCGTGGCCTGGGCAATCAACGTGTGCGTAGTGACGGTTTTCTGTCTCATACTCAACGTGGGCTGTTGAAATGGTAATACCACGGGCTTTTTCTTCAGGTGCCTTATCGATCTCGTCAAAAGCTGTACCTGTACCACCAGAGGCCTCTGACAATACTTTCGTAATCGCAGCGGTCAATGTTGTCTTACCATGGTCAACGTGACCAATAGTCCCAATGTTTACGTGCGGTTTCGTCCGCTCAAACTTTTCCTTCGCCATATCGCTCTCTCCGTATTTCGTTCAGCGTAGTGCTGGCGTTTCAATTCAAATTAACCGGCGTGTTTCGCCATGACTTCATCAGCCACATTTTGTGGCACTTGCTCGTAATGGCCAAACACCATGGTGAAGTTCGCACGACCTTGGCTCATTGAGCGCAAAGAGTTCACGTAACCAAACATGTTTGCCAAAGGCACGAAGGCGTCGATCACGGTCGCATTGCCGCGCACGTCTTGGCCCTGCACCTGCCCACGACGGGAGGTCAAATCACCGATGATTGAGCCGGTGTATTCTTCTGGGCTCACCACTTCAACTTTCATGATCGGCTCAAGAAGTTTAGGGCCAGCCTGGCGGATCGCCTCACGGAAGCCGGCACGACCGGCAATCTCAAAGGCCATCACAGAGGAGTCAACATCGTGGTATGCACCGTCGTTCAACACGAACTTCACGTCTACCAACGGGAAGCCTGCCAAAGGACCAGCGCCCATCACAGATTGGACACCTTTTTGAACACCTGGGATATATTCCTTAGGAACGTTACCGCCAACAACAGTGTCAGAGAAATCGAGGCCAACACCAGTTTCGCCAGGTTCAATAGTGAACTTAATGCGCGCAAACTGGCCTGAGCCACCTGATTGCTTCTTGTGTGTGTAATCGTGATCAACAGCACGTGTAATTGTCTCGCGATAGGCAACCTGAGGCTGACCAATATTCGCTTCAACTTTAAATTCACGCTTCATGCGATCTACAAGAATATCGAGGTGAAGTTCGCCCATACCAGCAATAATGGTCTGGCCGCTCTCTTCATCTGATTTCACACGGAAGCTAGGATCTTCAGCAGCCAAGCGGTTCAGGGCCAAGCCCATTTTCTCTTGGTCAGCTTTAGATTTCGGCTCAACCGCAATCTCAATAACTGGATCAGGGAATTCCATGCGCTCAAGAATAACTTTTGAGCTTGGTGTGCAAAGTGTATCGCCTGTTGTGGTTTGCTTCAAACCAACGATCGCAACAATGTCACCCGCATAGGCTTCTTGGATCTGCTCACGGCTGTTTGAGTGCATTTGGAACATACGACCAACGCGCTCTTTTTTCTCTTTAACCGTGTTTTCCAACGCGCCACCAGCTTCCAGAACACCTGAATAGATGCGGCAGAATGTCAACGTACCCATGTGTGGGTCGTTGGCAATCTTAAAGGCCAACATTGACAATGGCTCTTCGTCAGAAGCTTTACGAGAAACTTCTGCTTCAGTTGCCACATCAATACCCTTAATCGCAGGAATATCGACCGGTGAAGGCAAGAAATCAACCACTGCATCAAGAAGCGGCTGCACACCTTTGTTTTTAAAGGCAGAACCACAAAGTACTGGGAAGAATTCAACGTTCACTGTACCCTTACGGATCAATTCACGGATCTTATCATTGTCAGGCATTTCGCCTTCCAAATAAGCTTCCATAGCAGCTTCGTCTGCTTCAACAACAGTTTCGATCAACTGCTCGCGATATTCTTCAGCACGATCTTTAAGATCAGCAGGAATGTCTACGATGTCCCACTCAGCGCCAAGGTTCTCACCCTGCCACACATAGGCTTTCATCTCGATCAGATCGACAACACCAGCAAATTCGTTTTCAGCACCAATTGGCAACTGCAATACAACCGGAGTTGCACCCAGACGCTTTTTGATCATGTCTACTGAGTTGTAGAAGTCAGCGCCGATTTTGTCCATTTTGTTGACAAAGATCATGCGTGGAACTTCATACTTGTCAGCCTGACGCCAAACAGTCTCAGTTTGAGGCTCAACACCTGCGTTCGCATCAAGCAGTGCTACAGCACCGTCAAGTACGCGCAATGAACGCTCAACTTCAATTGTGAAGTCTACGTGACCTGGTGTGTCGATGATGTTGAAGCGACGCTTTTTGCCATCACGACCTTCCCAGAAGGTTGTTGTGGCCGCAGAGGTAATTGTAATACCCCGCTCCTGCTCTTGCTCCATCCAGTCCATGGTGGCAGCACCATCATGAACTTCACCGATTTTGTGGCTTTTGCCTGTATAGAACAAAATGCGCTCAGTTGTTGTGGTTTTACCCGCATCAATGTGCGCCATAATGCCAAAATTGCGATAGTCTTCGATCTTGTATTCGCGAGCCATGATCGTGATACCTTTAAAAACTTACCAGCGGTAATGTGAGAAGGCACGGTTGGCGTCTGCCATCCGGTGCGTATCTTCACGCTTCTTAACAGCCTGACCGCGACCATTGAGTGCATCGAGCAACTCACCAGACAAACGATCGACCATTGTGTTCTCACCACGGCTCCGTGCTGCACCGATCAACCAACGAATGGCCAATGCTTGCTGACGCTCCGAGCGCACTTCAACAGGAACCTGGTATGTTGCACCACCAACACGGCGTGAACGCACTTCAACCGCAGGACGCACATTGTCGAGGGCCTGATGGAACACCTCTACAGGGTCTTGCTTTGTGCGCGCTTCAACCGCATCAAATGCACCATATACAATACGCTCTGCGACAGACTTCTTACCGTCTACCATGAGCGAATTCATGAATTTCGTAACAACGAGATCACCGAATTTCGGATCCGGGTTGATCTCACGTTTTTCCGCGCGATGCCGACGTGACATTGAACGTAAACTCCTTACTTAGGCCGCTTAGCGCCGTATTTAGAACGACGCTGCTTACGATCCTTGACGCTTTGGGTATCCAAAACGCCACGCAAAATATGATACCGCACACCAGGAAGGTCACGGACACGACCGCCACGAATAAGAACAACAGAGTGCTCTTGAAGATTGTGGCCTTCACCCGGAATATAAGAAATAACTTCGCGCTGGTTGGTTAGACGCACTTTGGCGACCTTACGCAACGCTGAGTTAGGCTTCTTCGGGGTCGTTGTGTACACACGTGTGCAAACGCCGCGCTTTTGCGGGTTTGCTTCCATAGCAGGAACTTTGTTCCGCTTTGGCTTCGCCTGCCGAGGCTTGCGGATCAGCTGATTAATGGTCGGCATATTGCTCGAACCTTCTTTCCATCCGTTCAAAACTCAATTCACCAGATCACAACAATCAAATGGCGCTCCCCATCGGCCCAAAGGCACGGCGGCACCACATTAAAACAGAGGATCGCCAGGCTATTGACCCAGAGATCTTGTGTCTCGCTATTGTCGCGTCTGTTACCCGACGGTGTGTTTGAAGCATATGTGTTTGGGCTTTTTTGTTAGCCGAAACAGATCAAATGCTTCACGACCTACCGCGAAGGTAGGGCGTTACTAAATCGAACCGGGCTCTACGTCAAGGGTTATCGCGGTTTTTTTCTCGAATGACCAAAAAATCCGAGATTAAGACCGTCTTAAGAGTAGGAATCTCGATCTACGACATTCTTCGTCGCAAATTCAGTTCATATTCCTCTCAATACGGCATCATATTTGGCAAATATATCGAAAATTTCAAGGTGCTGATTCCGTTTTGCACTGGTTTCAGAATCGATTCCCCAAAAAGAAAGGGCGCCCAAAAGGACGCCCTCTCCAATCTTTAAAACTTGATGTCGACTATTCGCCAGCGGGGTCAGTTGAAACATCAGCCGCCGCTTCAATGCGCAAGGCATTTTGGGCTGCCAATTCTTCATCTGCCTGACGCTGACGCTCAGCCAAGATAAGATCATCACGTTTCGCCGCAATCTTCTGGGTTGAAGCAGTGAACGCCCCTGTGCCCACTGGGATCAAACGACCAACAATAATGTTCTCTTTCAAGCCTTCCAACGGATCGGCTTTGCCGCTCACCGCTGCTTCAGTCAACACACGTGTCGTTTCTTGGAACGACGCCGCGGAGAAGAAGGAACGTGTTTGCAGCGAAGCTTTGGTGATGCCCAACAATACCGGCACACCTTGTGCTGGCTTGCGACCATCAGCTTCGAGACGCTGGTTCAACTCTTCAAAGTCGATTTGGTCAATATGCTCTTCTTTGATCAAACCTGAATCGCCTGGATCGGTGATTTCGATTTTCTGCAACATCTGACGCACAATCACTTCAATGTGCTTGTCGTTGATGCCCACACCTTGCAAGCGATACACTTCTTGAATTTCATTGACCAAATATTTGGCCAATTCTTCAACGCCTTTAATCGCTAGAATATCGTGTGGAGCGGGGTTGCCGTCCAACAGATATTCGCCACGCTCAATGGTGTCGCCCTCTTGCAAGTGGAACGGCTTACCTTTTGGAATGAGGTATTCCACCGGATCCCCGCCCTCTTCGTGAGGTTCAATCACAATGCGACGCTTGTTCTTATAGTCACGACCAAAGCGAATGATGCCGTCGATCTCAGCGATAATCGCATGATCCTTCGGACGACGCGCTTCGAACAATTCCGCCACCCGTGGCAAACCACCGGTAATGTCTTTTGTTTTCGCGCTTTCCAAAGGCGTACGTGCGATAACGTCACCTGGTGAAACTTTCGAACCTGGGTCCGCAGCAATCACCGCATCAACTGAAAGCAAGTAGCGTGCTTCGCCACCACGATCCAGCTTAACGGCTTTACCGTCTTTGCCAGTAATGGCCAAGGCAGGTTTCAAATGCTCGCCACGTGGGTTTGAACGCCAATCGATAACCAAACGCTTGGTAAAGCCAGTGCTTTCGTCAGTTTGTTCAGAAACAGACGCACCTTCCACCAAGTCTTCAAAGGCGATCTCACCTTCAACTTCGGCCAAAACTGGACGAACATATGGATCCCATTCAGCAATACGCTGACCGGCTTTCACTGTCTCGCCAACTTTGATCCGCAGCAACGCACCATAAGGCACTTTGTGTGTACCTCGCTCATTGCCGTCTTCGTCAGAAATAGCAAGCACAAGGTTCCGGCTCATATTGACCGTACGCCCATCACTATCTTCTGCCACTTGGCCAGACTTGATCGACACTACACCTTCGTGGTTCGCTTCAATGAAGGAGCTATCCACAACCTGCGCTGTACCACCAATGTGGAACGTACGCATGGTCAACTGAGTGCCAGGCTCACCGATTGATTGCGCTGCAATAACGCCAACCGCTTCACCCATGTTCACTGGGGTACCACGGGCAAGGTCACGGCCATAACATGTGCCGCAAACACCTTGACGTTGCTTACAGGTCAATACCGAACGGATCTTGATCGACTGAACTTTAGCCGCTTCAATGCGCTCAACATCAGCTTCTTCAACCATCACGCCTTTAGCAACGATGACCTCGCCGGATTTTGGATCAAGCACATCTTCAGATGTTGTCCGGCCCAATACGCGGCTACCCAAAGACGCGATCACGTTACCACTATCGATGATAGGGGTCATTGTGAGACCTTCTTCAGAACCACAATCTTTGCCAGTGATGATGCAATCTTGCGCCACGTCAACCAAACGACGTGTCAGGTAACCTGAGTTCGCAGTTTTCATCGCCGTATCCGCCAAGCCCTTACGAGCACCGTGGGTCGAGTTAAAGTACTCGTTAACGGTCAAACCTTCTTTAAAGTTTGAGATAATCGGCGTTTCAATGATGCCGCCATCCGGACGAGCCATCAAACCACGCATACCTGCAAGCTGCTTCATCTGCGCTGGCGAACCACGCGCACCTGAGTGAGCCATCATGTAAACAGAGTTGATCGGGTTCTGACGTTTGGTTTCCTCGTCGATCTGAACCGAAGAAATTCGGCTCATCATCTCGTCGGCAACCTTGTCACCACACTTGGCCCAAGCATCAACAACTTTGTTGTACTTCTCACCACGTGTGATCAAACCGTCATTATACTGCTGTTCGAACTCTTCAACCTGCTTGCGGGTGGTTTCAACGATACCCACTTTGGTGTCAGGGATAACCATGTCATCCTTACCAAAGGAAATACCAGCTTTACACGCATAGCGAAAACCAAGGTCCATGATCTGGTCACAGAAAATCACTGTGTCCTTCTGACCGCAAGCACGGTAAACCGTGTCGATCAGCTTGGAGATCATTTTCTTGGTCATCAGCTGGTTACACGCATCAAACGGCACCGCATGATTTTTCGGCAGCAATTGAGCAATCATCATGCGACCTGGTGTGGTCTCATGAATGCCGCTCACTTCGTTGCCATCCTCATCAACAGTCTTGAAGCGACCTTTGATTTTGGTGTGCAAAGTTATCACGCCATTTTCAAGCGCATACTCGATCTCACCCATATTGCCGAAGGCCATGCCCTCACCCGGCTCATTGTCATTCATCAATGAGAGGTAATAAAGACCCAAAACAATGTCCTGAGACGGCACGATAACTGGCGAACCGTTCGCAGGGTGCAAGATGTTGTTGGTGGACATCATCAATGTCCGCGCTTCCAGCTGCGCTTCAAGCGACAATGGCACGTGAACGGCCATTTGGTCACCGTCAAAGTCAGCGTTAAACGCCGCACAAACGAGCGGGTGAAGCTGGATCGCTTTACCTTCAATCAATGTCGGTTCAAACGCCTGAATGCCCAAACGGTGCAACGTAGGCGCCCGGTTCAACATCACAGGGTGTTCGCGGATTACTTCGTCCAAGATATCCCAAACTTCGGGACGCTCTTTTTCAACCAGCTTTTTCGCCTGCTTCACGGTTGAAGACAAACCTTTGGCTTCAAGACGTGAATAGATAAACGGCTTGAACAATTCCAAAGCCATTTTCTTCGGCAAACCACATTGATGCAACTTCAATTCAGGACCAACGGTGATCACTGAACGACCAGAATAGTCAACACGCTTACCAAGCAAGTTCTGACGGAAACGACCCTGCTTACCTTTGAGCATATCTGACAAAGATTTAAGCGGACGCTTGTTCGCGCCAGTGATGGTGCGGCCACGACGACCATTATCGAACAACGCATCAACAGATTCCTGCAGCATACGCTTTTCGTTACGAATAATGATGTCAGGTGCGCGCAGCTCCATCAAACGCTTCAAACGGTTGTTCCGGTTGATCACGCGACGATAAAGATCGTTCAAATCAGAAGTTGCGAAACGGCCACCATCCAAAGGCACCAATGGGCGCAACTCTGGCGGAATAACCGGCACAACAGTCATAATCATCCATTCAGGGCGGTTGCCTGAAACGATGAAGTGCTCAACCACTTTCAAACGCTTACCGAGTTTTTTCGGCTTCAGTTCGGTTGTAGCTTCTGCAATTTCAACGCGCAATTCTGCGGCGAGTTTTTCCAACTCAAGCGCAGCCAACATTTCACGCACAGCTTCAGCACCAATCATCGCGGTGAAGCTATCGGCGCCATATTCATCCTGGGCGTCGATATATTCTTCTTCCGTGATCAACTGGTTCACCGCAAACGGGCTCAAGCCCGGCTCGATCACCACATAGTTTTCGAAATACAAGATCCGCTCAACATCTTTCAATGTCATATCGAGCAAAAGCGCGATACGGGATGGCAATGATTTCAAGAACCAAATGTGAGCAACTGGCGCTGCCAATTCAATGTGGCCCATGCGTTCACGACGAACCCGTGACAAGGTAACTTCAACGCCACACTTCTCACAGATCACGCCTTTAAACTTCATGCGCTTATATTTGCCGCATAAGCACTCATAGTCCTTTTGTGGACCAAAAGTACGCGCACAGAACAAACCGTCCCGTTCAGGCTTAAACGTACGGTAGTTGATGGTCTCAGGCTTTTTGATTTCGCCATACGACCATGACAAAATTTTCTCGGGGCTCGCAATGTTGATCTTTACTTGATCAAACACTTGGGCCTGGGCCTGCGGATTGAAAAGATCCATAACTTGATGGTTCATTTTCCTGTCTCCTTTAATGCAGGGGTGGGATGAAATCGCCGCTCATCCCTATACCCGCTGCCAAAAATTAAGCGATTAGGTTACGTTGGCTGTGCGTTATTCCGCAGCATCCTGTGAAGACTCTTCAATAGCCTCCAACGCATCCCCGTCATCGTCACCCTCATCATCACTTGAGCTCAATTCAACATTGAGACCGAGTGACCGGATTTCTTTGACCAACACGTTAAAGCTTTCTGGAATACCAGCTTCAAACGTGTCATCGCCCCGTACGATCGCTTCATAGACCTTTGTGCGCCCTGCAACGTCATCTGACTTCACTGTCAGCATTTCCTGCAAGGTGTACGCTGCACCGTAAGCCTCAAGCGCCCAAACTTCCATCTCACCGAAGCGCTGGCCACCAAACTGTGCCTTACCGCCCAATGGCTGCTGGGTCACAAGTGAGTATGGTCCAATTGAACGCGCGTGGATCTTATCGTCCACCAAGTGGTGCAATTTCAGCATGTAGATGTAACCAACGGTTACGTCACGGTGGAACTCTTCACCAGTACGGCCGTCGATCAAGCGAGATTGACCAGAACCTTCAAGCCCTGCACGCTCCAACATCTCAACGATGTCGGATTCTACAGCACCATCAAACACTGGCGTTGCGATGGACACACCTTTTTGCAAATAGTCTGCCAAGCGCACAACGCTGTCATCATCAAGCTTTTCAACATAGCCATCGTCTTTATAAACGTGGTTCAACTCGTCACGTAGCGGGGTCACGTCTTTGGTCTCTGCACGACGATAAGTGTCATACATTTCACCGATGCGCTTGCCCATGCCAGCACAAGCCCAACCCATATGCGTTTCAAGAATCTGACCAACGTTCATCCGGCTCGGCACGCCAAGCGGGTTCAACACGATGTCTACTGGTGTGCCATCGGCCAAGTGAGGCATATCCTCAATTGGCATGATGCGAGAAACCACACCTTTGTTACCGTGACGGCCAGCCATCTTATCGCCAGACTGGATCTTACGCTTGGTCGCAACAAAGACTTTAACCATCTTCATCACGCCTGGTGGCAATTCATCACCACGCTGTAGCTTATCAACCTTGTCAATAAAGCGTTGCTCAAGCTGTTTACGGCTGTCTTCATATTGGCCTTGAAGGGCTTCAATTTCAGACATGACCTTGTCATCATCAACCGCAAACTGCCACCATTTCGAACGTGGATGCGCTTCGAAAATTGCATCATTCAATTTGGTGCCAGCAACATAGCCTTTTGGCCCTGCTGTTGCTTCTTTACCGAACAACATCTCTTTCAAACGTGCAAACACGTTACGGTCGAGAATGGATTGTTCGTCGTCGCGGTCTTTCGCCAAGCGTTCAATTTCTTCACGCTCAATCGCCATCGCACGCTCGTCTTTGTCGATGCCGTGGCGGTTAAACACACGCACTTCAACAACAGTACCAGCATCGCCAGGAGGCACACGCAATGATGTGTCACGTACGTCAGACGCTTTTTCACCAAAGATCGCACGCAGCAGCTTTTCTTCCGGTGTCATTGGGCTTTCGCCTTTTGGTGTGATTTTACCCACCAAAATGTCACCAGCTTCAACATCAGCACCAATGTGCACAATGCCTGCTTCGTCCAAATTCTTCAGCGCCTCTTCTGAAACGTTTGGAATGTCGCGTGTGATTTCTTCAGGACCCAATTTGGTGTCCCGCGCCATCACTTCAAATTCCTCAATGTGAATTGAGGTGAACACGTCATCTTTCACGATGTTTTCAGAAAGAAGGATCGAATCTTCGTAGTTGTAACCGTTCCAAGGCATAAACGCGACGAGCACGTTGCGGCCGAGTGCCAAGTCACCAAGATCAGTTGAAGGACCATCAGCAATGATGTCACCAGCTTCAACATGGTCACCCACCACAACCAACGGACGCTGGTTGATGCAAGTTGACTGGTTAGAGCGTTGGAACTTCATCAAGGTATAAATGTCGACGCCAGTTTTAGATGCGTCTGTTTCTTCGGTTGCCCGAATAACAATACGTGTCGCATCCACCTGATCAACAATACCTGTCCGCTTCGCTACAATCGCAGCACCAGAGTCACGGGCGACAACTGGCTCCATGCCTGTGCCCACGAATGGGGCTTGCGAACGCAACAATGGAACAGCCTGACGCTGCATGTTTGAACCCATCAAAGCGCGGTTCGCATCATCGTTTTCCAAGAATGGAATAAGCGATGCAGCAACCGAAATCACCTGTTTCGGGTTAACGTCCATCAAGTCGATATTTTCGTGAGGGATCAACATCACCTCACCTGCCCGACGGCCAGTCACCAGTTCGTTCTGGAACTCATTGTCGTCAGTCAATTTGGCGTTGGCCTGCGCAATGTTGTAACGCGCCTCTTCCATAGCGGAGAGGTAAACAACATCGTCAGTCACTTTACCATTTTCCACCTTACGATAAGGGGTTTCGATAAAGCCATATTTGTTCACGCGCGCAAATGTCGCCAAAGAGTTGATCAAACCAATGTTTGGACCCTCTGGTGTTTCAATCGGACAAATCCGACCATAGTGCGTTGGGTGCACGTCGCGCACTTCAAAGCCTGCACGCTCACGAGTCAAACCACCTGGCCCAAGCGCTGAAAGACGACGCTTATGCGTGATTTCAGACAATGGGTTTGTTTGGTCCATGAACTGAGACAATTGTGATGAGCCAAAGAACTCACGCACAGCTGCCGCAGCAGGCTTCGCGTTGATCAAGTCCTGTGGCATCACAGTGTCGATCTCAACAGAAGACATACGCTCCTTGATCGCGCGCTCCATGCGCAACAAACCAAGGCGGTAATGGTTTTCCATCAATTCGCCGACTGAACGCACACGACGGTTGCCAAGGTTGTCAATGTCATCAATTTCGCCGCGACCATCGCGTAGATCAACCAATGTACGAACAACTTCAACAATGTCTTCTTTGCGCAATGTCCGCACAGTGTCTTCACACTCTACGTTCAAGCGCATGTTCATTTTCACACGACCAACGGCAGACAAATCATAACGCTCTGAATCAAAGAACAATGATTCGAACATCGCTTCTGCAGTTTCGATGGTGGGTGGCTCACCCGGACGCATCACGCGGTAAATATCGAACAACGCATCTTCGCGGCTCTCGTTTTTGTCGATTGCCAATGTGTTGCGCAAATAAGCGCCAATATTTACGTGGTCAATGTCAAGAACAGGAATTTCTGTCAAACCAGCTTCAATCAAATTGACCAAGCTGTCTGCATCGATCTCATCACCTGCTTCAGCATAGATCTCACCAGTATCAAGGTTGAGCAAATCTTCAGCAATATAGCTGCCGAACAATTCTGCATCATCCACCAAGATGTGAGTCATGCCGCCTTCAGCCAGCTTTTTCGCTGCACGGGCTGACAATTTCTTGCCCGCTTCGTGCACGACGTCGCCGCTTTCAGCGTCAACCAAATCAAACGCAGGCTTCGTGCCGCGGAATTTCTCCCACTCAAACGGCTGACGCCAGCCGCCTTTGGTGCGTTCGAAAGAAATCGTGTTGTAATAGGTGTTCAAAATCTCTTCAGCGTCCATGCCCAAAGCTTTGAGCAATGAAGTCACTGGGATTTTACGCCGACGGTCAATACGGGCATAAACAATGTCTTTGGCGTCGAATTCGAGATCGAGCCATGAACCACGGTAAGGAATAATCCGCGCAGCAAACAACAATTTGCCTGAAGAATGCGACTTGCCTTTATCGTGGTCAAAGAACACGCCAGGTGAACGGTGCATTTGTGAAACGATCACACGCTCGGTGCCGTTCACAACAAATGTGCCGTTAGATGTCATGAATGGCATATCACCCATGTAAACATCTTGTTCTTTAATGTCTTTAACAGACCGTGCGCCGGTCTCTTCATCAACTTCAAATACGATCAGACGCAAAGTCACTTTCAGCGGCGCCGCAAAGGTCATATCGCGCTGACGACATTCGTCTACATCATATTTTGGTTGTTCAAAGTCATAGGACACAAAGTCCAATGACGCAGTGTTGGCAAAGTCTGTGATCGGGAAAACCGATTTAAAAACAGATTGCAAACCTTCGTCCGCGCGCCCGCCTTCAGGCTGATCTACCAACAAAAATTGATCATAAGAAGCTTTTTGAACTTCAATGAGGTTTGGCATCTCCGTGACTTCACGAATGCTGCCGAAGGACTTCCGTACCTTACGTCGACCGTTATAGGTGGTGGCCATGCCCGCTCCTATGTTTTCTAAAATGCCTGAAGGGCAAGTATCCAGAACACCGACAATCAGCCGACGGTGCTCGGGATATCTGCCCTACTTTAGGTTCCGCAACTTCGTCTGATTTGGTTAATAAAATCAGACCTATATGCTGAATTACGCCAGCAAATTGAGTGGCGAACTCAAAAGCCCGCCACTCAAAAAAGAACTACTTAAGCTCTACAGAAGCGCCTGCTGCTTCAAGCTTAGCTTTGATTTCTTCAGCTTCAGCTTTAGCAACGCCTTCTTTAACAGCTTTAGGTGCGCCTTCAACCAAGTCTTTAGCTTCTTTCAAGCCAAGACCAGTGATGCCGCGAACTTCTTTAATCACGTTGATTTTCTTGTCGCCTGCACCAGCAAGAATGACGTCAAATTCGTCTTTTTCTTCTGCAGCAGCACCGCCAGCGTCGCCGCCAGCAGCAGCAGCAACTGCAACAGGTGCAGCAGCTGAAACGCCCCATTTTTCTTCAAGCAATTTTGACAATTCTGATGCTTCAAGAACTGTAAGGGCAGATAGGTCTTCAACGAGCTTTTCTAGATCAGCCATTGTATTCCTCTTTTGTGTTTAAATGTTTCGAACCGTGGGTGGTTGCGAAGCGCCTTATGCCGCTTCGCCCTTTTCTGAATATGCCGAGACCACGCGGGCAACTTGACCGCCTGGAGCTTGAAGAACAGATGCAATCTTGGCAGCAGGCTGTGTAAGCATACCAGCAAGTTTCGCACGAAGTTCATCAAGAGATGGCAATTCTGACAATGCTGCAACGCCTGCGGCGTCCAGTTTCGTTTCGCCCATTGCGCCGCCCAAAATAACCAATTTGTCATTGGCTTTGGCGAACTTGGCAGAGATTTTCGCTGCCGTAATAGGGTCTTCCGAATATGCCAGAACAGTCGGACCAGTGAGAAACTCACTAAAGTCCGCAATCTCTGCATTTTCAAGAGCGCGCTTGGCAAGGCGGTTTTTTGCAACCTTGACCTGACCACCTGCCTGTTTCATCTGCACACGCAGATCTTCCATGTCGGCAACTGACAAGCCCGAGTAATGAGCTACGACGACAGCGCCAGACGCATTAAATGCATCTTGCAATGACGAGACGAGCTCACGCTTTTCCGCTTTATCCACTGCTTCTCTCCACTATAAAGCCCGGAATTATTCCGAACTATTTGCAGATTTGCTGCTTGTTTAAGCATTGGCCAAAAACCAAACTTCCCCAAGCAACGGTGAAATGCCTGTAGATCAGCGGCTTTAACACCAAACCAATCCGGTTCGAACCAAACACATTATGGCATAGCGCCAAATCTGTTTCATTCTCACCCCATCTATTGCAGGCTTTTATCGATTAAGCACCAAAGGTGCACCTACAGTCTCGGACAGGACTTTAAGGAACCCAATTGCTCGGGTTCCTCAATCAGGCTCTCGCCTGAAACTTTGGTGCGCGCGACAACCGCCACGCGCACTTCTTGGCGTTCAATTAGCCTTGAACGCTTGAAACGTCAATATGCACGCCTGGGCCCATTGTCGAAGACAACGCCACACGACGGATATAAGTGCCTTTTGCACCAGCAGGTTTTGCTTTTGAAACTGCGTCAGCAAATGCCTTGATGTTTTCAACCAATTTGACTTCATCAAATGAGGCTTTGCCTACGCCAGCATGCAAAATACCAGCTTTTTCAACGCGGAATTCAACTGAACCAGCTTTAGCAGCTTCAACAGCAGTTTTCACGTCAGGTGTCACTGTACCTACTTTTGGGTTTGGCATCAGGTTACGAGGACCCAAAACTTTACCCAAACGACCAACCAAAGGCATCATGTCTGGTGTCGCGATACAGCGATCAAAGTCGATGTTGCCTTTTTGAACTTCTTCAACAAGGTCTTCTGCACCAACAATGTCTGCACCAGCAGCTTTAGCTTCGTCAGCTTTTGCGTCACGCGCAAAAACAGCAACGCGCACGTCACGGCCTGTGCCATTAGGCAAGGCAACAACACCACGAACCATTTGGTCAGCGTGACGAGGGTCAACACCCAAGTTCATCGCAATTTCAACGGTCTCGTCGAATTTAGCGCCAGCATTGCTTTTGATCAAAGCTACAGCTTCGTCCAGCTGATAAAGCTTTTTGCGATCTACTGCTTCGCGGGCAGCTTTTGTACGTTTACCAATCTTGGCCATCTCGCTTACTCCGCTACTTCCAGACCCATAGAACGAGCAGAACCAGCAATTTGAGCCATCGCCGCTTCAACTGTGTCCGCATTCAGGTCTTTCATTTTCTTTTCTGCAATATCGCGCAACTGATCTTGCGTGATTTTACCGCCAACTTCGTGACCAGGCTTTTGTGAACCGCTCTTAATGTTCAAAGCCTGCTTCAAGAAATAGCTTACCGGCGGCATCTTCATCTCGAAAGTGAAGCTCTTATCCGCAAAAATGGTGATCACAACCGGAACCGGTGCGCCTTTATCCATTTCCTGCGAAGCCGCGTTAAACGCTTTACAGAATTCCATGATGTTCAAGCCGCGCTGACCAAGAGCGGGGCCGATTGGAGGTGACGGCGTGGCGCTGCCCGCCGGCACTTGAAGCTTGAGATAGCCTTCAATCTTTTTTGCCATTTGTCGTGCCTTTATTTAGATGGCCTCAAAATGAGGCCGTTTTAACGACAGTGCGGTCACGAGGTTCAATGCATTGATGCGGCAACATCAACGCCCTCTCCCGCACCATTTAATGATCAGAGCTTTTCAACCTGACCATATTCAAGTTCAACCGGGGTTGCCCGGCCAAAAATAGAAACTTCAACTTTAAGCCGCGCGCGCTCTTCGTCGACTTCTTCCACCAAGCCATTAAAGCTCGCAAAAGGACCGTCGGATACGCGCACTTGCTCACCAACCTCAAAGCTCACAGAAGGCTTCGGACGATCGACACCCTCTTGGACCTGAGTCAAAATCGCCTGTGCTTCTGATTCAGAAATCGGAATAGGCTTATGATCTGAACCCAAAAATCCTGTGACCTTTGGTGTATTTTTGATCAAGTGGAATGTCTCGTCCGTCAATTCCATCTTCACCAAAACATAGCCAGGAAAGAACTTGCGCTCTGCATCGACTTTACGCCCGCGGCGCACTTCCACAACTTTTTCGGTGGGCACCAAAACCTGATCAAACAAATGGTCAAGACCAGTGCTTTCCACTTTTTCTTTGATGGATTCCGCTACCTTACGCTCAAAATTTGAGTAGGCCTGGACAATGTACCAGCGCTTTGCCATGCGTTTAAACCTTACCGCTTTTAGTTAAACCTCAGCCCAAGCTGAGCAACAGTCCAACAATCCATGAATTGATCTGATCCGCCGCCAAGAAAAATAGGCTGGCCAATGTGATCATGATCAGAACCATAACAGTTGAAATCAATGTTTCGTTACGGGTTGGCCACACAACCTTTGCAACCTCTGAGCGCACTTGCTGCAAAAATGTAAAAGGATTCGTCCGTGCCATATTTAATCCTGACTGTTCAAATTGTGATTTTTCAACGACTTACAGCCGTTTCCTCACAAGTTCAGATACCCATAACCAAATAGCCGCGCGAAAGTCCCGCACGGCTGGTTGCGCCTACATAGCTCTATCCCTATCAAAACGCAACCCTTATCAGCTCAAAAACTTCGTATCTAACTGCCCGGTTTTCCGTCTAAGTTCAACAGCTAAACATCCCGTTCAGTCTCAATTCAGTTTCACTTTTGCATCTTGGCCCCACATTGAGGACTTGCAAAGGGAACATCATGAAACATTCAATTAAAAAACTGGCAGCGTTCGGGCTGATCGCCGCCCTCTCCGCCCCCACCTATGCCAATGCAGCGGATTGGATCGAATCTGTCTCCATTCAAAAGAATGGCATCGACATCATTCCGATCGAGGTGCGATCAAACGGCACCCAATATACGAGCATTAAAACAAACAGCCACCGCTTTATCTTCAAGCTGCGCGCCCGCGCAAAAAGCGGTAAACGGATCGTCGGCGCAGCGCTCGGCACACTTGCCGCCACCGACTATTTTGAAGCACAAGGCAATAGCGCCTGGATCAAACGTTTCAAAGGCCGCGATGTAGCCAATGGCACCTTGCGCACTTGGCAACTAGGTTATGAACCCAACATCCCTGTGAGCAAATTGAATTGGGTCGGCAAAGACCCTGTGGCCCAATGCAACGCCCTGCTGGCCAACAAGCGCCAACAAGGCAGTTCACGCTTCAGCATCTTGAATACAGCACAAATGACCACGGCCAACGCTTACTTCAAGCTGGACGCAGTTGCCGCCCGTACGCGGAAAGCGAAAAACCATAGCTGGAACATTAACAGCTCAACGCAGCAGGCTGCATCTATGAACTATCAAGTGCAGGTCACTTGCCTGCCCAGCAGCACCGCTGCGAACAAAATCAGCAACTAGCTCGAAAACTCGTTTGCTCCTCCAAATCGCTGACCATTGCGCGACTCCACCGCGCAATGGATCAAGCCGATCCATCAATTCGCGCCCCATCTCCCATAGCTCATAGCTGCTCTCGCCAAGCCCGATCAACAGCCAACCGGCGACCTAGTCTTATTGATGCAAAAGGGAAAAGCGAGGCTGGAAGCGCTTCTTCGCGCGTAGTCCTTGGTATACGCCGATTTTGCCCAATGTAAGATCATCGAGTTCAAAACGATGTTCGCGTCACCTGCTCAACAGCATGTACTCGAACCTGCGTAAATCTGTTTGGAAAATGGCAGGGGCGGAGAGACTCGAACTCACGACCCTCGGTTTTGGAGACCGATGCTCTACCAACTGAGCTACACCCCTGCAAATCGGCATAAAAGCCGCTGGCATGGTCTAATGCCAACGGCGCTTTCTTTCAAGTCCAATTATTGTCTTTTTTGAATTTTCTATCCAAAAAGTGGCAACGCCATAATGATCAGCCCTGCAAATCCGATCACCCAGACAATCGACCGCAGCCACGGCACAGCCAAAATATAGGAAATGGCATAGACAACACGTGCGGCCAAAAATATCTCCGCGCCCACCAATGTCTCAACTTCGTTGCCTTGCACAATGGTCAAAATGGCCAGCGGCAAGAAAAGAAACAAGCTTTCCTTTAGATTGTTCAACGCCCGCTCAGCGCGCTGCCCGGCCAGCGGCAGCGACGGCAAATCATCGCGGCTGCCCACATAGCGGTTTAGACCAATTTGTGAAAACCGCATCAGTGCGGGCGTGAAAAGCTGCACGACATAAAGGGCGAGCACAGCCAAGATCATATTTATCATAACGCATTTCCTCCGGCGTAAAGCCAATTTCAAAAACGTAGCATCCACTTCTCTACATTGATAGTTGAGCCAACTGTCCTTCCAGCCGGCAATCGCCAATAAATGACGTGCCAATGCTCGAATGGAATCAGACAGATCGCATTACGGCTAAGGCACGATAATCAAAACAACAATAATAACCAAACTCTACTGCCGATCCGGGTGATGCAAACGTTTGTCTACCCAGCTTGCGCCGCCCATTTACTGAATTCAATTGAAATTTAAGAGGAATTTTCATGTCATTATTCAACAGAAATCGCATAGGAATTTGCGCCCTATAAACCAGCGACACGGTCGCAGCGCTGTATTACATTCTCAAGACTGAATTTGACAGTCCACAAACAAGAATCCCAAATACCTTCGAAATATTGTCGAGACAAAATTAATGGGAACAAAATGTACTTAAAAAGCACTATCGCAACACTATTCGTTGGCGGCTCACTGCTGCTCGCCACGGCTACAATCGCAAATGCACAGACGTCAAATTATACCATTGGCAATAAGACCAGCGAATCCGTCAAGTCGCTTAGAATTTCTGGCTGGAAAGTTGTGAACTTTGAACGGATCAGACCACAGCAACGCAAAACATTCGTCATCGAAAATGACGGTGGCGATTGCGTCGTACGCGTAAGCGTCAAATTCTCAAACGGAAATCGCGACGACAAAATAGAAAATGTCTGTAAGCCTGATGCTGGAACCTACTTTATCGGTCGATAAAATACTTGGAAACACGATCAGCGAACAAATCAGATCAATAAAAAAGGCGGCCCAACAGGACCGCCTTAATTCATTCGTCTTTTAAAAAAGACTACTCGATGATTTTGGCAACCACGCCGGCGCCAACAGTGCGGCCACCTTCGCGGATAGCGAAGCGCAACTGATCTTCCATCGCGATTGGTACGATCAACTCAACATTGACCTCAACACGGTCACCAGGCATCACCATCTCGGTACCTTCTGGCAAAGTCACAACGCCAGTCACGTCAGTTGTACGGAAGTAGAACTGTGGACGGTAGTTGGTGAAGAATGGTGTGTGACGACCACCTTCGTCTTTGGTCAAAATGTACGCCTCACCAACAAATTTGGTGTGAGGTGTTACTGAACCTGGCTTACACAAAACCTGACCACGCTCAACTTGCTCACGGTCAATACCACGGATCAAAGCACCAATGTTGTCGCCTGCTTCACCGCTATCAAGCAGCTTGCGGAACATTTCAACACCAGTAACAGTGGTCTTTTGTGTGTCTTTAATGCCAACGATCTCAACTTCTTCGCCAACATTGATGATGCCACGCTCAACACGACCGGTAACAACTGTACCACGGCCTGAAATTGAGAACACATCTTCAATTGGCATCAAGAATGGCTGATCTTTTGGACGTGCTGGTGTTGGAACATATTCGTCAACAGCAGCCATCAACTCAAGAATCTTGTTCTTGCCGATTTCGTCGTCACGACCTTCCAAAGCAGCCAAAGCAGAGCCCGCTACAATCGGAATATCGTCGCCTGGGAATTCGTAAGAAGAAAGAAGCTCACGAACTTCCATTTCAACCAATTCCAAAAGCTCTTCGTCGTCAACTTGGTCAACTTTGTTCAAGAAAACAACCAATGCAGGAACGCCAACCTGACGTGCCAACAAAATGTGCTCACGTGTTTGTGGCATAGGGCCATCAGCTGCGTTCACAACCAAGATGCCGCCATCCATTTGAGCCGCACCAGTGATCATGTTTTTCACATAGTCAGCGTGGCCTGGGCAATCAACGTGTGCGTAGTGACGGTTTTCTGTCTCATACTCAACGTGGGCTGTTGAAATGGTAATACCACGGGCTTTTTCTTCAGGTGCCTTATCGATCTCGTCAAAAGCTGTACCTGTACCACCAGAGGCCTCTGACAATACTTTCGTAATCGCAGCGGTCAATGTTGTCTTACCATGGTCAACGTGACCAATAGTCCCAATGTTTACGTGCGGTTTCGTCCGCTCAAACTTTTCCTTCGCCAT